>CAZKJT010000037.1:0-1546 GCA_964553225.1 uncultured Planctomycetales bacterium | reverse complement strand
GCGCTTCCGTAGTGCCTCATTGAAGACGCTGCGAATCCGGAACCGAGCCGCGACTGTGAGGGAGCGGGGAATAGCACGCGGCAACGTGTCGCGCAGCCTCGCTCCCTCACTGTCGCGGCTCTGAGAGTCGCAGCTTCTCCGAGGCGCTACACTACGGAGCTGCCGGCCGCGTGGCCGCCGCACCGTCTGTCCGGGCGCGCTGCTGCGGCGTGGGGAGTTGCTCGATCCGCGGCTTGAGTTCTTTGTCGAAGATGTCGTCAATCGGCCGCATCAGCCGACTGAGCGTATCGCACGCCGCCGCGCGTGCGTCGCCGGCTGCGTCGTGCACGGTGCGATCGCCTGACGCGCCTCCGGCATTCACCGAGGCGCGCCGCTCCCCCTCCGCGTGGGCCAGCACGCGCCGCTCCGCTTCCGCGATTTTCACCGCGTGGCGATCGAGATAGCGCTGCGCCAACGCCTGGCAACGCGCGAGAATCTCCATCGCACGAGCGCGCTGATCCTCGTCCAGTCGATAGCGCTCGATGAACGTGAGGACGTACCGTTCCCACTCGGAAATCGTCGCATCGCCGGCCGGCTTCGACTGCGCCGTCCTGCCCTCCATCATCGACCCGGTGGCCGCTGCATCCGCCGGCGCTTGCGGATGAAACAGCGCGTGATGCGCGCGAATCTGCTCTTCGGTGTAATACGGATTCAGCTCGCCGCGCCCCCGTGCTTCGAGCGTCGGCCCGCGCTGGCGCAGCCCGCGATGCAGCATGTCGAACCACTCGCTCTGGAGCACCAGCGTCTCGCCGTCCCAGACCCACACTTCGCCCGGCGGCTCGCGGAAGTTCTGTCCGGAGATGTTGAAGCCCGGCTCGATGCCGATGTCGGCCGGCATGAAGTGCTCCGGGTCGTCCGGCCGGTTGAACGCCGCGTCCTGTACGGTGATCGTTGTGTACAGCTCGCCGTTGACGAACAGGTCCGCGCGGCGCGGGAACCACCCGCCTTCGAAAGGCTGCAATTCGCATTCGAAGATGTATTCTGATCCGTGCGGCGTTTGGTGAACGATTCGCTCGGGGTTCCAGTCCTTCGCGGGCACGAGCGACCAGGTGGACACCAGACCTTCCACGTGGTTCGTCGCCGTCACTTCCACGCGATCACCGCGCACCGTCTCCTGCCAGACAAGCAGCGGCTCGCCGTCGGGCGAGCTGCCGGGGTCCAGTTTCGCGAACACCTCCCAGCCGGCGTCGAACTCCGTGTCCGGCACGCCGCACAGGCCCAGCAGCCGGATGTCGGGCGAACTCGCCTCGTCAGGTGCTGGCGCCGAATCTTCTGGCGCTTCCTCGGCGGGAAACTTCCAAACGTGGCTGCCTACGTTTCCTCCGAGCCGCCTCCAAATCGAATCGGACGTGCGCAAGTAGAGGAGCGGAAGTCTGCTGTTCGGCCGGCCGCTCGCGTCATACGAGACCCACCCGTCGGCGTCGCCTCGATGCTCGAAAATGCGATCACCATTGCGCGCGTAGCGGCTCACAAAGTGGAACTCGCCCGGCTGTCGGTGCGAAAAATC
>CAZKJT010000036.1:0-4378 GCA_964553225.1 uncultured Planctomycetales bacterium | reverse complement strand
AGCCTAGTATTACTAGGATGTTACGCGCTGGCGCAAAAGCCTCTGACGGTCGCGGCTCGGTTCCGGATACGTTGCGTTTTTGATGAGGCGCTACACCAGCGCCGCGCGAACGGCGAGCGCCCGTTTCTCACGAAAACATAGACAGAATCAGCACGACGGCCAGCGCGAGCGCCTGAAACACGGCATGGCCCAGCGCCACGATCGCCGCGGTGCGATCGGGGGCGGAGCGGAAGGCGTGCACCGACGCCCCGAGCGAGGCCGGCACTCCCAGCATGATGACGCCCGGACCGAGCGCCGAGAGCGGATGCCCTCAGCAGAACACCTGAGCCAGGCCGACGCCCGCCCAGGGGATCGCGGTCACGAGCAGTGCAAGCGTGCCGGTCATTGGAAGGCGTCCTCCACCACGTCCGGACTCGAACTCACGATACGACGGGAACGGGCGCGGCGGCCGAAAGGCGCGCGGCGCCGCCCTGCGGGGCGCGCAGTTCGAGCATGCGGTCCAGCGCGACGCGCGACCATCGTCGCGTGTCCTCATCCACGCGAATCGCGTTGACAACGTCGCCCGCCGACAGTCGCTCGAGCGCCCAGTACAAATGCTTCAGATCGATTCGATACATCGTTGTACAGAGACACTGAATGCCCGCGAGCGACCGCACGTGCTTGTCCGGATGGGCCGCGGCGATGCGGTTCACCAAGTGCACTTCGGTGCCGATCGCCCAGTAGGAACCGGGCGGCGCTTCAGCGACGGTGCGCAGGATGGACTCGGTGCTGCCGACGTAGTCGGCGCGCTGGCAGACTTCCCACGAGCATTCCGGGTGCACCAGGACGTTCCACGGCTCCGCCGCCGAGCGGAGCGCTTGCACCTGCTTGACGTTGAAAAGCTGATGAACCGAGCAATGTCCCTTCCACAGGAAGAACTGCGCGTCGCGAATCTGCTGCGTCGTGAGGCCGCCGTCCGGCTGGCGCGGGTCATACACGACCATGGACTCCAGCGGCCAGCCCAGGGCGTACGCGGTGTTTCGCCCCAGGTGCTGATCGGGCAGGAACATCGCCTTGTGCCCGCGCGGCGCATCGGGCTTCGCGCCGCGCAGCGCCCACTCCAGAACGGTCCGCGCGTTCGAGCTGGTGCAGCACGCGCCGTCGTGCCGCCCGACGAACGCCTTGACCGCCGCGGACGAGTTCACGTACGTGATCGGCGTGATGGGCGCGCCAGCCGCCTCCTCCAGCGCCGGCCAGGCCGCCTCGACCTGGTCGATGTGCGCCATGTCCGCCATGCTGCAACCGGCCGACAGGTCCGGCAGAATCACGGTCTGCTGCGGGCTGGTGAGGATGTCGGCCGATTCGGCCATGAAATGCACGCCGCAGAACACGATGAACTCGGCCTCGCGCTGCTCCGCCGCCAGCAGGCTGAGCTTCAGGCTGTCGCCGGTGAAGTCGGCGAAGGCGATCACGTCGTCCTGTTGGTAGTGGTGCCCGAGGATGACAAGCCTTCGCCCGAACTCGCGCTTCAGTCGCGCGATGCCGGCGCGCAGCTCGTCGTCGGACAGGGCGGCATAGCGCGGCGGCAACGGAAGCTGGTAGAGCATCGCTTTCCCGGTCTTACCACGGCCACAAACCCGATAGGCCGATGGTGGATTGTAGCTTCGCCGCGGCGATGGGCGACTACTGGGGCGCCGACGCCGATCCCGGATCGCGATTGGACGCCGGCGCGACGGGGTCTCGCGCGGGGATCGCGCCTCGTCCCCAGCGCTCGTAGGCCCAGAGGTACTGCTCAGGGTCGCTGAGGACCAACCGCTCCAGTCCGCGCAGCGTGCGCTCGGTGACGTGCACAACCGGATCGCCCGCGTCGGCCCAGTCGGCCGGCCGGATCGTGTCCAGGGCAAGAATCTCGAAGCGGAACGAGCGGCGGACGCGCCGTACGCCGGCGACGACCACGTCCGCATTGTGCCGACAGGCGAGCAGTCCGACCGTGCGCGCCGCGCGCGTCGGCAGCCCCAGGAACGTCGCGTCCATGCCCCGGCGCGGGTCATGATGATCGCTGAGGATCGCAACCGTGCGACCGGCCTCCAGCTCGCGCGGCAGGCGGTCCAACGCCGCCTCGACAGGCACCAGCTCGCAGCCCCCCATCGCGCGAACGCGCGTTCGATACCGGTCGAACGCCGCGTTTATATGGCGTCGATACACCGCCACCGCGGCGACGCCGTTATAGCCCAGCAGCAGCGGCAGCAGGTCGTACGGTCCGAAGTAGCCCGTCAGCAGGATGATCGGCTTTCGGCGCCGTTGCGCGGAAAGGATCTCATCCAGCAGCGCCGCCGGGAGCCGCCCGCCCACCCGGTCCAGCGCGTCGCGTCGCAGCCAGCGCGACGCCAGCAGCAGGTCGGTCAGGTTCCACACGCGGTGCACGAACGAAGCTTCGGCGATGCGCCGGATTCGCGCCGCCGGCACGCGTCCGCCGAGCGCCGCGGCGCATTGCGTTTCGCTTCGTTGGCGAATCGGCGGTGCGAGGCGGTACAGCAGCCGCGCCAACGTGCCCGAGAACGCGTACGCGGCGCGCGGCCCAATGACACCGAACGCGAGCGCCAGCAGCGCTCGGTACGCGTCCCCCAGGCGCACGATCCACGCCGTCACCCGCTTCCCTCGACGCGGCGCTCCGACGTCAGGTCGCCGACGCTTTCGACCGTTCGCCCCGTCGGCGATGCCATTCGAGCGCCGCCAGCGCGATCGCCGCGCCCGTCACGTTCGCGCTGAAATCGAGCCAGGACGGCGCACGGCCGAAGGGCGATTGCGTCCATTCGTCCATCGCGGCATAGGCGATCAGCACAACCGCGCATTTCCAGACGTACATCGACGAAACGCGCTCCGTGAGCGTCTCCCCGAATTTCCACAGCAGCGCGCCCAGCGTCGCGAACGCCAGCAGGTGCAGCAGCTTGTCCTCCTGCGGCACGCGTCCGGGCAGCGTCGGCTTCGGCAGGTGCGTCATGGTTGCGAGGAATATCCAGTATGCCGGCAACATCTGCCGAACCCAGTGCCGCCAGCGCGTGGAGAGATCCGCCATGTGCGACGCCGTCAATCTCCGGCCGCGGCGCGGCGCGCGCCGGCGTACGGGTGCTGCACACCCCTGAGCTGGTGCGGATCGTGCCCGGCAGTCTGCAATGGCGGCACGGGATCGAGCGACGCCGTCTCGCTTCCATCTCCGGCAAGCTCCGCGGCGGGCGCGCTACGCTCGGCGACGACGTCCGAGCCGACCGTGCGCAGGTATTCCTGGCAGAACGCCAGGTAGTCCTCCGCTGCGTGGCTGGACGGCGCGTATTCGAAGACGGACTTTCCGAAGCTCGGGCACTCGGCCAGCTTGATATTGCGGCGGATGGTGGCGTCGAACACGCGGGCGCCGTGCCACGGCTGATGCGGCTGCGCCGCCGCGAGAAAACCGCGCACGTCCTCGACGACTTCCTGCGCCAGTCGCGTGCCGCGATCGAACATGCACATGAGCACGCCGGCGACGCGCAAGGCAGGATTGTGGTGCTCGCGTACGAGCGACACCGTATCGAGCAGGCGTCCCAGCCCTTGCAGTGCGAGAAAGTGCGGCTGGAGCGGAATGACGACTTCGCCGGCAGCGGTGAGCGCATTGACGGTCAAGAGGCCGAGCGAGGGCGAGCAGTCGATCACGGCGAACTCGAAATTCTCGGCATGCGGGCGCAGGGCGTCGGACAGGCGCGCTTCGCGGCGCTCCAGCGCGCTCAGTTCGAGTTCGGCCCCGACCAGGTGGATGTTCGACGGCGCGACGGCCAGGCGTTCGTCGGCGTATCGGGCGGCGCCGGCCAGGGGCGCGTTGTGCGCCAGCACGTCGTAGATCGTAGGCTCGTCGTCGGCGGCTTGAAGTCCCAGGTGCAGGGATGCGTGCGACTGCGGGTCGAGGTCGATCAGCAGGACGCTGCGGTTCGTTCGCGCCAGCGCGGCGGCGAAGTGCACGGCGCTGGTGGTCTTTCCGACGCCGCCCTTCTGATTGATGAACGCGATGACACGCATGCAGCGCAGTATACGGGCGGCGCGGCGCGAATCCGAGCGTCGTTCGAGCGTTCCGCACGTGCGCCGCGTCCGTCGTGGCGATGAATCCCGCCTCGCTGCGGCAGGCCCGGCGCTGCCGCCGGACGTGTTCGAATGAGGCGCGTCGCGGACAGCGCAAGCGCCCGCGGGCGCGTGCCATGCCGTCCCCGCTCCCTCACGGTCGCGGCTCGGATCAGGCCGCAGCATTTTTTCGAGGCGAGCGCGGCGTCGCGCGGACGGCGATCCGATGGTCGCGTCACTCTCCGTCCCCGCTCCCTCACGAGGCTTTTGCGCCAGCGCGTAACATCCTAGTAATACTAGGCTTGCGGCGCTT
>CAZKJT010000035.1:0-4541 GCA_964553225.1 uncultured Planctomycetales bacterium | reverse complement strand
CCGTACGCACGGTGGTGTGACAGGGACAGCCCGCGAGGGCCTACCTGTGTCGATTCTATCCCCAGTTTCCGCAAGGGTTTAGCGACCGGGCGGCGCCACGCGGAGTCTCAACCGGCGCTCCATTCGCGCTCACGCGGGGGCTGCCGCCGCCGGCCGTGGGGTCTCCACGGGCGAGAGTCTCTGAGTCTCTCGGCGGTTCCGACCCGCGGGTTAACGCGGTCCATAACCAGCCGGGCGAGAGACCGTCGCGCGCCTCATAACCCGGCCCGACGCATCGAACAGAGTCGCCTCGGGTTATGTCGCGCGCGGATAACCCGGCGCGGAGCATCGAAATTGCGACCGGCGTGTTATGCATTGGCTCCGGTGACGTAGTCGCGAGCCGTCGTTCGTCGTATTCTGAATCGCAATGAAACACCCTCAGTTTGCAGAGCGCCAGTACGAGGCAGCCGCGCACATTGAGCTTGCTCGAGGCGGCGCCAGCCCGTTCGTTCCAACTCAGAACATAGAGGCGTACATCGGCATTGACGCAGCGTACGACCCAGGCAAGGCGCACGCGATCTGGCGAATCCTGTCAGTCCACGTTCCAAAGCGGTTGCCCCTGTCACCTGGATTGTGGCCGAGCCTCCCACCCGGCTTTCACGACCAGATCCCGGGTAAGTTCGCCAGCCTATTCGTTCAGTTCAAGACGCCGGTATATCAGGACCACTGGAGGGCAAAGTACTTCGGAACCATTGGTGCCCCGTACTTCGAAGTCGCCATAACTCGACATCAACAGCGTCGCCTGATAGCGCTCGAGGACCGCGTTAAGGCACGGGCCGTTGTGCGGTACGCATCGCCGGCGTTCTGGTCGCGCGCTGACTTCGACACGTACGACGAAAGCCGCAGCGTGCTCAAGCGGAGCGCGTTCGTTCCCCCATCGCGGGTCAAGAACCACACGAAATGGATGTACGAAAGTTCTAACGGAAAAGTGGTCCTCAACCCTGATCCGGAGCAGTCGGAGTCGGAGCCGTGGGAATTCGTGCTGCGCTCGATGGTTGGGACGGTACACCGCCAATCGCTACGCGAGCACGTCCGTGATCTCGCCCGATTGCTCCACGAAGTCGAGCCTTGGCCAGAGTCCGATGATCAGCGCTGGATTGGTCGCGTCCGTCGCTACGCGCGACTCTCGGATGACGACGCTCGCTTCCTAGTCGACCTCGCATTTGTTGCGCGTGTGGCGATAGCGGCTGACGTCTCGTGGATCATTCTGCTCCACCCTGAAGGAGACTGGCGCAACAGCCTTACAGATGAACAGTGGCCGCCGCGGTGGCGATGGCCACCTGATTTCTGGCTCTGACTCGTGCGACTTCGACCGCGCCGGCGCTAGTCGCCTTGTGGGAAGGTCTTTTCGCCCGACTCGGCAAGCTTGGACATTGCTGCATTGAGCTTCTGTTCGGCCTCGGCTTGCGTCTTGAAGCTCGAGTCCCCCTCAATCCACCGGAAGGTTCCGCGCTCGTCGCGGCCGAGAATGACGTAGTTCCAGTCCTGGTCGCTGTGATCAAGCAGTACGGCCCCAATCACGTTTCCCGCATCGTCTGAAAACCATGACTTTTCAGTCGCGATCGCGGCAATCGCCGGACCTCGGGCTGGATTGAACGAATCAAACTGTGCCTTCGTCAGTCGCTTGATCGCCACTGGTTCGCCTCCGACGGACTGCGGACAACAGCAGTCTAACTGAACGTCGCGGCTCGCGACAAGCAGGAGTTGAGCGATCGTAGCCGCGGGGTCGAACCTCGCGAGCGAGCATACTCGGCGGAAACGGGCGTACATAACGGGCAGACGGCCGCGATCCTGGCGGGCGTGGTTGCGCCGACCGCTGTCAGCGATCCGGCCTGGACCGTGGTCGACGCGTTTCACGAGGCATTGCCGATCTAGGCCTACCTGCGCGATATGGTGCTGAAGAAGCTGCCGGAGCGTCTCGGCGTCGACCCCATCCGCGACGTGCAGATCATCACCCCCACACACCTGGGTGTTCTGGGCACGAAGGCGATCAACCAGATGATGCAGCACCTGCTGCACGGCGACCCCGGACGCAAGTTCGCCGTCGGCGACAAGGTCATCCAGACCGCCAACGACTACGGCCTGGGCGTGATGAACGGCACGATCGGGAGCGTGGCCGGCTTCGAGCCGGGGCGCGACGGGGGCTACTGGATCGAATTCGACGGCGTCGGCCAGCGCCGCATCAAGGACGAGCAGGTCGGCAATGTCCAGCTCGCGTACGCCCTGACGGCGCACAAGGCGCAGGGCAGCGAGTTCCCCTGCACGGTGGTCCTGTGTCACCGCTCGCACTTCTTCGCCGATCGCAACTGGCTGTACACGGCTGTGACGCGGGCGGCGAAGTACTGCGTGCTGATCGGCGACCAGTGGGGCCTGCGCCACGCCGCGCGCAAGAACCACGTGATCCACCGCCGCACCTTCCTGAACCGGTGGGCGCGGGCGCCGACGGAGGGCGTACATAACGGGGAGGAACTAGTGCATGCCTGAGCCGGCGGTCGCATTCGATGTGGAGCGCCTCGCGGTCAACGTGCCCGCATGCCTCCGCGAGCGCGCGCAGTGGGTCTGCTGGACGTACGTCGAGCGCGACGGCAAGGCCACGAAGTGCCCGATCAGCCCGACCAAGGGCGGAAACGCGTCGTCCACCGACCCGACGACCTGGGGCACGTTCGACCAGGCGGCCGCGGCATGCCAAACCGCGGGTCTGGAGGGCATCGGGTTTGTGTTCGGGCCCGACGATCCCTTCGCTGGCATCGATCTGGACAACTGCATCGACGCCGCGACCGGCGAAGTCAAGCCGTGGGCACGGGGCATCCTCGACCAGCTCGGCAGCTACGCCGAGATCAGCCCGTCGGGCACGGGTGTGAAGATCTTCGTCCGCGCCCGCAAGCCCGGGCCGCGCTGCAAGACAGGCCACGACGACGGCGCCGTTGAAATGTACGACCGCGACCGGTTCTTCACGGTCACGGGCGAACCTGTAGCGGGCAGCCCCCTGGACGTTTCGGAATGCCAGCCGGCTCTCGACGCGGTCTACGAACTCGTGTTCGGCAAACCTAGGTCGGCGCCGCTGGCCGTGTCGCCTCCATCGAACAACGGCCAGGTCCGCCTCGACGACGACGAGATCGTGCGGCTCGCCTGCGCCAGCCGGAAGTCCGGCGCCAAGTTCGCCGCCCTGTGGACGGGGCGCTGGAACGACCATTTCAACTCGCGCAGCGAGGCCGATTCGTCGGTTGTCTTCACGCTCGCCTTCTACACAAGGGACGCAGGACAGATCGATCGCATCTACCGGCGGTCGGGGCTGATGCGCGAGAAGTGGGACGAGCAGCACGGCCAGCAGACCTATGGCGAGATGACGATCGCCAAGGCGCTCGACACGGTGACGCGGCAGTACAAGCCTCGGAAGCGTCGTAAGACTGCGACGGGCGCTGGCGGCGCTCCCGCAGGTCGGCCGCTGACAGGCGAGCCACCGCCAGGCACCATCGATCCCGCCACGGGGCGCTTGATTCTGTCCACGGAACGCACGCTGCCGACCGCCGAGGCGTACGTGCGGCAGTTTCACCAGCATCCCGATGGCATCACGCTCCGCCATTACGCGGGTCTCCTGATGGCGTGGCAGGATGGCCGCTATATTGACAACGAAGACGACGCCCTGCGGAACCGTCTGCTGCCGTGGCTGCACGCCGCGGTGCGCATGTCGTACGACGGACAATCCGAGCAGTGGGTGGCTGAGGACTTCCCGGCCAACCCGCACACGGTCAAGGCAGCGCTGGAGTCGATTAAGGCGCACACGCACCTGCCGGCTGCGATCACCTCGCCCGCCTGGCTCGACGGGCCGGGCGAGCGTCCCGACCCGCGCGAGATCGCCCCCTGCCGCTCGGCGCTGCTGCACCTGCCGACGATGCGGGCGATCGCGCCGACGCCGGCGTTCTTCTCGGTCAACGCGCTGGACTATGACCATGACCCCAGCGCCGCCGAGCCGCGGCAGTGGCAATCGTTCCTGGGCCAGCTCTTCGAGGACGACCTGCAGGCCTGGGATCTGCTTCAGGAGTGGTTTGGCTACTGCCTCACTGGCGACACGTCGCAGCACAAGATGCTGCTGATCGTCGGCCCGCGGCGCAGCGGCAAGGGCACCATCGCGCGCGTGCTCACGCGGCTGGTCGGGGCGAGCAATGTCGCCGGACCCACGACCTCGAGCCTGGCCGGCCCGTTCGGCCTGCAGCCGCTGATCGGCAAGTCGCTGGCGATCGTCAGCGACGCGCGCTTCTCCGGCAGAGACGTCCAGACCGTCATCGAGCGCCTGCTGTGCGTCTCGGGCGAGGACGCGCTCACCATCGACCGCAAGCACATGACCAGCGTCACGATGAAGCTGCCGACCCGGTTCGTGTTCCTGACCAACGAGCTGCCCCGACTGACCGATGTGTCCGGCGCCCTGGCCGGGCGCTTCATGATGCTGCGGCTGACCGAGAGCTTCTACGGCCGTGAGGACAAGACGCTCACCGGCAAGTTGC
>CAZKJT010000034.1:0-8385 GCA_964553225.1 uncultured Planctomycetales bacterium | reverse complement strand
ACGGGCTGGTTCTAACCCGCCCCTCAATGGCTGGATTCAACCCGCCCGGTGACACTGCCGGATCGACGGCAGCAAGGCCAACGCTCAGCGCCGCATGGTGGCGCTTCCAGCCAACGCGCCGCTTGCCGATCCCGCACCGCAGCCCGTCGAGACGCTGATTACTGCCGAGGAGCACGAGCGACTCCGGCGCGCGGTTGAATCGCTGCCGCCGCGGCAACGCGCTGCGATCGAGAAGCCGGGGCGTGCCGGAAACTCAAGCCGCTACAAGGCGAAAAAGGCGCTGCGACGGAAGCTGGCCGCCGGTCTGGGGCCGGATAGCGCTTGAAACGCGGCAGCGCGTGTCGTCGTTAGTACTGGGGGTTGACCGTGGCCATCATGTTCGGTATGTGTTTGGAGGCGTTCTGAACGAGTTGAGCTTCCGAAAGGAGAAATGCGATGGCCGATTCACTGACATTCGAAAAGCTGAAGCAGGCCGTTTCCGGCTCGGCCGCTGCCTTTCGCTGCGTGACCGAGTACCAGCCGGCCGGCGGGGTTGGGGACAAGGTCTTTCCGCCAACGTATGAGGGCGGCAAATACGCGACGGAGAAGCGCTACGTGCCCGGCCGCGAGGGGCCGGTGGACTGCGTGCTGCTCGATTCGGTGCAGTCGCAGGCCAACCGGATGGAGCTGGCGCTGCTGGATGCGTGGGAAGCTGGGCGCATCGAGCTGCCGGTCATCGTCGTGGATTTCACGCATGACCGGCTGGAAAAGCGGCTTCGCGTCACCAGCCTGGATGCCCCGCACCGCATCGCCGACGCGATCCTGCGAGACAGCTACGTAGTCAAAAACGGCACACGCGGGAAAATCTTCCGGTCGAAGAAGCGCGATGAGCAGTCGGAATACGGCATGGAGCTCGACAACGTGGCGCTGCGGGACGCGACGGCGCTGCTGAGGATGTGCCCGACGGCGCTGGTCTTCGGCATGTGGGACTCGACCGGACCAAAGGGTGGCCTGGGCGCGAAGTTCCAGCGGGCACTGGTCTCCGAGATTGTCGGGTACGACGCGGTGCCAGGAGTAAAGACCAGCAGCAGAATCGATCCGCTGAGCATCCAGAAGGACGAGCAGACGACGATCTTTGCCTCCGACTCCACGCTCGGGTGGAAGCTCGATCAGAAGGCGGATCGAACGGATGGAACGGAGAGGGAGCCGCTTAGGTTTGGAGATGGCAAGCCTTCCGAGATCAATCACGGGAACGTGACGCCCAGTATCGGCGACGGCGGCTTTACGATCTCCAAGGCCGTTCAGACCACGACGCTCTCGCTGCCCGCGTTGCGCCGGCTCCACTTTCCGACGGATGTGGGCGGACGGCCGGCAACCGAAGCGGAGCCGAAGCAGCAGGAGGACATCAACGTTGCTGCTCGCACGGCGCTGGCGGCCTTGGGCCTCTGCGCCGCGACGCTCGCGCGCGAGAGCGGCTGCGACCTGCGATCGCGCTGCCTGCTCGTCGCCACGACGCCGTTCGAATGGGAATTCCTAAACCAGCCCGGGGAGACGACGCATGAGCGGTATTCGCTAAGCTCGAGCGATGCCCTCAAGCTGGTCAAGGATGCCGTCGCCGATTTGCGGAAACACATCTCTGGCGCGTGGCCGAAGGATCCGATCAAGCTCACGCCGTCCGACGAACTGCTTGAACTCGTCGTCCGCAGCCAGAAGCTTGCGGCGGCGGGCAAGGGCGAAACTGGCGCGGAGGAGTGAGCAATGGCCAACCCATCCGACCCGGTCGCCGCCGGGCAGGCCGGCCGGCCGGCACCGCCGCAGGTGACGCGCTTCTCCATCGCCGTGCATTATCTCAACGGCTGGGCGATGGCCACGCATCCGACCGACCGCGAGCGGGCCGAATGGCCGCCACATCCGGACCGTTTGTTCATGGCGCTAGTCGCCGCCGCAGGCGGGGAGTTCGTGGAGGATCCACCCGAGACCGTGAACGCGACGAAGAAAGGCAAGGGCAAGAAGAAATCCGCGCAGACGGAGGGTCGAGAAGGCCGCCTGGAGGCGACAGAGTTCGATCCCGTACTTGTGTGGCTTGAGCGATTGAGTCCACCCGAAATTCGCGCCTCGGAGCACGAGCAGCGCGAGGTCGTGACGAGCTACGTGCCCGTAAACGATCCGGAGATAACGCGGAAGAGAAAGCCCGAGTCACCCAACAAGCGCTATGCTTCAATCCAGACCTTGGATAAGGCCAAAGAGGCAGGACTCGCGCTGCTCCCGGAATACCGGGGGCGCCAGCCGCGGACGTTCCCCGTCGTGATTCCGCGCGATCCGACCGTTCACTTCATCTACGAGGCCAACGACGCCTTTGCGCCCGAGATTCGCGAGAAACTCGCTGCTCTGTGCATGCGCGTAGCGCGGGTTGGCCATTCGGCATCACTTGTGCAGTGCTGGCTCGATTTCGATCCGCCCCCGGCCAATCTCATCCCGACCGACGGCGCTGCGCCACACCGGCTCCGCATCCCCAGCGCCGGCCGGCTGGAATACCTTCGCGGGCTGTATGAGCTGAACCATCAGCAAGGCACGGACCTGCGCCCGACGCCCGGCGTATGGGCGGGGTACAGAGCGGCAGATTCCGCTACAGTCGCGACGAACATGGCGTTCTCCGTGTTCGACCCGGCCTTCCTGCTGCTGCGGCCGGTCGAGGACGAGCGCCGTCGCCCGCCGCTGGTCTCGACGCTGCTCCTGACTGAAGCGCTGCGCGGCCTGCTGATGAACGCCACGCGGCCCGAGGACATTCCAGAATCCCTCAGCGGCCACGCGGCCGACGGCCGACGCCTCGACCGGCCGCATCTGGCGATCACGCCGCTTCCGTTCGTTGGGCACGAGCACGCCGACGGCCGGATCATGGGGATGGCGCTCATTTCGCCGCGCAATGAGCAAGACGCCGCCGCGATCGCGCGAGCGCTGAACCGAAAGCTGTTTGGCGAAGCCGGATTCGAGGCGCAGACACTTACGCTGAAGATGGGCGGCGCGGGCACGTGGGCGCTCGCGGCATCCGATGACTTCCGCCAGGCCTCGCTGCGCCCCGAGGTCTGGACCGCCGCGCCCGGTGGGGCGACCACCTGGGCCACGGTCACGCCGATCGTGCTCGACCGCCATCCGAAGGGCCGCAACCGCGGCGCGCTGGCTGAACAAACCAAGGAGATCCTGGCCGATGCCTGCATAAACAGCGGCCTACCGCGGCCCGTCGCCGTGGAGTTTGGCCCGGTCTCGATCGTCTGCGGCGTGCCGCATGCGCGCGACTTTCCGCCGCTCCGGCGCAAGGACGGTTCGGCTGCAAACTACATGCACGCGGTATTCGTATTCGACAGGCCCGTCGTCGGGCCGGTGCTGCTCGGCGCCGGACGGTATCGTGGCTATGGCCTGTGCCGGCCAGTGATGAAGGGCGCGGGAGGCACAGTATGATGGCGCTTCCAGCCCTTCAACAGAGTGACTTTGCCGCATTTTTCATCGCGCTGCACGGCGTTGATCCGTTCCCCTGGCAACGACGCCTGCTCGACGACCTCGTTTCCGCCAAGTGGCTTGATGCGGAGATCAACCCGCAACAATGGCCCGCGGCAATGGCTCTTCCCACCGCCAGCGGGAAGACCGCCTGCATCGACATCGCGCTGTTTCACCTCGCGCTGCAAGCCGACTCATCGCATTTTCCACCGGAGGAGCGAACGGCGCCGCGGCGAATCTTCTTCTGCGTCGATCGGCGCGTCATTGTTGACGAGGCCTACGATCGCGCCCGCCGGATCGCGGCGAAGCTGGCCTGCGCCCTCGGACAGCGTTCGTGTGACGAATGCCGCGGTGGCGCAGCCGCTTCGAAATGCTGCGACCGCGACGTGCTGAAACGAGTTGCCATGCGTCTCCAGTTGCTCGCGAGTGACGGCACTGCCGAGCCCCTGGCGTGCTTTCAGCTCCGCGGCGGCATGTTTCGCGACGACGCCTGGGCCACGTCGCCATTGCAGCCGACGGTGATCTGTACGACGGTGGACCAGCTCGGCTCGCGGCTCCTGTTTCGCGGCTATGGCGTAAGCCCGCGATCGGCGTCGATCCACGCCGGCATGGCCGCGAACGACGCCTTGATCCTGCTGGACGAGGCCCACTGCGCCGAGCCGTTCCGCCAAACGCTGGATGCAGTGCGCCTGTTCCGCGGTGAGGAGTGGTGCGAACCCGGCCATGCCCTCAAGACACCGTTTGCCTTCGTCGAAATGTCCGCCACGCCGCGAAGTGATAGCAAGCTCTTCGAGGTTGACGATAATGACCGCAAGTGCTCAGAACTGAGCCGGCGGTTGCAGGCCGAGAAGACCGCACAGCTAATCAAAAGCCCGCACCAAACGGCGAGTCCCGAGTTCGCAGAGGCGCTCGTCAAGCAAGTTTTCAATCTCCTTGGCGCGGTATCCGCCGAGAAGCGACCGAAGCGCGTCGCCATCATGGTTAACCGTGTCGAGACGGCGCGCCTTGTGCATGAACGACTGCGCGAGTCGAGCGACTGTGACACGATCCTGATGATCGGGCGCATGCGCCCGCTTGACCGCGACGATCTCGTGCGCCAGTGGCAGCCGAAGCTAAAGGCGACGCCGCGCAAGGACGAACAACGTGAAACGCACGAAAAGCCTATCGTCGTCGTTGCCACGCAATGCCTCGAAGTCGGCGCGAACCTCGACTTCGACGCCCTGATCACCGAGGCTGCCAGTCTGGACGCCCTGCGCCAGCGTTTCGGTCGGCTGAATCGTTTGGGCCGCGACACGCAGTGCAGCGCCATCATCGTGGCGCCGAAAGATGCCGTCACGAAAGATGCCGACGACCCGATCTACGGGCCGGCCATTGCGAATACCTGGAACTGGATGCACAAGCACGCGCAGCCCGCCGCGGACGGTGTTTCGCGGACTGCTGCGACCGCTACCACCGGGGCCGCCAAGCCGAGGAGAACGAGCGGGAAGCGTGCGGCCGTCGCCGAGACGCCGAAAGTGATCGACTTTGGAATCGCCAAGCTGGGCGAGGTAACCGCCGCCGACCCGCCTGCCCGCGAGTGCTTCGCCCCCGCCGCCGACGCACCCGTCATGCTCCCCGCCCACCTCGACCTCTGGTGCCAGACTGCGCCCGTCCCGGCCCCCGATCCCGATGTGTCGATCTTCCTGCACGGGCCGCAGCGCGGCGTGCCGACCGTCTCCGTCTGCTGGCGGGCGGATCTCGGCGATGTTTCGCAGAAGTGGGCCGAGATCGTGTCACTGCTGCCGCCGTCGTCGCCGGAGTGCATGCCCGTGCCGCTGCACCTGGTTCGCAAGTGGATCAAGCACGAACCGGCCAAGCCAACGGACGATACCGGAGACGTCGAGCAGGCCGCGCAGGGCGACGACCGCGACGACCGCCAGGGAAACAACGGTGAGCCTCGCTGCGTTCTCCCCTGGCGCGGCAAGTCCCGCGAGAAGGAGAGCGAAACATGCCCGACAAACGACCCCAACGACCTTCGCCCCGGCGACGTCGTCGTCATCCCGGCTGCCTGGGCGCATACGTGCTCGTTCGGCCACCTTCCGGGAATCCCGAGCGAGTGGACGCAGCAGAAGGACCGCGACAAGGAAAACGAGAAGCTTCGTCAGCCTCTTCCCGACTGCATCGCCACGCCGCTTGACCGCGCCGAGCAGGCCAACCTGATCGCCCGCCGGCGTTTGGCGCTTCGACTCACGCCGCAGTTCGTCGAGTCGTGGCCCGACCCGCGCGATGACGAGAACCGTCCCGTGATTCCCGCGCGTTGCGAGTTGCTCTCCCTTCTGCAAGACCCGGAAACGCGCGAGCGTCTCGGCGAGCCGGACGTGGCCGGCCAGCTCAAGGCAACTCTGCGCGACCTGAGCCGTCAACTCAAGGACGGCGCGAAGGCGAAAGGGGTCGATACCGAATGGGCATGGCTGCGTGTGCTGATTGCCGCGACCACGACGCGCGCGCTGCGCGCCGAAGTCGTCGAACATCCCGCCGGCGGGCTCGTCGTCCGCAGTCCGAGGCGTATCGGTGAGCGCGCCCTGCGCGCGGCGGGCCTGATACCCGGCGAACTCGAAGCCGGCGTCGGCGATGAGGACGAACGCTCGCTGGCCGCCCCGCGGCCCGTCGCGCTTGAAGTCCATGTTTCCGCTGTTGCCAACCAAGCTGAGAAATTCGCCCGCGCCGGCGGTGCGGCGGGGTTGGCCCATGCCGTGTGTCGCGCCGCGCTGCTGCACGACCACGGCAAGCTTGACCCGCGCTTTCAGGCATATCTCCTCGGTGCGGGATGTCGCGCGGTGAACGCTCGTGCGCCGCTCGCCAAGTCCGGCCGCTCGCCGACCCCGGCCCAGATTCGTGAAGATGCTCGCCGCGCGGGCCTGCCCGCCGGCTTCCGCCACGAGATGCTCTCCATGCACATCGCCGAGCATGCGAACAACGACGGCAAGTCTTTGCTGGACGGCCTGCCGGACGACTTGCGCGACCTCGTCCTGCACCTCATCGCCAGCCATCACGGTCATGCTCGCCCCTTCGCTCCTGTTGTGGAAGACAAAACTCCGCCGCCGCTGCCGGCAATTGAGCTGAAGGGCGTTTGCCCGACCGCAGATGCGAGCGTGAGACTTGCGGCCATCGACGCACGTCAGCGCGCCGAATGGGAGCAGCGCCCCGCCCACCGCCTGGACTCCGGCGTCTGCGACCGCTTCTGGACGCTCACCCGCCGATACGGCTGGTGGGGCCTGGCGTATCTGGAGGCGATCCTGCGCCTGGCCGACCGCGCCGTCAGCCGCGACGAGCAGCAGCACCCGAGCGAGGGCCGCACCACATGAGCAGCGCGAATCCGCAGCACGAAATCGTCCTCAGCGGCCTCGACGGGGCCAACCCGCTCGGCTTCCTGGCGGCCTTGGGCACGCTCAAATTGCTGGATCGAGCGCGTCCTGAATGGAATGCCCGACTCTCGTGGGTGCAGCGCGGCGGCTGGAGGGCACGACTACACTCACATACTCCTCTCGCCCCTGATCAAGTCATCATCTGTCTCGCACCCCTCCTGCAAGCAAAACGGCATCCGGCGGAAAGCTGGTCAGAGCTGCAAACCGACGACTTCGCCATCGTACGAGAGCTGCTTCGCTCGGCGAGACAACGCGCATCATGCAAGCTGCGCGGCGACTGCGACTATCTCGCGGCTTTCGCCTCCGGCGTACCCGGAAGCAACGGCAAGCTACTGCGGAGCCCAATCGTGCTGCCGCGTTCGGACTATTTCACCGGAAACGTTCGGCAGATCGTCAAGGAAACCACCGGCGAGCACATCCGGCGCACACTGTTCGCCCCGTGGGATTACGCCGACGCCCTCGACAATCGGTCGCTTCGCCTTGATCCGTCCGAGGATCGTCGTCATGCCCTTCAATTGCATGCGCCGACGAGCGACCCGGCGCGAAAGAAACGCGGTAACATGCTCGGTGCGAACCGCCTTGCACTCGAGGCGCTTCCGCTGTTCACGTTTCATGACGATCGTCGGCGCCCCGAGGCGGTCGCGTTTCATTACGATCGCCAGCGCCGGGTGTATGAGTTCATCTGGCCCATATGGTGCTCCCCGGTGTCGTCGGCAGGTCTCCAATCGCTACTCGCACTCGCCGAACTGCGAGATTCGCCGGAGCGCGTGCGCGACATCGGGGCGCGCGGAATTGCCGCGATCTTTCGCTCCGATCGCCTGGAAATCGGTGGCAGTCAGAAGAAATTCAACCTTACGCCCGGGATGCCGGTCTGACTGCTGTGCGCGCTCTTTGACAAGTTCATAGTCGCGCCTGAGCCACGACCCTGACGCGCCGCGAGCGCGGATCGGCATATGGCGCCAACCGGCTCGCGATCGAAGCGCTTCCGCTGTATACAGGCGTGCCGCGTCACAGCGACCTTCGCACGGTCGGATTCGTCGAGGACAAGACCACCGGCGTTTGGTTTCGCTGGCCGATCTGGCGGCCGCCCCTGTCGCTCGACGCCGTGCGCTCACTGCTCGCGCTTTCGACAGATGCAGCGAATGATCCCCGTGCCGAGGTATTGCGTGCCCGCGGCGTCGTCGAGTCCTTCGAGAGCCGTCGCCTGACCGTCGGCAAATTCAGGTGCTTTTCGCCTGCGCGTCCGGTATGATGTTTGGCAAGTGAACACCGTGGCTTTCTCGCGCAGCGGCCCGCGAGCGTGATGGTGGTGAAGGGGGGTGCCGGGCATGCTCGCACGAACGGAGATCATTGAGAAGTGAGGACTTACGATCCGTCACCACGCGATACTCAACTGAACGAAAACCGACCAAGCTGCCTGCACTCGCCCGCACTTGCGCAACTGGCTGGTATCTTGGAGGTTGCGAGGGCGGCGGGTCTCCGCGGCTCGCGAGCCGCGGCCCCATTGAAG
>CAZKJT010000033.1:0-10460 GCA_964553225.1 uncultured Planctomycetales bacterium | reverse complement strand
ACGAGCGCGCATACGCGAACAAGCGCGCAGAAACCGGATTACGCGCGCGTACGCGGGCGCGCACACGCGCGCGATGGCGCAATGGGAACCAGCGCGCTGGTGCGCGTATGCGCGCTGGTCGAATGGTTCCTTCCGGGCCGAAATCGGCCGCCGACGCCCGCGGGAACAGCCGCGCTATTCGACTGGCTTTGTTGCGCGCGGCCGAAGTCGCGCCCCAACCGCCAACGGGGGCGCGTTGGGGGCCGTCGTGGGCTACCCGGGGCCGCGGGGTGGTACCTCGCTACCACCCGGCCGCGCCCGTCGCGACACGGCGTACCCGTGGCGAAGACGGGGCCAAACGGGGCGGCGGAGGCTCCGCCCGAAACGCGAGACATGGAGGTCTGACCGATGCTGAACGTTGAACAGCGGCCGCTGGCCGACATCAAGCCGTATGAGAAAAACCCGCGCGTCAACGATGCGGCGGTGGACGCGGTTGCCGAGTCGATCCGGCGATTTGGCTTTCGCCAGCCGATCGTCGTCGACGAAGCCGGCGTGATCGTCTGCGGGCACACGCGATCGAAGGCAGCGCAAAAGCTCGGGCTCGCTCAGGTGCCCGTGCATGTCGCGCGAGACCTGACGCCCGAGCAGATTCGGGCGTACAGGATCGCCGACAACAAGACGGCCGAGTTGGCCGAATGGAACCTCGAGCTGCTCCCGCTGGAGATGGCGGAGTTGCAGGGTGCCGGCATCGACTGGTCGCTGCTCGGGTTCGACCAGGACGAGCTGGCGAAGCTGCTCGATCCGGGCGTGAAGCAGGGCCTCACCGATCCCGACGAAGTGCCGGAGCCGCCGGACGAGGCCGTCACGCAGCGCGGCGATCTGTGGATACTGCGGAACGCGGACGGCATCGAGCACCGGCTGCTGTGCGGCGACAGCGCGTCGGCGGCGGACGTGGATTTGTTGCTCGCCGTCGAGCCGGCGAAGGTGCTCGACCTGCCGGCCGGCACGGACATCAAGCCGAAGCTGCTGCCCGTCCACCTCATCAACACCGATCCGCCCTACAACGTGCGCGTCGAGCCGCGCAGCAACAACGCGATCGCCGCCGGGCTGTCGTCGTTCGGCGAACCCGGCATGACGCATCACCAGGGCTTCGATCTGCACCGTCGGCCCGACGTCGCCAAGGCAACGCACAAGAAGCTCCGCCCGAAGGACCGCCCGCTCACGAACGACTTCGTCAGCGACGAGGCCTTCGACAAGCTTCTGCACGCGTGGTTCGGCAACATCGCCCGCGTGCTACTGCCCGGGCGCGGCTTCTATATCTGGGGTGGTTATGCGAACTGCGGCAACTACCCGCCGGTGCTCAAGGCGTGCGGGCTGTACTTCTCGCAGGCGGTCATCTGGGTGAAGGAGCACCCGGTTCTCACCCGCAAAGACTTCATGGGCAACCACGAGTGGGCGTTCTATGGATGGCGCGAAGGCGCCGCGCACCTGTTCCTCGGACCGAACAACGTGCCGGATGTCTGGAGCATCAAGAAGGTCAACCCGCAATCGATGATCCACCTCACCGAGAAGCCCGTCGAGCTCGCCGTACGCGCGATGCAGTACTCATCGCGCGCGGGCGAGAACGTGCTCGACCTCTTCGGCGGCAGCGGCTCGACGCTGATCGCGGCGGAACAGACCGGGCGGCACGCGTTCTTGATGGAGCTCGATCCGTTGTACTGCGACGTCATCGTGCAGCGCTGGGAGAAGTTCACGGGGCGGAAGGCGGAGCGGCATTCGCTCGAAGCACCGGCGCCGACGTAGTCAGCCTTCGTCGCCCGTGAGAATCCGGAGGTACTCGTGGTAAGCGTAAACTCGATCCCGCTGTTTTCCCGTCGTCTCGCGCAGCACGCGAAGCCCGACGAGCACCTCGATCGCTTTGCGCGCCGGCGGCGCTGTCATTTTGAGGATCTGCGCGGCGCGCGGCACGGTCACCAGTGGGTGCGTCGGCAATCGATCGAGCAGTTGAATGGCCGCGACCGTCGCGCGCTCGTGACGAACCAGCCGCTCGCGATCCCGGCCGATCAGCGCGTGCAGCCACTGGGCGACGCGAACGCCGTCATCGGCCGCCTCGCGCACGGATTCCAGAAAGAACTTCGTCCAGCCCTCCCAATCGCCGTCGGTGCGCACGGCCGCCAGGCGGGCGTAGTACTCCTGCTGCCGCCGGCGAAACGCGACGCTCAGGTACAGCAGCGGCTGCTCGAGCAGGCCCCAGTGCTCGACCAGCAGCGCGATCAGCAGACGGCCGATGCGCCCATTGCCGTCGAGGAACGGGTGGATCGTCTCGAACTGCACATGGGCCAGGCCGGCCTTCACCAGCGGCGGCAGCGAATCGTCGCTGTGCAGCCAGCGCTCCAGGGCGGCCAGCGCCTCGGACACCTCTTCCGGCGGCGGCGGCACGAAGCGCGCATTGCCGGGGCGTGTGCCACCGATCCAGTTCTGCGAGCGGCGGATCTCGCCTGGCTGCTTGTCCGCCCCTCGAGCGCCGCGCATCAGGATGCGATGGGCGTTGCACAACAGGCGCGTGCTGAGCGCCAGGCCCTTCGGATCGGCGAGTTGCTTACGCGCGTACGTCAGTGCCTCGACGTAGTTGCAGACCTCCTCAACATCATCGGGGCGTTCGGCCTGCTGCGTCGCTTCAAAGGTCAGCACATCGCGCAGCGTCGCCTGCGTACCCTCGATCTGCGACGTGAGCACGGCCTCCTTGCGGACGAAGCCGTACAGGAACCAGTCCATGCTGGGGACCATCGCGGCGGCGACGCCGAGCCGAGCGAGCGCGGTTTGTGCCGCGGCGTGCAGCGCGGCGCCCTCGCCCTCGACCGCCAATGGCGGCTTGGACGGCGGGAGCGGGTGCGGGATGAAGGCGCGGACCTGCTCGCCGTGAACGTCCGTGACCCGATATCGGCCGGTCTGGCGCGGCATGGCTGGAAAACAGTCCTTTCCGTGCGCCGCCCGCTACGAAGCGAGCGTTTCGCAGGGAGTCTCGCTAAGAAACGACCGTTTGTCAACGGTCCGGATTGCCGAAGAGACACCCCGGCGTCTTCGGCCGAGGTGTGGGAGGTGGGATCGTGATGTGCGGCGCTTCAGCCAGCGTACGCGAACTGCCCGCGGTCGGCCTTGCGGAAGCGGGCCTCGCCGCCCTTGGCGCTGATCTCGCGCAGGATCGCGGCGTAGAGCGTGGCGTGCGGCGTCTTGCCCGCGGGGCTTTCCCAGAGACCCTGCTCGGCCATCGCCACGATCATCTCCTGCGACCGCATCGGCTTGCCGGCCTTGCGGAGCACCTCGGCCGCCGCGTCCAGGGCGCTGACGCGCTTCGGTTTCGCCTCGCCGGCGGGCTTGCGCTCGACCTTTGGCTTCGCGGCCTTGGGCTGCTTGACGGCCTTCGGGGCCTTCGTGGTCTTGGTCGCGCTCTTCTTGGTCGTCTTCTTCGCCTTTGCCATGTCGTTCTCCTCGTAATTGGGGGTTTCACTGCTCTCGTCGCCATCGGCGACTTCGTCCTCGTAACACGCCTGGCACCGCGGCCGGCCCAGGTACGTCAGCGCCGCCGGCTGATCGCAGCCGACTGTCGCGCACACATCGCGGTCGTAGGCGGCGTCGCAGGCCTCGCCGTCGGGCAGGTCCTCGAGCGGCGACGTGCCGCCCGCATCGGCGCTGCCTGCCACCGCGCTCTGCGCCATCGCGCGTTCACTGGCGGTCATGCCGTCCGGCGAGCGCTCGCGCACGTCGCGCAGCCGCGCGTTCTCCTGGTCGGCTGCGGCGATTGCCTTGGCGCGCCTCGGGCTGACGGCCTCGAACCGCAGGCGCTGTGCGCTCTTGATCCGCACGCGCCGGCCGGTGTCGACGTTGACCGCCTCCCAGCCGCCATGCGGGCTCTCGCGCTCGATGCGCACGCGGGCCAGCTTGCCGCTCACCTTGGCGACATACGTCGCGCCAGTCTCGACGTCGTTCTTCTTCATGCAGGTCTCCTTCTCGTTGCCTCGTCAGGCCCGGGTCTCACGCGCCCGGGCGACGCGGGGGTTGCCCGCGTTTCGGCGGCGCTAGCGCTCGCGAATCGTCTTGAGCAGGTGGCCCTGCCAGAGGTCGTCGCGGACCTGGCCGACGCCGGGGATGTTGACGGGTGTGTCGAGCCGCACGCGGTAGTAGATGGGCTCGTGCCGTCCCATCTTCTGTGCGTCGACGATCGTTCCCGTCTTGCCGACGAACTCCTGCATTCCGCCGAGGATTCGTACGCGCTTGCCGATCCGGTTCATCGTTCTCTCCTTGATGCCGGCCGCCCTATCGCGGCCCGGGCGCTGGCGCCCCGCGAGGCGCTCGCGTTCGGGTCGTTAGCGGCGGGTCATGCCGGCCTCGTACGCCTTGAGCAGCGCCTTGCGGATCTGCCAGACCGCCAGCTCGTGGAAGTCGAGCTGGTCGCTGTTGCGGGCGTCGAGCGTTTCGAGACCCAGCTCCTCGCGGGCGATCCGCTGAATCGCGGTCAGGCGCACGGTCGTTTCGATCGCGGTTTCCTGGGCCAGGCTGCTGGGCTTCGCATTCTTCGTCGTCATCGTTCTCTCCTTCGCGTCGCTTCGTACGCCCCGTGCGTACAGCCACATGAGTCCAGCCGGGTGGCCGGAAAGCAAGGCGACTTCGAGAGAATTCCGAGAATTCCTTGCATGTCTCGGCGCAAGGTCCGAGTCTGCGGCGAGAGCGCTCTCATGCGCGCCCGGGCGGCCAGGACCCGCTACTGGTTACGTACGCGGCCACACGGCCGCCGTGTCGCGGCGTGGGGCGTACCCGGGCGGGTTTGCCGGCCCGCAGGACGAGAGGCGGCGTGATGGCCGAGGCCGATCCCAGGCTGAACCCCGCGGCGCTGACGCTGGCCGACGCTGCCCGGCTGCTCTCGGGCGCGGGCGGGCAGCGGATCTCGGTAGAGATGCTCGAGGCCGACGTGGCGGCCGGCGCGCCGACGAACGCCGACGGCACGCTCAACCTGGTGCACTACGCGGCGTGGCTGGTGAAGGAGGCGGCGAGCGGTGCCGATTGACCCGCGCAAGCTGAAGCCGACGCAGCTCGTCCAGCTGCTCAACTCAACGCCGCTCGGCGAAGTGGCGAACGAGCGGACACTGTACCGGCACCGCGCGCGGGCCGGACTGCGGATCGGTGACGGCCGCACGGTTGACTTGCTGCGCTACGTCGCGTGGCTGGTGCTGGAGCGGCACCGCCCGCGGCCGGAAGCCGATGGGCTCACGGGGTACGAGGCCCACAAGGAGCGCGCCGCGCAGCGCGTGCGCGACCTGTCACTCGCTGGCCGCGACATCGGCGAGCTGCCGGCGGTCGCGAACGCGGATCGGAAGGAGAGGGCCGAGCGGGACTTCCGCTTCTTCTGCGAGCAATACTTCCCGCAGACGTTTCACCTACCGTGGTCACCGGACCACCTGAAGGTCATCGCGAAGATCGAGCAGGCGGTGCTGGAGGGCGGACTGTTCGCGATGGCCATGCCGCGTGGCAGCGGGAAGACGTCGCTGTGCGAGACGGCCTGCGTCTGGGCGCTCGTCTACGGGCACCGCGAGTTCGTCGCGCTGATCGGCAGCGACGAGGACCACGCTGAGAACATGCTCGATTCGATCAAGGTCGAGCTGGAAACCAACGACCTGCTGAACGACGACTTTCCGGAGATCTGCTTCCCGATCCGCGCACTGGAGGGGATTCACCAGCGCGCGGCCGGCCAGCTCTACCAGGGCAGGCAGACGCACATCGGCTGGACCGCAAAGGAGATCGTGCTGCCGACGATTCCCGGCTCGCGCGCGAGTGGCGCGATCATCTGCGTGGCGGGCATCACAGGCCGGATTCGCGGCATGAAGCACAAGCGCGTGGACGGAACGAGTGTGCGCCCGTCGCTGGTGCTGATCGACGACCCGCAGACGGACGAGTCGGCCCGCTCGCCCTCGCAGTGCGCTGCGCGCGAACGCATCCTGGCCGGCGCCATCCTGGGTCTCGCCGGCCCGGGGCGGAAGATCGCCGGGTTGATGGCGCTGACGGTCGTGCGGCCCGACGACTTGGCGGACCGCATTCTCGACCGCGAGAAGCACCCGCAGTGGCAGGGCGAGCGCACGAAGATGGTCTATTCGTTCCCGGCGAACGAGGCGCTGTGGGCGCGCTATGCCGAGGTGTGGCGCGAGGGGATGCGGGCCGACCGTGGCATCGGCGCGGCGACCGAGTTCTATCTCGCCAACCGCGCCGCGATGGACGAGGGCGCCGTGATCGCCTGGCCGGAGCGGCACCACCCGGACGAGCTGTCGGCCGTGCAGCACGCAATGAATCTGCGGCTCGACCGCGGCGACGTGGCCTTCTGGGCTGAGTACCAGAACGAGCCGCTCCCGGAGGAGCATGCCGACGACGAGCTGCTCACGGCGGACCAGATCGCGGCGAAGGTCAACGGCCTGCGGCGCGGTGAGGTGCCGATCGGCGCAACGCACGTAACGATGTTCATCGACGTGCAGGCCAAGGCGCTCTTCTGGCTCGTCGCGGCGTGGGAGGACGACTTCACGGGGTTCGTACTCGATTACGGCACCGAGCCGGACCAGAAGGCCGCGTACTTTACGCTGCGCGACATCCGCCAGACCCTTGCTGACGCGTCACCCCGCGCCGGACTCGAGGGCGCGATCTACGCCGGGCTGGAGCGGCTGACCGACGCGACGCTCGGACGCGAGTGGCGGCGCGACGACGGCGCGACGGTGCGCATCGACCGCTGCCTGGTCGACGCGAACTGGGGCCAATCGTCCGACGTCGTGTACCAGTTTTGCCGGCAGAGTCCGTTCGCAGGGGCGCTGCTGCCCAGCCACGGCCGCTATGTCGGCGCGTCATCGATCCCGTTCGCCGACTACAAGCGCAAGCGCGGCGACCGCGTGGGCCTGAACTGGCGCATCCCGCTGGTCGGCAGCCGGCGGTCGGTTCGCCACGCGCTGTTCGACACGAATTACTGGAAGAGCTTCATCCACGCCCGCCTGGCGGTGCCCATGGGCGATCCGAGCTGCCTCTCGCTCTTCGGCCGCGCCGCCGACAAGCATCGCCTGCTCGCCGAGCATCTCACGAGCGAGTACCGCGTGAAAACCGAAGGGCGCGGGCGCACGGTGGACGAATGGAAGCTCCGCGTCGATGGCCTCGATAACCACTGGCTCGACTGCCTGGTCGGCTGCGCCGTGGCCGCGTCGATGCAGGGCGCGACGCTTTTCGGGACTGAGTCGAAGCCCGTCGCGCGGCCGCAAGTTCGTCTTTCGGAACTTCAGGGTACGCGGCGATGACGCGCCAATCTCCCAATCCGACCGACAAGCCAGGTCAACCCCTCGGCCTCGTCTGCCCGACGTGCGGCTGTCAGCATTTCCGCGTCGTTTACACGCGCGCATCCTGCGGCGGGCGAGTCGTGCGACGTCGGGAGTGCCGGCACTGCGGTCGGCGGATGACGACGACCGAGCGAGCCAATGAGCTTCCGCCCATCTCGACGGGATAAGGGCCGTCGCGCCTCGTCCAATGTCTACCCGTGTAACGATCTCCACCTCTTGTGTCGCTGGTCCCACCAAACAGCAGCTCGACCGCGTAAGTAACCAGTAGGCGGTCATCTTGCGCCGCCAGTGCGGCGGGATGGTGTAACGGCAACATTCCGGCCTCATTCGCCGGAGCCGCGGGTTCGAATCCCGCTCCCGCAAGTGGAGATGTGCGATGGCCGACGAGCTGCAGGACGCGATCAAGGAGAACGCCCAGGGTCCCAAGCGGGCGCAGGGCGACGCCGGCAGCGTCGAGCAGCACGACCTGAAGGACCAGATCGAGGCCGACCGGTACCTGGCCAGCAAGGACGCCGCGAAGAAGGGCCTCGGTGTGCGGATGACGAAGGTGGTCCCGCCCGGAGCGGTGTGACGTGCTGAAGTGGTTGCGACAGCTCGGATCGCGGAAAGCCGGCGGCGACGCTGGCCGGCGTGACGCCGGCTCGCGCGTGCTGCGCCCGCGGTTCGCCGTCGTGCGCGGCAAGTACGATGCCGCGCAGACCACGCACGAGAACCGCCGGCACTGGGCCAACGCCGACCATCTCTCGGCGAACGCCGCGGCCAACGTCGATGTGCGCCGCGTCCTGCGCAGCCGGGCGCGCTATGAGGTTGCCAACAACAGCTACGCCAAGGGCATTGTCGCCACGCTGGCGAACTACATCGTCGGCACCGGCCCGCGGCTCCAGATGCTCAGCGAAGACGCCGAGGCGAACCGTATCGTCGAGAAGGAATTCGCGCGATGGGCGAAGGCGGTCGGTCTGGCCCACAAGCTGCGCACGATGCGCGTCGGGCAGTGCGAGAGCGGCGAGTGCTTTGGACTGCTGACCAGCAACCCGCGGATCGCCGCGCCCGTGCAGCTCGACGTGCGGCTGATTGAGGCCGACCAGGTCGCGTCGCCGTGGCCTGAGCAGCGGGCTCGCGGGCAGGATGCCCGCGCCACCGTGGTCGACGGCGTCGTCTTCGACGAGTTCGGTAACCCCGTCGCGTACACGATCCTGCGCCGACACCCCGGCGACAACACGGCATTCCGCAACAGCGGCACCGACTTCGACATCATGCCGATCGAGTCGGTGATCCACCTGTACCGCGCCGAGCGGCCCGGCCAGAGCCGCGGCATCCCGGAGATCACGCCGGCGCTGCCGCTGTTCGCCATGCTCCGCCGCTACACGCTGGCGGTGCTCGGCGCGGCTGAGCAGGCCGCGCTGCCGTCGGGCGTCATTTACACCGATGCCCCCGCCGACGCCGAGGCCTCCAACGTCGAGCCGATGGACACGGTCGAGATGGACCGCGGCACATGGCTGACGATGCCGTACGGCTGGAAGATCAACCAGGTACGGGCCGAGCAGCCGACGACCGTCTACGGCGACTTCAAGCACGAGGTAATCAACGAGATCGCCCGCTGCCTGGAGATCCCGCTCAACGTGGCGCTGGGCAACTCGGCTCAGATGAACTACGCGTCCGGCCGGCTCGATCACCAGGCGTTCTTCAAGAAGATCCGCATCGACCAGGCCTATCTGGGCGACGTGGTGCTCGACCGCGTCTTTATCGCTTGGCTGAACGAGGCGGTTCTTATCGATGGCACCATTGCCATCCGTTTCACTCCCCTGAGATGCCAACCCCTACTCAAAGGCTATCTCGGTTCCGTCTGTAATCTTCACCATGATCCCGAACAGACCGGTACGCTCGAGGTGACGTGGACCGTAGTGTAGCAGTTCGCACGACAGGCGACCGAGTTCCTCGCGTCCAAGTTTGCACAAGTCGTAGGCCTTGGCCAGCGGGAGTTTGAGCTGCGTCGGCTCACTCATCCCACTCGATAGATGACGCTTCCATGCTTCGACGATTTCGTCTTTTGCGTTCACGTGTAGGCTCCGGCTCATGTAACCCATCTCAGTCATGCGAAGGCATAAACCAGCACTTTCGCCGCGGCGGCGTCGGCTTGCTGGTTGCGACACCATTCGTTCAGCTTTCGCTGAAGCTCTGAAAATTCAAGCCGGGTATCCCTGACGTGGCGCGCGAGAATCGAGAGAGCCTCAATTCGCGCGATATCCTCAAAACATGCGAGCACGTACTTCAGGCGCGTTGCGTACTCGCCCGGCCGGCCAGTCCACGGCCAGCGCCATCGCTTGCCTTGAATGCCCTTTTGGCGGCAGTGCTCAAACATCTCCTGAGGGGAGTTGATCCGTGGTTCATTAATGATATTAAAGCGATTCGCCGTACGGTAGATCTCGGTGAGCAAATCAAGAGTGACGCCCTCGTTGGACATCTGTGCCGAGAGAAACAGCTCAGGCCGGCCTGAAACACCACATTGGAACGTGGCCCGAGCTACACTCTCGAGTGTCTCCCGTTCTTCATGAAAGCGCTTGGATGCCTCCGTATGATCTTCCAGAAGCATTCGGCTTCGCAGTTCGGTCAGGAGGGCGAGGAAGTAACACCGCGAGCGGTAATTGAGGACGGGGAGTCGTGGACGACGGGCCTGACCCTCTTGATGAGCAAGCTTGCCGTAGCCATTGGCCGCATCTTGCGCCTTGTCCCGAGCCGCAAACAGGTGGGAATTGTCGCCTGTATCGTCAAACTCGCGCAGGCGTTGGACAGACGTCCGAAGCGGCGCCCAGCTTTGAGCTTCAACGTTGTCGCTGATGTCCTGAAGTCCTTGAGCAATCGATTTCAGGCGTCTCGAAAGGGCATCCAGGCGCCAAAGCATCAATGCGCCGGTGAGCGAGCCTAGACCGAGGGTTGCCAAGGACACCGTTTGTACCACACTGAGCGTTGACTGCGTGGCGATCGAAGTGGCCTCAAGGGCCGTTAGCGACTGGTCAATCCTGGACTGGGTGTCACCTATAGTCTGGAGGCCGGCGAGAACCGTTTGCCCCTTGGGACATCTGAACAACCCCGCGCGTTCGCAATCGGTCTGATTCATGGCGCGTC
>CAZKJT010000032.1:0-24486 GCA_964553225.1 uncultured Planctomycetales bacterium | reverse complement strand
AGCCTAGTATTACTAGGATGTTACGCGCTGGCGCAAAAGCCTCTGACGGTCGCGGATCGGATCGGGTTTCAGAATCGAGTCTACGGTCGTGACGCCGGAACCCCCGCGCGGCGCTGCGCCCGCGTCGGAAGCGTTTCCAATCGGGCTTGAAGCTCGCGTTCGAAAATCGCGTCCAGGCGTTCGCGAACCTGGTCGCGCAGCGCCGCGAGCCGGCCGCCGGGCTCGGGCGCTCGCCCGTCGTCACTGTCTTCGATCGTCGCGAGCTCGCGCGCCAACTTGGCCGTCGCGCTGCGAGCGCGGGCCTGCGCTTCCCGGCAGATGATCCAGGCCCGCTGGGTCTGGTCGTCGTCGAGTTGAAAGCGGGCGATGCAGTCCGACGTGTAGCGCTCCCATTCCGAAAGCGCCGGCGGCCGCGCCAAGCCGGTCGCCGCGCGGTCGCCGCGTTCCGCCTCGGCCGCGTGCGACGCCTTCCAGGCCGCAAATTCATCCGCCGAGAGGACCGTATCGCCGTTCCAGACGCCGTACCCCGTCTCTTCGAGCGATTCGTCGAATCGCTTCACCATCATTCCGGGCGTTACGCCGATGTCTGACGGCGTGAATCGCTGCGGGTGCTTCGGGTCGTTGAACGAAGCCGACAGCACGCGGTAAGTCTCGTAGGGTTCCGCGGCGCCGCGATGCGCTGCGGCGTAGACCTTCACCTCTTCCGGGAACCAGACGCCGTCGATCTGCTGATATTCGCTGACCGCTTCCGCAAACAGCTTGCCCTGGTGTTGCCGCTGCACCTTCACCGGGGACCAGCCGCGCTGCGGGTCGATCCACCAGGTCATCTCGCCGTCGTCCAGGTGCGCCGTTACGACGTGAAGTTCGCCCTCCTGTCGCTCGGAGTAGCGGCGGATCGGCGACAGCCCGCCTCCCTCGCGCCAGACGCTCTCTTTCACGTCGAGCGTCGGCCGTCCCGGCACGATTCCGAGCGATCGGATGTTGGGTGGAGACTGGACGCCGCGCGCCGCATAGAGCTCGGCGTCGGGTCGTCTTTCGTGGTGAAACCACTTTTCGCCGCGCGCAAAAAGATAATGCAGCGGACTGTTCATCGCCTCGTTCGGACTGCCGGCCTCGTCGCGAACGACCGCGCCCTCCTCGTCACCGCGGTTGATCCAGATGACATCCGCGCCCGCCAGGCGCGCCGTGCTGAATCGGACAGACCGCCTGTGCGGCGACGGCGCGCCGGGCGGCAGAAGCTGGTCATGAATCAGCTCCACCTCGGCGGTTTGAATGCGAGAACGGGCCTCTTCCATTCTCAGCAGCGCCGCCGGACGGACAGGCTCGGTCGCCTGGAGGGCGAGTAGGATCGCGATTCTGACCAACATGCGGCTTCTCCAGAACAGCATGCGCGGCCGGGCATGGTGCCAACGTCCGGAAGTCCTCAAACCCACGCCGCGCGGTGAAGCATCAACCCATTAGAATTCGCATCGGAATGTTGCGCATCCTCGACGCCAACCTGAACCGCGCCCGCGAAGCTCTCCGCGTGGTCGAAGACTACGCCCGCTTCGTCTGCGACGATCACGCCGCCAGCGCCGGCGCCAAGCGGCTTCGCCACGCCGTGCGCGGCATCGCCGACACGCTCGGCGCGTCCGAACTGCTGATCGACCGCGACATTCTCGCCGATGCCGGCCGCGAGACGAAGACCCCCGAAGAGCTTCGCCGAGACGCGCCCGAATCCGTCGTCCGGGCCGCCTTTGCCCGCGCGCAGGAGGCCCTGCGCAGCGTCGGCGAGTTCGCCAAGCTCGTCTCGCCGCCCGCCGCGGAGGCGGCAGAGCGTTTGCGGTACGAATGCTACGCGCTGGAGCAGACGGTCGTCCTGCGCGGCTCGCTGCGGCGGGCATTCGCCGCATGCCGCGTCTACGTCATCATCACCGCGTCGCTGTGCCGGGGCGACTGGCTTGCGACGGCCGAGGCGGCGCTGCGTGGCGGCGCGACGTGTCTGCAACTGCGCGAGAAGTATCTGCCCGACGCGGAGCTGCTGCGCCGCGCCGCCGCGCTGCGCGAGCTCACCGCGCGTCACAATGCCCTGCTGCTCCTCAACGATCGCGCCGACATCGCCCGGCTGAGCGGCGCCGACGGCGTTCACGTCGGGCAGGACGACCTGACCGTGCGGCAGGCGCGCAGCATCGGCGGGGCGCGCCTGCTGGTCGGAAAGAGCACGCACTCCGTCGCTCAGGTCGAAGCCGCCCTGTCCGAGGAGCCGGACTACATCGCCGTCGGCCCGATGTTCGCCAGCCCGACGAAGCCCGGCAGCGCGGTGGCCGGCCCGGACCTGCTCCGCGAGGCTATCATCCGACAGTCGCCCGCGACAGTCGCGATCGGCGGTATCGATGCCCGTCGGGCGGGCGAGCTGGCGGCGCTGGGCGCGAACTGCGCGTGCGTCTGCTCCGCGGTGCTGTCGGCAGACGACCCGGAGGCCGCCGTCCGCGAGCTGGTTGAAGCGATGCACCGCGGCCGGGGCGCGCCGGCGCGAGCCACGCAATAGGACGAGCGATCTCATGCGCGTCGCCGAAGCCTACGCACGCGAGCACGCCGAACCCGCCGCCGCCGACGCGCCGCCGCTGGTCATCGATCGGCAGCGTGTGGTGCACTCGGCCGCGTTCCGCCGGCTTCAGTACAAGACGCAGGTGTTCGTCGCGCTGGATGACGATCACTATCGCACGCGGCTGACACACACGCTGGAAGTGGCGCACCTGGCGCGGCGCATCGCCGACGGACTCGTGGCGAGCGGCGTCGCCGCGGACCCGGCGCTGGCGGAGGTGGCGGCGCTGGCGCACGACCTGGGACATCCGCCGTTCGGGCACGCCGGCGAGCGCGCTCTGGACGAGTGCGTCCGCCGACACACCGGCGGCGTGGAGGGATTCGAGCACAACGCCCACGCGCTGCGCGTGGTCGATTACCTGGAGCATCCGTATCCGGCGTTTCGAGGACTGAACCTGACGCGCGTGCTGCGCGAGTGCCTCGCCAAACACACCACGGCGTTCGACGTGCCCGGACCCCATTCGCTCCAGGACGGGCGACCGCCGCCGTTGGAAGGGCAGATCGCGGCGCTGGCCGATCGCCTGACATACACGTTGCACGACTTGCAGGACGGCGTCTACGCGCAGTTGCTCGCTCCGCACGAGCTGTCCGGAATCGAGCTGTGGGACGCGCACTATCGCGGCCCGGACGCCGCCGTCGATCCGCGCTGGCGCGGGCACATCCGCCCGACCACCGACGCCATCCTCGCGACGTTGCTACGCGACGCCGTCGACGCGACCGCCGCGCGGTTGCAGTCCGCGGAAGCCGGCGTCGCCGCGGTCGGCCTGAGCGACGCGTTGCAGCCGAGACTGGAGGCGCTGGCGTCGCTGCTGCTGCACCGGCTCTATCGCAATCCGCGCCTGGTCCGCATGGACAGCAAGGCCCGGCGGATGCTGACGCAGCTTTTCGACGCCTACATCGACGAGCCGAACCTCATGCCCGAACGCTTCGCCGCCCGCGTGGCGGAGCAGGGCGCGGCGCGCGTCGCGACAGACTATGTCGCCGGCATGACCGACCGCTTCTGCCTTCGCGAACACGCGCGGCTGTTTGATCCGACCATGGACGTGTGAGCGCCGCGCGCTCCGACGCGCTAATTCACGCGGATTCCGGACAGCATCCTGTCGGCCGTCGCGCCGATCAGCGGCAGCGGCGCGGCACGTTCGTTCCATGCGGCGATCGCCCCGACTACCAGCAGCCCGACCACCGCCACCGTGAATGCGAGCGAGATGAGCGTCGCCAGGATCGCGATCGGCAGCACTCGGAACACCAGCGAGATCGCCACGCTGGCGACGATCGCCGCGATCCACAGGCCGATCGCCTGCTTGGCGTGGAAGAGCGCGAACGCGTTGTTCCGCTGAACGACGGGCACGAGCAGGAACAGCGGCACGACGTACGAAAGCAATGCGAACAGCTTGCCTTCGCGCGCGTCCGCCGCGGAGTCGCCCGGTGAGCCGGACATGAGTCGTTCCATGATTCGCTCCTTCGCCGCGATCCGGGCATGCGGATCGCGCCGTCGTGGACTCTCCCCGGAAACTCATCCGCCGCGGCGAAGGCGCGGCTGACAAACTGAGATCTCAAGATTCGATTCATGGCGCGCGTCTGCCATTTCGGCAGCGCTGGCGACATTCCGTGAGGCGGTTCGCGTGCAAACCCGCCGCGATCCGCGTGGCGCTCGCCTGGCATGAGGCTTGCACGTAGTCTGCCGCGGATTGGCGCACCGGAATGGCGGACGACGAGGGCGGATCGGCGCATGACACCAGAACGGTTTACGTTGAAGGCACAGGAAGCGCTCCAGGCCGCGCAGCGCGCGGCGCTCGACCGGGCAAACCCCGAAGTGACGCCGCTGCACCTGCTCTACGCCCTGGTCGAGCCGGGCGGGCGCGGCGGAGCCGGCGCCGTGGTCGCCCCGATCCTCGAGAAATCCGGCGCGAACGTCGCGCAAATTCGCTCGATCTGCGAATCGGAACTGCGACGACTGCCGCAGCAGTCCGGCGGGTCGCTCAGCCTGAACCGCGCGTTTCACGACGTGCTGGCGGCCGCGGATCGCGAAGCCAGCGCGATGAAGGACCGCTACGTCTCCAGCGAGCACCTGCTGCTGGCGCTGGCGAACGAGCCGGGCGAAGCGCGCGAAGTGCTGCGCGTCAGCGCGGCGACGCGCGAGGGCATCCTCGCCGCGCTGCAGGCCGTCCGCGGCAACGCGACCGTCGATAGCGCATCGGCCGAGGACACGTACCAGGCGCTCGAGCGCTACGGCCGCGACCTGGTCGAAATGGCGCGGCGCGGCAAGCTCGACCCGGTCATCGGACGGGACGAGGAAATTCGCCGCTGCATGCAAGTGCTGGCGCGGCGCACCAAGAACAACCCGGTGCTGATCGGCGAGGCGGGCGTGGGCAAGACGGCCATCGTCGAGGGGCTGGCGCAGCGGATTCAGTCCGGCGACGTGCCGGAAGCGCTGAAAGACAAGCGGCTTATCGCGCTGGACATGGGCGCGCTGATCGCCGGCGCGAAGTACCGCGGCGAGTTCGAGGAGCGGCTCAAGGCGGTCGTGAAGGCGGTGGTCGATTCCGACGGACAGATCATTCTGTTCATCGACGAGCTGCACACCGTGGTCGGCGCGGGCAAAACGGAGGGTTCGCCCGACGCCGGAAACCTGCTCAAGCCCGCACTGTCGCGCGGCGAGCTGCGCTGCCTGGGCGCGACCACGCTCGACGAGTACCGCCGACACGTCGAGAAGGACAAGGCGCTCGAACGCCGCTTCCAGCCGATCTACGTGGGCGAGCCGACGGTCGAGGACACCATCGCGATCCTGCGCGGGCTGAAGGCGCGCTACGACGCCCATCACGGCGTGCGCATCCAGGACTCGGCCCTCGTCGCGGCCGCGACGCTGAGCCATCGCTACATCACCGATCGGCAACTGCCCGACAAGGCGATCGACCTGATCGACGAGGCGGCATCGCGCCTGCGGATCGAAAACGACTCGCTTCCCGGCGAGCTGGACCAGCTTCGTCGGCGCATCATGCAGCTCGAGATCGAGCGCGAAGCGCTCCGCAAGGAGACCGATGACGCCAGCCGAAGGCAACTCGAGCGCTGCGAGCGATCGCTGGCGGAGCTGAAGGAGAAGGACTCCAGCCTCACCGCGCAGTGGCAGAACGAAAAGGGCGCGATCGTGCAGATCAAGCAGATCAAGGAACGCATCGACGCCCGCCGACACGAACTGGAGCAATCGCAACGGCGCGGCGACCTCGAAACGGCGGCGCGCATCCGCTACGGCGACCTGCCGCAACTGGAGCGAGACTTGCGCGATCGCGAAAAGAAGCTGGCGGAGCTGCATGCCGGCGGCGGCGGATTGCTGCGCGAAGAGGTCACGTCCGAGGAGATCGCCGAGGTCGTCAGCAAGTGGACAGGCGTGCCGGTCTCGCGCATGCTCGAGGGCGAGCGGCAGAAGCTGATGAAGATGGAGGATCGCCTGCACGAGCGCGTGGTCGGTCAGGACGAGGCGATCCGGGCCGTCGCCGATGCGGTGAGGCGTTCGCGGGCCGGGCTGAGCGATCCGAACCGACCGATCGGCTCGTTCCTGTTCCTCGGTCCGACGGGCGTCGGCAAGACCGAGCTGTGCAAGGCCCTGGCCGAGTTCCTGTTCGACGACGAATCGGCGTTCGTGCGGATCGACATGAGCGAATTCATGGAGCAGCATTCGGTCGCGCGGCTCATCGGCGCGCCGCCGGGTTACGTCGGCTACGAGGAAGGCGGTCGGCTGACGGAAGCCGTCCATCGCCGCCCGTACAGCGTCGTGCTCTTCGACGAGGTGGAGAAAGCGCACCCGGACGTGTTCAATGCGCTGCTCCAGGTTCTCGACGACGGACGCCTGACCGACGGGCACGGCCGTACGGTGGACTTCCGCAACACGATCATCGCGCTGACCAGCAATATCGGCAGCGAATTCATCGCCGCGGCCGCAGACCACGACTCCACGCGCGATCGGAACGCCGGCGCAGCGCCCGCGACGGACGCGCCGGGCCGCGATCGGGAGCGCAGCGGGGCGTCCAGGGCGACGCGCCCGTCCGACGGCGCCGATTCGGGCGCGCTCTCGCCGGAGGTCGAACGCCGCGTTCGCGACGAGCTGAAGCGGCACTTCCGCCCGGAGTTTCTCAACCGAATCGACGAGACGGTCGTGTTTCATCGCCTGTCGCGACGAAACCTGCGCGACATCGTCGATCGGCAGATCGCTCTGCTTCAGAAGCGCCTGGACGGCTCGGCGATGCTGTCGATCGCGGGCGAGCCGAGCGGCCGACAGGTCGAGATGCCCGGCGAAGCGGAAGCGGACGAATCGGCGCACCGCGCGGCGGATGCCGGCGCGCCGTCGTCGGACGGGGCGTCCACGTCGCGCTCCGCGGGCATTCAGTTGCACGTGACGGACGCTGCCAAGGACCGGCTGGCGGCGGACGGGTATGACCCGGTGTACGGCGCCCGGCCGCTGAAGCGGTTAATCCAGCAGCAGATCGAGAATCCGCTGGCGAAGCGCATCCTCGCAGGACAGTTCGGTCCCGGCGATGAGATCGTCGTGGACGTGAACGGGGATGGGCTGTCGTTTACGCGCCGGTGAGCGGTGGGGCGATCGGCGACTGAAGCGCGCGGGACGCCGCCGCGATCGTGCGACACACGTCCGCTTCGCTCGTTCGCCAGTTGACGACGCTGACGCGCATCACGCGCATGCCCCGCCACGTCGCCCCGCTGAAGAACGCCTCGCCCGTTTCGTTGATCGCCCGGATCACCGCGTCTGTGCGTCGGTCGTGGTCGGACTGAGTCGCATTCGGATGAGCGGACGCGAATCGCAATAGTCCTTGATTGAGCTGCGGGCGCCACAGGATCTCCGCGCCGGGCAAAGCGCCGATGCCGTCCACGATCGCCGCGGCGTGTGCGCAAGTGCGGTCCACGAGCGATTCGAGTCCGCTTCGGCCCAGCTCGCGCAGGGCGGCGTAGACCGGGACCGCCCGCGCGCGGCGCGAAAACTCCGGCCCCCAGTCGATCGGGTCGCGGGCGTGGTCGGCCGGCTCGATGTACGACGCCCGCACGGTCATCGCGGCGCGGTGCGCGTCGACGTCACGCACGAACGCCATCCCGCAGTCATAAGGCACATTCAGCCACTTGTGCGCGTCGGTCGCCCAGCTATCCGCCAGCTCGACACCGTTCAGCAGGTCGCGCTTCGACCGGCTGACGCGCGCGAACAGTCCGAAGGCGCCGTCCACGTGCACCCACGCGCCGGAAGCCCGCGCGATCGGAATGAGCGCGTCAAACACGTCGAACGCGCCGATGTTCAGGTCACCGGCGCTGAGCACGACGATCGCCGGCGACGAACCGCCAGGCAGCCGAGCTTGAAGGTCGCGCGGCGACATCCGCCCGTTCGAATCAGTCTCGACGTCGATCAGGTTGCGCGACCCGAAGCCGAGCAGACGCGCAGCGCGATCCACCGACGCATGCCGCGTGTCGCCGACAAGAATGCGAATCGGCGGCGCGCCGAACAGGCCCTGTTCGGCGACATCCCAACCCGCGTCTCTCAGCAAGGCGTGCCGCGCCGCAGCCAGGGCGGTGGCGTGCGCCATCTGGCAGCCGGTCGTGAACGCGAACGAAGTTTCGCGCGGCAATTCCAGGACGTCTTTCAGCATGTCACCGGCCGCCTCCTCGACCACGGAAAGCGCCGGTGCGGTCGCGCTCAGGGCCGTGTTCTGATCCCACGCCGAGGTGAGCCAGTCGGCTGCCAGCGCGGAGGGCAGTGCGCCGCCGATCACCCACGCGAAAAACCGTCCGCCGCTGCATCCCAGCAATCCGCCGGCCGTGGCTTGAACCAGTTCGTCGATGACGCGCGCGGAATCGATGCCTTCGCGCGGCAGCTCGACCCGGATGCGCTCGCGCAGATCGGCGACGCTGCGGGTCGGTCCGACCGGACGCGAATCGAGTCCGGCGATGTGTTCGCGTGCGTGCCGAATCGCGCGGTCCATCGCGGCAAAGGTCGGATCGGTGACAGGGATCGAGTCGAGCATCGGCGACATCCTTGGCAAGTGCGGCTTCAGGCTGGACGCGGCGTCCCAGCCGAGCCGAGAGCGCGAGCGAGCGGTTCACTCCAGCGGCTCCGGCGCGGGAAAGCGCGCTCGAAGCCGCTCTAGCGGCTCTCGGATTCCAGCAGCGCTCGCTTGCGCTCCAGTCCCCAGCGGTAACCGGTCAGTCGTCCGGTCGCGCCGACGGCGCGATGACAGGGGATCGCGATGGCGTGCCGGTTGGCAGCGCACGCCTGCGCGACCGCCCGAACGGACCGCGGACAGCCCAGCTCGCGGGCAATCTGCTGATAGGAACGCGTCTGCCCGGGCGGGATTCGCTGAAGCGCCTCCCAGACCTGCTGCTGAAACGCCGTGCCCTGAACGTCGAGCGGCAGCGCGAGACTCGCGGCCGGTCGGCGAACGAAATTCACGACGATCCGGAGCACGTCGCCGAGCGCGTCGTCGGCGACGATCGTCGCCGATCGAAACCGCGCGGCCAACTGGTCCACAAGTTCGGCCGAATCGTCGCCGAGGAAGATCGCGCAGACGCCGCGCTCGGTGACGGCGACCAGGACATCGCCCAGCGGGCAGGTCGCGGTCGAATACCGGATCGTCTGCTGCCGCCCTGCGCGGCGGAAGTCGCCCGGGCTCATGCCGAGCAGCTCGCGAGTCTGGTCATAGACGCGGCTGGACGACTGAAACCCGGATTCGAAGATCGCGCGGGTGACGGACGGTGTTGTCATGAGGTTCTCCTGAAAAGACAGGCGGCGGACGGCGGATTGATACTGTTTGGGCGAGACGCCGATCGCCTGTCGGAACAGGCGGCGAAAGCGCGCCTCGGGCAGGCCGACGCTGCGCGCGACCGCTTCCACGGTAGCGCGTCCGTGCGGCGAAGCCAGCATGCGGCAGGCGTCGCGGATGCGGGCCGCCGCGCCGCCTGGTTCAGCCACGCGATCCGGTCGGCATTTCCGGCACGCGCGAAATCCGTTCGACTCGGCCTGCGTACCACTGTCGAAGAAGCGCACATTCGCGCGGTTCGGGCGGCGCGAGGCGCAGTCCGGCCGGCAGTAGACGCCGGTCGTGACGACCGCGTACACGAACGGAGCGCACCGCCGCGCGTCGCGCGACCGCACGGCCAGCCAGCGCTCGCGAACCAGGGACCGCGTTTTCCCGGCAACGGTCATGATGGACGCCTCGCGGGTTCCGACTCCGACGGCCAACGTAGGCGAGCTGAAGCGGCGGGGCTATCGGTTTTCGACCGGCAATTCGAATGTCGCGCCGCCGGCCGCCCTCAGGGCTAGACGCTGTCGCGCTGGAAGGCCGCCACGGTGGCGCGCAGACCGTCGTCGAGGCTCACCTTTGGCGACCATCCGAGCAGCGACTGCGCGCGGGAGATATCCGGTCGGCGGAGGTCGGGATCGTCGGCCGGCCGCGGAACAAACGACAGCTCGCTGCGCCCGCCGGTGAGCTGGATGATCTTTCTCGCGAATTCGGCGATCGGGATTTCGGTCGGGTTGCCCAGATTTACGGGTCCGTCGGCGGCGCTTTCCGCCAGGAGGATGAGACCCTCGACCAGGTCGCTGACGTAGCAGAAGCTGCGGGTCTGCGATCCGTCGCCGTGCACCGTGAGCGGGCGGGCGGCGAGCGCCTGACGGATGAAGTTGGGGAGCACGCGGCCGTCGTCGACGCGCATCCGCGGACCGTAGGTGTTGAAGATGCGCGCGACGCGGGCTTCGACGCCGTGACGGGCGCGGTAGCAGGCGATCAAGGCCTCGGCGAAGCGTTTGCCCTCGTCGTAGCAGGCGCGCGGGCCGATCGGGTTGACGTTTCCGAAGTAGGTTTCGCGTTGCGGGTGCTCGCGCGGATTGCCGTAGACTTCGCTCGTGCTGGCGTGAAGCAGGCGCGCGCCGCTGCGGAGGCAAAAGTCGAGAAGATTACGGACGCCCTGCGAGCAGACGTCCATGATTTCCAGGGACTTTCCGGCGAAATCGACCGGCGAGGCGGGGCAGGCGAGGTTGTACACCCGGTCCACGCGATCGGCGACCGGCAGGGGGCGGATGACGTCGTGCTCGATAAACCGGAATCGCGGCTCGGCGGCGAGGTCCGCGGCGTTTCGTCGCTGCCCGGTGGCAAAGCTGTCCACGCCGAGCACGTCGTGACCGTCGGCCAGCAGCCGGCGGCAGAGGTGGACTCCGATGAATCCGGCAGCGCCGGCGACCAGAACGTGCATCGAAGACCCTCCGCCCCCGCGGCGCCGCGCGTGCCACGCCCACGCGTGCGGAAGTATAGTGCGGTCGGACCGCGACACGCGATTCACGCGGTTCGAATGAACAGGAGCGCTGCGCATGCGCCTTGCGGTGGTGGGTTGCGGATACGTGGGGTTGGTGACGGCCGCGTGCCTCGCCGACGCGGGCAACGACGTGACGGCGGTGGACGTGGACGAGGCGAAGCTCGCGGCGCTTTCGCGCGGCGAGAGTCCGATCTTTGAGCCGGGACTCAGCGAGCTGCTTCGCGGGATCCTGGCGGCCGGGCGGTTGCGCTTCACTTCGGACCTGGCGGCCGCCGTGCGCGGCGCGCGCGTGATCTTCATCGCGGTGGGAACGCCGGCTCGTGAAGACGGCTCTCCGGACACCAGCGGACTGGAATCCGTGGGGATGGCGCTTGCGCCGCACCTGCCCGCCGCAGCGCTGGTCGTGGTCAAGAGCACGGCGCCGGTGGGAACGGCCCGGCGTCTCGGGGAGCGACTGAGCGCGGCCGCCGGCCGGGTCGTGCGCGTGGTCAGCAATCCGGAGTTCTTGAAGGAAGGCAACGCAGTGGATGACTTTCTGCGGCCGGATCGCGTGGTGATCGGCGCGGACGACGCCGACGCGGCGGCGCTGGTGGCCGATCTCTATCGTCCGTTTGTCCGCAACAACAAGCCGATTCTGGTGATGAGCCGGGAGGCGGCGGAGCTGACGAAGTATGCGGCGAACGCCTACCTGGCGGCGCGGATCAGCTTCATCAACGAGATCGCGGACATCTGCGAGCGGCTGGGCGCGGACGTGGACGAAGTGCGGCGCGGGATCGGATCGGACGCGCGGATCGGGCATCACTTTCTGTATCCGGGCCTCGGGTATGGCGGGAGCTGCTTTCCAAAGGACGTGCAGGCGCTGGCGCATGACGCGCGGGCGGCGGGCGTCGCGTGCGATCTGCTGGACGCGGTGCACCGGCGCAACGTGGCGCAGCGCGATCGCATGCTGGCGCGAATCCGGCAGCGATTCGGAGGCAAGCTGGTTGGCGTGCGGCTGGCCGTCTGGGGGCTGGCGTTCAAGCCGAAGACGGACGACGTCCGTGACGCTCCGGCGATCGGGCTGGTTCGCGCGCTGGCGGCGGACGGGGCGATCTGCCTGGTGCACGATCCGCGCGCGATCGATACGGCGCGCCGCGCGCTGGGCGACTGCGTGGAGTACTGCACGGACAGCTACGCGGCGCTGGACGGGGCGGACGCGCTGCTGGTCTGCACGGAGTGGATGGAGTACCGCAGCCCGGATTTTGAGCGCATGCGCGGGCTGATGCGCCAGCCGGTTCTGTTCGACGGGCGCAACGTGTACGACGCGCGGCGGATGCGGGCGCTGGGCTTCGAGTACTTCGGCGTGGGGCGTCCGGCGCAGGCCGACGCGCGCGGGACTTGAAATCCGCAAGCTTCGCGATCGTCGGCGGCGCGGCGCCGCCGCATCGTGCGTGGCGACGACATGCACGCGAAGCGCCCCGGGCGGACCGGCGGGCGCGCAGCGCGGTCAGTACTTGCGACGCTGGCGTGCGGACGGAATGCCGAGCTGGGCGCGATACTTGGCGACAGTGCGGCGCTTGATGTCGATGCCCTGGGCGCTGACGCGCTGCACGATCTCGTCGTCGCTCAGCGGGTCGGACTTGTCCTCAGCGCCGATGATCTCCTGCACCTTGGCGCGCACGCTCTCCCAGCCCAGCGATTCGCCGCCGCCCGAATCGAGCCCGCCGGTGAAGAACTTTCGCAACGGAAACACGCCGCGCGGCGTCTGGATCCACTTCTCGTCGACGGTGCGGCTGATGGTGGACGGGTCGCACTCGAACCGATCGGCCAGGTCGCTCATGCGAAGCACCTTCAGGTGCTGCTCGCCCTTGTCGAGGAATTCGCGCTGCGCGTCCACCACCGCCCGCGCGACTTCGAGCAGGCGCTCGCGGCGATAGCGGACGGCGTCAATGATGGCCGCGGCGGCGTCGAGCTTCTGGCGGATGAATTCGCGGGCGCGTTTGTCGCCGCGCGACTGCTCGAGCGCCTCGCGAAATTCGTCGGAGATGCGCAGTTCGCGCGAGTTGGCCCGCGTGAGGCGCACGGTGTAGGCGTCGGCGTCCTCGTCGTATTCGACCAGGACGTCCGGCGTGACGGGCGGCGCGCCGCGGTCGGTCACGTCGGCCCCGGGATGGAGCGAGAGCCGTCCGATGACGAGGAGCGCCGTTTTGAGTTGAAGCATGCTGACGCCGAGCGCCCGGGCGATCACGGGCAGGCGGTTCTTCTGGAGATTGTCGAAGTGCTCCTCGACGACGCGGCGGGCCAGATCGGTGTCGCCGGGCAGCGCCTCGAGTTGCAGCAGCAGGCATTCCTGCACCGAGCGGGCCGCGACGCCGGCCGGCTCGAGCAGTTGCACGCGCGCCAAGGCGTCCTTCATGCGCGCCAGCGGCGGCGGCGGCTCGACGCGGGACGCGATCTCCTCCAGCGACGTGGCGAGCCGCCCGGTGTCGTCGACGTGCTCGATGATGCGCTCGCCCAGCAGGCGCGTGAGCGGGTCCACGTCGTCGAGCAGTCGCCATTGCTGAAGCAGATATTCCTGAAGGCCGATGGGGCGGGCAGCCGTGTTGGCCATGGCGTCCAGGCGGGCGTCGCTCTCCTCCTGTCGGGCAGCGCTCGATCGGCTGCCTCGGAACGCGCCGTCGTCGTCGAGCCAGTCGTACTCGCGCACGAGGTTGTCGAGCCGTTCGAAGTCGCGCGCGTCGCCTTCGCGCACGACCAGCGCGTCCTCGCGTTCGCTCCAGCTCGTGTCTTCGGGCGCGGGCGCCGCCGATTCGGGTTCGGACAACTCGTCGTCCGACGGCACGACCTCCAGCGCGGGATTGCCGTCGATCTCCTGGTCGATGCGCGATTCCAGCGCCAGCGCGTTGAGCTGGAGGATGTCCATCGCCTGGATCAACTGAGGCGTGAGGCGCTGCTGCTGGGAGAGAAGCTGGCGAGCGACCTGCGAGAGGAACTGCGACATGGCGATCCGTTCGGCAGCGCGCACGGCGTCGGTCGCAGCGCTGCGGGTTCTTCCGATGCCGCTCGCCTGATCGAGGATATCTGCGATCGGGGCGCAAGTCAAAAAACTTCGACGCGCGCCGCGTTCAACGCGACTCGAACAGCTCGTCCAGAGGTTCGATCACCGCGGCCGACGGCGGGCAGATGCCCAGCCGCAGCGCGAGCGAGACCGCGATCTGCTCGGGTGAGACAGGACGAATCACGTGTCGTGCGCGAACGCCGACGCCGGCGAACAGGATCGGGACGTACGTATCGTAGACGTACGGCGAGCCGTGCATCGCCGCGTCCTCGGAGGAGTTCTTGTACAGGCTCCAGAACGACGATTGAATCAGCATCACGTGCCCGGAGCGCGTCGCGTGAAAGCTGCGCATCGCGCGTCGGGCCACGTCCGTGTCCGGCAGCCGGCCGGACAGGAGATCGGTCCGCGTGAACGCACCGGCGAAGCCCGGGAGCCGCATCAGCGCGTCGGCCGCGGCGCGCTCGACCGCGGCCAGCTCGAGCCCGTAGCGCGCGACCGCGGCCTCGTCGAGGTAGACGCATGGGCTCCAGAAGGAGCGGGCGAGGTCGGCGTCGACGTTGAATCGTCGCCGCAACGCGTCGTTCAGCGCGGCGAGCAGGGCGTCGGTGTCGTGCCGCCCGGTTGGGCAACAGGGCGCGTCGTCGGCGCGCCAGCGAAGTTGAACGCTGCCGTCGGGACGTGGCGCGAGGCGGTCCGTCGCGGCGCCGGCCGGGCAAAGCAACGCGTGGCGAAGCTCCGGACTGGAGTCGACGCCGTGGTCGGAGCTCAGCACGATGAGCGTCTTGCTCAGGCCGACGGCGCGATCGACCGCGCCCAGCAGTCGGGCCAGCGTCCGGTCGAGGCGGAGCAGGTTGTCCTCGGCTTCGAGGCTGTCGGGGCCGAACGCGTGCCCGATGTAGTCTGTGGCGGACAGGCAGACCGCCAGCACGTCCGTGAAGTCGCCCTGACCGAGGCGTTCGGCGGACAGAGCCGCCTCGGCACACGCGACGGTCATCTCGTCGGCGAACGGGGTATGAAGCAGCGTCTGGAGGAAGTCGTCTGGGTCTGCGTTGTCGAGCGGATGGGGAAACGCGCGGCCCATCTGGCCGAACGGATATTCCCATGGCGCGTCGTCCCGGCTGGCAAAGAGATACGTCTCGCGCGGGGCGAGCAGCTCCCAGGACTTGCCGCGGAACGCCTCGGCGGGCCGGGTCGCGTTGTGCGCCGCGACCCACGGCGGAATGACGGAGTGATAGAACGTGCTGGTCGTGAAGCCGCCGGCGCGGCGCGAGTACCAGTACGCCTTGCCGAGCCGCCCCGCGGCGAGAATGGCGGCCCGGTCCTTGCCGGCCACGGACACGACGCGCGACCTGCCGGCGGTGGCGAGAATGAGTTCGTCGCCCAGCGTGCTGACAAGCAGGTTGGCGGGGCTGGTTCCAGCGTGGTCGCGCGGCGATTCGCCCAGCACGGTGTGCCGCGGATCTTCGACGCAATAGACGCGCTGGCCGGTGGCCCGGTCTTCCCAGTCGTTTCCGCAGACGCCGTGCTCGCCGGCGGCCGCGCCGGTGAACAGCGCGGCGTGCCCGACGCCGGTAAACGTTCCGCCGTGGCGGAAGTGTGCGTTGCGGAACCAGAGGCCGTCATCGAGCAGCGCGCGAAATCCCCCTTCGCCGAACCGGTCGTGCAGCCGCGCGGGCATGTCGCCGCGAAGCTGATCGACCACGATGAACAGCACCAGCTTCGGCGGCGGATCGGCGGCCTGCGCGACGCACGCAACCAGCAGAACCAGGGCTCCGGCGCAGGCTGCGCGGCTGCGCACGGGCGTCGCACGGCGATGGATTCCCCCCACGCAATGCTCCTCGTCATGCGGCGACGTCCCGGGTTCGCCGCGACCGTCGATCGGGCGCGGCGTCCGTCGCCGGCGGCGAGGCGAGTCGATCGCCCGGATCAGCCGCCGCTCGCGAGCGCCTTTTCGATGTCCGCCAGGACCTTCGGGTCGTCGGGTCGCGTGCGCGAGTCGTAGCGAGCGATGACCTTGCCGTCGCGTCCGACCAGGAACTTGGTGAAGTTCCACTTGATCTCGCCGCCGAACTCGCCGTTCTTTTCCTTGCTGGTCAGGAAGCGGAACAGCTCGTCGGCGTCGTCGCCCTTGACGCTGATCTTGGAGAACAGGTCGAACTGAACGTTGTACTGCTTCGTGCAGAACGTGCGGATTTCTTCGTTGGTGCCGGGTTCCTGCCCGCCGAAGTTGTTTGCGGGGATGCCGAGCACGGCAAGACCCTTGGACGCGTACTTCTCGTGCAGGCCCTGGAGCTGCTCGTATTGCGGCGTGTAGCCGCAGCGGCTGGCGACGTTCACGATCAACATCACCTTGCCCTTGTAGGTTGCCAGCGGCTTGGCGACGCCGTCGATGTCGTTCAGCGTGAAGTCGAGCACGCTGGTGGCGTCCGCGGCGGTGACGCCGCCGGGAGCGGGTTTGGCGGGCGCTTCCTGACCCCGGCAGACGGCAGCGGACACGGCCAGCGCAATCGCGGCAATGAGTCGCATCGGATCACTCCTTCGGATTGTCTGAGTTCGGGCCGGTCCCGGCCCGCGCTTTCGACCCCGGCGGGATTATATCGGCTCGCGTAAAGACTCGATGAGCCTCGCCCCGCGCGTATCGAGCGCGCGCCGCGTCAGCTCTCGACGAAGCGGATGCCGTGCGCGGGCAGCTCCGTCATGTACGTCGCCAGCGGGACGCAGCGTTCGAGGGGTCGCGCGCCGGGCGCGATGTCGCCGCGGGCCTGCATGTGCGCGACCAGGGCGGTGGGGAACGCGGTAGTGCGCTCCATGGCGGTCAGCCCGGTGACTTCGTCGTGGCGATCGACCAGGTCGAACTGCGTCGTCTGCTCGCGCCCGGCGCGCCGCCCAGTCACGCGGATGCGAAGGACCGTGACGTCGCGCACATCCGGAAACGCCAGACGGTCCTCGAACAGCGCCTGAAGCACAGGTTTCGGTTCGATCGTGCGGCCGTCGCGAAGCGCGGCGCGCTCCTCGAAGCAGCCCAGCTCGAACAGGGCGCGGACGATCGCGAAGTGCCCGGGATAGCGAACGGTCTTGTAGTCGTAGGTGCGCACGCGGCCTTCGAACGACTCGGGGCAGGTGCTGGTCCCGCCGGAGGTGACGGCCGCTTCGCAGCGACCGATCGGCGACGCGAATTCGATCGACTCCAGTTCGGTCAGCGTGGGCACCTCGACGCGGCGCCCGTCGCGCAGGAACTCGGCCTTGCCGCTGTACTCGTTGATGAGTCCCTGGAAGTTGAACAGCATCTTGTAACCCAGCGGACCGACCGGTTGCTGCGGCAGTCCGCCGCAGCGCACGTGGGCGTCGATCGGCGGCTCGAACTGCGCCACGGCGTATGCCGCGACGATGTTGCCCAGACCCGGCGCCAGCCCGCAGTCCGGCGCGACGCTCACGCCGGCCTTTGCGGCCCGCTCGTGCCGCGCGAGCTGCTGCCGTACGACGCCTGTGTTTCCGCCCAGGTCGCTGAAGTGCACGCGGGCTTCGATCGCGGCATCCGTCAGCGCGACATTGAAGCGGTACGGGGCGGCGGAGATGGCGGCCGACGCGCCGCGCAGTAGCGCTGCCATGGCGGCCGGATCGCCGGCATCCGCGCGGCGCGCGACGAGCTCGCAGCCGGTCGGACCGGCGATGCGCGCGACGCGGGCGACGGCGCTGCGCGCGACGTCCTCGTCGCTGTCGGCGAGAACGATCCGGCGGGCCTGCCCGTTTCGCGCCAGGTCGTAGGCGAGCGCGATGCCCTGACGACCGGCCCCGATGATGACGTAATCAAAGCGCACGGCTTACTCCGAGATGCCCAGCCGGTCGAGGACGAACGCATATTCGAGCGCTACTTCGCGCAGGCGGGCGTAGCGCCCGGACGCGCCGCCGTGCCCCGCGCCCATGTTCGTCTTCAGCAGGAGCAGATTGTCATCGGTCTTCTGCGCTCGCAGGCGCGCCACCCACTTGGCCGGCTCCCAGTACTGCACGCGCGGGTCGTTCAGCCCGGCCGTGACGAGCATGTGGGGGTACGCCCGCTCGGCGACGTTGTCATACGGCGAATAGCTGAGCATGTAATCGAAGAACGGGCGCTCGTTGGGATTGCCCCATTCTTCGTACTCGATGACGGTCAGAGGAATGGTCGGATCGAGCATGGTGTTGACGACGTCGACGAACGGCACGTGCGCGACCACGCAGCGGAACAGGTCGCCGCGCAGATTCGCGACCGCGCCCATCAGCAGCCCGCCGGCGCTGCCGCCGACGATCGCCAGGCGATCGGGCGCGGTGTGTCCCTCGCGAACGAGATGCTCTGCGCAGGCGATGAAGTCGGTGAAGGAGTTCCGCTTCTTGAGCAGCTTGCCTTCGAGATACCACGCGCGACCCATCTCGCCTCCGCCGCGGACGTGCGCGATCGCGAACGACACGCCGCGGTCGAGCAGGCTGGCGACGTTGGCGCTGAAGCTGGGATCATTGCTGATGCCGTAGGATCCGTATCCCTCCAGCAGCAGGGGGGACGGTCCTGCGCCCGCCCGGTCGCGCCGCCGGACGAGCGAGATCGGGACCGCGACTCCGTCCGGCGCGGTCGCCCACAAGCGCGACACTTCATATCGCGACGGATCATATCCGGGCGGGTCGAAGCGCTTGAGCATCTCGCGCGTCTGCGTGTCGAGAGAGATGTCATAGACCGACGGCGGCGTCGCCAGCGAGCTGTACTCGTATCGCAGCGCACGCGTGGCGAATTCCAGGTTCTCGCCGAGATGAACCTCATACGCCGGCTCGTCGAAGGTCAGCTCGTCGTCGCGGCCGGACTTCAGGTGCAGCACGCGAATGCCGCTAAGTCCGCCGCGGCGCTGCTCGATCGCCAGGAAGTCGTCGAACGCGCTGACCGATTGCAGCGTCACGTCGCCGCGGTGCGGGATGACGACCGACCAGTTCTGCGGCGAGGGATTGGCGGTCGGCACGCTGAGGAGCTGGAAATTCGTCGCATCGCGGTTCGTCAGAACGTAGAACAGATCGCCGCGATGATCGACCGAATACTCGACGCCCTGCTCGCGTCGCCGGACGGCCTTCGGCTCGCGGTCGGGCTCTCCGGCGGGGATGTAGAGCACTTCGGACGTGATCTGACTGGACAGCTCCACGAAGACGTAGGCGCCGCTGCGGGAGCGCTCGACCGTAGCGTGAAAGCGCTCGTCTTCCTCGCGGTAGACGAGCCGGTCTTCTTCCGCGGTGGTGCCGACAACGTGGCGGTGCACTTCGTGCGGGCGGAGCGCGTCGTCGAGCGTCGTGTAGAACACGGTCCGCCCGTCGTCCGCCCACGCCAGCCCGTAGTAAACGTTGCCGATCGCATCCTCGAGCACGCGGTCGGCGAGCAGGTCTTTGACGCGCAGCTCGAAGACCTCGCGCCCGGTGAAATCGACCGTGTACGCGAGCTTGCCGTGATCGGGGCTGACCCGCACGTCGCCGATCTCGAAGTGCTCGCGGCCGGCTGCCAGCTCGTTTCCGTCCAGCAGCACCTCTTCCGACGCGTCGAGCGAGCCTCTCTTTCGGCAATAGACCGGGTACTGAAGCCCGGCCTCGGTCCGCTGGTAGTACCAGTAGTCGCCGTGCCTGGCCGGCACGGTCGAATCGGTCTCGCGCAGGCGGCTCTTCAGTTCGGCGAAGAGCTTCTCCTGGAGCGGCTCGGTGTGCTTCATTCGCGCCGCGGTATAGGCGTTCTCGGCTTCGAGGTATGCGAGCACGTCCCTGTCGTCGCGGTTTCGCAGCCAGTAGTACGGGTCCGAGCGCTGCTGACCGTGCACAGTGGATTCGTGAGCGCGCAGCGCGGCGCGCGGCGCTTCGACCAAGTGGGTCTGCGCGCACCCGCTGCCCGATGAGAGCACCGCCGCGGCCGCTCCGAGCGCGGCGCAGCAAGGAAAGCGCACGATCGCAGTGGGGATCATCCGTCTCGCTCCGGTGTCGCCTGGCGCGCCCGGCTCGCCGGCCGGAATCGCAGGCTGCGGATGCTACGTGGCCCCGGAGCGCCGACGCAAGCGCGGCGCAGCGGCTCAGTTCAGACGTGCGTATGCCGTCAGGAACGACGACAGATCGGCCAGATCGACCCAGCCGTTGCCGTCGAAATCGGCCGGGAGGTCGTCGCCGAGCGCTCCGAACTGGGTGAGGAGGTTCTGAAGATCGGCCAGATCGAGCACATGATCGCCGGTCAGGTCCGGGTTCGGCTCGACCAGGGTCAGCGTCTGGTTCTTCTCGACGTCCGTCACGCGCACGATCATCCCGGACGGCCATTCGACTTCAACCAGGTCGGCGTGATCGCGCGCTCCGAGGCCGAAATACGCCTCTTTCGCGTTTCCACCCTTGAACGTGCCGCCGCAGTGCGCTTCTCGCATCATGCGGACGCCGTCCGCGACGACCCAGACCCGTGCGCCGAGGCTGTCGCGGTTCGAGTAAGTGCCGATCGGACGCACGACCAACCAGCCGTGATCGGGCGGCGGAGCGATGTTTTCGAACAGCGACGGGTAGCCGACGCTGGCCGTTCGGATCATGTCGAGGTCGCCGTCGTTGTCCACGTCGAACAGCGCCAGGCCGTAGCCGGAGAGTTGCGACCCGGCGTTTTGCGACACGTTCTGGAAGTAGCCGTTGCCGATGTTCTCGAACGCCAGGCCGGCGACGTTGCTGTCCAGCATGAGCAGGTCGAGATCGGTGTCATGGTCGATGTCCAGGAACGCCGTGCCGTAGCCGATGCCGAAGAAACCGTCGGAGGCGACGATTCCGCGCGCTTCGGACTCCTCGTTGAAGCGCCCGGCGCCTTCGTTCACGTGCAACGCGTGCGGACGGATGTTGCTGGAAAAGATGTCCAGGTCGCCGTCGTTGTCGATGTCGCCGACGGCCAGGCCCATGTCGCTGCCCTCGTACTCCACGTTGGCTTCGGCGCTGACGTCCACGAATTCGCCGTTGCCCAGGTTGCGGAACTGCACGTCCGCGAAGAAGTCGATCGCCAGGTGAAGGTCCTGGTATCCGTCGCCGTTGTAATCAGCGAACGCGACCGCCCAATTCGTCCGTTCCACGGTCATGTCGGCGCAGCGCAACAGGGTTTCGTCGACGAAGCCCGCCGTCGCGTGGCCCATCAGCAGGAATCCCGGTCCGAACGAGTGCCCCTTGTACACGTCCAGCAGGCCGTCGTTGTCCACGTCCGCCGCCGCGAGTCCGCCGATGCGACCGGCGCCGCGCGCGAACTCGTCCGGCAGTCCGCCGAAAACGAACACGCCGCCCACGTTCAGCAGGTAGCCGAAGCCGGTCCACGATCGGCTGTTGGCCTCGCGCGAGTAGACGATGTCCGGATCGCCGTCGTTGTCCACGTCGAGCAGCAGGACCGCGCTCGCCCACGGCAGTCCGGCGGGGATCGTCTGACTGGTCACATTCTCGAATGTCCGATCGCCCAGGTTTCGGTAGAGCTGCATGCCGGCGGGTCGGCCGCCGACGAAGACGAGGTCGGTCCAGCCGTCGCCGTCGTAGTCGCCCGCGGCCACCGCCGCGCCGATCGCCGAGCCGGACTGGAGATAGTCCAGGTTCGCATTCTCGACTTCGCGCAACCAGGGTTGGCTCGCCCGGGCCTCAAATGCGGCGTAGCCGACCAGCCCGATCAAGACGGCGCAAGCCGTCCGCCCGCGCAGCGCGTGCGTGAACATCCTGGCGAACCTCAAGACGTGAAACGGGCAGTTTGCGCGTTGGGAACGTGAGTCTCGACGCGAATTGCCCTGCCGATTTCGCGAGTCGGCGCCGATATGAACGGGTGGCGCATCCCACGACTTCGAACCACTCTAAGCTACGCGCGCGGCCGATTGGTGTCAAGAGCAGATTCGGCTAGTCCCAGGGGGTGGAAGCAGGCCGCAGATCGGTCATCGGTGACCTGAGTCATTCTCGGCACATCCCGGCGGCACGCCGTATCCTCGCTTCCGACCGGGCAGCGCGGATGAAATGCGCAGCCGCGCGGGCGGTCCCAGATTCCCGGCGCGTCGCCGCCGATCGTGGGCAGCCTCGCCAGACGCCGATGCGTCGCAGGGGCGCTGCCCGCCAGTCCGGCGGTATACGGATGCGCCGGCTGCCCGATTACCCGTTCGCACGGCCCGTCCTCCACGATCCGCCCGGCATACATCACGGAAACGCGGTGTGCGAACCGCCGGATCAGCGGCAGATCATGCGTGATGAACAGGATCGCCAGGCCGCGCTCGGCCTGAAGCGAAGCGAGCAGCGCCAGCACCTGCCGCTGAACCGTCACGTCCAGTGCCGTGGTGGGTTCGTCGGCGATCAGCAGCGCCGGGTCGCACGCCAGCGCCATCGCCAGCAGCGCGCGTTGCCGCATGCCGCCGGAAAACTGATGCGGATAGAGCCCGGCGCGCCGCGCGGCGTCTGCAATGCCGACACGCGACAGCAGATCCATCACCCGGGCGCGACGCGCGGCCCCGCTCAACCTACGATGAACGCGGAGAGGCTCTTCAATCTGCCGGCCGATGCTCATCAGCGGGTTCAGCGACGTCATAGGCTCCTGGAAGACGACCCCGATTCGCGCACCGCGAACACCGCGCATCTCGCGATCCGACAGCCCGCCCAGATCGCGACCTTCAAGAATGACGCGACCACCGCGAATTCGCACGGCCGGAGGAAGCAGGCGCGGAACGGCCATCGCCGTGAGCGATTTTCCGCAGCCGGACTCGCCCACCAGCGCGAGCGTCTGACCGGATGGAACCGAGAGGCACACGCGCTCGACGATCGGCGCCGGGGACGGGCCACCCGCCAGGTCGAGGCTCAATTCGTCCACGAGAAGCGTCATGCTGGTCCGGCGATGATAGCGTGCCCGCGGAGCGCCGCCGGTCGGCCCTTTCCCAGGTTTCCCAAAGGTCATATAATCCGCACCGGCGTGGTTAGTCTGCGATGCGACTAGAAGTCTGCAGCGGGGAATCCAATTTCGACTTTGGCACCTGACCGACGTGACCGGCGTGCGCGAGTGCGCGCGTGGGTCCGGCCGACCGTTCTCTGCGTGTTCCTTCTGTCCGGGTGCTTTTCGCAGCGCTCGATTCCGATGCAACTCGACGATCCCGATCCGGCGCTGGCGGCCGACGCGGCCGCCCGAGCGCCCTTCTCCACCCGGCAGTGGCTTGAGTACATCCACCCAGAGCTGGAGCAGCACCTTCCCTGGTCGCTGCACGCGCCGGCCGCGACGGCCGACCTGGTCGAGCCGGACGGGCGTCCGCTGAACGTGTTCCGCCACTTCGCATACAACCCGGAGCTTCTGTCCGCGGTCTGGTACAACCTGCCCGGGATTCTCTACTCGGCGCAATCGACCGGGACGCGCTTCGAGACTACGGAAGCGCCGGAGTGGCCCGGCTTCGAGGACATCTGGATTCCCGTGGGCGGCGGGCTGGAACTATCCGGACGGCTCGGACTGGCGCTGCGGCGCGGGCGACCGACCCTCTCCGACTGCATCATCCTGCTGCCGGGCCTCTTCGGCGACAACAACACGCAGCGGTCGCGCGACCTGGCGGTCGCCTTGCGCGACGCAGGCTATCACGTGCTCTCGCTCGAGCAGCGCGGCCACGGCCGCACGCAGGAACGTTTTCCGGACGTCTGCTACACCTACGGCGTGTTTGAGGCCGGCGATCTGCTGGCAGTGGCCGAGCAGCTACAGCGGCGAGCGGAGATTCGCGACACCGGCCTGATCGGGTTCTGCTGGGGGGCGAACACGGCTCTGCTGGCGGCGTGGGAAGAGGGGCGGCGCGTTTCGGACGGCGAAGTCAGCCCGCAGCTCGTGAGCTATCTTCGGCCGCGCGGCGAGGAGCGACTGTTTCGTGCGGGCGTCCTGGCGTTTTCGCCGGCGCTGAACTTTGAGCAGTTGATCGATCGGCTGGATCGGGATTGGTCGATTCTGGACGATCCGGTTGCAGACCGGCTCGGGCGAATCGTCGCCGGGCGCGCCAAGCAGATCGAATATTCCCTGAAGCATGCGTCCAGCCTGCGCGACCTGATCCAGGCCGAGGCGGACCGCGCGGGCGTCGACTACCCCGGCTTCCTGAAGGACGGTCTGGCGTATCTGCGCCTAGTGGATCCTGACGCTCGGACGCCGCGGAACAAGCTGGAATCCGTGCGTGTTCCGGCGTTGATCGTGCAGAGCGTGGACGATCCGGTGGCCAGCGCGCAGGGCGTAGCCGACCTGTTCGCGCAGCTTCGCAACCCCAACGTAGCGGGCGTTGTTCTGCCCGGCGGCGGACATTGCGGCTTCGCGCTCTATTCGCGCCGCTATTACTACAACGTGGTGCTGAGCTTCTTCGATCGCCGAAACGGCGCCGCGGCTTGCCTGGAGCGGCGTTACGCCGCGGAGCCGGCGTCCGAGTTTCTCTCCTCGTCCAACTAGGGTAGTGCCGCGTTGAAGTCGCTGGGTATCCGAAACCGAGCCGCGACCGTCAGGGAGCGGGGAATCGGACACGGCGGCGTCGCGCGCAGCCCCCGCTCCCTTACGAGGCTTTTGCGCCAGCGCGTAACATCCTAGTAATACTAGG
>CAZKJT010000031.1:0-27547 GCA_964553225.1 uncultured Planctomycetales bacterium | reverse complement strand
CCAATCACTCCGAAAATCCGCCCGTTGATGCAAAAGCCTCTTACGGTCGCGGCTCGGATTCAAACGCTACCACTACCCCGGCGCCGCTCCCGCGAGACTGCCCGGGACCGGCACGCTATACTCGCCTCTGCGACACCCCGCACGAGTTCGGTCCGCGACGAGGCGCCGTCCGTGAGACTTCTCTTCATCGGTGACATTGTCGGCCGGCCGGGTAAGTACGCCGTCGCACAGGTTCTGCCGAACCTCATTCGCGAGTGCGACGTTCATGCCGTGATCGCAAACGCCGAGAACGTTGTCGGAGGCAGCGGACTGACGCCGCAGCTTTTCCGCAAGCTGCTGCATCAGGGCGTCGACTGCTGCACGATGGGCGATCATATCTACCGCCGCCGCGAGATCGTCGGAGCGCTTCAGAACTCGAACCAGATCGTCAAGCCAGCCAACTTCCCGCGCGAGGCGCCCGGCGCGGACTTTGCCATCGTCACGGCCCGCAACAGCGTGCCCGTCGCGGTGATCTCGATCATCGGCCGGACGTACTTGAACGTGCGGGCCGACTGCCCGTTTCATGCGGTGGATCGGGTGCTGGCGGAGATTCCCAGCGACGTGCGCGTCATCCTGGTCGATGTGCACGCGGAAGCGACGGCCGAGAAAGTGGCCCTGGGCTGGCACCTGGACGGACGGGTCAGCGCGGTGGTCGGCACGCACACCCACATTCCGACGGCGGACGCACGCATCCTGCCCGGCGGCACGGCGTACATCACCGACGTCGGCATGACCGGCCCGCACGATTCTGTGCTGGGACGCGACAAGCGCGCCGTCGTCGCGTCGCTGATCACCGGCGTTCCACATCCGTATGACGTCGCGTCGGCCGACGTGCGCCTGAACGGCGTGCTGATCGACGTCGATCCTCAGACCGGCAAGGCGCGCGAGATCGAACGCGTCGAACGCGGCTGCGAAGAGCCTCCTCCGGTCGCCGGCGGAGCGGACGACGCGGCATGACTTCGTCCGGGCGGGCTGTGGTGCTGCTCTCGGGCGGACTCGACTCGGCGACGCTGCTGGCGCTGGCGCGCGACGAGCGGCTGGCGATTCACGCGCTGAGCTTTCGCTACGGGCAGCGGCACGCCGTCGAGCTTTCGGCCGCGGCGGATCTGGCGCGGCACTTCGGCGTCATCGAGCACGTCGTGCTCGACCTGGACCTGCGGAAGCTCGGGGGATCGGCTCTGACGTCCGATCGGCCGGTGCCGAAGAACGGCGCGGCGCTCGCGTCCGGCGAGATTCCGGTCACGTATGTCCCCGCGCGCAACACGATCTTTCTGTCGATCGCGCTGGGGCTGGCCGAGGTTCGCGAGGCCAGCGAGATCTGGATCGGCGTAAACGCCGTGGATTACAGCGGCTATCCGGACTGCCGACCGGAATATCTGCGCGCGTTCGAGGCGCTGGCGGGTCTGGCGACGCGGGCCGGCGTCGTCGGACACGCGATCCGGGTGCGCGCGCCGCTGCTGACGTTGCACAAACATGAGATCGTGAGAGCGGGTCTGGCGCTCGGGGTCGATTACTCCATGACGCGAAGTTGTTACGATCCGAATGACGCCGGCGAGGCATGCGGGGCGTGCGACAGTTGCCGGCTTAGGCTGGCAGCGTTCGAGCGGGCCGGCGCGCGCGATCCGGCGCCGTATCGATGATCGTCGCGTGGCAGGCCCGCGCGTCGGCGGGGGCACGATGAGCACGGCAAGCGCAGACGGCGGGCAGGGCGGCGCGACTCGCGCGCTGCCGATCGTTGGATCGCGGGGAGTTCGTCCGTCGCGCACCTCGCGGTGGCGGGCCGCGGTCCTCATCGGCGTGCACGTCCTGATCGCGATCCACGTGGCGCACTGGTGGGTCGCGGGATCGACCTTCACGCCGGTCGAGCCGTCCGAGGCGATGGAATTCGTCAAGCACAACGTCGTGAACGTGGGGGCGGTGTTCTTTGCGGTCGCGATTCTCAGCACGCTGATTCTCGGCCGGTGGTTCTGCGGGTGGGGCTGTCACGTCGTCGCGCTTCAGGACCTGTGCCGCTGGCTGCTGGGCCGCGCGGGACTGCGGCCGAAGCCGCTGCGATCGTCCGTGCTGCTTGGGGTTCCTCTTCTGGCGTTTCTGTACATGTTCGTGTCGCCGCTGGCGTATCGCGCGCTGGGGGGAGAGCCGGTCGGCGCGTGGCGCGTCCAGTGGGTGACCAGCGATTTCTGGGCGAGCTTTCCGCCGTGGCTGCCGGCGGCGCTGACGTTTCTCGTGTGCGGCTTCGCGGCGGTCTATTTCCTGGGGGCCAAGGGCTTCTGCACGAACGCGTGCCCCTACGGCGGAATCTTCGGCGTGGCGGACCAGCTCGCGCCGCTGCGCATCCGCGTGACGGACGCCTGCGAGAGCAGCGGGCACTGCACAGCCGTTTGCAGTTCGAACGTGCGCGTGCATGAGGAGGTGCGCGACTTCAAGATGGTGGTCGATCCCGGCTGCATGAAGTGCATGGACTGTGTGAGCGTGTGTCCCAACGACGCGCTCTACGTGGGCTGGGGAGCTCCGGCGATCGCGGCGCGGAAGGCGGCGAGCCCCGTCGCGAACGCGCGCACGCCGCGCGAGACCGGCACGATCGGCCGAACCGCGCTGACGCTGATCTTCGCGCCGGCGTGCCTCGCGCTGTTTGCCGGCTTCGACCGCGCGTACCTGTTCCGCCCGACCGACTGGGCCGTCGTGGGCGCGATGACGCTCCTGACGTGGCTGATCCTGGGCGCGTTGCGCGCCAAGTCGCGCTGGGCGCGGCCGCTTCCGCTGCGTGACGAGGCGGTGCTGGCGGCGAGTTTCCTGTTGTTCGTATGGACGTTCCGCGGACTTCACGGAATCGTCGCGTTCCTGTTCGCGGTCGGACTGGCCGCCGTGCTCAGTCACGTCGCGCTGCACGCGGTGCGCGTCGCGCTGGATCGCGACGTGTCGATGCACGGACTGCGACTGAAGCGCGGGCGGGTTCTGCGGCCGGCCGGCGTCGGATTCGCGGGCGCGTGCGTCGGGCTGGCGGCGCTATCGGCGTATGCCGGGGGCGAGCAGATGCGGACACTGTCGGCGCGGCACGTCCTCGCGGAGATTGAGGCGCTCGAGGCGATGCACGCGGACGAACCCGCCGAGAAGCGAACGGACGCGCTGATCGAGCGCTATCGCGCGCACCTGGCGCTCGACCCGGACGCCACGCACAGCGCCGCCCGGCTCAGCGCGATGCTCATGCAGCTACGCCGCATGGAAGATGCCGACGCGGTGCTGAAGGCCGCGCTCCAGCGCCACCCGGACAACGCCGAGCTGCGCACGAACGCGGGCGTGCTGGCCGCGGCGCAGAACGACATCGCGCTCGCGATCGAACATCTGGAAGTCGCAGTCCGTGCGAATCCGGACTTGCCCGAAGCGCGCGGAAACCTGGCGGCGATGTACGGCTCAACGCAGCGCTGGCGCGATGCGGCTTCGCAGTTCGAGCAACTCGCCCGGCTCAAGCCGTATGAACCCGACATTCCGGCTCGACTCGCGCTGTGCCTGGCCGAAGTCGGCGAGTTCGATCAGGCGCTGCGCTGGCTGGATCGCGCCGAGCAACTCGCCGGCGATCAGGCGCACGTGCGCAGCGCGCTGGCGAACATGCGGACCGCGATCGAGATGCGGCGGACGCAGCAGACGCCGGGGCCTTAAGCGGCGGCGTCCGCGGCGCGCGGTCCGGACGCCGGCGCCGCCCGCCACGGACCGATCAGGCCTCGTGCCGGCTGAACCAGGTCGAGAACACGGTGCGGGCGAAGATGCGGATGTCGAGCCACAGGCTCCAGTTGCGGATGTAGTGCACATCGTGCTGAATGCGTTTGCGCAGCGACGTGTCGCCGCGCCACCCGCGGACCTGCGCGAATCCCGTCATGCCGGCCTTCATCTTGTGGCGCAGCATGTAACGCGGGATTTCCTGGCGGAACTGCTCGATGAACTCCGGCCGCTCCGGTCGCGGACCGACCAGCGACATGTCGCCGATCAGCACGTTGAACAGGTTGGGCAGCTCGTCGAGGCTGGTGCGGCGGAGAAACCGCCCGATGCGCGTGCGGCGCGGGTCTTCCTTGCGGGACCAGACCGGACCGCCGGACTCGGCGTCGACGCGCATCGTGCGGAACTTGAACATGTCGAATTCGCGCCCGTCCAGACCCATGCGGCGCTGACGATAGAGCACCGGACCGGGGCTGCTCAGGCGGATCGCGATCGCGATCGCGAGCATGGGTCCGGACGCAATCAGCAGGCACGCCGCGCCTACCACCACGTCGAACGCTCGCTTCACGATCGCGTTCCAGCCCGCCAGCGGCGTCTGCCGAAGCGAGAGAATCGGAACGCCGTCGAGATTGCTGATGTTCGGACGCATCGCGAACGTGTCGTCGATCTCCGGCACGAGACGGATGTCGGCCATGCTGTTCTCGAGCAGCCCGAGCAGCTCGTTCACCCGGTGCGACTGCTCCGCCGGAAGCGCGATGAAGACGCAGTCGGCGCGGTGCTCGCTCACCAGCTCCGGCAGACGCGAGAACGGTCCGGTCAGCGGCACGCCGCGCACGCCTCGTTCGCCGGCCGGCGTCGCGTCGTCCACGAATGCAACCACGTGCAGGCCGGTCCAGCGATTGCGTTGCAGCGTCGCGAGCAGGCGCTGCGCGGAGCGCCCGCTGCCGACGATGATCGCGGTCCGCCGGTTGTAGCCGCCGCGTCGCAGGGTTTGCAGCCCGATCCGCACGGCGATGCGGAACAGCGCGAACAGCGTCGCGCCGACCACCGCGTACGTCGCGATGAACCGTCGGGAAATCTTGCTGGGGCTGGGCAGGGCGTAGTCCAGCAGAACCACCACCACCACCGCGACGACGAACGCCTTCAGGATGTCGCGAAGTTCGCCGACGATCCGATCGCTTCGTCGCGGCCGGTACAGCCGGATTCGGTGAAAGATCATCAGGTGCGCCGCGACGACGACCGGGAGGATCGGCAGGTAGTGCTGCGTCAGCGCCGGCACGCCCTTGGACGGATCCACATAGAGGAAATTGAACCGCAGCCAATAGCTCACCAGCCACGCCGCCGCGACCGCGCAGGCGTCCGCCATCATCAGCAATCCGAGCATGAGCTGGTGGTGCTGTCTCAACATCGTCGCGCGGTCCTGGGCGTGAATCGGCGCAGCGCGCCGCCGCCGGCCCGGATTCGTGCCGCGATCTGGATTATCGCCGTCGCGCAGACGCCCGAAAAGGGGGCGCCATTCGACCGGGTCGGCGCCGCGTCGCCAATCGGTCCGGCAGCACTTCCGACCGGTTCGCGATATGCTCAGCCGCCAACACCGGCCGAAACAGCGTCGCTGCACGCGGCGCTGCGACCGCCGCCGCGCTGGAGGTGCTCCTCATGGATGAACTCACAAATCCGTTCGCCGGGCTGACCGCTCCGCTCGCCCTCGTGGCCGTGCTCGTTTTCCTCGCGATGCTGGGCTACGGAATCGTCCGCGGAATCGGCGGATCGTAGAACCGGACTCGCGGGCGACCGTCCCGCGCGGCCGCGGCGAATGCGGATTCCGGCACGACGCGGCGTCCCAGCCGAGCGGCGAGCGTGAACGAGCGTTCTATTTCCGTCGCAAGCGGTCGCTTTGCACCGCCCGAGATCAATCGCAATTCTCGAAACCGCTCTACGGCGACCGAATCAGATCGATGCAGTCGATTTCGGCGAAGCCGTCGTGGTGCTCGAAGCGGATCGTGTTCTCGCCGCGACGCAGCCGCACGTCGACGAACGCGACCGCCCAGTTGTCCCAGCCCGAATTCGGATAGCGAATCGCCGGAAGCTCGGCGCCGTTGATCCAGACGCGATGGCTGGCGGCGCGGCCGTGTGCCGTTCCATTTCCAAAGCGAACCGCGAGAATAAAGTCGTCCGACTTCGCCGCACGCATCGTGATCTCGACGTAGCTGCCCGGCGTGTCCAGATATCCGACCTTCACGCCGCCCGACGCGCTGGGGTGCTCGACGGTCCGGGCAACGCCCGCGAGCACCCCGTGCTCGGCTTCGAAGCGCCGCCGAGCGGGTTCGCCCCCGGGCAGTGGGATCGGCTGATTCGTCGGCGCCGGCGAGCCGAAACGGGGCGTGCCATCCGCATCCCACGAGAACGGCTGCGCCCGCAGGCTTCTCGTCCAGCCCGCGCCTTGCCAACGGGCGGCGTGATACACGATCCAGGGCTCGCGGCCGTTCGGAGACGTGACGAGCGCGCAATGTCCGGGGCCGAAGACCGCGTTTTCGCTCGCAAACACCGGCCGCGGGTGTTTGCGCCAGGACGCTGGATCCAGCGGGTCCGCGCCGCTGGGGGCGGTCAGGAGTCCCAGGCAATAGTGATCCGTCCAGCTCGCGCCGGCGGAGTAAACGATGTGGATCGCGTCGGCGCCAACGAGCGCCTGCGGCCCTTCATTGACCGCGGGCGGGCCGCCGGCCGTTTCCCACGGGTGCTCCGGACGGGAAATCTCGACCCGGGGGCCGGCGAGCGTCCACGGGTTCCGCATGCGGGCGATGTAGAGAATCTGTCGAATATTCTCGTCGCCTTCCCATCCGGACCAGACGAAGTAGAGCTGACCGTCGGAGCGAAGCACGGTGCCGTCGATGGCCCAGCGGTCCTGCGCCGGGTCGGAGATCATGCCCTTGAATTCGAAGGCGCCGCGAAGCGGATCGGCGGAGCCGTTCTCGAGCACGTACATGCGGTGATGGGCGTTGTTGCCATCGTCCGCCGCGAAGTACACGTACCACTTGCCGTTCAGGCAGTGGAGCTCCGGCGCCCAGATATTCTTGCTGTACGGGCCGTTTGCGGGAGGCGTCCAGACGACCGTCGGTTCAGCCGCGAAGATTCCAGTGAGGCTCATCGACGTCCAGACGCGGATGTCCCCGCCGGTCGTCATGGTGGCATAGTAGCGCCGATTCGTGTGCCGGATGACCCACGGATCCGCGCCGACGGGCGCGACGACATTGAAGAAGTTCGATGCCGCTGTGCCCGGAGCGTCTGCAAGGCACACGGACGCGCTCAGCCCGATGATCGTCGCGAGAGAGCCTCTCATCCACCCGATCGATCGGCGATGCAGCACGTCGCGACTCCCCGCGCCGGAGCGGAATCGCCCCGCTCCGGCCGCGCCATCGCCGGACGAGAATGGGCGATGCAGGGCTCGAACCTGCGACATCCACCTTGTAAGGGTGGCGCTCTGGCCAACTGAGCTAATCGCCCGGGGCACGCGCTGCGATCACGGCCTGCCGGCGTCGCGATCGTCGTGCAGCCGCCCATGGTACCCAATTCGGAGGCGATCGTCGCAGCCCTCGCGCTCCGTGAGGAGCGCGCCGGCGCGTCGACCGGTTCGACCGTTCGGCGGTGCGCCGCCCCGTTTCGGTCGCGCGTGGTCGAATCGCATCGATCGGATCGTCGTTGAATCTCCCCTCGGACGGCGCTTCACGCGACAAACCCGCATTTTTTGGGGCCGGTTTGAAACGGGGCGCGCGGCATGCCTAGTATCGAGCGGAGAGAGAGAACCGCCCGGTTGCGGCCGGCAGTTGGTTCGGGCGAAGTTCGCAGCGTCCGATTGTCCGTCGGAGCGCGGATCGCCCGACAGCCGGCGAGCGAATCGGGCGGGTCGCCGTCCGGGTCACGGTCCGGCGCGCACTCGTCGCGCGTCCGAAGGTGGACACGTCTGTCGGACGACGAAGCGGAAGGGAAGGCATGCACCGGCATTACCTCGTTTCAGTGATCCTGGCCGTTTGGGTCGGTCCGGCCGTCGCGCTGGCCGACTACGTTTCCGGGGTCTGGACGAACTACGCGGATGACGCGTCGGTGATCGCTTGGGCCGAGATGGGCTGGTCGGCGTCATCGGAGCGCAACACCGTTCGGCCTGAACCTTCGTGGTCGGTCGACGACGTTGTGATTCCGAACGCGTCGCTTCAGATCTCTCGTGTCGAGTGGATCGGAGTTCGCGATCCGCGCTACGACTACGACGCGGATTTTCAGGTGATGGGATCGATGCTGGATCCGAACACGGGCGGGCTGGTGCCCGATCCGTCGAATCGCGTCACGATCTCGGAGCAGGCGTTCGAGATCGAGCCGCTGCTGCTTGTCGATCCGGACGTTCAGATATATCGTGGCGTGCTGGACTTCTCGACCAGCCCGATCGACGTGATCGGAACGCACTTCTACGTGGGAACCCGGCTGGTCGGCGTCACGGATGACGGAGGACCGAACGATGGCTACAACGCCGTCGCTGTGTCCGCGATTTCCGACAGCGCTACGACATTCGGCGGCATGACACAGGGTTACTTCCGCGGGCCCTCGTGGGGATTCCCCAGCTGGACCGCGGTCAATGAGCTGTTCGGCACGCTCGATGACCAGTACGAACTGGCCTATCGAGTCGTGTTCGTTCCCGAGCCGGCCAGCGCGACGATCTTCCTGACGCTGCTGGCCTGCTGCTCGAGAAGGAGATTCGGCCGGAACTCTTGAGTTCGGTCGTCCTGATTAAGCAACGATCGGTTTACCTCGGTCCCGATTCCTTACGCCGGGCTCCCCAAACCGCCTGAACTGCGGTTCAGGCGGACGGCGAAAACGGACGAGGCTTAAACCGATCGTTCTTTTTTTATTTCGCGCCGGCGACGCCGCCCGCATCAGGCAGCGGCTCGGTCGAGCACTGGATCGCGTCGTCGCCGCGGCGAAGCGTGACGTGGCAGCGCCAGCGCGCGTCGTCGGTCTCCACGAAATCGGAGCGAAAGTGCACGCCGCGCGACTCGGTGCGCGTCGCCGCGGCGACCGCGATGCACCACGACGCCGTCAGCATGTTCTGCGTCTCCCACGCCAGCGGCTCGTCGAACACCTTGTCGAGCACGTAACGGCCCCAGAACTCGATGATCTCGATCGTCTCGCGAAGCCGGTCGCCGCTTCGCTCGATGGCCACGTTGCGCGACAGCATGCTCTGAAGGCTGTGGCGAACATCGCTCACGTCGAGCTCCGTCCGCACCGACTGCGGCAACAGGTGATTGACCGGCAGCGGACGATCAATGCGGTCGTGCGATGCGGCCCGGCTCGCGGCGAGGCGACCGGCGCGACGCCCGAACACCAGCCCTTCCAGAAGCGAGTTGCTCGCCAGCCGATTCGCTCCGTGCAGGCCCGTGCTGGCGACCTCGCCCGCCGCCAGCAAACCCGCGACGTGCGTCTGTCCGCGTTCGTCCGTCACCACGCCGCCGACCGCGTAATGCGCGCTGGGGCGCACGGGGATCAGGTCGCTTTCCGGATCGATGTCGAAATCCGCCAGCAGTCGGTGTATTCCCGGGAAGCGCTCGGCGAAGCGTCCGCGGGGGAAATGCCGCACGTCGAGAAAGACGCGCGGCGTCTGCTCGCGCTTCAGCTCCGATGAGATGGCGCGACTCACCACGTCGCGCGGGGCCAGCTCGCCGCGCGGGTCATAGCGCTCCATGAAACGCTCGCCGGCCGAGTTCCGCAGGATCGCGCCTTCGCCGCGCACCGCCTCGCTGATCAGCGCTCGGGCCGCGCCGGCGACGTACAGCGTGGTCGGATGGAACTGCACCATCTCCAGGTCGCGCAGCGTCGCCCCGGCCCGAAGCGCCATCGCCTGTCCGTCGCCGGTGGCGATGGGCGGGTTGGTCGTCTCGCGATAGACGCGTCCCAGTCCGCCACTGGCGAGAATCGTCGTCGTCGCCCAGAACATCTGGTGCCCGTGGCGCGGGTGAAACGTGACCGCGCCCACCACGCGCGAATCAAACGTGATCAGGTCGATCGCGAAACAGTGCTCGAACACCCGAATGCGCGCCTGCGAGCGCACCCGCTCCAGCAGCACCCGCGCGATCTCGCGCCCCGTCGCGTCGCCGTCCGCGTGCACGATGCGACTCGCCGAGTGCGCCCCTTCCCGACCCGCCGTCAGCCGCCCGTCGCGCTCGTCGAATCGCGCGCCCCAGCTTCGCAGCTCGGCCACGTGCTCGGGCGCCTCGCCCACCACGCCGCGCGTCAGCCGCGCGTCGCCCAGCCCGCAACTCACGGCCAGCGTGTCGGTCGCGTGGGCGTCGGCCGAATCGTCCGGCTGAACGGCGGCCGCAATGCCCCCCTGGGCCCAGTCCGTCGCCGACAGCCTGGCTTCGGCCTTTGCCAGAACCAGCACGTCGCCCTGCTCCGCCGCTTCGAGCGCGGCGCGCAGGCCGGCGACGCCCGACCCGATGATGAGCGTGTCCGTGATCAGGTGCGGAAGGCGGTGGATGTTGAAGTTTGTCAGGTATCGGCGGCGGCCGAGAAGCGTGCTCATGGTCGCGGAGCATCCTGAGGGTTGCGCGTCCCCGCCGAGGACATGTGCCGACCCGCGCGCACGGGCCGTTCGCACCCGCGCGAAAGCGCGGCTCGGCGGGCTGCGACGATCGAATACGCCCATCGCGCCAGCGCGCGCAGCCCCGGCACGCGATAGAGCAGCGCCAACAGACGCCAGCCACGCAGCCGGCGCGCAATGCGATACACCGCGTCCGCGCCGATGTGCACGCGCCCGGATCGGTCGATCAGCCGCAGGCCCGTGAGCAGCGATTGCTCCGCGAGCTGCGGGAAACGGTCCAGCAGCCCCGGCTCGCTTCGCCCGACGAACTCAAACTCGCCGGCGCGGTCGCGCGAGCGGATCCACTCCATCTGCCGGCCGCAGAACCCGCAGGCGTCGTCATAGACAATCACCGCGCGGCGTCCGGCTTCGACGTGTCGGGGCGTCTGCGCCGTGTCCAGAGTCGTGCTCACTGCGGGCTCCGCAGGCGAAGCAGCTCGCCGCCGGTCCCGCGCGGCGCGGGAGCGGTGTTGGTCAGGACGTACAGCTCGCCGTCTGCGTCGGTCCCCAGGGCGTAGATGTAGCGCCCGATGCGCCCGCCATCGCCGCCGCGAACGCGAATCTCGTCGAAGCTCCAGGTTCCGTCCGCGGCCTCGCGCGCCGCGAACAACCGCCCGTCGGCGGCGAGGAACGACGAGCTGTAGTCCGCGAAAACGTACGCGCCGATGAGCGATTCAATCTCGCGTCCGCGATAGACGAAGCCGCCCACCACCGACGTGCCGTCGGCGCGCGAGTAGCGCAGGATCGGGCCGCGCAGCGGCTGTCCGTCGGCGCCGACCGCGGCGCATTCGTCCGGCGGGGCGAGCGGCGCGTCCGGGTCGAAGCAGTCATCGCCTTCGCGAATCCGCCAGCCGTAATTCGCGCCGGCGTCGATCAGGTTCACTTCCTCCATGCGGTTCTGTCCCACGTCGCCGGCGAACAGGCGCGGCGTGGGCGCGCCGGCGTCGAACGAAAAGCGCCACGGGTTGCGAAGACCGTAGGCCCAGACTTCCGGGCGCGCGTCGTCGCGATCCACGAAGGGATTGTCGGGCGGAATCGCATACGGCGCGTCGCCGTCCACGTCGATCCGCAGAATCTTGCCGAGCAGCACGTCCAGATCCTGCCCGTTCCCGATCCCGGGCGTGTGCCCGTCGCCGGTGTCGCCCGCGCCGCCGCCATCGCCCTTCGAGATGTAGAGCATGCCGTCCGGTCCGAACGCAATCTGCCCGCCGTTGTGATTCGGCCCCGGCTGATCGACTGCGAGGATTACGCGCTCGCTCTCCGGATCGGCGCGGTCCTCGTCATCGTCCGACATGCGAAACTCGCTCACGAGGTTCTGCGCGTTCGTCCCCGGCGGCGCGGCGCCCCGCGGCGGCACGGTGTAATAGACGAACAACCGGCCATTCTCGGCGAAATCCGGGTGCAGCGCGAGTCCCAGCAGGCCGCGCTCGTCGTAGGAGGTGTCGAGTGCGACGATCCGGTCGCGAAGATCCAGCAACGGCGCGTCCAGTACGGTGCCATCGCGCTGCACGACCCGTACCAGTCCGATCTGGCTGGCGACGAACAACCGTCCGCTGCCGTCGTCCGGCGCGGCCAGCGCGACCGGCGCGGTCAGGCCGCCCGCGACCTGCTCGACCAGAACCTCGTCGTCGCCGAAACCGGCGTCGCCGCTCGATGGGCAGCCGGGTGCGATCGCGAGCAATCCGGCGGCGGCGGCGCCGATCCACGCGCTCGCAACACCACTTGTCCGGCGTCGGTCTTGCGGCAGTGCATTCACAGTTCAGAACTCCAGCGGCTCGTCGCGGATTGTAGCACGCGCGGGGCGGTCTCCGGCGCGGCCGCGGGCGGCGCTGCGGCGGCGACCCGCTCGCGCTGCTACGATCCGGCATCGAGTTTTCGAAGGCGTCGGGAACCGAAGCGAGTAATCCGCCGATGAATCACACGTTGGAAATCGTGCTGACGTTGTTCGGCCGGCTGCATCCGATGGTGCTGCATCTGCCCATCGGGATGCTGCTGGCGTGGGTCGCGCTGGAAGTCGTGGCGTGTTTGCGCAGACGCCCGTTGTCCGCCGAAGTGGCCGTGCCGCTGGCGTGGATGACGGCCGCGAGCGGAGTGCTCTCCGCCGGGACCGGGTTCGTGCTCGGTCTCGAAGGCGGGCATTCGGTGAAGTATGTCTCGCTGCATCAATGGCTGGGTCTCGCCACCGCGGGTGTGATCGTCGCGGCGGCATTGGCGCGGTCGATCCGTCCCAACGGCATTGCGCTGCCGGCGCTGCTGATCCTCTCGACGGCGCTGCTCGTCCCGACCGGGCACTTCGGCGCGTCGATGACGCACGGGCCGGACTACCTGTTCGAGCCGCTTCGCGCGCCGCGGCCAGACGACGGGGCGAGAGTCGCGGCGGGCGGTCCGTCAGCGCCCGAGTCGTCGGTAAACTACGCGCGGGTCGCGGCGGTGTTTGACGAGTACTGCGTCTCGTGTCACGGCGAATTCCGAACGCGGGGCGGGCTGGCGCTTCACACGCCGGAGGCGATCGTTCGAGGCGGCGACGGGGGGGAGGTGGTGGTCGCCGGCGACGCACGAAGCAGTTCGCTGCTGCGACGGCTGAAGCTGCCGCTGGATCACGACGACCACATGCCCCCGCTCGAGGAAGAGCAGCCGAGCGAGGCCGACCTGCTCGCGATCGAGAAGTGGATCGCGAACGGCGCGTCGTTTGACTAGAGCGGTTCCCGTTGTGACTCGGCGCCGCGAGCCGAGGCGCCCTCTCAGCGCCCTCGTTCACGGCGGACCTGGGCCATCTCGCTCAGGAGTTTCAGGTAGCTGGCATACCGTCGCGAGGAAATGTCGCCGAGCTCGACCGCTTCGCGCACGGCGCAGCCATCCTCGACGGTGTGGTGGCAGTCCTTGAACCGGCACTCCGCCACGCGCTCGGCGATCTCCGCGAAGTACGCTTCCAGCTCGCCCGGCTCGACGCTCCAGACGTCGAACTGCCGGATTCCGGGAGTGTCCACGACATAGCCGCCGCGCGCCAGCGGAACGAGTCGCGCGTGCGTGGTCGTGTGCCGGCCTTTTTCCGTGCCCTCGCTCACGTCGCCGACGTCGAGATTCAGCTCCGGCTCGATCCGGTTGATGAGCGACGACTTGCCCACGCCGCTCTGTCCCGAAACGACGCTCGTCCGCCCCGCGAATTCGCCGGCCACCCGGTCGACGCCTTCGCCGGTCGCCGCGCTGGCCTCGATGACGGTGTAGCCGAGCGCGCGATACTCCGCGAGCAAGTCGTCCAGCCCCATGCGGCGCGGCAACTCCTGCTCCTCCATCTCCAGATCGAGGTCCGACTCGTCCGCGCGCTCGCCTGCGAGAGTCGCGCGCAAGTCGCACTTGTTGAACACGATCACCGGGCGCATGCCGCCGCGCCCGGCCGCGACCAGGTAGCGGTCGATCAGGTGCGGCTTCGGCCGCGGGCGCGCGACGCTCGATACGATCACGAGCTGGTCCGCATTCGCGACCAGGATGTGCTCGCGTCCGCGAAAATCGCGCCGCGACAGGCAGGACACGCGCTCGTCCACACGCTCGATGACGCCGACGTGCAGTCCGTCGTGGTGGTCGGAGTGGTCGGAGAACCAGACGCGATCGCCGCAAGCGACCGGCGTCCGCTCGACGATGAGCAGCGTGCGAAGCTTGCGGCGCACGACGCAGTCCCAGTTGCGGCCGGCCGAATCGACCCGGCACACCAGGCCGTGGACGGCCGTGACGACTCCGCGCAGCCACAGCGCCTCGTCGACCCGCGGCGCGTTCTGGTCGTCTACGAGAACGGTGCGCTTTCTCGAAAGCTCGCCTTTGGCGCGGACGGTTTCGGACTGCGCGCGGTTGTCTACGGCGTCGCCGTCCTCGCGGAACTTGCGGGTCAGGTCGCTTTCGCGGCGGCGCTGCTGTCGGTTCTGCCGGAACTCGACGCGGAGCTTCTTGCCGGCGCGCTTCTTGGCCATGACCGGCGATTGTACCGCCGGCAGGGGGCGGTTCGCGGTTCGCACGGCGTCCACTCGGGTCCGCGACCGCCGGCTGCGGGCGAATCCGCCGTACAATCCGGACGTATGCGATGCCCGAATCCAGCGTGCCGCGCCGAATTCGACTGGGACGAGATCGCGACGCGCTGTCCGCGCTGCGCCGGCGACCTGTCGCAATCCGCGGAATACCGATTCCCCGCTGCGCTCTACATTCTCGTCGTCGCGGCCGCGGGGCTGGCGTTTCTGCTGCTGGCGCTGCTCTGGTAGGCGCGGCTTCCGCGGGCCAGCGGCGCGGAGTACGATGCGGGGCTGCGGTGATCGGGACGCACCGAGCGCACCGCTGACGGCGAAAACGCATCCGGGTGCGACGCAATGTCTGATCGCGTGGATAGCGCTGCTCAGAACTTCATCGAGGAGATCATCGAAGCCGACCGGCTCAGCGGCAGATGGGGCGGGCGCGTGCACACGCGCTTCCCGCCCGAACCGAACGGCTATCTGCACGTCGGGCACGCCAAGAGCATCTGCTTGAATTACGGCCTGGCCGAGAAGTACGGCGGACTGTTCAACCTGCGATTCGACGACACCAACCCGGTGACCGAAGAGCAGGAGTACGTCGAGTCGATCGTGCGCGACATCCGCTGGCTCGGCGCGCGGTGGCCCGGCATGTCCGACGCCGACCCGCTGGCCGGCGTACTGTTTGCCAGCGACTACTTCGAGCAGATGTACAAGTGGGCGGTCGAGCTGATCCGCAAAGGCCAGGCGTACGTCTGCGACCTCACTGGCGAACAGGTCTCACTGATGCGCGGCACGCTCACCGCCCCCGGCCGCGACAGCCCCACCCGTAACCGAAGCGTCGAGGAGAACCTGGACCTGTTCGACCGCATGCGGCGCGGCGAGTTTCCGGCCGGCTCGCGGACGCTGCGCGCCCGGATCGACATGGCGCATCCCAACGTGCTGCTCCGCGACCCGATCATGTACCGCATCGTGCACGCCCATCATCACCGCAGCGGCGATCGATGGTGCATCTATCCCACTTACGACTGGGCGCACGGCAACGAGGACAGCATCGAGGGCATCACGCACAGCATCTGCACGCTCGAATTCGAGAATCACCGTCCGCTCTACGACTGGTTTCTCAGCGCGATCAACGAAGGCCGGACCGAGGACGGCGCCGGTCCGTGGGGGCGGCGAATCGCGCATCCGCAGCAGATCGAGTTCGCCCGCGGAAATCTCAGCCACACCGTGATGAGCAAACGCAAGCTGCTGCACCTCGTTCGCGAGAAGCGCGTCCGCGGCTGGGACGATCCCCGCATGCCGACGCTCGCCGCGCTGCGGCGACGCGGCTACACCGCCTCCAGCATCCGCGCGTTCTGGGGCGCGATGGGCGTCAACCGCGTCAACAGCGTGATCGACATGGTCGTGCTCGAAAACGCCCTGCGCGACGAGCTCAATCGCACCGCGCAGCGCCGCATGGCCGTGCTGCGCCCGCTGAAGCTGGTCATCGAAAACTGGGGTGAGCACGGCGACGCGCAGCGCCTCGAGCGGCTGCGCGCCATCAACAACCCCGAAGACCCGTCGGCCGGCGATCGCGAAGTGCCGTTCGGTCGCGAGCTCTACATCGAGCAGGACGACTTCCGCGATCCGCCGCCGCCGAAGTTCCATCGCCTCGCGCCCGGCGTCGAGGTCCGCCTGCGCTATGCCTACCTCGTGAGATGCACCGATTGCGTCCGCGATCCGGCCACCGGCGAAGTGACCGAGGTTCGCTGCACCTACGACCCCGCCACGCGCGGCGGCGACGCGCCCGACGGCCGAAAAGTCAAAGGCACGATTCACTGGGTCGCCGCCGCCAGCGCGGTCGACGCCGAAGTGCGGCTGTACGAGCCGCTGTTCAACGTGCCCTATCCCGAAGACGTTGCCGATGCGGGCGCCGACGAAGCGGAAGCGGCGCAGGATGACGCGCCTGCGAATTCGGCGTCGGCCGCGTCCGGCCCCGGCGCCCCCGAATGGATGCGGCATCTGAATCCGAATTCGCTGCTCGTGCTCGAACGGTGCAAGCTGGAGCCGTGCATCGCCGACGCCGCGGTCGGCGAGCGGTTCCAGTTCGAGCGCATGGGCTACTTCTGCGTCGATGCGGACAGCGCGGCGGGGCGTCTGGTGTTCAATCGGAGCGTGACGCTGAAGGATTCCTGGGCGAAGATCGAGAAGAAAGCGAAATAGCGCGGCGAGCGCCGACCGCTGCGAGGCGCCCGCCGCGATGCTCAGCGCGTCACGTCATCGCCGGAGTCCACAATCCGATCGCGTTCCCGTCCGGATCGGTGAACCAGGCGAAGTAGCCCATACCGGGGACTTCAGTCTTGGGAACACATGTCTTTCCGCCCATCTTTTCGACCTTCGCGAGCGTCGCCGCGATGTCCGGCACCTGGGCGTAGACCGTCACGTACGTGTGCGGCTCGTGGCCGAGGCAGTTGATATGCCCGCCGATGCCCTCGGTGGGAGTCGGCGCGTACGAGCCGAGATTGCCGACCATCGCCATATTCGGAGCGCCCGGCGCATACTCCCAGCCGAACAGCTCCGAGTAGAACTTCCGGATCGTCTCCAGGTTCTTGCAGCCGATTTCAAAGTGCACGATGGGAGCCGGCATGTCGTTCCTTTCGCAGATTCGCAAGGCTTCGCAAGCGCGACGCCCGCCAAGGTCGTCGTGCATGCGACTCGGCCGCAGATCGTAACGCCGCGTCCAGGGTCGTTCATCCAAAAAATGCCAGCGCCATGAGATGTGCGGGAAACCCCGGAGCTCGCAGCGCGGAAGAATCGCACCGATCGATGAACCGGCCTGAATCGAACGCGCATTCCATGCCGCGGCCATTCGGGAGCGGCGAAACCCGGTGAATCCGATCGCGCGTCCACCCGCTCCATTTCGGTCGCGGCTCGAATCCAGCTTCGGCAAGGCATCCGTTCCGCGCGAAACAGAACGGCGTCGCTCGCCCGCGCTCGCGTCGCAGATGAACAATCGCACGGTGCAGTTCCGGACCAAACGAGAATACAATCCGATGATCGGCGCCGCGGCTCGAGTCTGCGCCGTCCGCGCACGCGGACCGCACGCGCGTTCCGCATCGCCCGCTCCGGAGCCTCGCGGCATGTGGAAGATCCCGATCCTTCGGCACGGACAGCCGTATCACAGCGTCGACACCGTCGAACTGACTCATCACGCCACCGGCCAGCCGATCGCCAGCATGAGCATGGCCAACAGCGGCATGGTCTCCCGCGACATCGGGCGCTTGCGAGACGACGCGCTGGAATCACTCACGATCGCCCAGCTGATCCGCATGAGCCGCGCGGCCGCATCGCACTTCCTGAGCTCGGAGCTTCCCGTCGGCGACCCGGACGGGCCGCGGCAGAGCTTCGAAGACTACGTGCGGGCGCTATCCGCCACCACGGGCATGCCGGTGACGTACTGTCGCAACAACGCCGGCAAAATCCACAAGGTGCTCGACGAGGTCGAGACCGTGATCGCCGGCCTGACGCGCGGCCTGCCGCCGGATGTGCTCGATCGCGGGCACGGCGTACACGACGGCCGCACCGTGAGCTTCTTCCGCGCCGGGCGCGTCTTCGGCGCGGTGTTGCCGAGCAACTCGCCCGGCGTCCACTCCCTGTGGGCCCCGGCGGTCGCGCTCAAAGCGCCGATCGTGCTCAAACCCGGCCGCGAGGAACCCTGGACGCCGCTGCGGATGATCGAGGCGTTCGCCGCGGCCGGCGTGCCGCGCGCGGCCATGGGCTTCTATCCGACCGATCACTCCGGCGCGGCGGAGCTGCTTCGCCGCGTGGACCGCGCCATGCTCTTCGGCGACGCGGCGACCACGCGCCCGTGGGCCGGCGACCCGCGCGTCGAACTGCACGGCCCGGGCTTCAGCAAGGTGATTCTCGACGACGGCGCGGCGCGGAACTGGGAACGTCACATCGACGTGCTCGTGTCGTCGATCGCCGCCAACGGCGGGCGATCGTGCCTGAACACATCGGCCGTGTGGACGCCGCACAGCGCCGATCGCATCGCCGAAGCGCTCGCCGAGCGCCTGGCGCGCGTGGAAGCGCTGCCGGCAGACGATCCGCAGGCGGAGATCGCCGCGTTCGCGAACCCGCGCGCCGCCGAGGCGATTTCGGGAGCGATCGACGCCGGTCTGCGCGAGCAGGGGGCGGAAGACGTGACCGCGCGCCTCCGCGGATCGCCGCGGCTCGTGCGGCGCGGGCGGTGCGCTTGGCTGCTGCCGACGATCATCCGCTGCGGCTCGCGCGAGCACCCGCTGGCGAACCGCGAGTTCCTGTTCCCGTTTGCGTCGGTGATCGAGTGCCCTCAGGCGGACATTCCCGACGCGATCGGTCCGACGCTGGTCTGCACGGTCATCACGGAAGATCGCGCGCTGATTGGCGAGCTGATGCGCTCGCCGCATGTCGCGCGACTGAACATCGGTCCGATCCCGACCTGGCGGATCAGTTGGGACCAGCCGCACGAAGGCAACCTGTTCGAGCTTCTCTATCGGCAGCGCGCGTTTCAGGCCGAAACGCCGGCGACGATCGCCTGAACCTATGAGCCCCGCGATGCCCCCGCACGACTCTCCGAAGGCGTTCGCAAGCGCCGCCGACCCGCTCGCGGCCGAGCTGCGCGCTTCGCCGATCTCGCGCGTCTTCGGGCGCGGGGCGCTCACGCGACTGGGCGAGCTGACGCGCGAACTTCCCGCCCGCTGCGCGCTGCTCGTCACCGACCCCGGACTGACCTCGGTCGGGCATGTTGCGCGGGCGGTTCGCTGTCTCGAGTCCGCGGGAGTGGAAGTCCTTCTCTTCGACCAGGTCGGCGAGAATCCGACCACCGAACACGTCGCGCGCGGCCTGAGCGTGGCGCGCGCCGGCCGCATCGACGCCATCGTGGGGCTCGGCGGCGGCAGCGCCATGGACTGTGCCAAGGGCATCAACCTGCTGCTGTCGTGCGGCGGGCGAATGCAGGATTATCGCGGCGATCCAACGCCGGAATCGCTGGTCTCGCGCCCGCCGCTCCGGCCGATGATCCTCGTGCCCACCACCGGCGGCACCGGCAGCGAAGCACAGTCGTTCGCGCTCATCAGCGACGCCGAATCGCACCAGAAAATGGCCTGCGGAGACCGCCGCGCACCGCGCGAGGGCGGATTGCGCCCGCGGATCGCGCTGCTCGACTCGGAACTCCTCGTTACGCAGCCGCGGGCCGTCGCCGCTCATGCCGGCATCGACGCCGTGACGCACGCGGTCGAGACGGCCGCCAGCCGGCGGCGCACAGACCATTCGCGACGCTTATCGGCAGCGGCATGGCGAACGCTGCACGCGGCGCTGCCGCGCGCGTTGAATCGCATGGAGGACGTCGGCGCGTGGGGCGAGATGCTGCTCGGAGCGCACGCCGCGGGCGCCGCCATCGAGGAATCCATGCTGGGCGCAGCGCACGCCTGCGCGAATCCGCTCACCGCCGTGCACGACGTGACGCACGGCGTCGCCGTCGGGCTGATGATGCCGCACGTCGTGCGGTTCAACTCCGCGGGCGGCGAGAACCCGTATGCGGATCTCGATGACGATCCGCTTCGACTTGCGAGCGAATTGGAGCGATTGCTCGAGACCGCCGACTTGCCGCGCCGGCTGCGCGAAGTCGGCGTCGAATCGTCTCACCTGCCGCGGCTGGCCGCCAGCGCCGCGGAGCAGTGGACCGCGGGGTTCAATCCGCGGCCGGTTGGCGCGAGCGAGCTGCTGTCGCTCTACGAAGCGGCGCGGTAAGGCGCGTTCCCGTGAGAGCGGTTTCGGTTCTGAGCCCGCGTCCCAGCCGAGCCGCGTCCGAAACGAGCCGCGCCTGAGCCGAGCCGCGACCGTGAGGGAGCGGGGACTTCTTCCACGGCTCGCATGAGCCAACCCGCGCCTGAGCCGAACCGCGAACTTGAGCGAGCGGTCTCTTCGCGTCGCGAGCGGCCTCTTCGCTGCCGGGATGCGCGCCCACGGACGTGCGCCGGAACGCGATCAGATTCCCGGCGCGAGCACGACCGATCGACCGATGGCGGGCGGATCGAACTCGACCAGCGTCGCGCCGTTCCACCGCATCCACAGCCACCGCGGCGACTCGAGCGCCTCATCGAACGTCGCGGCGATCTGTCCCGGCCGTCCATCCGCGGTCAGCTCCGTCACGCGGAGCGTCACGCCGTCCAGTCGCACCTCGTGCCCGATCGGCATCGAGCGCGAGTTCTCGCGAAATGCCAGGTCGGACTGCTGCAGGCGATACGCCAGGTCGAGCGCCTTCACCTTCTGCGGATCGTCGGAGAGCGGAGTTCTCGATGGAACCAGGAATCCGCCGACCGGCCGAACGAGCAGCGTGCGATCGTCCGCGCGTGTCACCTCGACCGCGCGAAAAGCGCTCGCGAGCGTCGTCATTCGGTCCGGCACCGGCAGATCGTGATACTCGCGCGCCAGGCGCACCAGTGGCCCCGACCACGCGCCCAGCCCGTTGACCGCGACCAGGTGTCGCGCGCGCAGCGCCGGATCGTCCGGCAACGTGGCGAGGAAGCGCTCCCCGAACAGGCGGCCGTGACGCTCTGCGGCGCAGCGAACCGGCAGCAGGACCGGCGCCGCGACGAGGTGGACGCCGGCGAGCGCGATCACGCCGGCTACCGTCGCCGTGCGGCGCACGCGCCCCAGTCCGGCGGCGCGGAGATCGCGCAGGGCATCGAGCAGCAGCGTCGCGACCAGCGCGTGCGCGCCGAACCCGACCAGGATCAGCACGCGGTCCGCGGGAATCGTTGCGCAGTTCGGCACGGTCGCGAGAACCATGCCAAGCGACCAGAAGCGAACGCGCGCGTCGCGCACGAGTCGCGGAAGCAGCGCGAGCAGCACGAGCGCGCACACGCCCAGCGCCGCCGACCACATGACCCTCGCGGCCGGCTGCGACAGTTGCTCATAAATCTCACAGTAAGGCAGCCCCCATACGGCCAGAATCTGCACCGGCAGCCGCACCACTGCTTCGCCGAAAAAGCGAAGCGGCTCGCGGGCCGGGTCGATGTACGTCGCCGAACCGAACGCTCCGAAACCGAGGCCCGTGTACGCCAGTCGCCACGCGACTGCGACGACGGTCGCCGGCGCCAGCGCGGCGACGCGCGCCTTCCAATTCCCCGGATCGAGAAACAGCGCGTGAGCGAGAAAATATCCGCCGATGCCGACCGCCGTCTCGCCGCCCAGCAGCGCGCCCGCCAGCAGCAGCGGCGCGGCGACGCCGCCCGCCCGCGACCCGCCGCGTCGCCACGCGTCGTGCGCGGCAAGCGCGAGGATCGCCAGAGCCGCTGAGATCAGCCCGTTCCGCCCGGACATCCACGCGACCGCGCCGGCGTGCGCGTCGTCGATCGCGAACATCAGGATCGCCAGCGCCGCGATCGAAGGCGCCCCGGCCATGCGGTGATACGCCAGGCCGGCCGCCACGATGACCGCGACCAGCCAGAGCAGGTTGTGCACCTGGATCGCCCACGGACGATCGGCGAATACGCGATGATCGAGCGCGTGCGACATTGCCGCCAGCGGCCGGAAGAAGCGCATCCGCAGGTCCGGCTGCGTCCACCACGGCAGGACGCCGCGATTCATGGCTTCGAGGCTTGTCGCCGGGTCGCCGTCGGCGAAGCTGAACAGACGCAGCGGATCAGCCGACTGGGCCGGAAACGCCGGCGCTCCGCGCAGGGCGAGCACGTGCGCCCAGTCGTCGGAGTGCAGACCGACGCGCGTCCCGATCAGCACGAGCATCACCGCGATCGCGGCCGAAAGCACGATGGCGCGCGCCGGCGACGGCGTCGCGCGGCGCGCAGCCGCGACTCGGGTCTCATCGACGTGCAGGGAGAAGGCGTCGGGCGGGACGCGTGTCACGCGGAGCCCGCCGGATCGAGCCCGTGCGCCTTTCGGCCGCCGCGGGCCGTCTGGGAGGGCGCGGCGTCGGCCGCGATCAGCACGCCGGCGAGGGCCACGGCGCGTTCGACCAGCGCCTGCGCGCCCGCGCGCAGCTCCTCGCTGCGCGCGACGTGCGCCACGTTGCGCTCCATGTCCTCGGCCGACCAGCCGCGCGAGTGGGCGATGAACGGGAACTGCGGCGTGACGCAGCCCAGCTCGGTGAAGAACGTCAGCATCTGACCCGCTACGGCCTGGATGTTGTCCTGCCCGCCGGTGATGACGAACGCGACGACCTTGTTTCGCAGCAGCACGCGGTCCGCGATCGTGATCTGGTTCTGAATGCAGTTCATCCGCTCGGCCATCTTGTAGTAAAGCGAGCTGGCCGCGCCCCAGCGGATCGGAGTCGCGACCAGGAACACGTCGGCCCAGTGCACGATGGCCTCGTAGACGCGATCGAGCTGATCGTTCGGGTCCATCTGGGTGATGCTGCAAGGCCAGGTGCAGGCGTGCGCGCTCTTGGAGTAATAGCCTTCGCACGGGCGGAACGCGAGCTCGCGCAGGCGGACGCACTGTGACTGCGCGCCCAGGCCCGTCGCGGCGTGCTCCAGCGCGACTTCGAGCAGGTGCTCGCTGGTGGAGAAGCGCGCGTTCTCCGAGTTCATGACAGTCGTCGATATCCCCGCGACGCGAACCGGTCCGGGCGCCCGCTCAACGCGCCGCGCAAGCGGATGCGGCGCGTGCGGCTTGCGCGTGCGTTTCGAAGCCGCGGCGAGATTCACCCACAAGCGACCGTCCTGCACGCGCGTCTCGTACGCCGGGACGGCGTCTTCCTCGAAACCGGGCTCGCCCCGGCCGGTGCGCGCGTGGAATTTCCAGTGATGCCACGGGCAGACGACGTATTGGCCGTCGAGGCGTCCGTCGCCGAGCGGTCCGCCGACGTGATTGCACACGCCGTCGATGACGCCGAACTGTCCGTCTGTCCAGGACAGGGCGAGCTTCTTTCGCCCGACTGTGACGGCGCGCAGCGGCGGGTCCTTCAGGTCGTCGATCGCGCCCAGGTCGTGCCAGGCGGGTTCTTCAGGCATCGCACAGCTCCCTGTGAAGCGCGCGGGAGTGTACTGGCGCTCGCTGCGCCCCGCAAAAACAGACCGTGCCGCCGCCCACGGCGTGCGGCGGTTGACGGGCGCGGGGCGGCGTTCGAGAATTCATCACGAGGGTGTGCGGGCAACGCGGCCGACGATCGCGCAGCAGAATTTGCCGCGTCCGGCGAAGGGGTAACGCTTCGCCGGGTTCGCCGTTTTCGAATGTGCTGGGCGCATGTGTGCGGCGGGGTGGCGAGGAGGCGTGGACGATGGCGGCGCTCTTTGGTGACGTAACGCAGTCGATCGGCCGTACACCGCTCGTGCGGGTGAACCGGCTGATCGAGGGGCACTCGGGCGTGTACGCCAAACTGGAGTTCTTCAATCCGCTGAAGAGCGTGAAGGACCGCATCGGCGTCGCCATGATCGAAGACGGCCTTCGGCGGGGAAAGATTTCCGACGATACGCAGATCGTCGAGCCGACCAGCGGCAACACCGGCATCGCGCTGGCGTTTGTCTGCGCGGCCAAGGGCCTGCGCCTGACGCTGACGATGCCCGAGAGCATGAGCCTCGAGCGGCGCTCGGTGCTGCGGCACCTTGGGGCGGAACTGGTGCTCACTCCCGCCACGGACGGCATGCGCGGCGCGATCGCCAAGGCCGACGAGATTGTCGCGAACACGCCCGGGACGTTCATGCCTCAACAGTTCCGCAATCCCGCCAACGTCGAGATTCACCGAAAGACCACCGCCGAGGAGCTGTGGGCGGATACCGACGGCAAGATCGACATCCTCGTCTCGGGCGTGGGCACCGGCGGAACGATCACCGGCGTCGGAGACGTGCTCAAGAAGCGTAAGCCGGGCTTCCAGTGCATCGCGGTCGAGCCGGTCGATTCCCCGGTGCTCACTCAGGTTCGCGGCGGACTGCCGCCCAAGCCCGGCCCGCACAAGATTCAGGGAATCGGGGCCGGCTTCGTGCCCGAGATTCTGCGCCTGGACCTGGTAGACGACGTCGTGCGCGTCTCGAACGACGACGCGTTCGAGTGGGCGCGCCGCGCCGCCCGCGAGGAAGGCATCCTCTGCGGCATCAGCTCCGGCGCCGCCCTGTGGGCTGCCAACGAGGTCGCCAAACGCCCCGAGAACCGCGGCAAGATGATCGTCACCGTGCTGGCGTCGGCGGGCGAACGCTATCTCTCGACGGCGCTCTTCGCGGCCGTGTGACGCCGCGGGCGGGCGCCGTCCCGGCTTCGGCCGGAGTGCGCCGAAAATGGCGCGTCTCAGTCGCGCGGCGCTGATTTCATCAGCGGGAGTGCCAATTCTGATTCGCTCAGAGCCTTCCAAGCTGCGGCGAGGTGCGGTTGCCGAAACATCCGCTTGCGGTCGTTCCAGGCGTAGGTCTTCTTGACCGCATCTGCGAAATCCATAGCGCCTTCGCGACTCACGACCCAATGCAGCGTGGATAGCAGTTCCATGCCGTATGGAGTCTCGAACCCCTCGATGAGCTTCGCGACCTGATCGAACCGCTCGTGCGCCTTCGGATGGTCTTTGAGAAACTCCTCCGCGACCGCGACTGCTTCGGCTTTCGGCTCAATCGGTTTGTCCGGCTTGTCCGCAGCATCACCGTAGCCGATGATGAAGTGACCCTCGATGTGGGTGAGTACGTGCCGCAGATTTTCCGCGTAGGGGCCGTACAGACCTTTCGTGTACTTGAGCCGCAGGTCCTGCCCCGATTCCTGCATGAAGTACATCAGCTTATGAATCTCGAGCAGTGTCACCGATGGGTCCATGACGGCCGCGAGGTATCGCCGCATCAACCCGAGCAGCAGGGCGCGCCCCTCGGTCATATTGGGCGTCCTTTCCTCCTTGGCCATATCTTCTGCGGAGGGAGCGCCCTTTGGCTCAAAGAGCAGCACATGAACGTCCGGAAGAATCGCAAACGCCTGTTCAATCCGCGGGCGGACCTCTGACCACTCGAGACCGCCCAGCCCACAGCCGAGTGGTGGGACTGCCACAGACTTGATGCCCAGCCGGCGCACTTCTTCGACTAGCGCCTCCAGACCCGCTTCGACATATTCCATGCGGCTCTTGCCGCGCCAGTGCTTCTTCGTCGGCACGCTGATGACATAATGCGGCTGCTCAAAGCGGTTCAGGTCAAATGTCAGCACCCTACCCAGCGCCACTTCCCCGCGTTTGCACGCTGCCTCATAGGCACGGAACATCTCGGGGAACGCCTTGCTAAATTGAAGCGCGATCCCGCGCCCCATCACGCCCACACAGTTCACAGTGTTCACGAGCGCGTCGGCCTTCGCTTTGAGTATGTCACCTTGCTGCAACTCGATCACCGGGCGCTCCTTGCCATCAGTAGTACCAGCCTGGCTCGACCGCCAATGCAGGCCTGTGCTCAGCAGCCGAAATCGTCTGACAAACCTCTCTGGCGATACTCTCGTCGCAGACGCCGACTCGCTCAACGAGGTGACACGGGAAAGACTTGTGGATCAGGAACTCGGCCTGCTTCCCTTCCTTGATCACAATATCGCGAAAGTCCGCGGACGCGACAGCCGACCAGTTCACCTCGCCGAGCTGGTCGATACGGTTGTAAAACTGCGCGATGTATGTGCCTGCGTTGCGGTCACTGAAGGCCCACCGGCGCTGTTTCGTCTCGGCCCACTCGACCACCGCGTGTAGGTCGGCTCGGAGATGAACGATCGGCCGCTGGCCTTCGGTGTAATTCAGGTCCGGATGATTACCCCTGTGCAGGATGTAGAGCATGATCGATCGAGGACAGAAATAAAACGGCACGTAGTCGCCCACGCGCGTACCTGTATGGCACCCCACTTCGATCTCCTGAAGGCGCCGCCGCTTGATGTGCGACATTCCGACGACGTCGCAGTTCAGCCCCAGCTCGATGCGCTTGGCGTCCGACCACAACCGACCCGCCTCGACGATCTGCGGCAGATTGCGCACGTGCGTGATGTGATAAATCTTTGGGTTGTCGGGAGTCTCGCACACTCGTCTCTGGCTCTCCGTCCAAGCTCAGAATCGGCCGATTGGGCGCTCCAACTTCATGGTTCAAGCGGTCGCTTTGCAGCGCCGCGCGGACCGCGCGGCGTCAGCAGCAGCGTCAGCAACGCGTTCTGCGCGTGCATGCGGTTCTCCGCCTGGTCGAAGATGGCCGAGTTCGCCGTTCGCGTCACGGCGTAGTCGATCTCCTCGCCATAATGCGCCGGCAGACAGTGCAGTACGATCGCGTCCGGACGGGCGTGCGACATCAGCGCCGCGTTCACCTGGTATCCCTTGAAATGTTCGCGTCGCTGGGCCGCCTCGGACTCCTGCCCCATCGAGGCCCACACGTCGGTATACACCCAGTCGGCGTCGCGGGCCGCGTCGGACGGGCGCTGCGTCGCGCGAATCTCCGCGCCGGTCTCGCGCCCCATCTGCTGCGCCTGCTCCAGCACGTCGGCGCGCAGCTCATACCCCGGAGGCGAAGCGACCGTGAAGTGCATCCCGACCCGGGCCGCGCCGAACGCCAGCGAATTCGCGACGTTGTTGCCGTCGCCGACGTAGCAGCCGCGCAGACCCTTCAGCTTGCCCTTGCGCTCCAGCACCGTCTGAAAATCCGCCAGAATCTGGCAGGGATGCTCGAAGTCGCTCAGGCCGTTGATGACCGGAACGCCGGCGTGCCTTGCCAGCTCCTCCACAATGTCGTGTCCGAATACGCGCGCCATGATCGCGTCGGCATAGCGAGCCAGCACGCGCGCGATGTCCTCGGTCGTCTCCCGCTTTCCGAGGCTGATGTCCGTCGGCGAAAGGTAGATCGCGTGCCCGCCGAGCCGTGTCATCCCGGTTTCAAACGAGACGCGCGTTCGCAACGACGGCTTCTGGAAGATCATCGCCAGCGTCTTGCCCGACAGCGGCGCCGTCCGCTCCAGGCCGGCTCGGTCGCCCTTCTGGCGGATCGCCAGTGCGAGAATCGACTCGATCTCCCCGGCGGAAAGGTCTCGCATGGACAGCAGGTTTCGTCCCGACAGGCTGGAAGGCATCGCTGCAATCTCCGATTCATGGCGGACTGCGTCGCTTTGGAGCGGCGAGTATATCGCGGCGGGCGCGAGCCGGGCGTCGCCGCGGACGGGCGGTAGTGCTCGCGTTTGAATCCGAGCCGCGACCGTAAGAGGCTTTTGCGCCAGCGCGTAACATCCT
>CAZKJT010000030.1:0-31420 GCA_964553225.1 uncultured Planctomycetales bacterium | reverse complement strand
AGGATGTTACGCGCTGGCGCAAAAGCCTCTTACGGTCGCGGCTCGGATTCAAACGGTACCTCTACCGACGCCCGCGAGGGGCTTGTATTGCCACGCGGAGCGTTTACAATGCGCGACTCTGAACTTTGGGCGAACCAGGGTGCGCGTGCCTCGGCAGCGCGGATGAACGGACCGGAATCATGGCCAAACAGGTCGTTGCGAAGATCAAGCTCCAGGCTCCCGGCGGAAAGGCGACGCCGGCGCCGCCGGTCGGGCCGGCGCTCGGCCAGCACGGCGTGAACATCGGCCAGTTCGTCTCGCAGTTCAATGAGCGGACGAAGGAGATGGCCGGCATGCCCTTGCCGGTCGAGATCACGGTCTACAAGGACAAGTCGTTCGAGTTCATCGTGAAGAGTCCGCCGGCGGCGGTGCTGCTGGTGAAGGCGGCGAAGCCGCTCGATCCGACGCTAAGCCTGGTGGAGAAAGGCTCGGGCGAGCCGAACAAGAGCAAGGTCGGGCGCGTCACGAAGAACGACGTGCGGAAGATCGCCGAGGCGAAGATGAAAGACCTGAACGCGTTCGAGGTCGACGCCGCCATGCGGATCGTCGAAGGCACGGCGCGTTCGATGGGCATCGAGGTGGTCGAAGCGTGAGCGGCGGCCTTTCGATTAAGCGCTACCAGTTCACCGCCACGCTGCGCGACGGCGTGACGGAGTGGGCGCTGCACCTCGAGACGGACGACGGGGCGCGCAGCACGCTCCGCATTCGCGACGGCGAAGAGGTCCCGGTGCTGCTGGACATGCTGCGGCACGACAAGACGGTCTATTTCGACGCGTCCACCGGCACCCTCCGAACGGGCTGGGCGGCGCCGGGCGTGAAGGACGCGCACTGAGTCATCCGCCGGCCGCGAGCGACTTCGCGGCGACAATCCGAGGCCTGACCACGGGCCGAACCAGTGGGAGCATGACGAATGCGAAGACGCAGCAAGCGTTACAACAAGGATCTCGACAAGCAGCCGAAGCAGCTCCTGAGCGTCGATGACGCGATCCGGGCGGTGAAAGGCTACTCCAAGACGAAGTTCGATCAGTCGATCGACATCGTCTGTCACCTCGGCATCGATCCAAACCAGGCCGATCAGATGATCCGCGGCTCGGTCAGCCTGCCCAAGGGCATCGGCAAGACCAAGAAGGTCATCGCGTTCTGCCCGGAAAACGAGATCGAGGCGTGCAAGTCCGCCGGCGCGATCGAGGCCGGGGCCGACGCCCTGGTGCAGAAGGTCGCGGACGGCTGGCTCGACTTCGACGTCGCCGTCGCGCACCCGTCGCTGATGGGCAAGGTCGGAAAGCTGGGCCGCGTGCTCGGTCCGCAGGGCAAGATGCCCTCGCCCAAGAGCGGCACGGTCACGCCCGACATTTCCGGCGCGGTGCGGGAATATGCGGCCGGCAAGATCGAGTTCCGAAACGACAAGGGCGGCAACATCCACGCGATCGTCGGCAAGGTCAGCTTCGCCGAATCCGACCTGAAAGAGAACGTGCTCGCGTTCCTCGGGCACATCCGCAAGCTCAAGCCGTCGGCCTCGAAGGGAACGTATCTCCGAAAGGTCTGCCTCAGCGGCACCATGACGCCGTCGGTCGAGCTGGACCTGACCTTCATCTCGCAGGAGGGCTGAGCCGTGAGCAAGATGGTCAAAGAGCTGATCGTCGGCGAGTTGAAGTCGCGCTACGCCGGGCTCGACAGCGCCCTGATGGTCGAGCTGGTCGGTTGCGACGGCATCACCACCAACGACTTCCGCCGAGCGCTGCATTCGAAGAAGGTCAAGATCGAGATCGTCCGGAACTCGCTGCTTCGCAAGGCGGTGGGAGACGGGAAGCTCGGCCCGCTCGTGAACCGCATCGCCGGCCCGAACGCCCTGGTCACCGGCGGCGAAAACGTCATCGAGGTCGCCAAGCTCATCGAGGAGTGGATGCCCAAGATCGCCGGGCTGAAGCTCCGCGCCGCGATCCTCGAAGGCGAATACATCGACGAACGCGCCGTCGCCCATCTCTCCAAGATGCCGACCAAGCGCGACCTTCAGGCCAAGATCGCCGGGCAGGTGCTGGCGCCGGGCGGCAAGCTCGCGGCCGCGATCCTGTCGGGCGGCGGCGGAATCGCCGCGTGCGTCAAGGCGATCGCCGAGAAGCTGGAGAAAGGCGAGACGATCACCCGGCTGTCCGCCTGACGCGGCGGTCGGTTGGCGAGTTTGAATTCAACGCGCGTCCGATTGCTCCGCAGCGCGGATTAAACGCGGCCAGTGGGGCCGAGGCTATCGGATCGGTTGAGAGGTTCTGCGTATCGGAGTGTGCGCGATGGCAACGGCCCCGACCGAATTCTCGGCCGCAATCAAGGACATCGGCGACAAGATCGCCGGCCTGACGCTGGTTCAGGCCAAGGAACTTACGGACTACCTCAAGGACGCCTACGGCATCGAGCCGGCGGCCGGCGGCGCGGTCATGATGGCCGCCATGCCCGGCGCGGGCGGCGGCGGCGACGCGAAGGCCGAGGAGAAGACCGAGTTCACCGTCACGCTCAAGAGCGCTGGCGCGAACAAGCTTCAGGTCATCAAGGTTGTCCGCGCCGCGCGCAGCGACCTGGGTCTGAAGGAAGCGAAGGAACTGGTCGATACCGCTCCCAAGCCCCTGCTCGAGGCCGTCTCGAAGGACGACGCCGAGAAATGGAAGAAGGAGCTCGAGGCGGCCGGCGCCGCGGTCGAGATCAGCTAGAGCGGTTTCGATTTCGACACGGCGTCCCAGCCGAACCGCGCGGGTGAGCGAGCGGTGATCTTCCGACGTTCACGCGCAACCGCGCCCTCCCGACGCCGCGCGCCGAAAGCGATGGTCCAACACGAACGAGCGGGCCGAACGGTCCGCTCGTGTCGTTTCTCGCGACCCTCGTCACGACACCGCCCCGCCGGACGCCGACCTTCGCGCCCGGTTCGTGTCCGGTATAGTTCAGCGTGCCGCGAGTCTCGCGGCGCTCGCATTCAGGAGAACACCATGCGCCGCACGTGGATCGCCCTTCCCCTGGGTCTGATGATGATTCTCCCGGTCGCCGGGTGCGCGAATTCCTTCTCCGCGTCGCGGCCGATCGACCTGGCGATCGTCTGGGAGGATTTTGAGCACATTCAGGTGCGAACGCTCAACGGACGAGTGGATCTCGCGGTGGACGCCGCCGTCAGACCGGGCGTCACCGGCAAACGCGTCGCACGCGGTCCCAGCCCGGAGGAGGCCGAGGCGGCGCTCGACCAGTTCGAAGTCGTCATCGAAAAATCGCCCGACGCCCCGCGCACCCTCGTCATCGAGGTCCGCCCCGAAAAAGTGCCCAACCGCTCGATCGGCGCCGAGCTGACCATCCGCATCCCCGCGGCGTGCTCGGCCGACATCCGCACGTCCAACGGCGCCGTCCGGGGCCAGGACTTGCGCGGCCCGTTCACCGCGCGCACGTCCAACGGCGCCGTGGAGGCGCTGCGGATCGACGGACCGGTGAATCTCACCACGTCCAACGGGCCGATCACGGCCGAAGCGATCTCGGGCGAGCTGACCGGCGACACGTCCAATGGCGACATCACCCTGCGCGACGTGCGCGGGAACGCCCGCATCCAGACTTCCAACGGCGGCGTGACCGCGACGGGGGTCGTCGGCAACCTCGACGCCGTCACGAGCAACGGCGTCGCCCGCGTCGACGTGACGCCCGACGCCAACGGCTCGCTCGTCCTGCGCACGTCGAACGGCGCGATCGACGCGACCGTCCCGGCAACCATGAACGCCGAGGTCTCGATCGCGACGTCGAACGGACGCGTGACGACCGAGTGGGGCGCGGCGGAGGCAAAGATTCGGACCACGGATCGGGGCCGCGTCGACGGCACGCTCAACGCCGGCGGCGGCAAGATCGAGCTGCGCTCCTCCAACGGGAACGTGACGCTGCGAACGCGCGGCGCCTAGCGCCGCCGGCAAGCCGCGCTTGCATCCGCGACACCCTGCACAGGCGGCAGCGTCGTGTTACGCGCCGTCGCTCGAACCGGGTCCGCCGGCGCGCAGCCCGGCCCCCGCCCCGCGTACAAGCCCGCGAAGCGATGCCAGCCACGCGGTCGGCGCGCGAAGCATTCGCGGTCGGTACGATCTCCCCGACAAAGCCGCGCTTGCGCTGTCCGCTCCGTTCGCATTGTCGGCGGCCGCGGCGCGCTCGCCGTCTACCGCCGCGCGCGACGACCGGTCGGCGTCGCAGTCGCAGCCGATCCTGTCCAGGTCCGCCCCGAACACGAGCTGCGCGAACACCTTGGGATCGACGCGCTCCGGCGATCGCACTTCCGCGAAATGCCTTGTACGTTGCGCTCCGGGCGTCGGCTCGTTCCCAGGCCGAGCCGCTTGCGGCATTCCGCGATCCGACATTGCTGCACTCCGACCGATTGGGGTTGCGGAAGCGCGTTCTGCACTCGAGAATCGCGTGTCGTTCCAGCGCCCCGCGCCGCGATCCGCTGCGACGAAGTATGCCATACACGCACAGCCGGCAGCGCAAGGTTCGCTCGGCACACGACGATCCGACGCTCGCCCGCCCGGCGCCGATAACGCGCAGCTCGCGCTGCTCCGCCGCCAACCGCGAATGACGCGAGTTTTCCGCGGACGTGTCGCGCCGAAGCGCTCACCGACCGCGCGAACGACGCCGAGCGGTGGATTACGCCCAGGTCGCGGCGAATAATCCGGCAGTGCCCCGGCCGGCGCGCGTTCGCGTCGGCGAGGCCCATGGCACTGGACCAGCCGCGCCGCGACGCCCGCCGGACGCGCGTCGTGCGGGAAGGAGTCGAGGGTGAAACGCATCGCCAGCGTCGTCGCTCAGAGTCTGTTGCTCGCGTCCGGAGCGCTCGGTCAGGTCGTGACCGTCTCGCTCACGTCGCCGCAGGATGGGCAGTTGCTCGCAGCCGGCGCCGAGGTGCAATGGCAGATTTCGGTGACGGTCTCCGATTCCGACAACGCCGGGCTGGCGCTGCTCTCGTGCGATCTGGTGCAGGGCGCGTCCAACGCGCAGTTCTTTGACATTCCGCCGGCGGTCGGTGTGCCCGCGGGGATGGAAGGCTTCAGTCGGCCTGACGGCGTTTCGAACCCGGGCGAGAGCGATCCGCTGAGCGGATACGGCGGCGTGCAGCGCGGTACGGCGGGCGCGCGAAACCTTGTGCAAATCGGCGGCGGGCAGAACACGCTCGGCATCGCGCTGCCGCCGGGAACGGGCCTGGCCGAGAGCGCCGTCGTGTTGGCCGGCGTCGGTCAGTCCGGGCCTGTGATAGTCGCGTCCGGCGCGTTTGCCGCGCCGCCGACCTGCGGAGAATACGAGTTCGAGCTGTCCCAGGTGGTCGCGAATGTTCTCACGGCGGTCCACGAACCACCGAACGCTTCCCCGGTCGCACGGGCGCAGGTTCAGCTCGCGTCTCCGTCGCTGGGCTTCACGGTGGGGCTGCTTGGCGACTCGGATGGAGACGGCGACGTAGACCTGGCGGACCTGTCCACTGTGCTGCAAGCGTTCGGCGTCTGCGAGGGCGAACCCGGCTATGACCCGGCGGGAGACCTCGACGCGAGCGGCTGCGTCAACCTGGCGGACCTGTCCCTGCTGCTTTCGAACTTCGGCGTCGCCGGCTGCTGACGCGGAATTGGAATCGATGCGGCGTCCCAGCGGCGCCGGGAGCGTGAGCCAGCGGTCCCTTTCCGCCGTTCACACGCGACGGCATTCTCGAGACCAGGCCCGCGCGCGGACCAGGGAGCGCTCAGCGCGCCGCGCGTGCGACTTCGCCCGCAGCGCTCAACCGACGGGATTGCGGACGCGCTCGCCGCGCAGCGCCCGCGCCATCTCCTGCCCGGCTTTGCGACGCATCTCGGCGAACCCCTCCTCGGTGTAGAACGCCGAGTGCGGCGTCAGCACGCAGCGGTGATGCGCCGGGTGAGCAGGGTCGCGGGCGGCACTGAGCAGCGGGTCGCTCGCCGGCGGCGGCTCGAGCGGCAGCACATCCAGCGCCGCCCCCGCCAACTGCCCGGATTCGATCGCCCGCAGCACCGCCGTCGTGTCGCAGATCGGCCCGCGGGCCGTGTTCACCAGGATCGCGCCGCGTTTGAACCGGCGCAACTGGCTTTCGCCCACCATGCCGTGGGTCGATTCGTTCAGCGGCGTGTGGATGGACACCACGTCGCTGCCCGCGACCAGCTCCTCGAGCGATTCCGCCCGGCGGATTCCGAGCGCCTTGTCGCGACCGTCCGGAATGAACGGATCGAACGCCGACACGTTCATCCCGAACGCCTTGGCGCGCAGCGCGGCCGCGGTCCCGATGCGCCCCAGCCCTACCACGCCGAACACCATGCCGCGCAGCCGCGGCGTGCGGGCACATCGCCGCGCGTCCCAGAGCGGCGCATCCGCGCGCAGGTCGGCATGAAACTGCGACAGGTTTCGGACCAGCGCCAGCATCGTCGCGATGGCGTGGTCGGCGACGTCCTCGATGCCGTAGTCGGGCACGTTGCAGACCACGATGCCGCGCTCTCGCGCGGCGCGCACGTCCACGTTGTCGAACCCGACGCCCACGCGAACGATCGCCTTGCACTGCGGCAGCGCGGCCAGCGTGCGGGCGGAGATGCGGATTTCGTGCCAGACCAGCAGTCCGGACGCGTCGGCGGCGCGGCGCGGCAGCTCGCTCTCATCCAGCGCATGCAGCGGCACGACGCGAGCGATCCCGTCCAGGGCGGCCTGCTCCTCGTCGACCGGTCCGTTCCAGAAGTCGGTGATGTAGACGATGGATTGCGTCACTGGAGCGCCCCGTGCGATTGACCCGCGAGCGAACGGGCTGCCGATGCGAGCGGCGCGGGCGGCGGAGCTGTCCGTCGGGCGCGCCGGATCAAGAACGGGGGCGACGCCGTGTTCTGTCCGCGGCGTCGCCCCATTGTCCCGGGCCATCCAGGTCCGGCGCGATCGCTCGTCGGCGCGCGGCCGCGCGCAGCGATGAGCGGTTGGTCTAGACCATCGCCTTCAGCGCCTTGAGCGGGCGCACCTTGACGACCTTGCGGGCCGGCTTGGCCTTGATCTGCATCATTTCGCCGGGCTTGAACGGATTGGGCGCCATTCGGGCCTTGGTCGCGGGCTTCTTCAGGACGGTGATCTTCATCAGTCCGGGCATGTTGAACATGCCGGGGCCGCGAAGGTCTTTCTTGATCAGGTTCGTCAGACCGTCGAACACCTGCGACACCTGCTTGCGTGTGAGCCCGTTCTCCTCTGCGAGCGTCGAGAAGATTTCGGACTTGCTGCGCGGCTTGCCCGACGCAGACTTCGACTTGGCCATCGAGATTCCTCCCTCTTGGCGGCCGGAAAGCACGGCGGCCGCGCGAGAACTGTTTATCCGGGCGCGTAACCACAACAGATTCCGATCGAACCCCTAGTTCGATCTACATGTTGTATGTCACTGTTCTGTCACGTTCCGGCTTCGCCGTCAAGCGGCTGCGCTCGAAAATCGCGAAAAAATGCTGTTTTTGGTGTGTTTCTTCGCCCGGAAGTGCGAAAAAGACTGCCTTTTACGGCGACACCGGCGCGTCCGACCGGTTCAGCTCGTTCACCATCCGCCGCAACAGGCCGCAACTCTTGCGATCAAACCGCATGCGCAGCCGGGGCAATTGGGGGTATTCGCCGTTCTCCTCCGGCAGCGGGCCGACCTGCTCGATCCGCCCGCCCGCCAGGATGCGCCCGGCGTACTCGTCGTTCAGCCTCTCGATCAGCGCCGCGGAAAGCGGCCGATTCAGCCGCAGCACCAGGTCGTCGGATACGTACCGGCTCGAGTGATAGACGCGGTAGAACATGATCACGTCCTCGACCGCGGCGGAGACATTGTCGGTGATTCGGATGAGCTCGAAGTCGTGCTCACCGATGAGGCCCTTGGAGAGCAGCTCTTTGGTGACGTATTCGCGCCAGTGCGGCCAGTACGTTCCGCCGGGCTGCTCGCACATGACGATGGGGATGAGGGAGCTCTTGCCGGTCTGCACGAGCGTGAGCGCCTCAAACAACTCGTCCTGGGTTCCGAATCCCCCCGGGAAGAGCGCGACGGCGGACGCTTCCTTCATGAAGGAGAGCTTTCGCGTGAAGAAATAGCGGAAATTCACGAGCTTCGGGTCTTCGGCGATGATCTCGTTCGTCTTCTGCTCGAACGGCAGACGAATCGCGACGCCGAAGCTGCGCTCGCGCCCGGCGCCGCCGTGCCCGGCCTTCATGATGCCGTCGCCGGCGCCGGTGATGACCATCCAGCCGGCGCTCGTGATTTCACGTGCGAAGGCTTCCGCGGCGAGGTAATCCGGATGACCGTCCCGGGTGCGGGCCGAACCGTAGATGCTGACCTTCCGAACGTCCTTGTAGGGCGCGAAGACCTTCATCGCGTAGCGAATCTCGGCCAGCGACTTGTGCAGCAGCTTCACGTCTCCGCGCGACGCGCCGTCGCGCGCCAGACGGCAAATGGTGACGAGCATGTCCTCGTACAGGTCCTGGTTCTCGCCGGTCAGCCAGCGGCTGGCGAAGTCCGCGATCTCCAGGTCGCGCGCGCCGCGCGTGCGCGTTTCTCGCTCATTCGACGCGTGAGTGTCCAAAGGCGCCCTCTCCACGGAGACTGTCGCTCATCGAGCGGAGGGCGGGCATTGTATGTCCGGCGGACCCGGCGAGCGATGCATTTCGCGACGAATCCGCCCGTGTGCCGCCCGACGCCGGGGCCTTTCGCTGCGGATGCCGCGCGGCGCGCCGTCCTGACGAAGCCCGGTTTGACGATGACGCGATCGCGGTCGTACGATACGGGACTGGTTTTGACACCGCCCGTGATGCGGGAGACAATCTTCCAGCTATGGACCTGACCCAGATTGGCCGGGTGGCTGCGACGGCGTACATGGTCGTGCTGACCTTGCTGTGCATCTACGGCCTTCATCGCTACTTTCTCGTGATGCTGTATTTTTCGGTTCGCCGGCGGCAGCGCCGCGCGCCGGCGGCGTTCGATCGCCTTCCGTTCGTAACTGTGCAACTGCCCATGTTTAACGAACGTGAGGTGGCCGAGCGCGTCATCGAGCAGGCCTGCCGAATCGACTATCCCCGCGACCGCATCGAGATTCAGGTTCTGGACGACTCCACCGACGACACGGCGGACCTGGTCCGGGCCACCGTCTCCCGCATGCGAACGCTTGGGCACAATGTCACGCTGCTGCAGCGCTCGAACCGGATCGGCTATAAGGCGGGCGCGCTCGAAGCCGGGCTGAAAGTGGCCACGGGCGATTTTATCGCCATCTTCGATGCGGACTTCGTGCCGCCGCCGCAGATTCTGCGCGACACGATCCACTACTTCACCGACTCCAAGGTGGGCATGGTGCAGACCCGCTGGGAGCACCTGAATCGCGACGACTCGATGCTCACCCGTGCGCAGGCCGTGCTGCTCGACGGACACTTCGTCATCGAACACACCGCCCGCAATCGCTCCGACCGCTTCATGAGCTTCAACGGCACGGCCGGCATCTGGCGGAAGTCGGCGATCGTCGACTCCGGCGGCTGGCAGCATGACACGCTGACCGAGGACCTCGACCTGTCGTACCGGGCGCAGCTGCGCGGATGGACGTTCATCTTCCTGCCGGAGCTGACCAGCCCGGCCGAACTGCCGCCCGAAATGAACGCGTTCAAGGCCCAGCAGCATCGCTGGACGAAGGGCGGCGCGCAGACGTGCGTGAAGATGCTTCCGGCGGTGCTGCGCAACCGCGCGCCGTGGCGCGTGAAGCTGGAAGCGTGCTTTCACCTGACGAGCGGATTCGTGTACGTGCTGATGCTCGCGCTGAGCCTGCTGCTCGGTCCGGCGCTGCTCTACAAGCTGCTGGTCAGCGACATCCACGAAAGCTGGTGGCGGCTCGGGGTGGATTTCCTGCTTTTCGCCGTCGGCACCGGCTCGGCGCTCAGTTTCTACCTCGTCAGCCAGCGACAGATCGAGCGCACGTGGCGACAGACGCTCGCCACCGTGCCGCCGCTGATGGCGCTGGGGATCGGCATCGCCTTCAACAACGCCGTCGCGGCGATCGAAGGGTTCTTCACGCGCTCCGGCGAGTTTGTTCGGACGCCGAAGTTCGGCAGCGGCGCGTCGGGCAAGCCATCGCGCCGCGTCTCGGCGCTGGCGCTGCGGGGCGCGTGGAAGGGCTGGGCGGAGCTGGTGATCGCGGTCTACCTGACCGTCTGCCTGGTCGCGCTCTTCTTTTTCGATCACTGGTTCGAGCGCGTCTCGGCCGCGATCCCCTTCCTCGGATTGTTCATTTTCGGATACGCGTACGTGGCGATCACGTCGCTGCACGGCCGCTGGCTGGCGGCCAGTCAGGCCTCGACCACGCCCGGCGCGCCCTGAAGCAGCGGCGAAATCAACTGTCGGATCGATTCGGGAATCGCCGTCGACGCGAATCTGCCGCCGGGCGACACTTCGCAGCAGACGGCCGTCGTCGTTCCCAGGGCGATTCTCGCTTCGTCACGCAGGAACTCGATCTCGAACGTCAGCGCCTTGTCGCTCATCCGCGTCGGGCGCACGCGCAGCTCCAGCTCGTCCTCGAACCGCGCCGGCGAGACGTATTGGCAGTTCACGGCCACGCGCGGCCAACTGACGACGACGCCGCCCGGTCGGCGTTCGATGTCGTGCACGCTTCGTCCGAGCGAACGCCAGAAGCCGTGCTCGGCATCCTCCATCCAGCGCAGATAATTCGAGAAATGCATGACGCCGGCCATATCGGTCTCGGAGAATTGCACGGCTCGGCGCATCGTGAACGCAGGCTTCATGAGGTTCCCTGTTAGCGAATCAAGGTCGGCACGGAGTCCGGATGGCAGTCGCACGCCGCGCGCGGCAACCGTCCTGGGGCCCGAGTGCGCGGCAGACCTACGACGCCCGAACGCCTGACGGCTGCGCCGCGGCCGGCGCGAAAAATCGATCGACGACCTCCTGCTTCGGCGGGCGCGTGACCCACGACACCAGCACCAGCGCCGCGGTGGCCGCGAGCACCATCGGCATGGCAGGCACGACTTCGAGCCCGAAGAAGTGCACTTCGGGTTCGCCGCGCGCGCTGAATCCGGAGCGCAGCCCCTTCTCCACATAGTAGTAAACGCCCAAGCCGATGCCGGCGAGCACGGACGCGACCGCGCCCCACTTGGTCGCTCGGCGCCAGTAGAGCGCCGCCAGCACGAGCGGGAACAGCGCGGAGAACCCGCTGAAGCACCACACCGCGAGGCCGAAGATGGGGCGGGCCTCGCGAAGCAGCAGCGTCAGGCCCCAACTCGCCAGCACCACCAGAACCACGAACACGCGTCCGGTCAGGAGGCGCTGGCGGTCGGTCATTCGGTCGTGCCCGGCGTAGTGGTCCACAATGTCGTGGGTGAACATCGACCCGAGCGACAGAAATTGCGCATCCATCCCGCCCAGGATCGCCGCCAGCACGCCCGCCGCCAGCAGCCCGCTCACGACCGGGTTCGCGAGCGCCTTCACCATCAGTGGCAAGACGATGTTCGGATTCGCATTCGGCATGTCGGCGGTGAACGGAATCACGGCGGTCCCGTCGATCACTGCGGCCGTCGCCCACACGCCGATCGCCACGCACGGCGCCCAGATCAGCATGATGAGCAGCGGATGCAGCGTGACGGTCAGGCGGAAAGACTTGGCGGAGCGGGCCGTGAGCCAGAGCTGGAACAGATGCGGAAACATGGCGACGCTCAGCGGAATGAAGCCGTAGCTGAGGAACTCCAGTTCGGTCATTTCCTTGGGCCGATGCGGGCGAACGACCGGTTTGTCGGTGGCCGTCGCCGGGGCGCTGGCGGCCGGCTGCGTGGAGGCCCGCCACGCCGCCATGCGCTGCTGGTAGTTCTGCTCATGCTCGGGGGTAACGGTGCGCGTGAGTTTGCTCGGGTTGATCTCCTGCACGCGCTGCGTCGCCATTTCGGCGCCGCCGAGGCGGTCGGCGATGAAGAGGAACGTGACCACGCCAACGACCAGGAAAATCAGCGTCTGGAGCGCGTTGGCCCAGGCCGTAGCACGAGCCCCGCCGAGCCAGACGTACAGCCACACGACTCCGGTGCTGACGAGAGTGCCCATCCAGAACGGCACGGACCCGTTCGTCGCGGGGTTATCGCTGGGGAACAGCGCCGGGAACGCGCCCGCGGTCGCGGCGGCGATCATGTTCCCGGCGCCGAGGATGCCGATGATGATGTACGGCATCTGGAGCAGCACGAGACACGGGAACAGGATCAGCCCCAGCCCGCCGGATTGAAACCGGTCGCGGAAGAACTGGATCTGCGTCTGGTAGCCGTAGCGCGCCCCGAGCGTCCAGAGGCGAATGCCGATCAGGAAGAAGCACGCGGCGTGCACGATGCCCGACCAGGACGCCATCTTGCCGTAGACGCCGACGCCGGAGGCCCACGCCTCGCCGCTGCTGCCCTGGATCGCAAAAGCGGTCATGGTGGTGCCGAAGACGCTGAGCACGAGCAGCACCGGCCCGACGCCGCGCGACGCGACGAAGTAATCGTGCGCCGTGCCGCGGAACACGGCGCTGCTCAGCAGCCCGAGCGCGATCAGCGCGCCGAGGTAGCCGACGATGATCCACAACTGAAGCATGCCCGGCGAGAGGTCGGCCAGCAACATCAGCGCCCTCCGGCCGATTGTGCGTCATGACGCTGGGACTCGGGCACTTCCGCGTCGGTCGGCCAGCAGTGGTAACACGCCAATCCCCACAGCGCGCTGGCGGCGATCGACACGCCAACGTGGTAGGCCAGGCTGACCGGAAGGAAGCCCGCGACGAGCGTGCGGTGATCGGCCCGCCACCAGAAGTCCTGGTGCAGAACGCCCAGCAGCACGATCAGACCGAAGACGATGCGTGACTTCATGCGTGTGCCCGATCGTGTTCGCCGGCCGGCGCCCCGCGCCGCAGCGCAGGTCGATGCGAGCCGCGAGGAGGGCGAAAGCGGTTCGCGGAATCTATCGTTGTACCGGCGACGTGTCGAGCCGCATCGGCTCGGGCAGCTCGCAGTAGCGCTGCATCGTTCCGAAGATGCGGCCGCTTTCGGGGCGGAAGACGTCGCCGATCAGGAGATCGACGAGGTTCTTCGTGTGCTCCGGATTCTCCCGGTTGAACTGCCCGAACGAAAAGCCCTGGGTGTAGAAGGCGTACACCAGCTTGCGGATGTTCTGCACGCCGACGTAGAACTCCTCTCCCCAACGGCCGAGCCGCGCGCCGGACAGATCGCCTGCGGTCAGCGCGTCGTGAACCGCGTCGGCCGCGAGCTCGCCGCTGCGCAGCGCGAGGAACACGCCGGACGAATAGATGGGATCGAGGAACGCGAACGCGTCGCCGATGAGCACCCAGCCGGCGCCGGCGCAGCGCGTCGCGCCGTAGGAGAAATCGCTGAGCACGTGCACCGGCGAGACGCGCGTGGCGCCTTCCAGCCGCGGCTTGAGGAAGACGCAGCGATCGATCTCCTCGGCGAGAATCTGCTCGGGCTTGCCGCGCCCGCGGATGAGGTAATCGACGTCGCCCACTACGCCCACGCTGACCACGTCGTCCGGCAACGGGATGTGCCAGAACCAGCCGTTCTGCTCTTTCACGTGCAGCACGAGGGTCGCGCCCTGGTCGCGCGGCCCCGGAGCGCGCCACCCGCCGCGGTAATGCGCGAACACCGAGGCCTTCCGGAGCCGCGGATCGGGCTTGCGAATGCCCAGCTTGTTGGCCAGCAGCGCGTTCCCGCCGGTCGCGTCGACGACCACGCGCGCCGCGACCGTCCGGCGCGTTCCGTCGGGGCCCGAAACGACGACGCCCGTCGCGCGCGGCTCGCCGCCGGACGTGTCGAAAAGCACGTCCTGCACCGTGGTGTTCTGCCACACGGTGGCGCCGCACTCGGCCGCGTTTTCGAGCATCATGCGGTCGAATTCGCTGCGCACGACCTGCCAGGTCTGCGAGCTCTCGTGCGGGTTCATGTCGTCGAAGTAGAACGGCGCGGACTCGCGCCCGGAGGCGTTCACGAACTGGACGCTGAACTTTTTGACGAAGCTGCTCGCCCTCAGCTTCGGGAGCATGCCCAGGCGCTGGAATGTCCAGTAGGTCTCGGGCATCAGCGACTCGCCGATGTGAAATCGCGGGAAGGTCGTCTTTTCGACGATGAGCGTTCGCCGCCCGTGCTTCGCCAACAGCGCGCCGGCGGTGGCGCCGGCCGGCCCGCCGCCGAGCACGACAACCTCGAACTCGTTTCCGTTCGCCTCGTCTGGCTTCATGCGTTGCTCCTGCGGCGCGGTCCCCCGGGTCCGGGGCGCCTGCGGGGTTACACCACTTCCAGCAGCTCGATGGCCGGCTGTGAATCGCAGAAAATGATAGCGAGCCGCCCATGCGCCGGCTTCCCGGGGCGGCCGAACCGCGTCGCCACCGGTCCGCCTGCCGCGAATTGGATGTAGTGCATCGGTTCGATCCGCCGCATCACGTCATTGCGGATCAGGATGTCCCCCAGCGGCGATTCGCGGCGCAGGACTTCGGCCAGAACGTTCTCGGCCAGCATGCCGCGGCGAATCCGCACGACGCCGTACTCGACAACGGCGCCGCTCTCGAGCCGCAGCAGGATTTCGCGCGCGTAGTGCCGCTCCGCCAGCGAGTCCTGAATTACTTCCAGCCGGATCGGACCCGCGTAGTGCTCGCGGAGCCGCTCGGTCATGTGCTCGTGATGCGCGAGCAGCCGTCGCGCTTCCGGAGGCAGTTCCTCGGCGTGCGCGACCGAAGCCTCCCCGAGCTCCGGCGGGCGCGGGAGCGCGGCGACCAGGGCGGCCAGCGCGTCGAGCGGCGCATGCATCCATTCGCTCACGCGCGCCTCACGTGTATCGAACGCCGCGGAACTGCGGCTCGAAGAACTCCGGCAGCAGCGCGTCGACCTGGAGCAAGCCGGCGCGCGTCAGCAGCAGGTCCGGGCCGGATTCGACCGCCAGCGTTCGCTCGAGCAGGCCGCGCCACGCTTGCGCGAACGTTTCGCGCGGCTCGATCCCGAACTTGGCACGGAAGTACGCCGTGTCGATGGCACCTAGCTTGAGCTGGAGCACCAGTTCGCGCACCAGGAGCTGATGCGGGCTGGCGCTCAGCGCGCGCGACAGCGGCAGCTCGCCCCGGTCGATCGCCGCGACGTAGCTCTCCCACTTGTCGTGATTCTGAAAATGAACGCCGCCCACCTGTGAGAACGAGGCGACGCCCGTGCCGACCATGTCCGCCCCGCGCCACAGCGCGTCGCGATAGACGAAACCGGTCGCGTCCGAGGCGCGCGTCAGCGTGTAGCCGCTCGATACGCGGTATCCGGACTGCTCGAATCGTCGAAACGCGTAGTCGGCCCATGCCCGCTTCTGCTCCCACGACGCGACCGCCGCCGCCGCCCCCGACAGCGCTTCCTTCGAAAAGACGGTGTTGAACGGCAACTCCATCTGATAAATCGTGACGCTGTCCGGATCGAGCGCCAGCGCTCTCTCCACCGCGTCGCGCCACTTGCCTTCCGTCTCGCCCACCATTCCCGCGATCAAGTCGAGATTCACCTGCCGGAAACCGGCCGCGCGGATCCAGTCCCACGCGCGAAGAATCTCCGCGGAGCGATGGGCGCGCCCGTTGGCCTCCAGAATCTCGTCGTCGAAATGTTCGACGCCCAGGCTCAGGCGCGTCACGCCGATCTGGCGGATGGCCGCCAGTTTGCTTTCCTTCAGCGTACCCGGCTCGCACTCGAACGTGACCTCGCGCGCCGCATCCCATCGCCAGGAGCGATTGATCCGCTCTACCAGCCGCTCGAGCTGCTCGTTGCTGAGAAACGACGGCGTTCCGCCGCCGAAGTAGACAAATTCAAACTGCCGCCCGGCGAACCGCGCGCGCCGCGCATAGAGCGCGATTTCCCGCGCGAGCGCGTCCATGTACGCGTCCACTTCCGACGCGTTCTTGTCGGTGTACACGCGGAAGTAGCAGAATTTGCAGCGCTTGCGGCAGAATGGAATGTGAATGTACAACCCGAGCGGGGGCGACGCACCGTCGGGCCGCCGATCGAGCATCGCCTGCACCTGGCCGACGTGCTCACTCTTCCACGCCGAAAACGGCGGGTAATTCGCCACGAAGTAGCTGCCGACCTGTGTCGGCTGGCGCTCGCTTACGACGTCTAACTGCATGTCAATCCCGGTGCATCGCCCGCAAGGTCGGCGGCGGCTGATCGGTCCCTTCCGCGGACCCGGCGCCGGGCGGGCGTTTCCGCTTCGCCACGATAGCGAAGGAGCGGTCCTTCGCGGCGGCAGCGACCGGCGCGCACAATCCGCGATCTCTCGATGGATGTTACCGGGATTCTGCACGTGGCGAGCGGAAATCCGGCGCAAAACGCCGATCTGTCCGCTCGCGTGATTCCCTAACGATCCGCGCGGCGCGACATCGCAATGAGCGCCACCGTAGACACGGGCGCGGCGCGCCGACCCGTCACTCGCCGACCGGCGCCTCGTCCGGGAGTTTCCGCACAACCGCCCAGATCACGATCGACTGGTTGTCGCTGAATCCCGCAGCGACCGCCACGACGGTCGGCCGGCCGTAGCGAAGAAACAGATCGCCGCGCACCGGGCGACGGCTCACGCGCGGACCGCTGGTGACAACCGTGGGGCCGCTGAGAGATGTCTCGGGCGTCGCGGCGGCGCGGCCGGCGTCCACCGCGATCAGCTCGCCCGTGAGCGACAGCGAGGCGCCTTTGCTCGTATCGTCTCCGGCGCCGACGATCGCGAGCAGGTCGTTGCCCGCGCGGACGACGTGCAACTGTCCCTCGTATGCCGCGACGCCCTGGGCGGCGACCGGCTGGAACGCGCGGACCATCTGCCACTCTTCCAGGTCGCCGACGGGGTGCTGGGTGCGGCGCTGCAGCACGAAGCTGCTTCGTCGGGTCGGCTCGACGCCGGACACTTCGTCGCCGACGCTCGGAGCGCTGGCGGCGGGCATGTGTGCGATCGCAAGATCGAGCACGTAGCGCTCGGTGTAGAACTGCTTCACGTCGCCCAGCAGACCTCGCAGCCGCTGGTGCTCGCGCGGGTTCGCTTCGACCGCGACCACACCCGCCGCCACGGGCGTAAAGGACAAACCCAGCGCGGTGCACAGTCTGTCCATCAGCGCGTATTCCGCGCCGTCGCTCTCTTCCTCGCCTTCGCGCGGCAGGACCGCGCGCAGATCTCGCACGTCGTACAGCGTCCAGACGGGATCGCCGTCGCCCGGATCTTCGGACGAGTCGGCCGACTCCTGAGCCAGCGCCGCAACGTGGAGGGTAAACATCGCCGCGGCCAGCGCGATCCACCGCGTGCACGGAAAACCAGTACGGATCATCTTCGTGACTCCTTCCAAGGGGGTTTCGCAGAAGCCGGTGCACGCCGACTCGCGCCGCGAGGGGCGCGTTCGGCGAGGGACGTCGGGTCAGCCGGAAGCCGCGCGCGACGCGGCGGGCGCTTCCGGCAATCGGTATCCGATCACGTAGGCCCGCAGCTCGGCGGTGCGCCGGATCGTGTCCAGGGCGCGAGCCACGCGCGGATCGCTTCCGGACGATTCGGCCAACTGGCGCAGGCGCTCGAACGCGAGCGGACGCAGGGCGGGACGCCGCGCCAGCTCCGCGGCAAGCTCCGCCTGGAGCGCGGTCGAAAGCCGATCGAGCAGCGGACGCGCGTCTGAAGTCGAATTCAGCTCGGCCGCGACGGTACGAAGCAGCGCGTCGCGTTCCGAATCCGTCGCGCCGGCAATGGCCAGCGCGACGTCGTCCACACTGGATCGCTGCCGAACCGCGCGCGTCGAGTCTGCGGCGGGATGCAACGGACGCGGAGATTGGCGCGCCGTGCTCGCCGCGCGGGTCTTGGGCGGGTGCGCTGTCGCGGACGCCGCGCTCGATTCCCGGCTTGGCGCGACCGGCTTGCGCCGCACGACGACCGAGCACACCACGCGAACACCGTCTTCCGGTGGCTTGTTCGACGGCGCCGCAGCGGCCGGCGATCTCCAGGCCGACCCGCTCGCGGCAAGTTCGGGCGGCGGATCGGACTGGGAGTGTCGCCAAAGCACGAAACTAGCCGCCGCACACGCCGCCAGGGCGGTCCATGCGACTGCCGCCCTGCCGCGGAGGCGGCGCGAACGGGTGTGGAGCGCGCGCGGCGCGGCGGGCGTCGGCGGCCGCAGCAGCGCGGCGACGCAGCGCTCGTCCAGACGCTGGACGGCGGACAGGCGTGCGCGGAGCGCGGCGTCGGAGCGCAGCGCGGCCCGCATCTGGTCACGGGTTTCGTCGTCGAGATCGCCATCGACGAATCGCTCCAGCGCGTGAATGTCGTCGTGCGCACTCGGGTCAGTCATGATCCCGTTCCTCCGCGGCGCGCAGCGCCCGTCTCGCCAGGTGCAGATTCGCCCGCACCGCGGCCACCGAGCAACCGAGCACGTCCGCGATCTCGGCGTAGTCCAGGTCTTCGATCAATCGGAGCGCCAGCGCCGCCCGTTGCGGCGGCGGCAGATCGGCGATAGCGGCGTCCAGCCGGGCATGCTGCTCAGGGTCGCCGCGGGCGGCGGGCGCGGATTCGCGAAAGCCGGCCGCGAGCCGAAGCCAGGCGAGCCATCGCCGCCGCCGGGCGCGCTGTCGATCGAGCCAAAGGCGCGTCAGCGTCTGCCTCGCGTACCCGACGTGCGACGCCCGGTCCGGTCGTCGCGCCAGCAGTTCGGCCAGCGTCTGCTGGGTCAAGTCGTCGGCTTCGTGCGGGTCGCGCGACAGCGCCAAGGCGAGCCGTCGCAGCCGCTCGACCACGTCCTGCCAGTCGGCGGTTTGCGGCTCATCGCGTCGCAGGCGGGCCATCGCATGCCTCATGCCATCAGCCTAGACGCCGCTGCCGGCGCGGCATCAAGCGAAATCCCGGAATTTGTCTGGTCGGGCCGACCGGCGGCGGATTGAGTGCGCGGGCCGGCAGCTCGACTTCGTCCGACGCGGCGCTGCCCCCCCCTTTTTTCTCATGAGGAGAAGCCATGCGCACGACCCTGCTCACCGTCGCTCTCTCCGGCATCCTGGCGATCACCACTCACGCCAACGACGCGAAGGCGGTGATCGAAGCGCACAAGAAGAACGTGCTCTGCGTGGCCGTCTCTCCGGACGGCAAGACGCTCGCCTCCGGCAGCCAGGACGCGACCATCAAGCTCTGGGATTTCGCGACGCAGAAGGAGACGGCGACGCTGGCCGGGCACAAAGGCCCGGTGCAATGCGTCGCGTTCGCTCCGGGCGGCGCGACGGTCGCCTCGGGCGAGATGTACAACGCCGTGAAGATCTGGGATGTCGCAACCGGCAAGCTGGTGGCCGAGTTCCGCCATGAGGCGGCCGTGAATGCGCTGGCCTTCTCGCCGGACGGCAGCGTGCTGGCGACCGGCAGCACGGATCACGCGGTGATTCTGACCAATCCGTCGGACGCGACGCCGATCGCGCGGCTCGACGCGCACAAGTGGAACGTGCTCTCGGTGGCTTTCTCGCCGGACGGAAAGTCGCTCGCGTCGGCGGACGACGGCGGCCATCTGATCCTGTGGGACCTGAGCAAGCACGAGCCGCGTGCCGAGGTGCAGCCGCATGAGGGCGAGGCGCGCTGCCTGGCGTTCTCGCCGGACGGCGCCCTTCTGGCCTGCGGCGGCAAGTCGCGCCTGAAGCTGCTGGACGCGGCCAGCGGCGCGGAGCGCAGCGAGTTCGGCGCACCAGAGATCGAAGCCAACACGGCGGCGTTCTCGCCGGACGGCAAACGGCTTGCCGTGGGCACACAGGACGGGCTGGTGCTGCTGATCTCGCCGGCCGACGGCAAAGTGCTGACGACGTGGAAGGGGCACGAGCGGCCGGTGCTGGGCGTGGCGTTCACGCCGGACGGCCAGCACGTCGTTTCGGGCGGCATGGACCGCATGGTGCGCGTCTGGGCGACGCCGAACTGAGCGACGGAGCTCCGCTTTCGGCCAGGCGTGGCGATCGCGAAGTTCGAGCTTCGGCGTGGTTCGCCTCACTCCTGCGCGATCAGGATAAGCAGCGCCAGGAGTACGAGCAGACCGGTCCACAGCAGAACCGCGACGCGCGTGGCGCGCCGCGCCCGGTCCGCCTCCCACCAGGTGCGCGGCCGGATGCCCTGCGCCAGGAACGTGACGACGCCCGCCAGGTTGACGCAGATCACGTTGGTAGCGACCAGGAGGATCGCACCGCCCGCCAGCGCGAATTCGCCGGCGCCGATCAGCAGCCCAGCCGCGACGAGGGGCGGGACGAGCGCGACGGCCACCATCACGCCGATCAGTCCGCTGGCGACGCCCGTGGTATACGCCAGCGCGCCGGCGACGCCGGCTGCGAGCGCGAGGGCCAGATCTCCCAGACCTACAACCGTTCGCGAGGCGACCTCCGAGGCGGCGGGATCGAACGGCGCGAACTGTCCGATCAGAATCGAGAGGCCAAGCACGAGCGCGACTCCGACGACGTTCGTCGTCAGCGCCCGGCGTCCATACTCGAGGTCGCCCAACGTCGTCGCCAGGGCGAGAGCGGCATTCGGCGTGAGCAGCGGCGCGATGACCATGGCGCCGATCAGGACCGCGACGTTGTCGCGCACAAGTCCGACGGCAGCGACGATCGCGGCGAGTATCGCGGTGATGACGAAGACCCAGGTCAGTCGCGTCCCGTCTGCCAAGTCGTTGATCAGCTCCTCGCGCGAGACGCGCAGGGCGGTCGGCGCAGCGGTGGCCGCGCCGCCGCTGCGCGGCGCGGCGGTTGCGTCCTCCGGCGTCGGCTCCTCGACCCGCGGAATGGTCGCTTCGAGCGCCAGCAGCAGCACCCGGAATCTCGGAACGCTGCCGAATCGCTGCTGGAGCGCGTCGATCACCGATTCGCTGGATTCGGTCCGGACGACCATTCCCGCAAGGCACAGCTCGGTGTTCAGCGGCTGCGTCCACGAATCGAGGACGCCGCGTTCGGCCAGGGCGTCCTGAAAGCTCTCGACGCTCGCGGCGGGCAGGATGACGTTGATGACACGGAGAGACATCACGACGCCTCGCGACACGAATCGGCGCGGACATCGCGTCCGACGCGGGCGCGCGGACCGCAGGCGGCCATTATATGTTTGGAACGTCGGCGCGGCGTGTCGATCGAGCGAGCGATCGAGCGCCGCACGTCTCGTCGGCGACTGGACGGGTCGCTTAACGCCTGGAAGCCGCGGCCTTGCGGACGGGCTTGGCGCCGCGCGGCAACTCGACGATCGACTTGAAGCCGCCGTACGCCATGCGTTTGAAGTCGAACGGCGTCGACTCGCCGCACATCTTCGCGATGCGCGGATCGGCCATGACTTTGCGGTTCACCTGGTCGCGATGCGCGCGGGACTTGTAGACGATCCAGGAGAACAGGACGGTCTCTCCGGCGCGGACGCCGGCGATCTTCGGAAACGACGCGGGAATCTCCTTGATCTTCAGGTCATCCCCGACGCACTCGCAGTAGGCCAGCGCGCCGAGCTCCATCCAGATCTTGCCGGCCGCGGATGCGATCCGCTTGTACGCGGGCAGGTTTTTCTTGGGAACCGGGATCACGAATCCATCGACGTAGGACATGAGTGCACCTCTTGTGCGGCCGGCGGCGAGCAACGGAGTCTCCCGCCCCGCAACGCGATCGTGATTTCCGCCCCGTAGCGCGGCCGTTCGCGGCCCGCGGTCGAAGCGTAACCACGCTTTCGGCAGGCGGCAACGGTCGAGTTCGGTCGCGGGTCGCTGCTGGAAGGAAGCGGCGCGCGCGGCGTACGGGCCAAGACATGCGGGCGGGGAACCGGACTGCGGACGCGATCATGCCCGGCGCTCGCGGGACGCGGGGGGCAACAGGTCGTTTCTCGTGCACACCTATCTGGCGCTCGCGGATCCTCAGGGGCGCAGGCCGGGCGCGCGCGGAAGCGGGAAGGGATCGCTCGCGCGGGAACTCCCGCGTTGCTCTCTTCGCTCGCGCGAGCGCACGCGGCGGGGATTGATTTGTGCGGGCGGTGGTTGAAGTCCCCGCTCCCTTACGATCGCGGCTCGGTTCAGGCGCGGGTCGGTCGCGGCGCGGGTCGGTCGCGGCGCGGGTCGGTTGGGGCGCGGGTTCCATGCGCGGCGAAGCTTTATTTGCGACTGCGCGCCGCGAGCTAACGAATGCGCGATCAGTGATCGAACGAATGCGCGATGGCCGTGTCGCCCTGGAACGCGACGCGCCAGAGCGTCTCCTCGTCCGGCGCGAGCAGCTCCACCGCGCAATCGGCGGAGTCCCAGGGTTCGATCGAAATGCCGAAAGGCGTCGAATCGCCCGCGTCCGAATCCGGCTCGTGCTCGCGCAGCCGCTCGGCGGCGCGCGCGAAATAGCGCGCTCGGTCGCGCCACACTTCGAGCAACCGCGCCAAGCCCAGCACATCCGGGCCGACGCCGTCGCCCGGGCACGAGACCTGAAGCGTCTCGCCGCCGCTGGGAATCTCGCCGAACCACTGCGCGCCCTGTCGCCGCAGCGTTCCCAGCCCGTCGATCTGCACCTGCGGCGTCGGCGGCGTCGGCCGCAGCCAGTTGAACAACCAGGTGAACATTTCGTCTCCCTCTGTCAGTCGATGGCGTCCGGCGCGGCGGATGCCGGCTTGGGCGCGTCGCGCGCGGCGGCAGGCCGGCTCACACCTTCCGAGCGCGCCACTCGCGGTCGAGCAGACCGTAGACGGCCGAATCGCACCATTCGTTCTTGAGCCAGTAGTTTTCGCGCAGGCGGCCTTCGAGCGTCATTCCGAGCCGCTCGGCGAGGCGACACGATGCGCTGTTGCGCGGATCGCAGTCGGCCCAGACGCGATGCAAGCCAAGCGACTCGAACGCGAAGTCGATCAGAGCAGAGACGGACTCGTGGGCGAATCCGCGGCCCCAATTCTCGGGATGCAGGACGTACCAGATCATCGCCTCGCGGTGCTCGGGTCGCGAGATATGAAAACCGCACCGGCCGACGAGGGCCGGCGACCCGTGCGGCACGATGGCGAGGTCGAACTTGCGGCGAGGGTCTTCGGTCTGGTCGCGGATGCACCCGTCGAGGTATTCGCGCGACTGGTCGAGCGATTGGGTCTCGTAGGACATGTATCTCGTGACGCGCGGGTCGCGGTCGATGTCGTTGAGCGCGTGGACGTCGTTGGGCGTCAGCTCGCGCAGCAGGAGGCGGGCGGTTCGCAGCGTCATGAGCGAACATGGTAACGGGCGGACGGGACGTCGAGGGTCGAGTCCGCGGAGCGCATGGCGGCGCGGCCCGGCTCGCGAAGAGTCGAGCGTTGCCGGACACGGAGGACCGGCGCTATGGGCGCCGCGATCCTGCCTGCCGTGGTTTGGATCCGCGAGGCACGGCGTCGATCGCTACGTGCTCAGCCACGCGGCCAGCAGATCGACGGCGGCGCGGGCATCCTTCTTGTGCAGCGACTCCGTGACGGTGTGGATGTAGCGCGTCGGGATGGAGATCGTGATGGCGCGCGTGCCGGCGCGGGTGCGCTGGAGCGCGCCGGCGTCGGTTCCGCCGCGCATCAGCACTTCGCGCTGATGCGGGATTTTCTTCTTGCGGGCGACGTCGATGAACTCGTCGAACAGGCCGCGGTGGCTGATGCTGGACGAGTCCATGACCTTGATCGCAACGCCCTTGCCCAGCTCGGTCACGGCGTCGTCCTTCTCGATGCCGGGCGTGTCGCAGGCGAGCGTGACGTCGATCGCCACGCCGACGTCTGGATCGACGCCGAACGCGGCCGTCGTCGCGCCGCGGAGCCCGACCTCTTCCTGGACGCTGGCGACGAAGTAGGTGTCGTAGCGCAGGCCGGCGGCCGCTTTGCGCACCGCCTGAATTCCGACCCAGAGCGAAACGCGATTGTCCATCGACTTTCCGGTGATGACGTCGCCGACCATTCGCGTCTGCTGGATGAGCGTGACCGGATCGCCGATGTCGACGAGTTTCGACACCTGCGCCGGCGGAAGAAACAGGTCTACGAAGAACTCGCGCACGTCGGGGATCTTCTTGCGCTCCTCGTCGCTGGCGATGTGCACCGGCTTGCCGACGGGGTTCATGACGCCGACCACGTCGCGTTTGCCCTGCACGAGGACGTTGCGCGCGAACAGGTTCCGCGTGTCGAAGCCGCCGGCGTTGATGACGCGCAGCCGCCCGGCGTCGTCGATGTGCCGCACGTAGAAGCCGATCTCGTCCATGTGGCAACTGAGCATCACGCGCTGCGGGCGGCCGTTCGCCTCGCTCGCCTTGCCGCGCCGCGCTGCCGGGCGGGCCGCGGCCCGCTTCAGGCAGATGAGGTTGCCCATGGCGTCGACGCGGGTCTCGTCCCAGAGGCCCTGCGTCTCCGACAGGATCATTTCGCGGATACGCTCCTCGCGTCCGGAAACGCCCGGCGCCTCGGTCAGTTTCCGCAGCAACTCGAACTCGCCGAAATCGTCATGATTCGTCATGAATGTCCGCTCTCCTGGCGGGAAGGATCGGGATCGGTTGTGTCGTGGCAGGGTCGAGCCCGATTTCTCGGCGACGCCTGCGCCCAAAACCGCATGAGAATGGTAATCCCGTCGGCGGGACCGTTCAAAGCAGCCCCCGTCGCCCGTTCCTCGCCACTCGCGCAAGTTCAGTCTTCATCCGGCCGCCAGCGGCCGTATTCCAACGGCAGACTCCGGCGCCAATGGCCGCGCTCGATGTAGCCGGCCACGAGCGGATCGAGCGTGCCCGCATTCAGCTCGATGATGGCGCTCCACCGCCCATCTGCGAAGAGGTCGCCGCGCGTGACGAGCGACACGCGGTCATAGAGCTGACGCACGCCTTCATCGACGATCACGTTGCGTCCGGTCTCCAGCGATTCGAGATAGCCGTCCGGGATCGTCCGGCGATAGTGCCCGATTCCCCAGTCGTCCATCGGATCCATCGGCAGCCGCGCCAGGAGCGGATCGGCGAGCGCGAACGGATCGACGACGTGCATCTCCGGAGCAGAGTAATAGCCGAACAGACCGATGTTGCCCTTTACGACCCGCTTCAACCCCGCCGCACGGGCCGCGACGGCCTGTTCGGCGAGCCGATGCGCCGGACGTCGCTGGTATGGCCGCCAGCGCAGCAACCCAGTCCCGGAGTAGTAGAACGCGCGCTCGTCCGCGATGCCGTATCTGTCGATCAGCCGCAGCCCGTGGCCGTAGGTGTCGAGGCTATAGATCGCGGCGCGCGGATTGTTCAACCCGAGCAGCAGGACCGCCGCGCCGGAAAGCAGCACGTCGCGCGGCGTCAGGTTCGGCAGCGAGACGATCGCGCAGACCGCCAGCGTCAGGCAGCCGGTGAGCATTCGCCCGGTCATGAAGTCGCCACCGACCTTTACGACGTAGATCGCGTAGAGGGCGATGCCGACCACGATGGCGCGGCGGGCCGCGTCGCGCGTCGCCAGGGGCAACAGGAGCGCCGCCAGCAGCGCCATCATCAGCACCGGATCGACGTTGAGCGTCGAGAGCAGGTAGTGCGCCCCGTTCGCCAGCAGCGTGCCGGCGCCGATGCCGGTGTTCAGCTTCGCGAATGCCGTGTTCGGGAATGGCGACCCGAAGTAGACGAGCGCGAACGCCAGCCATGCCGCGAGCGGCACAAATCCCGCGGCCGCCACCGCCAGGTCGGTGACGCTGCGCCGGCGCCAGAGCTGAAGGGCGAGCGCGGGCGCGACGAGCAGCACGCAATCGAGCCGGTTCAGCGCCAGCAGCCCGGCCAGCAGCGCGAGCAGCCCGGTCTGGGCCCTTGTGGGCGCCGCGTCGCGCAGCCAGGCGCACGCGAACGCGATCAGTAGCAGGTGTGTGAGCGGATTTTCGAGTCCGGACGTGGCGTAATCGACGAACGACTTCGAGAAAATGAGCACGAGCAGCGCGAGCGCCGCTGCGGCGGTGCCAGCCGCAATCCGTAGCGCAATCAGCAATGCCGCGGCGAGCGAGAGCGCGAAGCTGATCGCCAGCGCCGCATGCTCCACGCTGCCGGTCGCCGCGCGGGCCGCGGCGAGCACGAACATCCAGAGCGGGTGCGTGAAGACCTGCACGCGCTCGCCGTCGTTCCAGGTCAGGCCGCGCCCGCTGACGAAGTTTTCGACGGTCCGGTAGGTGATATAGGCATCGTCCGCGGTCCAAGCGGTGCGCAGGACCAGCACGCCGAACAGCGCGACGAGCAGCAGGATCGGCAGCCGGTGGAGCGCTGGCGAGCCGGCGCTGCCGGCGGTGCGGTTCATGGGTTGCTCCACGCCGGGTGCGGCGGCGGCCGGCGCGAATCGCGGCGGCGGTCCGAACGCCGGCCCGCTCGGCGCGGATCGTATGCACCGCTCGAACCCGAGTCGAGGGATTGCGGCGTGCGGTTCGGGCCGCTGCCGGGCGCTGTCCCAGCACGCTATCATGACTCGGCCATGCAGACCGGCGAGGACACGGTGATCCGCGTGCGCGACCTGACGGTTCGGTTCACCGCGCCCGACGGTCGCACAACCACCGTTCTCAACGGCGTGACGTTCGATGTGCGGCGCGGCGAGACGCTGGTCATCATGGGCGGCTCCGGCTGCGGCAAGAGCACTCTGCTGAACTGCCTGATCGGCGAGCTCGAGCCGAGCGGCGGCACGATCACGTATTTCCTGCCGGGACTGGGCACGGTCGAGCTCGGCTCGGCCGACCGCGGCACGCTCGATCTCATCCGCAAGCGCTTCGGCATTCTGTTTCAGTCCGGGGCGCTGTTCAGCTCGATGACCGTGGCGGAGAACATCGCCCTGCCGCTGCGCGAGCACTCGCACGTCGATCCGGCGGTGATCGACATCGTCGTCGCGATGAAGCTGCAGCAGGTGCGGATGCTGCCGCACCGCTCGAAGCTGCCGTCGCAGCTGTCGGGCGGGCAGCGCAAGCGCGTCGGTCTGGCGCGGGCCACGGCGCTCGATCCGGAGATTCTGTTCTACGACGAGCCGAGCGCCGGCCTCGACCCGGTCACCTCGTCGTCGATCGACGAGCTGATCATCGACCTCTCGCGCAAGCTGCACGTCACCAGCGTCGTCGTGACGCACGAGATGGACTCTGCGTTTCGGGTGGCGGACCGCATGATCATGCTCGACCAGGGCCGCATCCTGCGCCAGGGGGCGCGCGACGAGTTCGACGCGCTGCGTCGCGGACAGCCGGCTTCGCTCGCGTCCGACGCCGAGCGCCTCATCCATCAGTTCCTCAACGGCGCAGCGTCCGGACCGCTGACCGACGCCGAGGGCACGACGCTGTATGAGAAACTGCTCGTCAGCGGCGAGGAGTCGGGCATCTTCCGCCACTCCTGAACCGGAAGAATTCTCCCGTCGCGGCGCGAATTGTCTGAAACCTTCGGACGCCGTGCCCGTAATACTGTCCGGGCGCCCGGGGTCGAGCGCCGCTCAAACCCTTCACGTTCGCCGTGGTTCACGCCGAATCCCGGCGCGTTCAGACAGGAGACTCACGCCATGACGCCGTGGTCCTTCTCGCTGTTCGCAACGTCCCTGGCGCTGTTCTCGTCCGAACCTCGCGATCCCGACACGGACGGCGACGGCCTGACCGATTTTCATGAGACGCACAAGCACTTCACGGACCCCGCCCGAGCCGACAGCGACGGCGACGGCACGCCCGACGGCGATTGGGACGAGCGGCGCGAGTTCACCTACACCGTGCGCGCGCTGGTGCAGGTGCTGCCGCCCGTGACGCCCGAAGCGCTGTGCGACGACTACCAGGACGCCCGCATCCTCGAACAGACGGACGGCTACGTCGAACTCGAAGTGATTCTCTACCCGCTCAACACCGTCGCCGAGGCGATCGTCGCCGACCCGGATTGGCGCGTGAATACCGCCCCGATGCAGAAATGGGCGCAGCCGGGCCTCACCGCCAACTGGGACGAGCCGATGCGCCGAGCCATCGTCGCGCAGCTCGCCGGACAGGGCATCGACGCCGCCGCGCTGGACGATCGCACGCTGGTCGAACGGGCCGCGCCCTCGCTGCTGGATCATGCGCGATACGTGGACGGGTTCACCACGTTTTGCAGCCGGTTCGTCGATGGCCGCGTCGAAGTGCATCCCGGACTGGAGGACGCGGCCCGTCGCGGACAGTCCGCCGCGAACCTCTCGCTCGAGCAACAGTGGCAGCGCGAATTGTTCGCGCGCGGCATGTATGAGCATGGCGTCCGCGGAAGCTGCACCTCGACCGCCATCTACGTCAGCGGCTGCCTGCGCGCGCTGGGCGTGCCGACGCGGCTCGTGCTGGCGATTCCGATCGTCGACGCAACCGACGATCGCGAGCCGGCGATGGTCGGTCGATTGCGAAATCACCGCGTGCGCTACGTGGCCGAGCGCGGCGTGGCCGCGCTTCAGCAGGGCTGGACCAGCCACACGTTCAACGAGGTGTTCGTGGGCGGGCGCTGGCGACGCCTGAACGGCGACCGGCTTGGGCAGAACATCCTCGACGCGAACCTGTTCGGCCTGATGATCCACGTCGCCACGTTCGACGACTGGGCCGACGGCGAAATGTCCTCTACCTGGGGCCTGCGGCAGAAGTCGTCACCCGCGCCGGACGATCCGTTCGGCGGCGGCAATCCGTACTCGACCCTCGCCATCTCGGACCGCTTCGGCCCGCACGCAAAGCTCGCGAACGAGCCGCATCCCGAGGAGTTCACGCGACTGACCATCGATGAGGCGCACTGGCTGGCCGAACGCCCGGCCGGCATCGAAATGGACGTGGACGAATCCGAATCCGCCGGTCACGTGATCGTGCGCGTCGAGGAAGGCCGACCCGGCGAGGGCGCGGCGCAGTACAGCTCGTTCTACCGGCGCGTGCCGAAGGACTTCGTGCTTCGAGCCGATGGCCATCCGGACGTGCCGCTGGTCGCGACGCGCGGCTATTGGGCTCAGCCGGAACAGGGCATCCGGCACTTCTATCTGAAGATCGAGCCGGACGCGTTCGCGCAGCTCGCTCTCGGCGTCGAGTACACGCTCCGCCCAGCTGCGACCGAATCGCAATACCGCTGGGACGTGCGCGAAGGCGTCACGCTGACGAGGACGCTCGAGCGGATCGCGCCTCTGCCGTCGAATCCGAGCGCGGCGGAGCGCGAGCCGAAAGTGGCCGCGAATGCGGGCGACGGGTCGCCGAGCGCCGCCGCGGGTGGGAGCGCTCCGCCGGACGCGGCCGGCAGCGGCGATGCTCCGCCGGAGCTTACGATCGATCAGATTTTCTGGTCCGACGCGCCGGATTGCCCGACCGGGCGGCTGGGCGACGGCATGCCGGTGCTGCTGGCGCGGGTGGGCAGCAGCTCCGATTTCGATTCGATCAAGCGATTCACGGAGCAGGCCGACAACCGGTTCTTCCTCGAGGCGGACGGGCACCCGACGCTGAAGGTCGGCGCGGGCGTCGGCGGCGTGACGACGCGCGAGCACACGTACGCGGTGATCGTGCTCGGGCCGGGGGACTGGCACGAGCTGGCCGCGGGTGTCCGTTACACGCTGCGCGCCCGGAACGAGACCGAATCTCACCGCTGGAAGATCGCAGCGGGGGAAGTGCCGGCCCGGGCGCGTTGAGAGGGCGTGAGCCGATTCGCGGGCATTGCAGCTGAAGAGCACGGGCAGGCGGCTTGGAACGTCTGTAGAGCACGGGCGGCGGCTTGAACTGCCGGGCCGATTCGCTACGATACTCGGTCTGCCTCGCGTCGCCGCGTGCGACCGCGGCAGGACACCACGGGGTGTAGCTCAGCCTGGCTAGAGCGCTTGCTTCGGGAGCAAGAGGCCGCAGGTTCAAATCCTGTCACCCCGATTTCCTCGGTGAATTTCGCTGGGTGCCCTGCCAGTGTTCCAAGCCACTGCTCGCAGAGCAGTGGCACCCGCACGGAGCAGTGGCACCCGCACGGAGCAGTGGCGCCCGCACGGAGCAGTGGCACTCGCCGAGGATTTCAGCACCGCGCTTGCCGCGACTCGCATGAGCGATTTCCGGGGCGCGCATCAGCGCTGGCCGGGATTCGCATGAGTGCTTAACGAAGCTTGCTGAAACGCCGCGTCCATCCGGGGACTACGCTAGCTGCCCTCGCGCTTGAACTCGAAGCGCCGCGGGGTGCCGCCCTGGGTGAATCCGATCTTGGCGCTCAGGCCGCCATCAGCCGAAAGCTCGTACACGATGCGCTTTGGGTAGTCGTGGCGCGGGTTGTCGAACACCGCGCGGGCTGCGCCACTCTCGGTGCTCAGCTCGGTGAGCACGAACTCGGTCGGCGTCTTGCCGCCCGGCTGGGCGATGTAGACCAGCCCGCCTTCCCGCTCGACGATCCGCAGGTACTCGAATGAGACCATCTTGCCGCTCGTGTTGACCGCGCGCGAGACGGCCAGCATCGCGCCGCCCAGCGGCGGGCTCCAGCGCTCCTCGATCGACGATCCCGAGCTTCTCGTTCCGACCCATGCGCCGGCCAGCCACGACAGGTCGCCGATCGCGGCCTGGGCCGGTGCGGGCATCGCGATGTCCTCGGCATGGCGGTACAGCCCGATCGACTCCGACCCCGCGGGCGGATCGACCGCGACGCGCACGAGCAGTCCGTCGGGCGTCACGTGGAAGCTACGCCGGATCATTCGGATCGATCCGTCGGGCGCGTTGTCCGAGTCGCGCACGAACTCGACCTGGTACTCGAACGTGCCGTCGTTCCACGAGCCGCGGTAGCGCACGATTCGCTTCTCCGGCTCCACGACTTCGGTGATCGAGCCGTCGAGCGCGACGCGCACATCTCGGTGCCCGGAGCCATGGCCGTTCAGGACAACTGCGCCCTCCTCGACGCGCATGGAGAACTTCGAGGCCATCGGAGGACCCATCTGCTCGAGGGCGCGACCCTCGGTGCGGTCCTCGAGATAGATCCACTCGCCGTCCAACGCGCGCAGCCCGTCTGGCGATGGCGTGGGAGCGCTGGAGGCCGACGGCGAAGGCGCGCCCGGGTCCTGCGCCGCCACGGCCGCGCCGAGGGTTGCGAGTAGTGCAATCGCTGCTGCCGGACCATTGCGCAAACGCATGGAGGGGTCTCCTGGCGAGTCGCCGGATCGCGCGGACGGCGAACCTGCGCGCGGCGTGCTCGATTCGCGCGCGGACGACCACGACGGGGCGAAATCTACCCGTCGGGCAGCGTGCACGGAAGCTGTCGAGTTGCATGAATGCGACCCGTTCGCGGATTCCGTGAGACGCGGCGTGATGGGACGACGCTCGGCGTCTCCGTTCCGCGGCCGGCGGCCGGGAATGGTCCCGTTCGCGGGAGAACCTGGAAGGCCGCCGGTCCGGATTGAAGCGGCTGCCGACTGCTTCCCGCCCTGGTCTAGATTCTGCTCGGCGCGCACGATTGCGTACTTCCGGGTGCCCTGCCAGTGTTCCAAGCCACTGCT
>CAZKJT010000029.1:9616-32292 GCA_964553225.1 uncultured Planctomycetales bacterium | reverse complement strand
AAAACGCGCCATGAATCAGACCGATTGCGAACGCGCGGGGTTGTTCAGATGTCCCGGTTGTTATACTGGGAGCTGTTCGACGTGAGCGGCGAGGGGGACGTTCTGCTGCGGACGGTTCGGTACACGTACTACCAGACGGGCGCCGTGAGCAACATCACGATCCAGGACGAGTACCTCGACACGGAGGCGACGCCGGGCGACCCGGCCGAGTATGAGCGTCGGCGCGATCTGGCGCTGTATTACTACAGCAACGGTCAGCTCTGGCGGGCGCAGTGGAGCACGTGGGCGGTCGATGAGAACGGCGATCCGGACTGGCTGTCGCAGCGCGACGACGGCGGCGTGCGGGAGTTCCGCTACGACGATCCGCGGGCGCGGTACGTGACGGCCGACTACGCCTTCATGTGGGACGAGTATCCGCCGGACGCGAACAACCCGCTCGATCTTCAGTATCCGGTGGCGTTGACGGATTATCTCGGGGCGTCGCCGACGGGGGACGCGGAGCTGTCGCGGACCGGCGCCGAAGACGACTATTCCTTCCCGGTGGACGTGTACACGAACTACTTCCTGGGTTTGTACGGCCAGCAGGACGCGGGCAGCGGCGAGCCGACGTACTACCATGGCGATCTGATCGGCTCGACGATGCTGACTTCGCGGCTGGAGAACGACCCGCCCGGGCAGGAGTCGGTCGACGGCGTCGCGGCCGTGGCGTACACGGCGTTCGGGGAGCATGTGGAGCTCACCGGCGTGCCCGACCCGAACGACGCGAACATGACGATTTGGACCGCTTCGATCGGCGGCGAGCTTCCGGAGGGCTTCCCGCGATACGCCTACGCCGGCCAGCATGGATACGAGAGCGGATTGTTGTCTCGCACCGGACCCAATCCCAACCTGCCGCCGATTACCCTCCAGCATCTCGGCTGGCGGTGGTACGACCCGAGCCTCGGGCGGTTCGTCCAGCGCGATCCGATCGGCGAGCCGGGGGCGATGCTTGCACGGGGTGAAATCCATGGCCGCGCCGTCGGGAGAGCGTTTATTCCGCGCGACGGCGCGGAACTCGGTGGGAGCAACCGATACGCATACGTGCTCAATGACCCTACCGGGAACGTTGACCCCGTCGGTCTGCATTCGCTGGCCAACATCGGGGGGCGTCCGGGTTGCGTCGGTGACGCCGCGAAGAAGTCCAAGGAAGAGATGGATGCGCTTTCGAAACTCCTCGGATTCGATCCAGCAGCAAACGGCTACAAGTTTTGGCATTGCCTAAACGCGTGCAATTCGTTTCGGATGTGCTTTCCCCCTGTTGCACCCGGCGAAGACCCAGAGCAAATAGCGGATGCCCTGCAAATGCTGCTTCGCTTGGGGGGCATCATCTATGAAATTGGGACGGCGTGCGGTGGTACCAACCCGCCTCTCAAGCCGTGGGATGACCAACCGTTCAGAGATTGGATAATCGACACGCCGGGCGATCTCGTCGCAAACGAGCTTGGTCTATACATTGGTCGATACCAGCCGGGGATTCCCTGCGCCCTTGGATGCCTCGCAGCGCTCAAAATCCCTGGTCCGCTCGACATCGGCGGGAACCAACCCTGATGGGCGCATCGCATCGCCCATCCGGTCGGCCTCGGTTGATAATCGCGCTCGCCGCGCTCTGGCTAGGCAGCGTGTTGTCCGGCCCGGCAGTAGCCGGAGACGCTCGCGCGTCAGTGTTTTCGGAAGCGCTGCTCGATGCGATTCTGCTCCGCGACGGATTCAGCGGGTATACGAACTGGACCGGCCGTCGTGTCGCCTACGAAGTGCTGTTCGATTCACGCTCGATGTTGGACAACCTCGAAGCGCAACGTGTGGAGCGATTCGTACGGCGTAAGCTCCCCCGCATTGCACCCGATTCCGGGCGAACGTCACAGCCCGACGGCGCAGCGCCGAATGTCCTGGCGCTCTTTCGTCAAGTTTCCGGGGCCTCCCCTGCTGTCGCGGCCGAAATCTATGATGGAACATTGAAGCGCGCCTTGGTTTGCCACTTTGTCGAACGAGACTTCGCCCAAGCGAAAGACCTGTACGCATGTGCCTCCGACATGGCTGCGGAGGTTGTTCCGTTGGCCAAGGAAGTTGACATGCTCCTGTTGCGGGCCCGCTCTCCAAGCGATCGGGTGTGGTTCAGTGCGCTGTCACGCGGCGGCGGCGCAGCGGAGCATCGCAGCGATCTTGGACGATTGATGCAGCTTGCGGAGCAGAATTGCACGGAGTGGAAGCGCCCGGCCAATGAAGCTCGTGCGATCGAGGGCCATTTTCTGCGCGGGGCGCCGCGATACGAATGCAACGAGACCAGCCGCCTTCTGCTAGACGTTTGGATTCAGGAAGTGACAGAACAGTCGCTCGTGGCAGACATCTGGCGCGGCGACCGGGAATCGGAGTCGCTCTATCAGTTGGCTGAAAACCTGCTCCAACTACAGTTGCGGCCACGACTAGAAGCAATGCAACGGTTGGCGCAGCGGGCTGGCTCAACCCAGCCTGCGGGAGCGCAGCCCGATTCAACCCGGGTCGCGTTGCGCAATTGGCAAGAGCCGGGCTTCATCGCCATTTATTCAGCGACCCTGACCAGTGCCCTACGGGACGCGTACTTCTTGCAAGATGCGCCGAGTGCGTCTGGCAAGCTGGACGTGCTCCTGCAACTGAGCGATGGTCTACACGGCAGCGCCAGCTTGGATGCTAAAGACTCCATCGAAAAAACCCGCAGCCGGCTGACGTCCTCCAAGGAAGGCAAGTAGTCGCCGCTCCCCGCATCCTGAAGAAAGATCATACAGCGAAGTGCTGCTTGTATCCTTTCTTGCGTACTACCCATCCCCGCGTCGGGTGACGCTTCACGCACTTCAACCCGTACATCTACGGCCTGCCCGAGATGCTGGAGAACTACGGCGGCGTGAACGTCCGGCACGGCACCGACTTCCATCAGTTCGACGGCGGCGAGACGATTCAGCTCGATGGGTTGCGGAGATTCGGGGACACCACCCACCATCTGGTTAACTCTTCGCGTATGTAACTGATAGCGGCTCGCGTGCGCGAGCCGCCAACCCGCCGGACGACGCACCAGCCGCGGAGCGGAGGACGTCGTCGGCATCGACTCTTCGGAGAGATGCCGATGGCCACGCGCCGCGTCCTGTTCGATCCCGCCGATCCGACCAACGTTGAAACCGACCACCGGCAGCGCGAAGTCGCCGCGATTCTCGCGGCCGACGTGATCCGCATGCTTGAGAAGTCGCGCGCCGCTCGCGCGCCGCGCGCCCGGGCCGGCGACGGACCGCATCACGCGCGCGCCGGTGGCGCCGGCATGCAAGTCTCAGATGTCACCGGCATTTCTGGGCGAGCGACGGGTACTCGCCTCTGCTTTGGCATTTGTGGGGCGCGCTGGACGATCGTGGGCTGCGCGTGAACTCCGCCTCGTGCGGACCGGCGCAGATCGTGCGACAATGTCGCGCATGCCGAGGATCGCCGTCGCCCAATTGCCAGGATCACCTCTGTCAGACTGGTCTGGAGCGTTGTCGCGCGCTTTCGACGCGATCGACGCCGCGGCTCGCGACGGGGCGGAGCTGATCGTCTTGCCGGAGGGCGCGTGGCCGACCTATTGGATCGGCTCCCGCGACAAGTATGCACGCGCCCGCGCCTCGGGAATGCCGGGAACGGATCACTTTCTGAAGCAGATCGCCGCCGCGGCCTGCGACGCCGGTATTCACGTTTGCACCGGATTTCTTGAAGAATCGGGCGGCGCGCTGCGGAACTCGGCCGTCCTGATCGATCCAGACGGCCGCGAGCTCGGACGATACGCGAAGTCCTTTCTGTGGGATTTCGACCGTGAATTCTTCGTCGCCGGGCGCGAGCTGCCGGTGTTTGAGACGCGGATCGGACGCATCGGCATCCTGATCTGCGCAGACGCGCGCATACCGGAGATTCCGGCCACGCTCGCCGCTCGCGGCGCGCAACTCATCGTGCAGCCGACGGCGTGGGTCAACGGCGGCGGTCCGGACGAGCTGTGGAATCCGCAACCCGACTACCTGATTCCCACACGGGCTCGCGAACTGGGTGTGCCGATCGCGTCGGCTACGAAGTGGGGACGGGAGGGCGACACGGTGCTCGTCGGCGGCAGCCTGGTCTGCGACGCGGCCGGCGGCAAACTCGCTCAGGCGGGCGTAGCGGAGACGCGAGTCGTTGCCGCGTCGGTCGAACTCGGCGGCAAACGCCGGCCTCACATCGTCGAAGAAGATCGCGCAGCCGTGCTGAGCCGCGCGGCCCCGCGCCGGCCGCGCTCGGACGTGCCGAATGTAAGCGTGGTGTTCGGCGGGGAGGCTGAGCGCGTCGGCTCGACGCCTTCCGCGAGCGACGCGCTGCGCATTCGCGTGCGGCCGAATGTCACAGGACCTGCGGGCGGCGAGCCGCGAGTCGCCGCAGACGCCGTGCTGATCGACGCGCCGTTTGCTGGAGTCGTGGAGCATCGCGGCGTGGGCGTTTCCGCGGTTGCGCCGGGCGCCGTCGGCCACTTTGCGGCCGTTCGCGCGCGAGCGCTGTCCGGCGCGCACGTCGTGTTCGTTCTTGGCGAGTGCGATGAAGGCCCATTGCGAACGCGGGCGACCGAGAATCGGCTGTTCGTTGTTTCCGCGGGGCGCGAGCAGACGAGATTCGTTGCGCCGAACGGACGCGTGCAGCGCCAGGCGCTGTCCACGCCCCTGTTGTTGGACGTTTCGCTGGCGGCCGACAAGCGTTTCGCGCCCGGGACGGATGCGTTCGAGGGTCGCGTGCCGGAGCTGTACGAGTTGTAGAGCGTCGTCCGGCTCAGATTGAGGCGCGGTAGGACCTGGCAGATTCTCGGACAGTCCCCGCTCCCTGACGGTCGCGGCTCTGAATGCCGCAGTATCGCTAAGGAGCCGCGCTAGACCACGCCGGCACGTCGCCGCAGAAGCCACTCCAACGTCAGCGCGCCGACAAACACCGCGAACAGCCACTGCGGCCGCGTCGCCACCGGATCGAGCGTGACGATCCGCTCGACGCGGCGACGACGGTCCGTCGCGGTCAGTTCGTCCAGCACAGTCGCGAGACGGTCGATGCGCTCGAATCGCCCGCCGGACGACGCGGCGGCGGCGGCGAGGTCTTCCAGCAGCGCGAGGTCGGCGGTCGGCGCCAGCATTTCGCGATCCACGTCGGCAATCTGAAACCGCGCGCGGGCCGAGAGCACCTCGCGTTGCGGGGGGCGGACTCCGCCCGCGGGCGTCTCGACCGTCGCTTCGAATCGCGCTTCGTACTCGCCCGCGGCGAGTGAGCTTCGTGAAGCGCCGGCGTCGGGCAGAATCCCGATCCAGCCCGTCGGCCCGCGGGAAAGCGGCACGTTCCATGCGGGAGCGGACACACGCGGTGTGTTCGCCGTCCGGGTCGTAGTCGCGGGCTGCGTCGATTGCGAATGCACAGGCTCGACGACAAGCCGCACGGCGGTGATTGCGGGCGAACCGTCGGATTCGCCGAGCGACAGGCCGCTGACTCCTGCAAACAACTCGATCGATGCGTTTCCGTCGCGGACGGCGCTCAACGCGTACGATCCGCGTCCGCTCGTGACCCACGCGGCCGGCCGGCGGTTTGCCAGCCACGTGACCGCTTGCCGCAAGAGCCTGCGCTGATCTTCCGCACCTCGGTCGGACGCGAGCGCCCAGGGCCAGGTGGCTTCCCAGAGCGAGCCGAGCACGCGTCCGGCGCCGAGTTCCTGCGCGATCAACATGGGTTCGCCGTCGGCGCCGAGCAGCAGCGGCTGAGCGAGCGGCGCGAACCGATCCGCTCGCACGCTCGAATACACCGTCGCAGGCGGCGGGGCGGCGTGTTGCGGGTCGCTGTCCGCTGGGTGCAGCAATTCCTGCACGACCGGATGCGCGGCGGCGTCGGGTGCGACGCGCAGGGCGATCGGCACCGGCCCGTCCGGTCGCTCGCGGAGTCCGCGAAATGGCAGCAGCTCATTCAGCTCGGAGAGCGCCGGCGCATCGGCCGAGTAGAAGTCCGCGTCGCCGGCGACCCACAGTCCGACGCCGCGCGTCGTCACCGCCTCGCGCAGCGCGTCGACGCTCGACAGCGTCAGGAACGCGTGCGATCCCGCACCGAGAATTACGACGTCCGCGCCGGCCCACGGCGAGTCGGTCGCGCGGCTCGCTGCTCCCGGCGATTCCGGATCGTCCAGGATCGTGAGTTCGATCGAGGGATCGCCGCGCAGCGCCCGCGAGACGAAGCCCAACTCGGCATGCGGTCGTCCCACGACATAGGTCGCGCGAATTCGGTCGTCGCGCACTTCGATCATCGCGGATTCCTCGGCCCAAGCGGCGCCCGGCAGCGACGCCAGCGTGGCGCGCAGCGTGACGCGGTGCGCGCCGGACGCCGGCGGGAACAGCGTGAACTTCTCGCGCCAGCGACCATTCGGCGACGCCGCGCGAACGCGCCGCAGGCCGACCGGCACGTCGTCCCAGAACAGCTCGAGCAGCACCTCGCAGCCGTCGCACGGCTGCACGCGCCCGACAGCCCAGAGCGTGAGCTCGTCACGCCGTCCGATGCGTTGCGGAAGGTTCAGCGGGTCCATGCGGACAAGGCGGGTCGCCTCCGGCGGCGGCCCGACGCCGATCGCGAAGACCACGGTGGCCAGCGCGGCCAGGTCGGACGCAGCGTTCGCCACGCTGGCCGCATCGGTGACGTTTTCCGCGCCGTCCGAGACGAGCACGACGACGCCCGGCGGCTCGCCACCGGCTCCGCGCGCTTCGGCAGCCTGGCGCAGCGCGCCGGCGAGGTGAGTGGACGGCGCGGACGGATCGACGCGAGGTTCGGACAGCGGAGTCGCGGCCTGACCGACGCGGACCATCCGCACGTCGAACAGTTCGCGAAGGCGGTCGAGCCGGTTCGCGTTTTCGGTCAGGGCGCGATTCGCGCGTTCCGCGCGCGACTCGGTTGCGGTCGCGGCGGTCGTCTGCGAGGCGAACGGCGCGCCTTCGGCGTCGTCCGCGATTCCCATGGACCGCGAGCCATCAAGCAGCAGCAGCAGCAGGGGTCTTTCCCAGTCTGCCTGACGCGATTGCCACGCGGGAGCGGCGACGATGATCATCGCGGCTGTCCACGCGACGAAGCGCGACGCGGCGCAAGCGCTTGCTCGCATCCGACTGAGGCCGGACGGGACGGGGATGTAGCTCCAGATCGTGAACGCGAGGGCCAGGGCGATCGTACCGGCGATGGGCGTCAGGACGAGCCGGTCCCTGGCGCGCAATTCGATCGCGCCGCCCGCCAGCAGCAGCAGGCCGGCGGCGATCGTGATTCCGGCCATGGGCACGCGCGAGCGACGCGCGCCGGAATCGCCGGGAGCGTTCGCCTCGAGCGCGTTGCGATGTGCGTCGGCGCGCATCACGAGGCGGGAAATGACGCCGAGCGCCAGAATCGCGATCGCAGCTGCGAGCAGCTCGGGATGGCGGAACGCGATCGCGCCGATCACGGATCGCCCCCGGGTGACCTGCCCCAAGCCGCCATGGCGGCAACGATAGGTCAACGGGTTTGGAACGCAACCGCGGTACCGGGACGAGGAGTCCGCGCTTGCGGACGAGCGTCAGTTCGGGTTCAGTTCTGCGCCGGAGTAAATGATGTATGAAATCGCGAAGTACGGGTGCAGGTTGTTATGCGGTTGATCTCCGCCGGCGAAGCCGCTCTCGGACTGCGACGGCGAACCGGTCGGGAAGGTTGTCGGCGGCTCAAGCGGACCGACAAGCTGCACCGCGCTGGCGCCGAGCGATCCGTGCTCCGTAGCGACCAGGTCGTGCTCGTGCGCGATGGAGTGCGAGTGGATCGGCAGCTCGCTGAGCGTGAGCACGTGCTCGGCCTGGCCGCCGAATCCAGCCGGCTTTCCGCTGACCGACGTCTGCGGCAGGTGCGCCGCGTTGATGGAATCGGCGCCCATCGGCGAACGGTTGCGAAAGTCCGGCAGGTTAAACGTCGTCGCGCCGTCGCCCGCGCCGTACGCGTCGCGGATCACGCTGTAGAGCGGCGCGTGCGCGACGCGATCGACCTCACGCCCGTCACAGGGCAGCCAGCCCAGCGGCGACGTATCCGGCGGTCCGGCCCACATGCGAACCTCGCCGACAACGATCGCCGGTGGGCCGACTGGTCCCTCGATCGGCGGATTTTCGTCGTTTGGGTTGGCAAGCGGCGCGGGGTTTACGAACACGAGAACGATGCGCTGGTCTTCGGATGTCGCGATGAACTCGTTCAGCTCGTCGGGCGTCAGCACGCGGCTGGACTCGATCGCCGTGACGCCGCCGACGCTCGCAGGGTCTTCCGGCGCAAGCAGCGTTTCCGGCGCGCACGCGCCCGGCGCCTGAGCAAGGAGGATGACGCCCAGCGCAAGCGAAGCGGGCATCAGTCCGTGCGCAGTTCGGCGGAATGGTCCGGCCGCGAAGCGGGAAGGCATGCGCGTCTCCAGTGCGCCGCGGCACGGACGAGTTCCGCGCCATCGGGCGGCGTTCTGTGCTGCCTATCGGCCGGAGGCGCGGCGCGACTTCGCGGTCATCCGTTGCTGCGACGCGCAAATCCTCTCGGGGCGCAGAGTGTGCCGGCGCAGATCGCGCGCGTGGCGCGTTTCGCTTCACATGCTGGGCGCTGCGATCGGGGCGGGATGGTAGCGCGCCGCGGACGCGCGTACGGCCGCGATGAACGCCGTCACCTCCTGGTCGCTGTCGAAGACCCAATCCAGCTCGCACGGTCGCCCCGGCTCGACCGGCAGCACGATGGGAATTCCGAAGCTCACACGCACGTCGGCCAACTGCGCCCACGGGATGATTCTGCGCCCGCGTGTCGTTCCAGCGTAGATTCCCAGCGGCGTCACGGCCGCGTAGCGGTAACCCTCGGTCAGCAGCACGCGCAGTCTCGGCAGCGCCCAGCCGAGCGCGGCGATGCCGACGGCGGCGGCGGCCGTCACCGCGTTGTGCGGCAACCGGCCATAGAGCGCGACGGATTGCAGGAACTGAAACAGGAACGGCACGCAGATGGCCGCGTTCGCGAACATGATGTAGATGGACCACGGCCGCGACGGACGCCAGACAATCGTGTGCTCGTCGTACTCAAACGAGCACTCGGAGCAGACGGCGCGCATGAGTGGCGCGACGATGATTTCGCCGCACTCCGGGCATCGCTCGGGCGGACCGGCCGGCACGTTTCGGACTCCTCGCGGTTGGCGCCGCGTCGCACTCTCGCGCGACGAGGATTGTAGGTGCGTCCGCGCCGCACTTTGCCGGTAATCGATCACGATCTTCACACAATCTTTGCGCGTGCGAAGCCGGCCTCGTTGACCATCGAGCGTGGAACTCAGTACTCTGGCGTTTAGATCTACGCGCAATCGTCGGAATCGCCTGCACGCGGGCCGTTGGCATTTTCTGCGGGATCGGGAGCCATTTCGATGTACAAGCTTTTTCAGCCGGGGCGTCGGCATTGCATCCGGGTTGACCGAGCGCTGCTCGTGATCGCGGGCGTGCTCGTCGGCGCAGGGTGCTGGGGCTGTGGCGAAAGCGCGGCGCAGCAGGCGGTGGCGGAAGCGCCGCCTCCCGGCAAGTGGCTCACGATCGTCACGCCGCACAACGAACAGATTCGGCGCGCGTTCGGGCTGGAGTTCTCGGCCTGGTACGCCCGGCAGCACGGCCGAAGCGTGTTCATCGACTGGGTTGTGCGGGGCACGCCGGAATGCCTGGAGTACGTCAGCGAGGTGGCGCTCAGCCAAGAGGTGAAAGGCCGCGTTGACGTGTTCTTCGGCGGCGGAATCACGGATCACGCGCTGGTTGCCGAACGCGGGCAAAGCCGGGTTCTGAAGCTGGACGACGCGATCGCGGCGATCCCGGCGGAGATCGGAGGGCTTCCGACGCGCGACGCGGCGGGGCACTGGTTCGCGACGGGGCTATCGAGCTTCGGAATCGCGATGAATTCGCGCGATCTGGAGCTGCGCGGCATTGCTCCGCCGGCGACGTGGTCCGACCTGGCCGAGGAACGGTTCTATGGCTGGCTGGGAATCGCCGATCCAGGCAGCAGCGGCAGTCACCGCGAGTGCATGCTGCTGATCCTGCAGAAGTACGGATGGGAAGACGGATGGCGGATTCTGACGCGTGCCCTGGCGAACAGCCGCGCGCTCGTGGAGCGCAGCTCGACCGCGCTTCAGCAGACCGCGGCCGGCGTGTTTCTGGCCGGGTTCGCGGTGAATTTCGACGCGCTAAGCATTCAGGCGGTCCGCTCGGGACGGTTTGAGTACGTGAACCCCAGCGGCGCGACGGCCGTCACGCCGGATGTCATCAGTGTCATGACGAACACTTCCGACGCGCAGCTCGCCGAGGCGTTCGTGCGGTTCTGTGTCGGCCCGGAGGGGCAACGTTTGTGGGGACTGAGCGCCGAGCATTCGCCCGCCAAGGTCGCGCTGTATCACTACCCGATCGACCCGCGCACGTATGAACTGGAAGCGGGCAAGCTGTGCGTTCGCGCGAATCCGCTGTCGTCGAACTTCGGCATGAATTTCGATCTGAACCTCGCCGCGCAGCGCAGCGCGGTGCTCGCGCCGCTCGTGCGCGCCGCCTGCGGGGACAACCACGTCCTCCTTCAGCAGGCGTGGGCGGCGGTGATCGCGTCGGGATCGCGGGCGGACCTGCTGGCCGAGCTGACTGCGCCGCTGCTGAGCGAAGCGGAGGCGCAGGAGGCCGCCTCACGGCTGTCATCCGCCACGCCCGAGCAGACGGCGGAGCTGGAATCCGAATGGTCGCGGCGATATGCGGAGCGCTATCGATCGGTGCTCGGCAAGGCGCGCGGCGACCAGTGAGCGCTGGACGCTACGGACCGGTCGGCATCGTCGTGGGAGCGCTTCCCGCCGGCGCCGCAGACAGCTCCGCCGCAAACTCCTGCGATTGTCGCGTGTGCGCGTGGTCCGGGCCGAGCACCCGGATCTGGATTGCCGTGGCGTCCGCGACCAGCTCCGCGGCGGCGATCGTTCGGCCGCATTGCGCCTCGAGGCGAGCCAGGTTGTAGAGCGCTCGCGCGGTGAGCGCGCTTTCGTCGCCCACCTCTTGCCGCAGGATTCGAAGGGTTTCTCGCGCGTGAACGATCGCTTCCTCATTCCGGCCGATGTCGCGCAGAAACATGGCGTAGTTGTTCAGGGCCTTTGCTACGTCCGGGTGATCGGGTCCGAGCCACTGGCGGCGCAGCTCGAGCGCGTCGGTGTAGAGCGAGCGGGCGCGCTCCAGCTCGCGCGACGCGCCGGGTTCGTCGCCGCCGTCGCGCAGCTCGCCGGCCCGCGTCCGGTGCAGCGCGGCGAGGTTATTCATCGCCCGCGCCTGCCCCTCGCGCACCTCGCGTAGCGCGTCGGCGTCGCTCGCGGCCCGCTCCGCCGCGCGCCCGTAGACGCTCAATGAGCGCTCCAGCAGCGCCTGGCCATCGTCCAGTTGACCGCGCGTCTTGTGCAAGAGACCGACGGAATTGAGCGCGTCGGCCAAGTCCGCCGGATCGGACTCCGACGCTCGCTCGCGGCGTCGCAGGGCATCGAGCAGGAGCGGGGCCGCGCCCTCGACGTCGCCGCTTTCGAACAGCAGCTCTCCCAGGTTGCGCAGGCTTTCGAGCGTATCGGGGTGCGATTCGCCGAGCAGCGACTCGCGCGTCTGGAGCGCGTATCGCAGGTGCTCTTCGGCCTTCCGAAACTCCGAAAACCGGCGATAGGTGCTGCCGAGCGTGTTCCGCAGCGCCGCGGCGATCAGCGGGCGCGACACGTCGCGCTGAATGCGGCGCGCGAAGTCGTCCAGCACGTCGAGCACGCGTGTGTCCTTCGAACCCGCGCCGCTCGACCACGGATCGGCCGACGTCAGCAACTGCGTGAGCACCGAGTGCAGCTCGCGGAACTTCTCGGCTTCGTCGCGGGCGGCGTTCCGCTCGCGCTCCAGGCGGCGGGCCTGCACGGCCAGTCGCGCGCCCGATGCCCCCACGACCACGATCAGCAGGGCGGTCAGCGCGACCGCGATGTGATGTCGCTGCGCGAACTTGCGCCAGCGGTACCACGCGCTCGCGCGTCGCGCCAGGATCGGGTGATTTGTCATCTGGCGATGCACGTCGTCACGCAGCTCGGCGGTGGTCTGGTAGCGGCGATCCGGCTCTTTCTCGAGCGCCTTGAGCGTGATCGTGCACAGGTCGGCCGGCAGCGAGCGGTTGAAAACCCGCGGATCGGGCGCCGGCTCGTGGCTGATCGTGCGGATCGCGTCGAACAGCGACTTGCGGACCACGTCATAGGGCAGCCGGCCGGTCAGCAGTTCATACAGCAACAGGCCCAGCGCGTACACGTCGGTGCGGACGTCGATCTGGTCGGTCCGGCCGCTGATCTGCTCGGGGCTCATATAGGGCACGGTGCCGACGATTCGGCCGGCTTCGGTATGCTGACTCATGCCGTCGTCGCGGTCGATCGAGCGCGCCAGCCCGAAGTCGAGCACTTTGGGGTTTCCGGACGGGTCCACAAGAATGTTGGAGGGCTTCACGTCGCGGTGCATGATGCCGCGCTCGTGGGCGTAGGCGATGGCGTCGCAAACCCGGTGAAACAGTCGGACGCGCTCGCGGATCGACAGGGCGGCGCGCCCGGTCGCGCCGCCGGCGTACACCAGGAGCGGCTGCCCTTCGACCAGCTCCATCGCGAAGTAGTGCCGGCCTTCGGGGGTGCAGCCGGCGTCGTAGATCGTGGCGATATTCGGGTGGTTCAGGCGCGCCAAAGCCTGCATTTCCCGCCGGAAGAGCCGCACGCGAAGGTCGTCGTCCAGCTCGCCGCCGCGGATCAGCTTCAGCGCCACCTGGCGGCGGGGCGTGAGCTGCTGCGCTTCGTAGACGACGCCCATGCCGCCTTCGCCGAGCACGCGCATCAGGCGATAGGGGCCGATCACTTCGCCCAGACGCCGAACGGTCGATGTCGCCTGGGATGGCAGGTCGCGCAAGTCGCCGAGCAGGTCACGCATGCGCGCCGCCGCCGCGCCGCACGCGGCGCACTTCGCGGCGTGCCCGGCGGTCTCGGCGTCCTCGTCGCCGTGCACCCACTCCCAGAGCCGCTCGCGCGGAAAATCGCAGGCCATTACGCGGACCCTGTGATCTTGCGCAGTTCCTGCTCGAGGTATTCCGACGCGCGCACCAGCCGCCCTTTGACGGTCGCTTCGGATACGGCCAGCGCCTCGGCCATCTCTTCGCGCGACAGACCTTCGTAGAACTTGAGGATCAGCACGCTGCGATACTCGTCGGGCATCTGCTGAATGATCGAGCGAATCAGCTCGCGCCGCTCCTCCGCGGCGGCTTTCGTACCCGGGCCGGCAGACGACGCTGTGGCGTCGAATCGCGTGTGGACGCGATGGTCGTGCGTCGGGCTGCGCTGGTGACGCCGGAGAATGTCGAGGCAGCGGTTCCGCGCGATCTTGTACAGCCACGGTCGAACCGCGGCGTCCGGAAGGTGCTCCGGGTTGGCGAGCTTCGCCAGCGTCTCCTGCGCGACGTCGGCCGCCAGCGCGTCGTCGCCGCCGAGGTACTCGGCCGCGAACCGGCGAATCGGCTCCCAGTACCGCAGTGAAAGCTGATTCAGCGCGTCGGCATCGCCGCTCCGCAGCCGGTTGACAAGCTGCTCGTCTTCGGCGGCGCGGGAGTCTTGCGGTGAAGGCGCATCCGTCATGAGGCGTCTCGCAGAGCGGCGTCCATTCTCAGCTAGCAGGGTTCGCGATTTCTCTTTCAAGTTCTTCTGGAATTCGTAAGTATCGACGCCGATGGGTTTTGCGTCAACAAATCCGCGCCCGAAATTCCGGTCCGCTCTGCTCCGCGGGGCGTGTTCAGGTTGTGGCCGATTCGCGCTGATGCGGACGGCGGAACCGAGAGTGCCAAGCACCGAGGAGAGAGTTGAGATGAGCACGAAGTCCCAAAAGATCAGGTCGGCCGGCCGGAACATCTGCGGAAAGATGAACGGCCTGCGACGCCCGGCCCTTTCGATGGCGTTCGTCGGCGCGCTGACAGCCTCCGCGTCGGCCGGCGTCCACGTCGACGCCGCGACCCGTTTGCACGATCACGCGACGCATGCCGATTCCGTTTCTGTGCACGGTGGGGGAGACGGCCATGAGCATTCCGGCGGCCGTTGCTTCTCGATGGCGGACCGCAGCGTCATGATGGACCCGAATGCACCGGCTGATGCCGTGGCAGCGATGGAGACCCTCGCGGCCGACGCAATTGGCGCTCGCTTCACGCTCGGCTTCGGCGTTTGGAGCAGCACCGCGACCGACGGCGCGATCGCGCCGGGCGAGCGAATGACCATCACCTACAGCTTTGTGCCCGATGGCCTGCTGATTCAAGGCTTCAACGGCGAGGCTGCCAGCGCCAGCAACCTCCACGCGCAGCTCGATGCCAACTTCCCCGGCGGGCGGGATGCGTGGAAGGCCGAGTTTCGCCAGGCGTTCGAGCGCTGGGGCGAGATCATCAACGTGGATTACGTTGAGGTGGCGGACGACGGAGCGACGTTCCAGTCGTCGCCTGGGCTGCTGGCTTCGGGCAATCAGACTGGGCGCGGCGATGTTCGCATTGCGATGCACCCGGTCGGCGCCAGCGTACTGGCGTACAACTTCTACCCCGCTGCGGGCGGCGACATGGTTCTGGACTCCCAGGACATCACGCTGTTCTGCAACGCGGGCGGCGATTTCTTGCGGCTTCGCAACGTGCTCATGCACGAGCACGGACACGGGCTGGGCATCGCGCACTCGCTTCCGCTCGACAACACGCGCCTGATGCAGCCCGGACTCTCGACGGATTTCGACGGTCCGCAGGAAGACGACATCCGGGCCGCGCACTTCCTTTACGGCGACGTGTTCGAGCAGAACGACTCGCGTCTCACCGCGCCGCTGATCTCGCCCACGTCGCTGCGAAGCGTCGCGGACGCCGGCGTGCAGGTGTTCCAGGAAACCGGCGTCGCACTGGAGCGCGACGGCGCGGCCGACTTCTACGCCTTTACCGCCATCGCCGGATCGCCGGTCGCGATTCGCATCGACCCGGTCGGGACGGAGTATCTGTCCGGCCCGGAGAACGGCACGCCGAGCACAGTGAATGCCCGCGCGGCCCGCGACCTGGCGCTGCGGCTGTGGCGGCGGGTGTCGGCAGCGAACAACACGTTCGAGCTGTTCGCGCAGATCGACTTCAACGAGGCCGGCGAGAGCGAGTATCACCCGCCGATTCCCTACACGATCGCGGGATACTTCGTGGCCGAAGTGTATTCGACGGATGGGGTGAACGACGTGCAGGAATACACCATCACCCTGTCGAACTCCGCGATCGAGGCGCAGAACCTGTTGCCGCCCGAGCTGCTCGTGACGGATGGTCTGAACGAGATCACCGAAGCCGAGGCGCTTTATTTCGACGCGACGGCGATCGGCCAGACGTCGGGCAAGGCGCTGCTGGTGCGCAACCTGGGCGAGCAGGCGCTGCTCTTCACCGGTTCTCCCGACACGGTCACGATTCAGGGGCCGGGCGCGGGCGACTTCGTGGTCGCGCCGCTGCCGGCGGAGATCGCGGGCGGCGGGCAGTTCTTCTGGGGCATTACGTTCCAGCCGGTTACGACCGGGCAGCGCGTCGCGGTCGTGACGTTGCCGAACAACGACCCGGACGAGGCGTCGCTGAGCTTCATCCTGAGCGGATCGGCCGTCGCGGCAGCCGCGCCGGCAATCGAAGTGCGGTTCGATAGCCGACTGGTCGCGCCCGGCAACGAGCTCATCCTCGGCGACATCGACCAGGACAGCAGCGTGCAGGTGCCTTTCTCGATCAAGAACACCGGGACTGCGACCCTGAACGTGAGCGCCGTCCAGTTCGCCGGAGCGGCGGCCGCGGAATTCGTGAGTTCGTTGGGCAGCGCGATCTTGGCGCCGGGCGCGACCTCCAACGGCGCGCTGACCTTCGCCGCAAGCGAAGCCGGCGTCCGGACCGCGACGATGACGTTCGTCAGCAACGCGCAGCCGGCGCAGTTCACCGTGACGCTCGAAGCGAACGTGCTCGAGGGCGCTCCGCAGTTCGACTGCAACGGCAACGGCGTCGAGGACGCCGAAGACATCGCCGCCGGAACGAGCGAAGACTGCGACTCGGACGGCGTGCCCGATGCGTGCCAGAACGACTCGGATGGCGACGGCGTCATCGATGCCTGCGACGTGGATGACGACGACGCCGGCAACGGACAGGACGCGGGCAACGAGGGCGACGCCGATGAGGACAACGGCGCGGACCAGACCGGCGACAACGGCAACGACGGCGAGAATAACGACGCCGGCAATGCGGGCGACGCCGAACAGGAGCAGCAGGACAACGCCGCCGACAACGCGGGCGAGCAGGGCGACGAGAACGCCGACGAGCAGGGCGACGACGGCCAGCAGCAGCAGGCCGACCCGAACGAAGTCCTCGACGGCGACGAGTTCGGCGACGATCTGACGCCGATCCTGCCGGGACCGGGCCTGTGCGGGTTCGGAGCGCTCGCGGCGGCGCCGCTCTGCATGGCCTCGATCGCGGGCGCGAAGCGGACGCGCCGCGGCATCCGCCGAGTGCAAGCCTGATCGAATCCACGCCGGAAGTCGGACATCCGCGACGCTGCGACCGCGGTCTTCCGATTCCTCGGAGGCCGCGGTCGCGCTTTTTCGTTCCGGCCGATCGGCGCGCGGACTCGTCGCCCGGCCGCAAGTGGGTTGTCGCGGAATTCGCAGGCGGGCGGGCGCGGGAGTACGATGAACGCTGCGGCGTCCTGGGGCGCGGCAGGGGAGTGTGACCGGGAATTCAGAGCTGATGGACAAAGGACGGAATGCGATGAAGCGCTGGGGTGTGTGGGCCGGGTTGGCATGCGGTGCGTTGCTGGCCGTCGCGACGGTTTCGGCCGAGACGCTCGAGGACGTCGAGAAGCAGGTGATGGAGCTGTGGGGCAAGAACGCTTCCATGACCGCGACGGTCCATATGAAGCTGGACATGCAGATGCCCGGCAATGGCGGCAAGGCCGAGACGGAGGGCAACGGCACGTTCGAGTGGATGCGTTCGGGCGACAAGGTCCTGTACCGCATGGAACTCAAGAACAAGATGATCGTGCACGTCAAAGAGCAGCAGATGGCGCTCGAACAGGAGACCGTGTCGGTCAGCGACGGCGAGAAGACGACCACGCTCTCGTCGCAGATGGGCAGGCGCACCGCGACGCGCGACAAGCTCGACCCGACGCAGCCGACGAGCGCGGACGGTCTGTTCGGCGCCGCCCGCGAGCACTACGACTTCGCGCTCGCCAGCGGCGTGGACACCGGCGGCGCGAATGTGTGGGTGATCGAAACGACGCCGAAAAAGCCGATGCCGCGACTGCCGGCCAAGAAGGTCCAGTACTTCGTGTCGAAGGAATCCGGCGCGATCGTCCGCGTGATCTGGCTGAACGAGAAGGGCGAGCGCTTCAACGACACGCAATTCACGGACGTGAAGCTGGGCGCGACCATCGACCCGAAGCGTTTCGAGCTCGAGATCCCCGAAGGCGTGCAGCTCGTCGATCGCACCAGCCGCGCGCCGGCCGCTCCGGCGAAGCCGACGTCGCAGCCGTAGCGCGAGACCGCAGCCGTCATGCACGACTAAGCCGACGCGCGCAGCGGCCGTAGCGCACGCAGTTGTCGAAGCGCGCAGCGATCGTAGCGCACGCCGAAGCCAAGGCGTACGTCGCAGTCGTATCGCAGCGCCGCGACCAGGGCGTGCGCCGCCACCGCGTGCGCGCGGTATCGCCGGTGGACGGCTTCGCTCGACGTTCGCTCCGCGTGCCTGCGGCATCGCATGCCGATGGCTTTGCTCGACGCACGCGCCGCGTGCCTGCGGATTCGCGCGTGGATGGCTCTGCTCGGCACCCGCTCCGCGTGTCTGCGGCATCGGATGCCGATGGCTTTGCTCGACGCACGCGCCGCGTTCGTGCGGATTCGCGCGTGGATGGCTCTGCTCGGCATTTGCTGCGCATGCGCGGTTCGCTGTGTCATTTGCGCCGCGATCGGCCGCCAGTCCGCGCGGTTTGAAGTCGCTGTTCGCGTGAGGCCGGCGGTGTGTACGCGCGACTCGAGGCACGAGCGGGGCCGGCGTGTTCTCGCCGATCGTTGACGCGGTGAGGTCGGTGACGGGTTCTGCGCGTCACGTTGACACGTCCCGCGGGATGAAGTAGAAAGACCGATCTGGCTGCGGGGTAGAGCAGTTGGTAGCTCGTCGGGCTCATAACCCGGAGGTCGCAGGTTCGAGTCCTGCCCCCGCTATTCCGGCCGCCGCAACTTCATCGGTTGCGGCGGTTTCTTTTTGCACCACGCGACCGTCCTGAAGGACAGTCATCGGCCCCACCACCTCGGCGACGAAACGGTTGACCTGGGCGGGCGTCATCAGCCCTGCGAAGTTCTCCTTGGCCTCCAGGAACGCCTGACGGCAGTCGGCCATCAGGTCATCCATGTCGAGGGCGGCCTGCACCGCCACGGCCTCCAATGCCTGACGCAGCTCCTCCCGCTTGGCATCCTGCTCGGCGAGTTGACGGGCGACCGCCTTCTTGGCGCCGGCTTCGATGTCCGGGTCGGCGAGCAGGCGGGTCAGGTTGCCGACGTACTTGTCCGCTTCCGCGATCTCGCCCTTGAGTCGCGTCGTCTCGCTACGGTTCGCCTCCAGTGCCTCACCAGCCATTGCCGCGACCTCATCGAGGACGCCGTCCATATCGTCGAACACGGCGCTCATCGCCGCCTGGATGCGAGCCATGAGCTTGTCCTCGCGGACCGACGCCTTGTTGCCGCAGGCTTCCGGCCCGTGCGACTGCCGACGGCCACAGGCGTAGTAGCGGTACGAGCCCTTGGCATTGCTGCTCTTGCGTGTGTAGTAGACGCCGCCGCAGCCGGCGCAGAACAGGTGCCGGGTGAATGGCCGCACCTCTGCCGCCTCCCGCGGCCGGTCGATGCGATTGGCCGCAAGCTGCGCCTGCGCCCGCTCGAATGTCTCGTCGTCGATGATCCTGAGCGACTCATCGCGGTTCACGACGTGGCGGTCCTCATCCGTCCACCGTGGCACGCGGTGCCCCGTAGTCCGGTCCAGCTTGAAGCAGCGCCGCAAGTAGCGGACCTCGCCGACCAGCATCCGGTTGGTGAGGATGCTGCGGATCGTCCCGAATCCCCACGGCCCGCCGAGCCGCGTCGGCACGCCGCGCTCACGCACGCGGCGGGCGACTTCCTTGAGGCCGATCGACTCGGCCAGGTAGGTCTGGAAGACGAAACGCACCGTCTCCGCCTCTTCGGCATGAATCGCGAGCCGCTTCTTCCCGTCGGCGGTCTGCACGATGCGATAGCCGTAGGGCGGAGGCCCGCCGGTCCAGCAGCCTTCCTTGTGCCGCTGCACGAGCCCCTCGCGGGTCCGCTCGGCGAGCACGCGGCTGTAGTCGGCGGCGACGACGAGCTGCACGCCACGCGCCAGCGCGTTCGTCCCCTCGGTGACGCTCACCACTTCGACGCCGTGCTGCTCCAGGTCTTCGACGAGGACGTGCGTCTCCGCCGCCCGGCCGAGGCGGTCGTACTTGTAGACGTAGAGCTTGTTGATCCGGCCGGCTTCGGCTTCCTCCATGAGCCGCAGAAGCTCGGTCCGGCCGCCCGTGGTGCGTCCGGTTTTCGCCTGGTCGATGAAGTGCTTGAGCGGCCTGCCGGCCGCGCGCTCGCACGACTCAATCTGCACGGCGATGCTCGTGCCGTCGTCCTGGGCATGGCTGGAGTACCGGGCGTAGAGGGCGTCGTACTTGCGGCCGCCCCCGCTGCCCTCACCGCTCCGACCGTTTCTTGCTGGATGCCGCTGTGTCGTGACCATTCTCGCCACCTTCGCCTAGTTCTGGATTCGACCGCTTGGCTCGCTCGCGGTGAAGCTCCACTGCCCGTGCCGCGATGACGCGGACCAGCCACCGCCGGGCGGCGGCGTGGTCCCGTATCACTATACGATCCGCGTCGCAAACGGATGCGCGCTCGGTGGGATTTTCCGCGCCGAGGGCATTGACGGCAAGGCGAGTTGGCGCGAGTCGCGACACGCGGCGCTCCGTATCGATCGTCAGGCGCGTTGCGCCTGCGCGTAGCTCTCCCTGAGCCGCTGGTATGCCGCGGCGACTTCCTTGAACCGCTGGACCGCGAGTTCGACGAGGTGAGGCTCGACGTTCTGGCCGGTCAGTCGGTCGGGGTGGTACTTGCGGCAGGCGTCGCGGTAGGCGCGCTGCACGTCTTCCCACGAAGCGCCGCGCTTGAGGCCGAGCAGGGCGTGGTCAGCGTCCCGCGGGTCTGGCGCTGACCGCGCGTCGCTGGCTGGCCGCGGCTCTTCGTCGTCGGGATACCAGCGGTGACGGGGGCCACTCCGATGACGCTGCCGCTCACAGTCCTGTGACAACTGATCCAGGTACTTGAGTAGGCCATCAAACTCCGCGCTTGCACATTCCTCGATGTATCGAAGCCCCCATGCGGAGACCGAGACCGTTGACAACAGTCGGTAGTGCACGTAGCAATAGGTCTTCCCATCGTCTTCACAGCAGGAAGCGGCAATGAATATCGGGAGCGCCAACCAGTGCGCATCCTCCGAGCCTCGCAGCCGCTTGACGCACATCTGACCGCGACGGAAGACGACACCGTCCGGGTACTTCTTGGCCAGCTTGCACTGCCGTTCTCGGAGGTACCTGATCATGGCGTCTCGCGCCGAGGCGGGTGGCAGAGACGTGTGGGCACCCCGTCCCCACGTGATCGCCGGGCCATTCCGCAGCACTCTCCGAAGCGCCCAGAGCCCGCTCACAAGGCCAGCAACTATCGCAACAACTATCGCGTCCATGTCCTGCGTACCTCCCTCTGCTCAATCTCGGTCCTGTTGCGGCGGCTCGGGTTCGCGGCCCTTGTCGGCGTCGCGCTGTTGCTCCGCCTGCTTGAGTCGCTCTTCGAGGATGGAGGGCTGCTCGTCGGGGTCGCGCGACTCGCCCTGGCGTTCCTGCATCACTTCGCCGGGCGTCTTCGTGCCGTAGATGCCATATACAGTGGGCTGCGCCACGTTGGATTCGGGATAGAGAGCGCCGCGCAGTTCCGCGAGCCCCTGCCGGAACATGGCCGAGGCGTGCCCGGCGCCGATCTTTTGCGTTGACTCTTCGCGTGCCATGACTGTGTTCTCCTGTGAATGAGTGCGTTACCGTCCGTCGCGCATGCGGCGGAACGCTTCCGCCGAATCGCGTTGTTCGAGGAAGGCGTCGTGCAGGTCCATCGAGCGGCGATGCTGGAGCGCGCCGCTCATGCCGGACGAGGCGGCGGCGCACATGCCGGCGAGCGCCAGGTACACGGCAAGCGGCACGCTGATGGTGGCGACGCACAGGGCGATGCAGCCCATGTAGACCGGCTCGATGACTGTCTTGATGCGGTGCTCGGAACTGCGCTTCCAGACCTTCGCAAGGGTCGGCGTGCCGTTGTAGAGCGTGTGCGGCTGCGGCCCGCCGCGCCGGATGCGCGACTTCGTGCGAATCCGCGCCGTAAGCAGGGCCAGCCAGTAGAGCGCCAGGAAGACGAGCATCGGCTCGGCGCTGTGGCCTTCCCAGAAGACCGGCCAGAAGAGGATGCACGCCGCGCCGGCCGCAGATTGAAGTCCGAAGAAGCGTTCGCCGAACGAATCCGAGCGCCGCAGGAAGACCTCGACCGTGACGGCGAGCGCCCGCGTGGCGAACGTCATCACGCCCAGGAAGTTGTTGAAGTCCTTCTTCGAGACGACCGGGTCCGGTTCCTGCCGTTGCCACATGATCGAATCTCCTGTCCACGTGCGCGCAGTGACCGCGCGGGCGGTCCGCGCCGCCTTTCCTTGCCGTTCACATCACGCTGGCGCTTATGCCTTCTGGTTGAACTGCACCGGGAGCCAGCTGCGGCCCGATGCGTTGAATACCTTTCCGTTCTGAAACACGATGCCGTCCACGATCCACGAAGGAGGCCCGCCCGTGCGCAGCCGCGTGAATTCGCGCGGCTCGACCTCCGCCTCCATGACCTCCGAAAAGCCGCCGCTCGTCGTGCCGTTCTCGCGCACCCAGTCGAGGCCGAGCAGCGCGCTCACCTGGTCGTCCGCTGCGTGCGAGTGATTGCCGCTCGCCCGGCACTGCAAGGTGCGGCCGATGAGCCGCGACGCCCACTCGTTCGTCACCGGGTCACTGTTGCCGTGAAGGACCTTCGTGTTGAGGTTGGCCAGCAGCGAGTCCGTCTCGACGCGGCCTTTCTCGTTGCCGCCGAGGGCGGCCACGAAGTTGCTGTAGTTCTGGCTGAGCAGCACGGTTGCGACCCATGCAGACCGGCACGTCGCCTGGAACTGGAAGTCGTAGCTGGTGAGGAAGTGCTGCGCCTCGTCGGCCCATAAGAATGCGGGACGCGGATTCTCCTGCACGCTGCGCCGTTCGAGTTGCTTCTGCGTGCAGTATTTCCACAGCACCTGCGCGAACTGCCCGACTTCCCCGAACTCCTTCACCGGCAGGTCGATGAGGATGATCTTCCCGTCCTGCACGGCCTCCGGCGTCAACGTCGTGTCCGTGCAGAACATCTCGCGGAGCAGGCCGCGGTTGCACGGGTCGAGCCACCCCAGGACCGTCGCCTGAATGGTGCTCCTTGTACGTT
>CAZKJT010000029.1:0-9516 GCA_964553225.1 uncultured Planctomycetales bacterium | reverse complement strand
TTGCACGGGTCGAGCCACCCCAGGACCGTCGCCTGAATGGTGCTCCTTGTACGTTCCGCCAGGGCAGGCCACTCCAGCAGGAAATGGTCGCACGCCACCCCGAAATCATGCTGCTGGCGCTGCGTCTTCGACTTCGCGTCCGCCGCCTTGATGCAGCGGAAGCAGCTCGATGACTCCTGGAACTTCGGGTCGCACACCTGCGCCGGCGACGTGGGCGCCGTCAAGAACACCTTGACCAGTTCCGGCACCGACACGCTGCCGGTCGCCAGCGCGAGGATGTCCACGGCGCAGCGCAGGCCCATCAGGCCGCGATCCCGCCAGAAACTCCCGTCGTCGCTCCCGCCGCCCGTCCGGCGATTGCGATCCTTGATCTCCATGACGTTCTCGAACAGCATGACGATGTTCTCGGTCAATCCCGCGCCCGCTCCCTGCCGGGTCAGTTCATGCGCCAGGAAGTTGAAGCGATGCGTGCCGTCTGCCCCGACGACCACGAGATCATCCAGGCGATTCGTATCGCGGCAGTAGCCCTCCCACAGGGCGCGCTCGTCCGCCTTCGCGGTGAGCACCAGGCCGCCGAAGCCGCATGACAGCATCGTGCGGGCGATGAGCCGTCCGGAACCGCTTGTCTTGCCCGAGCCGGTCGCTCCCAGGATGAGCGTGCCCTCCACCGCGTCGCGCAGCGTCCAGGCGTCGTCGCGCGACCAGTGCAGCAGCGGCAGCGCGAGCAGGTCGGACGGCTCGCGCACGGCGCGCCTGCGTTTCCTGAAGAGTCCGAGCATGGCTACTTGCCCGCCTTCCGCTTGGCGTCCTGTTCCGACTTCCACAGCGTGGCGATGATGAACAACACGAACGTGGGAATCAGCTCCATGATGTATCTCCTACTTGCCGTTGCCCGAGATGCTCCTGACGACTTCCGCCAGCGGCCGACCGTCGGCGCCGGCGTGCCTGAGTTGCTCGGCAAGGTCCATGAACCAGTTGACAACCGCATCGACGGTGAGCGTCGGCGCGGAGACCGCGACCGACCGGCCCTCGCCCAGCCTGATGACGACGCGCTCGCGTGCGACGCGCTGCCGCTTGTTCGTCCGGGGAGCGGGCCGGCCCGCCTTGACGGCCTTCGTCTCCGCGACCAGCCGGTCGCGCGTCAGCCGCCCTTCGAGCACCGCCTGGATCAGCCGTTCGCGCTCCGCCGCGTCGGGCACAGTGCAGGTTGCGTATGCGCTCGACATTGGAATTCGCCCCGCGTCGATGAGGTCCTGCACGTCCCGCGGCAGCACCAGCAGAGAAAGCAGCTTGGAAATGGTGCCGGGCGACGGCCGGCCGAGCCGCACCGACACTTCCGCTGCCGACCAGCCCGTCGCCTGCATCAGATCGTGCAGCGCGCGGGCGTGCTCCGTGACTTTCAGGCCCTGGCGCTGCGTGTTGGCCAGGAGTTGCAGCGTCACCCGCTCCGCCGGCGTCGGGGCCGTCTCGGCGATCAGCATGGGCACTGTCGCAAGGCCGGCGCGGCGGGCGGCGTCGAGACGGCGGTGCCCGTCGTCCACGATGATGGCGTCGCCTTCGTAGTGCCCGAGCAGCGGAACCAGGATGCCGTTCCGGGCGATGCTCTGCGCCAGCGACACCTGCTCTTCCTCGTCAAGCCGCGCCCGGATGTTGCCGGACGACACCGGCTTGCTCGTCGGAACCTGTTGAACGACGTGGCTCAGCATGGTCAGTTCCTCCCGGCCCGGTCGCGCAGCTCTTGAAGCTCGATCTCCTCAAAGAGCTTGCGAGTCTCCCTGTCCTTGAGCGCCGAGCGGCCGGTCAAGATGGCCGCGATGATGTAGACCGCGTCGTCCACCGGCAGGCCGGGCAGAAGGTCAAGCGGCGAGAAGGTCAGCAGCACCAGGCCCGACACGACGAGCCACTTCGTGACTTCCAGCGCCACGGCCCTGAGACGACTGGCCGGCAACGACAGCAGTACGATCATGGTGAACGCGAGCAGCGACCCGCAGATCACCAGAGTCTTCAGCAACGACAGGAATTCGGCCACAGGAGGCTCCTTCGGTCAGTCTCCACCCGCAGACATCCTTCAGGTCCGAACCTCGTGCCCAATGCGTCAAAGGTCTGGCCTGACTCTGATAGAAATGCTAAAAGCACGGTTGGGCAGTTCCACGCACTCTGCCCGTCATCTGGAGGTCAGCTCACATGCACATGACACACCCTCTTCTGGAGCCATACCGGTGAGCCGCAGTGAAAAGTCCGGTCGACCAGCCAGAACGGTCATCGCCGACGCGCAGACAGTCGTCGCGCTGCGAATGAGCAAGGGCTGGGCCCGCGAGGACCTCGCCCAGAAGTCGCACCGTTCTCTCAAGTCAATTGATCGCATCGAGTCGGGACGGCCGGTCTTCCCCCGAACGCTCGAGGGAGTCGCCACTGCACTCAAGGTCCCGCTCGAGAAGCTACTCGCCACAGGTGCCCGCGCCGAACCGGGAGAACGAGCGGCATCCTGCGCCCGCGCGATTGATCTGGACGGACTGATTTACGGACACCGTCAGGATGCGATGGCCGTTGAAGTACGCCTCGTAGTACCCGCGGACTCAAAGGCCCCGCCCCACCCAGGCGCGATCATCACGGCATTGCGGAGCCTCGCTGGGCTTCAGAACCCCATCCGCGTCCTGTCATCAGACCTGTCATCGCCAAGCATCGCTCCCTCTGGAGCCCTGATCATCACGGCCGTCATGATCCGATCGGATGCACGCATCTTGTTCTCAAAGCTCGCTTCTGGATTGCTTGACAACCTCGATGTACGTCTCTTTGCGGGAACCAATGGTGGCTTCCTCTATCTCAGTACAACTGCGTGGAATGCCAGAGTTGGTTGCTGATCAGCCACCGATGGCGCTGAGGGATGGCAGGCTTTACGAGGCAACCCATACGCTCCCCGCCTTCCGCAACGCAACCGCTGAATCACGAGATCATCTTTCCCAGAACGTTGCCCGGCAGCCAGCCACCCGGCTCCGACCCATGCTCCGCGGTGAATTCAACCATTCTGTACCGGCACCCGATTCGCCGCGGCGCTGATAGGCGTCGCCGCAACCGGTCGTACATGATCGTGCGGGCCTCAACCGCTTCTGGGCTGCCATACTGGATCTTGCGAAGCGGCTGCCCCACTCGGCCGTAGCGGACGGTCACGACCCAGTGGCCGAGCAGATCCCGGCCGACGGCGACTTCGTAGCGCCGGTGATGGTTCCGTTCGTCGCTGTGCGCCTCCAGGGCGATCGTCAGGAGGTCGAGCATGCCGCCTCCGTCGCTGGTGCTGCTCTCAGGTACTGGTAGAGCGTCTCGCGGCTGATGCCGAACTCGCGGGCGAGCCGGGCCTTCTTCTCGCCGCCGGCAACGCGGGCGCGGAGTTCCGCGATGCGCTCGGGCGACAGCGCCTGCTTGCGGCCGCGGTAGACGCCGCGCTGCTTGGCCAGCGCGATGCCCTCGCGCTGCCGCTCCCGAATGAGTTCCCGCTCGAACTGGCCCACCGCCCCGAGAACGGTGAGCATGAGGTTCGCCATCGGCGAATCCTCGCCGGTGAAGAGCAGGTTCTCCTTGATGAACTGCACGCGGATGCCGCGGCGGGTCTGCTCCTGGACGATACGGCGCAGGTCGTCCACGTTACGGGCGAGACGGTCCATGCTGTGGACGACGATCGTGTCGCCCTCGCGGGCGTAGGCGAGCAGCGCCTTGAGCTGCGGACGCTCCGTGTCCTTTCCGGAAGCGTGGTCGGTGAACAAACGGTCCAGTTGGGCGCCTTCGAGTTGCCGCTCCGCGTTCTGATCGAGGGTACTCACCCGAACGTACCCGATTCGTTGCCCCTTCCCCGACACCTGCCCTCCACGAACTGTCAGGAAAGCTCTATGACATCGCGCCGCACCTGTCAACAAATAGTTGCAGCGACTCCACTCTGACAGAACCGGCCCGAACTGTCTGACATCAGGATGGGGTACACCCTATCCTGACAGGAGGCGTCCAGCAGACAACCAGATGAGCGACTGACTGGATCCTCAACCTTCCACCGCGAAAGAGATTCTAGTCGGCGTGTCCGCCGCCATCGGATGGTCCCCACGCGCGGTGGAAGGTGCGATGTGTGAAGGGGCAGCACAGCATCCCGCCGAGTCCTGAGTCGCGCAACTGTAACAGAAATATCATTCACAACTGCCGCGCGATGCGCTATGGTCGGTCACGTCAACAATCAACGCCACCATGTCCGCACCGAATCCGCTCCACCTCGCCAACACCGCCCAGCAGATGGCCCGCAGCGCGCCGGCGTCCGATGCCGTCGTCTTCAACAAGGTCGCGATGGTCTGCATGGGCGTGATGGCCGCCGCGTCGGTCATGCAGGTTCTTCAACCGCTTCTCCGTCAGCTGAATGGGCATCCGCACAACCGGTCAGCCAGCGGAAGGAGTAGGTAAATGCGAGCTGGCTGGCGCACTCTGCTCGCTGGACGAACCGTCGCTCTCATCGGCGACCAGTTCTACTCCCGAATGCTCAAGACAGAACTTGAGGCTAAGGGCGCCTCGGTCGTATATCCTCGTGCGGCATCTGGTGGCGTACTCGCGGATGCGAACGCGGCTGACGCCGTCGTTCGCGATGTTCTGGCCCTGCATCCGAGGCCGGATATCGTTGTTGTCTACCATCCGCGGTTGGACCTCCACGAGGGTTCTCTCCATTGCGCACCCGCTGTAGAACTTGCGCGAAGGTTAACGACTCATGGTGTGCCCACGTTGATCCTCGACCACTTTCGTGCCATGGACTCGGCCGACGAACGCACGCTGCAGGACGCGGGCGCCCGCTTTGCCTCGATGCAGACATTCCACGCCGGACACGCCGCGTTGCTGGTGTCCCGCATCCTTGCTCAGCACTCCAGAAACGATGCCCCCCCGGAGCGGCTCTAACATGTCAACATGTAGGGGTCCGCGCAAGTGATCCGTCAGTCTGCACTACGTCTGAAAGTGCCTGGGCGACCTACAGGCCGGGCACTTTGACCAAGGGCGAGCACACTGGGGCGCTGACAACACCCACGTTATACTCCCCTGCGCTTGTCACACACGAGCTGATGGTCATGGGTTGGCAGAAGAACTCCTCAGTACTGCCGTATCCGATGTTCTTCATTTGAACTGCCCCACTTCCCGGACGACCGTCGTCAATCTTGTTGTCCAAGCTATGCGCGTCCGCTGCATAGATCGCCGGGCTGTACCCGTTGCTGAGGCGAAGCAGCCGATAGTACAGCCCGCTGCGGATACACCGCACGGGTACGACCGTGCCGCGATCAGCCATTACCGCCTTCGGAAAGTAGCCCAGTGAGTCTTCATACGTTGCGATTGAGACGTAGTCGTCCTCTGCCGCGGGGAATGACTCGGCAACAAGTCCGGCATCGGAAAGGTCGGACCAGAAGAGTACAACCTCGCAGCCCAGCGGTACATTTGTTCCAAACGGGTCGAACGCCTCGCATCCTTCGATAGCGCCATTTCCGTCTCCATGGCCGACTGCGCCACTGCGTGCTATGAATCCCAAGGCCGCCGCATCGCTGGCACGCAGGTCGCCCGGAATGCCCGCGTACTTGTCGCGAAACGCCGACACAGCCTGCGTGAAGCTCTCCAGTTGAGTGATCTGGGCCCTCACCCGCGATGCGCGCAGCAGGTCGCGCCCGATCAGTACGCCGCCGATCACGAGAGAGACGGCTACCAGCACCACTGCCACCTCCAACAGGGTGAAACCCCTGTACTCAGTACGAGCCAACGGGAACCGTGACCTCCAGAGCATCGTCGTACACCGCAACCAGTCACCCTCCGCTGGAGCATTGGTCGATTCTGTTGCAGGCACCGGCGAACCCGGATGGCGGCGCGACAAGACGTGACACACTGCCCGGCGTGCTTCGTTACCCCTGCGACGACGCCTGCACGCGGAAGCGTATCACGCTGTCATCGACTGTTCAATCGTTAGTTGAACTGCCCGGCGCCAATCGGTCCGCCACCAAGTCCGACAGGTCTGTCGCCCGGCGCATAGCAGATCATCTCACCTTCTCCAATCAAATCCTCTATGCTGTATCCGTACGCGGCCAGCTTTGCGTATACCTCCTCAGTCGCGTCCCAGCTTGTGGTCGCGCACGCGCCGGCACCGCCCGAGCCGTCGTAGAAAACGAAATAGCAGCAGTGCCGGTTGGGGGGAATGCCTTCCCAGGGACCTGCCGCTGCACTCCCAGCGGTTAGAATCACAGTCGCACTGGCGACTGCAAGTAGTTTCAGTGATGTCATATACTCCTCCGAATCTGGTTGTTGCGGCGATGAGACGCCGACACAGTCCATTGTAATGGAGAAGTGTGACAAAATTGTGACAGTGCGATGACATTTGTATGACTATCGAGGATCAGCAGCGCAGGAGTTCCGTGCGGCGCCCGGAGCGCCGTTGCCCGGCATGCGTCTTGTCAGCGCGTCGAAGCTGGAAGAGCAGTGGGTGCCCCGACCTGCGGTGTCATCAGGCTAGCACCAAGTTTCCAAGTTGGCAGTACGGCAACTGCCTGTTACTGCTGAAGGAATCGAAGAAACTTTCCCGCGGGCCGGTGTGAGCCACTTGCGCCGTTCTCAGCGGGCTGTGCATCGTCCGGCTCCCTCTCGAGGGACGCCGGCCCAGGGACCTCGGAATCACGCCGCCCGTCCAACCGATGCTGTGCAAAGAACCGCCACATCATCTCGCTCGCGTCCACGCTCTCGATCAGCGCGCCCGTGCCCATGCCGGCGGTCACATCTACACCTCCCGGCCAAGTGTGTCCGCCTTCCGGCAGCAATACAAACGTCAGGCATTCGCTGCTGCGTCCGGGGAACGGAGCAAAGCGGCGTAACACATAGTCGTCGTGCTGCTCAACGGCCACCGGCTGTGGGACGCAGCCGTTTGCATGAATCCACCACGTGAGTGTCTCCGGTACTGAGCGATGCACAGTCTTGTCGAGTCTGCCTGGCCCGCCGTCGAACTTCGCGCTGGGATCTTTGCGCCCATGGAAGTACATGATCGGAACCGGTCGCGATGGCCGCAGATTGAGATCCGTAATCATGATGGAGCCGGCGACCGGCGCGATGGCCGCGATGCGGTCGGCCAGTTCGACTCCTATCCGGTGCGCCATCATCGAGCCGTTGCTCATGCCCGTTGCGTAGACTCGGGTTGCGTCGATTGCGAAGTGCTTGGGCAGGTCATCAAGCAACGCGCGGACGAAGCCGACATCATCGACACGATTCTGCACCGCGGAACCGCAACACAGTCCGGCGTTCCAAGTGTACACGCCAACCCTTCCCTTCCCCGGCTTACGCACCGTCGGGCCAGTCCCATCCGGATAGACTACCAGAAAACCATGCGTGTCCGACTTCGCGTTCAGGCCTGATTGCGTCCGCTGGGTTTCTGCGTTCACGCCGCCACCATGAAATGCCAGCACCACCGGCAGTGGTTGACGCCCGTCCCATTGGGACGGCGTATGAACCAGGTAGCGCCGATCCTTTCCGCCGTGCTTTAGATCATACCAGCGGTCGTTGACCTCATTCGGATTCGGCGGCAAATCGGCGACTGCCGGCAGGCATCCGGTTAAGAGTACGAGCGCGGCGCCCAGCAGTCGCGGTATGGTTGGGTTAGACTGATGGCGCGTGCTTTCAGAGCGAACGGCGTGGCGGCCCGGCATGGAATACCTCTCGTTGTCGTTGTAACCGCTTCCGGCTTATCACACGCACCCGAATCTGTCTATTGCAATCAGGCGCGGCCCGCGTCACCACTCGATGGAATCGACGATCGTCGCTCTGGCGTCCGTCTTCATCGCGGCGGTGCGGTCCGCCTCGCGAATCCACGGCACCCGGTGCCTCGCAAGACCCTCGAACAGGCGCACGGACGGGCGGATTTCAGCGTTGAGGTTGCGCCCCTTGATGCGGACTTTCTGGCCGGCGGCCGAGAGCGTGATGCCCTCCGACGGGTCGAAGGCGACCCGCTCCAGCCAGCCGTAGCCGATGGCGACGATGCTGCCGTCCTTGCGGCGCAGCTCCAGCATGACGGCGCGGTCGCGGATGCCGCGCAGCCAGCCGAAGGCGCCAAGGTCGTCGCAGGCGTCCGCCTCCGCGTGCTCGGCGGCGATGCCGAGGCGGGAGTCGCGGCCCGTCACGTAGCGTTGCAGCACGGCACTATCGCTCATGGATCATCCGCTCCTGTTCAAGGTGCACGGCTCGCCCGGCGTCGTGGACTGCCGCCAGCCGCTCCAGCCGCTGCAGCGTGGTTGCCCGCTCGCGCAGGTCGCGCCCCGCGACGAACTCCGTCGCCGTGAGGCGGTCGTCGGACCGGCTCACCGCCTCCAACAGCGCTTCCTTGTCGTCGGTGTAGATGGTCGCGCGTTCACGGCCACGACTGACGCTGACATAGAACTGCTCGCGCGACGACGCCGGCAGTGAGTCGGATGACTGACCGATGAACACGCGGTCCACGGTCTTACCCTGGGACGCATGGCTGGTCACGACATACCCGTGCGCCAAATGTCCGTAGTCCTTGGAGACGGTCCAGCCGTTCGCCAGCACGATGTTTCCGCCCGCGTCGAAGCCCCGCACAGTGTAGAGCGCGCCGTTGTTCAGTCGGTGCCGCCCGTCGGCCGTGGTCCCGTTGCGCGTGATGCGAAGCACATCGCCGGGGGCGATGGGCAGCACCGACGGCCGGTAGACCTGAAAGCGCTCCGCCTGGTCGAGCGGTAGCGGCGCATCGCCGACCACCACGCGCTCGCCTTTGCGATGCCCCTTGGCGTTCTGGTGAAAGACCAGCACGTCGCCCGGCGCGTAGTTGAGCGGGTCGGCTTTCTCCGCCTCGGTCAGGTTGGCGCTTTCCAGCGCCAGGAAGGTCCGCTCCCCCTCGCCCAGCTTTCCCGCCTGCTTCAGCCGGGCGCGGATTTCGTCGGTGATCCACTCGCCTTCCAGGTGCGTCGGCGACACCACGAGCGCCGTCTTCCCGTCTTCCACAGTGGCCACATAGTCCTCGGCCAGCGCCTGGTAGCGCTCCGTCTCGCCGACCTCGCGTATCCAGCCCAGCCGGTCCAGCTCGCGGAAGCCGTCCTCCGTCCGTCCTTCAGAGAGTGCCCGCACGGCTTCCCGGTAGTCGCCGCGCTGCCGCTGGATTTCCCGAATCTCGGCCGGGACCAGCCCCGCCTCCTCTTCGAGCAGCCGCAGCGCCGCGCCGCGTTCGACTGACCCGTGCTGCCTTCGGTCGCCGGAGAGGATGACCCGCGCGCCGAGACGGTCCGCCAGGTCGAACACCCGGCCCATCATCCTTGAGCCGAGCAGCCCGGCCTCGTCGATCCAGATGACCTGCCCGGCGACCTGCGCTTGCAACCGCTCGTCCACCAGCAGACGCGCGACGGTGTCGGCGTCGGCGAAACCCTCGACTTCGCGCAGCACGCCGCGGCTGGCGTCGGCAGAGGGGGCGAACACGAAGACCCGCTTGCCGCCGGCCTCGATGCCCTCGACGGCCTCCTTCATCAT
>CAZKJT010000028.1:0-36250 GCA_964553225.1 uncultured Planctomycetales bacterium | reverse complement strand
TGTTCCAAGCCACTGCTCGCAGAGCAGTGGCACCCGCACGGAGCGGTGGCACCCGCACGGAGCAGTGGCACCCGCACGGAGCAGTGGCACCCGGCGAACATCCCCGGCACGCAAGCCGGCCTGACGCCCCGTGGATCGGGGGCCTGATTGCGCGGGTCTGGCGTTGGCTGTGATGCATATCACAGCGTCTTGGCGCGGCGGAATCGCCGTAGAACACGCTCGTTAGGCATTACGATACGCCGTCGCGCGTGGAACGCGACCGCGGCACTTGCTACGGAGGCGATATGACGCTCTTTCGCGTGGCTTCGCTGATCGGCGTTGCGCTGCTGGTCCTGATCTCGAACGTCGTCGTGAGCATCGCGTACATGTTCGTGTACGGGTATCTGATCAACCCCGGTCATCCGAAGGAGTACTACGACCAGCACGTGCAGGTCGCCGCGCCGTATTGCAGCATCGTCGCCGGCATTCCGCTCATGTTTCTGGCGGGATTCTGGGTCGCCGGATGGTCCGGCTCGCACGGTCTGCTCGGGGTCAAGGCGGCGCTCGTGGTCTGGCTGGCGTACGCGGTGATCGACCTGGGAATCGTGCTGGCCGCAAGCGCGAAGGACGGGCTCACCACGAAGATGGGCGTGCTAGTCGCCGTCTCGATTCTGACGAAGCTGGTGGCGGCCTACGCGGGCGGCGTCATTGCGGTTCGCAGCGCCGCGTCAAGCGCTTCGGTCGGCCCGAGCTGAGGTGCGTCGCCCGGAAGGTCCGCATAATTTCTGAGACGGAAAGCGGGCGCGCGGCGCACTGCGAAGCCGGCAGCGGGCGTGCCGCAGTAGCGTTGACTCGGACCGCCCGCGCTGACTACAGAATCTTCGTTCGGGCGCTCATCGCGGGACGGTCGGAGTGCGTGCACCGAGCCGCGACCGCGTCCGTGACTCGAACCTGCCGGCCGCGCCGGTTGTCGGCCGCCGGACTCATTCCCGACTGTATCAAAGGAACTCCGCCGATGCGATCCGCTCGACCCGGACTCGACGCCGTTGGTGCGCTCTCGCGCTCCGCATCCACACTGGTCACCGTTGCATCGATCTCGCTCGCGCTTTCCGGCGGCGAACCGGCCCGCGCCGGCGCGACGTTCTGGACGGGGGCGGCCGGAAACTGGAACGTCGGCTCCAACTGGGATGGCGGCTCGCCTCCCAACGGCGGGGTGGACGCCTACATCGATAACGGCGGCACGGCTCTTCTTCCGGCGGGGGTGAACGGCGTTTCGGCGCTGCTGAATCTCGGGCCGTTCTCCAATCAGGACGACGGGCACCTGAACATCAGCGGCGGATCGCTGCAATGCCGAACCGCGACGATCGGCGACTCGTTCAATACTGATTGCGGCGCGACGGTGAGCGCCGGGTCGTGGACGATCACGGATCCCGGCGATGCCGACTCGCTGACTCTCGGGAGGCTGGGTGCCGCGACTCTCCAACTCAGCGGCGGAACGATCACGAACCAGGATGGATACCTCGGGCGCGAGGTGCATCCAAACGACCAGAACTTATTCGGCGTCGGGGTCGCGAACGTGTCCGGCGGGCAGTGGAACAACAGCGGTATTCTCCGCGTCGGCGTGGACGGCGATGGAGAGCTGAACCTCACCGGCGGCACGGTCCGAGCGAATTACGTCATCGTCGCTGAGAACCTCGGGAGCGAGAGCAGCGTGACCCTGGGCGGCAGCGGCACGCTCGAGACCAGCCGCGTCTTCATGGGCTCCGGCGCCCCGACGTTCCTGTTCGACGGGGGCGTCTTCAAGTGCACGCAGGACGGCTGGGCGATTGTCACCGGGACGCCGAGCGGCTTAGCCGGCATCAGCATCGCGCCCGGCGGCGCGAAGATCGATACCAACGGCCGCACGGTCTTTCTACCGACGTCGCTGGGCGGCAGCGGCCCGGTGATCAAGCTCGGCGCCGGGACGTTGAAACCCGGAGGATTCAGCACGTATTCAGGAGGCACGATCATCCGTGGCGGGGCGATCGATCTGGACGGATGGACCGTCCATCACGCCGGCGCCGACCTGATTCTGGGCGACGGCCTCAGCCAGAGCGGATCGCTCGTGATCCGGAACGGCGGGCACTTCACTGCCAACAACACGCGGATCGCCGCCGCGCTCGGCAATCACATGACGGTGACGATCGACGGTGGAGGCAGCGATCTGACGTGCGCGGCGCACTGCACCGTCGGACGATTCAGCAACGGCGTCCTGACTCTGGTGAATGGCGGATCGATCATCGCCTCGGGAATGACCGTCGCCGCCGATTCGGGCCTCATGACCGCGATCGGCACGCTGAACGTGGGCGACGGCGGCGCGCCGGGCAACCTGTTCGTGCCCACCTGCGACGGCGGCAACGGCAACGCGACGGTCCACTTCAACCACACCGGCAGCGCGTCATCCAACACCGCATTCAGCGGTTCGATCAAGCTGAACAAGAGCGCCAACGGAACCACGACGCTCAACGGCGCAAGCACGTACACCGGCGCGACGAACGTCAACGGCGGCACGCTGCTCGTCAACGGTTCGCTCGGCAACACCGCCGTCTCCGTCCACTCGGGCGGCACGCTCGGCGGCTCGGGCAGCATCGCCGGGAATGTCAGCGTCAACGCCGGCGGCGAGCTCGCACCGGGCGCTTCGGCCGGAACGCTCTCGCTCGGAAGTCTGAGCCTCAACGCCAATTCGACCACGACGATCGAGATCGCGGGCACGGCCGCGAATCAGCACGACCGCGTCGCGGTCGCCGGCGACGCCAATCTCGGCGGCACGCTCGCGCTGGAGTTTATCGACGGCTTCGTGCCCGCAGCCGGCGACGCCTTCACCATTCTCACCGCCGGAAACAGAACCGGGACATATTCAGCGGTGACGACTGCGAACCTTCCGTCGGAACTGGACGCGAGCGCGACCTACACGGCGAACTCGGTGACTGTGATGATCACTGCGCCGCAGGATTGCCCGGAGGATCTCGACGAAGACGGGCAGATCGGACTTTCCGACCTGTCTGCGTTGCTCAGCAGCTTCGGGCTGTGCGCGGGCGACCCCGGCTACGACTCCGCCGCGGACTTCGATGCGAGCGGTTGCGTGGAACTGCCGGACCTGTCGCAGCTCCTGACGAGCTACGGCCTGTCATGCCCGTAGGCCGCCGCGAACCGCATCGCGTGACGCGGAACGCTTTCGGCGGGCGTCGCGGCTCTGGCGTTCGCGTCGGCGGATTCGAAGCGCAAGGGCACCCATCGTTCCGCGCGGGTATACTGACGAACGCAGCTCGCTTCGTCCGCTCGGCCGATTCGTTGCTCGCGAGTAAAGGATGGAACTCATGCCCCGTGCACATCGCGCCGCGCTGGCATGCTGGGCGACGTTCCTCTCGGCGTGCGCCGCGCTTGCTCAGTGCCCACCGGCGCACTTGGACCAGCTCTTCGCCCCGGACGGCGTCGAGGGCGACCATTTCGGGTACGCCGTCGCCCTGGACGGGAACACGGCTATTCTCGGCGCGCCCAATGACGACACGCCGGCCGGCAGCGACGCCGGGTCGGTCTACGTGCTGATGCGCGAAGCAGGCGGCGCGTGGACATTCCAGGATCGCCTGTACGCTTCCGACGCGGCGGCCGGCGACCTGTTCGGACACGCCGTCGCGATCGACGGCGAAACCGTGCTCGTCGGCGCGCGAAACGACGATCTGCCGGGCGCGGCCAACGCCGGCTCCGTGTATGTCTTCGTTCGCGAGGACGGCGTTTGGTCGCAGCAGGCGAAGCTCATCGCGTCCGATTTCGGATATGACGACACATTCGGCGAATGCGTGGCGCTCGATGGCGATACGGCCCTTATCGGCGCGCCGTTCGACGATCCGCCCGGGAGGGAGGACGTCGGCGCCGCGTACGTCTTCGTCCGCGTCGGTGGTGTCTGGACCGAGCAAGCCCGATTCCCGGGCGAGGCGGAGTATGAATCGTTCGGCGGCGCGGTCGCGCTCTCGGGCGACACGGCGATCATCGCCCCCCTGCATCTTTCTACCGACGGTCCGCCGCCCGGCAAGGCGCAGGTCTTCGTCCGCACGGCCGACACGTGGGCGCTGCAAGCGCAGCTCACCGCGACGGGCGGATCGCACGAGGATCACTTCGGAACGTCTCTGGCGATGTCGGGCGACACGCTGATCGTAGGCGCGCACCTGGACGACCTTCCGGGCGCGATCAACGCCGGTTCCGCCAGCGTCTTCGTTCGCACCGCCGGCGTGTGGACGCAGGAGGCGCTGCTCGTCGCAGACGACGGCGCGATGAACGACTTCTTCGGGATGGCGGTCGCGATTTCCGGCGACACCGTCATCGTCGGCGCGAACGGCGACGACACCCCGCAAGGCACGAACGCGGGATCGGCGTACGTGTTCACGCGTGACGGCGGCTCATGGACTCAGCGCGCGCGGCTGGCCGCCCCGGATGGCGCGGCGTTCGACGTATTCGGCTCGGCGATCGCGCTCGACGGCGACACGGCGTTCATCGCGTCGTACTCCGACGACACGTCCGCCGGCCTGCACGCCGGATCGATGCACGTCTTCTCCATGAACCCGCTGGTCGGCGACCTGGACCGCGACGGCATCGTCGGACTGGCCGACCTGTCGCTGATTCTTGGCGCGTTCGGCTCGTGCGCCGGCGATGCGGCCTATCTGCCGGCGTCCGACGTTGACGCCAGCGGCTGCGTGGAGCTGGCCGATCTCTCCGCGCTGCTGGAGAATTTCGGCTTGGGCTGCCCGTAGGAAGCTCGCCGCAGACCGGCGGCCGATGCCCCCGTCGGCGAGAATCCGGCGCGTGCCGCGCGCGGGCGCACCGACGGATGCAGCAAGGCGAACTCCGTGGCGAAGAGACCCAACGCACGCTCGACCGCGGAACACGCCGCGCGGGTCGCCGCGCAGGCGCGGAATCCGGCGGCGAAGCGCTCGCGTACCGGCGGGCGCACGACACGCGCCGGGAACACGGAAGAACCGCGGATCACTCGTCGCAAGGATTGGCGCGCTCAGATCATCGCGCAGGTTCGCGACCTGATCCGGCAGGCTGCGCCCGACGCGGTCGAAGAGTTCAAGTGGCGCAAGCCGTCGAACGCGATGGCGGGCGTTCCGGTCTGGTCGCTCTCCGGGATTCTCTGCACCGCGGAGACATACACGGACCAAGTGAAGCTCACGTTCGCCCGCGGCGCTTCGCTTCCCGATCCGACCGGCATGTTCAACGCCGGTCTCGGAGGCGGCACGCGCCGCGCGATCGACATCCGGGAAGGCGAGCCGCTGAACGCGCCGGCGTTGACGGCGCTGATCCGCGCCGCGGTGATGCGGAACCAGTCGCCGGCGTCCGCGGGACGATCGGCCGGACGCTCGACGTTGCGACCGGAGTCGCGCTGGGCGCGTCGGAGCGCGCCGATCGCCGACGAGATTCTCGCGTACAATGCGTCGCTGCCGGATGTGTCCGGGCGGACGTGCAACGCGCTCGCGCGAATCCTTCACCGACGCCTGCCGCAGGCGAAATCCAGAATCTGGCACCGTCACCCGGTCTGGTTTCTCGATGGCAATCCGATCGTCGGCTACAGCAAGCTCAAGGACTGCGTGCGGCTTCTGTTCTGGAGCGGCCAGTCGTTCGATGAGCCGGGCCTGTCGCCCGAGGGCAGCTTCAAGGCGGCCGAAGCGCGGTTCACGCGCGTCGACGAGATCCCGGAGCGGGATCTCGACCGTTGGCTGAGGAAATCGATCGCGATTCAGTGGGACTACAAGAACATCGTGAAGCGCAAGGGCCGGCTCGATCGATTGAAATAGCCCGCGCTGCGGAAGCTCGTGGCGGCGGACGCGCTTCGACCGGCGGTGTGCGGCTGGCCGCAGCCGACGCCGACCGTCACAACCCGACGAGGAACTCGCCATGGCGAAGACGATGAAACGCCAAAGCAAAGCCGGCCCGCGCGCGGCTGCCGATCGGCCGGCGAAGCTGCTTTCCGGCGGGAATCCGCAGATCGCCAAGGCTGACGGCGACGCGCCCGTGCAGGCATTCATCCGCGCCTGCCCCGGCTGGAAACAGGACGTTTGCCGCCGACTCGACGCGCTGGTGACGCGCATCGTGCCCGGCGTGCGCAAGGCGGTGCGGTGGAACACGCCGTTCTACGGCATCGAGGGTCAAGGCTGGTTTCTCGGCTTTCACTGCTTCACGAAGTACGTCAAGGTGACGTTTCTGCGTGGCGCGGGGCTGCGACCGCTGCCGCCTGTCGAGTCGAAGGATCCGAACGTCCGCTACGTGCACGTGCACGACGGCGACTGGGAGCGCGGCGGCCCGCTCGATGAAAAGCTCCTGGAGAGCTGGATCGCCCAGGCTGCCGCCCAGCCCGGCGACCCGTTCTTCTGACTACCCCGTTCAGCATGGCGATTCTCGATCGCGATCGCGGAACGCCACGGGAGCGACGCGACGGGCTTCCTCGAAGGATCGGCCGGGACCGTTGGACGTTGCTGCGCGGCGCGACCTGCGGACCCGACGCGCGCCGTCGCCCGCGCTCCCCAATTCTTCGGGGGACCGGTCTCTGACCGGTCTTTTCCGGCAGACTCTCGGTTCCTCGTCGGGGCACGGACGCTCGCCGATCCAGCACGAGGCGGGCGGGACGCCCTCGCTGCCCAATTCTTCGGGGAACCGGTCTTTGACCGGACTGTGACAAATCTCTGACTTGTCAGAACGCGCCGAGAACGACAGTGCCCGTGACATACGACGGATCATGCGCAAACGGCAGCGGCGCATTGTCGCGCAGCGCTCCGAGCAGCTCCGCGAACCCCGTCTCGCATCGGAATCCGAGCTCGCTCTCCGCGTGCCGCGCGTCATAGACTCGTCCGATCGTCCGCGGCAGCGTCCAACCGCGCCGCGCGTACAGCTCAGGCGCTTCCGGGAAGCGGCGTCGGATGACCGCCGCCGCGTCCGACTTCAACTCCTCGACGTCTTGCCGCGCGAACGGCGTCGGCGCAGAAATGACGTACACGCCGAAGCCGACGGCCGGCGCGCATTCCAGCGCCCGGACGTGCGCCCGCGCCGCATCCTCGACCGTCAGCCGCCGATAGAGCAGTTCGTTGGCCTTTGTGTTCTCGCCGTCCAGCGACGACGCGTGCGCGGAGTCGTCGTCTTCCGGGAAGAACCGGCTCGTTCGGAGCACGACGCACGACAGGCCGCTCTGCTGGTGCGTCATGCGGCAGAGATTCTCCGCGGCCAACTTTGTCACGCCGTAGATGTTCCGGGGTTCGAGCGGGCCGGCGTCGCGATCCAGCCACACGGCATGCCGCGCCTGCTCTGCCCGGATCGCGGCCGAGATCATCAGCGAGGTCGTCGAAGTGAACACGAACCGGTCATGTCCGGCACGGACGGCCGCCTCCAGCAGCAGCAGCGTGCCGCGTATGTTTACCTCGACGAATTTCTCGGCCGCGTGTCGGGCGATGTCGGGCTTGTGCAGGGCGCCGGCGTGGACCACCGCATCGATGCCGTGTTCGCCGAACATTCGCTCGACGAAATCCGCCCGCGTGAACGAACCGATCGCGGTGGTGTGCGGTCCTGGCCGGATGTCGACGCCGATGACCGTGTCGCCGCGGGCGGCGAGTCGCGGTGCGAGATGTTGCCCGAGCCAGCCTGAAGAGCCGGTCAGAAGAATGCGCATTCGCGAACGACCTCGTTCGAAGGGACGACGCCGTTAGCATAGCCCGGAGCGCTGCGCCGTCGATGATGGAGCGCCGGCGTCGCGATGCCGGCCCGCCACGGCCTCTCCGTGCCGCGTCCTCCGAATCGGCGACCTGCGCGCGGCGCGCGCAGAGGTCGTCCGTGATGAACCTGGCGCCGTGCACTATCATCCTCCCGGGTGAGCGCTTCGATCCGATCGCGACATGCCAGGAGCCGTGCAGCCATGACCCTCTACCGAAGCGGCTCGCGCCCGCCGCAGGCTGGTTCGCCTGAATACTTCTCCGGCGCGGTTCGGATCGATCCGCTGATCGAGGCGCCGGATCCCGCGCGCGTCTTCGCGGCCAGCGTCACGTTCGAGCCCGGCGCGCGAACCGCGTGGCACACGCACCCGCTCGGCCAGACGCTGATCGTCACGGCCGGGCGTGGACGGGCGCAGCGCTGGGGCGGCCCTGTCGAGGAGCTTCATCCCGGCGACGTCATCTGGTTCTCGCCCGGCGAGAAGCACTGGCACGGCGCGAGCAGCACGACCGGCATGACCCACATCGCCATCGCCGAGCAGCTCGACGGCAAGACGGCAGACTGGATGGAGAAGGTGAGCGACGGCACGGATCCGTCGCCCGAGCGGGCGCGCTAGTGTGGCGCCTCATTGAGGACGCTGCTTCTCCGGACCCGAGCCGCGACCGTCAGGGAGCGGGGGAATCGGACTTGGCAGGTTCTCGGGCAAGCCCCGCTCCCTCACAGTCGCGGCTCTGAATCTCGCAGTATGTCAGATGCACTACACCAGGAGACATTCCATGTACAGAACGAAGGCATACTCGGCCGCCAGTGCGAAGTCCGGACTGGCTTCGGACCAGATTCCGCGCCGCGACCCCAGCGATCGCGACGTGCAGATCGAAATTCTCTACTGCGGCGTCTGCCATTCGGACCTGCACTCCGTCCGCGACGAATGGCACAGCGTCATGCCGACGGTCTATCCGATCGTGCCCGGGCACGAGATCGTCGGCCGCGTCACGAAGGTCGGCTCGGCCGTCCGCGGTCACAAACCCGGCGACCTGGTGGCGGTCGGCTGCCTGGTGGATAGCGATCAGAATTGCGCGCACTGCGAAGCGGGCGATGAGAATCTTTGTCCGAACATGGTCTTCACGTACAACTCGCCCGATCGGCACGGGACGGCGCCGGTGACATACGGCGGGTACTCGGCCAGCATGGTCGTCGACGCGCGCTTCGTGCTTCGGACTCCGGCGAATCTCAGCCCCGCGGGCGCCGCGCCGCTGCTGTGCGCGGGCATCACGACGTACTCGCCGATGCGCCGGTGGGGCGTGGGACCGGGCAAGAAGGTCGGCGTCGTTGGGCTGGGCGGACTCGGGCACATGGGCGTGAAGTTCGCCCGCGCCCTCGGCGCGCACACCGTCGTCTTCACCACCTCCCCCGCCAAGCGGGAAGACGCTTTGCGTCTCGGCGCGAACGAAGTGGTCGTCTCGCGCGACGCCGGCGAGATGCAGCGGCACGCGGGCTCGTTCCATTTTCTGCTCGATTGCGTCAGCGCCGAGCACGACATCAACGCCTACCTGAGCCTGCTCGGGCCGGACGGCACGCTGGCGCTGGTCGGCGCGCCGGAGAAGCCGTTTCCCGTATCCGCGTTCAACCTGCTGATGGGCCGGCGGCGATTGGTCGGCTCGCTCATCGGCGGCATACGCGAGACGCAGGAGATGCTCGACTTCTGCGGCCAGCACAACAGCACGTCCGACGTGGAAGTGATTCCGATTCAGAAGATCAACGAAGCCTACGAACGGCTGGCGCGATCGGACGTGAAGTACCGCTTCTGCATCGACATGGCATCGCTGAAGGGATAGCGCCGCGGCCGATCCTCGACCGAACCGAGCCGCGTCGGACCGAGCCGCGACCGGACCGAGCCGCGACCGTGAGGGAGCGGGGAATTCGCTGCTCGCGTCCGAGACACGAGCGTGCGTGCCGAGCCGCGCCGTGCGCCACGCGGATTGCCGCCAATCGCCTTCGGATCGACGCCGGGGGGTGGCATGCTCTCGCTGTACTCGGCGTGAGCATGCTTACGCCTGACGGCGAAAGCATGCCACCCGCCGATCCGCCCGCAAACCCGCCAGCGACTGCTCGCGCGAATCGAGCGAATGGATTCCTCCGTTCGGTCGCGCGTGTACGATAAGGTGTGCGTGCAGGCCGGCATCCGTACGGACGCCCGGCGGGCCGCTCACTTCGGGGCGAGGGGAGGATTCGGTTCGTGGCCACGCTGGGTTCCGCAGAACTCGCCGACGCCGCCTGCCGGCGCAAACGGCCGTCGGCAGGGCACCCTCGCCTGCCCGGCTACGGCTTTTCGGACGCCGTCGCTCGCTGCACTGTGGTTTGATCCTGGAGGCGGTATTCCGGCGGGACGGCGAAGTCGTCCGGGCTGAGCGCCGGGTTGACCGTGACGGCATCGACTGTTCGGCGCTCGACGAAATAGTCGGGCAGGTCGTATCCGGCGCGCTGCTCACGCGTGGACGTTGGGATCGGCGTGCCGTCGAAGCTTCGGTATTCGCCCAGTTTCAGTTCCCAGGTAACTTCGCCCTTCTCGTCCGATGTACGAAGACCTGCAACACGCATGTCCAGGCTGGGATTCAGCTCGATCGTGAACCGCTCGCCGCCGCGCTGCGGAAGCGTGCCCGAAGCCCGGATGACCGGCCGATCTTCCAGCGTCGCGCGTTCGATTCGGTTCACGACGCCGCGCTCGATCCAGGAGGGGATGACGCCCAGATACGCGAGGAGCTTGTCGGCGTCGAAACCAGGCTTGTCGCGTTGGATGGCGAGCTTCGGGTCGGCGTGCAGCGAGATGGATCGGCCGCCGGAATGCAAGATTGTGACGGTCTGATCCAGGACCATGCGCTGCATCGGATCGATGCCATGCTTTTCCATTAGCGTGGGTATATCGCGCAGGTCGGTCGAATCCGATCGAGCGCGCTGAGCGGCGAAATCTATTTTCCACGTTCGTCGCACCGTCACCAGCTTGTTCAGGTTGCCAATCAACAACGCGCTGTCGATGGCCCCCAGGCGACTGTCGTATTCGGCCACAATGCGGCGCAGTTCCGAGTCCGGTTTTCCGTCCCGGCGAGCGGCGGTCAGGCTGCTTTCACGTCCTTCCAGGATGGCCCTCGTCAGCGCCTGTCGAGCCGGGTCGTCGGCGCCCTCTCGAGGGCGGGTGCGCGTATCGACCAGCTCGGTCATTTCCAGCGCGTGTACCGAAGCGCGGTTTCGCGCGTTGTATTCGAGAACGTCATTCCACGTTGTCTGCCCATTGGTCACGCCGGCGCAGACGATGGCGGTTGCGATCATCGTCGCCCCGCTTGCGCTGCGTTGAGACGTCCTCGCGTTCACGTGCGGCTCCATTGGGGTGCGATTTGGCCCGCTATTCTACGGTTCGGTCTGGAGGTTGCACTGGCACAACACGGGCTCCATCCCTGTAAGTCGCCCAGAGTACAACCGGAGCAATTCCCATAGCAATCCTGATACTCATACACGAGGAACAGTTGCCAGCCGACCTCCTTGCAGACTTGCCCAACCGGGCATGAGCCTGAACAACTCGAATCGTAGCTCACCACGTAGTAGTCACATTCGTCGCCGTGGCTGTCGCAACAACCGTCGCCCTCGGTCTGCACGAACTCGTCTCCGACGACCTGGCACTGACCAATCTGTGCATACACCGACAACGGCAGTGCGGTTGCGGCGAGCAGCGCGATGGCGCGGGTGACGGCGCGTCGGATCGTCATGAGTTCCTCCTGCCCAGCTGGTGTCGATACGCTTGTACCCCCCCCGCGATTGTCAAGGGTTTTCTGCTTCGTCGTAGGACCCTGCACGGTCGGCGCGTGGACCTGACGGCGCGCGTCGCAGGCGCCGCGCGTCCTTCCGAAAGTCCCTGCCGACGCCAAAGCGTTTCGTCGCAGCCGGAGAGCGAGACGTAGCAACGGCGCGGGCTCGCAGCGGGGCACGCCGATGCACTCCGGCGCTACTTCACCTCGCGGCGCTCGAACATCAGATCGTTGTAGTCCAGGTCCTGCACCGGCCGGACGCCGTCGCCCAGCAGCCGCAGCATCGCCATGAGCTGTGCGCGGTGGTGCACCTCGTGCATCACGAGCTGCGCGAAGAAATCGCCGGCGGTGGCGCTGATCTGAAACCGCTTGCCGCTCTCGTCCGGGAAGCTCAGGTACGAGACCACGCGACCCCAATCGCTTTGTCGCGCCAGCGACGCGCGGACGCGCTCGGCCTGCGGCCGCCAGGTCGATTCCACCGTGGCGAATTCGGGCGGTTTCTCGTACTGGATCGGCCATTGCTCGTAGGGCGCGACCGGCCGGCCGTCGAGCCGCTCGACGTAATACCACTCGGAAATCATGACGTGGGTGAGCGTCGAAGCGATGTTTCCGAGGCCGAAATCGAACGGTCGGCGATATTGCTGGGGCGTCAGCGGCCGCACGGCGTCGAACACGCGTTCGCGCGTCTTTGTCAGATAGTCATAGGTTTTGATCGCGTCCATGGCCGCAGTATATCGGCGTGGGCATCGCCGGGAGTGGCTTGCCGGGTCGTCCTCCACAAGCTCACGGACGGGTCTCGATTCGTTGGCGCAGGCGGCCGCGGACGCGCGCCGCTCGGTGGCGGCGCGGAGGGGGCGCACGGGAATGGAGGTCGCGGGGATCGAACCCGCGCAGTGCGGTTTCCGCTCTGGGTTGTCGCGGCCGCGGGACGAGCGGTGTCGCCGCTCGGCGGTTTGAGTTCCCGTCGAGCGCGGCGGTGGGTTCGGCGATCGGTTACCCGGTCGTCGGACTCCGCCGGTCGGCTGCCGAGCCTCACGCTTGATTCGCCGCCGGGAGAGGCGCGCGGGTGCGCGGCTGTGCGAGGGAGGATCGCTGAAGCGGGGAGTGAACCCGCCGACGCGAAAAGCCGTCGGCGGGGCACCCGCATTATTTCTGAGGCACTACACTAGTGTTCCGCCCGCTGAAGCGGAAACAGCAGCACCTCGCGGATGCTCGCGCTGCCCGTGAGCAGCATGCACAGCCGGTCGATGCCGATGCCCAATCCGCCCGCCGGCGGCATGCCGTATTCCAGCGCTTCGACGAAATCCTCGTCCATGACGCGCATCGTCTCGTCGCCTTCGCCTTCGACTTGCTGGCGCATGTTTTCGAGCTGAATGGCCGGATCGTTCAGCTCGCTGTAGGCGTTGCCCATCTCCATTCCGTTGACGTACGCCTCGAACCGCAGGGCGAGCGTGGCGTCTTCCGGGTGACGCCGCGTCAGCGGACAGAGCGGCGCGGGATAGTCGATCACGAACGTGGGCTGGATGAGATGATGCTCGACGCACTCCTCGAACAGCGCGTTGACCAGCAGCGCGTGGTCCACGCCGCGCGCTTCCGGCGCGGGCTGCTGCTCCGTGCCCGGGGCGGAGACCGTGTGGAGATCGGCGCCGGCGCGAACCGCCGCCTGCGCCCGTTCCAGCTTCGCCAGCAGGCCGATCTCGCGCGCTTTCCGCAGCACGCCCGCCCGGTCGTGCAGTTGCACGCCCGCGTGCTCGGCGAGCAGGTCGCCATAGCGCCGCCGCGACCACGGCGGCGTGTAGTCGATCTCGCGGCCGCCGAACGGCACGCGATGCGACCCGATCACGTTCCTGGCGGCGCCGGCGATGATCGCCTCGGTGATGTCCATCATGTCGTGGTAGTCGCCGTACGCCTGATACAACTCGAGCATGGTGAACTCGGGGTTGTGTCGCGGGCTGATGCCCTCGTTGCGGAAGCAGCGTGCGAACTCGTACACGCGCTCCAGCCCGCCGACCAGGCATCGCTTCAGGTACAGTTCCGGGCTGATCCGCAGGTACAGCCGCAGGTCGAGCGTGTTGTGGTGGGTGGTGAACGGGCGGGCGGCCGCTCCGCCGTAGATCGGCTGAAGCACCGGCGTATCCACCTCGACGAATCCGCGCTCGGCCAGCACGTGCCGCGCATAGGCGATGATCCGGGCGCGCTTGAGAAAGAGCTCGCGCGACTCCGGGTTCGCGAACAAGTCGACGTAGCGCCGTCGATAGCGCGCCTCCACGTCCGTGAGGCCGTGCCACTTCTCGGGCGGCGGGCGAAGGCACTTGCTCAGCAGGGTCAGGTGCGTCACCCACAGCGTCAGTTCGCCGGTCTTCGTGCGGCCGAGGCGGCCGGCGGCGGCGACGACGTCGCCGAGGTCGAGCAGTTTCGCGAGTTGCCAGGCGATGTCGCCGGTCGGGAAGGTGGCGGCGCCGGGCCGCGTGTCCGTTCCGCGCAGTGCGGCGTCGGAGTGTCCGTGCGCGGGGTCGACAGGTGCGGGCGAGACGCCGGCGCTCCCCACTTCTTTGGGGGACCGGTCTCCGGACCGGTCTTCGGACCGGTCTTCGGACCGGTCTACGGACCGGTCTACGGACCGGTCTTCGGATCGATCTTCGGACCGGTCTGATGCGGGCGAGCCACCCGCGCCGCCCGTTTCGATCGCCTTCTTCGACAGCGCCCACTGGAGCTCGCCGCTCTGATCGCGCACCGTCATGAAGATGAGCTTGCCGGTGTCGCGCAGAAGCGTGATTCGCCCGGCGGCGCGGAACGTGGCGTCGTCTTGCTCGGCGATCTGCCCAGGCTCGATGCTGAGCCGATCGGACGCCGTCCTGATTGCGGCGTGATGCGTCGCGCCGGGGAACCGGCCGCCATAGGGATCGAGTCCCAGCGCGCGGATTTTCTCGAGCTTTGCCCGGCGATCCTGGATCTGGTCGCTCATAGGGGGAACTATATCGCGGGAACGGCAGCAGGCGCCGCCCGGTCCGTGCGCGTTCGAGCCGGCGTGCGAGATCGGAAAGACGACAGGAGGTTCGCAGTCAAGCCGCGGCGCGCGTCTCGATTCTTAACCGATGCTCCGACGCAGGTTTACAAGTACAGGGAGCCTCTTGGTGCAAGAGCGGGCATAATTCTCGTTGCAATATGTATCGCCTGCGTTAACGTCTTGTTCGCGTGACATGAGGGTCGCGCTCGCGCGACTTCGCATCCGCGTACCGCGCATTCAGCACTTCGTTCGATGGCGGCGCGTGCGAGGATCGCAGCAGGCCGGCGTTCGCAGCGCGCTTCGCGAACCTCATGGCTTGGTCTCGATCGGGCGCCTGCCGACGTCGGCGCGCTACGCACTTCGCTTCGGGTTCCGCGGGAGACGATTCCATGTCAAACATTCAGTCCACACTCGCCGTCGTCATGGCTGTGTTGTCGGGGACTGTCGCGGCCGCACGCGCGGATGGGCGACCGGTCCGAATTGACAGCATCGGATTCAAGCATGCGGTCTACGACGTGTCCAGCGGCTCGCTTCGTCCGATGAGCGGGGCTGCGCGCGGATCGAACAAGCTCTGGTCCTGTAACGACTTTACGGGCTATTTTCTACCGGCCGGCAACTGTGTGCAGCCGGATCCGAACTACCCTCAGGTAGACGCCTTGCTGACCGATTGGGGAGACCTGGACGAGTGCTCGACCATCGAAGCGTTCACAGTGAGCTATGCGACGAACGCGAATGCGGATCCCAATGCAGTGCAGTTGACGATCTTCTTCGGAGACAATGCCAACGGATTCGACGACAACGATCCGAACGGAACCGTCGCGGGTTTTGTGGCCAATCTGCCCGGCCGTCCGCCTGGATTTCCGTACCAATTCGTCGCGTGGTCCGTGACGTTTCAGCTCACGGGCGCCGGGGCTCATTTCGCGCTCGGCGATTCCGATCTCGACGCCGACGGCAGACTCGATTTCAGTTACTCTTATGGATTCCTTGGCGCGGCGGGATACGGGGATAGCACGCTCACCGGCCCGCTCATCGTGGAGCCCAACGACCCCCTGCTGTCCGCCGGCGCCGAGGACGCCTATGACGTCTATCAGCAGGATCCGAATAACCCCTGCAGCGACCCGAACGCCCTGTTCGCGTATGCGGGCACATTCTGGTTCGGCGGCGCGCCGAGTGGTCCGTTCGCGCAGTTTCCGATGGTGCTCTATGGAACGCCCGGCGCGCCTGGATGCCCGATTCCTGGCTGTGCGGAGGGCGATCTGGACGGCGACTGCATGGTGGGCCTCGCGGACCTCTCGGACCTGCTCGAAAACTTCGGCTGCATGAGTGCGGACGCCTGCTACGACGCCAACGCCGACATCGACGGCGACGGCACGAACGGACTCGGCGACCTCTCGGCGTTGCTGGAGCAATTCGGAACCAATTGCAACGTACCGGGGCCGCGCGCACTGCCAACGCTCGATATCGACGTTGAGAGTGCAAGCCCCGACTGCTGTAAGAATGTCGTATTCTCCGGCGAATGCGACCCGAAGGGGGGCATTGTTTACATTACTTGGAAGAAGCCGAATGGCGAGTGGCAATATAAGCGGCAGGCGAGCTGTACGAATGACGGCACATACGAAGTAACGGCCAAGAGAAGCGATGCCCCTGCGTTGAGAGTGTTTCGGGCATCGCAGAAGCGCGCGTGCGAGGAGGAAGCGTCTAGGAGCGGTGAAGTCGCGTCGCCTACCTGTGAGCCTGCCGCGGACTGCCCTAACTGACGGAATAGCCGTCGCGTCGCATTCCGAACGTGACGAGTCGTAGTTCAAGTGAACCGCGCGGCCCCGCGTCTGCGGGATCGCGCTCATTTCGTCGGCGTCAGCAATCGATCGCAGCAACGGCGCGCTGACGAGGCCGGAAGAATCTCTTGCCCTGCGCGGAACCGGATTCACGATTCGTGCGTCCAATCATCCCGCGTGCGCATACAGGGTGCGCCCGCGCGTGCGCCGCAACCTCCCGCGCAATGGAGCAACGCATGAACCGACCGCATTCCCTCGCGTCCCTGGCTCTTGGACTCTCGCTGCCCGCTGCCGCTGTAGCGCAGCCGGCCGTCACTGTTTACAACGACAACTTCGGCGTCGTGCGCGACCGAGTGACAATCGAGCTGGCCCGCGGCGTCGCCGAGGTGCGCATCGGCGATCTGCCGGCGCACGTCGAGCCGGATTCGGTGATTCTGCGCGACCCGACCGGGCAGCGGGCGATGCAGATTCTCGAGCAGAACTACCGCAGCGACCCGCTCAGCCAGGAATTGCTGCTGTCGCTCTTTGAGGGACAGGAGATCGAATTCCTCGTCGCGGCCGACAAGCCGCCCATCCGCGGGCGCATCGTCCGCAGCGGATACGTTCCGCACACGAGCGCGTGGGAGCGGTACGGGCAGCAGTACATGTACGCGCAGGCGCGATACATGGATCCCACCGCCAGCGGCGCTCCGATCATCGAGATCGACGGCAAGCTCCGTTTCGGGCTGCCGGGGACGCCGCTCTTTCCGAGCCTTTCCGACGACACCGTTCTGCGACCCACGCTGACGTGGCGGATCGAGGCCGACCGCGACGGGCCGCTCGAGGCGGAGCTGGCGTATGTCACCGGCGGCATGAGTTGGAAGGCGGACTACAACGTCGTCGCCCCGCAGCAGGGCGAAACGCTGGACGTGAACGCCTGGGTGACGATCGACAACCAGTGCGGACGGGCATTCGAGAATGCGACGATCAAACTGATGGCCGGCGACGTGAACAAGCTGGCCCCGGACGCGTTCATGATGGACGCGCGCTCTCGTCGCGCGATGGAGTCGCTCGCGTTCGGCGGCGCCGCCGGGATGACGCCGCCCGTCACGCAGAAGAGCTTCGACGAGTATCACCTGTACACGCTGAAGAGCCCGACCACGCTGCGCGACCGGCAGACCAAGCAGGTGGAGCTTCTGCGCGCCTCCGGCGTCGCCTCGAAGCGCGTCTACGTGTATGACGGCATCGAAAGCGACTGGCAACGTTACCAGGGCTGGGCCCTCGAAGACCGGCGCAACCACCCTGACTACGGCACGCGCTGCAACCGCAAGGTCTGGGTCATGCGCGAAATGCACAACACCGGCGAGAACCACCTGGGCGTGCCGCTGCCGGCCGGCCGGGTTCGCTTCTATAAGACCGACGACGACGGCCGGCTCGAATTCGTGGGTGAGAACGACATCGACCACACGCCCAAGGACGAGCTGCTTCGCATCTACACCGGCAACGCCTTCGACCTGGTCGGCGAGCGCGTCCGCAAGCACTTCGAGATCAACCACGAACAGCGATGGATCAACGAATCGTTCGAAGTCCGGCTGCGCAATCACCGCGATCAGGTCGCGAGCGTGCGGGTCGTCGAGCACACGTATCGCTGGCACACCTGGAGCGTGACCGAGAAGTCGCTCGAGTTTACGAAGAAGGACTCACAGACGATCGAATTCGGCGCGGAAGTGCCCGCCGACAGCGAGACCACGATCACCTACAGCGTGCGCTACACCTGGTAGCCGCGTCGGGCGACCGCGCGAGCGGCGCGCGGAAAAGGGCGCGGGCCGGCGTCGCCGTATGCGACCACCGGCCCGCGCTCGAACCATCCGCAGCGGGCTATGTGCCCGCCGCGTCACGTGGCGACGACTACGGCTTTACCGCGCCGGTCTTTGCCGCGCAGCACGAACCCGCCGCCGCCTGCGCCGGAACGCCGACCGTGTGACAGGCCGAGTCGGCCTTCGCCGATTTCCCGTCCGCGCCACAGCAGCCGGCGCAGTTATCCCCGCAGCACGCGGCACAATTGTCGCCGCAGCAGTCCGCGCAGTTGCTCGCCTTGGCGGCGGCAGTCTTCACCGTCGCGGTCGAGCACTTGCAGTCCTTGCAACCGTCGCCGCAGCACGCGGCACAGTCGTCGCCGCAACACGCCGCGCAGTTGTCCCCGCAGCACGTGCAGGGCGCGGCGCTGGCCGAAGCGGCCGGAACAAACGCGGTGTACGAACCCACCGCGGCGACGGCCGCGGTGATCAGAATGGCGATTTTGAACATGGTTGAGTCCCTCGAAGTGCGAGCCAGTCGCTCGCGAACCAACAGACATCGCTCGACCGCCGGAAATACCCGAGGCAAGCCTCGGCGCAATTCGACAGCCGACACACGGACGGCGCGACGGACCACGTACCGCAGGCGGCTGCGCCAGTCGCGCGGCCGGAACGGCGCAGAACGAGCGCGCGATTCGAGGGGATCAATTCAGCCAGACGCAAAGACGCGCGTGACGCTCGAGGCAGGTCGGCGCCTTCACCGGCCGTCCGCTCAGCAGCGAGCCGCGAGGCGTCAGGGGATGCGATTCCAGGACGACGGCCGCGCTGGCGAACAGGCTATGCGGGCGAACGTCGAAGGTCGGGGTCGAATTTGTTGGCGGCGGCGCGACCGGCTCGACGGGAACCTCGCAGCAACAGACCAGCCAGCAGCAAGTCGTCGGGCCATTCGCCGAGTCGGGCGAATCGCGGTCCGGTCGCGGGGAGTCCGCGGAACCTGAAGAGGGGCTTGGCGCGCAGCACGAGGACGCCGCGGCAGCGGGAGCCGGCGCTTCGCCGCAACATCCGGTCTGCGCCGGCGTCGCCGCGGAGCAGCAACCGCTGTCCGCCTTTGGCGGCGCGCCGCACACTCCTTCGCCGCCCAGCGCCGCGGCGCCCGGACGGTTCGATCCGGCGCACGGCCGATCAGCGCGCGCCATGCTGGAGCACGGCGCCGCCAGCAGCGGCGCGAGCGCGGCGAGGAGGGCCGGGATTACGCGTAGACCAAGGTGCATGCTGATATAGATTGTCGTCAGCGGGGACGCGAAGGCAAGAGGATTCTCGCGGGCTCGTGGGATTTGCACGGGACCAGCGCGATTATCGGCCTGCCGCCGCGTGTCCTCGAGTCGCGACCGTCTCCGAGCAGAAGAGCGGCCGATTCGCCTGGTGCGACCGTTCGCGAATCAGCTTCGCGAGGGTCCGCCGCGTAGCCGTCTTCCGGTCGATCGGATGTCCGGCAGAGACTCACGCAGAGGCGCCGCCTCTGCGCATGCACTCAGGCCGGTCGTCTCGGAAGCAGCGTCCGATCCCGTCGTGCCGGGTGGACTACTCGAGACGTGGAATGGGCGCTGATCGCCGCTTGGCCGACGATCAGCGCCCAATCAGAAGGATTGCCTGCAGTTCGTCGCAGGCAGATCTCAGGGATTTGCTGGGTCGGAGTTGGAATACGCGGTGAAGACTCGCCCGCACGCGGTCTCGACGAACCCGCGCACCTTGTACCGATACGTCTGCCCATTCACCAGGTTATGCGAGTCCACGAAAGAGCGCGCGCCGGGCGACAAGTCTCCGCTGATGTTGTCCCAATGGGCCTGATTGTTCTCATCCTCGCCCGGATCGAGCCGCGCCACCCGAAACCCGCTCAGCGCAGGACCGCCGTAATCCCAGGTGATCAGGATCGGATCGGCCTGAGGCGTACTCGTCTGCCGCGCCGCGACACAGTTGTACGGCGCCGGTGGCACCGGCACGAGCACTTCAAGCACGTTCGTGAACTCCGAGAATCCGCAATTCCCGGATGCGCGAACCCGGAACCAATAGCGTCGTCCAGGACAGAGGTTTCCCGCGGTCGCGCAGGTCACGTTGGGTCCGACGACCGCGACATTGTCCCAATGGCTGAAGTTGCCTGGATCTTCGCCTTCATCGAGGCGAGCCAGTCGGAACTCCAGCTCATTTCCGGAGTTGTCCTGCCAGCAGAGCGTGGCTGAGGTCGGCGTGACCGAGTTCAGAACCAGGTTCGAGGGCGGCATCGGAACCGGGCACTGCGTCGTGGCCGAGACCACGTTGCTGTACGGCGAGTAGCCACACCCGTTCTCCGCGCGCACTTTGAACCGGTACGTCGCATTCTGAGCCAGACCACCGGCCGTGAATGAGGTCGTGTTCGCCGGCAGGTCGCCGCTCACGTTGTCCCAATGGGCGGGGTTGTTCTCGTCCTCGCCTGGATCGAGCCGCGCCACGCGATAGGCCGTCTCGTTCGTCGCGTGGTCCTGCCACGCCAGCGCCACCGAGTTCGCGCCCACCGACGTCACCGTCAATCCGCCCGGCGCGGCCGGAACCGGGCACTGCGTCGTGGCCGAGACCACGTTGCTGTACGGCGAGTAGCCACACCCGTTCTCCGCGCGCACTTTGAACCGGTACGTCGCATTCTGAGCCAGACCACCGGCCGTGAATGAGGTCGTGTTCGCCGGCAGGTCGCCGCTCACGTTGTCCCAATGGGCGGGGTTGTTCTCGTCCTCGCCTGGATCGAGCCGCGCCACGCGATAGGCCGTCTCGTTCGTCGCGTGGTCCTGCCACGCCAGCGCCACCGAGTTCGCGCCCACCGACGTCACCGTCAATCCGCCCGGCGCGGCCGGAACCGGGCACTGCGTCGTGGCCGAGACCACGTTGCTGTACGGCGAGTAGCCACACCCGTTCTCCGCGCGCACTTTGAACCGGTACGTCGCATTCTGAGCCAGACCACCGGCCGTGAATGAGGTCGTGTTCGCCGGCAGGTCGCCGCTCACGTTGTCCCAATGGGCGGGGTTGTTCTCGTCCTCGCCTGGATCGAGCCGCGCCACGCGATAGGCCGTCTCGTTCGTCGCGTGGTCCTGCCACGCCAGCGCCACCGAGTTCGCGCCCACCGACGTCACCGTCAATCCGCCCGGCGCGGCCGGGACCGGGCACCCGATCAGAACCTCGACGACGTTGCTGTACTCGGAGAAATCGCAGTCGCGAGCCGCCCGCACCTTGAACCAGTAGCGCGCGCCGGCGACGAGTCCGGTGACGGTGAAGCTGGTTTCGTTTGCGGCGACAACACCGACATTGTCCCAATGCTCGTGCACATCGGGATCTTCGCCGTCATCGAGCCTCGCGACTCGGAATGATGTCTCGTTTCCCGAGTTGTCGGTCCAGCGCAGGCTTACCGAGGACTCGGCTTGACTCGTCACGTGCAGGCCGCTGGGTGCAGCAGGGCGAGGCCCGGCGCAATCCGATTCGTTTGGATCGACTTCGTCGCCGTTCGGTTCGTTCGGCTCGCCGCCACCCTCGTTCGGCTCGTTCGGTTCGCCGCCGTCGTCGTTCGGCTCGTTCGGTTCGCCGCCGTCGTCGTTCGGCTCGTTCGGTTCGCCGCCGTCGTCGTTCGGCTCGTTCGGTTCGCCGTCACCCTCGTCGTCGGTCTCATTGGGGTCGCCCAAGCTCGTCGGCGGCGCTGCGGGTCGATCCAGCCCGTCCTCATCGGCGTCGGATTCCGGAATCCCTTCTCTCGGCGGTCCCGGCGCGACTGATTGCGAGCTGTCACTTCGGATGTCAGCGGACGGCGGCGTCAGCGCCGTCGGATCGGCGTTGCCCGGCAGCGCCGGCGTCGGGCCGCACCCGACCGCCGCGAACGCCAGCCCAAACGCGAGAACCAGAACCGGATATCCGAACACGATGCCCGACAAGCGCTGTGCCTGCTTCCGAACGGCGCGCAATCTGCGTGACAACACGGCCTGTCTCCTTTCTCGCATCTTTTCTTGGTGTGCGATGGACGCAGTGGTCCCAAGCCTCGTTCTGGAGTCCATCCCGGGACGACGCGAGCCACGTGGACTTCGAAGTCGAGCTGGATCGGCCACCGCTTCGTCGGCTCTCGTGCACGTTCGGTCCGAGTGCGAAGCGTCGGCTATGGCGTTCACGAGCAGATAGCGGCGTAGCGGTGCGATCTTGCGCGCGGCGCGGATCCGTATCACCGCCAGCCCGCTCGCACCGGCAGCTGCCTGCACGCGGCGCGCGAGGGCCGCAAGAAGAGTTGGATTTGGTTCGGATTCGGCCGCGCTGCGATGAGCGAGTCACAGGCGCTTGGCAGGACCAAACACCTCAACCAGCGGACTACGCACGATGCGGCCTCGCCGGTCCCTGGCACGCCAGGCGCTCGGCGCTGCCGCGCGGTTCAACTCGATTGACACCACGGGCGCCGCGCGTATACTCCCCGATTCGGACCGGCAAGGCGGCCCGACGCCTCAACAAAGCGGCTGTGGCGGAATTGGCAGACGCGCAAGGTTCAGGTCCTTGTGATCGCAAGATCGTGGAGGTTCGACTCCTCTCAGCCGCATCGTTCGTCTCGCCCGGTTCGATTCCATCCGCGACAACCCAACGCGACGGTCAGCACTCTGCGACGCGCGCAGCGAGACCCCCGGGGGCTACCGCCGACGCGTAACCCCGCCGGAAGCGACCGCCAGAAGGCGCATATCCCCCAACCGGAGCAGCCGGCCGCGAACCGTCACCGGCTCGCCGACGTACGGCAGCACCAGTTCGGTCGCCGCGCCGCCGGTCTCATCCACCAGGACGAAGTGCTCGGCCCCTCCGCCGTCGACGGCCGCGATGAGCACAGGCGGTATCCCGCCGCGGACGCACAGCGTGGCACACTCCTTGTGCGTTTTTCCCTGCCCGGGCTTCATCGCGCCGAGATAGCACTTCGAATCGACGATTTCGCCAGCGCACTCAAACTCGCCCGCGAACTCCGGCGGCGGCCGGATCGGCGCGGGCGTTCCGCCGGACGAAGGCAGCACGGCGATCGCTTCCGAACCCGGCACGAGTTCGATCATGCGCCGGCCGTCGCGCTCGAGCAGCCAGCCGGACACGCGCACGGTCATCCCGTCGAACGGCGCGGCCCGCTGCCCGCCACCGAGCTTGCCCACCTCGACGAGCAGCAGCGTTTCGGCTTCGTTCGGGGCCAGCCCGGTGACCCGAAGCATCGGATAGGGTCGGGCCCAGATCACGCCTTCGAACGTACGTTGCGTCGCGTCGTCCCAGATGCCTCCGCCGGGATCGAACTGCGACCGCGCCGCGAGAGCGGCCAGTCCGACGCCCAGCACCAGCAAAGCCGGCACGATGAACCGCAGGAAGAGCAGATGCGCCGGCGGCATCGGCAGGTAGCCGACGTAGAACTCGGTCGAACCCCCGGGCGGAGAAGGACGCCGCGATTCACTCACGCTTGGTCTCCGGTTCGCCGCGGCGGCGTGTCGGTCCGGCGGTCCGCAGCAGCACTCTTACGCGCCCGTCCACGACGCGCACCGGGTAGACCGGGACGCGCTCGGTGAACGGCGGCGGCGCGCAGCCGTCCTGCGGACGATATTGCCAGCCGTGCCACGGACACGTGACGCAGCCATCGCGAATGCGACCCTCGCCGAGCGGACCGCCCTGGTGCGCGCACACGTTGGACAGCGCGAACACGTCGTCACCAGTTCGGAACAGCGCGACGCGCTCGCCGCCGGGGATGCTGACGGCCTTTCCACGGCCGTCCATCAGCTCGCCGGCATCGGCGACGTCGATCCAGCCCTCCGCGGTTTGTGCGTCTGCGCGCTGCGGCGCGGCGCGGCGCGCCCTGTCACGCGCTCGCTCGCGCCAGCCGCACACGAGATGCAGCCCGCACACCCACGCGGCGCCGGCGCCGACCGCGATCGCCAGCCACGCGCCGCGCGGCGTCTGAAGCGCGCCGAGCGTCACGTGCAGGATCACGAGCGCATACGCCGGGTAGAGCAGCATGTGAATGCTCTTCCACAGGCGCGGGCCGAGGTTGCGGTTCCAGAAGTCGTGGCTGGTCGCGGCGAGCAGGAATAGGACGAGCAGCGCGCCGGCGCCGAGCAGTTGAAACGGAAACCCGCGGATCGTGTCCCACTGCGTGTTGCTGGTCAGCAGCGAGCGCAGCGGGCCGATCACGCCGAATCCGTGGTAATACCCGATCGTCAGCGCGCCATGCGCCAGCGCGACCAGGAACGTCGTCACGCCCAGGTGTCGCCGGTTGTAGAGCAGCGGCAGGAATCGCGGCTCGAGCCGCGCCAGCGGACCAATCGACAGCGCCGCGTGCAGCAAGACGAACGCGCAGAAGCCCAGGGCGCGAATCGCCAGAATCTCGTCGCTGATGGCGTGCTCGCCGGTGAAGAGCAGTTTTCCGGCCGTGAAGAACGCAGCCAGCATCGCCACCACACCGCCGGCGAGCACGGCGTCATAGGCGCGCTTGTGCCGATTCCACTGCACCGGGACGTAGCCGACGCTCATGAGCGGCTCCCGAGGCCGACCGCGTAACCCAGCGCGATCAGCAACGAGAGCGTCACCCATATCCGGATGTGCCAGGCCCGGTGCGCGCGGGTCATGCGTGATCGGCCTCCCGCGCGGAGACGCCGGCCGGCCTGCGCGCCGTCCGCATCCAGCGCGCCAGCATCAGCGGCCAGAGCGCTGCGCAGCCCGGCGCGATGAGCAGTCGGAACGAGAGCGAAGCGCCCGACGCGGCCTGGTCCACGACGTGCACGCCGCACGTGATGAAGACGAGCGCGAACACCGCGCCGCACAGTGCGTAAGCGCCAGCCGACAGGAGGACGACATCCGCCACCGTGAACCTCGGAGCGCCGATCCCGGCGCGAGCGGGCGTCGAAACCGGGCGGGATTTTAGGCGATCGTCGCGCCCGCGCTGCTCCGGCGCGATCGCTCGCACACTCACGCGTGCAATTTCCTTCCGCTTGCGGCGTGCGTTGCAGGATTAGATGCCGGTCGATGCGGCCTGGTTTCGCGCTGGAAGCGCGGAATTCCGCCTTGATCCGGCACGGCTTGGGGAATACCGTTCCCATCGCGCGGTGGTTTCCCGACCGCCGTTGGCGCGATCGCCGCAAGGTGTACAATAGGGTACACTTTGTTGCCATGTGCATACCTGAAGGAGCGCGTGATGGCCGCTGTCGCACCGAGCCCCTCGCCGCAGGGTCTGCGAGACGAGGAACGCCGCGAACGGTCGATCGCGGAGCGAGTCCTGATCATCGGACTCGACGGCGCGACGTTTGACGTCCTCGACCCGCTCATGCGGCAGGGACGAATGCCCGCGCTGCGGCGCTTCATCGAGAACGGCGCGGCCGGCATTCTTCACTCGACCAAGCCGCCCATCACGCCCGCGGCATGGACCACGTTCATGACCGGCAAGGGTCCGGGTCGGCACGGGATCGTGGACTTCGAGAAGTACGACGTCGCGCGGCATTCGCTCACGTTCAACAGCACGTACGAAATCCGCGAGAAGACGCTGTGGGAGCACCTGAGCGACAAGGGCCTGCGCGTCGGCAGCGTGAACGTGCCGATGACGTATCCGCCGCGTCCGGTGAACGGCTTCATGATCAGCGGCTTCGAGACGCCCAGCATCGACGCGGAGTTCACGTATCCGCGCGAACTGAAGCAGGACATCCTGCGGCATATACCGAACTACAGCTACCGCACCAACTGGCGTCGCCGAGCGTTCGGCGGCGTCGATCTGCTGCGCGAGAATCTCGAATACATCGGCGCCAGCTTTGACCAGGGCTGGCAGCTCACCGAGTTCTGCGGCGAGCGGTTCGGCTGGGACGTGCTGATGATGGTTCTCAAGCTGGTGGACAATCTCCAGCACAAAGCCTGGAAGTACCTCGATCCGCGCTTCAATGCGCGCTATCCGCGCGAGGCGGCGCTGGCGGCCGCCTGTTTCGAGAAGCTCGACCACGTGCTCGCGCGCCTGTTCGACTACGCTCACAAGCATCGCGCCGTCACGCTCATCATGTCCGACCACGGACACGGCAGCCTAGACGGCAAGGCCCAGCCGAACATGCTGCTGCGCGACTGGGGATACCTGAAGCTGCGCAGCCCGTGGATGCAGGCCGCGCAGCGGGCCGACCACTGGCGGCACCGCCTGACCAAGGGCAAGGCCACCCGCTTCGAGCAGGGCAACCGCGGCATCGAACGCGAACTGGCCGTCGACTGGACCCAGACGCAGGCCTGCGTCATGCACGCCGGCATCTACGGCTTCCTGTACATCAACCTGCGCGGCCGCGGCCCGCTCGGCACAGTTCCTCCGGAGCGATACGAAAGCCTGCGCGACGAGCTGGCGCAACGGTTCCGCGCCGCCACCACGCGCGGGCCCGACGGCGTCGACGTTCCGATCTTCCAGGATGTCTACAAGACGGAAGAGCTTTACGCCTGCCGCCGCGAGGACAATCCGGACCTGCCGGACCTGCTGCTGTCGCCCCGGCCGGGGCTGGCCGTGATCCGCAAGATTCGCGGGCGGTCGGCGGTCCGCTGGTGTCCGCCGTCGCGCATCGAGGGCACGCACCGCGCCGAGGGCATCCTCGCGCTGGGCGGTCCGCTGGTGCGGCGCGGCGTGAAGGTGGAGGGGAACATCATCGACATCGCCCCGACGGTTCTGGCGGCGCTTGGGCTGAGAGTTCCGGTGGACATGGACGGGCGCGTGCTGTCCGAGTGCTTCACGCGCGCCCCGGTGATCGAGCGCGAGCCGCCGGTGAAGAAGGCGCTGGACGAGCGTGTCGAGGTGTATTCGGAAGAAGAGCGGCGCATGCTCGAACAGCGGCTCAGCGAGCTGGGCTATTTGGAGTAGGCCGAGCAGCGGCGGGCCGGCCGCTGCGCGCGATCCACCATCCCACGCTCAGCAGCAGGATCGGTCCGCCGATCAGCGTCGCGGTCGGAACGCGCTCGCCGACGAGCAGCCACGTCATGACAGGGTTCAGCAGCGCTTCGAGGAGCACGATCAGCGCCGCGCGACGCGCTTCGACGTGCCGCAGCGCCCAGGTGAAGATGACGTACGGCAGCGCGAACTGGACGACGCTGAACACCAGCACGAGCAGCCACTGCCGCGGCGTGATCCACAGCTCTCCCCACGCCGCCGCCGCGGGCAGCAGCAGCACGCCGGAACCCAGGAAGTTCAGCGCGACGACCGCCAGCGGATCGACCGCGCGCAAGCCGCGCAGCGCGATCGTCAGTAGCCCGTAGCCCAGCCCGCTCGCCAGACCGAGCAGCAGCGGCGTCAGTTCCGACGTGGCGTGCCCGGCGAAAATCACCGCCACGCCCGCCATCGCCAGCAGCAGAATTCCGCCTTCGCCGCGTCCTCCGCGCTCGCCGAGCAGCGCCGGCGCCAGCAGAAACACCCACAGCGGCGACGTGTATTGAAGCACGATGGCGTTCGCGGCCGACCCGCTTGTGGTGGCCATCACGAAGAAGAGCGTCATGACGGTGAACGCGGCGACGGAAAACGCCGGCCAGCCGGGGTGCGTCCCGCGAAGCTGCGAGAAGCCGCGCCACGCCAGCGGCAGAAACAGGAGCCCGCCGAGCAACGAGCGGTAGCACGCGATGGTGGCAGCGGGCACGCCCGGCTCTCCGGAAGCGCTGCTGCTGAGCAGTTTGATGAGCGGGCCGTTGAGGCTCCACAGCACCGCCGCGCCGACGAGCGCCGCCATGCCGCGCGATCGCATCGTGTCCGCGTCGCGCGGGCGCGGCCCGCCGGCGTTCATGCCTCGCCGCGGCCTGCGGCGCGACGGGGCGAGCGACGGCTCACGAGGCGTCCTTTTTCGTCAGCGCGCGCGGGTCCTGGAAGCCCTTGCGTTCGCACAGCGCGTCGAGGATCTCGTTGAATCGCAGAATCTTGTGGTCGTCGATGCGGAGCTTGCGCTCCTGATCGCCTTCACGATAGACCAGATCGACCCACCCCTTCAGACTGTAGTTGTCGAGACCGGTCATGTCGGCGAACGCGATCCGGCGGCCGCCGTACGTCATCCCCTCGTCGTCGATCTCGCAGCGGAGCGTCGCCGCCCGGTACATGCGAAAACCCGCATAGAACGCGAGCACCAGCGGCAGGACGGCCCAGTAGTATTGCGCCCGCACTTCGTCATCGTCCTTGTACCAGACGGTCCGTTCCATGCGGGCCGGGTCCACGACGCCCTCGCGACTGACGACCATCACTTTCCCGAAGTCGGTGGCGAAGATGTCGGTCGTGTCGCCGCGCGCATCCGCGGCCGTATGGATCGGCTGCCCCCACGCGGCGATGATCTGCTCGCGCGTCGGAGGCGGCGATCCGCGCTTCATTGCCTCGAACTGCTGGCGCGACGGCGTGCTTCCCAGCTCGGCGGGAACCTTGTCCTCGCCCACGAGCGGCGACAGCTTGCGGCGCGCTTCCTCGCGATTGTGGTTGATGTAGCCCTTCAGCCAGCCGCCGGCCGCTCCGTACGCCGGCCAGTGCGTGCCATCCTTGAAGAACCACAGCGCCATGACCGCGCAAAAGAGGAAGAACAGAAGGAAGTAATTGCGATCGCTCGCCGCCGGCCCGCTCTCAAGCCTCATGCCGCTCGCTCCAACGCCTCGCTCGCGTTCGCTCGACGCCCGCGGCCCCGCCGATTCGTCGCTGCAACGCAATCCAGCTATTATGCCGCTTCCGGCGTCCGCTGTCCCGCGACCGGACGCCGAATCGGCGGGGCGTGAATTCGTTCGTGAGCGTGTGGCTACGTTCGCATCGAGCGCCCCCGCCCGCACGGGAGCGATTATGCCCGGCGAATCGCCGAAACTCCGCCCCTGCATCGTGATCGTGCGCGACGGCTGGGGCGAGAACCCGCACCGTAACTGGGATCACGCAAATGCGGTGATCGCCGCCGATCCGGCGGTCGATCACATGTTGCGGCGCGAGTGGCCCTTCTCGCTCATCGCCACGAGCGGACTCGACGTCGGACTGCCCGACGGCACGATGGGAAACAGCGAAGTCGGCCACCAGAATCTCGGCGCCGGGCGAATCGTCGATCAGGACGCTGTGCGCATCTCGAAATCGATGCAGAGCGGCGCGTTCGCGAGCAATGGCGAAGCGCTTGCGGTGGTGCAGCGCGCCCAACGCCCGGGCGCGCGACTGCACCTGCTGGGTTTGGTCAGCGACGCCGGCGTGCACTCGCGCCTCGAGCATCTGTTCGGCTGCCTGGAGCTCGCGGCCCGCAACGGACTGCGCGACGTGTGCATTCACGCGATGATGGACGGGCGCGATTCGCCGCCCACGGCGGGGATCGAGTATCTGCGGCGCGTCGAGGGCGAGTGCGCGCGACTGGGCGTCGGGCGCGTCGTCAGCCTGTGCGGGCGCTACTGGGCGATGGACCGCGACTATCGCTGGCAGCGGACCGAGAAGGCCTACCGCCTGCTGGTCGAAGGCGCGGGCGGGCGATTCGATTCCGCGACAGCGGCGATGGAGTGGTATTACTCCAACCCGGCCGAGTCGAATCTCCGCGGCGACGAGTTCATGCCGCCGACGACGATTCGCGGCGAGGGCGAAGCGCCGGTCTGCCTGCGCGACGGCGACGCGGCGATCTTCTTTAACTTCCGCGGCGATCGTCCGCGGCAGCTTGTCCGAGCGCTGACGCTGCGCGAATTCCCGTATGAGGGTCCGGACCGCAGCGGCCAGGTTCGGACGATGGGCTTCGTGCGCGGGGCGGCGCCGCAGATTCACCTTGCGACGCTGACCGCGTATGAGAAGGGCCTGTGTCCGCATGTGCTGTTCGAGAAGCCGCCGCGCATGCGGAACATCGCGGGCGAATATGCCGCGTCGCTCGGCCTGCGGCAGTTCCGCGCGGCCGAGACCGAGAAATACGCCCACGTCACGTTTTTCTTCAACGACTACCGCGAGGAGCCGTTCGCCGGCGAGGAGCGGCTGCTCGTGCCGTCGCCGACGGTCGAGACGTACGACCTCAAGCCCGAGATGTCGGCGCCCGAGCTGACCGAGGGCGTGCTGAAGCGGCTGGCGCAGAAGATCGACGACCTGATCGTGCTGAACTACGCCAATCCCGACATGGTCGGGCACACCGGCTCGCTGCCGGCGGCGACGCGGGCGGTCAAGACGGTGGACGCGTGCGTCGGGCGCGTGCTGGAAGCCGTCCGGTCGCTGGGCGGGTGCGCGATTGTGACGGCCGACCACGGCAACGCCGAGCAGATGATCGACCCGCAGACGGGCGGACCGCACACGTCGCACACGACGTACGCGGTGCCGCTGTATTTGTACGGCGACGCGTTCCGCGGGGTGAAGCTGCGCGACGGCGGGCGGCTCGCCGACGTGTTGCCGACGGCGCTGGAGATGCTCGGCCTGGCGACGCCGCCCGAAATGACCGGCCGGCCGCTGATGCGATAGAGCAATGGCGGATCGCCTGATCGGATACCTGGCTCTCCCCCTGCTGCTGAGCGCCCTCGTCTGGCTCGCCACGCCGCGAACTGAGGAGAACGGCGGCTTCGATTCCGACGGCATTCACTATGGCGCGATGGCGCTGGCGGACGCGCGGCTCGACGAGCTGGCGCGCACCGCGCCGTTCTGCTATCGCGTGCTCACGCCGTGGCTGGCGCGACAGGTCGCGCCGTGGCTTCCCGACGAAGGCCGAACGCCCGCGCACCGCATCCTGGCCGCGTTCACGCTGATCGCCTTCGCGTCCAACGTGGTCACGCTGGCGGCGCTCTATTCGATCCTGCGCGCCGCTGGGCTTCATCCGACGGCGCGCGTCGGCGGCGTGCTGCTGTACGCCGGCGTGTTCTGGACGCTGAAGTTCTCGTACTACTCGCCGGCCTACGTCGATCACCAGGCGCAAATGTTCGCCGTCGTCGCGCTGGCGCTCGCCGTCCGTTCTCGCTACCTGCTGCTGCCGCTGTGGCTGGCGCTGGCGGTCGTGCAGAAAGAAGCTACGCTGTACGTGCTGCCCGCGATTCTGCTGCACTACGCCCGGGCGGCGCGCTCCTCCACGCGCACGCTGATCGGCTGGTCCGTCGCGATGACGCTCGTGCCGGCGATGGCGCGCATTCTCGTGCAGAACGAGATCCAGCCCGTCAACCGCTACAGCTTCGCTTCGGTCTGGCTCGAAATGCTCCGCACGCAGCTTGCCGACCCTGGCTTCTGGCCGTGGCTGGCGGCGGCGGCGTTCAGCGGGCTGGGCATCCTGCCCGTACTGGTTCTTTCCAACGCGGGCGCGGCGTGGCGGTTTCTTCGGCAGCGCCCGCATTGGGGCGCGCTGCTTCTCTGCGGTCTGCCGCTGCTTTTCGGCGCGTATGAGAAGGCGCGGTATTTCCTGTTTCTGCTGCTGCCGCTGGCGGTGGTGGCGGGCGTCCTCATCCATCAGCGGTTCGCGGCCGGAGACGGCTGGCGCGCGTGGGTGTGGCTGGGAAGCGCAGTGCTCGCACACCTGTATCTGGGGCATCACCTGGAGCCGATGGGGTCGTTCGAGGCGTATCTCGACCGCATGGTCCCGATCCGACCGGAGCCGGGCGTCGCGGTCGCCGCGCTGATCCGCGGCGCGGGCGTGAGCGCCACGTGGTGGCTGCTGTCCTGGGCAATCTCAACGCGACGCGACGCGATGCCGACGTCCGCAACCTGAACCGCGATCCGGCTTGGCCTCACGGTCGGCGTCGATCCTGCCGGCGGATCGCCTGCTCAATCTGCGCGACCAGCGCCGCCTGGTTCGCCTGTCGCGCCATGGGCAGCGCCGACTCGAAGAGCTCTCGCGCCGTCGGCCTGTCGCCGGCCGCGTCATAAGCCAACCCGCACGCCAGCAGCACGAGCGGATCGCGCCGCCCGCTCAGTTTCAGCGCCCGCTCCGCCAGCGCTACGGTTTCCGCGGGCTCGCCGGCGCGCTCCGAAACGCGTAACTGGATGAGCGGCGTGAGGATCGCCAGGTCATCCGGAGCGGCGATCGCGGCCGCCTCCAGCGCGCGCAGCGCCGCCGCGTTCTGCCCGCGGCGCACCAGGGCCTGCGCCGCGGGCGTCACGCGCGCGGCCAGAGACGCATCCGCGCGAACCGCCGCCTCCAGCAGCGCGACGCCCTCGGACGCGTTTCCGTGCTGGGCTTCGAGCGCGCCGAGCTGCGCGCGAATCTCCGCGGATTGCGGTTCGAGCCGCAGCGCTTCGCGGGACTGCGCGATCGCATCGCTCCCGCGATCTTGCATCGCGAGTGCGGCCGCAAGAATCTGGCGCGTCACGGCATCGGCGGGATTCAGCTCGACCGCGTATTCCAGCGGCTCGATCGCTTCGGCGGCCGCGCCGCGCTGCAACCGGATGCGCCCGAGCATCGCCGGCACCTCCGGCTGAAGACGCCAACCGGTTCGCCGGGCGCGGGCCACCGCCTCGCTTAGAACCGGCTCGGCGTCGGCGTAGCGCTCGTCCGCCGCGAGGAACATGCCGGCTGCGACGTGCCCCTGGATCATCTCCAGATCGACGCCGGGCGGCGTGCGCGAAGCCGCCCAGCCGCCGCACGCCAGCACCACGCCCGCCGCCGCGAGCGGGGCCCATCGCCGCGCTCGAATCTGGCGCACCAGCCACACGACGCCCAGTGACGCGAGCAGGATCAGCACAATGACGACGGGGATGCGGTATCGGGCGGAGACGAAAAACGCCACGATCGCGCCGCTGTAGACGAGAGCGAACGCCCAGAGTGGAAACCACGCTCGCACGCGCTCGGAGCTCGGCCGGTCGCGCTGCTCCGGCGGCGCGGCGTCTTTCAGGCCGAGCAAGCTTGCCAGCAGCCCGACCAGCGCCAGTGGCGCGATGACGCCGAAGCGCAGCGGCAGGTAGCTCGTGAGCGTCGTGTAGTGCGAGAACACGAAGCGGATGTCCTGGTTGTTCGAGACTTCCCAGTACGACCAGAAATAGGCCAGCTTGCGCAGCGTGTGCCGGAGCGCGTCGAGCGGATGTCCTACGATCCACGCCCAGGCCTGCCGCGCATACCACTGCGAAACTTCCGAGCCGGTCAGCTCGCGGCCCATTGCGCGTTCGGCCCGCTCGATCTGCGCGTGATAGCACGGCCACCACGAAGGCGGATCGCCCGGGATGACGGCGGACATGCCGTCCGAGCCGGGGTTGTTGCCGATGTAGAAATTCACGCCGCCGGACGTGGCGATGAGCGCGGCATCGCCGCCGACCACGGCGTTGCGCACGGTGATGGGGACGATCGTCGCGACCGTGCCGAGGAACAGCGCCGCGGAATAGCCCAGGCTACGACGCCATGCGCGCCCATGCAGCCAGAACACCCACATCACGAGCGCCGGCGCGAACAGCAGAATCGTCGGACGGGTGATGGCCGAGAGACCCAGCAGGATTCCCGCAATGCCCCAGCGCCAGACTCCGCGCCGCTCCTGCGTGCGCATCAGCAGCAGCATCAGCAGCAGGTTCAGGAAGATGGACAAGCCTTCGGTCTTCAGCTCGGAGTCGAAGTACATCAGCATCGGATAGGTCGCGGCCGCGAGCCCGGCGATTCCGCCGACAGCGCGTCCGAACGCGCGCCGCCCGATGAGAAAGAGCAACCCGCAGCTCAGCGAGCCGATTACGGCCTGCAAGCGGCGTGGCGTACCGGGCGATTCGCCGGTCAGCCAGTAGACGGAACCGAGCAGCCAGGGGTAGAGCGGCGCGCGGAAGTAGGCCCCGCCGATGAACTCCGCTTCGCGGCCGGCGGCGAATGCCTGCGCCCACTGGTGGTGATAGAGCGGATCCATGACGTGCCGCTCGAAGAACGGGCTGGCACGCAGTTGTTCCACATAGGCCAGACGCAGGGACAACGCGGCGACGACGACGAGGGCGAAGAGCGCGAGATCGAACCCGAGAGTCCGGGCGGAGCGGGCGCGACCGTGCGCGCCTTCCCTTTGCGCCGCAGGCCGAGCGCCGCCGGCGTCGGTCATAGCGTTCTCAGCGCTTTCGCCCACTGGTCGCGACCCCGGCGCGCATCACTCTTCCTTCTGTTCGGCGAGCTTGGCCACGACCGAGAAGTCCTCGAGCGTGGTCGTGTCGCCGCGCACCTCGCCGCTGGTCGCGATCTCGCGCAGCAGTCGACGCATGATTTTGCCGCTGCGCGTCTTCGGGAGCGACTGCGTGAACCGGAGCTGGTCCGGGCGCGCCACCGCGCCGAGCTGGTTTGCGACGTGCTTGAGGATTTCGTCGCGCAGCGCGCGCGACGGCTCGCGTCCGGTCACAAGGGTAACGAACGCGGCGATTGCGTTGCCCTTGATGTCGTGCGGGATGCCGACCACCGCCGCCTCGGCCACGGCGGGATGCGCCACGATCGCCGACTCGACCTCCATGGTTCCGAGCCGATGCCCGGACACCTTGATCACGTCATCGACGCGCCCCATGATCCAGAAATAGCCGTCCTCGTCCTGTCGCGAGCTGTCACCGGCGAAGTAGACGCCGTCGATTTCGGACCAGTACTGGCGCTTGTAGCGCTCGGGGTCGCCCCAGATGCCGCGCAGCATGCTCGGCCAGGGACGGCGGATGCAAAGGAACCCGCCGGCGTTGGGGGGCTGCTCCTTTCCGTTGCGGTCGAGCACCGCCACGTCGACGCCGGGCAGCGGTCGGGTGGCGGAGCCGGGCTTTGTGACGGTGGCGCCCGGGAGCGGCGAGATCATGATGCCGCCGGTTTCGGTCTGCCACCACGTATCCACGATCGGGCAGCGGTTGCGGCCGATGGCGTCGCGGTACCACAACCAGGCCTCGGGATTGATCGGTTCGCCGACGGTGCCGAGCAGCTTCAGGCTGGAGAGGTCGTGGCGATCGGGGTGGGCGCGGCCTTCGCGCATGAACGCGCGGATCGCGGTGGGCGCGGTGTAGAACTTGGTGACGCGGTGCCGCGCGATGATCGACCAGAACCGGTCCCACTGCGGGAAATTCGGCGCGCCCTCGTACATGAGCGTGGTGACGCCGTTGTTCAGGATTCCGTAGATGACGTAGCTGTGCCCGGTGATCCAGCCGATGTCGGCGGTGCACCAGTAGACGTCGTCGGGCTTGAGGTCGAACACCAGCCGCGCGGTGTACGCGGTGTACGTCATGTATCCGCCGGTGGTGTGCAGGATGCCCTTGGGCTTGCCGGTCGAGCCGGACGTATAGAGCAGGAACAGCATGTCCTCGCTGTCGCACGGCTCGGCCGGGCAATCGGCGGACGCGCCGCGCATGAGCTCGTGCCACCAATGGTCGCGGCCGGCGCGCATCGTCACGTCGTTGCCGCAGCGCTGGTAGACCACGACGGCTTGAATGCGGTCGGACTGCTCGCAGGCGGCGTCGACGTTGGCTTTCAGCGGGACGACCTGCCCTCGCCGCCAGCCGCCGTCGGCGGTGATGACGACGTGCGAGTCGGCGTCGTCGACGCGATCGACGATCGCCTGGACGCTGAACCCGCCGAAGATGACCGAGTGCGGCGCGCCGATCCGCGCGCAGGCGAGCACCGCGATCGCGAGCTCCGGCGTCATGGGCATGTAGATCGTGACGCGATCGCCCTTCTGCACGCCGAGCGACTTGAGCACGTTGGCGAACCGGCAGACTTCGGCGTGCAGCTCGCGGAAGGTCAGTCGCCGCACGTCGCCCGGCTCGCCCTCGAAGAGGATGGCTGGATGATCTCCCCGGCCGGCTTCGATCTGCCGGTCGAGGCAGTTGTAGCTGACGTTCGTCTTTCCTCCCACGAACCAGCGCGCGTCCGGCAGCTTCCAGTCCAGCACGCGGTCCCAGGGGCGGAACCAATGAAACCGGCTCGCCACGTCCGCCCAGAACGCCTCTGGATCACGCAGCGAGCGATCCATCAGCGCCTGGTAGTCGTCCATCGACTGCACGTGCGCGCCGGCCGACATCTCAGCCGGCGGCGCGAATCGCCGATCCTCGCGCAGATGTGACTCAATGCTGTCGCTGTGCATCGCCGCACCCTCCCGCCGCGCTCGTGTTTCGGATCCGGCCGGAACGACCGATCCGCCGCAGAAGCCCCGACCCGAGTCGGTCACTATAGCCGCGCCGGTGCGCGCCTGTCAGCCCGTTCGGTACTGGTATCGATTGGAGGAATACTTCCGCGCTGCGCTCGTCGGCGAGCGGTATTCGCGGACCCCGCTCCCTGACGAGGCTTTTGCATCAACGGGCGGATTTTCGGAGTGATTGGG
>CAZKJT010000027.1:0-37134 GCA_964553225.1 uncultured Planctomycetales bacterium | reverse complement strand
AGTCGCGGCTCGGTTCCGGATTCGCAGCGTCTTCAATGAGGCACTACGGAAGCGCGACTTTGTGGAGCGCGCGGCGCTTCGGTCGCGCCGCGATTTGCGCGGCCGAAGTTCGGCGGACGGGCTGGAAAAGGCGCGGGCCGGCGTCCCCCCCGAGACGCCGACCCATCGGTACGGCCGGTGACATTCGTCATGGACGCGCCCCGGTTCGACCATCGGAGGAGGAGGACGAGGAGCTGGTCGCTACGCGTTGGGCTCGCCTCCGGGATGCGTCGCTGGCGATTACTCCTCCGGCCAGACCTTTGCGCCCGTCCCACATTCGGTGACGTGAATACAGTCCACCGGGCAACACTTGGCGGCGCTCAGAATGATTTCCGGCTCGTCGCCGGCCGCGTCTTTCACGACCGCGATGCCGTCGCCGTCCATCTCGAACGTGTTCGGCGCCTCATTCGTACAAAGCTGGTCGCCGATGCAGGTGTCCCGATCGATTTCGATGCTGTACTTCTTTTCTGGCATGACCTGATCTCCCTTCGGCGCTGGATTCGGCTCGATCACGCACACGATCGGCCGCACGTCACTGATGAACTAGATAGCACGCGGCGTGCCACGTGCCGCGAAGTGCGAGAGCGAGATCGTAATCATCTGTAAATAAACGTCTTAACGATCTCGTCGCAGACGCCGACCTCGGCGAAGATTCCGTGACGGTTGCGGAGAAACCACCGGTTGCTGCGTGAATTTCCGCAGCGCCCCGCCGTCTCAGCCCGTCTCCGCGCGGGAAATCGGCGGCGGGACGGTTGACGACGACGGTCCGATCATCGCGAGTGCTCGTTCTGCCGCGACTCGTCAGCAACCCACACTGGCGGACTGGCTTGCGCCTGTCCTACGATGTATACAGAACGCCAGTTTCGTGCCGCTCGCGCCCGGCGATGCCGGGACGCGAGCTACCGCCCTTGGGGAGGCCTCATGAAACGGACCATCACCGTAGCGCTCGTCACATTTACCGGACTGGTTGCCGGATGTCCGAATACTCCCGATGCGGCCGACGGACCCACGGTATCGGACGTCTCGTCCGAGCAGAACGTCCCGAACGTCGCGGCGGCCCGCGTCCGCGTCCAGATCGTAAATCCTTCGGATTGCGACGCCGACGCCCTCGTCGCGATGCAGATTCTCGGCGCCGGAGTGCATGAGGCGGCTCGGTTCGTGCCGGCGAACGCCAGCGCGGTGGTGATCGGCCCGGATGCCGGCGACGAACTGGACGTCAGCGCCGCCTACCGCGGCGTGTGCGCTTCGGTACAGATTCCCCAGCAGACTTTCGCGATCGGCGACGGCTTTCAGGAAGGCGACACGGTGGTCGTCGTCCTGGCCGATCCCAGCCCGCCCGTGCTGCTCTGTCCGGCCGACGTAACCATCGACTGCACCAGCGCGCGCGATCCGTCCGTCACGCGCGCCGCCGAGGCCGTCCCGGCCTGCGAGGGCGCCGTGGAGCTGACCTTCGCCGACGAGGAATCCGGCGAGTGCCCGCGGGTGATCCGCCGGACGTGGACCGCGACCGACGTCTGCGGCCTGACCAACACCTGTGTTCAGACGATCACGATCGAAGACACCACGCCGCCGACGCTGGAGTGCGAGGCTGACGTGGTCGCGTCGTGCACCGACGCAGCGCAGCCCGGCATAGCGCCGGTCGTGTTCGACAACTGCGATCTCGACGTGCAGCTTTCATTCGAGGACATCGAAGGCGACGGCTGCCTGGGCGCCGTGACGCGCGTCTGGACGGCCACCGACGCCTGCGGCAACTCGAGCACGTGCACGCAGACCGTCCAGTTGCAGGACGAGACGCCGCCGGCGCTCGATTGCCCGGCCGACGTCACAGTGGACTGCTTCGATTCGACCGAGCCCGAGCACACCGGAATCGCGACCGCCACGGACGTCTGCGACACGTCGCCGCTCGTCTCCTACGAGGACCTCGCCGATGACCGAAGCGCGACGATCGTCCGTGTTTGGACGGCCGTGGACGCGTGCGGAAATGTATCAAGCTGCGAGCAGCGCATCACGGTGGCCGATCTCACGCCGCCCGTTCTGATTTGCGGCGAGGATATTCAACGCCCGTGCCTGCCCGGGAAGCGTCCGCAGCTCGAGCCCGGTCCGTTCGGATTTGACCCGCTCACGGCGGTCCCGCTGACGGCGCCGGAGGCCTACGACCTGTGCGACCCGAATCCGCCCACGTTGTCGGTTGAGCAGCGGCTGATCGGCGAAGGTTGTCCGATCATCGTCGAGCGCACGTGGACGGCGGTGGACTCCAGCGGCAACGTCTCGACCTGCACGCAGGTGATTCGATTCGACCCGGTGGAGTAGGGGCTCATACACCGTTCGGACTGCGCGGGCATCGCGCCGGTTCAACGGAAGGCCTGGGCGCGTCGCCGAACGCAACGGGTGCGCTGCGCGCGCCGAGCGCGCCTTCCGCCGGCAGCATTCAATCCGGCCAGACGCCCTCAAAGACGGTGGTCGCCGGCCCGGTCTTGTAGACGTGATCGTCGGCTTCGGACCATTCCAGGTCCAGGAAGCCCCCGGGCAACTGGGCGCGAATCCTCCGGTCGGTGAGCCGGTTCAGCACGCCCGCGACACACACGGCCGACGCGCCCGTTCCGCACGCCTGCGTCGCGCCGGCCCCGCGCTCCCAGGTCACCATTCGCACGCGATCGCGCGCCTGAACCTGCACAAAGTGAGCGTTGACGCGCTGCGGAAACAGCGGATGCCGCTCGAGCAACGGGCCGATCTCGCGCAGTGGAAATCGCATCACGTCTTCGACGAAGACGACCGCGTGCGGATTGCCCATCGACACGCACGTGACGTTCAGCACGCGCTCCGGCAGAGGAACGGCGACGCTGACGACCCGTTCCCCGGCCAGCGACACGGGGATCTTCGCGGGTTCGAGCACCGGCGCGCCCATGTCCACCCGAACCTGCTCGACGCTGCCGCCGGCGCCCAGCGTGAGCTCCAAGCGGAGCACGCCCGCATCCGTCTGCACGCGGAGCGGATTCTCCCGCGCCCAACCGCGCTCGTAAGCCAGCTTCGCCACGCAGCGGATGCCGTTGCCGCACATCTGCGCGCGGCTGCCGTCGGAGTTGAACATCTGCATGCGGACGTGCGCACCGGGCGCTTCGGGCCGGCCGACCAGAATCAGCCCGTCGCTGCCGATCCCGCGATGGCGGTCGCTTACTTTCCGCGCGAGCGCTTCGGCCGACGCGGGCGCGGGCTGGTCAAACAGTCCGACAAAGACGTAGTCGTTACCCAGACCGTGCATCTTGGTGAAGGCGAGCGGCATGTGCGATCCCGACCCGGAAGTGACGGTCTAGTGTGGTGCCTCATTGAAGACGCTGCCTATTCGGATCCGAGCCGCGATCGCCAGGGAGCGGGAAATCGGACATGGCAGCGTCGCGCGCAGCCTCCGCTCCCTCACGGTCGCGGGTCTGAATGTCGCAGTATTTCTGAGGCACGACATCAGGGATTGTTCTGGCGCTGAAGCCAGCCTTCCAGCGCCGAGCGACGAAACAGGTAGCGCCCGGGCTTCGCTGCGCCGCGCTGGGCGAGCGGACTCTGTGCATCGATCAGAATCGGAATGAGCTGATCGCCCCGGCCGGTGCCGAAGAAGCCCTCCGGGCGGACCAGAGCCGTGATGTCGCCGGGCGGCGGCACGATGACGGACGGCGTCGGCGTCAGGTTCTGGCGGACCAGGTTCGAAAACTGATTCCGAAACGATGCGTTGGAGAGATTGATGAGGACCGTGCGGCCACTGCCGGGGTTCGTGACGCCGAGACCGTCCTGATCCAAGCGATTGTAGGCGACGTCCAGCTCGCCCTGGCCGAGGATGTCGGGAATCGCGACATTCTGGAACTGCACCTCGTCCATCCACGCCCGCATGGCTTCGGTGATGTACTCGCCGGGGCTGATGCTGCGGCTCTTGTTCGTCAGGCGGTTCAGCGCCTCGACCAAGCCGCGGTCGGCCAGCGCGATCTCGAACGCATCCGTGGCGCGTTCATAGAAGAGCGAGAACCCCCAGGTGCCGCGCTTGGAGAGCGTCGCCACCGGGCTGTCCACCGTGAAATCGCTCTTCAGACCGCCCTCGGCCACGCCCGCCTTCACCCGGCCGTGCGCGACGCCGATACGGACGCGCTTGGTGTCCTGATCCCGGCTGGCCTCGCTGATGACGGACAGGCCGACCGATTCGACGACCATTACGGTGTAGGGCTCTTCGTCGCCGATCTGGAGCTTGATCGACGAGCGGATGCCGGTGAGCAGCTTGGTCTGCGGCGGATACTGGTCGTCGAGCTTGCAGGGCGACCACTCGGAGGAGTCGATCGGCGCGTGCTTCACGTCGCCGTGCACCTCGATGACCTTCGCCAGGATGGGTGTACCCGTGGACGGGGCGCTGTCCGGCGGCGGGGTCTGCGCCCGGCAGACGTTCCCGATCGCCAGGGCACACACCAGGACCGCTGCGGACTGCGCGACGCGCTGCGAGCTGGACATGGACGGGTCTCCAGGTGAGGCGCCGCGGATGGGAGCGTTCCGGGCGATGTCTTATTCGATTATTCCTCGACGCCGGCCCGCGTCAACGCGGAATCACGTCGAAGCGGGCTTTTCCGCGGGAACCGAACCCGACTCGGCGGCGTCGGGACCGGTCAGCTCCGACTCCGGGTCGTCCGAGTCTTCCCAGTAAATTTCGTCATAATCCACCGCGTCCACCTCGCGCCGCAGCAAGAGGTACATCTGCGTCGCACCGCAATAGAAGAAGCTGACCACAAACCCGCCCACCAGCCCGACGACCAGAAACACCCACGCCGCGACCAGCCACATCATCGCCGTTTCCGTCAGTCCGGTGGGCGCCGCGCCAAACGTGCCCCAGAACGCCGGTCCGTCCACCTGCGGCAGCAGCGGCAGATCCTGCCACGCCGGCATCGACCAGGCCGCTTCGAGCCGCCCGAACGTGCTGGTCCGGGCGCTGTCCAGCCAGCCGAACAGGCTCATGCCCCAGTTCGTGAACGTGTGCGTCAGCTTGAGAAGCAGCATCGACAGCAGCCGCACCGCGACAAAGCAAACTCCGCCGTACGCCAGGAGCAGGACGGCGTAGAACCCGACGCTCCACGCCCGCTGGTACACGTAGCCGAGCGCTCGCTGCACCGCGTCGAACGCGTCCGACCCCTCGACCGCGATGGTCGGCTGCATGAGCGGAAACCCGAACGCCAGCCCGACGAACGTGAAGACCATCGCGACGCCGCCCAGAAGCGCCAGGCCGTAGAACAGGCCGACCAGCACGTCCAGCCCGGGCACGGCGCCGAGCACGCTGGCGATCGACATCGCCAGGGCGCTGCCGACGAAGATGCCCAGTGGCAGCAGCGGGGCGGCGACGTTCGCGCCGAACTTCTCGCATGCATACGACAGCACCGACCCGAGCGGCGGCGATTCGTTGCGCGCCGAATTCACCGCGGCGATGCGCGCGATCGCCCCGCCGAAGTAGGCCGATGCGCACAGCAGCACGACCCCTAGCAAGACCGCCAGCAACGGGCGCTCCGAGCCGAACCACACCACGCCGCGGGCCGCCGAGACGACGCTGCCCAGTAGCGCCGGGTCGCGGCTCGCGTCGCCGAAGCCGAACCGCCCGCTGCACACGCCTTGCACGGCCGACGCGAAACAACCCATCTGGTAGCGCAGCAGTGCCGCGAACGGACCGTACGGACGCTCCGCGCTGACGCGCGCCAGGTCGGTGAGGGAGTCCACCAGGCCCTCGAACCGCGCGCGATCGTCACGCAGCGCGTCCGCGCCGGGAGGCGTGGGCGCGGCGTACAGCGTCGCCAACGCTCGACCGGCGTCCTCGCGGGGGAGCCGCCCGGATGCGACCATTCGAACCGCGTCCGCGGCGCGCTCCAGGGAGCGGCGCCGATCGCGGCGCTCCGAAGCCGGAAGCTCCGCGTTGTCGCGCACGGCGCGCAGGGCGTCATCGAGCCGCCGGGACACGAATTGGAGCAGGTCGTTGACTTCGGTCTTTCGCTGCTCCGGCTGCCACGCCGAGACGCGTTCGAGGTCTGCCTTCTGGGCGCGAGCGACCTCGCGAAGCCACGATTCGTAGTCGGCGGAGTTCGATGCCGCAAACTGATCCAGTTCCGTCCAGCGTCCGGTCGGGCCTTCGCCGTCGCTCAGCACCGTGACGCGCACGCCGCCGCCGGCCGACAGCCACAGTGCGTCCAGCACGCGCCCCGCGACGTAGATGGAGAGGACGGCGGCCGTGCCGAGCAGCAGCGGCCACAAGGAAGCGGCTTGCCCGAACGTTCCGAACAAGCGTGTAAACGGCAGCGCCGTGCTCCAGTGGATGCGACCCAGGTCGGCCGGTTCGGTGGTCATGGTCAGCCTCGTTCGAGAGTGCGCCGCGCGAGTCGAAAGCGATCAACGAGCGGCATTATAGGTGCGCTCCCGCGGTGGGCAACGCGGCTCATCCGCCCAGTACGAATCGCTGAATCGCCGCCATGGTGGCGTCGCTGACGTGATGCTCGATGCCTTCGGCGTCGGCCTCGGCGTCCGGCGCATTGACGCCGAGTTTCCGAAGGAACTGAACCACGAGCGTATGCCGAACCTGGGCCTGCTCGGCCATGGTGCGGCCGTCGTCGGTGAGAAAGATGGAGCGATAGGGCGCAGAGCGCACCAGTCCCTCGCGCTGAAGCCGCGCGATGGTCTTGGTGACGGTGACGTGCGAGACGCCGAGCCGCTGGGCGAGATCGACCGTGCGCGCTTCGCCGTGATCGCGGATGAGCTGCGCGATGAGCTCGACATAGTCCTGCGCGATCTCGATCGAATGGTCCTTGCGGATCTTGCTGTGCCCGGCCGCCTGGCGCTCGACCGCGGCGTCCGGGGCGCGACCGCGCGCCGCGCGACGGCGCGCGGCGCTCGCTCGCCCGGCGGAGGGTTGGCTCTTGCGTGCGCTCATGGGGTCTGCTCCGCGTGCCGTTTGAGGGACGTAAGCGCCGCGCGCTCAGCGCGCCGTCGGCACGAGCGAGAACGTGACGATCGACGAGTCGGCGCCATCGAACGTATCGCCCTTCCACCCGCGGTTCCAGAACTCGAAGCCTAGAGCGCCGGCGGGCCACTTGCCGGCGGCCTGGTTGTAATCGCCGACGTGGGTGTCCGATCGCGTGGTCGAAAGAACACAGTGAGACAGGCCTCCGGCGCTCGAGTTCGGCAGGAGTCTGAGCTGAGCGCCGCCGTCGCCGATCGGGCCCAGCTCGATCGTCCAGTTGCGAGCCGGCACTGTGGCGCCCAGGCTCGGCACGCACCACAACCCGACGCGCGCGTTGCGCTTCCCGCCCGGAGCAGGAGTATCCCGAAGAATGTCGCGCAGCGAGGTGATTCCTTGCGGCACCAGCGCCTCCCGGAGGTCCACGCCATTCATCGAGCGCGAGGAGAATGCGACTTGGTCCCAGCGCGTCAGCCACAGACGCTCATCCGGCGCGACGAGGACGCCGAACGAACCCGATCCGCCCCCGGAACCCTGCAACGCGCCGCCCAGGCACGTTCCCAGCAGCGCTTCGCCCAGCGCCGCGTCCCGCACGGTCTGCCGCGCGGCGGACGCGCTCGCAAACCCGCTGTCCAGCCGCGAGCGCGGCATCACCTGGCGGACCGCGAGCCCTTCCACCGCGCCGGGCGCGCGCCACGACAGGGCGTACACGTGCTGTTCGCCGACGTAATACTCGACGAATACGGTCGGGAACGGATTGCGATTGCGGTCGCCGGCCGCCGCCAGGTTCTGAAGCGAAGTTGTCAACGCCGCGAGCGCCGCCGCGCCGCCCTGATCCAGATTCTGGGACGGGCGCAAACGAGGAATCTGATACTTGTCGGCCTTCGCCGTCGCGATGGTCCGCAGCGCCGAGACCATTTCATCCGCAGAGATCGCGCCCTTGGCAGCGAGCTGGTTCAGGAGCTCGTCCGGGCCGGCCGGCGCCGGCTCCGGTTCCGGCTTCGGCTCGGGCTTCGGCTCCGGCTCCGCCGGCGCGAACGCGGCGAGCTTCGAGACGACCGCGTCGCGCGTCGCGGCTGCGGCCAGGCTGTCGCGGTTCCAGGTGAATCCGCCGGCGGCGAAGTCGATCGTCGCCTCGAGCTGGATCGTCGCGGCGCTATCGTCCGGCGGACCCAGCGTCGCGGTGATGTTCACGCGGCCGGGCGCCGCATCGTCCGGATCGCGTAGCGCGATTCCGCGAACGGCCACGCTGTTCCAGAATTCGATCCCCGGCGCGGAATCCGGCACGCTGATCGCGCCGCGCGCCGCGGCCCACGAATCGCGCAACGCCGTAAGCGACGATTCGCGCGTCGCGAGCTCGCGAACGGCGCTTTGCACGGATTGCAGAACCTCTTCCGCGGTCGGCGCGAGATATTGAAGCGTGTCCGCGTTCCACGAGAACGCGACTTCGCTGAGCGTCGCGTCGCCGGCCGCGGCGCTGCACACCAGCCGATCGCCGCCCGCGAAGTCGCTCGGACAGCGCAGCTCGAACGGTGCGGGCAGCGACAGGGCGGCCGCGAAGTCCCGCTGCGCCGCCGCGGCTTGCGCTGCCTGAAGACCTGCCAGGTAGGTCTCGAACTGGCGTTGAGTGTCTTCATCGGCAGTGACGACCCCGCGCTGGATCGCGCCCGTCAGCGCGAAGAATGCTTCGGCGCGCGGATCGGCGCTGAGCCGCGCCGTGCCTCGGATTTGCACGACCCCGTCCGACGCGACTTCGGCGAGTTGGGCGCCCGCGTTCAGCGCGAGCTTCCCGTCGTACGCCGCGCTGACCCGCAACGACAGGCCATCCGGCCGAGCCAACGCGATCAGCGCTTCGGCCTGCGCGTTCAGGAAGCGTGCGGCCGCGTCGGCATCCGCCCGAAGCTGCCCGGTGCCTGCGTCGAATGAGATCGCGGTGAACGGCAGCATCGCCGCTCCGCCCGCGTCGGCCGTCAGCTCGAGCTCGCCGTCCAACCCCTGCTCGACGCGCGCGTCGGTCACGCCGGCCTGGAGCTTGGGCGTCAGCGTGCTCAAGAAGGCTCCGACTGCTTCTTCCAGCGTCGGGATCGCGGGCGGTTCCGGCTCCGGTTCTGGTTCGGGCTGCGGCGGCGTGTCGTCGGGCTTCGTGTCGGGGTCGCTCGGTTGCGGGTCCGGCTCCGGCTCGGGCGGCTCCTCGGCCGGCGGCGGATAGAGCATCGCTTCCCAGCCGGTCCGCAGCGCCGGCGAAGCGATTGCGGCTTCGTCCTGAATCGTCCCGATCTCGATCTCCGCGCCGCTCGGCGGTCGCGCGAAAACTTTCGCTGGAAGGCGGTCCCGCGGCTCGATGCGGATGCTGTATCGCGGCGCCGGCCGCTGGGGCGAGTCCGCCGCCTGACGAGCAGCCTCCGCGCTCGCTGTGATCGCGGTCTGCGCGTCGCTGAGCTTCTCCGCCAGCGATTTCGCCGGCGGCTGCGGCTCCGGCTCAGGCTCTGGCTTCGGCTCCGGCTGCGGCGTCACGATGCCCGCATTGCCGCCGCCGCTGCCGTTGGGGTTTGTAACGGTCGATCCGCCGCCTGATCCACTGCCTGATCCGCCGCTTGGAATTAACATGGCGACGACCACGATGATCGCGACGACCCCGACGCCGCCGGCCACGAAAATCGGCATCTTCGACGGCTTCGGAACCGGCAGCGCTTCAAAGCGTTTCGCGAGCGCGTCGGCCGAGGCGCGCTGCTCTTTGGTCGCGAGCGCGTCGGCGGTGAGCGCGGCGCAGCGCGCCGCGAAGTCCTTCGACTTGCGTCCCCGCGCCGACAGGTCCCGGTCGAGCGCTTCGAGCAGCGCCGCGACTTCCTTCCGCCGCGCCTCGACGCGCGAGGCGGCTTCGCCGCGGACGCGCTCTGCTTCGCGGCGCAGCGCCGCGGGCAGTTCGTCGCCCTTGAGCAGCGCAGCCGAATCGCGCAGTGCGGCGGCAATGTCGCCTTTCTCGAGCGCGCCGGACAGCGCCCGCACCGCCGGCGCGTGCTTCTCGAGTCGCTGGAGCTGCCGGCCGGTCGCCTCGCGCCGCTCGACGCCGCGCGCGTCCAGCTCCGCGTCCGCGAGCTTGCGCAGCGCAGACTGGGCGTCCTCCGCGCGGCCTTCCTCGACCGCCTGCTCGGCCGCGTCCAGGAGCTTGGCGGCCGCGGCGAGCGACTCGCGGCGTCGGCGTTCCGACGCGTCTTGCGCACTCTTGTGAATCTTGTCGATGCGGGCGGAAACCCACGCCGGACAATCCTCCGGAATGCCCTTGAGAGCCGCGTCGAGACGCTTTCGCTCGACGACGCCCGAAGCGAGCAGATCGTCGGCGCGATCGAGCGCCGCGGCGAATTCGCGGAGCCGGGCCAGCACTTCCGTGGCGCGCGACGTGCGTTTCCGCAGCTCGTCCGGCAGGTCCTTCAGCGAGCGCGTTTCGGCCAGCGCTGCATCGGCCGAGTCAAGCCTGCCGGACGCCAGGTCGGCTTCGGCCTCGGTGATGCGAGCGCCGGCCGCTTCCAGACGTCGGCGCGCGCGTTCGGCCACGCGGGCGGTCAGCTCGTCGCGAAGAGCCTTCTCCGCGCTGAGCGCCGCCGGCGAAGCGTCCTGCGTGTCCAGTGCGTCCAGTTCGCGCGACGCGGCGTCCAGCTTGTCGGCGTGCAGCAGCTCCCGCACACGGTCCAGCGCCACCCGAAGCGCATCGATGCGCCGGCATTGCTCCAGCAGCAGCTCACCGCGCCTTCGCGCGTCGTCGGGCAGAGCGATCTCGCTGAGAACCCGCTGCTCCAGAATGCCGCGACAGGCGGACACGTCGTCGGATTCGAGTGCGTGTTGCGCCTGCGCCAGCGCGGAAATCGCGGCGGTGATGCCGGCCTGGCGCGCCTCTTCGAGCGCGACGCGCGCGCGGCGCTCGATCTGCCGCAACTCGTCTCGGGCGGTCTCCGGCAGGTCGTCCACCGACAGCGCCCGTTCGGCGACCTGAACCGCCTCGTGCAGGTCGCCGGATTGCAGCGCTTTCTGGGCCACGGCCTGTGCGCGCTGCGCGCTTTCCAGCCGCGCGGCCCGCTCGAACAGGTCGTTGCGCGCCTCGGCGATCGACAGCTCTTCGAAGTCGACCGGCACGCGCGCCAGGCGAGCGCGAAGCGTCTCGAGGTCTGCGCGCTCCCACGCCGCCCGGGCTTCTTCGAGCAACCGACTGACTTCGGCCCGCTCGGCCTGGCGCTGACGAACCTCCTCGATCATCAGAGCGGCCTGCGTCCGGGCCGCCTCCGGGACGTTTGGCTCGGAAAGCAGCGATTCGAGCCTCTGCTGGGCCGCCGCGTAGCGCCCGAATCGCACGTCGTCGGTCGCCGCGCTCAGCTCGTTGATCTGGGTTTCGACGCGTCGTCCGGTCAGCTCGATCTCGGCCAGCAGCGCCCGCGCCTCCTGCGCGAACGACTCGGGCGTGTTGGCGTCCGCGAGCAGTGCGTCGACGATGCGGCGCGCGTCGTCCAGTTCGTCCCGCTCCATCGATTCGCGCGCCGCGCTCAGATAGCTGCGCGCGATCGCGTCTGCGCCGGTGCGAATGAGCAGTTCCTGCTCCTCGCACTGCGTCAGCAGTTGTTCCGCCGCGGCGCGGATGGAGTCGTCCGCTTCGGGCGCGGAGCGAGCCTGTTCGGCGACTTGCCGTGCGCGGTTGAACTCGAGCTGTTCGAGCAGCGTGTGCCCTTCCTCGATCTGCCGTTCGAGCTGCTTTCGCCGGCCGATGATTTTTCGTTCAGATGCGACGTGCTCGTAGCGCGGCGCGAGCCGCTCGCGCCACAGCGACGGCAGGCGGGCATCCTCGCGAAGCGGACCGACGCGCGACAGGAAGCCTTCGGCGTCGCCCTCGGCGAGCCGCTCGTTGGCCTGCTCGAGCGTCGCGGACGCCTCGTGCCAGAATGACGGCACGAACTCCTCGATGAGCTTCTCGGCGTCGCCCGGATTGGCGAACCGCGCGCCAGGGTCGCTGGCCAGCAGCGTACTCACCAGTTCCGCCCATGCCAGGATGGGGCGGTCGGCCGCGCCCGCCAGTTGCTTCGCGTGGCGTTCGAATACGGCTCCCCACTCCTTGCGTTCATCCTGCGCGGCGAACGGCTCGAGGTGGTAATAGAGCGTCATCGTCGGATCGGACAGCTCGACGCCGTACGGGTGCGTCCCCGTGCCGAGCAGAAACAGCGCGGCGCCCAGTGCGAACTGGTCCGACTTCGGATTCAGCCGCAGTTTGCCTTCCAGCAACTCGTGCCCGAAGTAGGGTGCGATCCAGCCGGAATCGCGCGAAGCGTCCTCCCCGAGCAGCGCCCACACGCCGGTGCAAGGTCCGTCGCGATCGTCGCGGACGTCGGACGCGCAGTGAATCTGACGCCGGCTGTCCAGTCCGCAGACCGTCTCGAACGCCGGCGCAATCCCGAAATCGCCCAGCTTCACGCGCCCGGACTCGTCGCAGTAGAGCGACTCGAGCACGATGCCGCCGTGCGGAGCGCCTTCCGCCGCCGCCAGCTTCAGCGCCGAGAGCGTCCGAATCGCGATCCAGATCAGCGTCTGAACGTCCGGAAGCGAGTCGGCCGAAACCACCCGAGAAGCCAGCAGCGGACTCGCCGGTTCGTGCGGAATCAGGATGCGGCCGTCGCGCTCCCGTGCGTCGCCCGCCACGCGCAGAACGCAGTCGTTGCGAGCCGCGAGTCCGGCCTGCTGCCGCACGGCGGCCGCAACACGAGCCACGAACTTCGAGCGCGCGTCCGCGCTGAGTCGTTCCGGGATCGCCACGACGCGGTGATTCGCGGGCCGGTCTGAAAAGGGACCGAAAGCCAAAGTCGCTCCGGCTGCACGCGATGCGGCGCCGCTGTCTGGTGCGCGTTCCAGCGTCGCGGCGCGCGAATTGCCAGTCATCGCACCGCCCTAGTTTCGTGCCCGCTGGCGGACTGTCAAATTGCGTTTGCAGAGTAGCCGACCACGCGAGGGGATTCGCCACACCGCGCCAGCCACACCCCCAGCACGGTCATCGCGAGGCAAGCGGCGAAACCGGCCGGCAAATCGAGCCAGAGCGACGCCAGCATCGCCGCTGCCGCCGCCAGCGCGCCACGGAACGCCTGTGCGACCAGGATTCGCGCGATCGCGCGGCGTCGCGTCAGCACCAGACCCCACAGGAGCGACCCGCCGGCAGCCGCGATCGGCACGGAGATCGTGCCCGGCGGCGCGACCGTCGGCGCGAGAACCGACGCCGCGGCGAGCGCAAAGACTGCGGACGCGAACGTCGCCGGATTCGTGCCATGGTCGCCGGCGTCGCGAGACCAGTGCAGCGACGCTCCCAGCAGCACGAGACCGGCCAGCACTGCCGCCGTCGGCGAGGACGATTCTCCGGCGGCGCAGACGCCTGGAATCGCAGCGATGAGCGCACAAACGCTCAGCGCAATTCCGGTCGCCCGCGCAGTCGGAATCAGTCCGGCGGATGTCGTCCACGGTTGTCCTTCGAGCAGTTGTTGGTCCCAGAACCGAGCCAGCCAGAGCAGCCACAGGCTCGCCAGGCCCAGTCCGCCGGCCGTCGCAGCGTCGCTGCTCTGAATCCAGGCGACCGGTGCAAGCGCAACCGCTTGCGCGCCCAGCACAGCCCCCAGCGCGCCGAACCCCGGATGGCTATATCGGGCAAGTGCGCTGAACGCTGTCACACATCCGACGGCCAGCAGGATCGGCGTGGTCGGGTGCGCCGCCGCCAGAACGCCGGACAGCGCTGCAATAACGAGCGGCAGACTGACTCCGACCGCGACCCACGCCGGTCGCGGCGGCGGATCGAGCAGACTGCGCGGGTCCGCCAGCCACGCCCACCGGCGATAGCTCCAGTGCCGCCATGCCAGCAGGGTCATTGCGCTCGCTGCAACCCCAGCCGAGAGCGCGAGCAAACCCACGCTGCTCGGCCAACCCAAACGATCCGGTTCGACCGCCCGCACCGCGACGAGCGCCGCAAATGTGCCCACGATCGTGACGAAGCGCACTTCGATCGGCGCGACGCCGCGCAGCAGGAGAACGGCGCACGCGCACAGAAGCAGCAGCCCGCCCGACGTCCACTCGGCCAGGTTGCCGCCGGACCGAGATTCGACGAGAAACGTGCCGGCGGACAGCGCCGCGGCGACCGCACCACTCGCCAGCAGGCACACCCGCGCGGTTTCGAACGATTCGGGTCGGCTCGCAGCGCCGCCCGACGCCGGGCGAATGGTCCGGGCTGCGGCGGTCAGCGCGACGCCCAGCGTTGCGAACCCCAGCGCGCCCGGAACCGCGGACGCCGCAGATGCGGTGTGAAGCTGCGTCAGCAGGTGTGCCACGCCGAACAGGGCGGCGAGCAACCCGCCGAGCGCGAGCGGCAGCCCGATTCGAATTCGGAGCGCCGGCGTCAGGAGCAGCGCGACGGCGGCGGTGGCGACCAGCAGGACGGCGAGTCTGAACGGCATGCACGATCCTGTTGCATTGCGATGCGGGAAGCTGGCCGCTTCCGCGTGACGCGCATACGATTTCGGTCATTGGAGCAGCCGCGCGAATGGTACTTCGGCGGCGCGCATCCGTCTCGTGCGGCAGGATGCCGTGGTGGCGAATCAAGATACGCGGGACACGGCCGACGCGTTCGAGCGCTTCTTGCGGCGCGTGTGGCGCGCCGAGGTGGCCCCGAAGCTGGCCGGCCGGCGTCGCCGCGGACGTGCGACGGGCGCGCGGGTGGGCGGGACGATTGCCGGACTGGGCGGCACGCTGCTCGACCGGCTCTTCGGACTTCGCGGGCGGCCGTTCGCGCGGGCCGGCACGGTGCTCGGCGCCAGCGTCGGCGCCATCCTGCCGGACGTCTGGGACTGGGAATGGCTGCGGCGGGCGAGCGCGGCGCAATACAAGGCAGTCGCAGGTCGCGTCCGCGAGCATGCGGCTCGCCTGGAAGACGACGAGGCGCTGGCGCTGCTGGGGCTGCACGCCGGCGCGACGGCCGAAGACGTGCGGCGCGCGTGGCACGCCGCGTCGAAGCGATGGCATCCGGACCTGGCGCCGGACGGCGCGACGCGGCGCGAGCACGCGTTGCGCTTTGTGACCCTGAACGCGGCGCACGAGCGTCTGTGCGACGCGCTGGAGTCCGGGCGGTTGCCCCGCAGCTGAGCCGAAGCGCAGGGCGCAAGCGCGCTATAGTCGTGACTCCATGAAACCTACGCTTTTTCAGGGTGGTACGGGCGTCCCGCCCGTCGCTGGAACGGGCCGGAGGCCCGTACCACCCAGGAGCAAGAAAGTCTGAGGCACTACACTATGATTCCGATCGGGTTCGCGCAGAGCAGACCTGCGCGCGAACCCATCCCGCCGCGCGGCGACGTCGTCTCGCGCGAGCGGCGCTGCTGTCGGGAAGGAGCGCTGTTGCGTGACGACTGAGTGGGAGGTTCCTCCGCCGGCGCGGCGATGCGCGACTGACGGACGCGAATTTGGCGTCGGCGAACTGTTCCGCACGATTCTTTTTCAGACCGACGCCGGGTTCGAACGGCGTGAGTATTGTCTGACCTGCGCGCCGCGGGGCGGCGAGGTCGTGGTCGGCTCGTGGACAGCGCGTCGCGCGGCGCCCGCGGAGCGCCCGCGCCTGGACCTGCCGGGCCTGGTCCGGCTGCTGCGTTCGCTGGATGGCGACGCCGGCGCCGATCGAGCGCGGCTGCGCTTCGTGCTGGCGCTGCTGCTGTGGCGTAAGAAGAAACTCCGCCTGGCGAGCAGCCACGAGACGGCGACCGGCGAAGTGTGGTTGTTCGAGGAGCCCGACTCGGATCAGCGCTTCGAGATCGTGCGCCCCGACCTGGATACCGACGATCTCGATCGACTCAGCGTGCAACTGGAGCAACTGGTCAGCGGCGCGGACGTTCTAGCCGACGCGCCGCAGCCCGGCGCGTCTCCGGAGGTGACCAATGCCTGACGGACGCCGGGAGCGCGGGATTCGGTTGACTCGCCGGCAGCGCCGGTTCGGCGCGGCGAGCGCGCTGGCGTGCCTGGCTCTGATCGGGGCGGTCGGTTGCCCGCCGTCTCATTTCGACGTCTTGCCGGCGCGGGCGGCACGCGAAGCGATGGACCGAATCACCGACAACGCCGCGCGCATTCGCGGTCCGGTGGTCGGCTCGCCGGCGCTGGTCTCGTTCCGTTTCCGCGACGCGTCGGGACGCGATCGGAGGATCGTCGGTCAGCAGGCGACGGTCATCTTCGAGGCGCCGCGCTGCCTCTATTTCGACGTCAAGAGCGTCGCCGGCAGCATCGCCCACATCGGCTCGAGCGACGAGCGGTTCTGGATGTGGATCGACTTGCCCGATCAGCGCAAGCTGTGGTGGGGCACGTGGGAGGCGCTGCGCGCCGGCCGTGCGAGGACGCCGGCGGTTCCGCCCCAGAACCTGCTGGACGCGCTGGCCCTCACGCCGCTCCCTCAGACGATTCACGACGGTCTCGCGCCGATCCTGATCGCGCAGGGCGTCGAGCGCGTGCTCCTGTTCCAGAGAACAGACGCGCAGGGCTGGCCGTACGTCGCGCGCGAAGTGCGGCTCGATCCGTCGCCGCCCAACCTGCCGATTGAGATCGTCGATCGACGCCGCGACGGCGCGATCACGCTCCGCGCGACGCTCTCCGGCTTCCAGCCGATCCGCGGCGGCGACGCGCCGCCCGCATACGCCGCGCGGAACTTCGTCCTCTCCTGGCCGACCGACAACGCCGAAATGCGGCTCGATCTGGCGGACGTGCGCTATCGCACGTCGGACGTCGAGTTCTGCCGCTTCCCGGACGGGTGGACGGGCGACGTCGACGCGCTGGACGAGCCCGCGCTCGAAGCGATCGACTCCATCGACCCCGACGGCGCGTTCCGATAGGCTTTCGGTGGTGCGCAGAACATCCCTGATTGAACTCACCGCCGCCGCGATGCTGGCCGTCGCGCTCGCGGCTTCCTGCCCCGCGCAGGTCGCCGCGGAGGACGACGAACCGGACGTCGACGCCGCGCGCGTCGAGATCGCGGCGGACGAACGCGACCTCTGGATGGGGGTTTCGCGCGAGAACTCATCGCTGCTGCTGCGGGCGCGTCTCGGCGGTCTGCCCGGCGATCCGCGAAACCTGAATCGCCCGATCGAGAGAATCGCGCGCTTTGTCGACGGCGTGCTGGTCGTCTTCTCCGACGGAGGCATCTATCGATTTGTGCCGGATCGCCTGGATGGCGCGCCCGAGGCGTCCCTGCCGCTCCGCGAGATCCCGGTGGCGCTCGACGGCGACGATCGCCGCGCGTTCGCGATCATGACCAGCCACGCCGCCGCCGCCCTGGCCGGGCGCTCCGAAGCCGCGACCGCGGCGATTCTGGCCGGTCGGTGGCAGGCGTCGCAGTTGACGCTGGTCGAATACGACCAGCGCGATTGGCGAATCGCGGCCAGTTGTCCGGCCAGCATGCAGTTGCCCGTGGAGGATCGCCTTCGGCCGCGGCTGCTCGTGCTCGGTCCGGCGCTGGTGTGCGCGTGGGTCGCGCCGGGCGAGCAGGCCGTGCGGACCGCGCTGCGGCTCGATGCATCGCCGACCTGGGTGGAGTTGCCGGCGATCGCGTGCGGACCGCTGCAAAGCCTGTGGCTGGTCGATGTGGGCGGCGTCGCGACGCTGGCGATCGAAGCGGGCGATGGCGCAGCGCTCCGCGCCTACCGGCTGCTGGGCGACGTTCGATCGGACGGAGCAAGCTGGCGCGAGGCGACGCCGACTCTCTCCGCGATGCCCGAGGGCGCTCGCGCGGCGCGGATCGAGGCCGCCGCCGGCGCGGGGCAGCAGTTCGTCGTGCTGATCGCGGATCAGCGCGATGAGCCGATCCTGCGCTTCGGGCGGCTCGACGGCGACACGCTCAGCGAATCCATTCACGTCACGCGCGCGCTGGCGGAACTTCAATCGGACCGCGTTGCGCGCGATCTTTCGCAGACTGCGGCGTTCGTGGTCGTTCTGGCGGTGCTGCTGACGCTGTTCACGCTCCGTCGCGATGCGATGTTCAGCCACGCGCCGCTTCCGCCGGAACTTCAGCCGGCGCTGACGGCGCAGCGCCTGGTCGGCTGGATGATCGACTTCGCGCCGTGCGCGCTGGCGGCATCGGCGATCGCGGGCGTCTCGTGGCGCGAGTCGTGGGAGACGTTGCAGTCCTGGGCGTTCGCGACGGGCGCGCAATCCGGCGCGACATCGCTCCGCGCGCTCGGCTGGTGGGCGACGGCGTGCGGGTTGTACGCCGTCTACTGCGCGACCGCGGAGAGCCTGACCGGACGCACGCTCGGCAAGCTGCTGCTGCGCACCAGCGTCAGCACGCGCGACGGACGGCGGCCTAGCTTTGCCCAGGTGTGCATCCGCAACGCGACGCGCCCGCTCGAGCTCGTGCCGCAGTTGTGGGTGATCTCGCTGCTCGTGCTGGTTTCGGCCAACCGTCAGCGCCTGGGCGATCTGCTGGCCGGCACGGTGGTCGTGCGGCGCGTCTCGGGAGACGGGCAGCGGACGCGCGCATCGTCCGGCGGCGAATCGACGGACTCGAATCGCGGGCCTCGCGCCGGGGTCGACGACCGGTCGTGATGCGCGAGACGCGCTGTGCGTTTCTGTCTCAGAGCGCGCGGATGGGGCCGAGCGGATCGGTCGGAAGCGCCAGGCCGGCGGCCGAAAGCACGCTGCGCAGCCCGGGAACGTCCCGTTCGTCGAACGCGCCGACGCTGAAACTGTCGAGATCGAGCACTCCGAAGCAGCGGCCCGAACCGTCGAACACGGGCAGCACCAGCTCGGAGAGGTCGCGCGGGTCGCACGCGATGTATCCTTCCCCGAGCGACCGCACGTCGCGAACCACAAGCGGGCAGCGCGCCCGCAGCGATTGCCCGCAAGCGCCGTGCATCCCGATCGGTGAACAGGCCGGCTTGTCGCGGCTGGGACCGAGGACCAGCTCGTCGCCGCCGTCGTGCAGGTAAAAGCCGAGCCACGAAACGTCGGCGCGCGAAAGGGCGTCCCACAACGCATCGACCGTGCTGCGGAGCGCCGCTGCGCGGTCGCGCGTGGATGCGACACGCGCGGCGATGTCGGAATAGTCGCGCGAGGCGTTCATGACGGAATCATCGCGAACCGCGCGAGCCGCGACAAGCGCCGCGCCCGGGTCGCGCCGCAGGGTCCGGTTCAATCGCCGCGGGCGACGGGCGGAGGGGCATCCGGCGCGTTCGGTTCGCGCGTCATGCGGGGCGGCGCCACGGCCGTCGCGGCCGCAATGGCCAGCAGCGGCATCAGCGGCACGCGGTACCGCACGCTGCCGACGTATACGCAGTGCAGCAGTGTGAAGTAGACGACCGCGGTCCAGACCAGTCCGTGCAGCGTCGCGCGAGGTCGGTCCGGATTCAGCCAGCATCGCGCCGCGCCGATGCCCGCGCCGATCAGCACCGCGGCCGTGAAGATCGCGCTCGCGATGGCCGCCGGACCCGCGCGATAGGGCGCGACGTTCGGCGTCAGGCTCCACGTTCGCTCGAACTTCGTCCACGCCAGCGCGAGCACGCGAGCGGGGTCGCGCCGCATCTGCTCGATCGCCAGCTCGCGCAACCGCTGGTCCCGTGCCACCTCGCCCAGCGCGTCCAGCTCCGGCATTTGCCGCAGGAAAGACTGGTCGCTGTCGCCACGGGCCTGCGGACCTTGCGCGTCGTAGAGCGTCACGCCGCCGTTCGCGCTCAGCCACGCGGGCACGCCAATCACCGCCGCGTTTCGCAACCCCCACGGCAGCATGCATGCGGCCAGCGCTCCCGCGCAGACTGCCGCCCGTCCGACCGCGCGACGAGGATCGACGGCGCACGCCGCCACCCACACCAGCAGCACCCATCCAGCCGACGACGGGCGCGTGAAGATCGCAGCCGTCCCCAGCGCCGCGAGCGCCGGATGGACGCGCGCGCGCGATGCATCGGCGTGCCGAACCGAGCTCGACGGAGCCCGATCGCTTGCGCCACACAGCGCGTCGTAGGATGCCGAAACCAGTCCGACGCCCAGCAGCGTGAACAGCGTTTCGGTCAGCAGGAGCTGTGAAAAGAAAACCGCGAACGGATCGACCGCGACGGCCAAGCCGGCGAAGAGTCCCGCGCGCCAGCCCGCCGCGCGGCGCGTGAGCCTCGCGCAGAGCACGGCGGTGACGCCGCCGAGAGCCGCCTGGTGCAGGCGCGCCGCAAGCAGCGCGAATTCGCCGAGGAGCGTGAACGGCGCGAGCGTCAAAGGATACAGCGGCATTCGCGATGCGTATCGCCCGTCGTCGGTGACGAGCGCGCCGTGCTCGACCAGGTTGCGCGCGATCTGCCAGTGGATCGACTCGTCGTCGAACTCGATTGCGTCGCCCTGTTGATACTGCCGCCAGAGAATCCACCCGGCCCGCAGCAGCACTGCGACGGCGAAGACGGTCGCGTCCGCGGTTCGGTGGGAGATGTTCACGCCGGCGGCCCGATCATTCGGAGTTCAGCGGTGTCACGCGAATTCGCAGCGCCTGCGCGCTCGTCCGGCGCAGCTTGCAGCGCTCGTCGATTCGCAGCGGGATCACCCAGACCGGCCCCTCCTGGTCGCAAAGAATGCCGATTCGCGCGCGAAGCGCCGGATCCACCTTCTCGTCGCTGAGAAACTCGCTCAGGCTCTTCGATCCCGGCGCGCCCAGCGGCCAGATGCGATCGCCCTCGCGCCGACCGCGTACCGCCAGGGGCTGCCGAACGCGGTCCAGGTCGACCCATTCCTCGTGCGGGTGCGGCCGGTCGCGCAGCTCGTCGATCGTGGCCTGCGTCACCGGGCACACGTCGATCTGAAGCGACAGGCCGAGCTGGTGGATCGCCGTGACTCCCGGGCAGCGGACATACACCGAGTGCAGCTCGGGCGCCTCGGTCGTTTCGGTCAGCGGCCGGAATTCGAGCCGGTCATACACCTTGCGGACCAGCACCGGCCCCGGCAGGTGAACCTCCTTGCCGCTCTCCAGCTCGGACGCGAGCTTCAGCACGGCGTCGATGTGCGCGAAGCTGAGGTCCTGCTCACCCTCGAGTACGAGCGACATCGCCCGCCGCACGACCTCGGCCTGGATGATCCGCTGTTTGGCCAGCAGCGCCCGGACGTTCAGCACGATCTGGCGCGGCGCCTCGACCACGACCAGCGAATCGAACGTCCGCTCGGCGGCGTCGGAAAGGTAGCCGCCCAGCCAGCTCGCCTGCTCCGCAAGCCGCAGCAGCGCCTCGCTCACGTTGGGATTCACCTGCGCGCGGATGGCCGGCAGGACCACGTTGCGGATGCGCCCGCGGGTGAACTCCTGCGTCTCATTGGAAGCGTCGATTCGCGGAGACAGCTCCAGCTCGCGGCAGAGCTGCTCGATCGTCGCGCGCCGCTGCGACAGGAACGGACGCACGAGCCGCACGCGACTGCCCGGCTGGATCGCGCGAATCTCGCGCATGCCCGCCAGCCCGCGCAGGCCGGTCCCGCGGCAGATGCGATGAAGCACCGTTTCGGCGTTGTCGTCGGCGTGATGGGCGACCGCCGCAAGCTCGCTGCCCGTGCGGAGCGAGACGCGCTCCAGGAAGCGGTAGCGGCTCTGCCGGGCCACCTCTTCGGTGCTGCCGCGACCGGCTGCCACGTCGGCCGCGATGTCCGCGCGCTCCGAATGAAACGGCAGGCCAAGACGCTCGGCAAGTCTCGCGACGTAGTCCTGGTCTTCGTCCGCATCCGGCATGCGCAGCCCGTGATGCAGATGCGCGACGTGCAGCTCCCATTGCAGGTCGCTGCGGCGCGAGAGTTCGCTCAGCGCCAGCAACAGCAGCGTGGAATCCGGCCCGCCGGAAACGCCCAGAACCCAGCGCGCCCGCGATGTCAGCAGTTCGCGTTGCCGCAACCAGCGTTCCAGCTCGTCGAGAAACCCGTCCCAGGCCAAACGACGCTCCCGAATCCGCTGCCCGCGGGAGGCGTTCACACGGGGCCGCGCGGCCCGCGCACGGCGGAAACGACCAGTATAGCCGGGGAAATCACCCGTGCGCGGCCATCCAGCCGGTCCGCCAGCAGACCACGCCCCAGGCGTTCACCAAGACGCCGAGCGCGACCAGCGCCGCGAGTTCGCGCGAGAACCGGACGCCGACGCGGCACGCCAGCAGCACGATCAGCGGCGCGAAGAAATCGAGCGAGAACCGGTATCCGAACTGCCGCCAGCCGGTGTTGTAGTACAGCATCAACGGGATGAGCGTCAGCCCGACCGCGAGCCAGCAACCGCGCGACACCGCGTCGCCACGCCGCAGCCCGATCAGCAGCAGCAGCGCCGGCGACGTCAGCAGCAGGCTCATTCCGCGGTCGTCCGGGCGCGGCCAGCGCTCGCCGCTGCGCCATTCCGGCGCTCCGAGCAGCAGGACCCGGAGGTTGCGCATCACGTGCTGCGTGCTGAACTGCCCATGCAGGTGCAGGTCGCCCAGCAGGCTCGCATCGACTTTCTGGCTCTTGTAGCCGAAGTCGAGCGGATTCCCGAAGCGCGCCGCGTTGTGCCCCATCAGTCCCAGCGCGCTGACGCCCAGCGGAACCGCCGCGCGAATCAGCCACCCCGCGAGGGCGCGCTTCTTCGATGCCGCGTCCGCCGGCCAAACCGGAGCGAGCGAAATCGCCGCCAGCATCGGCAGCGACAGCAGCACGTGCGGGCGGCCCCACATCGCGATCGCCAGGGCCGCCGCGCTGAGCCACGGCGATCGGCTCCCCGCGGCGCAGCAGGTCGCGGCGCTGAGCATCAGAAATGTGCACGTCGAGCTGACGAACCAGACTGTGCCATCGGTCGCCGTTTGCCACAGCAAGCTGCCGGCGCCGACGGCGACCGACAGCAGCAGTCGGACGGGCACGCGCGTCGGAACGACCCCGTTGCGATCCAGAAGCTCGAGCGCCAGATGCAGCAGCGCCACGCTCAACGCGCCGACCGCGACCGAAAACCACACCGTGCTGAAGCCCTCGATACCCAGCGCCGCCACGAACGGCACCATCAGTAGTGCCGGCAGCGGGGGAAACGGCACGTACCAGCGTCCGTCGAATGCCGTGAGGTCATGGGTGCCGGGCGGAGGATCCAGATGGAGCCGCCCGCGCAGCATCGCCTGCGCCAGATGATCGAAATACGAATTGACGGGCGTGGCAGTGTGATCGAGCGCCAGGATCGTGACGGCGTAGAGCGCGGCCGCCGCCAGGAAGACTGCGAGTGTTCGCAGCAGCGCGTGGGTCGTCTGCGGCGCAGGCGTCTGCGGGGCGGGGCGCGTGTCGGGCATCGCGGCTCCGGGCGGCCGGCGCGACGCGAGCGGGGCAATTCCCCGCGCGGCGACGACCGGGGAAGCTTACCTGCGAACGTGCGCCGAACAACCCGCCCCGCGTCGCCGCCGGTGCGCGCCCCTCTGCTGGTCTGCGTTCGAATCGTCGCGGCGCGCATCCGGCGTCGCGGCCGATTCTACTCGGGCAATTCGAACTGGGCGAAGAACGCCCAGATCATGCCGGACGCGTCCACTTCTTCGACCAGGTTGCCCGTGTTCAGATGCGCCGTCACGTCCACGCCTCCCGGCCAGGTGTGACCTCCCTCGGGAATCGTGATCAGCGAGACCGTCGGCGGCGAATCGCTCGTCGGCCGATAGTCCACGCGGTCATACCCGTCGCCGCTGGAGAGCACCGCCGTCGGCTGGCATCCGTTCACGCCGGCCCACCAGGCGATCATGCCCTCGACCGGCGTGTGGAAGACCGGATTGGACCCGGCGTTCTGCCCGTATCCGCCGGCGTACGGCGCGTGGGCGTCGAGCAACCCGTGAACGTGCATCACGGGCAGCGGGCGCGGCGGGGGCTGCGGGCTGAAGATCAGCGCGCCAGCGACGCCGGCCACCGCGGCGATGCGATCGGGCATCTCCAGCGCCGCGCGATAGGCCATCATCGAGCCGTTGCTCATTCCGGTGAGGTAAACGCGTCGCGGCTCGACCGGGCGGCGCGCCGCGACGTCGTCGATCACCATCGCCAGAAACTCGGTGTCGTTGACCTGGCGCTGCACCGCCCAGCCGCAGCAACCGCCGGCATTCCACGTCAGCAGCGGCGTGACCTCGCCGTCCACGTTCGCGACAACGCCGGTGCCGTCCGGATACGCGACCAGGAACTGATGCTCGTCCGATTCCTCGTTCATCCCGCACGCCAGGCGCTGCATTTCGGCGTACGCCGCTCCGCCGTGCAGCACGACCACCAGCGGCAGCGCGGTCGCGCCGTTCCAGCCGGCCGGCGTGTGCAGCAGGTAACGGCGCTGGCGCTGATCGTGCGTGACGAATTGAACCGAATCGCCCCACGAATCGACCACGCCGTCGCTGGCGTCGGACGACGGTGTCTCGGGCGACGACGTGGCCCCGGGCGTCGGCGTGTCCGGCGGCGGGACTTCCTGCGGCGGATCGGCCGGATCGTCGGCGATCGTATTCGGCTCGGCGATTCCGGGATCGTCGTTGTGCAGCGTCGCGTCGGGCGCATTCGCATCGCGGGTGTTCGGATCGACTTCGACCCGAACACCCGCTACCGCCGTCGCCGGCAACGCGGAGGCTCCGACCGATTCCAGTCCGCAGCCTCCGAACTGAGTGGGCAAGAGCAGCGCCAGGATAGAAGACCCGCCGAGCGCGCAAACGCGCGCTGGGCGTTGCGATGACTTGCACAAGTGATGATTCCCCTCGCAGAGGCGCGCTCGGGCAACGGCTCGCCCGCGCGCTCTTCAAATGTAATGGGTGCAATATTGCGCTGCGCGGATCAAATCGCAGGTGTCGCCGGCCGATAACCGCGCGAAGCGTGCGAGCGCGGACGGAGCCGCCTGGCGGCGCGGTCCGGCGCGCGGCGTGCCGGACACGGGTCGAACCCGTCCCTATGCCAGCGCCGCGCACAACAGGCGATGGAAATGATGCGTGCCCTGCTCGCGCGTGGGAGAATAGCGCCCGCGATCATACAGACGCGAACGTACGCCGCGCTGCACCGCCTCGACGATGGCCTCGTCCTCGCGCTCGACCCGGTCGAGCGCCGCGCCCGCGCCGCTTTCCAGGCGTTCCGGTCGCCAGACATACGTCAGGAAAGAGACGCGCGAACGCGCCACGCCCAGTGGTCGAACCACGTTGATCGACAGTCCCCAGGGGTAGAAATTCAGCATGAGGTTGGGAAACAGCCAGAAGTACAGTCCGGCGACGCGCTGCCCATGGTCGGGCGAGCCGGGCGGAGCGTCGAGCACATCCTCGGACCCGCGCGCCACGCCGATCTGCACGCTGCCCCATTCGTGCAGTTCGGTGCGATAGGCGGAGTAATCGAGCGAATCGTTCAGCGACGCGTGAACGAACGGGATGTGAAACCCCTCGAGGTAGTTCTCGCAGTACAGCGCCCAGTTCGCCTGCACCAGGTAGTCGCGGCTGCGCGACGGGTCGAATCGGAACTCGTTCATCGGCAGCCACGACAGCCGCTGACGCACCGGACCGATCCACGATTCGAAGTCCGTCGTCGGCGCGAGCCCGGAGAACAGCAGCGGCCCCCACGATTCGAGCGGCAGCGAGCGCAGCGAGTCGCTCTCGGCCGGGAAGTCGGCCGTCTGGTCGAACTCGGGCATATGCTGAAATTTCCCGTCCAGTCCGAACCGTCGGCCGTGATAGCGACAGCGCAGCGAGCGCTCATTGCCGCCTTGCTCACAGACCAGCATGCCGCGATGCGTGCAGACGTTGGAGAGGCAGCGCGTGACGTCGGCGTGGTCGCGCGTGAGCAGGAGCGGCTCGTCCAGGCAGCCCTCCAGCAGCGTGAACGGCTGCACCGAGCCGGGCACGCGCGTCAGCTCCGAGCTGCCGACAAACTGCCACGAGCGCGCGAAAACGCGCTCGCGCGCCGCCTCGTAGACCGCCGGATCCGAATAGATGCGCGACGGAATCGTCTTTGCCCGGCGAATGTCCGCGTCGACGTGAAAACTGGTCTCTTTCATGCGAGCCAGTATAGGCCGAGCCGACGCCGGCGCGGTCGATCGTTCAGATTGCCGCCAGTGCCGCGTCGAGCGTGGCGTGAACCTCGACGATGCGGTGCAGGCGCGTGACGTTCACCGTTCCGCGGACCGGGCCGGTGAGGTTTGCCAGCAGCAGCCGCCGGTTTTCGAACTTGAACCCGTTGCGAATGCGGACCAGCGTGCCCAGGGCGACGCTGGGCGCGAACTGGACTTTGCCGAAATCGAGAATCACGGGCAGGCCCGGGTGCTGGGCGGCCGCCGCGACGATCTCGTCTTCGAGCGCCGCTGCGGCCCGCTCGTCCAGCGCGGATCGCTGAATGACCGCGATGATCGCTTTTTCACGGACTTCGATTTCGGAGACGTTTCGATCGGACATGCTCCACCTGGACCGGGCCGCGGAGTATCGTGCTCGAGGATTTCGCAGGATTCCAGGAGCAGCCCCCAACATCATGATATCGTCGGCCGCGCGCCGCGAAACCTGACGCGCGCTCCGGATCGGCTTCGCGCGCGGTCGGCTCGCGTTCGGGATAGAATTCGCGCGGCGGAGCAGGTCGGGCGGTCGCCCGGCGGCGTCCCCGTCGTTCGCGTCGTCGCATCGCGGCGAAGGCGATCGTCGGCCGACCCGTCGGGAGGAAAGTCCGGACTGGACAGGGCACGGTGATGGCTAACGGCCACCGGGGGCGACCCCAGGGAAAGTGCCACAGAGAACAGACCGCCGATGGCCGCCGGTTCGCCGGCGGATCAGGCAAGGGTGAAACGGTGCGGTAAGAGCGCACCGCGCGACCGGCGACGGTCGCGGCACGGCAAACCCCACCGCCAGCAAGCTCAAGTATGGGGCGATGAGCCGGCCCGGCTCGCCACCAGCCCCGGGTAGAGCGCTCGAGCCCGCCGGCAACGACGGGCCCAGACGAATGACCGCCGCCCGCCGCGAGGCGGGGCACAGAATCCGGCTTACAGACCTGCTCCGCCGTGATTTCGAGGCCAGCGATCGCGCGCGATCCGCTGCGCGTTCCGACGACAGACCGGGCTTGAGGCGGGTCCGGGCGCGGCGAATACAGCGTCAGGACGCAGGTTGCGTCCAGACGCGCTCTTCGATTCCGCATGCTTCGCATGCGCGGAAGTACGCCGATCCGGCTTTGCGGATTCGGACGGTCTTCCCTCGGCTTCGCTCGGCGCCGCACGCGGAACAGACGGTCGGCATCGCAGTATTTGTGTCGCAGTCGTTGCACTTCCAGTAGTAGCCAAACTTGCCCCACATAGCCGCAAGGTTCGGTCCGCTGCACTTCTTGCAGGTCGGATGACTGCCGGGCGCGGGTGGCCGCGTAGGTGCGGGCACAGCGGCGGGATTCGAGATTGGCGATTCGGTCACCCACGGCGGTGGCGACGGGCTGGCCGCACGTGATCTCAAGTCCGCTCGTGGTTGGTGGCTGTCCTTCAAGAACGTCGCGACGACTCCGACCTCCTCAGCGTTCATGCACCACATGCCGTACTCGCCCTTCGTCGGGCCGAGCAGGCTGCCGGCAGACTGGTGCTTGGCGATTTCTTCACGGATCTTGTTTGCGACCAGATCCGCTTTGCTGACGAAGGTCTGAAACGGTCTTGCCGGCTCCTTCCAGTCGTTGACCCTGCGAATCCGGCCGTGATCGGAGATCGCCACGATGATCTGAATAGGCATGCAGCGGAAGCCGCGCTGGTCTGATCCGGAGAGCAGCTTGAAGAGCGTTCGCAATCCGCGTGGCACCTTGCCGAGCAAGCTCTCGCGGTGACGCCCGAGGAACTTCCGCAGGAAATCGCCCTGCCGCCGCGCCTGCTGAATCGGCGATGGGATGCCGAGTTCGCGCCCGTCGAAGCTGCGAGTCCACTCATCGCCGCCCGCGCCGTCGTCCCGGACGGACACTTCGTCGACCGCCGACTTGCTCTCGATCAGGAAGGCTCCCCAACGGTGGAGTACGAGATGGTCGATCTGACAGACGCCGTTGCGCCCGTCGTGCTCCGGCTGCTCAGGGTCTACGAGTCGGAGGTCGTTCAGAACGCATACGTAGGATTCGTCTCCGAATGCGCGATTCAGATAGAACGACATCTGTCGTTCGGCCGCCGCGCCGGCCCGAATTCGTTGGTCCGACGGGAGGTCGCCTGGTTCGGTGTGCTTGACAATCATGGCGTGATTCTGGTTGGCGACCTCGGCCCTGCGGCGCCGACTTCGAAGCAACGGCGATCGACTCGGCGACGCGTTCGCTCGTTGGCAGGGTCGCGTCGCGCGACTTCACGCGACCCAATGCAGGCCGCGTGGCGACTGCCGCATGCTTACCCTGGGTACAGCGAAAGCATGCCACTCGCCATGCGACACCGAACTGGGAATCGCTCGTCGAAGCGCGTAGAGATCGATCGGAGAGGGGGGGATTCGAACCCCCGGTACGGTTTCCCGTACACACGCTTTCCAAGCGTGCCCGATAGGCCGCTCCGGCACCTCTCCCGCGTCGTTTTCCGATGGTAGCCGCCGGAGATTCGGACGCAACCCTCGCGCCGGCTGATGCGCGTTCCGATTCGACGCGGCGGCCCCGCCAGGCCGGGCCGCGGGCGTGGGCGGTCATTTCGGGGGACCGGTCTCCGATCGGCTACTTCGGGGGACCGGTCTCCGACCGGCTACTTCGGGGGACCGGTCTCCGACCGGTCTTTGTCCGTCACCGCGCGCTACCGTGCGTCCCGGCCTGCTACAGCCGGCGCTCCATCCACACCGTCCCGGCAACGCTGTGCTCGTTGTAGGCCGGAATCTCGACGAACCCCAGCGAGCGGTAGAGTGCCCGGGCCGCCAGCATCCGGTCGAGCGTGTCAAGCCGAACGATCCGGTAGCCCGCCAAGGTTGACTCTTCCAACAGCCGCTCCGCCAGACGGCGGGCAACGCCCCGCCCGCGATGCGTCGGGCGCACGTACATGCGCTTCAGCTCGCCTGCGCAGTTGGGCAGCGGGCGAAGCGCGACGCAGCCGACCAGGTCGTCCCCGTCCGACGCCAGCAGCAGCCGGCCCGCGGGCGGTGCATAGTCGCCGGGCAGGCGCTCCAGCTCCCGCTCGAAGCCCTGGAAGCAGAGCGAGACGCCGATGTCCCGCTCGTACTCACGGAACAGGTCGCGGGTGCGCTCGAGATCGGGAGGTGAGAAGGGGCGGATGTCGATCATCGCGCTCGCTCCGTTGCGAATCCGGGGCGGCCGGACCGTGTCCCGATCCTCGGCCGGCCGACGAGGTTAGTGGGGCAGGGGCGCTCGATGCGTCTGGGAGCGCGATGCCGTTCCACGTCGGAGTTACGACGGTTCGGGCGGCGGTCGGAAGACCGGACGGAAGTTCCATGGAAAGACCGGTCAGGAGACCGGTCCCCCACGGAACTGCGCGCGGTCCGTACCGCTTCCGACGCTCCCGGGCGATCGTCCCTTCGCCTAGTCCTTATTCCTCGCCGCCTTCGCACTTCTCAATCTCCGCGCCGACCGCGCGGAGCTTGTCGTCGAGGTTGGCATAGCCGCGCTCCAGGTGATAGATGCGATTCACCAGGGTTGTGCCGCGGGCGCTCAGGCCGGCCAGCACCAGAGCAGCCGACGCGCGCAGGTCCGACGCCATCACCGGCGCGCCGCTCAGCCGCTTGACGCCCTGAATCATCACGGTCGGACCTTCCTTGTGCAGGCGCGCGCCCATGCGGCTCAGCTCCGGCACGTGCATGAATCGGTCGGGGAAAATCTTCTCAGTGATGATGCTGTTGCCGTCCGCCAGGCACAGCAGCGTCATCAGTTGAGCCTGGAGATCCGTCGGATATCCCGGGAACGGCTGCGTCACCACTTCGACCGGCTCGAGCCGCCGCGCCGACGCCACCGTCACGCCGGCCGGCGTCTTCTGCACCTCGACGCCAATCGCGTCCAGCCGGTCCACGAACGCCATCAGGTGATCGATGCGGCAGTTCTCCAGCTTCAGCTCGCCGTTGGTGATCGCGGCCGCGATCATGAACGTCCCGGCCTCGATGCGGTCGGGGATGATCTGGTATTCGCAGCCGGTGAGCCGCTTCACGCCTTCGACCACGACCCGCGGCGTGCCCTGGCCGGTGATCGACGCGCCGCATTGATTCAGGAAGTTGGCCAGGTCCACGACTTCCGGCTCGCACGCGGCCATTTCGATGACGCTGACGCCGTCGGCCAGGCAGGCGGCCATCATGGCGTTGGCGGTGCCGAGCACCGTCGAGCCATAGGGTCCGCCGAGGAACATCTCGGCGCCGCGCAGCCGCTTGGCCTTGGCGATGATGTCGCCGCTGACGAGGTCGATGTCGCCGCCGAGCTTCCGCATGGCGCGCAGGTGGATATCCACCGGGCGGTCGCCGATGGCGCAGCCGCCCGGCATGGAGACCTGCGCATAGCGGCGCTTGCCCAGCAGCGGTCCGAGCACGCAGATGCTGGCCCGCATCTTGCGCACGATGTCGTATTCGGCTTTGCAGTTCATCTCGTCGCGAACGAGCGTGCGCAGCGCCCCGTCGGCGCGTCGCTCGACCTCGACGCCCAGCTTCCGCAGCAGTTCAGCCAGCGAGCGCACGTCGGCGACGTCCGGGATGTCCCGCAGCACGCACTCGCCTTCGCACAGCAGGGTCGCGGCCATGATGGGAAGCGCGGCGTTCTTCGCGCCGCCCACGCGGATCGATCCGCGAAGGCGGTTGCCGCCGGTGATTCGGAAATATGGCAAGCTCACGGGCGGTCGCCCTCCGATTCGCCCGCGGGCGGCGCGTCGCCGCGGCAGGCGTGAATGACGCGTTCGTGGTTCAGCGTGTCGCGATAGCTGACGATACCGCGCCACCCGCGCTCGTGCAGCAGCGCTCGCGCGGCGTCCGCCTGGGTGTAGCCGATTTCACACAGGAAGTGGCCGTTGGGCGCGAGCCGGGCCGGCGTTTCGGCGGCGAGGCGGCGGATGATCGCCAGGCCGTCCGGTCCGGCGAACAGCGCGGCGTGCGGTTCGAAATCGCGGACGCCGGCCGGCAAGTCGCGCGCTTCGTTGAGCCCGACGTAGGGCGGGTTGCTGACGATCACGTCGAAGGGCGCGTCGTGCTGCCACGGTTCGAACAGGTCGCCGTGCCTGAAGTCGATGCGCCCGGACAGGGCGTGCCGCGCGGCGTTGCGGCGCGCCACCGCCAGCGCCTCGGCGGAGAGATCGCTCGCGCAGATCGACGCCGCGGGCAGGTTTGTTGCCAGCGCTACGGCAATGCAGCCGCTGCCGCAGCCGACGTCCAGAATTCGCGCGACGCGGGTCGGGGCGGCGCGAACCAGGTGGATCGTCCGCTCCACCAGCACCTCGGTCTCGGGGCGCGGCACGAGCACGTCCGGCGTGACTTCGAACGTCAGCGAGAAGAAGTCTTTCACGCCGATGAGGTACGCAATCGGTCGTCCGGTCACAGCCAGCCGGACCGACTCGCGGAATCGCTCGATCACCTGCGGCGGCGGAATCGCGTCATGGCGCGTGTAGAGCGCCAGCCGCTCGCAGGACAGGGCGTGGGCAAGGAGCAGCTCCGCGCACAGCCGCGGCGACTCCAGCGCGTTTCGCTGGAAGTACTCGCGCGTCCAATGCAGGAGGCGCGCGACCGTCCATGGCTCGCCCGCGGCGCTCGACCGTTCCATCCCCCGAACTATAATCGCGCCGGGATGCAGCCGACAGGCGCGCCGTCCGACCCGCGCCGCGAGCCAGGCGTCCAGGAGCGCCGCCGTTGTCGCGACAGACGCTCTACATGCCCGACGCGCTGCACGAGTGGCTGGTCGCCGAGACCGTCAGCGAGCCGCCCGTGCTTCGGCGGCTGCGCGAGCAGACCGAGTCGCACCCGCTGGCGCGGATGCAGATATCCCCGGAGCAGGGGCAGTTCCTGGCGTGGCTGGTGGAAGTGTCGGGCTGCCGCCTGGCGATCGAGCTGGGCACGTTCACGGGGTATAGCTCGACCTGGATGGCGCTGGCGATGCCGGCGGACGGGCGGCTGGTCTGTTGCGACGTCAGCGAGGAGCATACCGCGGAGGCGCGCCGCGTCTGGTGCGAGGCCGGCGTCGAAGCGCGCATCGAGCTGCGGCTGGGGCCGGCGCTGGATTCCCTGAAGACGCTCGCAGGCGAGGGTCTCTCCGGGCGGGTCGATCTGATGTTTATCGACGCCGACAAGGAAAACACGGGGCACTACGTCGAGCTCGGTTTGGGGCTGCTGCGATCGGGCGGCGTCATCGCGGTGGACAACGCGTTTCACGGCGGACTCGTGTCGGACCCGCAGGCGACGGACGCGCAGACTCCGCATCGGGCGGTGTGCCGCGCGCTGCGGTCCGATCCGCGCGTGGCGATGTGCGTGAACCCGATCGGAGACGGCATGATCCTGCTCCGGAAGCGGTAGGCGAAACGCGCCGCGCGCAATCTGCGGCGACCGCGCCGCCCAAGAGCATCTTCCCGACAGGAGCTCGTCATGAGCTACGACATTGCGAGCGTGGAAATCTGGGCCGGCACGATCGAAGATCGTTCCGGGGGCGCCGGCCGCGTGCTGCGGGCGCTGCGCGACGCGGGCGTGAACATCGAGTTCGCCATCGCCCGCCCGTCTCCGGACGCCGAGGGCGCCGGAGTACTGTTCGTCGCGCCGATCACGGGAGACCAGGCCGCGACCGCGGCCCGCCAGGCCGGGCTGAAGCCGTCCCGGATTCACGCCCTGCGCGTGACCGGTCCGGACCGTCCCGGGCTTGCCGCGGAGTTGACGGGCGCGCTGGCCGACGAGGGCGTGAACCTGGGCGGGCTTTCGATGGCCGCGCTCGGGGTTCAGGGGGTGCTCTACTTCCGTTTCAACACGCAGCGGGCGCTGCAACGAGGGCAGGAGATTCTGTCGCGGCACCTCTACGCCTGAAGTCGCCGCGGCGCGTCGCCGCCGACGGCCGTGTCTCCTAAGATGCCGCCATGGCGAGTGGTTCGTCAGCTTCGGAGCCGCGCCGCATCCTCGTGGCTCTGCCGAACTGGGTCGGCGACGTCGTGTTGGCGACGCCGGCGCTGGCCGCGCTGCGCGCCCGCTTCGCGTCGGCCGAGATTCACTACCTGCTTCGCCGCCCGCTGGAAGAGTTGGTGGACGGCTGCGGCTGGCACGACGGCGTGACGTACTGGCCGGAACGCCGCCGCGGCCTGGGCGGGCTGCTGGGTCTGGCGCGTGCGCTCGGCGCGCTGCGCTTCGACGTGGCGTTGCTCTTTCCGAACTCGCTGCGCAGCGCGCTGATCGCGTGGCTGGCGCGCGTGCCGCGGCGCGTCGGCTACGCGCGGGACGGACGTGGCCTGCTGCTGACCGACCGGCTGAAGCCGCTGCGGCGCGGCGGCGCGTTCGTGCCGACGCCCATCACGCCGTATTACAGCGAAATCGCGCGGCGGATCGGCTGCCCGGTAGCGGACGAGCGGCTCCGCCTGGGCGTCAGCGAAGCGCAGGACGCCGGCGGGGCGCGAGTTCTGAGGCAACACGGGCTGGACGGGGGCGAGCCGTTCGCGGCGTTGAACCCGGGCGCGGCGTTCGGGGTTGCCAAGTGCTGGCCGGCGGAGCGTTTCGCGGAACTGGCGGACCTGATCGCCGACGAGCTGTCGCTGCGGTGTGTGCTGGTCGGTTCGCCCCCCGAGGCCGACCTGTTGACGGGCATCGCGTCGCGGGCGAAGTCGCGCCCGACGCCGTTGCTGAACCCAGGCACGACGCTGGGCACGCTGAAGGGCGTCCTGCGCCGCGCGCGGCTGCTGGTCTGCAATGACACCGGTCCAAGGCACTACGGCAACGCGCTTCGCGTCCCCACCGTTACGATCTTCGGGCCGACGCACCAGGAATGGACGCGAACGTCTGTGGAGAGCGAAGCGCGAATTCAGAAAGTCGTGGACTGCGGTCCGTGCCAGCTCCCGCAGTGTCCGCTGGATCACCGCTGCATGACCGAGATTTCGCCGCGCGAGGCGCTCGAGGCGGCGCGAGCGCTGCTCGTCGCGTCGGACGATCGCGGCGCCGCGCGCCGCGGACTCCTGCCGCTGGCGCGGAACTGAGGACGAACGACCGCATGTTTGCGAGCAGCCGCATGTACATCGACCCGGCGTATCACGATGCGTTGCGCGCCTGCGGGCTCGATTCCGCCGAGCGCGTGCTCCATCGCACCGAGGGCGACATTGCCGCGTGGAGCCGCACCACCGACACCTGTCACGTGCGTGGCACGAACGGTCGGCCGGGATTCTTCGTGAAGCGCTATCTGTATCCCGGCTGGAAGAATCGGTTGCGCGGGGCGTTCCGTGGGACGTTCTTCGGGCGGCACCGCGGACTCGCCGAGCATCGACTGCTCAACGAAATGCGCAACCTCGGCATCCCCGCGGTTCGGCCGGTGGCGTTCGGATCTCGGCGTGTGCTGCATTTTGTGACGGCGTGCTTTCTCATCACAGAGGAGGCTCCGGATTCCCGCAATCTCACCTCGTTCGCACGGGAAGTGGCGGCGGGGCAGACGCGCTTGTCGCATGCGTCACGGCACAGCATGGCGCGGCGGCTGGCGCGGCAGGTGGCCGACTGTCACTCGGCTGATTTCCAGCACGCGCAGATGTTCTGGCGGAACATCCTTGTGCGACCCGGCGTCGACGGAGAGCTGGAGTTCCTTTTTCTGGACGCCCGTCCGCGCCGCGGACGGCGGCGGCTGGGACGGCGCGTGCTGTGGTGGATGGACGAGCTGGCGCAGCTGGCCGCCTCCGCCCGGCCGTTCACGACCCGAACCGACCGCATGCGGTTTCTCATGGAGTATTACGGGGCGCGGCGGCTGCCGCACGACGTGAAGGAGCAGATTCGCCAGATCGACGCGCTGTCTCGCCGCTACCTGCGGCACGAGACGCAGCGCATCCGAATGAACGACCTCTTCGACGAATGGCGGCGGCGGCTGGAAGAAGAGCGCCACAGCCGTCAAGACGCGGTAGCGCATGCCCATCACGCGCCATGAATGCGTCGTCCCCGATTGGCGGGAGCGGCTGAGCGACGCCGGCCTGCGCACGCTCGCGCCGCTCCTGGAAGACGCCATCGATCCGGCGCAGCTCGCCGGATCCTGGGAAGCGCTCACCAAGCCCGGACTCGGACGCCGCGAGCGCTGGCGCTGGACGCTCGACGCCGACGGCGGCCCGCGCATGCTCTACATCAAGCGCTACATCGAACCAACCTGGCGCGAGCAGTTGGACCGCGTGCTGCGGCAGTGCGCCGGACACAGCCGCGCCTACTGGGAGTTCCTCCAGTCGGCGCAGCTCGCCCTGGCTTGCGTGCCCGCGCCGGCCGCGGTCGCGTTCGTGGAGAAGATGTCCGGACGCTTCGAGCGGCGCAGCGCCGTCCTGTTCGAGGCGGTGCGCGGCGAACCGGTCGATCGGTTCTGGATGCGCGCCGCGGCAGAACAGGCGCCGATCGCGTGCGGCGCCGCGCGGCGCGACTTCATCAGCCGGCTGGCCCGGTTCGTCGCCGCGTTCCACGGCACCGGCCTCTGTCACCGCGATCTGTACCTGTGCCACCTGTTCGTCGAGGCCGATCCGCAATATCGCACGGCGCCGCGCTTCGCCGTGATCGACCTGGCCCGCGTCCACCAGCCGCGCTGGCGGCGAATGCGCTGGCTGCTGAAAGACCTCTCGCAGCTCGACGCCTCAGCCCGGCAGGTCGCGGCGACGCGCGCCGACCGCCTGCGGTTCCTCATCGCCTACCTCGGCATTCAGCGCGGCGCGCCGCGCCTCCGCTGGTACGCGCGGCGCGTCGTCGCGCGCAGCGATCGCATCCTGCGCCGCATCCGCCGCAAGAGCGGCGCGCGATGAACGTCGCCATTCTTCAGGAACACGTCGATTCCGCGCGCGGCGGGGCCGAGACCTCGACGCTCGAAGTCGCACGTCAGCTTCAGCGGCTCGGCGCGAACGTCTCCGTCATCGGGTCGGCCGGCCGAGGCCCGGGCGACGAGCGCCGACTGCCCTCTTCCGCCGCCGCGGCCGGCACGCTCAGCATCCGCATGCTGGCGTGCCCGGCCGCGAACCGCTGGCTGCGCACGCGCGCGTTTCTGCTCGCCGCGCAGGCGCTGATCGAGCGAGAACGGCCCGACATCGTGCAGTCGATGATGCCGTGCCTGTCGTGCGACGTGTATCAACCGCGCGGCGGCACCTACTCCCAGACCATCGAGCAAAGCGTCGCGATGGTCGCGAATCCCGTGATGCGCGCGCTGCGCGGCATCAGCCGGCGGTTCAACCTGCGGCAGCGCTACTTGCTGGGACTGGAAAGGCGAATGCTGCGTACAAGCGCTCCGCCAACAGTCGCCGCGGTGTCGGCGCTCGTGGCGTCGCGCGTCCGCGCGGAATTCCCGAACCTGGGCGAGACGCGCGTTCGCGTCGTCTTCAACGGCGTCGATTTCGCGCCGCTGACCGGAGATGCGGCCGCGAGCGCGCGGCGCGCCCGCCGCGAAGCGCTCGGAGTCTCGGATGCCGAGCGCCTGATGTTGTTCGTAGCGCACAACTTCCGACTGAAGGGTTTGGGCGAGCTGTTGCGCGCTCTCGCGCTGCTCGACTCCGTACCGTGGCGACTGGTCGTCGCCGGTCGGGACCGGTCGGGGCCGTATGCGTCGCTCGCGCAGCGGATCGGCCTGGCGTCGCGGGTCACGTTCGCCGGACCAGCGGCGCAGATGGCCGAGTGGTACGCGGCGGCGGACGCGCTGGTTCATCCGACCTGGCACGATCCCTGCAGCCGCGTTGTCCTGGAGGCGCTGGGAGCGGGCCTGCCGACCGTCACGACCCGGTTGAACGGCGCGAGCGAAGCGGTCGAGCCGGGTGTCAGCGGCGAGCTCGTCGAGCATCCGGGCGACATCGCGGACCTGGCGCTCGCGCTCGACCGCTGTCTGCGGCTGCCGCGCTCCGCGCCGGACGATCCGGTCGTCGCGGCCCGGCGCGAGCGGCTGTCGATGGCGCGGCATGCTCGCGAACTGATGTCGCTCTTTGAATCCGTGCTCTCGCGGCGCTGAGCCGGCGCGCGTTCCTCGCCGGCGTCGATCCGCCGGTACTGGTTTCGATCGGCCGAGTACTCCCGAGCTGCGCGCGTCGGCGAGCGTCTTTCGCGGCTCCCCGCTCCCTTACGAGGCTTTTGCATCAACGGGCGGATTTTCGGAGTGATTGG
>CAZKJT010000026.1:0-37310 GCA_964553225.1 uncultured Planctomycetales bacterium | reverse complement strand
GCAGGTGGCGCCGGCCCGTCAGTTCGCTCGTAGTGCAGGAGCCAGCCAGCGTTCACTCTGCCTACGGAGAATCGTCAGCCGGGCTGAGGCATGAAGCCGTTCCCAGCGATTCGGCACCACGTTGGCGCTGTAGTAATCCGAGGGAGTGTAGTTCCGTTCGCCCGAGGGTACCGAACCAAGGCGGTTAGGCGCGACGACGCGAACTGAACCAAGGCGGTGGAGTTCGACGGGGCGAGCGAAACGCGAACAAGTGTCTCTATTTTGTCGCGCGACTTTTGTACGAGGACGGTTTCGATCCCTCTAACCCGGCGCGCGGTATCGAAATTGCGACCGCGTGGTTATCGCAAGAGCGCCGTGGCGGGCGCCGAAAACGCGACCGGCCCTCGGCTCGGCGACGCTTGCTGATTGACGGCCTGACCTTTCGCTCGGTACGACGATCGGCTGATCGCTGCGATGCTCGACTGTACAGGTCGTCGTACTTGAAGTCGAAGCAATACTCTGCAGCCAAGGCCGAATTCCTTCGTAAGGCAGCAACGACGATGCACGGAGTCCGCGCTACCGGCACGCGACTTGCTGATGAGAAAGACGGAGGTGCCGTTATGTCCAAAAACCTTGTTTGGGATATCCCGACCCGGTTGTTCCACGGGTTGTTCGCGGCAGGCCTCATCGCCGCCGCAGTCATTTCGCTGGTGCTCGGCGACGACAGCCCGCTCTTTCCATACCACGCGATCATCGGACTTGTGATCACGCTGATGGTCTGCCTACGCGTCGTGTGGGGCCTCGTCGGCTCGCGTTACGCTCGCTTCTCCAGCTTCGCCTTCGGGCCAGCCGCAGTTGGTCAATACATGAAGGCGACGCTGTTTGGCGGCGGCAAGCGATACATTGGGCATAACCCGGGCTCCGCGTATGCGATCTTCGCCATGCTCGCGCTGATGATCGGCCTGGCTGCAACGGGCTTCATGATGGGCCAGGGCAATGAGAGCGTGAAAGACATACACGAGGTGCTGGCGTACGTCATGGTTGGCGTTGTGATCGCGCACGTGCTGAGCGTGGTCCTTCACACGATCCGACACCGCGAGAACATCGTGGCGAGCATGATTCACGGCAGGAAAGACGCCGATCCAGCCGAAGGCATTCGGTCGGCGCACCCAGCAATCGCAGTCGCTTTCCTGGCCGTCGTTGGGGCCTGGTCGTTCGGCCTGATTCGGAACTTTGACCCAACGACCCAAACGACGCGACTGCCCGTTCTCGGGACTTCGCTTCAGATTGGCGAGGTGGAAAACGAAGGCGGTGGAGAGCCCGGGCGCGCGGACACCAAGCGACATGACGACGACGACTGAATGATACGGCCGCCCGCGTCGGTCAGATCGTCGCACCGAATAGCGCTCCGACTCCAGCGGTTAGACCCATCGCGAGGGCGCCCCAGAAGGTCACACGGAAGGCTGATTTCCAGATCGGCGATCCGCCGGCACGGGCGGCGAGCGAGCCGAGCAGCCCCAGAAAGAACAGCGAACCGATCGATACACCCCAGATCAGTGCAGACATCGGCAAGACGACGACGAGTAGGAGCGGGAGTGCCGCCCCGACCGTGAATGTGCCCGCCGACGCGAAGGCCGCCTGAACCGGTCGCGCACTCAATTCCTCGGTGATGCCCAGTTCGTCGCGCGCGTGAGCGCCGAGTGCGTCCTTGGTCATCAACTGTGTGGCGACTTGGCTCGCCAATTCGACATCGAGCCCTCGTTTGACGTAGATCGCGGTCAGTTCCGCGTGCTCGAACTCACGATCGTTGGCGAGTTCCATCCGTTCGCGTTCCAGGTCGGCGTTCTCCGTGTCGGACTGAGAACTCACGGACACGTACTCGCCCGCTGCCATCGACATCGCGCCCGCGACCAGTCCGGCGATGCCCGCGACCAAGATTCCGCTTCGACTGGAATCTGCCGCTGCCACACCGACGATCAGGCTGGCGGTTGAGACGATGCCGTCGTTGGCGCCGAGCACCGCGGCTCGCAGCCATCCGATGCGGTGGGAGCGGTGAATCTCAACATGCCTCATGCGGACTCCTCACTCGTCGCGACGCGATCATTGTTGGATCACGTCACAGCTCCATCGTAATCCGTGCGGACATAGGCACACAGGACGGCGTACATAACGGGCAGAAGGCCGCGACCCGCGCGTTATGCGAGATGCACGGGTCGGCCCAGGAGTCTGCCCATGCCGAAGCGCACGGATGCGCCGCTCGATCCCGCCGAACGCCGACGACAGGTCGCATCGATCCTCGCACGGGGCGTCGTTCGCTGGCGCCGGCGCGTGAATGCGACCGGGATCAGCGATGTTCAAGAATCTCCACCCGCCGCCGAAAATCGCCTTGAGCTTTCCCGCGAAACGAGGCTCAGTGTGTCTGACGGTACCCGCGGGTTGACGGGCGAGACGCCCACCCCACCCCGGGCCGACTAAGACGACGCATGAAACTGAACCTCGCCAAGGAGCTTGCGGCGCTCGAGCAGATGACGGTCGGGCAGCTCCAGCAACGGTACGCCGACGTCTTCGGCGAACCCGTCCGGAGCCGCCACAAACAGTACCTGATCCGCCGGATCGCCTGGCGGCTCCAGGCCAACGCCGAGGGCGGGCTTTCCGCACGGGCGCTCCGGCGCGCGGAGGAGCTCGCGGACGTGGCCGACGTTCGCGTCACACGGCCCCGGGGGCAGACTCGGGCGAACCCGCGGCCTGGGGCCGTTCCGTCGAGGCTAGCTCGGGCGCGGGACTGCTCGAACCTCCCACGGGCTCCGTCGGGCAACACGGGATTCCAGGCGTATCGAATCACATTGCTTGTACGTGTCACGGGAATGCGAAGTTACGAGCATCGCCGATCTGCGGGCGCTCGAACGCCGATCGAGGTAAGCCCGTTGCGAGGCAACCGGCTGCTGTGTATTACAGCAGCCGCTAAGGAGCCAGTCGTGTCAACCGCGCATTCGCTTGCCCAGGCCGCTGAAGGCCGGTATCGCGCCTTGCTGGCGGTGTCGGAAGCGATCGTCTCGTGCCGGGATCTGTCCGGTCTGCTTCACGCGTTGGCCGGGCAGCTCGAGCAGGTGGCGCATTACGACGCCCTTTCGTTGGTGCTGCACGACGCCGCAACGGACACGATGCGCCTGCATGTCCTCGAGACCGGTGAAGCGGTCGAACGCAACCTCGAAATCGTCCTGAGTCCGGACGACGACCCGGCGGGCTTGGTCTGGCGGACCCAGCAACCGCTTGTCACGTCGAATCTGGACGAGCTGAGGCGCTGGCCGAAGTTTCTGGAACGCGTGGAACGTTACGGAGTGCAGAGCTACTGCTGGCTGCCACTCACCACGGCGCGGCGGAGGCTCGGGGCGCTCGTCTTCACGTCCAAGCGGACGGCGGCTTACGACGGGGCGGGCCTGCCCTTTCTGCAGCTCGTGGCGAATCAGGTCGCCGTCGCCGTCGAGAACGCCCTGGCGTTTCAGGAGATCGAGGCGCTGAAGGAGAAGCTGGCCGAGGAGAAGGCGTATCTGGAAGAGGAGGTTCGCACGGAGCACCATTTCGGCGACATTGTGGGTGAGAACGCGGCGCTGCGCGGTATTCTCCAGCAGGTCGAGACCGTCGCTCCGACGGACTCCACCGTGCTCATTCGTGGGGAGACCGGCACCGGCAAGGAACTGATCGCCCGAGCCGTGCATGACTTGAGCCCTCGCAAGGCGCGCACGTTCGTCAAACTGAACTGCGCGGCGATTCCGACGGGCCTGCTGGAAAGCGAGCTCTTTGGCCACGAGAAGGGCGCATTTACCGGCGCAATATGCCAGAGAATCGGGCGGTTTGAGCTGGCGCACCAGGGGACGCTGTTCCTCGATGAAGTAGGCGATATCCCGCTGGAACTCCAGCCCAAGCTGCTGCGCGTCTTGCAGGAGCAGGAGTTCGAGCGCCTGGGCGGAACGAAGACGATTCGAGTAGATGTGCGCCTCGTGGCCGCCACCCACCGAGATCTCGCGCAGATGATCGCCGAAGGTCGTTTCCGAAGCGACCTGTACTACCGGCTGAACGTCATCCCAGTGACCCTGCCGCCGCTGCGTGAGCGGCGGGATGACATTCCACGCCTGGTTCGACACTTTACGCAGAGTTTTGCTCGTCGCATGGGTCGGCGGATTGAGACCATTCCGGCTTCGGTGATGGACTCCCTGGTTCACTATCCCTGGCCTGGAAACGTGCGCGAGCTGCAAAACGTGATCGAGCGCGCCGTGATCCTGTCCAAGGGGCATACGCTACAGGTTCCTGCGGCCGACCTCGAAGCGCCATCTGAGCCGCCTGCGGAACCGCGCGGCGGCACGGCTGACACGCTCACGGACGCGGAACGCGAGCACATCCTGCGAGTGCTGAAGGAGACAAACTGGGTTCTCGGCGGGCTGAGAGGGGCCGCAGCTCGCCTCGGGATGAAGCGATCCACGTTGCACTGGACGATGAAGAAGCTCGGCATCTCGCGTCCCGAATAGGGGTCTCCGGATGACCGCGTGATCCTCGCCTAACGCAAAGCTTGAGCGAAGGAACCCTCATGCCAGATGCGGACGTGCGCACGCTCATCGAGCAATCCACGGCATATTTCCAGCCGATCGTGGACTTGAACACCGGTCGGGCCATCGGCGCTGAGGCCTTGGTGCGATTCGTCGACTCCGATGGCGCCGTACGCGGTCCGGTCGGACTCATCGAGCGAATTGAAGCAAATCCCGACGACATTGAAGCAATGACGCGACACCTTCTACGCTCAGTCGTGGAGAAGGCTGGGTCGCTGCTGGATCGCCACCGCGATTTCTACATCAGCATCAACGTTCCCCCGGTCATCCTGGGCGCCCTGCGGGTCAAGAGAGTCCTCGACGATTGCAGTCTGGGTCGGTACGTCGATCGCCTGGTATGCGAGATCACCGAGCGTCACGCCCTGACCGACGTCGGTCGGGAAGCGCTATCCACCGCGAGACCGCTCGGGCTGCGGATCGCCATTGATGATTTCGGAACCGGGCACAGCAGCTTCAGGCAACTGATCGGCCTGCCGTTTGACATACTGAAAATCGACAAATCCGTGATCGACCCGCTGATGAAGGATGCGACGGCCGACCGGCTGCTGCGCGGAGTGGTCGCATTGGCCGGCGCCCTGCGTGTGAAGGTGATTGCCGAGGGCGTTGAGACGCGCGAGCAGGCGTTCTTCCTTCGGGCCGCGGGCGTGGACGCTGCGCAGGGCTGGTTGTGGAGCAAGGCCGTTCCGCCGGACGCGTTGGAGCGGTTGCTCGAGTCGGACTTCTCCGAGCACGGGCGGTAGGCGTCAGTCATCCCAGCTTCGCATCGCTCGACTCACTCCCGCCTCTCGGGTCGTTCTAAGAAAGCACCCGGCTGCAATGACGGCAAGGTAGATCGACTCTTGCGCGCGGAATAGCGCGCCAACGGGCCGGCGCGCGCCAACCCGATGGCGCGCAGGCGCCGACGCTCCGCCCGGCGTCCATCGCGCGGTGGCCCCTAACTCACTGCTCCATCGCAATTTAGGAATCAAGCAACGCCGAACTCGTCTCGGGCACGGACATTGCTCTCGTGCTATGCAGAGCCACGAGCCGAACGTCGGACGTGGGAGCATTCAACATCGGGAATCGTGATCCGTCTGAACGTCCTGCAAGGAGAATCCAATGAGAGCGACGCGAAATCGTTCGGTTGTTCTGATCGCAAGCTCAGTGCTGCTGGTCGGCATCTTCGGCTGCCCGGAACTGGCGCCGCCGCCGGAGGCCGTGCTGGAAGGCACCTGGGAGGTCGTGCCGACGGAGACATTCGGTCCACAGTTCAAACATCTGTACCTCACGTTCGATTCCGGCGGCGAGCTGTCGCAGGTGAAGTACACGTTCGTCGACCTGGCGACGGTCACCTGGGACTACCCGCCGAGTTCTGTCAGCGTGGATGGGGATCAGATTCAAGTCTCCGCGACGTCCAGCGGCAATGGCCTCAGTTTCATCGGCACGTTGGATTCAGCGACGGATCCCGCGCAGGCCGACGGCGACGTCTCCGCGAATGTCAATATCGGAAACGTCCGCGCTACGGTGTCCAAGGGCGAGGCGAGCCTCGTCAAGCAGTGATCGAGACGTTCGGCGCAATCACCAGCGGCCGGCGACGTTTAAGCCGGCGAGCAAGAATCAAGGTGCTTTCGATGTTACGCATCACGGCACATGACAACCCGCGAGCTCTTACCTTCCGGCTCGAAGGCAGATTGGAAGGACCGTCGGTGCGCGAACTGGAGGAATGCTGGCGCGGCATCCTGAACCGCGCCAGTCAGCCAAGCGTGTGCGTGGACCTCACGGGCGTGACGTACATCGATGCGGCGGGCAAGGCGCGATTGGCGGAAATGCATGACCAGGGGGCGGTGTTCATCGCCGGCGATTGCCTGACAAAGGCCATCGTGGCTGAGATTGCCGGCGATGAGTAACGGTCGATTCAGCGAAGCGAAAGGAGACTCAGCAATGACGCTGCGACACGGCAATCGAGTGCGCACCAGCGGCGGTGAGCAGGTGGTGCGCGAATTGGAAAGTCTCGATGCGGCAGAGATGCGCGACTGCGGGTGTGCCAAGAGCGAAATCCGGCAGCGCGCCTACGAGATCTACCTGAATCGAGGCGACGCTCCGGGCAACGCGGAGTCGGACTGGCTGCAGGCGGAAGCCGAGCTGTGTGCCCGCAACGCCGCAGCGCGGCCGGATTGAGGCGGTGAGCGCGTGCGAGCAGAGCGGCCTTCAACCAGCGGCCGTGGCCGCAGGAACGGAGTCATGAACAAGCGGATTCACAATCAGAGTGAGCCCACTCCGGGCACTCAAGGTCGGCGTAACCCCGGGTTCCGCTCGCTGCGCGACGAACTGCGCGCGGCCCGCGAGCATCTTGCGAACTACCGAGACACGCTCGTGACGATCCAACGTGCGATGCTGCCGCAACATCTGCCCGATGTGCCGGGGCTCGAGCTGGCCGTGCATTTCGCCGACGCCGACGGCGTGGGCGGTGACTTCTATGACGTCCGGCCGGTTGCGTCCGGCCGCTGGGCGATCGTCATCGCCGACGTGATCGGTCACGGCCTCGGAGCAGCCGCGATACTCGCGGTAGTCCATGCCCTCGGAAATGCCGTGGATCGCCAGCGGGTGCTGGCAGAGCCGGGCGCAGCGCTGGCATTGGTCAACGGACCCCTGTCAGCCCGGTATCTGGCCGACACGGGCAAGTTTGTCACGGCCTTCGTCGGTCTGTACGACGCCATGGCGCACCGGCTCACTTATGCGTCGGCGGGCCATCCTCCGCCGCGGCTGGTTCGAGGGAATGCCGTCCGCCGACTCGACGATGTCTCCGGGCTGCCGCTCGGGTTGGACAGGACCAGCGTCTACGAACAGAGCAGTGTCGAGCTGCAGCCTGGTGATCGACTGGTCCTATTCACGGATGGGGTCACTGAAAGCAGGAATGCGGCGCAGTCGCTGTTTGGCGACGAGCGGCTCGATGCGGTTCTGCCGGCCCCGGTGAACTCGGCGGCGGAACTGCTGAACCGCGTGACCGGCTCCGTCCGCAGATTTCGTGAAGGCCAGCCTGCGGGCGATGACGAAACGTGCCTGATCGCCCTTGTGAAACCTACTGAAGCAACCCCGCAACGCGAAGGTGAGGTCGTGCAATGTTGACCGCGAACAGCATACCCATTGCGAATCCGGCCAAGGCGAATCCAGTCGCTCGCCTCCGGCGGGCACTTCCGTTCACCATCGCGCTGTCGCTCGGCGGTGCGCTGGCCGCGACGGGCTGCAAGCCCCCGCCGGAGCCGGTGTCGTCCCTGCCGCCGGCCATTAGTGTGAGCCGCCCAGTGGAGCGCGAAGTCACCGACTATGCGGAGTTCACGGCTCGCATCTCTGCCGTCGAGTCCACCGAGGTGCGCGCTCGCGTGAGCGGGCAAATTGTGGCCGTGCCGTTCGAGGCCGGGACGCTCGTGCGGGAAGGCGACGTGCTGCTGGAGATCGACGTGCGGCCGTTCCAGGCCGAGCTCGACGCCCGCGTCGCCGACGAGGCGCGAGCGGCGGCGCAGGTCAGCCTGGCGCAAATCGAGTTTGAACGCATCCAGCGAATCCCTCCGGACTCCCGGACGTTGACGGAATTCGACGTCGCCGCGGCGCGACTCGAGGAGACCCGGGCGGCCCAGGCGGCCGCGAAGGCCGCGGTGCAGGCGGCGAGATTGAACGTGGAGTGGTGCCGTGTTGTCGCGCCTATCTCGGGGCGGATCAGCTACAAGCATGCGACCACCGGCAACCTCGTCACGGGCGGCATCGGGAGCGGCACACTCTTGACCACGATTGTCTCCGTGGACCCGATGTACGCCAATTTTGATGTCGATGACCGAACCGTGCAGCGCGTTCAAAAGCTAATCCGCGAAGGCAAGCTCAAGTCCAACGAGAAAGCGGACATTCCTGTTTGGCTCGGCCTGGAGACCGAGGATGGTTTCCCCCGCCTCGGAACGATCAACTTCGTGGATAACCAGGTTAATCCAAGGACCGGCACGCTGCGCGTGAGGGGCATCTTTTCGAACGCGGACGGCTCCCTGTCGCCGGGCTCTTTCGCACGGGTCAGGGTGCCGGTCTCCGCGCCGCACAAAGCCCTGCTCGTCTCCGAGCGCGCGCTGGGCGCCGACCAGGGGCAGAAGATCATTTTCGTCGTGGGGGCCGACAACAAGGTTGCGGTTCGCCCGGTGCGGCTCGGCGGGCTTCACGGCGGCCTGCGCGAGATCACCGACGGTCTACAGGCCGATGACCAGGTGATCGTGAACGGTGTATTGCACGTTCGCCCAGGCCTCCCAGTCACACCGCAGCCAGTAGAGATGCCGACATCCACCGCCGGCAGCGCCAGTACGTTCACGCCCCCGACGAGCGTGGCATCCAACCCCGAGACGCAAGGCCAAGAGGATTAGACCATGTTAGCGCGTTTCTTCATTAACCGTCCGGTCCTGGCCTGCGTGGTCTCGATCGTGATCGTTCTGCTCGGCGCCATCGCGGCGGGCCTGCTGCCCGTCGCGGAGTACCCGAACGTCACGCCGCCGATGATCCGCGTCAGCGCGTACTACCCGGGGGCCAACGCCCGGGTTGTGGCCGATACCGTCGCGGCGCCGATCGAGCAGCAGGTGAATGGCGTCGAAAGGATGATGTACATGTCGTCGCAGAGCAACAACGACGGCTCGTACACGCTCGACTTGACCTTCGAGATCGGCACCGACATCAACATGGCCCAGGTGCTGGTGCAGAACCGCGTCGCGATCGCGCAACCGTCGCTGCCTGAGGTGGTCAAGAACATCGGCGTAACCACCAAGAAGCAGGCGGCGGACATCCTGCTGGCGATCAGCCTGTATTCCGGGGACAACCCGAAAACCGGCCAGCCGTATTACGACCAGCTCTACCTGAGCAACTACGCCACCATCCAGCTCAAGGACGCGATCGCGCGCCTCGAGGGCGTCGGCGACGCATTCGTCATGGGGCAGCAAGACTACAGCATGCGCATCTGGCTGGATCCGGACCAGCTTCAGGCGCGGGGCATGACCGTCGGCGACGTAATCCAGGTGCTGCGCGAGCAGAACGTGCAGGTGGCGGCGGGGCGGATCGGCCAGCCGCCCGTGCCCGCCGGACAGGACTTTCAGCTCACGCTCAGCACGCTCGGCCGGCTGGTCGAGCCGGAGCAGTTTGCCGACATCGTCGTCCGAACGGACTTCAAGGGAGAGATCACATACCTGCGAGACGTCGGCCGTATCGAAATGGGCGCGCGGAGCGAGGATCTCATCGCGCGGCTGGACCGCCGGCCGTCGTCGGGCTTGGCAATCTACTTGCTACCGGGTGCGAATGCGCTGGACACCGCCGACAGGATCAAGGCCACGATGCGGGAACTCGAAACGCGGTTCCCCGCCGGCCTCGAGTACGCCATCGTTTACGATACGACGCCCTTCGTTCGCGAATCAGTCAACCAGGTGTTCCACACGCTGATCGAAGCCATCATCCTCGTGACCATAGTCGTGCTGGTGTTCCTCCAGGACTGGAAATCTGTGCTCCTGCCCATGATCGGCGTGATCGTTTCGCTAGTCGGCACGTTCGCCGTCATGAGCGTGATGGGCTTCACGCTGAACAACCTGACCCTGTTCGGGTTGGTGCTGGCGATCGGCATCGTCGTGGACGACGCGATCGTCGTGCTGGAGAACATCGAGCGCCACCTGGAGATGGGCAAGCCCGTCCGCGAGGCCACGATCGACGCGATGAAGGAGATCAGCGGGCCGATCCTGGCCATCACGCTCGTGCTCAGCTCGGTGCTGCTGCCCAGCGCGTTTCTCAGCGGGCTGGTGGGGCAATTCTTCCGGCAGTTCGCCGTTACCATCTCGGTGTCCATGATCCTCTCGGCCATCAATGCGATGACCATGACGCCGGCGCTGGCGGTGCTGTTCTTCCGCAATCGCAAGCCGGGTCACCACGGCGACCAAGGCAAAGAGGCCCTGCCGTGGTGGAGCTTCGCCCTGTTCGGCGGACTGGCATCGATGTGGCTGCTCGCGCCCGTCCTCGGCACGTGGCTTGGGCTGCCGACCGGTGCGCACGGCGACGAGGCGACACCGGGCGGCTTGGTCGCAAGTCTGCGCTCGTTGGGAACGCACGTGCTGCTCTTCCTCCCCGGCGCAATCGCCGGCGGCGTGCTGGGTTGGTTCTTGATCCGCCCCGTGAACTGGGTGTTGGGTCGTTTGTTCCGCGGGTTCAACTGGCTGTTCGATCGGGCCACGCAGGCCTATGGCACGACCGTAGGCTGGTCCCTCCGCCTGAGCGCCGTTGTGCTTCTGCTCTACGTCGGCATGGTCGGCCTGACGGGCTGGGGTTTCAGCCGCCTCCCGGCCGGCTTCATCCCGATACAGGACAAGGGCTACCTGGTAACAAACGTCGTGCTGCCGGACGCGGCCTCTCTGGAGCGCACCCTCGCAGCGACCGATGCGGTCGAACGAATCGCGCTGGAGACGCCGGGCGTCGCGCACACGCTGGCGCTGCCGGGAATGTCGTACGTTCTCAATGCCAATAGCTCCAACTACAGCAACGTATTCGTCATCCTCAAGCCGTTCGACGAGCGCCGCGACCACGCGCTCGGCGCCGAAGCCGTCGCGGCCCGCATCCGAGAGCGCCTGGCGCGCGAGGTGCCGGAGGCGCAGGTGCTGGTCTTCGGAGCGCCGCCCATCTCCGGCCTGGCGAAGTCCGCTGGCTTTAAGTTGATGGTGGAAGCCATCGGCGACGTTGACTTCGACGAACTGCAGACCCGCGCCGACGACCTGGCCGCCAGGGGCAATCAGCTACCCGGCCTGGTAGGTCTCTTCAACAGCTTCCGCGCCCGCACGCCGCAGTTGTACGTGGACATCGACCGCGAGAAGGTCAAGTCGATGGGCGTACCGCTCACTGACGTTTTCGACGCGCTTCAGGCGTACCTGGGCAGCTTCTACGTCAATGACTTCAACCGCTTCGGCCGGACTTGGCAGGTCAACGTGCAGGCCGACGCACCTTTCCGCACCGACGCGGAAACCCTGCGGAATTTCAAAGTCCGTAATGCCGCTGGCGAAATGGTTCCGCTGGGAGCGCTGGCAGAGGTGCGCGATTCCACCGGGCCGGTCCAGGTCACGCGCTACAACATGTTCCCGGCCGCCGCCGTCACGGGAACCCCGCTGCCAGGGACCAGCATGGGCGACGCGCTGGCGGCAATGGAGAACCTGGCCAAAGAGCTGCCGCGCAACATGGCAACCGAGTGGACCGAAGTGAGCTATCTCCAGAAGGAGGCCAGCAAGCTCGAGCAGTTCCGCGACCTGCTGAAGAATCCCTTCAGCGCATTCGCGCTGGGTGTGGTGCTCGTCTTCTTCGTGCTGGCTGGCCTGTACGAAAGCTGGTCGCTGCCTTGGGCAGTGATCCTCGTCGTGCCCATGTGCCTGCTTAGCGCGCTGGCAGGTCTGCTCCTGGCCGACATGGACGTCAACATCTTCGTGCAGGTTGGCTTCGTCGTGCTCGTCGGCTTGGCGGCCAAGAATGCGATCCTGATCGTCGAGTTCGCCCGCGACCGCCAGACTCAGGGCGCCAGCCGCTTCGACGCGTCCGTCGAGGCCGCCCGCGTCCGGCTGCGGCCGATCCTGATGACGAGCTTCGCGTTCATTCTCGGCGTGTTCCCGCTGGTGATCGCGCACGGGGCCGGCGCCGAAATGCGGCAGACGCTCGGGATGGCCGTTTTCGCCGGCATGATCGGCGTCACGCTTTTCGGCATCTACCTGACGCCGGTCTTCTACTACGTCATCCGCGGGCTCGTTCGGACGCCGCAGCGATCCGGTGAGCCGGCCCAGTTAGAGGCAGCAGTTGGTTAATGGTCAGGTCACAGGAGTCTAGCCATGAAAAGCACACAGGAACTGGCAGCGAGCATCGACGGCGCCTTCGCGTCGATGGAAGCAAGACGCAGGCACTTCCAGGAGGTGGAAACGCACAAGCACGAAGAGTGGAAGCAGCGGCTTGCGCAGCTTGGCGTGGAGTTCGATACCCTGCGCGACATCTTCAAGCCGCGCTTGGACCTGCTGATCGAGAAATTCGGCGACAAGATCACGGCGACACCGAGGCTGACCCAGTCGACGCGCGAAATGCTCCTGGAGTTTCATTCGGGGGTGGCCCGCATTCGTTTGCGCTTCCAGGGCACGACGGATCACGACATTCGCAAGCTGATCCTGAACTATGACCTGGAGATCATCCCGATCCTGATGCAGTTCGATTCGCACTCGACGCTGGAAATGCCGCTTGACGCGATCGACTACGAAGCCGCCGTCCGGTGGGCCGACGATCGCATCCTGTCGTTCGTCCACACCTACACGGCGCTCCACGAGAACCCGTACTACCTGCGGGATCAGATGGTGACCGACCCCATGTCGGGCACGACGTTTCCGAAGCTCGCCGCCGGCGCTACGCTCGAACGCGACGGCCGGAAGTATTACTTCGTTTCCGAAACGACGCGGCGCGAATTTGAGGAGCAGCATCTCGAGCGTACAAGCCGGGGAGTCAGACCGTAGGCGCCGAAGCCGTAAGGTGGACAATGAAAAGACAAGAACTCTCCATCCTGCTGTTCCTGCTCGTGGTCTCCAGCGGTTGCTCGACGCTCACGCGCCGGCCAGTTCCCGAGCCCTTGATCGACTCGGTGCGCGTCCCGCACGTGTCTCGCGACATCCGAACGTGGGGCGACCGGCCCAGCGAGATGCTGAAGCGCAGCCTGAGAGAATCGTTCGCGCAGACCCAGCGCGCGTATGGAGACGACGAGCCGATGGACATCCTCTCCATCAGCAGCGGCGGGCTACAGGGCGCGTATGCCGCCGGCGTGTTGTGCGGCTGGACCGAGCAGGGAACCCGGCCGGTGTTCCGTGTGGTGTCCGGCGTCAGCATCGGCGCCATCATCGCGCCGTTCGCGTTCCTCGGAAGCGGCTACGACGATCAGCTCCAGGACATGGCCAAGAGCGCGACCCAAGAGAACATCTATCGCATGCGGTGGCTGCCGCTGGAGTCACTGACCGACAACGCACCGCTCGCCCGCTTCATCGGGCGGTACTACAACCGGGACGTCCTGGTCGCGATTGCCGCCGAGCACGCCAAGGGACGCAGGCTGTTCATTGCGACGACCAACCTCGACACCAGTCGTCCTGTGATCTGGGACATGGGCGCGATCGCCTCCAGCGGCTCACCCGAATCGCTGCGGCTGTTTCAAAGCATCATCGTCGCCTCGGCTGCCGCGCCCGTGATCTTTCCGCCGACCTACATTCAGGTCGAGCACGACGGTCGGACGTACGACGAGATGCACGTGGACGGAGCCGTCACCGCACAGATCATGCTCTACGGACAGGCATTGACTGCCCAGGAGGTCACCCCGCAATTCTTGTCGGCGCAGCAGCGCGGCACGTACTACGTCATCCTGAACCGGAAGGTTCGCGGCGACTGCGGTCCCGTCGAGCCCAGCATCCGTTCAATCGCGATCCGTTCCATCACCCGACTGATGCAGGATCAAGGCGTCGGAGATCTCTGGCAGGCCTACGCGGCATGCCGGCGCGATGGTTTGGCTTTTCGCGTCGCCGCCATCCCCGATGACGAAGCACTTCCGGCGGAGCCACGCATCGACACGCAGATTCAAACCCGCTTGTTCGATCGCGGATACGCGCTCGCACGCGACGGCTATCCGTGGGCGACGGAGCCGCCAGGACTGCGGATCGCGCCGCCGGCAGCGACCCGCGGCGCGATCGAGCGAGACCAATGTGATGAACAAGATGGACGCGACTCGGCGCGCGACAGCGCCGGAACGGGTTGGCTCTCGGGGCGATCCACGATCGGTCGGGAGTCTGGCGCCCGGTCCGACGAGAAACCCCGGGCGCTTTCGCACCCGGGGTCTGACATGGGAGGGGCTCGTTACTCAGGTTCTCGATCCACTCGCTGGCCGAACCGACTTCAACCTCCGGGCAGCAGGGGCCTCGCTCGTGCCGTTTCGAAAACGCCGGCGGTTCTGAGCCGTGGAAACTAACTGCTCGCTCGCGCTCGCGGCTCGGACACCGACTCAAGTCTGAGCCCGTGCTAGCGGCAGGAAGTCCCGTAGGCGCTGAGCAGGTCTGACAGGTCGCCCAGACCGATGCAGCCGTCGCCGTCGAGGTCCAGGTCCGAGTCATATCCGGGCGCCGGATCGCACAGCCCGTACGCGGTCAGCAGCGCGCTCAGATCGGACAGCCCGACGAAGTTGTCGCCGTCCAGGTCCGGGCAGTCTTCCGGCACAGCCAGCGTGAACGATTCGTCACCCGCCAGCGGCGGCAGCGTCGGCAATCCGCCCGGGGCCGCGCGGAGGACCACCTGCACTTCGTCGCCGGGCTGGGCGCGTATCGACGGAACCTCCACGTAGATCGAATCGGTCGCACACGCGCAGTAGCCGCCCTGCGGGCTGTCAAACGGACGGCAGCGGGCGTCGGAGTCGCCGTTGCACGACCAGTCGCCGCACGTCGGCTCGTCGCAGTTCACGGCGCACGGACTGCCGGTGTTGGCCACGATCCAATCGAGGCAGCCGCCTTCGAGCCCTTGCTGCGCGCCGTTGACGAACACGGCCACCTCGGTGTCGAGTCGCTGCAAGCCCGCCTGGCCCGCCACGCCGGCGGAGAAGAAAACGTCGATGCTGTATACCCCGGGATCGCGCGCATCCGGGCGGATTCTCACGTCGTCGATCCGACGGTCCCACGTGGCGTGCCCGCCCTGGAACACAAGCCGTCGAAAGTCGTCGCTGGAATCCGGCTCCGGCAGCGCGCCGCCGGCCGGAAACACCACCACCGCGAGTTCGTCGCCGGCGTTCAGGGGGATCGACGGGAACGCGCTCACAAAATCCAGCGGGCGACAGTCGCACTCGGAGGATACGCAGAACAGGTCGTTCGCCAGACCGTCGATCGTCGAGTTCCCGCAGCTTCCGCCGCAGCCGCCGACGCCGCAGAAACCGCCGGGACCGTTGACGAGAATCGGCACGATATCGGCGGCCGTGGTTGTCCCATTCACGCTCAAATGAATCTCCATCGAGAGATTCAGAGGCGCCGTGGTGCCCTCAACGGTGAAGGTCGACGCGACGAGCACGTCGAACCGGCCGGGCGCGGATGTCGGGATGACGGCGATTCCGGTGGGGTAGCGGTTGTACGGAACCTGCGCAAGGGACTCCTGCGCGGCGAGCAGGCAAAGCGAAGCGACAGCGAATCTGCGAAACATGGGGTTCTCCATTTCCTGAAGTCCTGAAGTCTGAACCACGTGAACGTCCAGGAATGTCAGCGGAGGCCGGACGGGGCGCTTTCGCGGATTTCTCAGGAACGGCGAACCGCGCGAAGGCGCGCGGCGAACAGATGTCGGGAAGGGATTACTGGTTGGACTGGGCCTGGTCGGCGCGCGGTTCGACGCCGGATGAAGGCGTCACGGCGCGTTGTCGAGGCGATCGCGCCACAGCGCGGCCTGCTCCGGTCGGCCGGAGCTTTCGTACAGCTCGACCAGCCGTTCGATCGCGCCCAGCGTGAGCTCGTGTGTCCGGCCGCGCTGCGAGGCCAGGGTCTCGTACGCGGAAGCGAGCAGCGCTTCCGCGGACTCGAATCGCTCGAGTTTCACAAGGCATGCGCCGCGCGCGCTCTGCACCGCGGCGACCAGCCAAGCGTCGGCGCCGGATTGCGACAGGAGCGACTCGGCTTCGCCGAGCAGCGACTCGGCTTCGCCGAGCAGCGACTCGGCCTGCTCCGCATCGCCGCGCGACATCAGCACTTTCGCGAGGCTGTTCAGCGTCAGCGCGCACGCTCTGCGGTTGTCGCCAGGAAGGCGGCGCTGCGAATCGAGCGCGTCGCGCAGCAGGGACTCGGCTTCGTCAAACTCGCCTGCGTCCCGCAGCAGCACGGCGAGATTCAGCTGCGCGTCGATCGTGGCGGGATCTCCCGCGCCCAGCGCAGTGCGGCGCGCCTCCGCAAGCTCGCGGAATGCCTGCACCGCCCCGTCGCCCGGATCGTTTTCCCGCAGGCAGCGCGCCAGCGATTCCAACGTCGATAGCGTGCGGTCGTCGCCCGGCCCGAACGCGGCGCGGCGAATCGACAGCGCCTCGCGATACATCTCGGCCAGCGCCGTCCCCGCGACGCGCCGTGCGGCCGCGAGCTTCATCAAAGCCTGCGCGATGTCCGGATGATCGACGGGCAGGTGTGCGCGGCGCAGCTCCAAGGCTTCCTGAAATCGTGCGCCTGCATCGTCGCGGTCGCCGCGCGCCAGGCTCACGCCACCGAGGTTCTCCAGCGCACTCGCCAGTGCGACTGAAGCGGTATTTTCGCGCCGGTACACCGAGACTGCTTCGTTTAGCGCCGCCTCGGCTTCGTCCCAGCGCCTCTGTCGCGAGAGAAGCAGGCCGTAGTTCGTGAGGACTCCGGCGCGATCCAGGTCCGAAGCCGACTCGGTCGACCGAAGCGCGTCGAGCGCCTCGGCGAATGCCCGCTCCGCGGCCGCAGCATCGCCACGCGCGTCCAGCGCGTTCGCCAGCCCGCTGAGGATGCGTGCCGTATACGCCGGGTTCCCGTCGCCCAGCGCCTCGCGCACGACGCCGAGCGCTTCGCGATAGAGGCTTTCCGCTGTCGCAGGATCGCCGCGCGCGAGCGCGACCGCGGCGAGATTGCTCAGGGACGACGCGACGTCCGGATGAGAATTGCCCACCGTCGCCCGGCGGATGCTCAGTGCTGCACGATAACGCGCTTCGGCTTCGTCGAGCTTGCCGCTGGCACGAAGAGCCGACCCAAGCGTGTTCAGACAACGGGCCCGCAGGCGCGGATCGGGCACGCTCTCGGCATCCAGCAACTGCAACGCCTGGCGCGCGGTTCGCTCGGCCGCGACAAGCTCGCCGCATTCTCGCTCAAGGGCAGCGAGCAGCGTGAGGCTGCGGGGCAGCGCCGAAGCATCCCCGCCGTCGTCGCGACGCCAGAGCTCGATGGCCCTGCGGCAGCTCTCGATCGCGCGGTCGCGCTCTCCGGTGGACTGGTACAGCTCGGCCAGATCGTGATGCGTCCGCGCGACTTCGAGTGAGAGTTCGCCAAACAGCTCGGACCGCAGCCGCATCGCTCGGCGCAGGTGTTCTTGCGCCGGCTCGAACGCGCCCAGGTTCGTGTACGCCACCCCGAGCGTCTCATGCACCGATGCGCCCACTTCCGGGTAATCGGACAACTCGTTCGCGGCGCGGGCGGAAGCGTCGTCGAGCATTTCGCGCACGGTGTAGCCGCTTCGACCGCCGCCCTCTTCCAGCGGGTCGCCGGACGACAGCACGGCGTCGAGAAACGCGCTGACGCCCCGGGCGGCGTCCCGCGCTCGGGCCACAGAATTCGCCTGCGCGACGAACGACGCGGCCCAGGCGGCAAGCAGAACGGTTGCGGCGGCCGAGACGCCGACCGCCGTTCGATGTCGCCGCGCAAGCCTTCGCAGCCCGCGCCAGACGCTCTCGGGACGCGCGCGCAGCGGCTCGTCGGCCAGATGGCGTTCGATGTCGTCCGCGAGTTCGCCCGCGCTGGCATAGCGCTCCGACGGGCGCTTTCGCAGGCAGGCGAGGACGATGCACTGAAGGCTGCTGTCGATCGCACGGCAGGCGCGCCGCGGCGCGATCGGCTCAGCCTCGAGGATGTTGCGGACAACCTCGTGCGTCGAGCCTTGCACCGAGTACGGAAACCGGCCCGTCAACGCTCCGTACAGCACCACGCCCAGTGAATAGACGTCGCTGCGGGCTTCGATCGCATCCAGGCGGCCCGCGGCTTGTTCCGGGCTTGCCCACGGCAGCGAACCGACGAACTGGCCGGTCTGCGTAAGCTCGGGCGGGGCCAGGCTGTCCTCCGGGCGATTGACCCGCGCAAGGCCGAAGTCCAGGACGTGCGGCTCGTCCGCGTCGTCTACCAGGATATTGGCAGGCTTCAGGTCCCGATGAACGATCCCGAGCAGGTGTGCCGCGTGAACTGCCCGGCAGACTTTCGCCAGCACGCGAAGCAGGCGGCACACCGCCGGCGCCGCCGCGCGGGGCGTCAGCTGCGCCCAGTTCGACGAAACCGCCGAACGCACGGCGGCGGCGAACTCGTCGAGACGGCGTCCCTCGATCAGCTCCGTGACAAGAAAATCCGAGTCGCCCGCGGCGCCGCTGTCGCGGATCGAGACGATGTTCCGATGACGCAGCGCGGCCAGAATCTGCGCTTCCCGGCGCATGCGGAGCCGGTCGCGTTCGCCGGCCAGCGCGCCCCGCGCGAGCACTTTGAGAGCGACCTCGCGGCCGGTCGCGCGGTGAATCGCGCGATAGACCACGCCCTGTCCGCCGCGCTGAATCTCGCTGAGCAACGCATAGTCGGGAAACCGATCGCCCGCCGCGGCTTGCTCCGTCGGCGATCGGGAATCGGCGGTCGGCTCGACCGACGCCATCGCCCGCGCAATGACGGACAATCGTCTCAGCTCCAGTTCCAGGTCGGGCATCAGGTCGGGATGGCTCGAGGCGATCTGCGCGTCGGGCAGCGCTTCGCCCCGCGCCCGTCGTGCCACGCACTCCCGCGCGATCTCGCGGATGCGCGCCAGGCGGCTCGATTCATGTCCGGCAGACGAGTCCATCGGATTCCGCACCACGCCAGGCCCGGGACGGCCGCGCTCGCTCCGACGGGCAGCCGTCCGGCGAAGCCGATAGCAAATCAGCGCAAGCCGCGGTCGGCGCTCACTCCTTGCGGCTGAAAAATCCGGAGCTCGTTCCCAACTCGTCCCGCAGGCGCCGCAGTCCGCGATGACACAGCATCATGACGGCCGGCTCGGTCTTGCCGAGCCGCTCCGCAGTTTGTGTCACGCTCAGCCCCTCGACGTATCGCAAGCGCAGCACCTCTCGATAGCGTTCCTCGACGCGCTCCAGCGCGGTCTGAATCGCGGCGACCATCTCGTGGTGCGCCGCCGAGCGGCTGGGAGTGCGAACGTGAACCGCCAGCACCGAAAGCAGGTCGATCACGTCTCGCGATTCGGCCGGATCCGCCTGTAACCCCACCCGTCCGCCGCCTCGCTTTTCAGCGCGTGACTCGCGTATCAGATCGATCAGACGGTGCTCCGCCAGCGTCGCAAGCCAGCGGTAGAACGCGTCGGGGCCGTCGGGCTCGAAGCCTCGGATTCCGCGAACCGCGGCCGAAAAGGCCTCCTGAAGCACATCCTCCGCCGACACCCGGCTACGCAGGTCGGCGGGGATTTTCTTGGCGATCCGCGCCTCCAGGCGCGCATAATGATTCAGCAGCAGCTCTTCGAGCGCGGATCGCGAGCCGGATTGCGCTTCCTGAATCAGACGCGTTTCAGCGTCGTCGCCGGCGGACATGGCACGCTCCGGGGCGCCCTGGGCTCGCGGGAAGGGGACCGAGACGAAAGGATTGTACTCCGCCCAGCGCGGCGCAAGCCGGGTTCCAGACCGGTACGCCGAGTTTTTCGTGAAAGCGCTTGCCGCAGATTTCGCTTATTCAGCGACACTGCGTGCCGCCGTGGTCACGGGGCGGCCGCAGCGAACGCCTCGCGCCGAAGCATAGAGGGCTTCGAATGTCCAGTGAACTGATTCGCGCGTTGGCCGGGTTGGTCGCGGCCGGCGTATGCGCGCTCGAATCCCGGGCGATTGTGTTCCGCGGGCTTTCGCATCTGCCGCAGGGCTCCGCGATGCTCACGGTGAGTTCGGGCGATCATTTGGTCGTGTCGGGAATCGGCGGCACGGGCGCGGATGGCGTCTCGATCGCGACGACCGAGGCCGAGTCGTGGGCGGGTTCATTCGCCGCGCCGGCGCCAGGCGCGCCGGCTGGCGCCTGGATGGAGATGACCGCCCGGGGAATTGCGGGCGCTGACGTCGTCGAAACGCTTGCGATTGTCCGGCTTGAGAATGTCGATTCAAAGGTGAGCCTGAGCGCGGTCTATCCCTACTTGGCGACGCCGCCAGTTGAGGTCACGGTCTTCCTGGGCGACGCGCCCGTGGCGTCGGCCAGCGGGCTCAGCGGTCCTCTGGCCGAGTTCGTGCCCGGCGCGCTGCGGGCGAATCCGGTGTACACCGATGCGGCTGGCGTCTGGACCAGCGTCCGCCTCGACCAGGCCGGGTCGATTGCGATCACCGGTCTCGCACCCGTTTTCGGAGACCGAATCGCCGTTCACGTTCCTTCTGCGGCGGCGTTGCAGAGCGTGAGCGAAGTGCGCATCCACGCCGCAAGCACGGGACCGATCACAATCCGCGACGAGTGGATTGAGAAGTTCGGGAATCCTCATCTCGCGCTGGGACCGACCAGTCTTGCGGCGATCGGAACCTGCCCGGCGTGCAGTCTGGTCGCGGCCCCCCTCGCGCCGGGACAGGAGTACGGCGTCGCGGTGGTTCCGCGCCCGGCAGACCGGATCGCGATCGAATGGCTCGCGCCGGACGCGATGCAGTCGTTGCCCACCGGCGCGTCTCTGACGCTGGAGGGTCGCGGCGCGGTGGACGGCGTGCCGGACGTGGACATCGGATTCGTTCGCATCTCGGATAGCGGCGCGTCCCTGTCGATCCTGAGCGAGTTCGTCGCGATCGGGTCGCCGCAGAAGATCGTGCTCGCCTACCGCAATGGCGCGCTCGTCGCCCAGGTCATCGGGCTTTCGTCGCCGCTGGTCGCGACGGTGAGCGACGACGACTGGCCCGTTCGGAGTACGGCCGATCGGCGGCTTCTGCCGCTAGCCACGCCCGCGCTGACGTTGGCGTGGTTGAGAGCGGTCCCGGTCGCATTGAACGCCGGCCCGGTGGTCATCGCGGACGAGTTGCGAATTCACGCGCAGTCCCCGTCCGGGGATGTAGACTCGCTCTCGACATTCAGCGGAATCGGCGACGACATTCCCGAATTGGACATCCTGTCCGACAGCGCCGACCCGATCTGTCCTGGCGACATCGACGGCGACAACAGCGTCGGCCTTTCCGACCTTTCCACGCTGCTCGAGAACTTCGGCACGATCGGCGGAATGACGCACGAGGATGGCGATCTGACCGGCGACCACAATGTGCTGATCGACGACCTGTCGATCCTGCTGACGAGCTTCGGGGTCGATTGCGGGATCGAGAACTGACGTCTTCGGCGGACCTACCGGCCGCGTACGGCGATACTTGCCTCACACCGCCAGTCGCCGATCCACGTCCATCATCGCCGATTCGGATCCTTTCCAGGGCCGCGCGGGTGCCCGCGCGGGTGCCCGTCGCGCCGGCCAAGTAATCGATGCGGGTGCCCGGCCGACGGCTGTTTGCGTCGGCCGGCGTCCTCTGAACGCGGCCGCGCCGCCGTAGACGTGTTGGATCGTGCCGGGCGGTACGCCCGTACCACCCTGGGCAGTGGTGCACGGATCGCCCGTCACGCCGGCAACTAATCGATGCTCGCCGCCCGCCGGCCGAGCGAGTCATACTCGATTTCCAGCAGCGGCGGCTGATTTGGCTCGCGCGCGTCACGCACCGCCGTGAGCCGGTTTTCCTCGTCGTAACTGTAGACCTGACCGCTCGGCGCGTTCGGGTCGTCGCCGGCCTTGGCTGCCAGCGGGTCGAGCGTCAGGTTGCCGCCGTCGTCATACACGAGGCTCACCGGCTCCAGCGGGCCGCCGGGGGCGTCCGGGCCGTCCGGGTCGATCGATTCATACTCGTTCACGCCGTTGCGCGTCCGCGTCTCGCTCGCGCTCGCCTGGTCCAGCGTGGTATCATACACGCGCCAGTTCCCGCGGCGGTCCATCGTGGTCCAGGTCTGCGCGCTGGCCAGGTCCGCGTCGGCCAGCGGCGTGTCGATCTCCGTCGGCGGATTCGCATCCGGAACGCCGCGCGCGAAGCCTCGCAGCCGGTCCAGACGGTCGTATTCGTACAGCTCCGTCCGCTCCGGCCGGACGTAGTCGTACTTGTGCGTGCGATTCCCGGCCGCATCGTAGCCGTAGCCGACCTTGAAGATGCTCGTAACGTCCCGCGCGTGCTGAATCTGCGTCAGCCGGTCGTTCAGGTCGTAGGCGAACGTGCTGGCGAGGCCATTGCCCATCGCCGCGCCCGTGCGGCGAACGAATTGGTTGCGATGTCCGTTCAAGTCTACGTCGTCGCATCGGGAAGGACGTCCGTCGGTGCGGCGCCTACGGGTAGGGCGGCAGATTCCAATCCAGGTCGAGCATGCCGAGCCGATTGCGAAGTGCGCGCAGGTCCCAGACATGCAGGGCCACTCCCTGCGCATTCGGCACGAAGAGTTGGCTGCCGTTCGAGTTGAAGGCCAGGGCCTCTACTCCGAACTGCTCCGGCGACTCGAGCTCGACGAGAACGCTCCAGGTCGCAACATCGACGAGGGCAATCGTGCGGTCATCCACGACCAGCGCGCAAACATCCCCTGTGGGGGAGAATGCGATGGACCCAGGCGGGCCGTTGTACGGCGAGCTGAACTCGTGGCACAGTCGCCAACTCGCGGTGTCATAGACGCGATGCCCGGACAGCGTCGCAATGACCAGCCATCGATTGTCCGGGCTGAATCGTGCGTCTTGCCACGTTGGAATCGCGATGTGCTCCAGTAGTGCGCCGCGCCGCGCATCCCAGACTCGCACCATTCCGTCCGGACCCTGATGGTCGCCCGTCGATGCGACCCACTGTCCGTCCCGGCTGATCGTCACGCCACGGACGCCCGGATGCGGCCCGAGCACCCTCGGTAACGCGCCCGGATCGCTCAAGTCCAGGATCGCCACTTCGCTCCGATTGGCCGCCAGGGCAAGCGTGGCGCCGTCGGCAGACAGTTCGGCGTCCATGGACACCCAACCCGGCGGCAGCAGGGGCGCGGGCGACCCCACGACCAGTTCGTCGCCCTGCCGGAGAAGCGGCCAGCGCTGAATTCCGAAATGCAGGCTCGAGCTGAGCAGATGGTCGTCCGTCGGCGAGAACAACACGGTACTGACCTCATTGGCGTCGATCGTCGCGAGCGCCCGGCCTTCGGTCAGATCCCAGACTCGAATATGCCTGAATCCGCCGGAGGCTGCGATGCGGCCGTCGCCGCGCACAGCGATGGAGAAGCAGCCCTGCTGGGGTTGCATGTCGGAGGCATAAAGAGTCAGGAACACCTCGCTCTCCAGCAGGCGGCCGATTCCGAACCGATAGGCATCGCCCGACCATTGGTATCCGAACTGATCGGCGCCCCGCCCCGTCTGCATGACTTCCCGATCCAGTGTCAGCAGATGTGTTCCCAGGTGCGGATCCCAGAATCTCGCCGTGCCATCCCAGGCGTACGACCAGAGCACGCCACCGCCCGCCGAGAACCCGAGCCGGACCGGCATGGCGGAGTGGCCGCTGAGCGCGCGGCGCAACGTCCCGCTGTGCGCGTCCCAGAGATACACTCGAGAATCGTTGCATCCGCACGCGACCATGTCGCCCTCGGGCGACCACGCCAGCCCGAGGACTTCGTCCGGATGCGAAAGCACGCGCGCGACCCGTTCGGAAGCAACGTCCACGAGGCACACTTCGCCCTGCGCGTACGCGGAAACCGCCAGCATGTCGCCGTCCGGGTTGAAGCGCACGCCGGCGATCCGCCTGGACGACACGGGAACAGCGCGGGTCTCCAACGTCTGGAGGTCGTGGATCTGGACGCAGCCGTCCGCGTCTCCGGCCGCAAATACCTTTCCATCCTCGCGGAAGTCCCCATGCGTGTAGCTCGCGAGACTAAGTGGAAAGCTCGAAGCGACCTCTCCCCGATCGATGTTCCAGATTCGGCACTCCCCGTGTTCACACAACGCCAGGAATCGGTCATCCGGGCTGAAGCACGGCAACATCCGTTGTCCGCGTGCGCCCGAGAGCTCGATCCGCGGGTGATCGACGCCCCAGTCGAACACGCTGCACTTGCCGCTTTCCAGGTGGAACAGCGCGACGCGGGTGAGCTGAGGCGAGAACGCGCCGACTTCCCCCTGTCGGCCGGCTCGCTCGACGCCCAGGCTGACGTCCGCAAGCGCCAGCGCCGCCGCAGCCTCGTCGCGCAGGTCGCGCGTGCGACGGATCGCGCCCGCGCGTTGCAGGAGCGCCAGCGCTTCCAGCTTGCGGCCGGGAAGCGTGGTATTGCGCGTGGCGCGGGCGGCCGTGACGTAGGACTCCCGGAGCCGCTGGCGCGACTCGGCGTAGAGCGTCCACGCCACGACCGAAGACGCCAGCAGTGTGAGCACGAACGCGGCTGCGACAGCCACCGGCAGGCGGTGTCGAACGAACTGTTTGCGCAACACATACCAGGCGCTGTCTCGTTTGGCGCTGACCAGTTCGCCGGCGAGGTAGCGGTTCAGATCCCGCGCTAACTCGCCGGCAGACTGGTAGCGGCGCTCGCGTTCTTTCGCGAGACACTTCAGCACAATGGCATCGAGATCGCCATCGAGCTCCTTTCGCAACGCGCCGGGCCGGATCGGCGTCGATTCGGAGATGCGCTCGAGCACGTCCCGCATGTTCCCAGTGACGCAGTACGGGAACGCTCCCGTGAGCGCCTGAAAAAGCACGACGCCGAGCGAGTACACATCCGTGCGCAGGTCGCTGCGAATGGTGTCGCCTTGGGCCGCTTCCGGGCTGGCCCACGGAAGAGACCCGAGGAACTGCCCGGTCAGGGTGACCGCGGGATCCTGAGTGGAATCGCTCCCCTCGTCGTCTGCCAGCTTCGCCAGGCCGAAGTCCAGGACGTGCGGCTCGCCGGAATCGTCGACGAGGATGTTGCTCGGTTTCAGATCGCGGTGAATGACGCCGCGCAGGTGGGCTGCGTCCACGGCCTCGCAGACTCTTGAGAACAGCGACACGATCGCTCGAACCGTGAGCGCTCGGTCCGCGCAATGCCGGTCGAGCGGGCGGCCGTTGATGTACGTCATCGCGAAGTAGTGATGCCCGGCGACGATCCCGCTGTCATGAATCGTCACGATGTGCGGGTGGTTCAGCCGCGCGAGAATCCGAATCTCGCGCTGGAAGCGGGCCTCGTCGCGCGGGCCGAAGAACGGCCCCGCCCGCATCACCTTCACAGCCACGTCGCGTCCGGTCGAAGTCTGCGTCGCGCGGTAGACCACGCCCTGACCGCCGCGGTGGAGCTCTTCGCGAATCTCGTACCCGGGGAATCGCGGCAACGCCCGCTCGCCCGAGATCGGGCGCTCGCTCCCGCGCCGCGTGTCCGCCTCGTCCCCATCCTGCCTCGCTTCGACCGCGGCGCGCTCGACGCGCCGCAGCGCGCGAACGTGCTCGGCCAGCTCCGGCAGCAGGTCCGGGTGAGCTGCGAGCAGCTCCTCGTCCGTGCAGGCGCCTGGCGCGCCCCGCGATCGAATGAGTTCCTCCAGCGCCCGGGCGATTCGGAGGGCGCGATGCCGCTCGGTGCGAGGCGAGCTTTCCGGTGGGGGTTGGTGCATGCGTGACGCCCGGTGGAATTCTTGACTCCGTGTAGCCGCGCGGACCGGACTACCTTGCCGCCGACCCGCCGGCCGCGATCGCGTCTTACCGCGTCGGTGTCCGTCCCGATCGGGACAGATGCCGGCGCAGGAGCGTCATCCCGCGGCGGCACAGGCCGTGGACCGCTCGTTCGGAGCAGCCCAGCGCTCCGGCTGCGTCGCGAACGGGACGCTCATCGAGGTGAACAAGCTGGATTGCCTGTCGATAGCGCGGCGGGAGCGCCTCCAGCGCCGATTCGAGCGCCGCGAGATCCTCGCCTCTCGCCACGGCCCGACTCGGCGTGCTCTGCGTGCCTTCCAGGAGCGCCAACAGGGTCGTTGCGGAATCGCTCGGCGGTCCGACTGCTTGTACACGAACCCATCCGCCGCCGCGGCGCTGGGCGTGCTGCTGCCGGATGGCCGTGCGGAGCCGATTCAGCGCGATCGCACCCAGCCAACGCTCGAACGCGTCCGAGGTCCGCAGCTCGAGCTGCGCGATGCGTCGGAACACGTCCATATAGGCGTCCTGGGCGACATCTTCCGGGTCCACCAGCGTTCGCAATCGCGCGGGCAATCGCTGCCGGATGCGGGTCACCAACGCAGCGTGCGACAGCGTGAGCAACAGCCGCAGCGCGACCTGATCGCCAGCGACGCTCCGCCGCACCAGTTCCTCGTTGCTGCTGCCATCGGCCATGCATGCCGCCGAAACTCTGAATTGAACGATCTGTCAAGCGAGCGCCTCAGAATACGGCATTCGGTGATGCGCATTCAAGAGGGGGCGCGCGCCTGAGGCGGGAACGACCTTGCGCCCGTGGGCGTCGCCGGCGAGGCCTTTCACGTCAAACACAGGCGAGAAAAAGACATTCGGCTCATTTTCCGGGCGAGACCTGGATGCCGACGAGGGCGCCGCCGACGCGGGTCGGCGTTTGAAACGGGTCGAGCAACGCGGGCCCGAGAACGGCCCCGGCGATGCGCCGTCGAAATCCTCGTGGGCGCGCGCCGCGGCACCATCGTTCAACACCGTATGGGTTGTCCCTGATCGACGACGGGGCCGTCGGCGAAGCGTTCGCCGCGCCGGATGGGAACCCGCGATTCGCCGATGGCCGCATCGGCGCCTCGGGGCGAGGTGGATTTACAGATGAGGAGCAGCGGATGATTCCGCAACTGTCATGCATCGCGAGTGTGATCGGGGCGCACCTGATCGTGTGCATCGGCGTGGTCCACGCCGCAGCGCCGATCAGCACTTCGATCACCTACCAGGGCCGACTGATGGACGACGGGGCGCCGCACGCCGGACCCACCGCGCAAATGACGTTCCGGCTCTACGACGCGGTGACGCTGGGAAACCTCATCGGCACAGTGGGACCGCTGAATGTGCCCGTGGACGACGGCCTCTTTGCGGTCGATCTGGATTTCGGCGCCGTGGCGTTCAATGACGAAGCCCGATGGCTCGAGATTCAGGTCGAGCTGGCCACGTTGACGCCGCGCCAGGAACTTACGCCCACCGCGTTCGCGCTGCAGACGCGCGGCATACTCGTCGATCCCGCAACGGGCAACGTCGCCATCGGGGACGCGCCCGCGCAGGAGCGATTCAACGCAAGCGGGAACATCGCGGCTCGCAATCCGAACAACGATCAGGCCATGGTTTACCTGGGCTGGGGGCAGGACGGCGGCGGAGCGGACATGGCCCGGATTCGAGTCGGCGGGACCGGGGCCGGCTCGGCCAACGGCCTGGATATCCAGCGCTCCTCCGACGTCAGCCTGGTTCGAATCCTGAACAACGGCGTCGTCGGCATCGGAACGACCTCGCCCGAAGCCGTGTTGCACATCGGTGACGGGGACGTGCTCGTCGATGACTTCGGGAACCAGGGGAATTTCGGCGGACGAAGGGCCAACGGGACCAAGGCGGCGCCGACGCCGGTCACCACGGGTGACACGCTGACGCAGCATCTCGGCTACGGATACGACGGCACGGGTTACTTCGCGGAGGCCTCGTTCGATATCGTGGCCGCGGAGCCATGGACGACGACCGCGCACGGGGCCTACCTGCGGTTTTCTACGACCGGCGTCGGCGGCATCGCTACCTCGGAGAGAATGCGCATCGATGCAAACGGCAACGTCGGCATCGGCACTACAGGCCCCGCGCAGCTGCTGCAGGTGGGCAGCTCGAGCGTCACGGATACGCAGGGGATGATTCGACTGGCATCCCGCTCCGGGACCGGTTCGGCTTATCGAATCTGGGACGTCGGCGTGCCGGAGACCGACCAGGTAACCAGCGGAGTAGGGTACTCGTTCGTCATCGACGATACGCAACTCGGAACGGACCCGGAGTTCATGGTCCAATGGGGCACGGGCAACGTCGGCATCGGAACCGTGGATCCGGCGACCGATCTCCAGGTCTCCTCGAGCTCCACCAGCATCACCGGCCTGAGCCTGACCAACACGTCCACCGGAGGAAACGAGTTTCTGTTTCAGAGCGTCGGCAGCGGAGTGTCCGGTCGCGTCGGCAACTTTGAGCTCTGGCGCGTCGGCGCGAGCGTCAGCTCGCTCGCCGTCCAGACGGATGGAGACGTCGGGATCGGAACGAACGCACCCACCGCCGACCTGCACGTCGTGGGGGGCACCGACGGCACGCTCAAGGTCGGCAGCGCCAGCGCGACGGCGGTTCAGATGGGCTATTCGCTGGCCGCGCTCGGCGCCTATGTCGCGGTCAAGGACGGCGCCGGCAGCGACGTCATTTCGCTCACGGGCGTGGACGGCCGCATTCGCGGAAAAGTCGTCGAGATCACCGGCGCGGACCTGGCCGAGAAATTCCCGGTAAAAGAGACGGTCGATCCGGGCATGGTGGTCGAGATCGACCCGGATCATCCGGGTCAGCTTCGCCTCGCCAGCGGCGCGTACAACCGGCGCGTCGCGGGCGTGGTCAGCGGGGCCGGCGGACTGCCGGCCGGCGCGATTCTCGGCAATCTGCCTGGAAGCGAGGACCATCCTCCGATCGCCATGACCGGGCGCGTCTGGGTGCATTGCGATGCGAGCGGTGGGGCGATCGCGCTCGGCGACCTGCTGACGACTTCCGACACGCCAGGCCATGCGATGAAGGTCGAGGACTATCCCCGCGCCCAGGGCGCCGTCATCGGCAAGGCCATGACGGAACTGCGCGAGGGGCGCGGCATGGTGCTGGTGCTGGTGAACCTGCAATAGCGGCGACTCTCGTCGAGGAGATCACCATGAAGCGATATCACGCGGCCTCTCTGCTCTTGGCGTCGGCACTTGCAGGGTCTCTGGCGACGCCGGCCGCGGCGCAGGTCGCGGTCCGCGCTGCGCCTGTTGCCGACGCGGCCGAGGGGCCGGCGGTCGGCCGGATGCTCCCGCGCGGAACGCCGCGCACCCTGGCGACGCGCGAGTGGTTCGACGAGATCGACTGGATCGAGACGCCCGCGCTCGACGTGCCGACGCTGCTGGCCGAGGACGATCAGCAGGGCAGCGGACCGATGCGGATGGGATGGGTGCAGGACGTTCTGGCCGACAGCGCCGCCGACGGACAGTGGATCAAGCTGGATTCCGGCGGTTGGCTCTGGACGCTGAAGATCCGCGCGCCCGGCGCCGTTGCGCTTCGACTTCGCATCGAGCCGTGGGTTCCACCGATCGGGGCCGAGTTGATCGTGTTCGCGCCGCGCGATCCGGCGACGACGGCCCGCGGTCCGTTTCGGCTGGGCGAGCCGTCAAACCCCGAGCGATTTTGGACGCCGACCATCTACTCCAGCGAACTCTACCTGGAGTACTACCTGCCGCCGGAAGTCGATCGGCTCGCGGCGGAATCGCAACTGCTCGTCACCGGGTTGCTGAATCAATATCGCGATCCGTACGCAACGACGCAGCGCGAGCTGGGCTGTCACCTCGACGTCATGTGCTCCGCGCCGTGGATCGACGAGGCGGCCGGCGTCGGCGCGCTGGCGCTGGTGGACGCTCCGGGCGGCTTTTTCTGCTCGGGCGCGATGTTGAGCCGATTGCCGGGCGACTTCGCGCGCATCTTCATGACCGCGACGCACTGCGGCGTGACCGACGCCAACGCCGACACGGTCGAAGTGACTTGGTTTTGGCAGCGGGCATCTTGCGCCGGTTCGCTGCCCGACCCCGCTCTGCTTCCCATGACGGTCGGCTGTACCGTGCTCGCACAAGACGTGACCACGGACTGGACGCTGGTCGGGCTGACGAGCGGCGTTCCGGGCGGGCTCACTTGGCTGGGGTGGGATGCGAACGCGTGGGCCAACGGCAGCAGCGCCACCGGGATTCACCACCCGGGCGGCTCCTGGAAACGCATCTCGTTCGGGACCAAGCCGGGAAACGGCGGCTTTCGACCCAATCCGCAAGGCGGGCAGTGCGTCTCGGGAGATGCGTACACCGTGAACTACCCGGTCGGCAACGGGCTGACGGAGCCCGGCTCGTCGGGTTCGCCGATCTTCGACTCGGCCGGTCGGGTCCGCGGAACTTTGAGCTGCGCCTTCTACGACTGCGCCTTGGATAACGGCGCCTACTACGGCCGGCTGGACCAGTTCTATACGAACGCGGAACCCTTCCTTGCGCCGGCCGATCCGGTCTACGCCGACAGCGCCTTCGGCGGCTTCGAACGCGGCACGGAACCGGCGCCGTTCAACACCGCGAAGGAGGCGGTGCTGGCGGTCATCGCCGGGCATTCGGTGTACTTCGACGGCGGGGACTATCCCGAAACGCTCACGATCGACCGGCCGATGACGCTCCATGCGCAGAACGGCGTCGCCCGGATTGGCGAGTGACGCATCGTCGCGAGGACGTGCCTCGAAGGAGAACGCTCATGAGCGCACGGATCTGCGAATTCAGCGTCCTTCTCTTTCTGCTGGCGGTGGCCGCGGTCGCGCAGCGGCCTGCCCCGACGAATCCGGACGACGAGTTTGCAGGAAACCGGATCGTCGTGCTTTTCGAAGACTTCGAGGAATCTGCGCCCGGACCGCAGGCGACGCCACAGGGTGTCGTGCCTGGCCGCCTCGTTCGAGTTTCGGCCGAATCCGTCGCCGATCTGCGGGTTGGCGATCGCGTTCTGATCTCGCCGATCGAACACTTGTCGCTGGTCGGGCTGGTGATGAGTGCTCGCTCATCCAGCGCGGGCGTGCGGATTGTCCGCTGCGAAATCGAGGGCGAGGAATCCGGGCATCTCGTGTTGGCGACCTGTCAGGGTTCCACGGCCCTCTCCCTGGTCGCGCCGGCTACCGGTTTCGCCGTACGCTTGCAGTCGCTGGGCGACTCTGCGTACCAGGTGTGGATGTTCGACGCGGCACAGCTTCCGCCGGAACAGTGCTTTGCGGCCATGCCGCAAGCGCCGTTGGGGCCGCCACGGCAACTGCACCCGGACGACGACGATTGGGTTCCGGCAAACGCAACGGGGGCGCCCGGCACGCAGGATTCGCGGGACGCGGCGGGATGCTCCGCTGTGCCTGTACTTGACACGATGGTGGTCTACACGCCTGCGGCTCGGGCCGCGATCGGCGGACACGCGGCGATGCGAGCCGAGGCGACCCTGGCGGTGGAGCAGTGCAACATCGCGTATGAGAGCAGCCTGAACGTCGTACGCGCGCGACTGGTCTACTGCGACGAGATCGGCTACGTCGAGGCGCTGGACCCGAACGGCGACGCGGACATGGCCGCCGACCTCGCCCGGCTGACCGGCACATCGGACGGATTCATGGACGGCGTGCACGCGTTGCGGGACAGCCTGAACGCCGATCTGGTCATGCTGTATTCGAACTCGGGTGGCGGAATCGGATGGTGTCCGTCCAGCCCTTCCCACGCAACGGCGTTCTCGATCTCGGCATGGTGGCAAGCAGCAGGCACGTTTACGCACGCGCATGAAACCGGGCACAACCTGGGTTGCGGCCACAGTCGCGAAGACGACGAGAACCCCTCGCCCTGCGGGCCCTCGTACGGTCTGGGCTGGCGCTTCTTCGGCGCCGACAGCGTTGGATATTGCACGACCATGGCGTATCCGGACGGCACGTACTCCCGAATTCTGCGCTATTCGAATCCGAACGTGCTGTACCAGGGCGTCGCCACGGGCAATCCGGTCGGGCATCAGCTCGAAGCCTTCAACGCCAAGGTGATCGACGACAATGACGGACCGGCGAACGCGCTCGAGCTGACGCGGTTCGACATCTACGTCGATTTCTCATATTCCGGATTCGAGCTGGGAATCCCGACGCTGCCGTTCAACTCCATCCCGGAAGGCGCGGCCGTGCTCACGGTTCCCGCCGTGGGAGCGGCGGAGCTTCCGAATCTGTATGTCGCCGCGGGCAGTACGGACTGGACCGGCACGATCACGAAGGCGATGCTGTTGCAGGCGTGCGGAGGCACGGTCCGCATCGGCGATTGACGTGCTCAAGTCACCGGCGACGCGCGCCCGGCGCGAAGCGCGTTCGCGCGCGTCCGGTGAGCATGCAGAAAGCGCTGACCGGCGCAGGCGGGAGTCGAATCGGCACTGGAGCGATCTTCGGTCGATGCCTCCGCCGTCGGGTTGCGGCCCCGCGGATCCGCGACGACAGCGCCCGGACTGCCTGCGGTTCGCCGCACTCCAGTCCCTCGAAGCCCGGCAGGTTCGGGTTGGATTCCACTTCGGAGCCGAGCGACGGCGCGTGGGCGCGCGATTCGGACAGGATGAAACGAGCCTGAAACCTGATCCGGGCCGCGACCGGGCAGGAGCGGGGGAGGCGAGCGATCGGAATCACTCGGCTCTCCCCGCTCCGTGACGATCGCGGCTCTGATCGCGCGATTCGTCGCCGCCCGCGTCGAGTCACCTTGCGTGTGCAGAGCGTCGTCCTGACCCTCGACCCGGCGCCGCACCCGCCGTCCTCCATGTCGGAGCAGAGGACAATGCGCAGCAGCGGAGTGTCACGGCGAGTGTCTGAGCGAACGGCTAGTGGTCTTTCGGAACCTGATGCTTCGGCGGACGCGGGCAGTCCTCGCAACACTGCGAAACGTCGAAGTCGAAATCGGTATTGGCCCGCCCGACCGCGGTGTTGTAGTCGCGCTCGGCGTCCTTCTTGTCCTGCGCGAGCTTCCACTCCGCATAGCCGATCGCTGACAGGTACGCCGTGCTGGCCGCGACGGCGCACTTCGTGGCCGCGCCGACACCGACAATCGGAATCCACCCCAGCGCGGCGCATCCGACCAGCGCTGCCACGTAGATCGCGGTGGCCTGGGCGATGCGCCCGACGTAGTCGTCTTCGGCATCCTCGATGTCGTCGTTGTAATCGCGGCAGGCGCGCGCCATCGAATTGCGCCACTTATTCTGTGCCTGCGTCAGGCAGGTCGCGTTGAAGCGCTTCCCGTTCTCAGGATCGTCTTCGCAGTTCGGGGCGCCGCAGACTTCCTCGGAGCTGACGTCGGGCGGCGTGTAGTCGGCCGGGTTTTCCGAGCATCCCTCCGGACCGGACGAACGCGCTCGCCCGCCAGGCGGGGTCACGTCCGACAGGTATCCGTGCAGCAGGAATCGGCTGCCTGTGCTGCCGTCGGCGAGGGTCGCGCTCACGGCGACGCCCACGACCTGAATGGTCGCGGCGCTGGTCGAGATGTCGGCATACACGAGCCCGACCGTCACGCCGCCATCGACCATCTCCTGAATCTGGGCGTCGGTCAGGTGAGGCGCGCCCTGCGTCGTCGCATCGAACGCATGGAGTTTGAACACGCTGAGCGTAAACGGTCCGTCCGGCGTCTGGCCGGTGTAGTCGCCGGTTCCGGTGACGACGCTGTTCAGTTGGTATGGGTACAGATCGGGGTTGAACGTGCCCGAGGGGTACAACGCAAGGTAAATCTGCTGCTGCGAGTCCACGGTCGCCTGAATCAGCGGCGGGAACGGCACGATCGCCGCCTCCGCCCGCCGCGCCTCGTGCAGCGACGTCAGGACGATCAGGTAGCACATGGCCAGACGAATGGTGCGGATGCACAGGTGGCGAATGCGTTTCATCGCATGAACTCCTGTATGAAATGGCGGACTACGGATCAGAACCGGACGAAAGGAAGAGCGGAGATCGCGTGCGGCGGAGGCGCGCCGCCGTGGAAGGGTGGCGGTCGATTCAGGCAAGCTGCGCCGGCGTGGCGGAACGGCATGTCTGCGCTCCTTTCTGCGTGTTAGAGATGACTTCACTCTGCCCAGTCGGAATCGACCGCAAAGACGTGCGAAAGAGTCAGCGGTGCGCGCCCGACTGCGGCTCGCCGAAAGAAACTTTCAGACGTGTAACCGGGCGTCCCCGCGCGTTATTCCGACTCGCCGAAAAAACGAGCGGACGGCGCGCCGACGTCAGAACCGCAGTACTCTGTCCAGCATGCGATCCTCCAGCGAGGTCAGAAGCTTCGCCGACAGCATCACCTTCGCGGAGCACTCGCGTTCGATCATCCGCCAGTCGAAGAACAGCTTCGAGGCCGGCGCGCCAGAAGGCAGCTCCGGCGCGTCGACCGAAGCGAGTCGGCGAAACCGGTCGGCCAGGTTCGGGTGCGTGCTCCAGACGGTCTGCGGCTCCAGGAACGCCTGGTTCTCGGCGTCCTCCCACCGGCGCCTCGGCACGGCCGCCAAACGTTCCCGATACAGGTCGTAGACCGTTTCCGGCGGGTCGTCGCGCGACACGGCGCTCTCGGCAAGCCGCAGCAGGTCCAGTTCCGGCAGTCGGCTCCGCCGGTGCGCCTTTCGAAGCATGTCACACGTTCGCTGTCGCCCGCAGACCTGTGCGGCGACGCGATCGGCCCGATACTCGCGCAAACGCGAATCATACAGATACAGGAGCGTGAACAAATAGAAATAGCCCAGCAGCGGTCCGTGCAGGAGATAGAGCGCCCATGTTGTCTCGTGCTCGCCGCTGTCGTCGGTCGGATCGCTTATGTCCAGCGCGGCCGCCATGGCAGCGTAAAAGCGCACGATGCCGCGCGCCGCGCGCGTGTCCCAGGCCGCTGCGTGGGCCAGCTCATGGCAGACGGTCGCCGCGAATTCGGCCGTGTTGGAATCCAGCACATCCAGTACGCCGAGAATCAGTACGTGCTGCCGCCTCGTCCGCCCACCGGTCTCGACGTCGACGTAGGCGATGGCCGCCTCATTCTGCGGCATCATCACGACTACGCTCGGCGGCGACACGCGAAGCCGGCGCGCGATGCGATCGATGAGCCGGAAGACGTCAGGATGGCTTTCCGGGCGGAGCAAGAGCCCGGTCGGCGCGGCCACTTTCAGCCGAAGCAGCAACTGCAGAAGCGAGAGAATCAACGACGTCGCAACCACCACGGCCAAGAGGGCGAGGCCCCAGAAATACACGATGAAGTAGAGACGACTGACCGCCAGCCAAGCGGCCCACAGCAGCGCGGCGACCGCGGCGAGCACCACCGGCGGATACGCCAATGTTAGGAGCACCATGGCGACGCGGGCGAGTTGCCCGCGCCAGCCGACTCGAAAATCGCCGCGTGAGGAACTGCGCTGCCGCACTTCGCCAACGCCGCGCCGCACTCCTTCGCTCCAGTTGAGCCACTCCGCGGCAATTCAGCGCGCCGCCACGCGCCGGCTACGGCCCCACCTTCTCCCGCAGCCACTCCACCACGCGGCTATGGTGCACGCGCGTCTGCCCCAGCGCGTCGCGATCGCGGATCGTCACCATCCCCGCGTTCTCGCCCTCGCCCTTCACTGTGTCGCCGTCGATGGTGATGCAGTACGGCGTCCCCGCCTCGTCCATCCGGGCATACCGCCGGCCGATCGAGCCGCCGTCGTCGAAAGATACGCACATGTGCCGTCGCGCGTCGCGATAGAGCTTGTTCGCCAGCTCCGGCATGCCTTCCTTGTTCACCAGCGGCAGGAACGCGGCCTTCATCGGCGCCAGCCGCGGGTGGAACCGCAGGTAGACGCGCGTCTGCGGGTTGCCCTTCGCGTCCGGCTTGGTGTCCTCGGTGTACGCCTCGCACAGGAACGCCAGCGTGGCCCGGTCCGCCCCGGCCGACGGCTCGATGACCGTCGGCAGGAAGCGATACGGCGCATTGCCGCCGATCTGCGATTTCTGCTCCTTGGTGTAGTCCGGTTCGCCGGCCGCCTTGCGCTGCGCGAGGTGGCGCGACCACGCCTCCTCGTCGAAGTAGGCCAGATCGACGCCGCTGTGCTCAGCGTGCTGCGTCAGGTCGAAGCAGCCGCGATGGGCCACGCCCTCCAGTTCCTGCGGCTCATCGGAGAACGGGAACAGGTACTCGATGTCCGTGCACGCGCGGGAGTAGTGCGCCAGCTCGTCCTTTTCCTGGTTCCGCGGGCGGAGCTTCTCGCCGGCCAGGCCGAGCTTCTTGTACCACTGGATGCGATGGTCGCGCCAGAACTCCCACCACTGCATCGAGCTGTCGTCGGAGCAGAAGAACTCGATCTCCATCTGCTCGAACTCGCGCGAGCGGAACGTGAAGTTGCGCGGGTTGATCTCGTTGCGGAACGCCTTGCCGACCTGCGCGATCCCGAAGGGAATCTTCACGCGGGCCGTATCGAGCACGTTCTTGAAGTTGCAGAAGATGCCCTGCGCGGTCTCGGGGCGGAGGTACGCCTTCGACGACGCGTCCTGGAGCGCGCCGACGAACGTCTCGTTCATCAGATTGAAGCTTCGCGGCTCGGTCAGATCACACCTGTCGTGCTGCCCGACCATCTTGCTCGGCTTCAGCGGACACGCAGTCGTTGCCAACTGGTCGGCGCGGAAGCGTCCCTTGCAGCCCTCGGTCTTACAGTCCACCATCGGGTCGGCGAACCCGCTCGCGTGCCCGCTCGCCTCCCACACCTTCGGGTTCATGATGATCGAGCAGTCCAGCCCGACCATCTGCACCGGCTTGCCGTCCGGTCCGTCCGGCGGACAGGTCACGTAGTCGTGCCACCACGCGTTCTTGATGTTCCGCTTCAGCTCCACACCCAGCGGGCCATAGTCCCAGAAGCCGCCGATGCCCCCGTAGATCTCGCTGGATTGAAAGATGAACCCGCGCCGCCGGCAGAGCGAAACGAGCTTCTCCATGAACGCGGCATCGTTGGCCACGGGTCGCCTCCGCAAATCACCGATGGACTCCGCCCGGCCGGGCCGACACCTGCCGCACCCGCGGCGTCGCCATGTCGCCGCCCGCCGTTCGGACCGGGCATCCTATGCGAAATCGCCGTCCGCGCAACGCCGAGCGCGCGTCGGGTCGCCGCCGCGGCCTGATCCGATCCGCGTCCAATCCGATCCACAACCGATCCGATGCACGCCCGAACCGATGCACGCCCGAACCGAGCCGCGACCGTGAGAGGCTTTTGCATCAACGGGCGGATTTTCGGAGTGATTGGGCCAGGGAGAAGAT
>CAZKJT010000025.1:38322-39348 GCA_964553225.1 uncultured Planctomycetales bacterium | reverse complement strand
TGCGCGCGTAGCGGCTCACAAAGTGGAACTCGCCCGGCTGTCGGTGCGAAAAATCCTGGCGCGACCACACCACGTCGCCGCTGCGAAGAGCCGTGCGGCGCTCCTGAAACTGCCGCAGCGCCGCCGGCAGCTCGACGTCCGACGCGGCCGCAATCGTCGCGAAGATCCACGAAAACGCCGGAATCAGAAGCTTGACCTGACTCATGGTCGCACCCTGCCGAGGTGAATGGCGCCCGCGCGGCGTCGCACTGCGCGCGCCCGTGCGACACCCTGCCGATCCAGATACGCATGAGTCGCGCAGAGGTTCGCAACCAACGGGTCGCCGGACCGGTAACCGCGTTCGTCACACGACGCCCGCCCGGGGTTCTGCTCGATCGTCCGCGATCTCCTGCGCGCGATCATGACGGAGCCCCCCGAGCGTTACGAACTCAGGCCTCGCTTGGCCCGGCAGAATCGCCGCGCGCTCTCGGAAGCGATTCCTATCGGTCAAAGCAGTGCGTGTCGTAGACGTAGTAGCGGTACTCCATGACTTCTGTGGCGAACACGGAGCAGCTGTTAAGCTCGTGGTAACGGGGGTCTGACGGAAACGCACGTTGGCACACGCTCGTTTGGTAGCACACCTTCAAGTCCGCGCAGATCAGGTCGCCATCCTCATCCGCTGTCCAAGTCCAGGTGTTCCACTTGCAAAAGACATAGGCCGTCGGCGGATGCCCGAACGCATCCTGGCAGTTCCCGGTCGACCCATTGCACGCGCAGCCGTATGAACCCGGAGCGGACGTGCATCCGGGGCACTTGGAACTCGCGTCCACGTTCCCGCAACCGCCGGCAAGCACCACCGTATCCGAAAGGCCCAGGAGCCCTACCAACGCAGCACACGCAATCAACCGCATGACTTGTCTCCTGCTCCGCATAAAGTTTGAAGGCCATTCGACAGAGTTCATTCTACCCCCCCCCCCCCCCCCCCCCCCCCGGCGCCCCCAAAAGCAACGGGCGAGCCCCTGCGCGGCCGGCCGGAGGGGCCGGGCC
>CAZKJT010000025.1:0-38312 GCA_964553225.1 uncultured Planctomycetales bacterium | reverse complement strand
CCAGTTTGTCGCCCTCGCCCGCATAAGATTGGAGGGCCATCGGAAGAGTTCCCCCCCACCCCCCCCCCCCCCCCGCGGAGCTGGTCAATGGAAAACGCCGATGCGGCTCTTCGGGCCGCGGAAGCGGTGGTGCCGGAGACACAGTGATCGGGAAAGATTGCGCGACGCGACGCTGCCTCGATAAACGCAGACCTTCGCCCCAGCCCCTATCGCGCAAAAAAACGGCGCGGCCCGCACCGGAGCGCCCGTGTGCGAGCCGCGTTCTGCAACACTCCCGGTCGCTCCGTCAACCGGCACGCCGGCTCCGGAACGCACGCTTGCTCATTCCGGCCGGCTCAGAACCCCACCAGCGTGTAGTCGAACTGCGGCCCGCCGTTGATGCTCACGGAAACGACGCCCGTCGTCGGCGAATCGGCGTCGAACGTCACGTCGAGCGCGCCCACCGGCCCGCCCGAAATCGCCATCGTGCCCGCGAAACCGACCAGGTTCGCGTTGTTGCGATACGACACCTGCACGCCCGACAGGTCGATGTCCCACGAACGGCCGTCATAGGTCACGACTCCGCTGTGATCTTCAATCGTCGTGGCGCGCTCGCCCGAGTCGTATCGCGCCTGCCCGGCGCCGTCCATGTTCACCGCCAGCTCGTCCGCCGGGTCGATCGTGATGTCCCAATCGCCGTTTACGCGCACCGTGTCCCCGGTGCGAAGCCAGGTGTAGACGGCCGTGCCGTCCACCGTGCGCAGTCCGCAGCCGAAGCCGCTGTATTCCAGCGACAGCTCGCGCGGGTTGAAGCGAATCGTCCCGGTGGCCGAACCGGTGCAGACCGCGGTGGCGCCGTCCGGCGTGCAGCCGTCGCCAAAGTCCAGCGTCAGTGCGGCAGGCTGATCGTCCTGAGCCGAATCGAGCGTGATGACCGGGCACTCGCCGAACGTGATCGACTGCGCCACAAGCGTTTTGCCGTTTTGCTGATCTTCACTGGCCGCGCTCGAGCCGGCCGCGACGGTCGTGTCCGACAACCCGCGGATCGCCTGTACGCCGGCGGTGATCGCGCTGACCTGCTCTGCCGTCAGGTCGCTGGCCGAAGGCTGCATGCCGCAACCGGCCACAAGTCCGCCGGCGAGCAGCGTCGGAGTGCACATCCACATTCTCATGAATTCCCCTTCACATCTGCGTGGTTTCGTGTCGTCGACCGCGCCGACCGGCCCACGTCGCCAGGACACCGGCCGCGGGCAGGTCGATCTCCTCGCCCGCGTCAGCGGCGCGGTCCTACAGCTCGAACTCGCAGCCGAAGCGCACGAGCTGGCATCTCGCATCGCCGACGGCGGCCGACCCTTTCCACGGATCATCCGCCGGAATCGACTCCGTGTACACCGTGCTTCGCGGGGCGCCCGCACCTGGGGGACCGGTCTCCGACCGGTCTTCTTGCCTTGTCCGAGAACCGCACAGATGAAGGACCGGCCAGGAGGCTGGTCCCCCAGCGCAAGGTTGCCACGAGCCTGAAATGCGCCCGCACGGGTGCGGCGCTCGCGCCGGAGGACATCGACCCATGACCCGCGCGTCGCGCAGCGCCCGCGCTGGGGGACCGGTCTCCGACCGGTCTTCTTCCTCTTGCCCGAGCGCCGTGCGAGAAAGACCGGCCGGGAGGCCGGTCCCCCGCCGAATTGGTACAATGAGGACGACTCATTCGAGCTTGCGCCGAGACCATTCATCGCGCGGAGCCGAATCGTCCACGGGAGCGGCCGCATGCAACCGGAAGGCGTCTTCGCGATCCTCTCAGAAAAATTCGGCGATGCGATCGAGCGGTGCGAGCCGTCCGGGCTGCATCCGCACGCGGTCGTCCGAGCCAATCGCTGGCACGATGTGGCGCGGTTCCTCCGCGACGACGCGCGGCTGGGCTTCGACTGGTTACGCTGCATCTCGGGCGTGGATCTGCTCGAAGACGGCGTTTTCGAAGCGGTCTATGAACTTCACGCGACGGGAGCGGCCGACCGTCCGGACGGATTGTGGCGCGCGCGGAGCGAGATTGCGATGAAGGTGCGCGTACCCCGCGACAACGCCCGTATCCCGAGCGTGGCGGACGTGTGGCCGGCGGCCGACTGGCACGAGCGCGAGACGTATGACCTGTTCGGGATCGTCTTCGACGGACATCCGGACCTGCGGCGCATTCTGTGCTGCGACGACTGGGTCGGGCATCCGCTGAGAAAAGACTACGAGTTCCCGATGGAATACCGCGGGATTCCGGCGGTCACCGAGTTCGGGCAGACGCGCCCGCAGCATTGAGCCGCGTGACCCGTCGGTCAGCCCTTCTGCCGCGAGCGGGCTATCAGCAGCACGGCGATGATGACGATCAGCGCGACCGGCAAGAGCCACTGCATCATGGCGAATGCTCCCATGGAACCAAACAGAACGCGATGGGCGACCGCAGCCTGGCGGCTCGCCGAGCGACGACGCCGCATAGCGTAATCAGCCCAAATGCCGGAATCCAGATGGCGGCGGCAGCTCAGTGGCGCGCGAAACGCTCCACGTTCGGGAGGATTTCCGCGGCACGGTGCAGGGTCGCCTCGTGCAGCCCAGCCGCGAGCATCGCCCGCGCGGCGCGCTGCGGCCAGGACGGCTCGCGCCGCAACTCGTCATAGGCGCCGCGCAGTTCGCGCTTCAACCTCCACAGCAGCACCGGCACCGGAAAGTCCGATCCAAACAGCAGTTTGCGATGCAGATGCTGACGCCGAAGCAGGTCGCTCAGGTATCCCGACTTTCCCAGCGTCGCGAGGGCGGAAACGTCGGCGTAGATCGGCGCGTCGCGAAACTCCCCCGCGAGCGCGTCCCGCAGCGCGTGATAGTCTGCGCGGCGTCCCCATGGCGAGGCGGGCGTCGCGGCGTGCGCGAAGATCATCGGCGGCATGTCGCCGCGCGCGCGAAGCTCGCGCAGCGTCTCCAGCATCGGGCCGATCGGCCGGTGCTCGGGGTGCTGCGTGGTCAGCGTGAATTCTTCGTTGTAATGCACGAGCACCGGCATGCGCAGCGCGGCGCAGCAGCGCAGCACTGCGATCGTGCGCGCATCGCGCGCGTCGATGTTCTGGTTCAGCGGCAGCCATTTCAGCAGGCATGCGCCGCCGGCAAACACTTCCTCGACGCATTCGACCGCGCGCGCCCGATAGGGATGCACGGACGCGCCGAACAAGAACCGATCGCCGCGCGCCCGGCACGTCTCCCGGATCAGCGAGTTCGATGTATAGATGTCACTGCCCAACTGTCCGCGGCGCGCACCCGGAGACGGACAGGAGCCGTCGCTAGCGTGATACGCGTCGAACGCCAGCAAGACGTAACGGTCGATCGGTCCGGGCGCTAGCAGGTGACGCTCGTACAGAAGCGCGAGCTCCGCATCGAGCCGCGCCAGCTCGCCCTGCTGCGATCCGACTCGCGCACGGCCGCGCCGCGGGTCGATCCCGAGCACGCGTTGCCATAGTCGCCAGACGATCCCGTCGCGCTTGCGCGGCGCGATGAACGAGTCCAACGCGTCGGGCGACTGCTCGCAGCCCGGCTCGAACGAGAAGCGCGGCGCCGCCGCGGCCCGGCGCTCGCAGAACGTGTAGTGGCAGTGCATGTCGAGGATCATGGCCGCTCGTGAACGTCAGGTCCGGCGAGGTCGGACTTCTCAGGCGACGCCGCGTCCGGCTGCTGCGCCCACCGGGCGAGGTCGGCGGACAGATCGAGCGCCGCGGGCCGAGCCTGGCGAAGCTCGACCGGCGGACTACGCGACTGAACCCAGCGTCGCAGCGCGAACCAGGCCACTGCGAGAATCGCCGAAGCCGCGATCACGGCGATGAGCGCGCTCGGAGCGCTGTCGCGCGCCGCGCTTCGCCCGGCGGTCTCCACGCGCGACGGTCCCTGCCCGACGATGAGCGCCGATTGGCGCGCCCGCCCGGACGCGCCGTAGTACTGCCGGATCATCACAAAGTACCCTGTTACGGCGATGGTCGCGCCGAGCGGAATGTCGCCCGCGGCGGCCGTCAGAATCGCCGTGCAGGCGATGGGCTGGTCGCGGTGGCTCAGCTCGAGCTGCCAGAGCGTCGGAAGATCGGCGAAACGCTCGTCGGTCAGCTTCCACGACGAGACGCGTCCGACCTCGCCCACGACCGTCACCAGCTTTCCGCGGAACTCGGCCGGGCGTTCGAGCAAGGCGTTCCAGTCCGCCGGAATCGCGCCGGAATCCCCGGGTGACAGCGTTCCGGAAAGCCGCGCGACGTGCTCCACGACGGCATAGAAGCCGGGTTGCGAGAAGCTGAACGAGTGGTCCTCGATCCGTTCCAGCGCGCCGCGAACGTCCGCAGGAAGCGCGCTCCCCGCCAGAGACGCACCTGCGGCCAACGCCAGGACCATCGCGCACGCGGCGGCCGCCCCAGCGCGCCCCGTTGCGCTCACTCCGCGTTGCGCGACCGGGCATCTCACCCGCCAGCGTCCTGATCCCAGGGGTAGGTGACCGGCGCCGAAGTGGACGCGGGGGATTCGTCCGACGCGGGCTGCGACGCCGGAAGCAGGTCGCCGGGGGCCGGGCGCATGCGCCACACGCCGGACTCCTGAAACACGAGAATCGCCAGGCGCGGATCGCGATGCCGGACCGCCACGCGGCTGTCCGGATCGACCTCGACGCCGCTGACAACCAGGTAGATCGGCTCATTCTCGGCGGTGTGCCGCTGAAGCGGGCGAATCTCCTCAACTACGACCGATCGCACCGCGCGGTAGATCGCCTCGAAGCGCTCGCGGCTGAGCGGAGTTTCGAACCGGCTGACGAGCCGTCGATAGCCGAGATAGTCGCCGTTCAGGCAGGTTTGCATGAACTCGCTCAGAAACGCGCAGACTTCCGGAAACTCGGAAACCAGCCCCTCGGCGAAACGGTGCTCAGGAAGCGGCGCGTCAACCGCGACCCGCGCCTCTTCGGACGACGAAGTCGTCTCTCCCGCCCGTTCACAACCCGCAATCCACAGCGACGCGAGGGCCACGACGACTCTCCGCGTGACGCCTCGCCTCACGGCTGCCGAACCGCATCCTCTCATGCTCCCTCCGACTCGCGACGCGCGAACCGAACCGCCTGTCGCAACCACCCGACGGCTTCGTCCGCGGCTTCGTCGAGGCCCAGAAAGTCAAAGTCGCGCACTCCGCGATCGACCGCATCGGTCACCCAGCGCACCAGCTCGCTGGCGTCCGCGAAGAACGGCCGCCAGACTTGAACAGCCACGCCGAGCTCGCCTACGCCCACGCGCCGCAAGCCCTCGGGCAGCGGCGCGGGCCCGTGCGATGCCGGCCGCAGCAGCGGAATGACCGCGTCGGGAATGCTCTGCGCGGCCGCGGCATAGTCGCCGGGAATCTCGGCATACCACGCGAGTTTCGGATGCAGTTCGACCAGCCGCTTCCACCAGATGCGATTCGCTTCCACGCGGACGCGCCGATAGGCCGTCAGCAGGTCGTCGTTTCGGATCGCCTCGTCCACGCGTGGCTGGTCGCTCCAGCCGTGCGCCGCATGAACCAGCGCGCTGCGGGCGGCCTGTGACGCGTCGATGCCGGCGGCCATCGCGGTCTGTCGGCACGCCGCACAGAAACAGATGTCGAGCAACGCGCGGACGGACGCCCGCCACGCGAGCGGGCGCGGCGACTCGCGCTGCACCGGCAGATCGGGCGCCCACGCCGAAAGGATGACGCCGTCGAGCGCGTAGCGCTCCAGGTCCGCGATGGCGCCGGAGAGCAGCTCGCGAACGGCCGGGTTCATCGGGCAGCCGCCCGCGTCACTCGCGGATTCTCCCCACGCATCGCGATGTGCGAAGTGCTGCTCGACGTCGAGGCATGCCGCGGCCGCCCGGACGTCGAGCACGCCCAGGACACGGCACGGGCGCGCGGCGGCCTGCTCGCGCAGACGCGTCATCGGATCGCGCCGCCCGAGCCAGGCGGCGCTGCGCGGTCGCAGGGACGAGCCGGCGTAGCGGGACTGGTCGGGCGCGAAGTGCCAACCGCCGTCCGTGTGAAAGTGATGCGGAGCGTGTCGCGCGCCGAGCCGCAGAGCTTGCACCGGGCCGGTCACGAGCGGTATCGACAGACGCCGCGCGCCGATTTCGCCCAGTGCGCGATCCAGCAGTTCCGGATCGGACTCGTAGCTCCACAGCGGATATCGGATGCCGAAATCAGCGCTCATGTCGCAAGGTGAGGCGCAAGGCCCTGAGGAAGACTCGGAACGGTCGCTCCAGACGGACGGCGGCGCGGGCGAGCCGTGCCGTTGCCGCGCGCGGCGAGAGTAGCCGATTCCGCGGGCGCGTGCTAGCATCGCCCGCGTCGCGGCGACGGGGCGGTCCGGGGCGAGCGCGCGATTGGACGAGCGTTCCGCCGAGCGGGCGCGGGAGTGCGTGCATGGCGCTACAGGGCGAGTCACCGCGATGGTGCCCGGGCGAGGAGCACCACCCGATTTCCGAAGCGCTGTGCCTGGGTCGTCGCCGCGCGAATTATCACAAGTGCCCGGGCTGCCAGTTCAATGACAGCGAGCGCGGCAAGCCTTCGTTCGTGGCGTCGGTCGTCGGTCAGCGGCACGATCCGCTGGCGGCCCTGAATCGTAAGGAACCCGCGATGATTGAAAAGGTCTTCAAGGCGTACGACGTGCGCGCCACGTATCCCGATCCGCTCAACGAGGACATCGCCTGGCGCGTCGGCAACGCCACCGCGCAGTTTCTGCGGACGTCGCTGACCGGCTATGACCGAAGCGACGCGGAGATGAACCGCATCCTGCTGGGACGCGACATGCGCAAGAGCAGTCCGGCGCTCGCGCAGGCGTTCATCGAGGGCGTCTCGGCCACCAGCACGCCGGTCGTGGACATCGGGCTGATCGACACGTCGCAGATCTACTTTGCCGCGAACCACGTCCGCTGCTGCGGCGGAGTGATGGTCACCGCGAGCCACAATCCTTCCCACTACAACGGATTCAAAATCTGCGGGCTGCACGGCAAGCCGATCGGCGCGGAATCCGGGCTGCGCGAGATCCAGCGGATCGCCAGCGCGATCTCGCGGCACCAGGTTCGCAGCGCGTCCCCGGTCCAGCGGCAATCGCTGGACGGGGCGTACCGCGCGTACTTTCTCGAACGTCTCAAGCTCGGCCGCAAGCTCCGCATCGTCGTGGACGCCTCGAACGGCTCGGCCGGACGGTGGTTCCCGATCCTGTTCGACGGAGTGCCGCAACTGGAAACGGTCCGGCTGAACTTCGAGCACGACGGCGAATTCGTCCACCCTCCGAATCCGCTCGTACCGGCGAACCTCGAGCAGCTTCGCAGCGCCGTGCGCGAACACCGTGCGGATTTCGGCGCGTGCTTCGACGGCGACGCGGACCGCTGCATCTTCGTCGATGACCAGGCGCACATCGTCGCGTGCGACCAGCTCACGGCGCTGCTCGCGGCGCAATACCTGAAGGAGAATCCCGGCGCGGCGGTCGTCTACGACCTCCGCAGCAGCCGCATCGTGCCGGAGACCATCCGCGCCGGCGGCGGAAAGCCCGTTCGCCAGCGCGTCGGGCATGTCTTCATGAAGCGCGCCATGGCCGAGCACGAGGCCGTCTTCGGCGGAGAGCTGAGCGGGCATTTCTATTTCCGCGACTTCTGGTACTGTGATTCCGGCATGCTGGCGTTCGTGGCCGTCGCGAATCGCGTCGCGGCAGCGCAGACGCCGCTTTCCGCGCTGCTGAAGCCGCTGGCGCGCTATGCGGGAAGCGGCGAACGCAACTTCGAGAACGACGACAAGGACGGCACATTCCAGAAAATCGCGGCCCGCTACGCAGACGCGCAGATCGACCATCTCGACGGCGTCACGGTGAATCACCGCGACTGGTGGTTCAACGTCCGCGCGTCGAACACCGAGCCGCTGCTGCGCCTGAACCTCGAGGCATCGGACGCGCGTCTGCTGGAAGAGAAGCTCGCCGAGTTGACCCCCCTGCTCGGCAAACCCGCGAAGGAACATTGACAATGTCCACGCTGACGGCGCGAGCCGCAGGATTCGACCACCGCATGCTGGATTGCGGCGCGGAACTCGCCGTGGACGTGCTGCCCGAGCGGCAGTGCCTCGCGCTGCACTTCCGCATGCTCACCGGCTCGGCCGACGACCCGCCCGACCTGACCGGCATCGGCGCCATCGTCGAACGCACGCTGTCCAAGGGCACCAAGAGCCACAACGGACGCGAGCTGGCCGACGCGTTCGACGCGTTCGGAGCCCAATGGGGAGCGGCGTGCGGCCGCCAGACGACACTGCTGCGCATCGTCTGCCTGCCGGAATTCTGCGATGAAGCGGTGGACCTCGCTTCCGAGATGTTCTGCCGTCCGACGTTTCCGGACGAGGCCTGCGACGTCGCCGTCCAGCTCGCGCAGGAAGAACTCGTGCACCTGCAGGACGACCCGCAGGAACTGCTGCGCATCGACCTTCAGCGGCAAACCTACGGCCCGGACTTCGGCCGTTACGCGGGCGGCGAGCCGGAGACGCTCGCCCGCATCACGCCGCGGTCCGTGCGCGAGCACTGGCGACGCGGCTTTCACGTCGGGCGGCTTCAGGTTGTCGCGGCCGGCCCCATCGATGCGGGCGCGCTCGCGCAGCGCGTCGACCGCCGCTTCGCGGGACTGGGCGACCCGCGCCGCGCCGGCCGCGAGCCCGCCGCGGTCCTGTTCTCGCCCGGTCGCCATCATCGCAACAAGGACCTGCAACAGCAGTACATCGGCATGTCCCTGCGCGGTGCGGCCAAGGACGACGCGAACTTCGCCATCGAGCAGGTAGCTCTGGGCGTGCTCAGCGGCGGCATGAGCGGCCGGTTGTTCACCGAAGTGCGCGAAAAGCAGGGCCTGGTGTACTGGGTCGGCGCCTGGAGCGAGCAGCCGCGCGGCGTCGGCTTCGTGCACCTCGGCGCCAGCACCACGCCCGAACGATGCGAGAAGACCTATGCCACGCTGCTTCGCGAACTGGAGCGGCTTGGCGAAGACCTGTCCGAGGACGAGGTGCGCCGGGCACGCGATCAGCTCATCGCCCACATGGAGACCGAGGACGATCTGACCGGGGCGCGCGCCGCCGGACTGAGCGACGACCTCTTCCACTTCGGCCGCCCCGTCGGCGTGCAGTCGCGAATTGACGCCATCCAGGCCGTCACGCGCGAGGCGGTCGAATCGTACGCCAGGGTCATGCCGCGCGACGCGCTGTGCGTGGCCACGGTCGGTCCGAAGGCGATCGACGTCGCGTAACCGGGCGCACGCCCGGCACGCCGCTGCCCGGCTTCTTCTCACGGATGGATCGCATGCCCCAGAGCTCGCGCCGGCCGACGCGCATCCACCTGATCTCGCCGGCCAATCCCGCGTCCGCCGACATCAGACGGTTCGGCTTTGCCGGCGTCGATTCGTATTTGCGAGCGATTCGCGACGCACTGCCCGCGCCCTATCGCCTGACCGTGCAGCCGCGACTGCTCGAAGCGGTCGAAGACCAGCGCCGCGGCGGCCGTCGCGACGACGCGCTGCGCGTCCGCGACATCCAGGACGCAATTTCCGATCCCGACACGATCGCGATCGTGTCCAGCAACGGCGGCGCCTACCTCACGCGGATACTCCCGCATCTCGATTTCTCGCCCCTGTCGCGCCGGGAAGCGCCGCTCTGGGCCTGTGGATTCAGCGAGCTGACGAACTTCGTCAACATCGTCGCGTCGTTTCCGAGCGGCCGCGGGCTCTATTGGCTCTGCCCGAACTACCTGGCGTGGAAAGTAAGGCCGGCGGCCGCGGCTCGGGAGCAGTTCACGGAGTTCTGGCGCGAGCTGCCCGGCGCGTGGTCGCCGGGCGGCGAAGCGCGCTTTGCGCTCCTGGCGCGGCGCCGAAGCGGGCGGCTGCCCGCCGATCGCACCCGGATCATTGGCGGCTGCCTCAGCGTTCTGGCCGCGAATCTTTGCGGACCACTGGCGCGGCGGCTTCGGCCGCAGGGCGCGCTCCTGGCGATCGAGGACGTGAACGAAGCGCCCTATCGAGTAGACCGGCACCTGGCCGCCCTCAAGCTCGCGGGCTGGTTCGAACGGCTCGCGGGCGTGATCGTCGGCGATTTCCACACCGGCGATGAGCAGCAGAGCGAAGCCGTGCTGAACCTCCTGCCGTTTCACATTCCCCGAGCGCGGCGCGGCGATTTCGCCATTCTCACGTCGCCGCAGATCGGACACGTCTGGCCGATGGCGCCCCTGCTGCTCAACCGCGCCTGCAGAGCGCACGCGCGCGGCCGGCGGATCGAGCTGGTTCCGACCGGCCGAGCGCGGTAACCCGCTCGCGAATTCGCGCTACGAACAGGAAGTTCCGAACTCGGTCAGCAGAATGGACAGATCGGGCAGTCCGACAGCGCCGTCGCCGTCCAGGTCGCCGTCTTCGCGTTCCGCTCCCGACGGGATGCCGAAGTTCGTCAGCATGCCGGATAGGTCGGCCAGGTCCACGTCGCCGTCGAAATCGACGTCGCCCTCGAGGCCCTCGGCGGTGTTCTGAAGGATGATGACCACGTCCGCGATCTCGTCGAACAGCGCCATGTCGAGGTCGCCGTCGTTGTCGGTGTCGAACAGCGCGGCGCACGATGGATTCGCGGGCGCGGTCACGTCGTCGAGCAGCGTGAAGTTGCCCGCTCCGTCATTCTCGTAGATGCGCCACGCGCCGTTTCCGAACCCGCTCAAGACCCAATCCAGGTCGCCGTCGCCGTCGATGTCGCCCAGGTCGGTCGACGGGACGTGGCCGGGCGCCGAGTAGGTCACCGGCGCCGCCAGTCCGCCGGCGCCATTGCCTCGCAGAATCGCGCCGTTGGCGTTGAAGCTGTTCGCACTGGCGACGTCCATGTCCCCGTCGCCGTCGATGTCGCCCGCGTTCACCACCCAGACGCCGCCGCCGATGCTTTGCGAAGGCATCGCCGTGAACGTCCCGTCGCCGTCGCCCAACTGAACCGTGCAAGTCTGGCTGTTGCGGTGCCCGACTACGAGGTCGAGGATGCCGTCATTGTTCATATCGGCCGCGATGATTCCGTATTCGCCGTTGCCGCCGCCTTCGAAATTCGTCGCGGCGCTGAACGTGCCGCTGCCGTTGTTGAAGAACAGCGACAGGTTGTTGCCGCCCGAGTTCGCCGTGACGATGTCCGCGTCGCCGTCGCCTTCAACATCCAGAACTGCAACGCCGTGCGGCTGCGCGCCGGTGGCGCGGAACGACACCGCGAACGTCCCGTCGCCGTTGCCGATCGCGATGCACACGTTGTCCGTCGCCGTGCTGGCGACGGCGAAATCCGCGATGCCGTCGTTGTTGAAATCGCCCGGCTCATTCGGACTGACCTCCAGCAGCAGGCCGGTCGGAGGCTCGATGTACGGCAGATACAGCCCCGTGCCATCGGCGCGATTCACCAGCAGGCGCATGTCCGAACTGACCTCGTTGATCGTGGCGATGTCCACCCAGCCGTCTCCGGTGAAGTCGGTCGTGATGCCGCCGTAAATCCGCGTCTGATTGTCGAACTCGTCGCGGTTCGACATCGAGTCGATCTGCGCGAAATCCAGCCCGGCGCAGCGCGCCAGCGTCTGGAACTGCCACGAATAGCCCGCCGCGCGGAGGAAGCTGCCGTCCGCCGCCTGAAGCCCGTCGGCCAGAAACACCGTCACGACTTCACCGGCCTGAAATCGGCGATCGGGGTTGAGCGTGACCGTCTGATTGCCGTTCGAGAGGCTCAGCGCGCCCGACTTCGCACCGCTGAACCGCCCGAACGCCCAGAATCGCTGCGGCGTCACGCTGGCCGGGTTCAGGGCCCGGTCGAACGTCACGGCGATGTTGCCCGTCAGCTCCACATTGGAGGCATTCATCGCCGGCGTGGTGCTGACGACCGTCAACTGCGCCCAGGCGGGCACGGCGAGCAGGATCGCGGATGCTACGCTCGCCCATCCGTGCGACGCCGCTCGCGGAGTTCCTTGCGCGCAGACCGATGGCCTCGTGATCAACATCGCTTATTCCCCTTCGTTGTGAATTGCTGCGGAAATGCCCCTTGCGGCCGCACGCTGCCGGCCGATCGGCCCACCCTGCGAAGAGATTATCACTCCGCCCGTCGTGGTTTTCCAGAGCAATCGCGCGGCCGAGGGCTTCAGATCACGTAGTCGAGCACGAAATCGCTCTGCGCCCCGCTCGCGTCGCGCGGCGGGCGCACCCGCAGAAGCGGCGGCGAGACCGACACGACGTGTCCCGGCTCGACGCTGCGTGTGACGAACACGCCGCCGCCGATGACCGAACCGTCGCCGATGATCGTGTCGCCGCCGAGAATCGTCGCGTTGGCATAGATCGTGACCAGGTTGCCGAGCGTCGGGTGGCGCTTCTGCCCACGGATCAGCCGGCCGCGCTCGTCCTTCGGAAAGGAGAGCGCGCCCAGCGTGACGCCCTGGTAGATCTTCACGTTGTCGCCGATGACCGACGTCTCGCCGATGACCACTCCGGTTCCGTGGTCGATGCAGAAGCTTCGCCCGATCGACGCGCCCGGATGAATGTCGATCCCGGTCCGGACGTGCGCGTTCTCCGAGATCATGCGCGGCAGATACGGCACGCCCATGCGGTACAGCTCGTTCGCGTAGCGGTGCAGCGTGATGGCGAGCAGCCCGGGATAGGCCAGGACGATTTCGAACGTGTCGGTCGCGGCCGGATCTCCGTCGTAATGCGCGAGCACGTCGTCCGCGAGAACGGCGCGGACCGCCGGGATCCGCTGCACCAGCGCCGTGGCGCGCTCGATCGCGTCGCGCGCGCAGGCATCGGGCACGTCGGCGTCCGAAGCGCGGTTGGACGCGTGGCAAAGGCACTGAACGATCAACTGGTTCAGGTCTTCCCACAGTCGCGGCACGAGCTCGCCGACGTGATAGGCGATGTTGTGACGCGTCAGCCCGCGCCGCCCGAAGAACCCGGGGTAGCTCAGCTCGAGCAGCGATTCGCAGACGCGCTCACACATCGAGCGCGACGGAAGGTGCTCGCGGTCGATGTGCTGGGCGCGCGAATGCGCGTGGTAGCTCGCGACGATGCTCTCGACGATCGACGGCAGCGATTCACCCAGGTGCACCGGCCGCATGCGAACCTCCCTCGTCGCGCCGCCCCGCCGACGGGCCGTGGCGCGATCACATGTGCGGCGTGAGCCGCCCGCGATGATCGAAGCAGCGGATTTCGAGCTGGTCGAGGCTGAACTGACTCTCCGGCTTGACCACGATGGTGCGCCCGTTGCGCGTCTCTACGTCGTGCAGCGCAGCGCGCTTTCGGTTCAGCAGCAGGTTCGCCACTTCGGCCGACAGCGACAACTCGATCACCCGGATGTTCTCGCGCGTGCCGGCGAGCTGAAGCAGCCGCATCGCGTCGAGCGCCATCGACTCGACCGTCTTGACCAGACCGGTCCCGCGGCAGTGGCGGCAGTCCTGGTAGACGCTGCGGGTCAGGCTGGCCCGCTGACGCTGACGCGTCATTTCGATGATGCCGAATGCGCTCATGCGCAGCACTTTGGCGCGCTCCTTGTGCTGCTTGAGGTTGTGCACCAGCCGGCGCTCGATCTCGCGGCGGTGCTTCTCGAATCGCATGTCGATGAAGTCGCACACCACCACTCCGCCGAGGTCGCGCAGCCGAAGTTGCCGCGGTATCTCGTCGGCCGCCTCGATGTTGATCTTGTACGCGGTCGTCTCGGCGTCGTCTTCCGTGCGGAACCGACCGCTGTTCACGTCGATCGCCACCAGAGCCTCGGTCTGGTCGATGACCAGCGAGCCGCCGCTCTTGAGCGGAACGTGCCGCGAGTGCAGCCGTTCCAGCTCCTGTTCGATGCCGAAGCGGTGGAAGATCGGCTGCGGCTCGGCATAGACCTCGACGCTTTCACTGCCGGTCTGGCTGAAGATCGCCAGGAATTCCGCCGCGCGCGCCGCGACTTCCTCCGAATCGACCACGATCCGCACCACATCCGGCGTGTACACGTCCCGAATCGTTCGGATCACCAGGTCGGAATCGCGGTACAGCTCGGCCGGGGCGCGCTGCGTGCGAATCCGCTGCTGCACGGCGCGCCACAGCCGCGTCAGGTAATTCAGATCGCTTTGCAGCTCGCGAGCCGGACGGCCTTCGGCCGCCGTGCGAGCGATGAACCCGATGTCGTCCGGCAGCTCGAGCTCGTTCAACACGCTGCGCAGCCGGCGGCGAACGTCCTCGTCCTCGATCTTCCGCGACACGCCCAGCTGCCGCATGCCGGGCATCATCACCAGGAATCGGCCCGGCACGCTCAGGTACGTCGTCAGCGTCGGACCCTTGGTGCCGATGCCTTCCTTGGTGATCTGAACCAGCAGCTCCTGCCCGCGCCGCACGCAACGCTGAATCGGCGGACGGTGACGCCGCGGCATCTTGCGACCGACGTCCTCGGTCTGCTTCTCCCCGTTGGGAAAATACTGCGGATGCAGGTCGGAGATGTGCAGGAAGCCGTTCTTGCCGAGCCCGAAGTCCACAAACGCCGCCTGGATGCTCGGCTCGACGTTCGTGATGATGCCCTTGTAGATGTTGCCGACGTGGTTCTCAGCCGACGCGCGCTCCAGGTAAATCTCCTGAAGCCGACCGTCTTCGAGGATCGCGATGCGGCATTCCTCGCGCGGTACGACGTTGATCACCATTTCCCGGCGGACTCGCCCGGCCGGCGTCGGCGCTTCCTCCTCAGCCTCGCCGGTCGCGTCCATCAGCAACTCGGGACCGCGCGTCGACGCGAATTCCGCGACTTCCGAATCGCTCTGCCGACCGCGACCGCGACGGCGACGACGACGGCGGTCCGCCGGACGCGCCTCCGGCTCGACGTCCGATTCCTCGGCCTCCGCGGCGATCGGCGCCTCGTCCGCGTCTTCCGCATCGTCGCCGATCAGCTCGACGCGCTCGCCCTCGTCATCGTCCCACGACAGCACCGACGGCTCGTCCGACACGTCCGGAACTTCCGCAGCATCGCGGTCCACGATCGCATCAGCCATCGGATCCGTTTCGCCGCCCGCGGCGGGGCGCTCCCCGCCTTCCTCACGGCGCCGACGCCCGCGGCCGCGGCGGCGACGACGGCGGCGACGCTCTTCCGGCGGCGCTTCGTCAGACAAGCGTCCCTCGGGCAGCGTCGGCGCGTCATCGACCGACGGCAAGTCCGCGTCGCTTTGCTGGGCGCGCTCGCCGACCTCGGCGTCCCGCGCCGATTCGCGCGGCGGACGCCGCGACGGCGCGGGCGCTGCGCGCGGCGGCGCGGGCGGAGGAGGAAGGTCGGTCGCTCGCGGCGGCCGCGGCGGCTCCGCAGTGCGCGCCGGCTCAGCCAGGACGGCCGGCGCCGCAGCCCGCGGCGGCGCATCCGTCCGTGCGGACTTCACCTCCGGGGGGCGCGGCGCGAACCGCTTCGGCGCGCCGACCGATGGAAAACGGATCACGATGGTGTCGTCGCCCTTCTCGATCTGCGGCGCCTTCGTCTCGCGCGCAGCGGCGCTGTGCGCCGGCGGCGGACCGGATGCCGCGGACTCGGATGCGATGATGTTGGCGACCGGCGGAGCCGCCTCGGGCGCCGACTTCTTGCGTCGCGGACGCGCTTCCGAGGACGCGCGCCGCGCGGTCTTCCGGCGTGCAGCGCCATCTGTCGGAGCGGATTCCGGCGTCGTCGCCGACGGATCGGCCGCGGCCGGCTGCTCCTTACGACGGGTCGCTGTCTTTCGCGTTGCTTTCTTCGTGGCCACTCGAGTTTCCTTCCTGTGGTTTCCGGCGCGCCGTGGGCGCGTCCGGCGAAATGTCCCATTCAACCTGCGTGCGACGCACGCGGTGTGCATATTGATCCGATTCGAGTCCGAGCTCGGCGATGATCTCCGTCGGACGGACCGTTCGCTGTTTGTGCATGCGCAGCGTGAGCGACAACGCCCCGCCCGCGACGATCGCGCGCTCGACGTGCTCGCGCAGGCGAAGCGCCGCGCCGGCCGGCCGGGCCCGCGTGCGTCGCAGCACGGCGCGGTCTTCCGACTCCAGCAGCTCCGCCGCCGCCGCTTCCGCCTTGGCGCGATCCTGCGGCAGAAGCGACACCTCGTAGCGAACCGCCACGGCGTGCGGCGTCGCGTCGGTCGCGGGCGCGAGCACCCGGTGCAGCGTCAGGCCGGGCGGCAATTGCGCCGAGAGCGCCTGGTGGAGCGACTTCGCGTCGCACGGCTCGGTGAGCTCGACCACCGCGAGCTGGCAGTCCGAAGCCGTTCCCACGCTTCGCGGCAGCACGACCGACAAGCGCGGCTGCGGGTTGAACCCCGACGAGTACTTCACCGGCCAGCCCGCGCGGGTCATGGCCCGCGCCAGGCATCGCAGCTCGTCGCGGTGCGACAGAAAGCGCGTGTCGCCCGACACGGCATATTCGATCGCCGCGCGGAATCGAGGCGGTGCTGCACCCGCGTCGGGCGTTGCGGCGGGCTGGGCGCCGGCGTTCATCAAAGCGCCTCCGGGACGGTGCGGCGCGTCTCGTCGCGCAGGAAGTTGAGCACCTGCCGATCGGCGTCGAAGCGAAGCACCTTGCGCGCGATCGCTTCGCATCGCCGGATGGTGGTGGACCGCACGACGCGCTTGATCTCCGGAATGTCCTTCGGCGCCATCGAGAGCTGCCGCAGGCCCAGCCCCAGCAGCAGCTCGCAGTACATGGGCGAGCCGGCCATCTCGCCGCACAGGTTCACCTCGCAATTGGCGCGGCGCGCCGCCCGGATCACGTCGCGGATCAGCCGCAGCACGGCCGGGTTGTGCGGGCAGTACAGATGCGCGACACGCTCGTTCGCGCGGTCCACCGCCAGTGTGTACTGCGTCAGGTCGTTCGTGCCGATGCTCATGAACGACACTTCGCTGGCGAACGTGCTGGCGAGCATCGCGGCCGCCGGCGTCTCGATCATGATGCCGACCGGCACGTCGGCCCGGAACCGAAGCCCGTCTTCCTCGAGATCCTCCATGACGTCCTGGAGCGTGGCTCGCGCCTGCCGCAGCTCCATGGTCGTCGTAATCATGGGGAACATGATCCTCACGTCGCCCTCGACGCTGGCCCGCAGGATGGCGCGCAGATGCGTCTTGAACAGGTCCAGGTGCTGGAGGCAGTAGCGCAGCGACCGCAATCCGAGCGCCGGGTTGTGGTCGTGCCCGGCGCCGAAGTAGTCGGCCATTTTGTCGGCGCCCAGGTCCATCGTGCGAATGGTGATCGGACGGCCCTGTGCGTGACGCACGGCGCCGCGGAACGCCTCGAACTGCTGCTCCTCGGTGGGCATTCGGTTGCACGAGAGAAACAGGAACTCGGTGCGGTACAGCCCAATGCCCGATGCGCCGAACTCGATCGCCGAGCGCGCCTCCTGCGCCAGCTCGATGTTGGCCAGCAGACGAATCTCGGTGCTTTCGCGCGTGACCGAGGGCAGGTCGCGCAACTCGACCAGGCGCTCCTCGAACTCCCGGTATTCCTGCTCGAGGCGGCGGTACTTGGCGACCGTCTCCTCATCCGGGTTGCCCACCACAATGCCGTGCGACCCGTCGATGATGACCACGTCGCCCCCGGACACCTGCGCGGTCAGGTCCTGCACGCCGACCACGGCCGGGATGCCGAGCATGCGCGCGATGATCGACGTGTGCGAGGTCGCGCCGCCAACGTCCACCGCGAATCCGAGGATGTGGCGGCGATCGAGCGAAACGGCCTGCGAAGGTGTGAGGTCGTGCGCGACGATCACGACCGGCTCGGTCAGCTTGGAGATGTCCTCGCGCGTGCGCCCGAGAATGTGCCGCAGCACGCGCTTCTCGATGTCGTACAGGTCGCGCACGCGCTCTTTCAGGTATGGGTCGTTTACGCCGCGGAACTCGCGCTGCCGGCGGTTCATCTCCTGCCCGAACGCGTACGCTGCGGTGAACTGCTGCTGCTCGATCAGTGAGACGACGGCGTTCCGCAGAGCCGGATCGGCGATGAGCGCTTCGTGAAACGCGAAGATTTCGCTGGTCTTTCCGCCCAGCTTGCGGGCCGCGGCCAGGCGCACTTCGGCGACTTCCTGGCGCGACGCGTCGAGCGCGGCGTCCAGCGTGCGCACCTGCGCGGCGATCTGCGACGGGTCGATCAGCCGGCGCGGAATGCGGTACTCTTCCGTATCGAGTACCAGCGCCGGGCCGATCGCCACGCCGGGCGAGGCCTTGATTCCCTGTTTGAGTATCATTCAGCAGGACGCGGCGTCGGCGCGCCAGGCGCGCCGCATGCGCGTCGTTCCTTCAGCCCCGGTCCATGGGGCGCTTCGTCATGATTCGTTAAAACCGGCTTCGATCAGCGAAACCAGCGCCGCGGCGGCCGGCTCGGCGTCTGCGCCTTCGGCGACCAGGCGCACTTTCGAACCGTGCGTCGCTACCAGCATCAGCAGTTCCATCGGGCTGCGGGCGTCTGCCCTGCGCTCGTCGCAATGCACCGTGATCCGGGCAGTGTACTTCGACGCGAGGTCCACAAACCGCATGATCGGCCGAAAGTGAAACCCTTCCTTGTTCCGAATCTGCGTTTCGCGTTCGACCAGCACACGCGTTTCCGTTTGCAGTCTGCTTTCCATGGCGTCTCGCGCGGGCCTCAGACGCTCGTCAGCTTACCAGCGACCGCTCATCCGCCTCCTTTAACAGTTCGTGAATCTTCCCGGCATCCACCGCCTGACGCAAGAATCGCCGGAAGTTCTCCTGCTGAAGATGGCGAAACACCAGGTCCATCGCGCGCAGATGCTCTTCCGGCTGGTCGATCGGACTGAGAATCAGCACCACCACAAACACCGGCTCGCCGTCCAGCGAGCTGAAGTCCACTCCGCGACTGCTCCGACCGACTGCCGCGACCACGCGCCGCAGACCCTCGACCTTGGCGTGAGGCGCCGCCACACCTTTGCCGAATCCGGTTGTCCCTCGGGACCGTTCGCGAGAAATGATGGACTTCGAAATCGCGTCCGCCGATTGCGGTTCGATCCGTCCCACCGACGCGAGCAGGTCGACCAGCTCCCGTATCACGCCGTTGCGGTCCGATGATTTCAACTCCGCCACAACGGAGTTCAGTTCGATCAGCTCGCTCAGTTTCATCCGCATCTCCGCGGGCGATTCGCCGTCGTCGGACGCTCGCCTACGCCTCGTCGCTCCGAGGGGGATGCTTGCGATTGCGTAGTTTCTCCTTATGACGGCGAAGCTGCTCCTCAATCTTATCCAGGAGAAGGTCCACCGCGGCAAACGCGTCGTCGTGGTGCTCCGTCGCGACGAACGGCGTGGTGCCCTCGGAGTGCACGATCATTTCGGCGCTGTGTTTTCCGTTGCGACCGTCCAGAACGACGTCGACCGAGCGGATTCGATCGTAGAACCGGACCAGGCGCTCGGCTTTTTCCTCGCAGTACTCACGCAACGCGTCGCTCACGCTCATGTGTCGACCCGATACCGTGATCTGCATGACTTAACTCCTTTGTAGGCAGACATCTGCGAAGTCTCGCAGCGCCGTGCCGCCTCGGCGTCCCCCGACCGCCTGCGCGTCGCACCGCCGATGCCGCAGACCGACGCGACGCCAGCCCCCTCCGCGCGAATGTACACGTCCGCGCCGTCCAGCGTCAAGGTCGCGTGTTTTCAAGGGTTTCGGCGGATTGGCTCCGCCGGCGAGCCCGAAATCGTCGGGAATCGCCGGAGGCGCATCCGCCGTGTTCGGGACGAGGCCGCTCAGATACCGCCGCGAACGACGATGCGGGGCGCAACCGCCACCCGAAGCGGGGCGTCGTGCCGCTCGCCGCCGATACGCTGAACGAGCACCTGAAACGCGCGCCGGCCGATCTCGACCCAGCTCAGGTCTACGCTCGTGAGCGGAGGATCGACCAAATTGCAGATCGCCGAGTTGCCGATTCCAATCACGCGAGCGAGCCCACGGTTCGCCCACCGAACTCGAATCGCCCACGCGTCCGACACCCCGACCGCGGCCGGCAACCCCGCGGCCGACTCGCAGGCTCGGGCCGCGCCGCGCGCGTCTTCCTCGGACGCCTCGAATATGGAGCAGGTCGCGCCCGCTTGCTCGCAGACTTCGGAAAAACCCGCACGAATCTGTGCGCTTCCGGGGACGGCATGGTCGTCGAGCAGCGCAACGCGATCGACTCCGGACTCGCACAGCCGGCGCGCCGCGAGTCTGCCCGCCTCGGCAAAATCAGGTCCGACAAGGTCCGATTCGAGGCCCGGGACCGGCGAGGTCGTGCTGGCTCGCGCCGACGGAATCGCCTCCGTCAATGCCGAAGCCTCCGCATCGTTCCAGTCGCCGTGAATCAGCAGCCCGTCCGTGCGCACCGGCGCCAGCGCAGCGATGCGCCTGCGAGCCGTCTCCGGTTCGGTCCCCAGCTCCACGATCTGCACGGTGTATGCAGCCTCATCCGCCGCCGCGAGCGCACCTCGCACGAAGCGCGCGGAGTCAGCGGAAGTAATGTCGGTCACGAGCACGGCGACCGCGTAGCTGCGACCGGTCGCGAGCGTTCGGGCAGCCGGATGCGGGACATAGTTCATGTCCCGACAGGTTCTCAGGACCAGCTCGCGCGTCGACTTGCTGATGTCCGGGCGGTCGTTGATGGCGCGCGACACTGTGCCGCGCGAAAGTCCGGTCGCCTGGGAAATGTCTTCAATCGTGACTTTCTTCATGGCGCCGCCTTTGTGTGGTCATCCGTGACGGTAAGCCGGCCGGTCGGTGCCAGGTGAGGCCGTTTGACCGATAACTGGACTCAGATTGTATCAAACTAGGAGACAGTTCGCAATTCAACACACGCGGAAAGACGCACACTTCGCCATTTTCTCGGCGCACAGTGTGCGCGCGACAAACTGGAGGAACGTGCCAGACCTCTGCGTCGCCCCCGACTACACGTCCAAAGCCGCTGCGCTCTCGCGAACGTAATCGGTTGCGGCTCGGACGCGAACGGCCTCGCGCGCGTCCGCTCGCCATGGTCCTACGCGCGCGGCGGCGCGAATACGCCTCGTCCGCCCGGCGTCACGAGTGTCGTGCCTCAGAAATACTGCGACATTCAGAGCCGCGACCGTCAGGGAGCGGGGGCTGCGTGAGACGCTGCCATGTCCGATTCCCCGCTCCCTGACGGTCGCGGCTCGTTTCCGGATACGCAGCGCCTACCAGGACGCCCTACACTAGAATCCGCTCTGCACGGTCACATCGTCCGCCACGATGCGGTAGATGCTGATCACCCAGCCTTCGTCATCGCTTCGCTCACCGACGTCCAGTTCGCCCGTGACCTCCACCAGCACGTCCGGCGTGAACTTCGCGACCCGATCGCCGCTCATCTTCACGTCGATCCATTCGTTCATGCCCACCGGAATTCCGAAGCAGCACATGAGCTGATTGCGAACCAGCAGGAACGTCCGCACGCCGTCCCCCGGATAGGAATCGGGCACCATGAATCCTCGGATCGAAACCCGCTTCCCATCCAGCGCCGTCACCTCGGCCGGAATGCGACCGGTTCCGCCGGCCGAACGCTGCTCGGCCGTCAGCAACGTGCCCGGGAAATACTGGTACTGCGCGAGGAAGTCGAACGTAATGGCGCGCACGCCGCCGTCGCCCGCAGCGGCGTCTTCCCCGGCAAGCTGAGCGCCGGTTTGGCCTGGGGATTCCGGGGGAGCGGCCGGCGACTCGGCCGGACGCGTCGCCGGCGCGTCACGGAACGAGCGGCCCTGCACCGAAACCGAAGCCGGCGGCGGTTTCGGCGACGCTTGCCGCAGCGCCATGGCGGCGGCGCCCAGCGCGAGCGCCGCGACGAGCGTCAGCACGCCGGCCTTGACGGAAAGCGCCGCGCGCGATGGGCGAGTCTGCACCATTCTCTCTTACCGCCGCGCTTCAGGAGTGCGGAACCAGGTTCGCGGCCACGTCCGTGGAGTACGCCTTGATCGCCGGGATCAGCCCGACGGCTACGCCGAGCAACACGATTGCAGCGGGCGTCCACAGCAGCGCTGCGTGCGGAGCGAGCACGTCCAACTGAATGCCGGTGCGATCGTAAACCAGCCACGACGCGCCGCCGACGATGCCCGCGTACACAGCGAAACCAAACAAGGCGCCGGTGGCGGAGATCGTGAGGGACTCGGCCGTCACCACGGCGAGCACGGCACTGCGCCGCGCGCCGAGAGCGCGTAGGATCGCGAACTCGCGCCTTCGCTCGCGAATCGTATTGTACAGCCCGGCCAGGATCGCGCCGGACGACACCAGCACAACCAGGTACGCCACGAACTCGAGCACGCGGGTCGCCCAGCCCATTTTGCTGAACAGATCGGCGACGACCGCGCCGATCGGCCAGGCCAGCGTCGCGGCCGAGCCTCGGCGATTGATCGACTCGACCAGCGCCAGGCCGCCCTGCGCCGAGCGGAGCCTCAGCAGGATGGCGCTGACTTCCTTGTGCTCGTCCGGAATCTCTTCGCCGGGGTGTGCGTGATACTCCTGCCCGCCGCCGCGCAGGGCGTGCCCGGACATCCGGTACATTCCCTCGAGCGGAATCCAGACGACGCGGTCGATCGGCGTGTTGGTGGGTTCGAGCACGCCGACGACGACGTACTCCTCCTCGTGCGCGTGATCGCCGTGATCGATCACTCCGTGCGCGGGTTGAAAGACTCCCCCGACTCCGAGACCGGTGCGGCGTGCGACCGCGCTGCCGAAGACCGCCTCCATGCGCCCGGAATCGAACCAGCGACCGTCCGAAGCGAGCCGCAACGGCCGCTCGTTCTGAAGCGTCGGCGAAGTGAAGAACTCGTCGATCGTTCCGACGACGCGGAACCCGCGAAAGCTGTCCCCGACCGCGAAGGGAATCGCGAGCGCGACGCGCGAATCCGCGCGCAGCTCGGCGTAGAGCGAGTACGGCACATTTCCCGGCGAAGTCTCCAGGTGGTAGATCGCGTTCAGCACAAGCTGAAGCGGGCTGCCGCGCGCCCCGACCACCGCGTCGAATCCGTGCGCCCCGGCCATGAACGCGCGCTGCGAGTGATCCTGAAGCGCGAACACCGACATGACCAGCCCGCAGGCCAGCGCGGTCGCGCACGCCGTCACACTCGACGAGAGCGCGTGCTGTCGCAGACTGCGCCGCACCAGCAGCCAGATCGCGTCTGCTCCGACGCGCGCCGCAGGCTTCGTCTCTGGCGTCATCGCGCGCGCCGCACCGCTCATGCTCGCTGCTCCCCGGCGATCGACATCGCGCGCGGCGACGAATTCGCCCGATTCAGCTCCGCGAACGGATGCACGCGTGCGAACCGATCGAGCACACGCGGATCGTGGCTGACCAGCAGCAGCGCCGCCTCGTTCTCGCGGCACAGCTCCTGGATCATCGTGATCGCCGCGGTCGCGGCCTCGTCGTCGAGATGCCCGGTCGGCTCATCCGCAAGAACAAGAATCGGATGATTCGCGAGCGCCCGGGCGATCGCGACGCGCTGCTGCTGGCCGGAGGAGAGCTGCCGCGGGAGATAGGCGGCGCGCTCGGTCAGACCGACGCGGGCCAGCAGCGTGCGCGCGAACTCGCGGTCCAGTCCGCGGCCGAATCGCATCGCCAACTCGATGTTTTCGGCCGCGGACAGTCCCTGGAGCAGATTGAACGTTTGGAAGATGTACCCGATCGCCGTGGCCCGAAGCCGGTCGGCGTCGGCCTGCGGCAGCGCGGAAATCGCCCAGGGACCGACTCGGATCTCGCCGGAATCCGGGCGGAGCACGCCGGCGACGAGGTGCAGCAGCGTGGTCTTGCCCGAGCCGCTCCGGCCGTGCAGCGCCACCTGCTCGCCGGCGGCGATGACGAACTCGGGTATGTCAATAACGGTCTCGCGCCGCCCGGCGGGCGAACGGAAGCCGTGGCGAAGTTCGCGTATCTCGAGCGCGTTCATCCGGGTGATAACGTCCGTCCTGATGATCCGGCCGCTCGAGGGCGGCTGATCGGCTCACGTCGCGATTGTAGCGTCGATCGGACGGCGCGATGGACTGCGGCGCGGCGCGCGACGAAGATGGTCGAGCCTGATGTCGCGCCGCCGCGAACGCGCGGTCGCTCTTTTTTGCGCGTCGGCCGGTTCGAATGCCCGCTCCTGGGGATACCCGAATGATGCATCGGCTTCCGCCCCACGTCATCGGCGCGCTCGTCCGCTGCGCCGCCCTCCTGACGCCGCTGGCGTGCGCGGGCTGCGCGTTCCCGGAGCCGTTCCGCGTGGCGACGTTCAACATCCGCTACGGCACAGCCGACGACGGCGAGAATTCCTGGCCGAATCGCCGCGGGCTGGTGATTCAGACGCTTCGGGAGGCGTCCTCGGACGTGATCGGATTGCAGGAAGCTCTCGCGTTTCAGCTGGACGAGCTGCTGGAGGAGCTGGACGACTACGCATCCGTCGCGGCCGGGAGGGATGACGGACTGCGGCGCGGCGAGATGACGCCGATTTTGTATCAGCGGCGGAAGTTCTCCCTGGTTGCGGGCGGGCACTTCTGGCTCAGCGACTCGCCGGAGACGCCTGGCAGCGTCGGGTGGGACGCATCGCTGCCGCGCATGGCGAGCTGGGCGAGGCTGCGGTTTCGGGCGCACCCGTTGAACGAGATCGTCGTCATCAACACGCATTTCGATCATCGCGGCGAACGGGCGCGGCTGGAGAGCGCGCGGATGATCCGGCGGCTCGCCGACTCGATGTCCGGCCGGCCGGTGCTGGTGTTGGGAGACTTCAACTGTGCGCCGGGATCGCCGCCCTACCGCGAGCTGACCGGCGACACGGGGAACGCGGCGCAGCTTCAGGATGCGTACGCCTCGCTCGCGCGTCCGGAGATCGACGCCGGCACGTTTCACGGTTTCCGCGGCGACCGCAGCGGACCTCGCATCGACTGGGTTCTGGCGAGCCGCCGGTTCGTCGTACAGCGTTGCGAGGCGCTGCTCGGCGGCGTAGGCGGGCCCTACGCATCGGACCATTTCCCGGTCGTCGCGACGGTGAAGCTGGTGGCGGTGACGGCGTCGGGAATGATGTAGCCGGCGAATGGCGGCGCGGTTCGAACTTCCGACGGCCGAGCATTGTGGCTCGCGTGCGGCGTCGCGACGCGTGCGCATCCGGGATCGCGTTTCCGACGTTTTCGCGAACGGCAGCGGGTCTGGGCGGCGGCGCGATTTTGCTTGCGTTGCGCGGCGCGGGGCGGGTATGATGGATATCAAGGTACAGTTCTCTATTATACATTGCCCAGCGCACTCTGCGCTGCCGCTCTCCCACTGGAGGTCTCGCATGCATGTCCGGGAATTGTCGAACACACCTGGTCCACGCATCTGGTTCGCGACGGTGCTTCTGGCGTCGTTGGTGCTTCCGGGACGGCCGGCGCTGGCGCAACTTCCGCTCCCGACTACGCTTGCGGATTTCCACGTGCCGGGCACGCAGGTGGGCGATGTCTCTCCGGCGAGCCTTCTGATTCCGGACAATTGTCGAAGCTGCCACGGGTATTTTGACTTCGAGAACGAGCCGTTCGCGACTTGGCGCGGCAGCCTGATGGCCCACGCCGGGCGCGACCCGTTGTTCTACGCCCAGATGTCGCTCGCCAATCAGGATGCGGAAAACGTCGGCTACTTCTGCCTGCGTTGCCATGTGCCGCAGTCGATCGCCACGGGGCACGCGCTTCAGCCGGACGGCAGCACGCTGAGCGCCCAGGATTTTCGAGGCGTTGACTGCCATTTCTGCCACAGCATGGTGGATCCGCAGTACGCGCCGGGCGTGAGCCCGCCGGAGGACGAGGCGGTGCTGGCCGGCTTGGCGGACGTGCCGGACTTCCCGGGGAACGCGGCCTTCGTGCTCGATCCGTCGGCCCGGCGGCGTGGTCCCCGGGGCGACAGCACGCCCCCGCACGAGCTTCTGGAATCGCCGTTTCACACGCGGGGAGAGTTCTGCGGAACGTGTCACGACGTCGGAAACGTCGCCGTTACGCGCCAGCCAGACGGCTCGTACCGCTACAACGCGCTGGACCAGCCGTCGCCGGCCGATGACCCCTGCCTGCAATACCCGCTCGAACGCACGTACACGGAGTGGAAGCTGAGCGCTTTTAGCAACGGCGGAGTGGACATGGCGGGACGATTCGGCGGAACCGGCGATCCGATCATGCGAACCTGCCAGGACTGTCACATGCCCCGCGCCTCGGCCCAGGCGTGCTTCTTCGGCCCAGTGCGGCCGGACGCGCGTCGCCACGATTTCGCGGGCGCGGCCGCACCGATTCTCGACCTGGTGCTCGAAGTGTATGGGGACGATCCCGCGGTAGACCCGAACGAGATCGCGGCCGGAAAGGACAAGGCCATTTCGATGCTCCAGCGAGCGGCGAGCCTGGAGGTTGAGCAGCAATGCGGAGTGATCCGCGCGCGCGTCGTGAACGAGACCGGCCACAAGCTGCCGACGGGACACATCGAGGGTCGGCGCGTGTGGGTGAACGCCCGCTTCCTGGACGCCGGCGGCGCGCTGCTTCGGGAACACGGCGCGTACGACTCGATCGACGCGCAGCTGGAAGAGGCGACCACCCGGGTATATGAAATGAAGGTGGGGCTGAGCGACTTCGCGGCGCAGTTGACGGGGCTTTCCGCGGGCGAGACTGCGCACATGGCGCTTGCGGACACGATCTGGAAAGACAACCGCATCCCGCCGCGCGGATTCGCCAACGCCGCGTTCGAGTCGTGCGGCGCGCCGGTGGTCGGGCACGCGTATGCCGACGGGCAGCATTGGGACGACCTGCACCTGGCGATCCCAGCCGGCGCGGCGAGCGTCACGGTGACGGTGTACTATCAGAACCTGCCCCGCAGCTACATTGAACACCTTCGTGACGCGAATTACTCCGATGACTGGGGCGACATTCTCTACGACGCCTGGACGGCGACGGGTCGGGGCGAGCCGATTGCCATGGTCAGCCGGACGCTGAGCGCGTTCTCGCCCTTCCTGGTCGGCGACCTGGACTGCGACTGCCACGTCGGGGTCGCGGACCTGTCGGAGCTGCTCACGTCGTTCGGCCTGCATTCCGGCGCGCCGGGCTATGCGCCGCGCGCGGACCTGGACGGGGATCTCTACGTCGGACTGAGCGATCTCAGCATGCAGCTGGCACAATTCGGCAGCGCGTGCCCGTAGCCCGAGCGCAACCCATGTCGCGGCCGAGAGTCGCCAAGCCTCCTGGATCGCCGGCCCCGTCTGCGCGCCCGGCAGGGCTGGGCCTGCCCGTTCGCCGGACGGGCGCCGGCGCATCCCGGCCGTCGCGCTATGGTCGGTGGCGCGCCGCATCGCTTGCGGGCGTGTACGTGCTCATGGGATTGCACATCGCTCATTGGAAGATCGCCGGCAAGACGCTGGCGCCGCTCGAGCTCAATGAAGTCATGCACACGCTCGAACTGGGAATCGTCACCGCCGGGTTCCTGTTCATGCTCACCGCCGCCGCCGCGACGCTCCTGTTCGGTCGGTTTTTCTGCGGCTGGGGCTGCCACATTCTCGCACTGCAGGATTTGTGCGCGTGGCTGATGCGGAAGCTGCGGATGCCGGCGCGCGGCGTTCGCTCCCGGCTGCTGCTGATCGTGCCCGCCGCCGCGATGCTGTACATGTTCTGCTGGCCGCAGATCACGCGCGTCGCGAGCGGGCAGCCGGTGCCCGTGCTGCACGTCCGGACGGATGCGCAGGGCTGGGCGTCGTTTCAGACGACGCAGTTCTGGCGCAATCTGCCGGGTCCGGCCGTCAGCCTGCTGACGTTTGCGGTGTGCGGCTTCGGCATCGTGGTGGTGCTCGGCTCACGGTCGTTCTGCACGTACGTATGTCCGTATGGCGCGATCTTCCGCGGACTCGATCGCCTGTCCCCAGGGCGGATCATCGCCGCCGGCGACTGCGCGGACTGCGGGAGATGCACCGCCGCGTGCCCTTCGCACGTGATCGTCCACGCGGAGCTGCAACGCTTCGGCACGGTTGTGAATTCCGCCTGCGTCAAGGATCTGGAGTGCGTCAGCGCGTGTCCGTCCGGCGTTGTGCGGTACGGATTCGGGCGCCCGCCGCTGCTTCGCGGCTGGCGCGCGTGGTGGCCGGCGCGACGACCTTACGATCTGAGTCGTGCCGAAGACGCGTTGCTCGCGGGGTCGCTCGTCGCGGGGCTGCTGGTATTCCGCGGCTTGTACGATTTTGCCCCGTTCCTGCTGAGCCTCGCGGCGGGAGCGATGCTCGGTGTCGCGGTCGTGTGCCTCGTGCGGCTCGTGTACCGGCGCGATGTTCGTTTCGCACATCTATGGCTTCGTCAAGCCGGCCGGCTCACGTGGGCCGGCGCCGCGGCGCTCTGCGTGGCGCCGTTCGCGCTGGCTTTCTGGGGGCATAGCGCGTTCATCCGCTACAACGAGTTTATGGGATATCGCGCCGCGGCCGCGGCGACATCGCATGCGTCTCCGGTCGAAGCGGTTGCGTTCGAGGACGCGCTGGGCCACCTCGAAACGTGCCGGCGCTGGGGGCTCTTTCTGCCACATCGGCTCGCCGACACGCTCGGACGGCTCTATGGTCTCCGAGGCGAGCACCGGGGCGAAACCGGCCACCCGACCGGCGCCATCGCCGACCTTCGGCGGGCCGCCGAGCTTCAGCCGCGGCATGCGCCGATCCACTACAACCTTGGAGTCCTGCTGGGGGCGATCGGACGCGACGACGAGGCCATCGCTTCCTATCGACGAGCGCTCGCCCTCGCCCCGTCGGACGTGGACACGATGAACAACCTCGGCTTTCTGCTGATGCGAAGCGGCGAACTGGGGGAAGCTGAGGCATGGCTCGAACGCGCGCTTCGGGCCGCGCCGAATCACGCCGACGCGCACTTCAATCTCGGCCGGATCCTGGCCGCCACGGCTCGCATGCCGGAGGCGGTCGAGCAATTCGACGCTGCCGCACGGCTGGATCCGCGCTACGCCGAAGTTCGCGCCCTGATCGGTTCGCCGTGATCGGCCGCGACTGCGCGTGAGATCTTGTCGCGCCGCGAAGCTTTCCCACAGCGGCAGTCCCGACGTCAGCGGATTGATCGCTACGAGGGCTCGACGAAGTCGATCTCGCGGCACGGCGGGACAATGCCCGCGTCGGCGCCGTCCGACAGGAGCCGGCGGATCGCGTCGCGGCCGCGCGGCCCGTAGTCGAGCGTCCATTCGTTCACGTACATGCCGACGAATCGGTCCGCCAGCGCGGTGTCGAGCCCGCGTCCGAAGCGCAGCGCGTAGTCCACGGCCTCTTTGCGATGGTCGAGGCTGTAGCGGATGCTCTGCATCATGATCCGCGTGATGTGGCGGGCGTGCTGGTCGCCCAGGTCGCGGCGGATCACGTTCCCGCCCAGCGGCAGCGGCAGCGTCGTTCGCGACATCCACCACACGCCCAGATCGACGACGAGATGCAGGCCGTCCTTCGCGTACGTCAGTTGTCCTTCGTGAATCAGGAGGCCGGCGTCGACCCGGCCGGACGAGACCTCGGCGGGAATCCGGTCGAACATCACCACGCGCGGCGTGAAACGATCCCTGCCGAGGAGCAGGCAGAGCGCCAGATAGGCCGTCGTCATCAGCCCGGGCACTGCGATCGTCCTGCCGGACAGCCATTCGATGGACCGCGGTGCGCCCGTCACGATCATGGGACCGTAGTTGTCTCCCATGCTCGCCCCGCACGGCGTCAGCCGATATCGGTCGGCGACATACGGATAGGCATGAATGCTGATCGCGCTCATCTCATACTCGCCGCGGCGAGCGCGCTCGTTCAGCGTCTGAATGTCCTCAAGAATGTGCTCAAAGTGGTACGGGCCGCTGTCCACCGCGCCGGTCGCCAGCCCATAGAACATGAACGCGTCGTCCGGGTCCGGACTGTGCGCGAGCCGAATCTGCATGAAGCGCTCCGATCACCGATGCGCCGCGACCGCCGGATCGAGCGTCCGCCGCGCCGCAAACCGGCGATTGTTGCGCTCCGACGCGACCGGGTCAATCAGCCGCCCGAGGTCGTGGACGTGTCGCCGCTGGTGGTCGTGTCGCCGGACGCCGCGCTGCCGCCGGTCGTGTCGCCACCCGTCTCGTCGGCGCCGAGCTCGAACACGGCGAACAGCCCGTCCACTACGCCCGACGCGACCGAACGGAAGCCGGTCTGAAGGCTGGTTGTGGCTGCGCCACGAAACGCGGTCCACGCTTCGTCCTCGTTGCATCCCGCGAGGACGGTCAGTCCGACCGCCAGAGCCGCAACGCTTGCGCGAGACGCGCAACGGCGCGCGCTGCGGAGCGCTCCGCGTGTCGATTGAATCCGGTTGTCGCCCATCGTAAGCTCCATCTTCGACAGTCTTTTCGCCGCGACCGCCGGACACGTCGCGCCGGCGGCAGGAATCCGGTAGCAATCGGCGTGCCGACCCGGAAGAATCCCTCGGGGCGCCAGGGAACTGCTGCTTGCAGAACCTCCACTCCATCGCCCATCCCGACGAGTGCGAATCGCTCGCCGTCAGCCTTCGCGCAGTTCTCGCGATGCGAAGTCGCCCGGTCGCCTACGACGAACTGGTGGCCGTGCTCGCCCTCGGATCGCTCGTCGTTCCCGTGGGCTGCGAGCCGCCGAATCGCTGGCTCGCCTACGGGCGCGATGCGGCGCTTGCGAAAGTCGCGCCCGCCTTCGGCATTCGCCTGCGCGAGCTGCATCCGCCGCTCGCGGCCGCGGGACTCGCCGGGTCGGCCGAGTTTCCGCAGCACTTCGCGGACTCGTATGTCCCGCTCGCCCGGTCGGCGCTGCGCTCCGGGCAGATGCTGCTGGCGTGGCGCGGCTGGGCGACGCCGTGCGAGATGGAGTGGGGACTGCTGACCAGCGAGCGCGGCGACGAGCTGATGGGCGTGTGCGGCGCGTCGGACGCTCCGCAGCCGCTGGTCGGCGCGGCGCATCAGGTCTACGCGGTAGAGTCCGTCGAGGCTGGTTCGCCGGCGCTGGACGCGACGTCGCGATTCCGACTTGCGGCCGAGCACGCGTGCACGAACTGGTTCGCAAGGTCGGATGATGCGCGCGGCTGGGTCGCGGGCGTCGCCGCATATCAGCGCGCGGCAGAGCACGTCGCGTCCGCACGGACATCGCCGGGCGCGCGGGGCGCGGAGGCGTGGCAGGCCTTCGCGGAGCGCGCAGCCGCCGCACAGGACGTGATCGCCGGTTGGCTGGGGCGGATCGCGGTCGAGCTGCCGCCTGTGCTTCGTGAAGCGTGCTCCGCGTGGATGACCGAGGCGGCGGAGTCGGCCAGGCTGCGTCGCTCGCTGGGCGCGACGTGGTCCTCGGAGGATGGGACGTGGGACTCCGCGCGCGCCGGGGAGTTGCTGACGCGGGCCGAGCGTCTGGAAAGCGCGCTGCATGAGCGCCTTCGACACGTGCTGCGACTCTCGCCGGCGCCGGCGGCGCGTTGAATCGTTTCGCGCCCTTAAACGCGACAAGGTATAGTAGCCGGATCGTCTCGTACGCCGGCGGGCCGAACGCGTCGCTCGATACGACGCGCCGCAGTCGATCGCAGAAAGGGTCGCGGATTGTCACAGGCCGAGTTGCTTCCCGCCCTGCGCGCGGTGGACGTTTCGCCGTTCCGGGGCGAGGACGGGGAGCTGCGTTTCGCGATCTCCGACAACAGCGGCATCGCGACGGGCTCGCTCGCCGTCTCGCTGCCGGGCTACTTCGTTCTGATGCATCTGGACGGCGGCCATACGCTGGACGACGTGGAACGTGCCTTCATTCGGCAGTTTCAACAGCGCCCGCCTCTGGACCAGATTCGCGGGCTGATCGAATCGCTTGACCGCGCGTTGCTGCTTCAGAACGATCGCTTCGAGCAGTCTTATGCCGACCGGCGCGACGCGTATCTGCGCGGCGACGCGCGGGACGGACGGCATCGATGGGGTCCGCCCGAAGAGCTGCGGGCTCAGCTCACGGGGCTCCTGGGCGACGCGCCGGCGGCGGATGCCGTGCCGCTGCGCGGGATCGTCGCTCCGCATCTCGACTATCCTCGCGGCCGCCCGTGCTACGCGACTGCGTATGGCGCGCTGGCGCGCGGCGGGCGCGCGGAGCGCTATGTCCTGCTGGGGACGAATCACTTCGGACGGGCGCGCGGCGTCGTGGCGACCGGAAAGGACTTCCTCACGCCGCTGGGCCGTGCACCGACCGACCGCGCGATGCTGGAGCGGATCGAGCGGCGGATCGGCGCTTCGCTTCGCACGCACGAATTTGATCACGCCGCCGAGCACTCGGTCGAGCTTCAGGTGCACCTGCTTCAACGACTGCACGGCGACGAGCCGTTTCAGATCGTGCCGGTGCTATGCCCGGACCCGAGCACCCCGGCGGAGGACGAAGTGCCGCTGGCGGCGTTCTGCGACGCGCTGCGCGACGAACTCGCTTCGAGCGACCGGCCGACGACACTTATCGCCGGCGCCGACCTGAGCCACGTCGGACAGCGATTCGGCGACACGGCGCCCACGACGGCCGAGTTTCTCGAACAGGTAAACCGCTCGGACCGCGCGCTGCTGGAGCTGCTCGTGCAGAGGCGCGACGAGGAATTCGTCGAGAACGTCCGCGCGACCGCGAACGCCACGCGCATTTGCAGCGTCGGCTGCATCTACGCCCTGGTCCGCGCGCTGCCGGACGCGGATTTCCGGCTTCTCGACTATCACATGGCGATCGATCTGGACGCCGAAACGCACGTGAGCTGCGCCGCCGCGGTCCTGGTGTGATCGCACGAAGACGCCGTTCGGATCGGGCACCTGAATCGAACGGGCGCGCGGCGACGCCGCGCCAGAAAGCCCGACGCGCGCCGATCTACGCGGCCGCTTGAGGGGGATCGAACAGTCCGACGACGGCGCGGCCGGTCAACGGATACGCCAGCGCGTCAGGCGATATTGCCGGTCGGCCAGCCAGATTGCATCCCAATCGTCGGCGATTTGCCGGGCATCCATGTCCATGACCTGCGCGTACGTGTTGTCGCGGTCTTCCTGCGTCTTCACCACGCCCGCGCACCCGGAAACGAATGCGGCCGCGACGAACAGTCCGAGGATGGCCAGCTTGCGCATGCGACACCTTCTGAAGTCCAAATTGCCGTGTCCACTCCGGTTCGTAGTGTTGTGAGCGGTCGCCCGGATGTCAACTCCTGATTTCGGGAACGGGACGCGACGCGCGGCGATCGGCTCGCGCAGCGGGAAATCCGCGCCGCTCGAGCGTGCCGTTCGGGTAGATTGGCGCTGCGGCCGAGAACCGCTCGATGAGGTGACTCAGCATGATTCAGCGCCTGACCGGCACGCTGCTGGCGCTTGCGTGCGTGGCCCCCGCCCTGGCCGAACTGAAGGTGATTTCGGTCGATCCGCCGCCGCACTCGGCGTCGACGCCGACGCGTTTCCCGATCACCGTCACATTCGATCGACCAGTGGACTCGGCCACCGTCACGCCGGCCAGCTTCTGGGCTTTCGGTCGGCAGAGCGGCGACGCGGCCGGCGCGATCACGCTTCTCGACGGCGGTGTAAGGATGCGCCTCACACCGGATCGGCGTTTCGCGGCTGGGGAGACCGTGATCGTGCTGTTGTCGAGCGCGCTGCGGGCCGCGGACGGCTCGGCGATCCGCGTCACCGGCTACTCGTGGTTGTTCGGCACGCGTGTTCGGAGCGGCCCGAGCGCGTTCACGCAGATCGACGTGTTCTCGACGAACCTGCCGGCCGGGGCGTCCAGCCGCCCCTACGGCGGACTGGGTGGCGATCTCGATCTGGACGGCTGGCTCGACTTCGTGATCGTGAACGAGGACACGAACGACGTTCGTGTGTGCATGAACCTGGACGACGGGTCGGGACTGTTCGGCGACATCCTGACGCCGACTCACGGCGTCGGGGCGGTGCCGAGCCCGTCCGACTCGGGCGATTTCAACCGCGACGGGCAGTTCGACGTGACCGTAAGCAACCGCGACTCAGCTCAGGTGTCTGTGCTTCTCGGCGACGGCGACGGCACGTTCGCTCCCGCGCAGAACATCGGCGTGGGCAGCGCGCCGCTCGGCATCGTCAGCATCGACGTGGACGGCGACGGCGACCTCGACATCGTCAATGCCAACCGCACGACCAGCAACATGTCGGTGCTGCTGAACAATGGCGCCGGCGTGTTCGGGGCGCCGACGTTTTACGAAGGCGGCGTGTCGGGCGAACGCGCCCTGGCGTCGGCCGACATGAACGAGGACGGATTGATCGATCTGGTGGTGGGCGGCATCACGAACCAGCGGATCAGCGTGAATCTTTCGAACGGCGACGGCACGTTCACGGCGCTGCCCTCCGTCCCCGCGGGCGGGGCGGTCTGGATGGTGAGCGTCGCGGACGTGAACGGAGACGGGCACGTCGACGTGGCGTCGGGAAACAGCTCGACCAACAACGCCGTGATCCTGCTCGGCAACGGCGTCGGCGGACTGGCGGCGTCTCAGACGCTGGCGACCGATCCGTTCACGCTGGCGGTGGACTTCTGCGACGCGGAGGGCGACGGCGACCCGGACCTGTTGACGTCGAGCTATTCGGGCGACTGGCGGCTGTTCCGCAACAACGGCGCGGGCGTGTTCACGTTCGATCGCGAATTCAACGCGGTCATCTCCGCCTCGTGCGCCATCGCGATGGACATCGACAACGACCGCGACATGGACCTGATGATGGTGGATGAGGAGGCCGACACGGTCGCGATCTGGAAGAACAGCGGCACGACCCTGCCCGGGGACACCGACGGCGATTGCGACGTGGACCTGGCCGACCTGTCGAGCCTGCTGGAGAGCTTCGGCTGCGCGGGCGTGTCGTGTTCGCCGGACATCGACGACGACGGCGACGTCGATCTGGCCGACCTGTCCGACTTGCTCGAGGACTTCGGCACGAGTTGCCCTTGACCCTGCGCCGGAGCGCGGAACTCAGCGGAAAACGTGCTGCGAGTTCCGAAAGCCGGAATCCGCCTCGTTAGCCGGTGGGGGAATCCGAATACCTCGGCCACCCACGAAGGACGAATCCGCCGGCCGCGGAGGAAGGACGAATCCGCCGGCCGCGGAGGGCCGACGCCACGAGGCGCGCGGCGCGCCCTTCCCCACGGGGGACCGGTCTCCTGACCGGTCTTTCCCAGTGCGGTCCGTCGCGGGCGTGCCGGCCGCGGAGGGCCGACGCCACGAGGCGCGCGGCGCGCCCTTCCCCACGGGGGACCGGTCTCCTGACCGGTCTCGTCGTTCGCGCAGAGCCGACGATACCGGGGAAGGCGGCGAAGTCGCGTCGTGGCCCGAGCGCTTCAAGCCTGCTGACCCCAGCGTGTCTGCCCCGGCTCGGGCGGGACGCCCAGCGCGTCGGCGACGCGGTTGATGTAGTTGAAGTAGGCCGCGACTTGCACCGCGGCGTGGATCGCGCGGTCCGACCAGCCCAGCGCGCGAAGCTGGGCGACGTCGCACTCCGCGCAGCGCGAAGCGTCGCGCGTCAGCTTCACCGCGTAGTCGAGCAGGCCGACCATCGCCGCGCTCAGCCGGCAGGCGCGCCAATCCCCCGCCAGCGCGTGCACGCTTTCATCCAGCGCCGCGTCATCGTGGGGTCGAGGAGCGCCGACGTCAAAGAGCGAATTGAAGTCCTGTGCGATCTCAGCCCGGAGATCGCCGGCGTGCGCGTGCAGTCAGTATTCGCACGCGTTCTCGCGACTGACGGCGACGGCGATGAGCTCGCGCTGCGCCCGCGACAGCGGCGACGGACCCTTCATCAGGGACACATACAGCGCCATCGACGCCCGCAGCACGTCGGGATCGGGGCTCATCGCGCGAACGATGTTGAACACCCGTCCGGCCCGGCGGATCGCCTGGTCGAAGAGCGACCTGAGCAGTCCGTCGGCCTGATCGGGCGCGACGGTCTGAATCCACGCGTTCATGGGGGTTCGCCTTTCCCCGGCTCGCGACGCCATTCGCCGGATTTTCCCCCGCTCTTGGATTCGAGCCGGATCGGGCCGAGCGTGATTCCCTTATCGATGGACTTGCACATGTCGTAAAGCGTCAGCGCCGCCACGCTGGCCGCGACCATCGCCTCCATCTCGACGCCGGTCCGGCCGGCCGCGGCGACGATCGCCACGATGCGCACCGCGTCCGGCGGCGTCAGCGTGATCCGCACGTCAATGTGCTCCGGCGAGAGGCTGTGACACAGCGGGATCAGCTCGGGTGTGCGTTTCGCGGCCGCGATTCCGGCGATCTGCGCGGTCGTCAGCACGTCGCCCTTGGGCGCCGTGCCGCCGGAGAGCGCCGCGAACACGCGCTCTCCCACGTGCACGACCGCGGAAGCCTCGGCCCGCCGCGCGCTGATCGCCTTGGCGCTCGTGTCGACCATGCGCACGCGCCCGCCGGCGTCCAAGTGTGAAAGCCCGTCCGCACCGCTCATCGCGTCTCCGGAAAAAGCTCTGGCCAGGCGAAGTTCGAGAAGACGCCGCCGGTGTGAAGAAACACGACCGGACGTTCGCGCCCGAAACGCCCGCTGCGAACGCCTTCGATCAACGCCTGAAACGCTTTGGCTGTGTACACCGGGTCGAGCAGGATGCTCTCGGTCCGCGCCAGCAATCGCAGCGCATCGAGCGACGGCGTGGTGGGCACGGCGTAGCCGACGCCGACGTAGCCATCGAGCAGCGAGAGGCGCGCCGCGTTGATCGAGACTGGCAGGCCGAATCGCTCGATCGTCTCGCGGCACAGTGCGGACACCGCGGCGCGATGAAACGCGGCGTCGTCGCTGACCGGCACAGCGTGGACGCGCACGTGATCCAATCGGTGCAGCGCGCAGCCCAGCAGCAGCCCGGCCAGCGTGCCGCCGGACGAAACAGCCGCCACGAGGTCGCACGATTCGATTCGCCGCGCGGCGAGCTGCTCGGCCAGCTCCGCGGCCGCGTGGATGTATCCCCAGCACCCGAGCGGTTCCGAGGCGCCCATCGGCGTGAATCGGGCGTTTCGGCCGGCGCGGCCTTCGCGCTCGATCGCGGACCGCACGATCTGCTCGCGGCGACTCTCGAATTCGGCGCGCTCGAACGATTCGAATGTGGCGCCGAACAGCGTGTCGAGCAGGTGATTGCCGCGGGGGTCTCCCGGTGGAGGCGGGGGTCGCAGCAGCAGGTGCGCGTGCAGACCTGCCCGGGCGCATACGGCCGCGACGGCGCGGCAGTGATTGGATTGCGGCGTGCCCTCTGTGATGAGAGTGTGGGCGCCGGCGGTCTGCGCGGCCGCGACGACGTACTCGAGCTTTCGGACCTTGTTTCCGCTGAGTTCGAGGCCGGTGAGGTCGTCGCGCTTCATCCAGACGGAAGCGCCGCCGAGCGCGGCTTCCAGGCGCGCGAGACGAACCAGCGGGGTCGGAAGCATCGCGAAAGCGGTCCGGGGCGGGCAGGTGACGGGCATGGTGCGTATTGTGAGTCGGTCGAACGATCGACGCCAGTGCCGCGGCGCGCGGGGCATGGGCAACCGCGACCCGTGCGACCTGCACTGCGCGGTGCGCCGAGAATCCGGGCCACCCGCGATAGATCGCGGACGAAGCGGGTTCGCACGATCCGTCGGTCACGCGACGGGCGACCGCTCCAGATCGGAATAGGGGTAGAAGTCGAACTGCTTGAGGCGGTCGATCAACGAATCGACGCCGCGGGATCGCGCGAAGTCGCACTCCGAGCGATGAATCCGCATGCACAGCAACAGCCAGCAGCGCTCTTGAAGAATACGAAACTCGCGTCCACCCGTGTCGAATTCGTCGAAGAGAAGGAACTGCGAGTCGCTGCCGTCGGCTTCGTCGCCGGGAATCTCCATCGTCTCTCCCGGACTCAACACGGCCATGGAGGAGTAGCGCGCGATCGGGTTGAGCATCGACGAGACCATACCGCTGCCGTCGGGATCATCGGCGTCGGGCTGATCGGCGCCCGCGGGCTTGACGGGCGGTCTGAGCGCGGGCGTATCCGCGTCGCGATACTCCTTTCTGGTGCAACCTACGAGTTCGTACCGGCCGAGGCGGCTGCGGAGGGGCGCGTTCCGGTTGCCGGCCTCGATCACCTCCATCGTGACGTAGAGCGTTCCGCCGCGGGGGAACTTGAACGGGTACAGGTCGAGTCCGCCGCCGGCGAAGTACGGGATCAGGGAATGGAGCACGGTCGTGTGGGCCTGGCCGAGGATGGCGCGCAGCGCGTCCTCCTTGGCCCGCGCGAACCGGGCTTCGAATTGCTCCGGGGACTCGCCGCCGCCAAAAAGCCGCCGGATGGGTCCGAACACGGTTGATCTCCACGGAGCGCTTCGGTCAGGATAAAGGGACATCTGAACAACCCCGCGCGTTCGCAATCGGTCTGATTCATGGCGCGTCT
>CAZKJT010000024.1:0-51505 GCA_964553225.1 uncultured Planctomycetales bacterium | reverse complement strand
CTTGGCACACAACGCGAACGCCGCCCGGTCTCTCGGACGGCGTTTCGCGTTTACCCGTGGGTCGCCGCTTTTCGCAACGACCGTTCAACTAGAGGGAACCAGACCGTTCTCGAACAAAACGCGCGCGACAGGAGAGAAGGGCGGCTTGCGTTTGGCTCGCCGCTTCGAATCCAACCCCCGAGGTGTTGCTCGTTCCCGCGAGCCAGACCCCCTTGTTTGGGCTCGCTGCGCACTTCGAACTCCGGCCTCGCGCCCTCTGCTCTACGCGATGCGTTTTCCAGCGTCGGGGCCGGGCGTCAGGTCGTAGGTTTCCTCGAACGGGATCTCCAGCGCGGCGAACGGTCTTGCGTCGACACCCGCAGAGCGCAGGAGTTGGCACACGCGCTCGAAGACCGGTCCATCCCGATGCACCTTCGCGGTTGCCTTTACTTGGAAGCCGCGCTTGGGACTGAGCAGCCCGACTGAGACTGCCACTCGCGGACGGCGGCCAAGGTTGTCCCGGGTCTTCTCGAAGAACAGGTCGGCGACGAGCAGGCGGTTCTCCTCGACCCACTTGAAACCAACCGGGACGACGTTTGGCCCTCCTTCGCCACATGTGGCCAGGTACCACAAAGGCGCTTCCTCGAATGCGGCGATGACGTTCTGGTTGATCTGCACCGACTACCTCCCTCGCAATTGAGACTTGCCTGGTAACCCGGCCAGGTCGCGCCGCCGGCCGGTCTGCAATCGTGGACGTTGCGCATCTCGGAGCAGGTACTCGCGCAGCGCCACGGCGTTATTGTGCCGCTCATCGCGAGCGGCATAGAGCAGCGTGACCGTTTCCGTTGCCGCCATGTCGGCCAGGGACGCCCAGTCCGCGGAGCGTCGGTCCAGCTCGGCGAAGTAGCGCTTGCGGAACTCCTGCCAGCGATCCGGATCATGGCCGAACCAGGCGCGCAGCTTGTCGCTGGGTGCGATGCCCTTGAGCCACCCGTCCAGCTTGAGGTCCTCACGCCGCACGCCGCGCGGCCAGAGCCGATCGACAAGGAATCGATGGCCGTCGTGGGCATCCGGCGGCTCGTAAACTCGCTTGGTGCGGATGTCGAGGTTTTTCGTGGCCATGTCCACTTCCTGCCTGCCGAGCCAAACTACAGCGGCGCGTCCCGCCATTTCCCGCGACTGTGGTCGCCTTTCGTCGCGACCCACTTCATGCGGATCGCGTCGAACTCGCACACCGGGATGCAGTGCTCCTCGCTCCCACAGATGTTGGGCGCCGACAGCACCGCGATGCCGTCGATCAACTCCAGGCACTTCGGGCCGCAGGCTTCGATGCAGAGGTTGCAGCCCGTGCAATTCTCAGTATCGATCACCGGCACCCATTTGAGCGCGCGATCGGATGGCGCGTCGGTCGAATGCGCATCGCGCGCCGTCGTGGACCGAATCGGGTGATCAACCACGCTGGACGGCGCAGTCGAACGATCATCATGGCATGCGCGAATCACCGTTTCGTCTCGTCCGGGCTCCGTTCGGGAATGAAAGCGATCCCGCGCCGTTGGGCCATTTCCTGTCCCACCCGCTGGAGCTGGCACTCTGTGAGCACGGCCCCCGCCAGAGGGAAGATGCGATCGTCTTCCAGCGCGATATGGTCTCGATAGATGGCCTGCAGTTCGCCCAGACGAACGCCGAGTTGGCGAACCGAGTCTTCGTCAAGCCGCCCGGATTCTAGCCAGATGTCCACCAACTGATTGACCTCGGCGTGCTTCTCGTCCGCGGTGCGGTGGTCGGCTTCCAGCCGCGCCAGATCGTGAAGCGCGGTCGCGACACGTGGATCGCCGCCGGCGCGCATGAGCGGAAAGAGCGACGCCTCCTCATCCTGCGTGTGGCGCGGCGCAGCGCTGCGGAAATACTCGGTCGCCCGCAGCAGCACATCGCGCTCGTCCGGACTCAATTCGCCTCCTTGCCGATCGGAGCAGACCGAAATGAGCGCGTTCAGGAATCGCTCGATCCTGCGGTGACAATCCATCAACAGCAGAATCGGCTGATCAAAACCGGCCAGGGGCGGGCTGCCCAGAGTGATCGCCATCAGTGGCTCCTCCCACCGGCCAGTTGCGCTTCACGCTCCAAGGCCCGAGGAAACAGGACGTTGTTCTCCTTATGCACATGAAAGTGCATGTCGCGCTCCAGGGTAGCCAGTCCGTCCACCATGGCGCGGTACGTGTTGCAGGCCCAGTCAGGTGGTGTGTACTGATTCGTCAGTTCGCGAAGGCGCGCCAAGGCAGACCCCGCCTCATCGTGCTCCAGTTCCATCTGGCGAATGGGGCTTGCGAGTGAGCCACAGTGGAAGGCCGGCGCCGTCGCGCCGGCGGTAAGGCGCCGAATCATAGGAAAGAGGATCTGCTCCTCCTTCATCATGTGGCTGTTCATCTCGGCGGCAAGGCCGAGAAACGTGTCCCGGATCTGCGCCAGCCGCGCATCCTTGTCGCCGTGAACTGAGGCGACCTTCGCCGTCATGGCGTCGAGACGCGGCAGTTCGCTTTTGAGATAGCCATGATGCGATTGCTCGATGTGGTCGGCAAGCTCCGCAAGGGACATCGCCGCGGCGTCAACCGTGGCGTCGCCCGCCATCGCCGCGGCGGATTGCCTCAGGGTGGCCAGCAGTGCCTCGGCGTCGCGCCCCTTTTCCCGGCAAACCACTGCGATGGTTTTCCTGCCGCCGCAGCAGTAGTCGATTCCCTCGTTCTCAAAAACGCGCGACAGCGCCGGGCAGCGCGTCACGATTTCACCAATCGTATCTTCCAGTTCAAACGTCTTCATCTCGTGCTCCTTGAATGTCAGCAACCTTTAGCATCGACGAGCGGCGGTGGGGGAGGGGTCATCTGCTCCAGCGCCGCCTTGAACGCGCTCATGTCCTTCAGGACGTCACCGACCAGGCAATCAATCAGCGCGCCGCGCTGCTCGGGAAAGCGCCGTGCAAACTCGCCGAAGCTGAAGCTCGTATCGTAGAAGGCGTAGATCAGGCGTCTGACGATGTCCACGCCCACCATGAGTTGTGGTTCAAAGGCGCCAAGGCGGGCGGCGGACAGGTCATTTGCCTTGAACGCCTGGAGGATGGAGTCGGCCGCCAGTTCAGCCGAGGCGAGCGCGAGGAACAAGCCCGAGGAATAGATGGGGTCCAGGAAGGCCCGCGCGTCGCCGATCGCAACCCAGCCGTCGCCCGAGGTCTGGAGGTTGAAGTACGCCAGTTCACCGCGGCCGCCGTACGCCTTGGCGCAGCGATTCGCCGACGTCAGGCGCTCCAGCAGCGGCGCGCAGGAATTTACCGCGCGGTCATAGGCGGCTTCAGTCTGCTGCCCGTTGGAGAACAGGTCATCAGGATTCCCGACGATGCCCACGCTGACCACATCGTCGGGCAGAGGGATATACCAGAACCAGCTTCGGTCGCGGTTCATGAAGATGGTGGTTTCGCCGGCGTCCAACCCGCTGAGGCGCTGTCCGCCCTTGTAGTACGACCAGATCGAGGCTTTCCGCAAACCCGGCACCGGGCGGCGCAGGTCCAGTTGTCTGCCGATCAACGTGGTTCTTCCGGAGGCGTCCACCACGACGCGCGCGGACACGTCGTACGAGGCGCCGTCGACCGGCTGCACGCGGACTCCGGCCGCCCGCGCGCCGTCGAAGTTTACGCGTTCCGCCTTCGTCTGCATCCGCACGTGCGCGCCGGCGTCACGGGCGTGATCGAGGCAGAGGCGGTCGAAAGAGGCGCGCTCCACCTGCCACGTCCGCGCGCCCTCGCCCTCGATCGTCTCCGAGAAGTAAAATGGGGTGGACTCCTCACCCGATGGCGAAACGAACCGAACGCTGTACTTCTCCGGGTAGTCGGATTCCCGCAGCTTCGGAAGCAGGCCCAGCCGGTCCAGGATTCCGTACGTATGCGGAATCAGCGATTCGCCGATGTGGTAGCGAGGGTACTGATCGGCCTCGAGCACCTCACAACGAAGCCCGGCTCGCGACAGAAATGTCGCCAACGCGGCCCCGGCCGGGCCTCCGCCAATGACAGCCACATCAGTGTCCATCTGAGGCTCCACGGTGCATTTCATGGATTGTCCTCATCCGCAAAGCGAGATCCGGCACACGCCTGCGAGAGACGTCGCTGCGGAGTCTCGCCTTGTGACATGCTGAACATCCGTGCCCCTTGCACCGGCTCGAAGCGCGCCTGAAAAAACCGCAGCACCTTCGGCTCGTGCGTGAATTTCAGCCCGACGATCTGCTGGGAATTCTCACGCAACGCGGCTACCGACTCCGCCGCCACGTCCATGTGCGCTTGCGTGTAGACGCGGCGCGGAATTGTCAGCCGCACCAGCTCCAGACTCGGAAGTATGTTTTTCCCAGTTCGGTCGTCGCGTCCGGCGGAGACGGCGCCGCGTTCCATCGCGCGTACGCCGGAATCGACGTACAGCGCCGCCGCCAGCGCCTGTGCAGGGAACTGCTCACGCGGAATGTGCGGAAGGAATCGCGCCGCGTCCAGGAAGACGCCGTGCCCGCCGATCGGTCTTACCAACGGGACGCCGGCTTCGATCAGCTTGCGGCCGAGGTATTGCACCTGGCCGATGCGCGCGTGCATGTGATCCCACTGCACCGACTCCTCAATGCCGATGGCGAGCGCCTCCATGTCACGGCCGGCCATCCCGCCGTATGTGTGCAGTCCTTCATACAGCACGACCAGATTCCGCGCTTCCTCGGCGAGCGAATCGTCGTTGAGTGCCAGGAACCCCCCGATGTTCACCAGCGAGTCCTTCTTGGCGGACATGGTGCAGCCGTCGGTGCAATCGCAGATTTCGCGCAGGATCTCGGCCAGCGACTTGTGGGCGTAGCCCGGCTCGCGCTGCTGAATGAAATAGCTGTTCTCCACGGCTCGCGTGGCGTCGAGAAACACGCGTATCCCGTGACGCCGGCAAAGCTCCGCGACGTCGCGCACGTTCTGCAAACTACATGGCTGGCCGCCAGCCATGTTGACGTTGGTCTCCAGCGACAGATACGGAATGCGCTTCGGGCCGACCTGATCGATGAGCTTCCGGAGCTTTTCCTGATCCACGTTGCCTTTGAATGGATGCTCGCTGTCTGGATCGTGCGCTTCGTCGATAATCACGTCGGCGAAGCGACCGCCCGCGAGTTCCTGGTGCGCCTTGGTCGTTGTGAAGTACATGTTGCCAGGGACGGTGTCGCCCTCGCGAATGCAGATTCGGCTGAGAATGTGCTCCGCCCCGCGGCCCTGGTGGGTAGGAATGACGTGCCGATAGCCGTAGAACTGTTGCACCGCACGCTCGAGCCGGTAGAAGCTCTCGGAACCGGCGTAGGCTTCGTCGCCGCGCATCATTCCAGCCCGCTGCACGTCGCTCATCGCCGACGTGCCCGAGTCGGTCAGCAGGTCGATGTAGACCAGCCGGCTCGGCAGCAGAAAGGTATTGAACCCGGCCTCCGCGATCGCCCGTTCGCGCTCCTCGCGCGTGGTCATGCGGAGGTGCTCCACCATCTTGATCTTCCAGGGTTCCGCCCAGGATCGTATCTCCGCCATTTCTGAAAGCTCCTTGGTTGGCCGTCCGCGAAGGGCTGCAAACTCACCCGCGCCGACGCCGTCGCGCATCGCTACTGGTTGCCCAACACCGGCAGGGCTCGCGCAGCGCCTTGCGCCGCGAAACTGGGGTCCGTCGCCGGGTTGCAACGCTGCTCCGCACCAAACGCCGCTTCGTTCAGTTCCGCAAGCAGTTGCTCCAGGTCGAGGTTCTGCCGCGCTGCCGCGGTTCGCAGCGAAACGGCCCGCGCCACAGTGCGGCGCAGCAGCGGGTTAGCCAGCGGCGTAAAGCCTTTGGCCAGCAGCAGGTTCAGCGTTGCGGGGAACCACTCGATCACGTGCCCCACCTTGTGATCCGCAGTGATCCGCGTCGGTCGCGCGGCGGCGGGCTCCTCCGCTGGCCGCCATCCGGCCATGATTCGCCACAGGTGCGCGCCCCAGAGTGCGATGCCGCTCACCTCCAGCAGCCCGCTGATTCCGACGAGCGGAAAGGCGAAGTCGGTGAAATCCGTACCGATCTGAAGCACGACGCGCAACGCGCATCCCGCGTTCACGAGGAGAAACGGCAGCCACAGCGGCCGCAAGCGCCGGATGTCCACCCCGTTCAGCGTCGGCACGACCTTGGCTGCCATGCCGAGGATCATCATGGAGATGAATCCGACCGTAATCGCGTGCCGCACAGCGCCGTAGTAAGCGTGCGAAAAGCCAATCTCCGCCGCATGTCGCCCGGATTCCGACAGCGCCGCGGACGTCGGTAGCACGACCAGCATGTACAGCGGCGCGAGCACCAGCATAACCATTGAAGTGTGCAGCCAGTACACCGCCGCCCGCACGAATTTGGTGCTGCGGTCCTGTTCCGTCGGGCGGGCCAGCAGCCCCCAGTGGAACGTCAGGGCGACGCTTGTTGCCGCCAGCACGACAGTCGAGGCGTACAACGGCGCTGCCCAGACGTGGTTGTGCGTCAGTTGCATCAACATCACCGACAGCGCCTCGCCCAGCACCGCCAACACGAGCAGCGGCAGCGCGACGCGCTGCGATCGCACGCTGGGCCGGCGCATGCCGAACAACACCGGAAACATGCGCAGGCCGACGCCCAGGATAATCAGCAGCCCGAAGCCGTGGATCTGGACGTTGCGCAGCGCCGCCTGGTAAGTCCCCACGATCGCCAGCAGCGCCTCGCGACTCCCGGCCGTGACGGTGGCGTAGGTCAGCACTGCGTCGCCGACGCCTTGCAGCGCGAAGAACCCCAGCGCCGCCGCAATGTAGTAGTCGTTGGTTTCGAGCGGCTTGCCGCTGCGCAGCAGCGTGGCGCCGACGATCGTCAGGCACAGGCCGATTGCGGCCAGCTCGGCCACGCTCGCGGTCACCGCCAGTTCGCGCATCAACGGTGCCGCGTGCAGCGGTTCGGTGATCGCCCGCAGGAACACGCCGAAGACCATCAGGTAGAACGAGAAGTTCGCCAGGTCCGGCCGCCAGAGGTTGGTGTGCTTCATGCGCGGGAAGGCCTGGTAGGCGAACCCCATGACGAACAGGCCCATCCATCCGAAGATCTGAGCGTGGCCGTGGGCGTTGATATCGTGAATCGACACGGCCGTGAATGAGCCGCGAGCGGCGATCTGGAGCAGCAGGTACGCGCCCCAGACGGCGCCCGCGGTCAGGATGACGACGATGCCGGCCTTGAAGAAGCGGCGGTAGATCGTGTCCGCCAATTCGTCCAGAGGGTTGCGCGGCGCATCGACCGCTTGCCCGAGTGGCGGGACCGGATTGCGAAGCGCTCCATTCAGTTCTTGCAGGAGCGCAGCCTCGTCCACTCCATGAGCGCGCGCGAAGAAGCGGATCGACTCGGCGGGCCCCAGCGGTCCGCCGCAGCCACGTAACCCGTAGCGGTCAAACACCGGACGCAGGTGCGGGTAGGCGCGCAGTACGTCGGGCAGCATCCGATCGGCTTGAAGGGTGTCCGCGGCGACCTTCGGCATTACTTGCACGCTTCTGCTAGCGGCCGGGGCGACTGGCGCATCTCGTGGAGATCCGCCGGCGCCGTCAGCCGGAGGGTCCCTAGGTCGACAGCCTCAACCGGCACGTTTCTCGAAAGTGATATCCGTGAATCCACAGACTCACGGCCCGCGCCAGGCTCCGCGGCCGACGCAGGATCGTCCAGGCCAGCAGTCGCCAATAGTGCCAGCGGGCCGGGTCGCGCACACCCAAGCTCCACAGTGAGCGGACGAACGCCGCCGTGCGCGGCAGGTCCAGCCGCGGCATTCCCCCCCGAACCCGATACTCGCGCAGGAATGTCATGAGGCGTTGCAGGTACCGTTTCGGGGCGTAGAGTTCGGACATCACGTATCGATAGCCGGCCTTTAACTCCTCTATGGGGATGCGCGTCGCGACGTTGGTCGATCCGTCCACGTTGTCGCCCGACATCTCCCCAAGCAGCCGGCCCGCGCCGCGGAGGCGCGTGTGCAGCCGCGTGCCCAGCGGCGCCTGCAAGAGACCGACCATCGCCGTCACGATGCCGCACCGCTGAATGAACTCGATCTGCCGACGGAAGATCGAGGGCGTATCCGAGTCGAACCCGAGAATGAACCCGGCCTGCACCTCCAGCCCGGCCCGCTGGAGCTTGCGCACGTCGGCCGCCAAGTCGCGCCGCAGGTTCTGCTTCTTCGAGCACTCCCGCAGCGAGTCCTCGGATGGCGTCTCGATCCCGACGAAGACAGTGTCGAATCCCGCCTGCGTCATCAGGTTCTGCAGCTCGGCGGAGTCCGCCAGGTTGATCGACGCCTGCGTTTGCAACGGCACGCCGGTCTTGCCCCGGCGCCACTCGATCAGAGCCGCGAGCAGTTCCCGGACGCCCCGTTTGTTGCCGATCAGATTGTCATCAACGTAGAAGACCGGACCGCGCCAGCCGCGGCGGTAAAGCGTGTCCAGTTCCGCAATGCTCTGGGCCGCCGTCTTCACGCGCGGACTGCGCCCGAAGAGTGAGGTGACGTTGCAGAAGTCGCAGTCGAACGGACATCCGCGGCCGAACTGCACGCTCATGGAATAGTAACGGCGCCAATCCAGCAGATCCCAGCGCGGCGCTGGCGATGACGTCAGGTCCGGTTTTCGCGGGTTCTCGTATACGCGCCGAGCGACGCCGGGTTGGAAGTCGGCCAGGAACTCGGGCAGCGTCGTTTCCGCCTCGTTGAGCACCAGGTGGTCGGCCCGCGCAAAGCGGCCGGGTTCGCAGGTCGCCATCGGCCCACCGACGATTGTCGTGACCCCGGCGGCGCGACACCGCTCGATCACCTGTTCCGCCGAGGTCGCCTGCACCGTCATGCCGCCGATCCAAACCGAATCGGCCCACGCAAGGTCGGCATCCCGCAGCGTGCCGGCATTCAGATCGATCAACCGCACATCCCAGTCCTGCGGAAGCAAAGCAGCCACGGTAAGCAGGCCCAGTGGCGGAAACGCCGCCTGCTTGCGCACCAGCCGCAATGCGTGACGGAACGACCAGAACGTGTCCGGGTAGCACGGCGAAATCAGCAACGCGCGCATCGAATCCTCCCTGTTGTGGGCGCCGGGCCGAGACGCCGGCCGCGCAGGCTCTGCCGGCGGACGCTCCCACGCCGTCGAAGCGCCGCGCGGCCTGCTGTGTCGCCGCGCCGTGCTCACCCGCCCTCCGGTCGCCCCGATGTCCGCTGCTTAGAGATGCACTCGCCCGTGCCCGGCGAGAGCGCTACGAGCGGCTCACAAAGCGCGGCGGCCGGTCGTTCGTTGTCAATCAGTTGCGCGATCGTCGTGCAGCCGAACGCGAGCTCTGTGCTGCTCGCCGCCTCGTCCAAGCGCGCGTGCAGCGCGCACAGCTTTTGCCCGTGAGCCGTCAGGCCCAGCGGACATGTGCGAATGCGCCGAACCGGGTCGACCGCGTTCACAATGTCGAGCACGCTCATATCCGACGGGCTACGCGTCAAACTGAACCCGCCCGTCCGTCCAGAGCAGGACTGCACGAGTCCGGCCCGTGCGAGACCCTGAAGCACCTTCGACAGATAACCCGCCGGCACGCGCGTGCCTTTCGCGATGGCCAGCGTGCTGAGCGTGCGTTCCGGATGCGCCGCGAGCCATACGACGGCCCGCAAGGCGTATTCGGCGCTTTGGGAGATGGTCACGGCGGTTCGTGCTCCTCGGCCAGGTTCGGGGGTGGCGCGTTCCGCCCCGCAACCTGGATGTTGACATCCAGATAATAGCGGCTACGCTACTAAAGTCAACCTGGGCGTCCAGGTTTCGAGCTCGCCTGGGATCAAGACCGCAAGGATACCTACCTGCATGGCGCTGGCTTCGCTCCATACCGGCTTAGACGAGATCGTTTCGCTGATCCGGGCAGTCGTGCCGCTCACCGGCGCTGGCCGCGAGGCGGCGCGCATCGCGGATCAGGTTCTCTCGCTGCTCGTAGCCTTGGACGACTTGGCCTGGGCCGCCGCCGAAGACGAGCTGCTGGCCGCCGGCGTCAACCGGTCCGTCGTATCCTCCCTCGCGAGTCGCCGTCAGCAGCAGCCCGGGCTCGTTGCACGCGCCGCTGGTGAGCAACGACGCCATCTCGACGTGCCGCCAGGGCACCCGATCGACACGCTCCTTTGCGAGAACGAGGCCATCCGCAGCCTTGCCGACGAGCTCTCGCACCTGGCCGAGTCCCCTGTCGCCGCAGCAACCTCTCCTGCGGATCTGGTGGAGCGCTTGCGGCGGCTGGCGGACTCGCTCTCGGAGACTCGGAAGCACCGATCGCGCGTGCAGAACGTGCTGCTCCCGCAACTCGAACGCCGCGGACTCCAGGGGCTGACGCGCACTCTCTGGGCGTACACCACCGGCGTCCGCAGCCGCCTGGCCGCTCTTCACACCCTGCTCGCTCGCGCGCCCGCGGACCCGGCCGAACTGCGGGCCGCGCTCCAACCGATCGTGCCGGCCCTGCTCAAGAGCCTGCACGCCAGCATGGAGCGCGAGGAGCAAGTGCTCGCTCCGCTGCTGCTGCGGCTGCTGACGGAGCAGGAGTGGGCCGAGGTATGGCATGATTCGCAATCGTGCGGCTGGTGCCTTGTCGAACCCGGCCGTGAATACTCGCCGAACGAAGCGAGCGATGGGTCTGAGGAAACCGCTTCGGAGTCGTCTGACCGCGTCCGTTTCGCGGCCGGCGAGCTAACCGCCTCGCAACTACGCGGCATCTTCGCCGTTTTGCCCGTCGACGTGACGTTCGTCGACGAAAACGATGCGGTCCGGTTTTTCACCGAAGGCCCTGATCGCATCTTCCCGCGCACGCGCTCCGTGCTGGGTCGGAAAGTGCAGAACTGTCACCCGCCGTCCAGCCTCCGGCAGGTCAATCGCATCCTGAACGAATTCCGCGATGGCCGCCGCGATGTGGCCGAGTTCTGGTTCAGCCGCCGCGGCCAGTTCGTTCACGTTCGATACTTCGCGGTTCGCGACCGGACCGGCGCGTACCTGGGAGCGTTGGAGGTCGCGCAGGACCTCGCGCCCCTCCGCGCGCTTCAGGGCGAGCAACGGCTGTTGATGGACAATGGGGGTGCGGATGACGGGAGCACGAAAAGATTGGGCAGGAATTCCGTAAGTCACGATTCCACAAGGAATAAACGCAAACAACGCATTTTGTCCGGTCGGCAGTGAAATTGTAAGTGCCTGTTCTGAAGCGGCTTATGGATGCCGCAATTTCGGCCGATCGCGGTTCCGGCCGGTCGGAATTCACAAAAAGACTGTGCAGCGGCCGGCCTTGGCGCTAGCGCCAGGGCCGATCGTGTCACGTTGTGTCACGTGACAAATGCGCAAAAAGATTGTGCATTTCACTCTCGGCTGAAAACTCAACCGCCGACAGATTGGCAGGCGCGGACCGGGGCTTGTTCAGCGGTCTGCGTCCGGAGTCGCCCGAGCGCCGTTCGAACCGGCTTCGATCACACTGACGCGACGCGCGTGGGCGTCGCGATCCACGCCGAGCAAGTGCTCTCCAAGGCCGGCAGCCTCGAATAGCCGCGCCGCGAACCGAAGATCGGCGACCGCACCCTGCACCTGGTCGGGTGACGGCTCGGCCGCGCCGGACGCCCAGGACGCCAGCTCGGCGGCCGCCTCACGCCAGCCAGCCGAGTGTGTCGCGGAATCGAGCTGCCCCAGATCGTCCGCCAGCTTCAGTCGCTCCCACAGCGTAACGCGGACCAGCGCGTCGCACACGGCGGCGACGATGCCCGAACGAACGAGTTCGACGTCACCGGACTGCTCTACGCCGCCGCGGAACTGGACGCGCAGCCGAATCGGCTCACCGGCCGCGGTCCACGCGGAAACCATGGCGGACAGTCGCGTCGCGTCCGATTCGCGCGACAGGAGTGCAGCGGTCCAAAGCAGCGGCAAGGCGGCCGCGGCGCGCTGGGCACGTTCGGCCGGCGGCGCGAAAAACGGCTCTGGCTTTTTTTCGACGTGCGCGCCGAACCGCGTGCCGGATTCCCAACCGTAGACAGAGAGCGCGAGCATGCGAGCCTGCTTCAACGCAGCAGCCGCCGGCCGGCCGACATTCAGCTCGTGCCACGCGAGCAGAGCCGCCAGCGCCCGGACAGGGGGCGGCAGCGCTGCGACCAATTCGAGCGTGCTGCCCGGCTCGCTCCGCGGAAATCGGCGGGCGAGCATGGCCGCGGGAAAGTGACGCCAGAGGGCTTCGCCGGGGAATCTCGGATCGCTCCGATCGCGCGCGGCGGGCGGCACGCCGGACGCTCGCCACAGCCGGAGTGCGTCATCACGTTCCGCGCCGCGCAGCTCCAGCGCGCTGATGATCCGCTCGAAACTCTCCCACCTGGGCCGGTAGGCGTCACGTTCCAGCAGCGCGACTTGCGAGTGCGATAGGCCCGCTCTCCGGGCGAGTTCACGCGCAGACCGAATCCCAGCGGCGACGCGGCAGCTTCGAACGAACGCGCCCAGGCTCAAGCTCGCCATACGCCGAACGTATCACGCGGGCCAGCTCGCGTCAAAGTGTGTGCTCCACCGGCTTGCATTCCGGCGTCGATCCGGCTACAGTGTCGGAACAGTGGACGAGACACTAAGACAGTATCGATGCCGTGGCACTCCTGCGCGATGCGGCGTCGAGCTTTCGTTACTCGTCTTCGAGGGCGAGCGGGCGCGGAACGGATTCACGCTCGTCGAGCTGGCTAAGCGAGCCAAGATCAACCGGCTGACGCTGAATCGGTTGCGGCGCGGGCACCGGGTCCGCCGCGACGTTGCGATTCGCATCGCGCGAGCACTCGGCGTTCCGCTCCGATCGCTTCTCGCTGGCGGCGGGGCGGGCATGGGTCGCAACCCGGGAGAACTTACAAGTGCCTATTTCGACTGCTACGCGGAATGAGCCGCGAAGTGATGGTCTGCGGTTGATTGCAGAAGCGTCGGACGCGCTGGCCGCGGTGGGCTGCCTCTGTGAAGCGGCTGTGCGATCGATGGTACGTGCCGCGGCGGTGCTGGGCGGTCGGCTCGATGCGCGTCTACCACAGCAAATCGACGATGCACTCGCCGGGCTGGACTGGAACAACGCCGGCCTGTGCCGCAACGCGGCGCGGTTCGTGAAGGCGGCCGGCGCCGCGGCTGACGAACTGCTCCGCGCCGCGCGGGCTCAGTGCGGAGCGCTCGATGCGGTGGCGCTGCTCGATACGCACGGGGCGATGCACCTACTGCTCGCGTCGAGTCAGAAGGCGCTGCTAGGGCGATCACGTGAAATCGAGGCCGCGGCGAATTCGGCAAATCAGCTCATTGCCTGAGCGAGCGTCCCGCATGCGAACCGCTCGATCGATGCCGGTCCAGATACCCGAGCCGCTCGGCTGGGCTGAGTGGAGTCCGCGGGAGCGGCGTCGATTTCATCGAATCGTGAGGCACGTGCGCCGGTGGTTCTCGTGGCGTCGGGTTAACCCACGTCGGCGCGAGGCGGTGGCCGTATTCGCGCGCCAGTACGCCGCAGTCGCGCGGCGCGACGGACTCGGCGCCAGCGAGCGATCGTTGCGAAGGTACATCCGCGCGCTGACGACCGGCGGACCGGGCTACAGCGCGCTTCGCGACCGCCGCGGCGGTCCGGGCCGTTTGAAGCCGCGCGCGATGCGACCATCGCCGACGCGCGAGCTCTTTGAGCGACTGCTCCGGGATCCGCTGGTCCCTTCTGTCCCGCACGCATGGGCGATTGCCGACGAGACGGCGTGCCGGCGCGGCTGGCCGCGGTTTGGTTTGCGGGCCGCCCAGTGTCATGCGGCCAGACTGCCACGCGCTGCGGTGCGCGTGCGCAGCTACCAACGGGGGCGTTCGGAATGAGCGGCGGCGCGCCGGCTATTCACGCGATGCCTACTGCCGCGATCGACGCGCCGCTTCCGGCGGTGCGCTGGGGCTGGTTCTCGCCGGTGCACACGCTGAAGTATTTCGGGCATGACCCGGCTGGTCGGCAGCGTCGAAGCCGGTGGATAAAGTCGCTTCGCGAGTCTTCGCCCGGGCTGTGCCAGAGACGCGGAACCGCGTTGTGGGTCCGCGGCGATGCGGTTCTGCCGGACGGGCGGCGCGTGGCGGACGCAGTCGCGCCGCCGGTGCGGCTGCCGGCGGACGTGGTCCGCGGGCGTGAGCGCGTGCGGCGCAAGCAGCTCGCGGCGGTCGAGGCCGCGCGGCGGTATCGCGCGGCGGGCAGCTTCAGCGCCTTCATCCTACAAGACAAGGCATTTCTCGCAGAGAACGGTCTGCCGTTGCACCGGAATTCATGGTGTGGCCGCGACGGGCTGCTGGACCGTATCGCGCGCGGCGAGCCGGTGGATGGGCGATCGCGGTCGGGGCGCAAGCCCATGCCGGCGGATGAGCGCCTGAACGAGGCGGTGCGTGCATACTGGCTGCACCCGAACCGGCTCGACGGCACGCACGTGTACGAAGAGCAGCGCCGGATCGCCCGCGAGCTGGGCGTCACGGCGCTAACGCGATCGCAGGTGCGGAAGGCGATTCGCGCGATCCCGCACAAGGCCGCGGTGCTGGCGCGCGAAGGCCCGAAGGCCTTCGCCGCGAAGTGCATTCCGAAGGTCACGGTGGACTACTCCGGCCTATCTGCGGGTGAAATGGTCTGCATCGACGGCCGAGTGCCCGATCGGCACGTGCGCATTCCGGACGGCCGCGGCGGCTGGCGCGCGATGCGGCCGTTCGTGACCGGTGCGGTGTGTGTCGCGAGCGGGGCGATGGTGGTCGATGTTCGCACGTCTGAAGCGACCGAAGGCCGGCTCGCAATCCTGAAGCGATGGTGCGTCGAACATGGCGTGCCGGCGGTAGTCCAGGATGATAACGCCGAAGCGAGCAAGGCCGCCTTCGGAGCGCGCCGCGGGTCTCGCTGGCAGCGTGCGATCGCAACCGACGATTCCCTGCTGCGGTCGGCGACCGCCGAGCTTGGCATCGAGCTGAAGCGCGCGCTGCCGTATACGCCGTGGAGCAAGAAAGTCGAATCCCTATGGCGGCTTGTAAAGAAGCACTCGGATCGGCTGTGCGGCGAGTTCTGGGGCGGCTCGCCCGGTGAGCGCCCGGAAGAGGCCGCCAAGCGGCTCCGCACGCGGCCCGACTCGCTGCCGACGCTGGAAGAGTACCGCGGGCTGCTGCAAGCCGCGGTCGATACGTACAACGCGACGCCGCGCCGCGCGCTGGGCGGGCTCACGCCGACGCTGGCGTATGAGCAGCGGCGCGCGGCGCGCCGCACGCTCGATCCGGACACGGCGCACGCGGTGTTCACCAAGATCGACGAACATCCACGCAAAGTAGGCCGTGACGGCGTATCGTACCGCAACATCCTATACACGCTCAGCGCACGTGATTCGGTAGCACTGGAAGGTCGGAAAGTGTACGTGCGTCCTGATATCGACCTGTGCGGACGTATCTGGTTGTGCGACGAAGCAGGTCAACGGCTGGCGATCGCGGAGAAAGCGCGGCTGGTGCAGGCCGGGGCGACGCCGGACGAGCTGCGCGACGTGATGCGGGAGAAGGCCGCGGTGAGGCGGCTGGCGAAAGAGTATCTGCCCAAGCGCAACGTGCTGCTGGCCGAGCCGGAGAGCCTGCTCCAGCAGAAACGCCGGGCGCACGCCCTGGCCGAGCAGGAAGCGCTTCGCGCTCAGCTTCCGCCCGCGCCTGAGCCGACGGTCACGATCGTGCGGCCGGACCTGGCCGGGCAGGTGCGATCGGCGAAGGCGCGCGGGCCGCGGAATGACGTGCGGCGGCCGGCCGGGAGCGGCCAGCCGGCGGACGGATTCGAGCTGCTGGCGGCGCGGCAGGGAGACGCTCCGATCGCGGCGGCCGATCGCGGGCGGTCGGCGCTGGACGCGGCGATGCAGCGGCTGGTCGAGCAGGGAGAGGCGGAAGCGATCGCGTATGCGGCGCGGCAAGAGGCCGCGACGCCGGATTACTGGGCACAGCTCGCAGCACGGCAAGAGGCCGGGCTTGCGGACGCAGGGTAGGAGCGTTTCGGTGATGCCGAACGAGCCGCAAAACCCGGGTCCGCCGGACGGCTTCGATCGACTGGTCGAGGCTGGCCGAACGGAGTATCGGATGAACCCGCGCACGGATGCGCCCTTCACACACGAGCAGCTCACCAAGCTGCGGGCCGACCTGCTCGAACTACGTCTGCGCCGGGGCAAGAAAGACAGGCCGGTGAGCTGGGAGAAGCTGGCCGATCAAATCGGCTTCATCGCCAAGGGCGGCATGGCGATGTTCCACGCGGCCGACCTGAGTGCTCCGACTTTGCACGCCTGGGCACACGGCAAATACGAAGGCGATGAGCAGCGCGTCGCGCGGCTGGTCGATGGATTTCTGGCGGACGAAGTCGATCGCCGCGGCCGGCTGGTTCTCGCATCCTATGCGAACCTATCGAACGCCCGCAAAGGGCTGGCGGTGATTCGCGAGGGACTCAAGCAGAACAGCATCGTGGCCGTGATCGGGCCGCCGGGTTGCGGCAAGACCACGCTGGGACGGGCCGTCCTGGCGGAGCGACCCGGCCGGGCGGTGATGGTCACGATCGACGAACACTCCGGCGGCAAGCCCGGCCTCACGCGGCTGCTCTGGTCGGCGGTGGCCGGCGTCTCGAACCGCTCGGGCGATATGCCGAAGACGAGTCATGAGCGATGGGCGGACGTGCTGGATTTCTTCAGCCGCACGCGGAATTCGCTGCTGATCGTCGATGAGGCGCAGAAGCTGAACCGGCAGGGTCTCGAAGTCCTGCGCGACCTGCATGACAAGAGCGATGACACGGGCGAGCGGCGCCTGCCGATCGTGTTGATCGGCGATCCGCGGTTCTATCGGCTGCTGCTGAAGGCGCGGGCCGAGAAGTCTTCTCCGCTCTCGTCGCAACTGTCCCGGCGCATCGCACCTATTTTCGACTACGAGCGCGACGGAAGGCTCGGCGACGGCTCGACCGACCTGTATTCGCCGGAAGACCTGATTCAGGTGCTGCGAAACGACCGGCTTCGGATCGTGGACGCGGACGGCATCCGCTGGATGACGCGGCTGTCCAACACGCGCGGGTATGGGCTGATCGGCTTTGCGGTGTGCGTGCTGCGGACGGCGTACAGCGCGTGCGCGAAACGCCCGCTGGGCGTGGCCGAGCTGTCGATCGCGCTGCAAATGACGCTCGGGCCGGACGTGGCGCTGGAAGTGGACGAGTCGGCCGGCGGCGAGCTTCTGAGGGCAACGGCATGAGAGGCCGCTCCGGTGAGATTCGGCGGCGTGGAACGCGGCTCGACGCGGCGGCCGGTCGCGCGGGCAGCGCCGCCGGCTCGCCGGGGCGGCATCGATATTGCGGCGGGCGGCTGTTTGCGCGGCGGTTCCCCAGCACGGGCCGCCGTGATTCCTCCACGACGGCCGCTCGCCGCCCTGTCTTGGTCTCACTGGCGCACGCGGCGCGGCGTGCGGGTGGGCTGAGTGCCCCGCGGCCCTGTGCGGGCCGTGGCGGGGCTGCAAACGCGGAATTCATGGCTTGCCAACCGGCTGGCCTGGATCGCCGAGGGTCGCGGCGTGTGCCGACCCAGGACGCCGAGTGCGAGTGTTCAGCCTGATCGCCCAGGTCGGTGCGAGCCGACCTGGGCGATCATCGCTCCGGGCGATGATCGCTGCGAGTGAGAAGCGCGGCCGAAGCCCGTTCGAACGGCGTTTGAGTGCGGCTCGGGCGGCAGAAGGGAGCGTGAAGCGTGGCATTCGCGGTTGTGGAGCCGGGCGGCGGCCGGTCGGCGTTCTTCGCCGCGCTGCCCGAAGGATCGTGCAGCATCGCCAAGGGCGGCATGGCGATGTTCCACGCGGCCGACCTGTCGCTGGTCGGGATCGTGGATCGGGCGGTTGTGCTGGCCGACACCGGTACGCTGCGGATCGCATTGCGCCCCGCGGTGGACGGTGAAGAGGCTGTCACTGTGCCCTGCCGACCGGTGCGGCGGGCCGGCGGCAAGGTCGATCATCGCCGCCGCGAAGTGAACCTGAGCGCCGCGATCCGCGCGCTGGGGTTGACCGCGAAGGCGGCCGCGGGTCGATACGAAGTGCTCACGAAGGGCAGTTTGCTGATTGTCGGATTGACTGCCGCGGCGGATGGGGTCGGCGCTGCGGTGGATGCAAGTCGGGTGAAGTAGGGAACACACGCACCGCGGGCGTGGACCGCGGGAATCACAGGGAATCACAGGGAGGCAGTCCATGAAGCGAGCGTCACAGGTTGAGACGGGTGAACGGCTGAGCGGGCAAATACTCTGGGAGACACGCTGTGTTGGGGAGGGCTTCGCCATCATGGAAGCGGCGCGGGCGGAGCTGGGGGCATCTATCGGCGAGCGCGTTGACGTGGGGTTCATTGAGCTGGGGGCGTATAACGCAGACGGCAGCGGCGCTATCGCTCGCTGGCCGCTGGTCGGCCCGGAATTTACGTTTGATCTCGCAGCACGCGCGCTCGAGCGGTTGGTCGGCCGCATCAACGGCACGATCGGCGACGCGGCCGACGGCAGCGCGGACGACTCGGCCGCACACGAGGGTCCGACGGAACCGATCGATTTGTCACTGGTCCGGCGCGCCGACGGCGTGGCGCTCGCCGGCCTGTGTCTCGCGCTGCCGGCCGGACTCGTGCCCGAGCTGGGGGCGCGGCTCCGCGCTCTGGCGGCCGAGTTCATGGAGCGCGCCGCGCGAGCGCTTCGAGCAGCGGCGGCCGATGACGAAGTCCGGCTGGCCAATGACGAGGGCGAGCCGGCAACATCGAGCGCGGCGTAGGAGCGCCGCTCGATGAGCGCGCGGCACGGACGCCGCGCGGGCAATCAACGCGAAGGATCGCACAATGACGGGCAAGGAAGCCGGAACCAGCGCGGCGGCATCGACGGTCGAGAGGCTGTCGGCCGCCGCGCGTATTGAGTGCGGGAGCGAAGAGGCTGGGCGCCGCACCATCCGCGGCGTCGCGAACACGTTTCGGCTGATGCGATCCGGCCGGCTGATTCATCCAGCCGCGATCGAGAAATGGCTCGCGTCGCGTGACGCTGAACGGCCGATTCCGCTGCTGGCGCAGCACGGCTTCGCGCCGGGGTTCTCACAGATTGGCCGCATCACGAAGCTGGCCGTGGATCGCAACCTCGGGCTGGCGTTCGAAGCGATGCTCGCTGAGGGGATCGCGCTGGCGGATGACGCCTGGACGATGATCCGGCAGGGCATGGCTCCGGCGGTGAGCATCGGATGGTACGGGCAGGCGCGCTGGGTGCGCGACGACGAGCCGGAAATCGACGAGTGGGTCAAAGAGCAGCTCGCGCGCGTCGGAGCGCACGAGGCGCAGGTATTCTTCACGGTCACCGATCTCGCGGAAATCTCGCTGGTGGACGTGCCGGACGACGCGGACGCGCGGCTGGCGGCGCGCGGGCAGCCGCGGCACGGGGCGGCGGCCCAGGTCGAGCAGCTTCGCGGCGAAGTCGCGGCGCTGCGCGGCGCGATCGAACGGATGCAGACGGCCGGCGGCCCGGCCGGAGCGGCGATGATCGAGACGCTGCGCGGCGCGATGGACGAGTTCCTGGAAGAGTTCAAGTCCGCCGCGCTCGACGCGATCGAAAACGACCCGTCGATCGGCGAAGCGGCTGAACTGGCGGCGCTGGCCGGCGACGCCGAGTCGTGCGCCTCCGCGGCGCGCGCTGAGCGACCGCCGATGTTCGCGTCGGCTCGGGCGGCCGTGGCCCGCTGGGTGGCCAAGTCGTGACCGAACCGATTATCAGAGCGCTGCGCGCCCAGCTCCGCGACGGGCTGAGCGGATTCGCCCACATGGCGGCCGAGTCGCTCGCGACGCGGCGAATGCTGGGCGGCGCGGCGATCCAGTCGCTGACAGAGCGAGAGAATCCGACGAGCGCGGGAGTCGCGGACTGCGAACCCGCTGCGGGCGCTGCCGGTCACGCTGCTGAAGAGCGCGGGCCCGAGCGCGACGCCGCTGCGGTCGAAGCGCGGAAGACGCGACGCGGCTCGCGGGGTGGAAGGAAGAATCGGACCTAACACACACAAACAACCCGCCGCGCGCGGCGCGGCGACTGCTGAAAGGAGCGTGGCACGGATGCCCGCGGATAACAGGCTGTTTCAGACCGAGCAGGAACGGGCGTTCGCCGGACTGCTCACGGACGTTCTGGACAAGGTGGACGGTCGGTTTTCCGACCTGGACAGAAAGCAGCAGGAGAAGTTCACGCAGGCCGCCCGCGAAATCGAGCGGCTGAGCGATGACGTGGAGCGCGTGCGCGCGGGTTACCGCGAGCGGTTCGACGCGATCGCCGAGCAGTATGCGAGCGGCCGCATGAGCCGTAGCGCGTTCGCGAGCGTTGAACAGGCGCGGTCGGTCGGCGTTCAGATTGCGGCGGCGCTCGGCGCGCCGTGGGCGGCTGAAGCGCTGAAAGGCGACATGCGGCGCGCCGCCATTCAGTCGCAGCCCGGTGCTTCGGGCGGGTTCCTGATGCCCGACAGCCTGCTCGGCGCGATCATCAGCAACGTCGAGAAGTACGGCGTGTACCCGCGCGACGCCAACCAGTTCGAGTGGTCGGGTGAGGCCGTCTCGCGCGTGACGCGCGAAGGCGGGTTCACGGTGTACTACCCGAACTACGGGATTGTGCCGAACGAGAGCGCGCCCGCGTTCGGGTTCAAGCGGGTCGAGCTGCCCAAGTACGTCACCTACGTCGCGGTGGATCGAACGATGCTCCGTGACACATGGGCGGCTTCTCTGGCGGATTACGTCACGCAGGAGATTGCTCACGCGATGTCGCTGGCGGTCGATCGAAACGCCTTTGTCGGCGACGGCTCGCCTACCTACGCCCGAACCGTCGGCTTGTTCAACGCCGCCGGCGGCGCGGACGTGACGGCTGAGACCGGGCACAACACGTTCGCAGAAGTGATCGACCAGAGCACGGAGTACCTGTCGCGGTTGATCGGCAACCTCCCGGACTCGGCGGACGACGGCGACTGCAAGTTCTATCTGCACCGGTCGATCTTCTGGCGGTACCTGGGCCTGCGCGACTCGCAGAACCGCCCGGTTGCGGACATTCTGACGAAGGGCGATCGGCCGCAGCGCGTGCTCATGGGCTACCCGGCTGAATTCGTGCAGGTCGGGCCGCGCCTGGCTGACAGCGCCGCAAGCAAGGCGCTTCTGCTGCTGGGCAACCTTCGGCGCGGGGCGGACTACTACTACAACTCGGCCGCCGGATCGTTCATGCAGAGCGACCACGTGAAGATGCTGCATGGGCAGGTCGTGATGTACGCGGAGATGCTGCACGGCATCGGGGTGGCGGACGCCACCATGTACGGCCGGCTGCTTACGGCCGCTGCTTAGCCGGGACGAATAGACCTTCGCCCGCGCGGCCCGGATCGCTCCGGGCCGCCGGGCTGCGGATCCAAAAGCAGGAGAATTGTGCGATGCACTATACGCTTGAGACGACGAAGGTGGTCAACGCGATCGTGCCCGCGGTGCGGGCCGCTGGCACTGTGAACGGGGCCGCTCAGGACACGGTCGCTTATGACGAGGCGAACTGGATTCTTCAGACTGGCGCGATTGACGCCGGAATCACGGACGTGCACGTCGCGATCGAAGAGTCCGACGACGGCTCGACGGGCTGGACGGCGATCGGCAGCGCGAGCTCGGTCGTGATCGACGGGGATGACGACAACGCGATTCCGACCATCGGAATCCGGCTGGGCGGGCGCGCCGCCGGCGCGCGGAAGCGGTATCAGCGGCCGGTGCTCACCATCGCCGGCACCGGCAACGCGACGGCCGGCGTTGTTCTCGCCCTGGGCAAGGCCCAGAGTGCGCCGGTGACGAACACGCCGGCGTCGATTCTGGTCTGACGCGACGGAGGGCTGGGCGCCGCCGCCGCCCGCGACGGCTGCGGCGGCGCTGGCCGTTCTTGTGAGGGACGATCGTGGCTAACGACGGCGTAAACATTCCGGTTCGCGTGACGGGCGACGATGAGGCCAAGCAGAAGCTGCGCGCCGTGGGCGAGAGCGTCGAGGGCGTCGGCAAGGCCGGCGACGCCGCGGGCGGCGGGCTGGAGCAGCCGGGCAAGCAGGCTGAGACCAGCGGCCGGAAGGTTGAGGGCTTCAGCCGCGATGCGAAGCAGGCATTGGGCGGGCTGCTCGACTTGGCCGCGCCGGGCTTCAGCCAACTGCTGAACCTAGTCACCGATGTCGCGGTCGGCATCACGAAAGTGGGAGCATCGCTGCTGGCGATGGCTGGTGCGGCAGCCGCTGTCGGCGCAGTCGTCGCGCTCATGCGGCAAATGGCAACGGCGGCCGAAGACGCGCGGCGAGAAGTAGAGCGCGTGCGCGGCGTGCGGATCGGACAGCGCGAGGGCGCTCAGGCGCTGCGCGAGCGCGTCCAAGACGCCTTTCTCGACGCCGGCGTGGGCGTCGCCGGGGAGTCTGAGGCGCGGGCGGTTGCTGAGCTGGGCCGAACCCAGGGCATAGAAGAAGACGTCGCGACGTTCGGCGTGATCGCCGGGCAGCTCGGCGGCCTGAGCGATGCAGAGCGGCAATCGGTCATGGCGGCGTTCGTAGCCGGCGGTCGGTCCGCGCGGTTCGAGGGCAGCGCGGCGGCAAAGAAGGCGATGATCGCGCGCATGGTGCAGGCTGGGCGCGAGCCGGGAGCGCAGCAGGCGTTTCGCAATTTTCTGGCCGGCCGCGCCGCACGTGTGCGCGGCGATGCGGTTCCCGAAAACGCCTTCGCGACCGAAGACTCACGACTCGACGACGCGACGCGCCGTGTCGCGTCGGACGAAGCGCTGGCGGATTCAGACGCGGCGATGTTGCGCCGGCTAGCCGGCGACGGCTTGTTCGGGGACCGGTCCGGTGACCTGACCCGACAGAGCCTTCCGACCATGTTCGGCCCGATCACGCCCACCGTGCACGGCCCGGACGGGGCAGTGTCACAAGTCGTTTTCCCTGGCGATGCTGGGGTATCGGTTCAGAGGATGATCGAGCTCGTGCGGCGCGTGAGGGATATCGCGGCTCAGGCGGCGGCGGGCGGCCCGCCTGTGATCCTGAACATCACGAACAATAACAATTCCACGCACGTCGGCAACCAGTTCAACGGCGGCGAGCGGCGCGACCGGATGCCGTCGCCGGACTTCCTGCTGCCGGGAGAGTAGCAAATTATGGACGCGGAGCGGTTCGTCCCGCTATTCGAGCCGGGCTACTACGCCCGCGGGGTGCACCGTTCACGGAGCATCGATACCGGAGTGTGGCCGGCGCTTCGGTACGTCGTCACGGCCGTTCCGATCGCGCCTGACGAATGCGGGGCGAAGCTGTCGTTCACCTGGGAAGAGTCTGAATGCCCGGCCGGGCCGTTCACTGTGGCGAAAGACGTGAGCGTCCTGGGCGGCTGGCAGAACGGGGAGCGCGGGGCGTCGGCCTTCAATCTGCTGCTGGGCGAGAGATTCGGACGCAAACGGTTCATGCGGCTTGCGGTCCTGCTGGCCGGTTCGCCGATCGCGCGCGTTGCGGTCCTTGCCGAGCTGTTCGGCAGCATCGAGCAGCTTGAAGCGGTGCTCGATATGCGGGGCGCGACGCTGCAACCGCCCGCGCGGCCGGGAACCGTCTATGGCACAACCGACGAAGGGGCACGCGATGGGCAGTAGCGCAGCCGGGCCGCTCGTGCCGATTACGGCGGGGCAGATTCGCGCGCTCTGGACGATCGCGAAGCGCCGCGGCTGGGGCAAGGACGAGCTGTACGCGGCCCTGGGCGTCGAGTCGATGCACGCGCTCTCCGTCACCGCGGCCGCGGCCGCGATCGAGCGTCTGAGCGTGCCCGAGCACAAGCGGCCGGACTGGCAGCCGACCGCGCCGCCGGACAAGGCCCGGTCGCGAACGTCGATCCGGCCGGCGTCGCAGCGCCAGCGGACACGGATCGCCGCCCTGTTCGCCGAACTGGGCTGGCCGGACGAAAAGGCCCGCGGCTGGCTGCTGCGCCGACACGAGATTGCCGACTTGGCAGGCGGTGCGTTCAGTACGCGAGTCGCCAGCAAGATCATCCTGGAGCTGCTCGCCGCGCGCCGGAAACCGGTTCCGGGGCTGGAACGCCCCGCGGTCGCGCCGGCAGGACCGGACGGCTCATAAGCCGCGCCGGGCGGCGAGTCGGCCGGGCCGGCCGCTTAGAGGCGGCCTGGAAAGACCTTCGAACGCCCGTCCAAAGGCGTTCCAACCGGCCGCCGAAGGCCGGTTTTCTTGGGCGTTGCGACGCCGATCGGGGATTCCCCACCTATCCGCCCTGCACAATCTTTTCGCGCACCTGCACAATCTTTTCGCGCACCGATCAGCGGAACCGGCGCCTGCGGTCCGGGGTCCTTGAGACGCTGCCAGTAGACGCGAAAGCGGGGTTCGCTTGCCTGAACACAGCCTTTCAACGGTCTCGTCGCTTCCGCTGCCGGCGGACGAGGTGCCCAGGCGCTACCTGGTCACCGGCGGCGCGGGCTTCCTCGGAATCAACCTCGTGCGCTACCTCCTTGCACGCGGCCACTCCGTCACGTCGCTCGATCTGGTCCCATTCGACTACGACGATTGCCGCGGCAGCATCCGCGAGGTGCGCGGGGACATCCGCGACATTGCCGCCGTGCGCGAGGCGACGGAAGGTGCGCAGATCGTCGTGCATTGCGCCGCCGCACTGCCGCTCTATTCGCCGGCGGATATTCGTTCCACCGACGTCGACGGAACTCGCAACGTACTCGAGGCGGCGCGCGAGGCCGGCTGTGAGCGCGCTGTGCATGTCTCGTCCACCGCGGTCTACGGGATTCCCGACCATCACCCGCTGTGCGAGGACGATCCGCTGTGCGGCGTGGGTCCCTACGGACAAGCCAAGGTCGACGCCGAAGCGGTCTGCGTCGAGCTTCGCGCCCGGCATGGCATGTGCGTCCCGATCCTTCGCCCCAAGAGCTTCGTCGGGCCGGAGCGGCTCGGCGTGTTCGCGATGTTCTACGAATGGGCGAAGGACGGCCGCGGCTTTCCACTGCTCGGTACCGGGCGGAATCGCTACCAGCTCCTCGACGTGGACGACCTGTGCGACGCCATCTACCTGTGCTGCACGCTTGAACGGGAGCGCGTAAACGATGTGTTCAACATCGGCGCCAAAGAGTTCTTCACGATGCGCGAGGACTTCCAGGCCGTGCTCGACCGCGCCGGGTTCGGCAAGCGCTTGACCGGGCTGCCCGCGCCGCCGCTGATCTGGACGTTGCGCCTGCTCGAAGTGCTCAGGTTGAGTCCCCTTTACAAGTGGATTTACGAGACCGCCGCCACGGATTCGTTCGTCTCGATCGACAAGGCAGAGCGGAGCCTCGGTTTTCGACCCAAGCACAGCAACCGCGACGCGCTTGTGAGAAACTATGAGTGGTACCTTGCGAACCAGTCCAGGTTCGAAAACGCCAGCGGCGTGACGCACCGCGTGCCCTGGAAACAGGGCGTGCTCCGTCTCGCAAAGGCATTCTTCTGATTCACGCGTTGCAGTTCTTACAGCCGGGCTTTGCGGGTGTCGTCCCGGGCGATGACGCGCCGCCAGCCCGGTTCAATAGCGGCACTGCAGCTCCGGAGTATGCCGCCGCCGTGAACAAACATGCAGCCGGGTCGGACAGACCACGCGTGAGGGCGAACACCGCGACCGCCGCCCAGAACGTCTGGCACGCGAAGCAGCCCATGAAGTACGTGAAGGCACGCCACGCCAGCGACGTCCTGGCGAGTTGCCGCAGCTGGGTCCGGCGTGATTCGACCTCGACGTCATTGAGCGGCTGCCGGGCCGCGTGCGGGGAGCGGCGGGCGACGTCCTCGTCCCACTTGACGCGATTGTTCACTTCCCAGTTCAGGCGGTTCATGCGCTGGCGGCGGGGGGCGTCGCGCAGCGACAGGCGGTACTGGAGCTCGGCCGCGGGCAGCGAGCCGAACAGCGCCTTGGCGATGGCGCAGACGGCCAGCGTCCAGATGAAGAACGACGCTACGTGCGACCAGTCGGTGATCTCGAAGATACTCGTCATGATTCACGCCTCCATGCTCTGGATTCCGCGGCCGTCTTGGGCAGCGGGTTCGCCGTTGTTCTGATTCACTTCTTTCCTGCAGTCGCACGCTTCGGGCGGCCGCTGAGCCGCGCCTGGCGATCCATCGTCGCGCATGCAGCAACCGGCCGCGCGCCCATCTCTCGAATCGACTGAGCGCGGCGCGACGATCGGGCCGGCCGAATTCATCGAGAGCTCGTGAGCCGGGCGGCCGGCGCACTCCTCGATCCGTTCGCGCAGCAGATGGCGGATGATCCGCGCCTCCGCGTGTGCGTTGCTCGGGTCCACGGTGAAGTCGTCCGTCTTCGGCAGCTTCCCGCCGGCATCGAGCTTGGCGAACAGCTCGGCGAGCTGCGGGTCGCGCTCGATCAGCCAGCGGCGCAGCTCGGTCTCGCTCGTTCCGTCGAGCAGCTCAGCGGCGCGGGCGAGCACGTAGTCGCATGCCAGCAGGCCGAGCTCGTCGTCCGGGCAGTACGCTGTCAGATGCACGCGTTTCGGGCCGACATTGATTGAGATCACCGGCATGACTTCACCTCATCGTGCGAGACCACCGCCTCGTTGCCTGCCATCCTCACGCCACGTATCCGAATACCAGCCGGCGCTCCCACATCCAGCGGATCTCCGTCTGCCACGATGCCGACGCGAAGGCGACCAGCGCCTCCAACTCGGCGAAGCGGGTCGCGCCCGGGTCGCGGTTCTCGCCGCCGATGTGGATCGAGCCGACGTTGGGGGCGCCTGTCGCCTTCGCGAAGTCCAGCGCCAGTCGGCGGCAGCGGCCGTAGACGTTCGCGTCGAGCATGATGTAGACCATGCGGTAGAGCGGGATCGCGTTCGTGATGTACGCGAGCTGCTCACTCGTCGGCAGCGAGCCGAAGAAAGCCGTCGCGACGGACGCGTTGCCCGGCTGCATCGCCGCGGTGACCATCAGTGCGTCGAACGGGCCCTCGACGACGAACAGCGTGTCGCCGCCGGCCAGGACGCGGTCGGGCTCGTAAATCACGATCTTGTGCCCGCCCTCGATCGGGTGACTGAGCCAGCGCTTGCGCTGCTTCGTATCGATCGCGCGGGCGGTGTAGCCCAGGTCGACGCCGCCCTCGCGCACCGGGAACACGACGCGCCGCTCCTGGTCGTCGTAGCGCAGGTCGAACAGCGGGATCAGCGCCTCGAGGCGGTCAGGTGGCGCACCGCGGCTGAGCAAATAGTCGTAGCCGTCGGCGGTGACGCCGCTGGACGCGAGGATGGGCAGGTCTTTCAAATCACGCACTGGCCGGCCCCCGTCCAGGTTTCACAAGGGCAATCGTGCATCCACGTCGCCGGGTCTTTCGTCAGGTCATAGTTGCGCAAGCGGGGCACGCCGCGGCCCTCGTACGGCGGCAGGTCGCCGTTGCGGCCGGCGAAGCTGCGGTATGGCCGGTCCGATCCGTCGAGGTTGAGATCAACTGCGACCCAGGCGGCGTCGCCTTTGCACACCGGGAAGTCACCCAGCGAGCATTGGCAGATGTGACCGGTGCAGCACGCGTAGCCGTTCCAGGCCGAGAAACAGCCGCTCAGCGCATCGACGAACTGCGCGCACAGCGGGACGCCGTTGAGGTCGTGATAGCCGTAGCCGGGAATCTCCGGCGGCAGCGACAGCGTGTCGCCGAACGAGCAGTCCGAACTGCAACCCGGCATGCCCGAGCAGCCCGCATACCAGCTCGGCACGAGGCCTTCCCAGTAGATGCCTGTGACCTCGCTGAACCACAAGCCCTGGTCAGGCCCGCCTGGAAACGTGTCGCCGCAGCCGTACATGTCACCGAGGCAGTTTCCGCTGAACTCGTTGCCAGGCGGCCCAGTCGCCTTGCCCCACAGGCCCGAGCAATCCATGCCGTGGCACCACTCGTGGTCGAGCCGGTTCTTCTTGTACTGCCCGCCGTGGTCGTCATCCCAGCCGGCGTTGCACTCGCCCGGCGTGCAGGCGAAGTAGGAATAGCCCTCGACGCGCCGCACGCAGTGATAGCCCTTGTGCGGGTCGGTGACGCACTGCTGCGTTTGCCAATCCCAGCTCTTGCAGCCCTTCTCGTCGCGGTGATAGCCGCAGCCGGGCGAGGCCTCGATGTCCGGCACGTCGTAGCCGTCGCACTGCGTGTCCTCCCAGTAGCCGCGGTCGCAGGGGCAGTCCGGATTGCCCTCGGGCGAGTACTGCGAGTAGCCGCTCTTGCGGCTCATCATGTGGCACTTCGCCTGCGAGCAGTTCTGCGTGCACTCCTCCCAGGTCGGCGTCGGCCACGGGTCGCATGTGTCGGGGTATTCGGTGTATTCGTCGTCGTAGCCCGGGCCCCACTGGTGATACCAGTAGCCCAGCACGTGGTCGTAGGGCCAGCACTGATTTGAGTTCGCGCAGCACTTCTCGCAGCCGACGCGCCACTCGGCCCCGCTCGTGCCGTAGCAATCGGTGTAGTTCAGGGCGTAGTGGTAGCCGCAGTCCTTGCCCATGAACTGGCCCGGCGTGCGCTTGCGCGTGCAGGTGCGGATCGAGGTCCAGACGCCGTTGTCGATCAGGTAATCGACCGCGTCGATGATCTCCTGGATGTGCACCGCCTCGATCACGTCGCCGGCGCGCAGGCCCCAGCTCGGATACTTGGCCCAGACCTTCGCGAGCGAGTCCCAGTTGGGCTTGTACATGAGCACGAACGTGCCCGGCGCGGTGCCCCACGAGTACCCGCCGCCGTAGTACGGGTTGTCGAAGTGCAGGTCGTCGGTGTAGAGCATGTTGATGCCGCGCCAGGTCTTGCGCGCGGCTTGGATCCCGGCCTGGTCGTCGCGGTTGTGCAACGGGCGCGAATCGAGACCGCCTGCTTTTCCACCAGTCATGTAGTGCGGGTGGACGTTCGAGCCGCTCCAGCGAAACTTGATCGGCATCGGCACGCAGCACAGGCCATCGTCGCCGCCGCGATAGCGCGGGTTGTGATGGAAGACGTCCGAGCGGTCATCGGTCTCGGCGCAGGTGTCGTACTCGCCGGTGCAGCAGTCGCCGCCGAACCAGCTCAGCACGAAGCGGGCCATGTTGATCAGCTCGGGCTGGATCGATTCTGAGCCGTCGAACTGGTAGTAGTCCGTGCCGCGCCGCACGTCGACGCCGCCGTAGCTGTCGAGCATCTCGGGCAGGCCGTAGATGTACGGGTTGAAGTGCGTGTACCACTGCAGGTAATACGCATCGGCCGCGGCCGGCGCGCTGTCGCCGCCGGGGTCGTACTTCGTGTAGCCCGGATCGACGCCTGGAATGCCGAGCTTTTGGATGCGAACGTACCACTGCATCTCGGTGCCGTGCTGGTACGGCCCGCGCGTGGCCGTGTACGTCGGCGGCCCGCCGGTCATGTTGATGTTCGACCAGCCGGACCACGCGCCGCCGGGAGACTTCGTGCGGTAGTACAGCCGGACGGAGTTGGGCGTGGCGATGCCACCGGGCTTGGTCCAGGTGAAGGTGACGATCTCGCCGGTCTTCTGCGTGTAGCCGACACCGTCCTGCCGGCCGGGCTGCGTGGCGCCGAACCAGCCGCTGCCTTCGGGGTCGTATGGCTCGCTGTTGTGGTCGCGCGCCACGCTGCCGAGCGGGAAATACGTGCGGTCGTGGACGCCCTTGATGAACTGGAACGCGGGGTCACCCGAGCGCGTGCGGATCGGCACCTCGGGCCGCGGCATCGGGCAGCACGGCGGACTTTCACCCAACGCCGCGTACTCCTTGCCGCTCTCCTGATAGTCCCAGCACTGGCCTTCGGGACCGCAGCCGTAGGCGCCGCCGAAGTCGAGCAGCCGGCGTTCCCAAGCCTCCGGTCCCCATAGGCAGCGCGGGTGCTGGCGGTCGTACCACTGGCGTTTCGGATTGCCATTGGGCCGCGAGCCGAAGACCGCGTACAGCAGCCCTTCGAGCTTCTCCATCGCCAGCGCGAACTTGCCGCCGAGCGTGTCTTCCCAGTTGATCTCGCCCGGGCCGGCCGGCGGCGATCCCTTCGGGAGCACTTTCACGCCGGGCGGATGCAGATCCGACCACTTGAGCTGCGCGGGGTACGGGCCGCCGGGTGTGGCGAAGCCCTCCTCGCCGTGCGAGTGCGTGCCGTACAGGGCGTGCTGGTCGCTGGTGATATCGACGAACGGCATCAGACCCCCTCCAGCTCGAAGCGCACTTTGGCCGGCACGCGCAGGGTGTCGCCGTTCGGCACGTTCACCGGCGGGTCGATCTTCGTGACCCACATCAGCTCTTCGGCGCCGCCGACCGTGCCGTAGACCGCCAGACCGCCGAACGGGCCGACGGTGTCGCCGGTTGAGTTGAGCCACTGCGGCGTGTTGCTCGACTCGACCCGCGGCGGCGGGCCAGCGATGTACGTCCACGAGCTGAGCGCGACCGCGCCGAAGTCGGCCTGGAAGTGCGGCTCGAGCTCGGCGTATGTCGTGCGGCGAGTGATCTTCGGCGCGCTGCTCAGCAGCGGCCGGCCGTAGATCGCGTCATACCGACTGCCGGTCCTCTGGAACGCATACTTCGCAAACCGCAGCGCGAAGTCGCGCGAGACGCGCGTGCCGAAGATGCGCGCCTGGTAGCGCACGTGCAGGCTCGTGCCCGGGCGCAGCAGCACCGGCGCGCGGAACGCCGCCGCCGCGACGAGCTTGCTGCGCGAGCTGTCGGCCAGGAACGCCAGCGTGATCGGGAAGCCGCCGATTTTGCGGAAATCGCACAGCCAGTCGAGCTCGCCCGATGCGTCCCACTGGTGCATGTACGAGTGGATGCAGTTCTGCGGGTCGAACGGGTCGCAGGTCTCGTAGCAGCGCTTCCGCGGCCGCTGCCAGGGGTAGCCGAGCCCCGGCTCCCACGACTCCTTCGGCGTCCATTCGGGCGGCGGCTGTTCGATCTCCTCGGGCGTCCATGGGAAGTCCCACGCTGAGCCGGCCTGCGGGCTCCACGAGTGGTTGTTCGGGAACGTGACCTCGGGCGCGACCAGCGCGCCGCCGTCGGCTTCCTGCGACGCGGTGAACGCGACCGCCTGGCGCGAATAGCCGAACGACGAGCGCATCGGGCTGGTGTAGCAGCCGCCCTCGTTGGAATTGGCGTCGGTGCACTGCGCGAACGTGAGATTCGGGCCGAACGATGCGCCGCCGGCTGGATTGGGGGAGCTATTGGGGTAGCCGACCGTCGCGCCGCACACGCCGACCTGGAACGACATCGCCGCCTGGTACGGCGGGAAGATCTGGCGCAGCACGTACTGGATGCCCTCGTACGCGAGGATGTTCCGCGCGGCGAAGCGGCCAAGCTCCGCGCCGCTGTCGTGATCCGTCAATCGCACGAGGAACGCGCCCATCAGTAGGTTCCCCGATAGTGCGAGCGCGTACAGACGAAGGCGTCGATGCCCGGATCGGGCGCGGCGAAGATCAGCACGACGTCACCGACGACGAGCGGGTTGACCCACTGCCCGCCGGCGCCCTGCTCCTCGATGTTGAACACGTTGTTGTATGCCGCGCCGCCGCCGACCTGCGTCCAGACGCCGTCGGCGTCCATCGTGGCCTGCGCGGCCGCGTAGCGGAACGGCGGCGAGCTGCCGGACTTCGACGTGATCATCGCGAACGCCGCGGTGACGCTGCCGCCGCCTCCGCCACCGATGCGCGCGACAGTCCAGGCGATCTCGGGGTCCTGGCGGTCCTCGACCGGCTCGACCCAGAGCAGGCGCGCCGTGCCGGAGTCGCCGCTCTCGAGTCGCGACGTGACGCCGATTGCGACGTCGGCCGAGGTGTGCGCCTCGTCCACCATCCGCACGCGGACCACGCAGACACCGTCCACACAGGCGCGGACGATGGCCTGGTCCTTCGCGGGTTCGAGCAGGATCGCGAACTTGCCCGGATGCGGGCTGGAGGGCACGACGCCGCGCAGCGCGACGCGCTGCTTGAATTCGTCCTCGTTGTCGACGCGCTCGATGATCGGTCCTTCGATCCCCAGCACGTCGAAGCGCTCTCGGTCCTCACCGCTCTCGTTGCGGACGAGCACGATGCCGGTGTCGCGCTGTTCACGGACGGCGTCGCGCCGCGCGCTGCGCTGGCGGTCCTGGAAGTCGCGCGCGGCGTCGATGAACGTGTTGAACGTCGCCGCCGGGATGACCAGCGGATCGCCGCGCTTCACTTTCTGCATCGGGCCCGGCATCGCTCAGATTCCCAACAGGCTGAAGTCGCCGTCCTCGTAGACTTTCTCGATGTAGACCGCGACCGGCTTCTTCACGAGCACCTTGGCGGCCGCGTCCTCGGCGTCGGCGTACCGCACCCAGAGGTACTCCCAGCCCTTCTTCGCGATGCCGGTGATGTCGCCGATGGTCAGGCCGGTGACGTTCGGGCTGGCAGCGAAGCGAAACGTGATCTCCCAGTCGCCCTGACCGCGTTTCGTGCCGGCCGCGCCGAGGAACAGACACTCGCCGGCGGCTAGGCCCTTGAATGCTCCGCTATTGACGCGGCCGGTGAGCGCGAAGAGCGTCGCCTTGTACGGGTCGGTGACCAGCGTGTTATCGAGGTAGTGCGTCTCGGAGAAGTGATAGACCGGGACCGTGATGTCCACGCCTTCGACGCTGTCGGCCGTGACGCCGATGGCGCCCTTGAAGTCGGGCGCGGTCTGGCTCGGCGGCGCGTAGGACGCGACGGTCTGCCGGCTGTGCGTGATGTGCTGCGTGCCGCCGCCGGTGTCGAACGAAAACACGCTCTCGCTGGTCGCGGGGATCGTGCCGTAGCGGACGATGCCTTCCCACAGCATCTCGCCGACCGGCTGCACGCTGACCGTGTCGCGCGGCAGGAAGAGCAGCCCGCCGCCCCACGGGTCGTAGAGCGCCGGCGAGTTGGCGACCAGTGCGTTCCGCGCTTCGACATCGTCGTCCGTGCCGCGGATCGTGTAGCGCAGCTCGACCGACGGGTTGGTGCCCGTGGTGACCAGCCGGCTCTCGAACTTTTCCGCGACTTCGACGGGCAAGGTATACGCCCTCCGTGGCGTTGCCGTTCATCGGTCCATCATGCAAACGTCAGCCCGCCCGTGACGGCCGCGTCTGCCAGACGCTTCGTGTGCTTGGCGATCTGCTCGGTGTTCCGGGCGGTGCGCTCCTCAGCGTCGCCGCCGAGCCCCAGCAGCGCGGCCGGGTTGAACGTGCCGGTGACGCTGATCTTGCCGGCGAGCACGTCGGCGATGCCTTCGAGCTGGTCCTTCAGATCTCCGGGCAGCTTGGGCTTGCCGGGCGGGGCTTTCTCCGTCTCCGCTTCCTGGCGTTTGCGTTTCGCTTCCGCGAGCGCTTCGTCGAGCGCCTTGCGGGCTTCGGCGAGCTGGCGCTTGGTCTCGGCGATCTTGGCGTCGGTGTCGGCGTCGAGCGCCTTCTGCGCCTCCTCGAACTGGCGGCCGATCTCGGCCAGCGTCGCTTCGTTCACGGCGGCCGACTGCTCGCGCTCGCTTTTCCGCCGTTGTTCGCGCTCGGTCAGCGCGCCGGTGCGGCGGCGCTCGATCTCGGCCGCGCCCTCGGCGAAATCCTGGTCGGCCATCTGCTTGGCGGCCTTCGCCTGCTCGTCGGTGAGCTGGCCGAACAGGTTCATCAGGTCAAGCCAGCGCTTCGTCAGCCAGTTCTGGATGATGCCCCATGCCTGGCGCAGGTCGGACGTGAAGTTGGTCCAGGTCTTCGAGAGGAACGCGGTGGTCTCGATCCAGGCGACCTCGAGGGCGTGGAACACCTGCTGTGCGGCCGCCAGCGCCCCGAACCACATGGCCTGCGCTGTGCCGATGAAGAACCGCTTGGCCTCCAGCCACGCCCGATTGAGGGCGTCGACGCCCTGCTGCCACGCTAACTTTAGCGCCAGCCAGAGGATCTGTGCGGCCAGGGCGATGTCGCCCGCGGCGAGGACGTCCGTGATTCCACCTATTACCTTACTTACTGTCTCGCGCAGCCGGCCGAACTGCTCACCAAGCCAGATCAGGGCGTCGCCCGCCGCGCCGGAATAGATGACGGCGGCCACGCCGAGTCCCGCAACGGCGGTCACGACCAGGCCGATCGGCGAGAGCATCGCGCCGATGGCGGCAGTGGCAGCCGCGAACGCTATCTTCACAGCGGCCAGGATCGACCCGATCCCGCCGAGCACGAACGCCGCCGTCTGGCCTGCGACGCCGAGTGCGACCAGTGTCGCGCCCAGCGCACCGACCGCTACGATCGATGCGGCGATGATCGCAACGGTCGCCTTGTTCTCGCGCACCCACTGAGCGAACTGACCGGTGACCTGCGCGGCCACGTGCGCGACGACGCGCAGCGGCCCGACCAGCGCTTCTCCCACGGCGATCGCGAGGCCCTCCAGGGCGCTCTTCAGGATGACGACGTTGCCCTGCAGCGTGTTGAGCTGTATCCCGGCAATGCGTGCGGCGACGCCGCCGGACTCCTTCAGCGCGGCGGTGTAGTCGCGTAGCTTGTCCGCGCCCTGCGACAGCAGCTCAGCCACGCCGGCGGCCGTGCGGGCTGGGAACAGGCGTCCGAGCACATCCAGCCGCTCGCCGGTGCCCATGCCTTCCAGCGCGCGATTGAGGTCGTCGATGATGTCGGCCAGCGGGCGCACGTTGCCCTGCGCGTCGTTCACGTTGACGCCGAGTTCCTTCAGCTTGTCGGCCGCCTCCTTGCTCGGGCTCGTGAGCGCCAGGATCGCGCCACGCAGCGTCGTACCCGCCATCTCGCCCTGGATGCCCGCGTTGGAGAGGAGCTGGATTGCCGCGACGATCTCCTCGAACGCAACGCCGGCGCTCTTAGCGATCGGGCCGACGAACTTCATTGCGTCGCCGAGCTGGTTCAGGTCGGTGTTCGCCGTCGTCATTGCCTTGGTGAGCACATCCACGGCGTTGCCGAGGTTGTCGGCCTCGATGCCCATGCCGGCCATGATCTTGGCGGCGATGTCGGCGGCCTGTGCGATCTCGAGCTGGCCGGCGGCGGCGAGGTTCAGCGTGGGGCCGATGGCCTTAAGGATGTGCTCGACGTCGAAGCCCGCCAGCGCGAAGAAACTCATCGCGTCGGCGGCCTGGCTGGCGCTGAAGACGGTGGTCTCGCCGAGGCGTTTGGCCTCGTTCGAGAGGCGTTCGAAGTCCTTTCCGGTGGCGCCGGAGAGCGCGCGGACGCGCGCCATGCGCTGCTCGAAGCCGGCGAAGACCGTGCCGCTGATCGCAAGGGGCGCGGCGGCCGCGACGCTGGCAGCCACGAGCTTCTGCCCGATCGAGCGCACGCCGGTGCTGAAGGTCTGGAGCTGACGTTGGGCTTTCTTCAACCCGGCGGTGAGCTTGTCGCTCACGCCCAGCTCGACGAACGCCCGCCCGGCCCGGATGCCCTGTGCGGCGGCCATTACGTTCCTCCCTGCTGCAGGGCGCCGCTGCTTCTACAATGTTGGAGTGCAACCAGCGCCACGCGCAAAGGAGATGTGAGGATGCCACTCAAAAAGGACCGAGGTCGAATCCACGGGAAGGTGAGATTTACCTGCCCAGTCTGTGACCAGCAGTACGAGCCCGCCGATGTATCAATACCACCCCGAGACGTGGGCATAAGCGACCTGCGGGTCGAAAGCGTCGTAGTAGTCTCGGATGGCGACAGCCCCGCGGGAATACAGCTGTGCGCAGAGTTGGTGAGGGATTGCACCAAGTGCAACGTCAAACTGAAGCAGTTCGTGACGATCGCCGAATGACCCATTTCATTCGGCTGAATCCGACAAAACTCCCCGCTCACGGCTCTTGATTGCGACCCTCGCATTTGGAGTCAGCCTCCCCGCACGCTGTTGGCCCAAGTCTTCGGCAGATTCGGGCGCTCCTTCTCCAGCGCGGGCCCCATGAACGGGCGCGGCTCGTATTTCAGGCGCGTACCGGCGGGAATGCGCTTGAGCCGGCGGGCCGTGAAGCGCCCCTTCTTGTCGCGCCCGGTGTTGCCCACCGGCACGAGCAGAGGCTTTTTCGCCACAACGCCGCCGCCGAACTCCAGGATGTGCGGCGCGCCGGTCGAGCGGTTGATCTTGGCCGGGCCGACGACGACCGATTCGGTACTCGGGTCGTAACCAAAGAAGATGAAACGCTTGAGCAGCCCGGTGTGCGAGTGCGGCGGCTGGCCGGGCGGCGCGGCGCCCTTGCGACTGCGGATGCTGCTCTTGGCCGTCGTGCGGATGAAGGCGCCCGCGCGCGAGAGCGCCTGGCGCTTCGCCTTGTCCACGGCGTGCACGACCGTATGGCGGTCGAAGAACAGATGCTTGATCCGCATGTCGATCACGGGTTGAGCGCCCTCTGGATGCCGCTGTGGGCCAGGTCGATCTTGAGCTTGTTCGCCGCGGTCGACCAACCGATGACCGTCAGGTACTGCGTGTCGACGATGTCGCCGACGTCCATGCACTTGCCGGCGGTCGGCGAGAGCACGAGCACCAAACCGGTACTCGCAAACGCCGTCGCGTCGACGGTCACCTCACCGCTGGCGACGTAGCTGATGGGCTGGCCCGCCACGGCCGAGTTCACGGCGATGCCCGCGACCTTGGCCTTGTCGACCGTCGCGTCGCACTCGGACTTGCGGGCCTTGCCATCAGCCGGGTCGAGGTAGACGAACTCGCCGGCGTTAATCGCCTCGCCGGCCAGCGCGCCCTGCGTCGCGCCGCTCTGGAGCACGCTGCCGCTGGTAAACGTGTACGTGGCCATCGCTGAGTCCTCTCGACAGGGACGGGCGAGCGCCCGCGACGCGCCATTCAGCGCGCCGCGGATCGCCCGAGTTCAGTCATCACCCGCCGGACGGCGGCGGCGTGGTCTGGGCGGTCTTGGCCCCGATCTGGCCGAAGCCCAGCGCCCCGATCAGGCTGCTGATCTTGCTGGCCACATCGTCACCGCTCATGAGCTTGTTGAGCGACACCGCCTCCTCGGCGTCGGCCTCGGTCAGCGCCTTCACGATCTTGCCGACGGCGGCGGTCAGCACGGTGCCGAGCGCCTGCTGCTGCGCGATCGCGTTCTGCGCGGCCAGGTTCTGCTGATTGGTCGCGTTGCTCATCGCCAGGTTGTGGTAGAACGACGGACCGTCGCCCAGCGACTTGAAGTTGGTGGACGACACGCTCTGCACGACTTCTTCCGGAAGAGGCATACGCTTTCTCCTTGTGGCTTGCCTCACTCGAACCCGCCCGGGCCTCCGTACCCGGGCATCTTTTGACCGATGAACACGTCCTTCGGTATGTCCACGCCGACCCTGAGCGGCGGGGCCGCCCGGGCGAACGGGTCGAAGTCCTTCGGCTTCAGCGCCCGCGACCGCTTCGGGTCGCGGTGGCAATTCGCCGTCAGCGCCATCAGAGCGCTCATGCGAGCCCACTCGGCGCGCGAACGGCCGTCGGCCATCGCCAACAGCTCGCGCAGCGTCAGCTTGCCGGGCTCGATGCCGACGATTCCGGCGCAGCGCCAGATGAGCTGCCAGCATTCGCGAGCGCCCGCTCCACGACCTTTTCCAGTTCGCCGCTTTCCAGCCGCTGCTCGACCAGGTCGCGGGCGCGGTCCATCACATTCCACGTCGTCGCGAGCACGCGCTGGAGGTTCGCCCGATCCCTCGGGCTCGGGGAAAAACCCACGAGGTCCTCCAGCAGGGCCTTGGTCGCGTGCTCGATCGCGTCGCCGGCCATCGCGCGGCCGAACTCCTCGTCGCTCACGTCCTTCGCGTCAGCCTCCGGCTTGCAGACGGCGTAGACCACGTCGCACAGCAGCACCGGGTCGCGGATCAGTTTCTCGATCAGCTTGCCGTCCACGATCTCCAGCAGATCGACGTCGAGCAGCGAACGGACGCGCTTGATCGCATCCACGTTGATCGCGATCGTCCAGGTCCGGCCGGCGTTGTCGTTGAAGGTCTTCATTGGCCTACGTCCATGCTCGGAATACCGCCAGCTTGGCAGTCACGCTGACCGTGATCGCCTCTTCGAGCGGCTGGCTCTGCGTGAAACTCGTAATGCTGAAGTCCGCATCGACGCCCGTGCCCGCCTCCTGGTCCAGCGCCTTGAAGGCGATCAGCTCGCTGTTCAGGTACGCGGTCTTGACGGCGGCGAAGCCGGCATCAGCCGGGTCCCAGACCATCTCGAACTCGATGGTGCACTCGCGCAGCGTTGCGACGGTGGCGCGCCAGCCGCTGTTGGCGCGGGTGGTGACATCGGCCTCGCCAGCCTCCGCCGAGACTGTGACGTCCCGCACGTTGGTCATCTCGTTGGTAGCGGATGATCCGGCGTTGCCGTAATACAGCTTCGCGTCCATGCCCAGGATGACATTCGGCATGCCACAGCCTCCTTACCGCGTGTAGCCGACGACGAGCAGCAGGTGACCTGCCGGGCCGGTCGCTTCGAACTCGTTGAGGTCCACGCCTTCGAACAGCGCCGCCGCACCGGGCGGCCATGACGCTGGCGTGCCGCCGCGGAAGCGCACGCTGACCGGATTCGTGTTCTTCACGCTGGCGATGATCGTGGCGTTCATGACGGTCGAGACGTCGGCGAGCTTGGCATAGATGCCCAAGCCGTCGAAGTTGAACGACTTCATGTAGACGTTGACCATCGCTCACCCGACTCCGATCTCGCCTTCACCCTCACTCGGGATCGCTTCTGCCTGCTCCACCACGTACTTCGTGCCCAGATGCAACGCACTGCGCCCGCGCGGATGCGTTCCCGGCGCGTAAGCCGCGACGAGCACCTTGTAGTTCGGTGCGCCGCGGACCTCGATCTCCGACAGGTCCACCGACTCGAACGAGACCGCAGCGCCCGGCGGCCAGCGCGACAGCGGCCCGCCGCGGAACCGCACGTCGATGTTGCCGCTGTTCTTCGGGTCGGCGATCACCGTGGCCTGAAGCACCGTCGGCGTGGTCGCCAGCTTCGTCCACAGCGGCGTTCCGAGCGTGATCGACTTCACGACTGCGTTCGCGGGCATCGCTCATCTCCGCACCCGGTACGTCGCCGTCAGCACGCTGGTGAACTGCCGCCACTGCTCCAGGTGCTCGGGCGCGAACACCGGCTCGTTGGCGACGCTCAACCACGCGGCGTTCGGCGCCGCGTCCAGCCGCTTCATCCGCAGGTGGTCGGCGATCTGCTCGACCAGGTTCATCAGCGCATCGAGCTCGCCCGACTCGTCGGCGTTGACCCTCTTCTGCACGCCGATGTCGATCGCAACGTCGAAGAACCCGCTGTCGCGAGCGGCTGTCGTGATCGCCAGCGACTTCGGCACGACCGACACGTGCAGCGTCTGCATGTCCTGGAGCTCGAAGACCGGCTGGTATTTCCGCGCGGCCTCAAACTCCAGCGCGAACGCGCCCGCGTTGAGGCTCGCGACCACAGCATCGGCGATGTCGAGAATTGCGCTCACGGGTGTCGCTCCAGCAGCCGGTCCAACTTTGCCTCAATGCGCCCGAGCGACTTCTCGATGGTCTCGATACGCGTGTCGTGCACGGCGATCTGCGAGTCGTGGCGCAGCAGCCGCGCGCCGCCGGCCAGCATCAGGATCGTCAGCAGCGTCAATACGACGCCAGCGAGCCAGGCCAGCTTCTGACGGGCGTTCCCATTGATGGGCGGTGCATCAACCTGCACGGCATCACTCCGTCGCCACGTGCTTCGTGTGAATCCGCAGCGCTTTGCGATAGGGATCGCTGTAGCGCCACGGCGGCTCGTTGCCCGGGGCCATCACCTCGTACACGAACGTTTGCGCGCCGACCGTCTCGCGGATACGGTCGCCCGCCTTCGGCAGCGCCGGAGCGTCGGCCAGCACGAGGTCGGCTGCCCGCACCAGGAAGTCCCGCGATTGGAGGCGCTGGACGACCCCGTGCTCATCGACCTGCTCGAACTCGGTGCGGCCGATCGTCGCGGCGATCTCCACCGCGTCGGCGCCGCGCTGGTAGACGACCGTGCGCGTCATGTGCGTGTGACGCTGGTCGTCGAGCCAGCTCAGTCCCTTTTCGAGCACATCGGGCATCGCGAGTCGTTCCTGCTACTGATCCATCCGCACACGGACCAACGCATCCGCGTCAGCCGCGGCCTTCACGCACTTGCCGATCAGCTTGTTGGCGCCGCCGCCGTCGGTGGTCACCGCGACGTCGTTCGCGTCGTCCCAGAACGCGAGTGCTCCCACGGCGAACGTCACGCCGCCGCCGGCCTCCTTGGCGAAGTCGAATACGCCGGAGACCGCCAGCGAGCCCAGCGCGTTGGCTGCGATGGGCGTCTTCGCGACGCCGACCAGCTCGCCCTGTACGACCACGTCGCCCGTCTTGATGTCGGCGCCGGGCGTGTAGTCGATCGACGCGCCTTCATGCACGAATGTTGCCTGTGCCATCAGTTGACCTCCTGTCCATGCGAGGTAAATTGATCGGCGCAGGAAGAGCGTCCTCCTGTGAGAGGAGGTGTCTTTTGAGCAAGCTTTTGCCTGCGCCGGAAACACCCCATTTGCGGGGATAACCACAGCCCTCCGGCAAAACGACGGACAGGCGTCGAGAGGGTGTGAACCGATTCGTCGGTGATGTGGGATCGCGGCAACGCAAGGCATGGGTGACCGTACCGTCCTGTCACGGTGCGGCCACCATTCACTGTTCTGCGTCCCCAGCTCATCACGCCTCACCCTTGCTCTTCACGCCGCCGCGCGGCTCCTGCAGCGCGACGCCGAAATCGTGGTAGCCGCGCATCTGGATGCCGAGGACATTGAAGTCGGCGTCGGCCGTCTCGATCGTGGGCGACTCCTGGCCGTTGAGGAACGCGGTCTCGATCACCGGCAGGTCGGTCGGATCGGCCAGCAGGTACCACGCCTTCTCGCTGTTGCCGGTGTACTGCGCGTTCGAGAGGTAGCGGCTCACCTCCACGCGGAACTTGCCTGCGTGCGGGTTGGCGATCGGGTACTTGGTCGAAGCGGTGGTGTCGCGGATCTCAACCGACTTGAACAACATCGTGCCCATGGCGCTGAGCGCCGTCGGCACGAGGATCACCGCCGGCATGATGCCGATCGGCTTGCCGTCGGGATCGACCTGGTTGAGGAACGCGACCTCCGCCTTGGTCAGGCCGTCGATGCCCAGCGCCGTGTCGGCGCCGGTCAGGTAGTTGTTGTTGCCGGCGCTGAAGAACGCGGCGTTGTTCATGAAGATCGACCAGAAGACGTCGTTGATCTTCAGGCCGCTGCCGCGTCCCAGCTTGCGGGGAACCGTGGTGATCGCACCGAGGTCGTCATTGATGATGTCGCGGCGGTCGATGCTCAGGATGAGGCCGTACGTCTCGGCCTTGTTCGTGTAGCTCTGCTCGCCGAGCGTCCCGTGCTTCAACTCGCCGCCGGGCGCGACCTTCTCGTACTGGTCCTTGCCCACGAGCCGGTAGCTGGTGACGGTCTTGAAGTCGCTGACGTTGCGGACGGCGGTGATGTTCCGCCACGTCCGCTCGACGCTGAAGAAACCCTCGAGCAGGAACTTGTTCGTGACGTTGCTGAGGATTCCGCCGATGTCGATGGTCGAGAACCCGGCCTGGAGGCTCTGGCCGAACGCGCAGCGCAGCACCTCGCGGCTGTCGCGGAAGTTCCAGCCGGTGTAGCCGTTGGCGCGGGCCGCCTCGAGCAGCAGCTCCTGGAGTCCGATGCCCCCGCGGAAGCGTCGCGACGCGGCGTCGAGCGTCTTCTCGTCGTACAGCTCCTCGACCTTCGTGACCTTGCCGGTCAGCATGCAGGCCGCTTCAAGAACCTGGCCGCTCATCGTGTCGCTGGAGACGTGCACGGCCGGCGCCTTGGGGCGCGACGCGCGCAGCTTCTCCAGCTCGGTCTTCTCCTCGGTCCAGCCCTCGGCGATCGCCTGCTCCTCGATCTGCGGGAACTTGGTTCCGCAGATGCGGCGGATCGCGGCGATGCGCTTGCTTTCCGCCAGCGCCTGCGCGCGAATCTCGCTGACCGGGTTGACGGACGGGGCGGCCTCCTTGCCGCTGCCGTCCGTCTGCACCGCGCGCGTGGGCTCCGGCGTCACCGTCGGTTTGGTCTCTTCGGTCTGCGTGACCTGCGTGTCGTTCGTCTCATCCATGAGATCGTTCTCCTGCTGCTGAGCCGCGATGGTCGCGGTAGTGCCGCCGTCGGCGCCGAGGTCCACAAAACTGATCTCGCCCAGCACCGTCCGGCGGGCGACGTAGAGCGGGCCTTCGAACGTCCGGCCGTTGACGGTGACGGACTTGCCGCCGCGCACGAACTCGGCCTGGGCGACCTGCGCGCCGATCGACGCCTGCCAGGGGAATCCGCGCTTTCCACTCGCTACGACTTCCTTCGCCGCGGCCGTTTCTCGCGAGACGATGCCTTCGGCGATCAGCCGCCCAGCCTCGACGGCGATGCGCTCGGTGTGCCCGACGCCGGCGTACATGCTGTGGCCAAAGCGGACGGGACGGCGCTGCGACGGGATCGAGAGGCCTTCGAGGTCCACCACGACCGGAAAGCGCCAGCCATCGACATGCATCGGCTCACCGGTGTAGGCCAGCATCGTGAAGCGCGGGATGGCCGGCGCGTCACCTTCGGTCGCGAGCGCTTCGAGCGTGATGCGCTCGGCCTTGCACACCAGCGAAAGCCGGTCGGGAACCTGTTCCGCGTCCTCACGCGGCTGCTCGGGCGTCTTCGTCTTCCGTGACATCGCCCTCGTCCTCCGTGTCGTTGTTGTCTGTCGCGGCCGGCGCCGCCTGTTCGATCGTCAATCCCAACTCGCGCATCAGCGCCAACTCGCGCCCGCGTTGGCGCAGCTCGCTCTCCCAATCCAATCCCTGCTTGGCGAACTCCACGGCCAGCGTGGTCGTGTTGCTGGCCAGCCGCGTCGCCTGGGCGTTCGCTTCCTTGGCCGGATCGACGTGCTCGAAGCCGTCCCAGAACCACTGGTGCGGGAACTCCGCATCGCGCGTGCGCAGCGACTGCGGCAGGTAGCCTTCGATGAGCACCGCCTCGTTCAACCACGCGCTGAGCACGCGGTCGAGGACGACATCGCCGAGGTAGGCCTGATCGATGCGGATCTTCTTGAAAAACGCCTGGTGATCGAGTCGGCCGGAGGCGTAGTTCATCTGGGCCGAGTTGCCGAGCGCGACGTTGAGCGGGATCTCCAGACAGCGGGCGATCTCGTTGATCACCTCGTGCTTGAAGTCGCCATAGACCGTCGTCGGCTGCTCGGCCCGGACCTGGTTGATCTTCCAGCCGTACGGCATCGTCAGCCACGTGCCGCGGTCCATCTCGACCTGATCCATCGGCTCGACGTTCGAGGCGTCGGCGTCGGCCGGCGCGTCGGTGTAGATCACGCCCGACGGCAGCGCGGCCTGCTCGGCCGCGCCCAGTACCGCCAGCGTGTAGCGCCGCAGCATCGCGAACAGCGGCAGCGCCGGCGTGATCTCCGGAATGCCGCGGCTCTGGCCCGGACGCTCAGCCCGAAAGAGGTGGATGACGGACTCGACCGGCATGACGTCGAAGTCGGTGCCGCTGTTGCGGAACGCGGTGTTGTCGCCCGGGTGCCGCCGCAGGATCGTGTATGCGACCGGGTTGCCGAACTCGTCGAAGACGATGCCGTCGAGGGTGGTGCCGGCGTCTCGCCGGTAGACAGGTGCCGGCCACGGCGAAGCCACCTGGTCGGCCTCGATCAGGCGCAGGTCGAGTTGCACGGGCGCTGCAATGCGCGGGTTGCTGGTGAGCAGGCCGAAGCACTCGCCGCTCTCGCACTGCCCGACACGCATCGTGCGCAGCTTGTGGGCCAGGCCGACTGCCTTGGCCCAGCGGGCGAACTCCTTCTCGACAATGCGGTTAGCCTCAGGATCATCCGTGAGCATCTGGAGCCGCGGGCCGGTGCCGACGATGTAGTTCGCAAGTGTCGCGACAATGCCGCGCGCGTAGCTGTTGTTCGCGACCTCGTATCGCGCCCGGCTGCGCAGGACGCGGCGCACATCGACGTTGGCCGCGGCGTTCGGTGAAAGATGGTCGGCGTTGGCCCAGTGCCGGCGGTTCTCGTGTGTGGTCTGGGCAGCGTCGTACTTGCCGCGCACGACGGCGAAGCGCGGATGAAGCACGCGCGAGCCACGCCCTTCAGCGTCGCCGGCGGCTTTTCGCGCTCCGAGCTGTCGCAGCCACTTCAGCACGTCACACCGCTCCAGGCGGGACCACCTTCGTCATCCGCACGCCGAGACCCTTCTTCGCCGCTTCCTTCGACGCCAGGTACCGATCGGCCTCGATCTGCTCGGGCAGCGGATGCTGCTCAACACTCCCGGCGTCACCCTGTGCCCGCTTGGGGCCCTGGGCGTTCTCCTTGATCGCGTCCTGCAGCTCGTCGGCCATCGCAGATCTCCGATTGCGGGAGCGGGATTCGAACCCGCGGCTCCGGCGAATGAGGCCGGCGAGTTGCCGTTACTCCACCCCGCCGAGTAGGCGAGCTACCCGTTACGTACGCCGCGGCGGTTCTGAGTGCGCGCAGGAAACCCCGCTCGGGTTGAGATCGTTACACCCGTAGACCTGGGGCGTCGGTTGCCGCACAGATCTGGGGACGTCTCGGATCAGTCGGAGGTGTGCAGGCGCAGCTTCGGGCGGGATTCATCACGAAGCAGAGCTGCGTCTGCGGCGTGTTGCCGCTGCAGGCAATCGACCAACGCGTCCGGAAGACGAACGCCGTACACGTGGAGGCGGCAGTAGACCAGGAACGAATCGCCGCGAGCAGCCCGCCAGAGCCGCTGGAAGAGCACTTCGCTGCCCGACGCGAGCACTCCGAACGAGGATGTGTCGTGGAAGAGCCCCTGGAGCAGTCGGATATACCGTGGGGCCAGATGATGCGCGTCCTCGAGCAGTAGCACGTGAACGCGGCTCGAAGCCGTATCTCGTATCCGGCGGAACACGTCTCCCGACCGGCCGGACCAGGACTGGCCGTACGCCGGCGCGAGCGACCGCAAGAACCCGGCTTCCGTCTGGTCTGCGCGGCATTGGACGATCCCACCAGCGAGCTTGCGGACGACCGACCGCAAGACTGTCCGCCGCAGCGTATTGTCCGACCAGCCAACCACCTCGAGTTCGTGCGCAACGCCTCCGCGTGCCGCCGTTTCGAAGTAGAAGGGCAGGAACTGAACCGGATCGCGCTGATCTGGGAATTCATGACCCATGGAGGCGCTCTATGGTGGTTACCCGGCGACCACAGTACCGACACTCTCGACGCCGGACAATGCGGCCTCCCGCGGCCGGGCGCGTGTAAATCACGCGAAAGTGCCCACAACCGCAGCGTGGGCATTCGAGACCCCGGCGCACCTGATCACCGTCGGATTTGGCCGCCGTGTTGTTCACCGGGCATCCCTGAGTGCTGATAGCCGCAAAGTGGGCCTCGGTTTGGGCGCATCGCCGATGAGCCCCGGCGGCGCCGCACCGCCCATCGACGCAGCCACCGCGCAGCCCACCAGGCAATCCAGCCAGTGGTTATCCAAGCCGTCGACGCGGAGCTTCCATTCGTCCACCGTCCGGCCACGGCCCTCGGTCTTCACGCGGTACTCGCTGGTCAGGTGCTCAGCGAGCAGCCGGTGCTGCTCGGGTTTGCGGCCGAAGAGCGACAGGCAGCCGGGGTCGCCCATTGGCACCGAGAGGCGGGCGTGGACGAAGCTCTTCCAGTAGTTCGTGTCGAACAGCGCGTGCCGCACTGACCGCCGACGGCTGACCAGCGGGATGCGCCAGTTCAGCCCGACGCGGTCGCCACGCTTGCGCTTGTATTCGGCGAACGGGATCGACGACGCGCCGACGTAGCGCCCGTGCGCCGGCATGACCACGCCGGCGTGCTTGCTCTGTCGGCAGAACTGATAGACGACGTCGCTCGACTGACCCCAGTTCGCGTCAATCAGGCAGCGGTCGATGCGCACCATTGCACCGTCGTCGCGGCGCCATTCGCGGCCGAGCGTCGCGTCGGTCAGCCGCTCCAGCCCGGCGTAGATCGCCCCCTCGAGCCCGGCCCGTGGCGATGCGTCGGCGAGCGTGCGGCGAATGTCGCGGAGCGTGAAGTACGCCGCCTTCTGATCCGGCTCGGTGCCGTAGTCGATGACGAAACCGGTGAAATCGTCCTCCCATGCGGCGACGAGCCAGAACAGCGCCTTGCCCTGCACGTCGATGAACATCGTCATGTGCGTTGCGCCGATCGGCACCTCACCGCGCCGCAGGCCGTTGATCTTTGCGGCGATCTGGTCGGCAGTGAGCAGCTCGTCGTCAACGTGCTCCTCGGGCAGCGGCTCGTTCTGGTACTCGGCCCAGAACGCCACGTCGCCCCGATCGAGCCGCAGGTTCATTGCGTGTTGCACCGCCGACAGCTCGTCGGGGTGGTGCCGCTCAGGCCAGGCGATGACGGCGCCCTCGTCCATCGCCGCGCGGTTGGCGCGATAGAACTCGGTCGCTTCCGCGATACCGCGGTCGGCTCGCATTCCCTCGCGCCACAGCTCGGTGTACCGCGTCCAGAGCGCCTCGTTGGAAGGAAAGGCATACACCATCTTCGTGCGCTCGCCCTGCCACTGCGGGTGCTTCTCACGGTCGAGGATGCGGTCGGCCAGGTCGTCCGGCCGCACGACCGTCAGCGCCATCAATCCCGCGATCTTTCGCCCCGGACCGGCCAACCCGAGAATCGCGCCGGCCAGGATGCGTTCACGCGCGGCGCATTGTGAAGGTGACCGCGCGGACTCGTCCGTCTGCGGGTCGTCGATCAGCACGAGCGAGGGCCGCACACTCGTGCCGTCCACGCGCTTGTGCTTCATCCCGCGGATGCGCCCGGTGATGCCGGCTACGCAGATGATCGCGCCGCTCGCGCGCGAGCCGGGAATCGTCGGCAGCACGATCTCCTTGGCGGTCCAGCCGATGTGCGTCTGCTTGCCCTGGTAGAGCTGACCGGCTGCACGCTGGTGAATCCCCTCGAGCGCTCGGATCGGGTAACACACTTCCGGGAAGTCGTCGTGCAGCAGGTCGTTCGCCTCCAGCTCGACCTTGATCGAATCGAGCATGTTCTCGGCGTGGTCCTCGTCGCTGCCGATCAGCGCGACGAACTCGCGGTGCCCGTAGACGAGCGCCCACACGCACGCTGTCTCGCACAGCGACGTCTTCCCGCTGCCGCGCGGCATGGCCATCGCGAAGAGCCCGCCTTCGAGCACAGCCTGCTCGATCTTCGCAATGACCTTCAGGTGGTCAGGCGACCACGGCAGGTGGAATGTCTGCGGGAAGTACTGCTCGCAGAAGTAGCGGAAATCCCGCTCGGCCTTCTCCTTGCGGTCCGAGTTGGCGACGCTCGGCAGCTCGCCGATGTCGCGGCCGGCGAGCGAGAGCTCGCGGACGCGCTGTGCAGCGCGCTCCTTGTGTGCGTCGTAACCCGTGAGCCCTTCGGGCTTCGGCCGCGGGCGGTGCCGCTCGAGCACGAGCCAGGCCACGTAGCGGAGCAGATCGACGTGCCGGCCGTCGCCGATGCGCAGCCCGGCCCGCGCGCGGTGCCGGTACAGCGTCCGCTCGTTCGCCACTTCGCCCAGCGGCGTCGAGTTGAGCAGCTGCACGAGCTGCGTCGGCTTCAGCTTGCGCGGGTCAATCGGCACCGCTCGCCACCTCCTTCACCAGCCACGCCGCGTAACCCACCAGGTTGAGCGTGCCGTCGGCGTTCGTCGGCGCGCCGGCCGCCACGTCGGCCTCGAGCATCTCTACCGAGATCCGCTGCCCGCCCGCGCCCGAGAGCAGCCGGGCAGCGTCGGCCAGCGTCAGCGCCGCGGGGTTCAGCCTGGGATCGGCCTCGGCCATCACGCCGCCTCTCGTCCTGCGGGCCGGCAAACCCGCCCGGGTACGCCCCACGCCGCGACACGGCGGCCGTGTGGCCGCGTACGTAACCAGTAGCGGGTCCTGGCCGCCCGGGCGCGAATGAGAGCGCTCTCGCCGCCAACTCGAACCCTGCGCCGAGACATGCAAGGAATTCTCGGAATCCTCGCGAAGTCGCCTTGCTTTCCGGCCGCCCGGCTGGACTCATGTGGCTGTACGCACGGGGCGTACGACGCAACGCGAAGGAGAGAACGATGACGATGAACGACGCGAAACGAAACGCCGCCCAGACCTACGCCGACCGCCGCGCGGACGTGAACGCGCTGATCGGCCGGCTCTGCGACGAGCTGGTCAAGTTCGACCGCCGCGCCGAAGCCGCACCGAAGGACTGGGGTTTTCCGGGAACGCTCGACTACGTGCGCACCACGCTGATCGACTTGGTCGAGGGCCTGTCGGGAACCGACCGAGCCGACATCGAACGCGGCTTGAACGGCTAGCGACCCGAACGCGAGCGCCCCGCGGGGCGCCAGCGCCCGGGCCGCGATAGGGCGGCCGGAGCCAGGAGCACGAGCATGACGAGCACGACCAGCAGATTCGACGGAGCCGTACACGACGAAGCGAGCGCTGACATCGGCAGTAATCGCGACGGCGAGCGCGTGGTTCGCCTGGACCTGATGTACAGCCGCGGAACCGCGCCGAGCAGCACGACGATGATTGTCACGCTCGACGCGGCGATCGCGCTGCGAAATCAACTCGACGGCCTGTTCGACGCCGCGGGCGTCGACGACGGCGGCGGGGTGGTCGACGCGGAGCGACCGACGACGCCGCCCGCGGACCAGGAGTTGCTTGAAGCGGCGGCCGCGACGCTGCGGCTGTGGAACAAGCACGGGCTGGGCGATGACGACGCCGAGAGCGAGCCGGTCCACCAGGCGCTCGTGAACGCAATCGCCAAGGCCAAGGGCCTGCTGTGACGCCGCCGAAACCCGCCGCGGCGGGTCGCCCGGGCGCGTGAGACCCGGGCCTGACGAGGCAACGCGAAGGAGACCTGCATGAAGAAGAACGACGTCGAGACTGGCGCGACGTATGTCGCCAAGGTGAGCGGCAAGCTGGCCCGCGTGCGCATCGAGCGCGAGAGCCCGCACGGCGGCTGGGATGCGGTCAACATCGACACCGGCCGGCGCGTGCGGATCAAGAGCGCGCAGCGCCTGCGGTTCGAGTCCGCCAGCCCGAAGCGCGCCAAGGCGAGCGCGGCCGCCGATCAAGAGAACGCGCGGCTGCGCGACGAGCGCGAGCGCTCGCCCGACGGCATGACCGCCAGCGAACGCGCGATGGCGCAGAGCGCCGCGGCGGGCACCGTCGATGCGGGCGGCACGTCGCCGCTCGAGGACCTGCCCGACGGCGAGGCCTGCGACGCCGCCTACGACCGCGATGTGTGCGCGACAGTCGGCTGCGATCAGCCGGCGGCGCTGACGTACCTGGGCCGGCCGCGGTGCCAGGCGTGTTACGAGGACGAAGTCGCCGATGGCGACGAGAGCAGTGAAACCCCCAATTACGAGGAGAACGACATGGCAAAGGCGAAGAAGACGACCAAGAAGAGCGCGACCAAGACCACGAAGGCCCCGAAGGCCGTCAAGCAGCCCAAGGCCGCGAAGCCAAAGGTCGAGCGCAAGCCCGCCGGCGAGGCGAAACCGAAGCGCGTCAGCGCCCTGGACGCGGCGGCCGAGGTGCTCCGCAAGGCCGGCAAGCCGATGCGGTCGCAGGAGATGATCGTGGCGATGGCCGAGCAGGGTCTCTGGGAAAGCCCCGCGGGCAAGACGCCGCACGCCACGCTCTACGCCGCGATCCTGCGCGAGATCGGCGCCAGGGGCAGCGAGGCCCGCTTCCGCAAGGTCGAGCGCGGGCAGTTCGCGTTCGCCGGCTGAAACGCCGCACATCACGCACCCTCCCCTGAAGCCTCGGCGACGACCGGGGCTTCCTCTTCGGCCTGAGCGTTTCGCGATTCGCCGGCGACGCGCTCCGCCTTCCGCCCCGTGAACTTCTCCCAGCGCTGCACGATCACGTCGGAATACAGCGGGTCGAGCTCCATCAGGAACGCGCGTCGCCCCGTCTGTTCCGCCGCGATCAGCGTGGACCCCGATCCGCCGAAGAGGTCGAGCACGTTCTCGCCTCGCCGCGATGAGTACTGCATCGCCCGTACCGCGAGTTCCACGGGCTTCTCGGTGAGGTGGATCATCGACTGCGGGTTGACCTTCTTGACGCTCCAGACGTCCGGCACGTTGTTTGGCCCGAGGAACAGGTGCGCGGCGCCTTCGCGCCAGCCATAGAACGCCCACTCGTGGTTGCCCATGAAGTCCTTACGGGTGAGGACCGGATGCTCCTTGACCCAGATCACGGCCTGTGAGAAGTACAGCCCGCACGTCTTCAGCACCGGCGGGTAGTTGCCGCAGTTCGCGTAGCCGCCCCAGATGTAGAAGCCGCGGCCGGGCAGCAGCACGCGGGCGATGTTTCCGAACCAAGCGTGCAGCAGCTTGTCGAACGCCTCGTCGGTTACAAAGTCGTTCGTAAGCGGGCGGTCCTTCGGGCGCAGCTTCTTGTGCGTCGCCTTCGCGACGTCGGGCCGCCGGTGCAGATCGAACCCCTGGTGGTGCGTCATGCCCGGCTCGCCGAACGACGACAGCCCGGCGGCGATCGCGTTGTTGCTGCGCGGCTCAACGCGCACGTTGTACGGGGGATCAGTGTTGACCAGGTGGACCGGCTGACCGTCGAGCAGGCGATCGACGTCAGCGACCGAACCGCTATCGCCGCACAACAGCCGGTGGTCGCCGAGGAGCCACAAGTCGCCGGGCCGCGTGATCGCCTCGTCCGGCGGCGCGGGCACGTCGTCGGGATCGGTCAGACCCTGCTTCACGCCAGGGTCGAGCAGCTTGGCGAGCTCGTCCTGGTCGAAGCCGAGCAACGACCAGTCGATACCGGCGCCCTGGAGTTCCGCCATCTCCAGCGGCAGCAGCTCCAGGTTCCACTCGGCCAGCTCGGCCGTCTTGTTGTCGGCGATGCGGTACGCGCGAATCTGCTCCGCCGTCAGGTCGCGGGCGATGTGCACGGGCACCTGCTCGAGCCCGAGCTTCTGCGCCGCCTTCCAGCGCGTGTGCCCGCAGACGATGACGCCAGCCTCGTCCACGACGATCGGCTGCCGGAAGCCGAATCGCCGGATCGACTCGGCGACCGCATCGACCGCGGCGTCGTTGACGCGCGGGTTTTTGTCGTACGGCTTGATGTCGGCCAGCGGCCGCTGTTCAACGTTCAGCATTGGTCAGACCTCCATGTCTCGCGTTTTCGGGCGGAGCCTCCGCCGCCCCCGGTTGGCCCCGTCGTTGCCACGGGTACGCCGTGTCGCGACAGACGCGGCCGGGTGGTAGCGACGTACCACCCCGCGGCCCCGGGTCGCCCACGGCGGCCCCCAAACGCGCCCCGTCGGCGGCTGGGGCGCGACTTCGGCCGCGCGCAACAAAGTCAGTCGAATAGCGCGGCTGTTCCCGCGGGCGTCACCGGCCGCCCTGGGCCTGGAAGGAACCATTTGACCAGCGCGCATACGCGCACCAGCGCGCTGGTTGGGATTGCATGCGTGCGCGCGTGTGCGCGCACGCGTACGCGCGCGTAATCCGGTTTCTGCGCGCTTGTTCGCGTATGCGCGCTCGT
>CAZKJT010000023.1:26852-58866 GCA_964553225.1 uncultured Planctomycetales bacterium | reverse complement strand
CGGTCCCCCGCACGGTATGAGGGAAGAGGAAAGACCGGTCGGAGACCGGTCCCCCGCAGGGCAAGAGGGAAGAGGAAAGACCGGTCGGAGACCGGTCCCCCGCAGGGCAAGAGGGAAGAGGAAAGACCGGTCGGAGACCGGTCCCCCATGGGGAAGAAAGAGACTGGTCGGAGACCGGTCCCCCGGAAGAGAGGGGAGCGCGGGCGTCTCGCCCACTGTTGACCGGCCCCCCGAGGAATCGGGGAGCGCTAGCGGATCGCATCGAGCCGCCACGCGTCAGCCGCGAAGGGTTGCGGATCTTATGCGAACGGGACGCGCTGCGCGATTGGCTGCGCGCGCGGACCGGTTCGATCGACGATTGGACATTCGCGCTTGGCTGCGCGCGCGGACCGGTCTGATCGGCGGTTGGTCGTTCGCGCTCGCGTGCGCGCTACTTCGAGAACGCCTCCATCAGCCGGATGGCGGCCGGTCCGGCCAGCACCACGCCCATGGACGGGAAGATGAAGAGCACCAGGGGGATCATGAGTTTGACGGCGGTCTTCTGGGCTCGTTCTTCGGCTTCCTGGCGGCGCTTGGTGCGCAGGGCCTGGCCCTGGTTTCGCAGGGCCTTGGCGATGCTGGTTCCGAAGCGTTCGGCCTGGGTGATGACGGAGACGAGCGCGCGGATTTCCTCGAGGCCGACGCGGGTGGCCATGTTATCGAGCGCTTCACTGCGCGGGATGCCCATCTGTCCTTCGCGTGTGGCGATGCGGAATTCCTCGGACGCTTCGGGGTGCACCATCGACATCTCTTCGCCGACGCGCTTGATGGCGCTGTCCAGCGCGAGTCCGGACTCGACCGAGACGACCATGAGGTCGAGGATGTCGGGCAATCCGCGGCGGATCTTGTCCTGTCGCGAGCTGATGGCGTGGCTGAGCCAGAATCCAGGGGCGATGAAGCCGATGCCCGCGGCGAAGATGGTGATCGCGGCGACTCCCTGCATGCCGTAGCCCATGGAGGCCGAGGCGCTCACGCCGGTGACGGCGAAGATTACGAGCAGGACGGTCTTGCTGGACAGGAACACGGTCTGCGCCTGGCGCGCGCGGTAGCCGGCCTGCATGAGCTTGGCGCGGAGCTGGTTCTGCTCGTCCTCGCTGACGGGCATGATGAGGCGTGAGAGCATCGGAGCGGCGCGCTTGACCAGCTTCTCGCTGGCGCTGGCGCGGGCCTTCTCGCGGATGACCGCGTTCTCATCGACCGACGCGCGGCCTTCGAGCCGGCGGCGGATGGCGTCGCGGCTCTCCTGCGAGCGCGGCATCACGCTGTAGAGAACCAGGCCCACGCCGATGGCGAGCAGGATGGCGACGGTGACGATGTCCATGACGCTCCCTCGCTACACCTTGATGTTGATGATTTTCTTGATCATCACCCAGCCCATGATCATCATCACGCTGGCGAACGTCGCCATCATCTGTCCGGTCGGGTGGTTCACCAGGACCATGGCGTAGTCGTAGTTGATCCGCAGCATCGCGACGAACACGAGGATCGGCAGCGCCAGCAGCACGTAGCCGCTGAGGCGGCCTTCGGCCGTCAGGGCCTGCACGGTGCCGTGCAGCTTGATGCGGTCGCGGATGACGTCGCTGATCTTGTCGAGGACTTCGGCCAGGTCACCGCCGGTCTGCCGCTGGATGAGCACGGCGGTGACGAAGAACCGCACGTCCAGGATGTCCATGCGGTTGGCGAGGTTCTGGAGGGCGTCCTCGATCTTCAGGCCCAGGTTCTGCTCGTGGAAGACGCGGCCGAACTCGGTGCCGGCCGGCTCGGGCATTTCGCTGGCGATGAGCTGCATGCCGCTGGCGAGCGAATGGCCGGCGCGCAGGGCCTGGCTGAGCAGCTCGAACACGTCGGGGAGCTGCTGGACCATCTTGGCCATGCGGCGGCGGCGGCGATGAACGAGGAAGAGAATGGGCAGGACATAGACGGCCACCACGACGCCGAGGCCGGCGAGAAACGGCAGGCCGAGCACGAGCATGACAGCCAGGCTGACGCTGGCGACGAGCGTCATGTTGACCAGCATCTGCGGCGCGCTCCAGCGGATGTTGGCCTGTTCGAGCATGGCCTGGAGGCGCTCGGTGGTGCGCAGGCGCGCGAGCGCTTCGCTGAGCATGCCGGTAGTCTTGGGGGCTTGCCGGCGGAGGTCTTCGGCCAGCAGTTTGTCGGCGGTCTCGCCTTTGGCGGCCGACTTACCGCGCAGTCGGTCGGCGATTTTCTTTTTTGGCGCGGAGCGCAGGTCTGCGACGACCTGGACGATGCCGTAGCAGGCCAGCAGCGGACCTGCCACGAGGAGCGTCAGCAACATGGCGTCGCCGCCGGCCATCGCCATCAGGAGGTGTGGATCCATCGTCTGGTCCCTCTTCGTGCCGCGCGTCGCGGCAAACCGGCCCCCGTCAGGCCATGTCGTCCACCAGGGTGCGTTGCTGGAACATGTCGGGGCTGACGCGGCAGCCGTGCGAGAGCAGCCGGTCCATGAACAGCGGTCGGACGCCGGTCGAGACGATCCGGCCGTAGGCCCGTCCGTCCGAATCGACTCCGTCCTGCTCAAATCGGAATATGTCCTGCATGACGACCACGTCGCCTTCCATTCCCTGCACTTCGGTCACGGCGATGATCTTGCGGCGTCCGCCGGTGAGGCGCGCCGCCTGCACGATGAGGCTGATGGCGCTGGCGAACTGCTGGCGGATGGCCTTCTGCGGCAGTTCGAAGCCGGACATCATGACCATGGTCTCGACGCGCTGCACCGCGTCGCGGGTGGTGTTGGCGTGGATGGTGGTCATCGAGCCTTCGTGGCCGGTGTTCATGGCCTGGAGCATGTCGAGCGTCTCGCCGCCGCGGCACTCGCCGACGACGATGCGGTCTGGCCGCATGCGCAGCGAGTTGATCAGCAGGTCGCGGATCGAGATGCGGCCCTTGCCTTCGAGGTTCGGCGGGCGCGTCTCGAGACGGACGATGTGCGGCTGTCGGAGCTGGAGCTCGGCCGCGTCCTCGATGGTGACGATGCGTTCATCGTCGGGAATGAAGCTGGACAGGTTGTTCAGCAGGGTGGTCTTGCCGGAGCCGGTGCCGCCGGCGATCAGGATGTTCAAGGCGCTGTGCACGCACGCATGGAAGAAATCGACCATCTCCTGCGAGCAGCTCTTGTACCGCACGTAATCGTCCCAGGTGATCGGGTCTTTGCCGAAGCGGCGGATCGAGACGGACGCGCCGTCGATCGCCAGCGGCGGGATGATCGCGTTGACGCGGCTGCCGTCCTTGAGGCGCGCGTCGACCATCGGGCACACTTCATCGCAGCGGCGTCCGAGCGGCGCGACGATCTTGTCGATGATGTGCAGCAGGTGGCCGTTGTCCTTGAACCGCACGTCGGTGAGCGACAGCTTGCCGCCGCGCTCGACGTACACCTGGTTCGGGCCGTTGATAAGGATGTCCGAGATCAGCGGGTCTTTCAGAAGCGTCTCGAGCGGTCCCAGGCCGAAGGTCTCGTCGAGAATCTCCTGCGCCAAACGTTGCCGCTCGGCGTGGTTCAGCAGCGTGTTCTCTTCCTCGCACAGGGCGACGACCACCTGCCGCACCTGTTCGCGAAGCTCGGGCGACGCGTCGGCGCTCAGTTTGGTCATGTCGAGCTGTTCCACCAGCTTGCGGTGGATCATGGTCTTCAGCTCGTTGAACTTCTTGGTGCGCTCGTCCACCTGCCGGTCCAGGCGCGCCGCGGGCGCGGCGGCGGCGCTCGCCGGCACTTTCACCGGGACGGACGCGCCGGTCGGCGCAGCCGGTTTGGCGGGCGCGGCGGGCGCGGCGGCCCGGTCTTTCGCGGCTGCTGGCGGCGTGGCGGGCGGCTTCTTGGTGAACAGGGCCATGAAACGACTCCCCGATCAGCGACCGTTCAGGTCGCGGTCTTGGCGGTCCCGAAGAACGAAAACTTCTTTTTTCTCGCACCGTCGCCGCCGGATTCGACGGATTCGTCGCCGGCGCCGTCGCGCGCGCCGGCCAGACCAGCCGCGATCTTCTGATACGCGGCCCTCAGCCGGGACTTCGGCGCCGCCAGGAGCATGGGCGAACCCATATTCACGCTGGCGGCGCTGCTCTTCCAATCGTCCGGCACCTGAAACTCGATCTTGCGCTTGAGCGTGTTCTCCACGTCCTCGATTTCGAGGTAGGCGGAGTCGCGGCCCACGCGGTTGCACAGCAACTTGATCCGTTCCGAGGCGTAGCCCGAGCCGAGCAGCTCGTGCAGGATGCGGTCCACCGTCCGCACGCACGGCACGTGGAGCTGCATCGTGAGCACGTACGTGTCGGCCATGTCGAAGACCGACCGCGCGGTCGGGTCGAAACGCGCCGGCAGGTCCACCACGATGAAGTCGTAGTGCTCCTGAAGCGTGGACAGCACGCCGGCGCACTGTCCGGCGCTGATGCGCTCGGCCTCGCCGAAGTCGTTCGGGCGCGCCAGCAGGTGCAGTCCGGTCGAGTGCTTGAACATGGCCCGCTCGATCATCTGATAGTCGATGTGCTCCGGGCGGTCGCACAGCTCGGCGATGGTGTACGACGGCTGTGCGTCCAGGTGCATCGCCACCTGCCCGAAGCGGAAGTCCATATCGACGATCGCCGCCCGCGGCCGCGTGCCCGGCGTCGTCTGACCGTCCCAGGTTTCGAGCTGCGCGAGCTCGACGGCGATGTTGGTGGCGACCTGCGTGGCGCCGACGCCGCCGCCCGCGCCGACCACCGCGAACAGGCGCCCGAGCCGTCGCCCGCCCTGCGGTCCCTCGGCGGCGACCCGTTCGAGCACCTCCGCGAGCTGCTCCGGCGGAAAGGGCTTCCACAGGAACTCGCGCATGCCGGCCCGCATGGCCCGCATGATGAGTTCGGCGTCGCGGTCCTCGGTCATGCCGATCACCGCGATGCGGTCCTTGTTCGCCTCGATCAGCGGCGCGACCACGTCCATCATGCCGGCCGGATTCGGATCCAGGTGCACGAGCAGCACTTCGGCGGGGAAGTGCGTGACGGCATGGACGAGCATGGCCGGCTCGTCGATCTCGGCCACGATCTTGACGCCGCTGGTGCCCAGCAGCACCGCGCGCAGGTCGGACGCGACGGCCTCGTCGGTGTTGACGACAATGACTCGGATCGTGCGGCTCACGGCTGTCGGTGTCCCCGGATCGACAGGCGTCGCGGCGCGCCTCAGCCGGGTGTTCCGGTGGAGGAAGCTGCGCGCCGCGACGCTGTGCTCGAACTGCGTGCCGGTCGCTACTCGATCAGTGCGACCGGGCGCTTTCCGCCGAGCGCGCGGAAGATGTCTTCGAGCTGCTCGGCGTACTCTTCCGGCGAGCCGGCCGCGTAGAACTCCTGGCCGTGACCGATCGCCGCGATCTCCTGCATCAGCGCGCGGTCGACTTCGTAGCCGACGCTGATGGTGTGGATCTTGAATCCCAGGTCGGCCGCCTGCTGCGCGCGATCCAGGGCGTACTGGCTCGCCGAGGCCGATCCGTCGCCGAGGAAGTTCCCTTCCTCGTCGGTGTTGGCGACGCCGTCCGACATGACCAGGATGACCTTGTGGGCGTTCGGGCGAGCGTTCTCGCCCTGCAGCTCGTTGATGGCCTGGGCGATGCCGCCGGCGATGTTCGTGTACGAGTCATAGTGACCGGCCTGCATCTCGTAGAGCCGGTCGGGCACGTTCTGGATGTCGCCCGACATGTCGACCTCGTGGCGCGGCGTCGCCGCGAAAATCTCGAGCGACATGTGATCGAGCGAGTCCAGCTCGGCGACCACGTCGACCATGGTCTGCACGGCGTCCTGCACCGCGCGAAGCGGCTGGTGCGGCGTGGCCCACAGGTTCGACGTCTGCGAGTACTTCGTAAAGCTGTTCAGCAGATAGTCGACGAACGTCTTCGGTCCATACCGGTTGCGAAAGCCGGTCAGAGATCCGCTGCTGTACGCGCTGGTGGTGTTCACGTGGCTCGCGTAGCCGGTCCACGTGAAGCCGCTGGCCGATCGCCAGGTCGGATACGCCAGCCACAGCATCTCGCCGTTCTCGACGTACGAGTCGCCGTCGCCGCCGCTGCTGTACTTGCCGCCCGGTCGGCCGCTGCGCCATTCCGCCACGCCCAGCAGCACGCACACCCGGTTCCTCCAGTGCGTCGAATTGCTGTCGCGGGCGCCGGTCAGAAGCTGCGAGCGCTCGTCGGCGCTGTATCCGCTCGCCGTCAGTCCGGCGATCACGGTCGCATCGGTGCAGCTCGAATTCTTCGGGATCAGGTACAGGCCCGGATCGGTCGCGGCATTGTAAGACGCCGGAAGCAGCGCGCTGCCCCAGTTGTTCATGAGGCCGAAGCTCGGACCCGTGTCGCCCGCGTACTCCGTCTCCGTTTCCGGACCCGGCATGTACGGACGGGACGGCTCCGGGCCGTTCAGCGCCGCCCAGACGTCGCGCGTGTTGGCGTACCCGCCGTCGTTGCGGTCCCAGTAGGTGAGCTGGCTGTCGTCGTTCATCGAGCCCGACAGGTCGATCACCACGGCGAGGTCTCGCGGGATGAGCACGGCCGAGGCCCGCGCCGTCAGTCCGCGCGAGTCGTGCCCGAACAGCCGCGCGAACGCGAGCTGGATCGGTCCGCCGGGAGAGTCTTCGGTGCGCCGCACCGTCACGCGCACCGCGTCGTACGGCGCCGTGCTGGACGCGAAGTCGAAGCCGCCGGTGGCGGCGTCATAGACCGCGCGGCCCAGTTCGACGTCGCTGCCCACGCTCAGCCCATTCTCGACGTTCAGCGTCTGGTTCAGGCGGGCGAATTCATCGGCCGTGTCGAACGCCAGCGTCTCGACGTCTTCGTCTCCGCCCGAGATCAGGTTGCTGGCCGCCGCCAGCGCGGCGGCATCCGCGGCGCGCTGCATCTCGGCCTGTCCTGAGTAGAGCGTTCCGATGTCGACTGCCAGCGCCGCCATCCCGAACACGGCGGTCATGGAGATCGCCAGGTAGACTGCGGCGGCGCCGCGGCGCCTCGTTCGGCGTCCGATTTTCACCAGCATCCTTCGCATCTCTCCACCTCCGGAAGCTTCCCCGCGACTGAACCCTTGACACTCGTTGCGGACGGTCGCGCTGCGCCCGATCAGCCGCCTTCCTCCGCGCCGGCAGGGCCTACCGGACCGCGGACCTTGGTCGCGGCCGATTCGCCGTACAGGTCCGCCGGGCGGACCGGCCAGCTGTGATTGACGCGCGGCTGCAGGACCGGCACGTCCTCGCCGGTCTGTCCGTCCAGTTGTCCCGTCAGGAACAGTTCAAAGTCGTTCGGCTCGACGTGAAACGCACCCGGCACCGACGTGATCTGGTCGGGCGAGAGCGGCTCCACCAGCTCCGGCGTCACCAGAACCAGTAGCTCCGTCTCATCCGACTGGTACTCCGTCGAGCGGAACAGCGCGCCCAGCACCGGCACGTCGCCCAGAGCCGGGATCGAGCGGGCCACCGCCCGGACGCGGTCGTTCAGCAGTCCGCCGATCGCGAACGTCTGTCCGCTGCCCAGCTCGATGGTCGTCTCGACCCGCCGCGTCGAAAAGCCGGGGATCGAGAGGCCGCTCACCGTGACCGAGTTCGCGAAGTCAGGCTCGCTCACCTCAGGCGAGACCTGCAGACGAATGCGGTTCTCCGCCAGCACCGCCGGCGTGAAGTTCAGCCGCACGCCGAACTCCTTGAACTCGATCTTGATCCGCTCGTCCGTCGCGATCGGGATCGGAATCTCGCCGCCCGCCAGGAAGCTCGCGCTCTGACCGTTCAGCGCCACCAGGTTCGGCTCGGCCAGCACTTTCAGCAGCCCGTTCTCCCGCAGCGCCTGCACGAACACCTGCATCTGGACCCGCGGGAACCCGAAGCTCATCGTCGTGCGCCCGGTGATCGGAATGCCGTCCTGCCCCACCGCGAACGGGATGTTCGCGGTCGCCAGCGCGCCTTCCGGCGCCCCGATGTTCGCCGGGTTGATGCCGTCGAGGTTGTTCACGAAGAACATGTCGCGGAAATCGTCGCCCGCCAGCCAGCCATTGAAGCCGAGCTGCCGCGTCGCGCTGCGGCTGATCTCCGCCACGGTGCACCGCAGCACCACCTGCTGCACGCCGGCCACCTGGAGCTGGTTGATCACCTTGGTCGAGAACACGCTCGCAATCTCGAGGATGCGCTGAGCCGAGTCCGCGTCCGGCACGCGCCCCGTCAGCACCACCGAGTCCAGCAGCGCGTACGCCTTCACGCGGGCGCGCGGCTCGGCCGTGCGGATGCTCGCCAGCAGGCGGTCCAGCTCGATGTCCACCGCCACGTCGAAGACGTGCTGGCGCTGCTCGTCGAACCACGCGATGAGCTGCGTCGTCCCGAACGACTTGCCGGTGACGAGAATCTGTGTCGGCGAGATCGCGTTGACTTCGGCCACTTCTGGCTTCGCCAGGCGTACCTCGCGGGCCGGGGTGCTGAAGTCCACCAGCACAGACTTGTTCACCGGCACGCGGATGAGCTGACCCTGGGTCTCGACGTCCCGGACGTTGATCGTCACGTCCGACGCCGGCGCGGACTGCCCGCGCGCCGCCGCCACGGGCGCCGACAGCGCCGCGGCCGCGAGAACGAGCAACCAACGTTTGTTCGGCGAAATCGAGTGCTGTCGCGTCATTCGAAGAGCTCCTCGGGCTCATGGGTTTCGGCGTCGTCGGAACCCGTTGCGTCACTGGGTTCCGGCTCCGTCGGCGTCGGAATGTCGATCGGGGTCTTGCGGACTACGGGCGGCTGCTGGAAGACGTTCGGTCCGTCCTGGACGATTTCCATCGGCTGGATCGACTGAAGCGTCTGCCACCCCAGCACGTGCCGGTCGGTCCCGTTGTAGATCACCATCGTCCAGGCCAGCGCGGGCGCCTGCGGCTCCGGAGCGGGCGGCGGCTCGACGGCGACGACGGGCGTCGGCTCGGCCGGCTTGCTCATCCACGAATCGAACAGGCTGCTCACCAGCGAGCCGAATTCGCCGCCGGATTCGGTCGGCTCCTCGACTTCGCCCAGGACCTGCGACTCGGTCGCTTCGGCCAGGCCCGTGTCGTCGCCCGGAGCGCCCTCGTACGACCGCATGCTCAGCTTGATCTTGCCGCGTTGTTCGGCCAGGTGCAGCGTCGGAACCTGGTCCGGCTTGACCAGCAGCGTCACGGCCCGCGCCGGGCGCTCGGCGCGGGTGGACTTGCTCTTGGCATCGGCCGCTTCGGGCCCCTTCGGCGCTTCGGGCGCCAGGCGGGCGCCGACCGCAGCGACCTCGCAGTCCTCGATCAGCGTGCGCGCGATGATCTCGGCCTTGTCGCCGCGGCGCGTGTTGAAGTAGCCGACTACGTCCACCTTGCAGCCCGGCTGCAGGTGGTTGTCCACGCCAGAGCTCTCGTCGATCTTCACCGCCACGGCCCGCAGCCCCGGCGGAACGTGAATGCCCGGGCTCGACCCGGGCGGCAGCAGCATCGAATCCAGGATCGGCACGCCGGCCGGCGCGCCGGTGTGCGGCACGCGGCCGACCAGCTTGTCGCGGTTGGCGATGGCGTTCTTGGGCGCGACGTCGACCGGGAACGGCAGCGGCTGGACCATCGCTTCGGTGATGGCAGCGCCGCGCGGAATGTCCGTCACCGGCGTCCAGAGCTGAACCGTCTTGGTCGGAGCGCCCTGCGCGTTGCGAAGATGATCGAACCCCAGCTTCGCGGCGAAGCCCGCGATCCCCAGGCCCAGAATCAACGGTACCAGCGCTTTCGGATTCATCGTCACTGCCTTCCCGCGCTCTCGTGCGCTCTCGGCTTCGCTCCTGCCGCCGTCCGCCGGCGGCGCTCGTCTCGAGCCGTTTCGACGCCGGGCCGAACCCGCCGCCGATTCGCGACCGCCCCGCGGCGCTCGCCCGCCGGACGATCGGGTCGGAGTACCCGTGCGGATCCGAAAACGTCCGCCGCGCTACGCGCGGCCGGCGGATCCGAAACGAATCAGCCGGTCCGCGCCGGCGTCGGAAGGACTACATGCCTTCCTTGCGCATCGACGCGAACGCCTCCACCGTCCCCATCTCAAACCCGAAGAAATTGCCGACCAGCGAGACCGCCGCCTGCGGCACGGTGAGCGTCACCGTGACGGTGGGCTCGTCGATCGTGGCCTCGACGATGTTCGACGAGACCTTTCCGTCCAGCCCCATCGGCGCGAGCATCTCGGTGATGCGAGCTTCGATGTCGCCCAGTTCCGTGCCCTGGATGGCGCCGACGCGCGCGCCTTCGCGCGCCGCGTTCACCATCGTGTGCCGGACCGTGAACAGCCAGCCAAACTCGATGATCCCGAACAGCATCGCGAACATCACGGGCGACACGACGGCCAATTCGACCGTCACAGTCGCCAGCGCGAGTCGCCTGCCCCTTGCCCGGATTTTTCTCACGACAGCCACCCTCCTACGTAGTGCGTCAGCAGCACGCCGATCGTGCCCGCCGTCAGCGGAACCCCGTACGGAAGAAGCTGGCTCGTGTTCCCGAACGTGCGCGCGCCGCCGAACTCGCCAAAGGCCGTGTCGACGCGTTTCAGTTTCGTCATGATGGTCTGCATGTTCGCCATCGCATGGACCGCGCGGCCGGTGGAGACGATCATGATCACCGCCACCACGCCGCCGATCAGCGCGCCCGCGACAAAGCTCTGCAGCGTCAGCCACGGCCCCAGCCACGCGCCGATCGCGGCCATCAGCTTCACATCGCCGGCGCCCATCCCGTGCATGAGCCACGGGACGATCAGCACGCCGAATCCCAGCAGCAGTCCGAGAAAGCCGGTCGTGACGCCATCCAGCCCGAAGAACATCGCCTGCGCCGTCAGCCCGCCCGCCGCGATCGCGGCGTTCAACCAGTTCGGCACGCGCCGTTCGGCGAAGTCCACCCAGGACGCGTACAGAATCGCGGGAATCAGGAGCAGTAACGTGATTTCCCAGTAGCCTGCGCTCATGCGTGCCGCGCCTCACTCGCCGGTTGATTCGGGCCCCGCCGACCCGCTCGGCAGCGATCCCCCTGTTCATCGGATACTTTCGGACCCAAGGCCAACACGACGGACGGCGGCGAGGCACATTCGGCCGCCGCCGCCGTCCGGTAACCTCAGGCAAACGTCGCCTCGCGGCGTCCGAATCAGCTGAACGCGTTCGCGTTCACGTCCTCGAACGTGGCGTTGACGTTCGTACCCAACGTCTGAATCGCCGCGATCGCCACGACGATGATCAGCGCCAGCATGACCGCGTACTCGGTCGCGGTCGGACCGTCTTCGTTGACCAGGAACTGACGAATCTTCTGCAGCATGAGCTAATCCTTTCCTCAACGAGAACCCGGCGGACGCGCCGCCGAAACCACCCCAGCGTCCCTGCACCGCTACGAGACCGGACGATCCCTCTCCGGAAAGCACCGGTCCGGGCTCCCCCCGGACGAGCACCGCTTCCACACGCTTCGATCGATCAAGCCGTGCGTCGCCCGGCCCGCAACGTGGAAGGCTTCGCGGGCCGTCGCGTCGGACCGCGCCGCCTCCGCGCCGCCGCCCGACTGGTCGAAGTGTTCGAAATGGGGTGAGGGCGAGCAAACCGAAGGGCTGGATTCGCGCGCATGCGCGCACGGTCTGAAGATTATCGCTCGGTCCGCCCGACGACGTCGCTACGCGATCAATCCGCGCAGCAGTTTCCGCGCGTCGTCGGGGTCGGCGGCGCAGCCGTGCCAGAACTCAAACTGGCGCGCCGCCTGATGTACGAACATCTCTATGCCTTCGACGACCGCGCAGCCGCAGGCGCGCGCGTCCTGAAGCAGCCGCGTGTTCGAAGGGGTGTACACGCTGTCCAGAACCACGCCCACGCCGAGCAGCCGCTCGGACGGCATCGGCGATTCGTCTGCGCTGGGGGCCATGCCCACGCGCGTGCAGTTCACCAGCACGTCCGGGCGATCCGATCCGCGCGCCTCCCACGCGCGCCACGCGCAGCCCAGCTCCGCAGCCAGCGCCGCGGCCCGGGCCGCAGTCCGATTCACCAGTGCGACCGAAGCGCCCGCGTCCAGCAGAGCCGCCGCTGCGGCCCGCGCGGCGCCGCCTGCGCCCAGAATCTCGACCCGCAGACCCGACAACCGCGCCGCGCCGCCCAGCGCTCCGGCCAGCGACTCCAGCACGCCCGCTCCGTCCGTGTTCTCGCCGCGCCACATTCCATCCGGCGCGCGAACCAGCGTGTTCACCGCGCCTGCTCGGCGCGCGAATGCCGAGACCGGTCGGCCGCGGGTCGTCAGCCACGCCAGCGCATGTTCCTTGTGCGGAATCGTCACGCTCAGGCCCCGGATGCCGTACGCGCCTTCCACGCCCACGGCGTCGACGAAACGGTCCCAATCCTCGGCCCGCGGGCCGACGGGCCATGGCAGATACACGCCGTCGATGCCGGCCCGCCGCATCCAATCGTTGTGCACCTGCGGGCCGCGCGATTGCGCCACCGGCCATCCGACCACGCCGAATACGGCGGTCCGAGCGGACAGCGCGCGCCAGCGGTACGTGCCGGCGAGTTCATCGAGCGTGGGCTGACCGGGGGCCGCCTCGCGTCCCCGTTCGAGCGCGGCGAACGTCGCGAAGCCGCCGAATCGCGCCGCAAGAACGCGCGGGATCAGTCCGGCTTCGCCCATCGAAAGGGCGATCAGCGGACGCTCGTGCGCGCGGCGTCGCATCAGGTCGAGCACGCGCATCGCGTCGGACGCCTCGCGCGCCAGCAGCGCGAGCTTGGCGATCGCCGCCGGGGCCGATCCGAACGCGTCGAGCAGCGCGTCGAGCGCGGCAGGCGTGCCGCGGAAGTCATGATGGGAGAGGATGAGCGCGTTGCGCGGCCGTTCGAGCCGCGCCGCGCGCGAGGCGCTGCGATCCGCGCGGCACACCAGGCCGATCTTCTGGCGCACGTTGGCCGACCGGTTCCAGGTGGCCAGCTCGATGTCGATATATCCCGGCGTGAGCAATCCGAGCCGCTCGATCAGCGCGATCCGCTCGTCGTCGCCGCCGTCCCACGCGCCGCCCTCCTCCGCGCAGCGCACCGTGACGATCAGGTTGCCGCCGGGCCGGCTCCGCAGCGCGGCTTCCACGGCGTCTACGTCGCCGATTCGATCCACGCGCAGCTCGACCAGGTCGGCCCCGCGCGCCAGGGCGAGATCGATTTGCCGCTCGAGCGGCACATCGGCATGCACGAGCGACGCGATGAGCATCGCCCGCTGCGCGGTCCGGGACTCGGCGGGAGAGTCCATCAGATGTGGGTGAAGATCTCAGAGAGAGGCAGATTCATGGCGCGGCAGATGCGCGCCAGCGTCCACGTCGTCGTCGCGGTCTTGCCGAGCTCGATTTGCGAAAGCTGGGCGGCCGTGATTCCCGCGCCGCGGGCCACCTCGTTCTGTGTGCGCTGGGCGGCGTGTCGCAGTTCGCGCAGCCTTCCGCCGAGGCGTCGGTTAAAGTGCTTCTCGGTGCGTCCGGGCACGCCGATCTGATCGAGTTGCCGGTCGATGGATTCCAGCAGCCGCGTGCGCTCGAGCGGTTTCTCGAACAGGTCGTTGGCGCCGGCGTCGAGCGCTCGGCGCACCGCGTCGGGTTCGGGGAACGCGGCGAGGATCAGAATGCGCGTGATCGGCGAGCGTTCGCGCACGGCTCGAATCAGTTGCGCGCTGTCCGTATCGGGCAATCGCAGGTCTACCAGGGCGATGTCGCAGTCATGGTCGTACACATGCTGGACAGCCTGGATGGGGTCGCTGAACGTGGAGACATCGAAGCCCTCGGCCTCCAACAAGTCCCGAGCCTGCGCACAGACGTGTGGATCATCGTCAATCACGACGGTGTGCACGCGGATACGAGTTTTCATAGGACGCCTGCCTCGCCCAGCAGCTTCCCGCCTCGCGACACTCCTTTTGCAGCGGACGCGGATTCGGTGCGGTAGATTCTCAGTGCCGGGCGGGCGAAATGCAACCGTGTTGCCGGGCTGCGTTATAATGTGCCGGTGCAACGAGTTGCGCGCAAGGTGCGCGCTCGTTCCGGAAGCTACGCGACGCTCGGAGAGCTCGGACGGCGTGGATTGGCGCGGCGTGGCGCGTTCGCAGAGGATCGGTCGGTCGATCGACGACGCGCGGACTGGGTCATGAAAAGCGAAACGGCGGACGCGCAATCGGATTGGACGACTCGGCAAACCCGCAATTGAGCGACGTGGGAATTCACAGAGGAAGCGTGAATGAATCGCATGACAAGGTGGACGCTGGTAGCGGGCCTGGCGACGCTGGTCGCCACCACGCCCTTCGTGCTCGCGCAGACGCCGGAGGAGCTGGAAAATGCGGCGCGCCGGGACGATCCCGAAGCCCGCTATGAGGACGAGGGATTCTGGCCGACGCGCAAGCAGATGGAGCTGTTCTTTGACCGGATCACGGACCGGATGGTCGAGCTGTATGAACTGGATGACGAACAGTTCAAGGCCACGCGCGAAATCGTTCGTGAAACCATGCCGCGCTTTCTCACGGAGAACAAGCGTCAATTGAAGGCGCTGCTAAACGAATTCATCGAAGCCCAGCTCAGCCCCGAGCCGCCCGATCCCAACATGATCCGGAATTGGGCCAGTCGGGCGGTTCCGATGATCGAGAAGTTCGACGAGACGGTTCTCGGCATCACCGACGAGATGCACGAGTTCCTCACCGAGGATCAGCAGCTCAAGCTCGAAGCGGAGCACGCGGCGTTCCGCACCGGACTGTCGCTCGTCACCGGAAAGCTCCATCACTGGTCGGAGGGCGGCTTCAACCCCGAGACCGACTGGCCGACCGATCCGGACGAGCGCCGCCGCAAGGAGCGCGAGGAGCGCGTCGCCGCCCGCGCCGAAATGCAGGCTGCCCGGCAGGCCGTGCTGGAAGGTCAGCCCGGCGCGATCCCCGACGGCCCGGCCGATTCCCAGCTCGCGCCGGGAATCGCGTCGCGCCCGCGGCTTCGCGACGAGTGGGAAATGCACGTCGCAAGCTTTATCCGGCGATACGACCTCAACGACGATCAGCAGCAGATGGCCAATTCGATGCTGCTGTCCAAGCAGCAGGAGCGCGACGCCTACCTGCAAAAGAAGCGCGCCGACTTCGACGCGATCTCCAAGCGGCTTTCCGAGGCGAAGACCGAAGAAGAGAAGTCCAAGGCGCGCGAGGAGTTCGACGCGCTGAATCGCCCGGTCGCGCGCATGTTCACGCAGCTCAAGGACCGGCTCGAGACGATCCCGACGCGCAAGCAGCGAAAGGACGCGGCGCGGTCCTCCGCCCGGAGCGAGCAGGCCGCCGAGCCGCCGCAGAGCCGGCCTGCTGAGCAACCCTGAGCGCGCGGCGAGCGCGAGACGCGGCGGGATTCTCCGAGCCGATCCGCAGCGCCGATTCCGCCGCTATCGCGCCGACGTGGCGATGATGAGAATGTCGTCGCCGCGGCCGATCTTCCAGCCGCCTTGCAGGTTGAACTTGCCGCTGTCGATGGTGACGGTGGTGTTCAGTCGCGTCTTCTCTTCGCGGCCGTCGCGCTCTCGGATCTCGATCTTCATCTGGATGCGGCGTCCGTCGCGCTTGATCGGCGTGAGCTTCGCGGTGAAGCCGTCGCCAAGGTCCGCGGTGAACGCCTTGCCGGCCTCGGCCTTGCCGGACTTCTGCTTGGACACTTCGAAGCCGGTGTACTTGAACTGCGCCTGAAGCTGCCGCACGATCGACTTCAGCTCGCCCGACACCTTGTCGTTCGATTTCGTCGCGCGGATCGCGCGAATCGAGACCTCGAACGAATCCGAATCGTCCGCGCCGCGGCGGGCGCGCTGCCCGTACGCATCCGACGCGATCACTCCGACCGCGATCGCCGCCAGTACGCAGCGCCGCAGCAGCCATCCTCTGCCCGGGTCCAGTCTCTGTGTCGCCATGGTTACGCTCCCGAAGGCTCCTCGATCACCCAGATCACCGCTTGCCCGCTGCCATCATCCGGATAGAGAACGAACGACGTCTGGTCGCCGAAGACTTCCAGCGATTCGACTTCGACGTTCTCGGAAAGCTGCATCGGCCATTCCGCCGCGAGCGCCTCGGTGGACGCGCCGCCGTGCCAGAGAGCCGCCAGCGCCACACACGCGGCCGCCGCCGTCACGCCCTCGACCAGCCGCAGCCATCGCCGCGGCCGACCCGTGCTCTTGCGGAGCGGCGCGGATTCCGTCGCCGACCCGGCCACCACCTGCCACATGCGGTCCCACTCCGCGGCCGTGGGCTGGGCGGCAGGCAGAGACAGCCGTTCGTCGCGCGGCGGGCGCCGGTCGGCCAGCCGGGCCGCGGCCTGGTCGTCGGCGTTGAGGTGCTGCTCGAGCGCTGCAACGTCGTCGGGCGAGAGCGCGTCGAGCCGACCGAGCTCGAGCTCTTGAAGCAGCCGCTGTATGTCGTGCGCGTCCCGTGTCATCTTCGCACCTCTGGCGGCGCCAGGTCGGCGAGCAGTTCGTGCAATCGCCGCCGCGCGTGATACAACCGGCTCATCACCGTGCCGATCGGAATGCCGACCGCCTCGGCGATCTGCTCGTAGGTCATGTCTCCGGTCGCATACAAGGCAAACACGCTCTGTTGCTCCGGCGGCAGCTTCGCAACGGCTTGCTGAAGCCGCTCGCGCAGTTCATCCCGCTCCAAGCCCGCATCCGGCGGGGCCGCGTCGTCGTCGGCCGGCGTGTGCATGGCTCGCCCGCCGTCCTCGGAGTCGCCATCGAGCGAGACCGCCAGGCGGACGCGCCGCGCACGCAGCAGATCGAGCGCCCGGTTCGTGACGATTCGCAGCAGCCACGTCTTGAACTCCGATTCCTGCTGGAACTCGCTCAGCCGGCCGAAGGCGCGGATGAACGCGTCCTGCACCACGTCCAGCGCGTCCGCGTGACGTCCAGTAATGCGGACGGCCACCGCGAACGCGGCTTCGCGATGCGTCTCGAACAGTTCCCGCTGCGCGGCGAGTTCTCCCCGCGCCGCCCGCTCGACGAGACGCACCGACGACGGTTCGACGTTTGGGTCGTGCCCTTTATTCATGCCAATCCGGAAATTTTTACGCCTCCCGCAGAATACCACGCCCCGCGCGGAAATTCCGCTGCCAGCAGTGAATACGACGTCCGCCCCAGGCGTCTGCCCCCTGGACTCGCCAGACGATCCGGCAAACTGCCGGGGCTGGCCAGAACGAGGAGCCTGACATGAAACGGATGCTCGCCTGCGTGCTCAGTATGTCCTTCGCCTTCAGCGCCTTCGCCGGGAGCGCCACCGCCGTCTCGACCGCCAGCAACGGCGGGTCGGCCAGCGCCGTCGCAACCGCGACCGGCAACAGCAACTCGACCGCCATCGCCGGCGCGGTCAACGGCGGGCGGGCCGAGGCCGTCAGCCACGCCAACGGCCGGGGGCGCGGCGGCGCCAACAGCCGCGCGGTGGCGGCCGCCGATCACGGCTTCGCCCGGAGCACGTCGGTGGCGGACGGAATCGGGTATTGGGGCGGCGTCGGCTTCGCCGACAGCGAGAGCATCGCGGCGACGGTCGGCGGCGTGGCGCTGAGCAACAGCGCGGCGCTGGCGGACGGCACGATGAGCGGGCGCGCCACCAGCCGCTCGATCGCGAACGCGGTGAGCGATCACGGCATGGCGGTCAGCGACAGCCGGGCGATCAGCCGCGGCTGGCTGGGCGGCGACGCGACCAGTTTGAGCGACTCGTACTCGGACAGCTTTCGCGGCACCGCGGTGAGCGACGTGGAAGCGATCAGCGATGCGGGCTTCGCCGCCCGGGCGTTGTCGGACGGCGTGGGCGTGGCACATTCGAAGCTGCGCTGGATTCGCACGAACGTGCACGCCGAGAGCCGCGCGTACCGGCTGGGCAACGCGGTCTCGCGGACGTCCATGATCCGCGTGAGTCCGTGACGAAGCAACTCAAACCGTAGCCCGGCGGGAACGCGGCTTGAACGCCGAGGACCGACCGAAGCTCGAATGAACTGGATCCTGGTGTGGTGCTCGTGCTGGGGAGGTCGGCGTTGTGCCGGCCTCCTCGTTTTTCATGTGCCGAGCCAGGCGACGCGATCAACCGCCCGGGCTTTCTTTCGTTGAATCCGGCTGCGAATCCGAGGCGGAGCTCGCCGAGGCCGGCTGCGAGGCGGCGTGCGCCGCGGCAAGCGCGGGCGGCACGAGCATGAGCTTGCGGACGCGCCAGCGCTGGTCGTCGCCGCGCACGCAGTCCAGCTCGATGACGGTCGAATGCCGATCCACGCGCGCCGGCACGAACACGGATACGTGCGCGTCGTCGACGCCGGACTTTTCCCAGGCCTCGGACAACGCGATTCCGCCGCGGTAGAACGACACGACCGCCCCCCACAGCTCGACGTAGCCCTCGGCCGGGCGATCCCCGAGCACGCCGCCCAGCCGGGGAGTCGAGCGGATCATCTTTGCGATCTCGGCCGAGGCGGCCAGTTGCACCAATCTGGCCCGCGCGGCGCGAACGCCCGTGTGGTCGCGCCGCGCGATCGCGTCCAGCTCCGCGCCGATCGTCTCGAGGACGGCCGCCGCCACCGCCCGCGGCGACTGAGTCTGTTCGGGCGGGATGACCGGCGTCGCCTCCGGCGCCCGCCGACAGCCGGACAGGACGCACAGCGCGACGCTCACGAGCAGCAGAACGGCTCCCGGACCCGGCGCAGGGCGGAAACGCCGGCGGGCGGCGCAGGCGGCGGCGGAACGGATTGGCGGCATCACGATCGCTCCTCCCCGGCGGCCGGCTCGTTCATGCAGTTCGGCTCGAGCTTGGCGAACAGGATTTCCGGTTCGTTTAACGCGTGCCCGGCCGGCAGGCGGGCCGGCACGGCCCAGTGGACCGGCTCGATGGGGACGTTCAGCATGTGGAGCAGACGTCGCGCCGCGCCGGGCATGAAGGGATGGCACAGCACCGCCAGCACGTGTACGGCGTGCGCGCACGCCGCGATCGTCGCGCCGCATTCCGCCGGCGCGTCCTTGCGCGTGCGCCACGGCTCGCGCTGGCCGAAATAGAGGTTGCAGTCGCGCGCGAAGGCCATCACGCATTCCAGCCCGCCGCGGAATCGGCAGGCGGACAGTTCGCGGCCGGTGCGCTCGAGCGCTTCGGCGGCGCGGGCCGACAGGGCGCGCTCGGCGTCGGTCTCGCCGGCGGAGTCGGGAATTTTGCGGTCGAAGTATCGCGCGGCGAAGGTCAGCGAACGGTTGACGAAGTTGCCGAGCGCGGCGACGAGCTCATTGTTGTTGCGGGCGACGAAGTCTTCCGGGACGAAGTCGGTCCGAGCGGATTCGGGCGCGATCGCGGTCAGATAGTAGCGCAGCGCGTCGGGGTCGAAGCGTTTCAGGAACTCTTCGATCCAGACGGGCGATTCGCGCGGCGTCTGGCTCTTGCTGATCTTCACCGGCTTGCCGCCGATGCGGAAGTTCACGAAGTTGTTCGCCACCACCTCGGTGGGCAGCCGGTGGCGGGCCTCGGCCATCAGCATTGCCGGCCAGATCAGGGCGTGAAAGACGGTGTTGTCCTCGCCGATGAAGTGCCGGATCTCGGTGTCCGGGTCGGCCCACCAGTGCTCATAGGCCAGTGGATCGCCGCCTTGCTGCGCCATCACCGCGGCGGTGAAGGACATGTAGCCGATCGGCGCGTCGAACCAGACGTAAAGCACCTTGCCGGCTGCGTCCGGATCGGGCAGCGGCACGGGGATGCCCCAGGTGATGTCGCGCGTCATCGCGCGCTCGGGCAGTCCCTGCTTGATCTGTCCGAGCGCGAAATTCAGCACGCCGGGACGCCACTGGCCCTGCTTGCTTTCGAGCCACTCGCGCAGCGGCGTTTCGAAGTCCTGGAGGCGAAGGTACCAATGCGCGGTTTCGCGCACTTCGAGCGGGGCGTCGGGCGTCAGCATGCTGCGCGGCTCGATGAGCTGCAGCGCGTCGATCACGGCGCCGGTGCGTTCGCACTGGTCGCCGTAGGTCTCGTGGTCCTTGCACAGCGGGCAGGTCCCGCGGACGTAGCGATCGGGCAGGAAGCGCTGCGCCGTCGGGTCGTAGAGCTGACGCGAGACGCGCTTGGTGAAGTACCCCGCGTCGAAGATGCGCTGAAAGAACGCTTGGCTGAGCTGCGCGTGCAGGTCGGCGTATCCCGGTTGGTGCGTGCCGCCGTAGACGTCGAATGCGATTCCCAGCCCGGCGAAGTCCTGCTTCTGGCGCTCGTGATAGTGCGTCGAAACCGCTTGCGGCGTGCTCTGTTCCTGAATGGCGGAGATTTCGATCGCCACGCCGTTGTCGTCGCTGCCGCAGATGAACAGCACCTCGTCGCCCCGCGCGCGCAGGTAGCGCACGTAGGTATCGGCCGGCAGATACGCGCCGGCCACGTGCCCCACGTGCAGCCGGTTATTCGAATAGGGCAGCGCGGCAGTGACGAGGTGACGCTTGGGCATGCGAACTCACCGGCGGCAGCCGAAGTACGCGTCCGGCACGCGTCGCCGGAGGGCGCGCTCCGTTCACATTTCGGCGAACGCCCGGGCAACGGGGCGATGGTACGGCGCGGCTCGGCGCGTTTCAACGGACCCGCGCCGGGTGCGCGCCGATGCGCACAAATCCGGCGCTGCGGCGTGGCGACCTGTCGGGCGCGGCTTGCTTTTGGCGGTCAGCGCGTGATACTAGCGGCGGTGCGGTCGGCCGCGCCGAGAGCACCCGCAGTTCGCCGCGGCGGCCCGGGTGGCCGCGAACATCCAAGTACTGCCGCAGTTGCGGCGCCCCGGAACGAAAAAACGTGCGCGTCATCGGAGGAACATCCATGCGTCGCTTGGGAATCGTCCTGCTCGCCGTGATCGCGATCGCTCCGGCGGGAATCGGCTGTGGCGGCAAGTACACGGTGCGTCTGGAGGTCGAAGACGTCATCAACGCATCCGAGGGCAAACCTTCGGGCGACCAGCTTCCGGTGGACATCGTGGTGATGACGTCCGAGGAGACGGGCAAGTACCCGCAGGTGACCGACGGGCGGCTCCGTTCGGACGAGTGGTTCAAGTTCCGCATGAACAACGATCCGCAGCTTCCGTCGCTGCCGCCGGCGCAGATTTACTCGCTGCGTCCGGACATCGAGCGGCTGCGCGGACGGGACAATCGCGTGGGCGACGCGCTGGTCGGGGCGCGGTACCGCTCGGACGGCGCCCGGGTGACCGAGGTGAAGGTCGAGCATCCGCAGCCGGGCAACGGCGACGCGTGCATCGCGATCTACGGCTGGTTCAAGGAGCGAAGCGGCGATTCGCGGACGGCGCCGCTGATCATTCGCCCGCCGGGGGCGTTCGGGCCGAAGGTGCTGGAAGTGCGCGTGGGACGCGACCGCATCGAGTGCTCCAACTGCGATTGATCGAGCCGCGAGTCGGTTGCGCGGCCGGCGCTCGACGGGAAGGATCGGGAAGACGACATGAAATTCTGGCCCGAGGTTCACTGGTCTGAAGGGCAGTTTCTGAGGCCGCATCACCTTCAGGCGGCCTTTCGACAGGTGGACAGCGCCCGGGCCGGCACGGTCGCGGCGATCCATCCGTATGGGTTCGGCTTCGTCTCGCTGGACCTGGCGACCGAAGCGGTCGAGAACCACGTGATCGAGGTGCGCGGCTGCGAGTTGCTGCTGCGCGACGGGACGCTGGTGAAGGCCCCGGAAAACTGCACGATCGATCCGCGCGACTTCAAGAAGGTGTTCGATCAGCATTCCGGTCCGATGCCGGTGTTCCTGGGCGTGCCGCAGCTTCAGACGGTCCGTGCCAACGTGGTCAATCCGGGCGAGGAGCTGGACGGGCGCTCGCCGCGCTATTCGATTGACCTGGCCGAGCGATACGACGAGAACACGGGCGAGAACCCGCAGCCGATCGAAGTGCGCCGCATGCGCGGAGCGATCTTCGTCGGCGCGGAGGACCAGACCGGCTTCGAATGCGTTCCGCTGGGGCGCATCGAGCGCAGCGCGGCCGGTCCGACGCTGCTCCGCAATGCCATTCCGCCGCTGCTGCGCATGCGGGCGTGGCCGCCGCTGTGCGCCGCGGTCGACGTGCTCTGGAACGACATTCGCGCGCGGTGCGAACAGCTCGGCGGAGACGCGTCGGAGCGCGGCCTGACGTTCGCGACCGGTTCTCCGGGCGACGTGGAACAACTGGTGAAGCTGCACGCGCTCAGCGAGCTGACGGTTCGCTTCGGCGCGCTGGCCTCTTCTCCGGAGCTGCATCCGCACACGTTATACATGTCGTTGTGCGATGCGATCGGCAAGGTGGCTCTGTGGGACGACCTTCGCCGCCCGCGCGAGCTTCCGGCGTACGACCACGCCGATCCGGGTCCGGTGCTGGACGAGCTGATCAAGTACCTGCGGGTGCTGGTCAACGCGATGCTGCCGAAAGACTACGTCGAGCGCGTGTTCTCGGAGATCCAGGGCGGCTTCCAGGTCGAGCTGGACTACGAGTGGTTCACGCCGAATCACGAGATGTTCCTGGGCATTCGCTCGCCGATGCAGGTGGACGACATCCGGGCGTTGTTCAACACGATCAACTTCCGCCTGGCTTCGCCGCGGGACGCGACCGAGGTGTACCGCCGCCGCTTGCCGGGCCTCGAATTCAAGAACGCCGGCACGGTCCCGAACCTGCCGAAGAGTTCGGACCAGCACTACTTCCGGATCGCGCGCACGCCGCCCTACTGGGAGCACTGCGAGCGCGAGCGCGGCATCATGATCCAGATGCCGCCGCAGGATCTGCCCAAGCTCAGCGGGATGCGCATCTCGCTGTTCGTCATCAAGATCAAGTAGCCGCTGACGACGCCTGGGAGTACGCATGGTGACGCTTTCGGTTTACGACCTCGCCGTCGAGGTCGTGCTCTACCTGGTGGCGTTTCAGCGTCGGGTGGACGACGGCGACGCCGTCTCCTATGACGACACGCGCGCCGAAGTGCTGGCGCTGCTCAATGACCTCGATCAGCGCAGTCACAGCGAGCCGGGCCTGTGGGAAGCGTGGACCCGCGCCCGAATCCCGCTCGTCTACCTGATCGACGAGGTCATGATCCTCAACTGCAACTGGCCCTATCGCCAGGAATGGTCGAACGAGTGCCTCGAAGTGGCGCTGCTGGGGCATGCGCAGGCCCTGGGCGGCGAGAACTTCTACTCCAGTTGCGACGAAGCCCTGAAAGAGCTCGAGACCGCCGAGCGGCACGAGCGCCACGACATGCGCTCCAAGGTCGAGATCGTGATGGTCTACTACGTCGCCCTGCAGACCGGGTTCAAGGGCAAGTACGCCCTCGATCTGGACGCGTGGCGAGAATACAAGGCCCACATCTTCAGCAAGCTCCCGGCCTATGCGCAGACCCGCACGAAAGAGCTTTTTCCCGAATCCGACGACCACACCGTCTCGATGGACCCCAACTACGAGCCGGTCATGCGCCTGCTGTACGTGTTCATCGGCGCGGTCATGGCCGTGATGATCTACATGGTCGGCACGGGCGTTCTGTGGAACGGGATGGTCGACGCGGTCAGCCAGAACGCCAAGGCCGCCGCCGTCCCGACGTCGCAACCGGCCGCCGGCTGAGCCGCCGCGGTCCGCCGGTCCGATCCTGATTCGCCAGGTGGTGCATCATGAACCTGAACCAAGTCCTGATGAAGTTCTTCAACCTGCCGCCCGCGCTCATGCTCATTCTGGCGGTGTGCGGGTTCAGCGGGCTGGCCTCGGTGGTCTACTGGCTGCTGCCGATCCTCAAGACCCGCGAAGGCAAGTTCTGGATCCTGATCGTCGTCGGCATCGGCGTGGTGCTGTTCCTCGTCATCTGGGGAATCCGCCGCCTGCTGATGGGCAAGAAAACCACCGCGCTCTCCGGCGCGCTCGAATCGCAAGGCCCCACCCGCGGCGACGTCGCCGAGCAGGAACAAATCTACCGCGAAAAGTTTCGCAACAAGCTCAACGAACTGCGCGGTAACGGCCTGAGCGTCTACAAGCTGCCGTGGTTCGTCCTCATGGGCGAGCCGGGCTGCGGCAAGACCGCCAGCCTGATCCACTCCGGCCTCGACTTCCCGCTCGGAAAGGACGAAGTGCCCGGCTTCGGCGGCACCCGCAACTACAACTGGTGGTTCACCAACGAGGCCGTCATCCTCGACACCGCCGGCCGAATCGCCTTCCAGGAAGAAGGCACGACCGACAAGGTCGAATGGGAGTACTTCCTCAAGCTTCTGAAGCGCAACCGCCCGCGCTGCCCGGTCAACGGCGTCATCATCGCGCTGCCGGCCGACAAGCTCCTGCGCGACAACGCTGACGAACGCGCCCAGAAAGCGGCCGTGCTGCGCGAGCGTCTGCGTCAGCTTCACCAGCAGCTCGGCGTGCGCTTCCCCACGTTCATCCTGGTCACCAAGATGGACCTGGTGGGCGGGTTCTCCGAGTTCTTCGAGGAGATCCGCGTCGATCTCCAGCAGCGCAACCAGATGTTCGGCTGGTCGCGCCCGGGCGAGTTCCAGGAGCCGTACGACCCGGCCGGCTTCCCCGAAGCGTTCCAGCTCGTCTACCGGCGGCTGCGCGACTGGGCCATGCGCTACCTGCAGCGCAAGGCGACCGACGAAGAGCTTGGCATGATCGTGACGTTCCCCGAGGGGTTCAAGCAGCTTGGAACGCCGCTGAACGACTACGTCTCGACCATCTTTCAGAAGAGCCCGCTGCTTGAGCCGCCGTTCTTCCGGGGCTTTTACTTCGCCTCGGCCGTGCAGGAAGGCGCGCCGATCTTCGACGTGTTCGCCCGCACGCGCCCGGGTCTGGTGTTGCACGAGCGCGCCCCGAAGGCGGTCGAGGGAAAGTCGTTCTTCATCCACGACGTGTACGCCAAGAAGGTCTTCCCCGAGCACGGCCTGGTGTTCCGCTCGGCCAAGCACGTAACGCTCAATCGCCGCATGCGCCGCATGGTCTGGTGGGGCTCCGGGGCGATGCTGGGGCTGATGGTGCTGTTCTTCCTGCTAGGCTGGACCAAGACGCGCGTGCTGATCGACAAGCCGCGCGAGGACTGCGCCAAGGCCAGCGCCAAGATCACCAGCAACGACGCCAGTTTCGCCGAGCTGGAAGCCAGCGTGAACGTCGCAGCGGCGCTCTCAGAGCACATTCGCAGCTACGACGGCGCCGCTGCGCAGCTCTATGCGACGATGCTGTACATCGGCGCACGCACCAGCGTCCCGCAAAGCGCCGTCGCTCAGATTCACTCCGGGTACGTCGCCAAGTGCATCCTGCGGCCGATTCTGAACGAGGCGGCGGCGCGATTCTCTGCCGTCACCCCCGAGGCCACGATCGACCCCGCGCAGCGTCAGGCCATGCTCGAAGCGCTGCTCGTGTACACGAAGTGGTATGGCGAGGCCGTCCAGCAGCACGACCTGTCGGCGCTCGATCCCCAGGAAGCCACGCAGCGCGCCGGCGAACTCGAGAAAATCCTGGTCTACCTCGGTGCGAAGCCGGAAGTCATCGCCGGCGCCAAGACGCAGGTCGAACGCGCGCTGCTGTCCCTCGGACGCGAAACGCGTTCGTTCGGCCGCGAGGTGGTGTCGTCGGCCGCCGGCTTCGACGGCGAAAAGGCCACGCAGGCCATCATTGCCGCGATCGAGCAGATGGGCTCCGGCTGGCAGAGCCGCGTGCGCATGGACTCGCCAGCGGCCAACGACTGGGTGCGCTACTACCGCGACTTCGCCGCGAAGGTCGGCGCGCTTCGGCAGCGATACGACGCGGTTCTGGCCCTGCGCGAACCGCTGGCCGGCTCGGGCGAGCCGTATGCGAAGGCGGTTGACGAATACAAGAAGATCGCGGCCGGCGCCGAAGAGCTGGGCAAGACCGATCGCGAACCGGTCCCCGGCAGCTTGTACGAGAGTTTTCGCGACCTGGTTCTGTTCCTCCAGGGCAGCAACCCGCCCGAGACGAAGGAACACGTGATTATCCGGCTGAAGCAGGTTGCCGACGCGCTGGAGGCCGAGTGGCGCAAGGACTTCGCCCCGATCGAAAAGTCGCTCAGCGACGTGGCGCCGAATCGCGACGGCACCCTGGTCCGCGACGTCTACGCCGCGCTGGGCGAGGCGAACACGCGGTTGCGCAAGATCGTGGACGCGGACATCGCCCGGCTCCGAACGGAAATGCGCATCGCCGAAAGCCGGGAGCCGATCGACGAGCTTCGCGAACAGGGGCTGATCGAGATCGTCGAATCGCAGGCGGGTAATCCGCTGACCGAGGGGCGTTCGCTCGTCCGCATCAGCCCGAACGCCTTCGGAACCGACTCGGCGCTGAAGACCTATCTGCTCGAGCTGCGCACGCTCGTCACGGAGACGAACGACCTTGAATCGCAACTGAACGACCTGCGCAACTGGCCGGGGCTGCTGGGCGGCGTCAACACAAAGGTCGGCGGCGTGCCGCAGATCGCACGGTGGCTGACCGACGTGAACGAAGGTCTGAAACAGGGCAGCTTCGCCCGCGACGACGTGATCGCCAACGCCTCGCGACTCAAGGAGCGCCCGTTCTGGCGGCCGCAGGATCTCTATGGACTGTGCGAGACGATGGTCACGGCCCAGACGCAGACCAACGTCGACGCGCTGCTGGCCCGCATGGCCGCCAAGGCCGAGGAGACCCGCAAGGCGCCCGCGCTCGCCGGATTGGCGCGCCTGATGCCGGGCTACGACGACGATGCCGACCTGCCGTTCGTCCGCCACGTCTTCAACGGCGCGCCGCCGCCGGCGCCCAAGCCGGTGGCCACGCCGCAGCCGAAACCCGAACCGAAGCCGGAGCCGAAGCCGGAAGAGGACGATCCGTTTTCGCTCGGCGGCGAGCCGGAGAAGCCGGCCCAGCCTCCGCCGGCGGATCCGGGCGACGCCGACGCGCTGGCGCTCGAAGACGATACGCCGAAAGAAAGCAACCAGTTGCTTCGCAAGTATCACACGCGCGACCAGCTCATCGGGACGTTGCGAACGCTGGAAGCCGTGCTGAAGGAGCTGCAGCGCGTCGAGCGATCGGACGCGGTCAAGACCGCGCTGGGCGAGGCGGCCGATGACTACGTCGCGCGGTACTTCTCCGACTGGTCCGCGCTGGTGGACGACCCGAAGCGACTGCTCGACGCCGACACGCTCACGCTGCTGGACCGTGCCCGCAGCGGACAACTAAGCTGGAATGACTTTGTCGGTTCGCTCACGGCGCGAAACGCGCCGTACGAATCGGCGTTCTCGGCCCGACTGCAATCGGTGCTCCGCGAAGGCGTCATCTTCAATCGCGATCTCGACCCTCGCTCGGACGCCGACAAGGCGGTGAACAGCCGCATCAGCCGCGTGCTTCGCAGCCGCCTGTCGGCCGACCAGGCGCTTCCGATGCGCTACAGCGACGCGTTCCAGGCGCTGCGCGCCGCCGACTCGGGCGAGACCGGGCCGGCCGGTCAGCTCGTTCAGGCATGGCGGTCCTACGTGGGCGGCCTCGCTTCGGGCACGGCGCGATCGGCGGCGCTGCGCGAAGAGGTCGTTCGCAACCAGCCGATCAACACCGACTTCCCGCTGATCGCGCCCATCGTGGACCTGGCGGAGTATGGCGACACGCTGTTCGCCTTCGACCTGGCGACGCAACTGGCGCAGATTTTCGCGCAGAATGCCGGGCAGTTTCCGCTCGGACCGTCCGGCGGCATCCCGCCGCAGCAGCTTGGCGAACTGCTGAAGAAAGCGCTCGAATTCAAGCGCAGCTACAGCGGGCTGCTCGATCGCATGGCCGACGGGGAGGCGGCCCGCCGAACGCTCGCCAAGTGCGAGGAGTGGGCCAACTTCCTGTGGGGTTCGACGGATCCGGCGCTGCTGGGCGGCCGCCCGAAGCCGGTCACGGTCGAGGTGAATGTGCTGCGCGTGCCCGACTCGTCCGGGCTGGTGAACGTCTCGAACGTGTACAACAAGCTCCGCGTCCGGCTGCCGCTGAGCGCCGTGGGAACGCCCGGCGTCGGCATCGAGCGGGAATTCGACCTGTTCACCGCGCAAGACTCGCTGCGCGCCGGCGATCCGCAGAGCATTCGCGGCAACCTCGATGTCGCGACGGCCGGCGGCGAAGGGCAACTCACGCTGTTCAGCCGCAATCAGAACGCCAGCACGCGCAATCCGGAGGAGCAGACCCGCGCGCTGCCTAGCGGCCAATACTCGATTCTCTCGCTGCTGGGCGGCGGCGGAACGCGTGACATGGGCGGCGGCGTCTGGCAGAACACGGTCGAGTTCGACGTGTTCGAGGCGGACGGCGCGCAGCGCAAGGGCGCGTTCATTCTCGCCTTCGTCCTGGCGGATTCGGGTCGGCCGTTCCCGGGCCTGATCGAGCCGTTCCGGACGCCCGGCGCGCCGCCGCGCATGGAGAAAGCCGAGCGGTATTTCGCCGCGCGTCCCTGACCGGCGCGCGAGCTGGGCGAACGCGATCTCCGAGGTGATTCGATGGGCGTCGGCGACTTACTCGGCAAGCTGTTCGGGGGCGAGCCCGCCAAGGGCGACGCTCCGCTGCGCGCATACGGCAAGTTGCCCATGTACGCCGAGTACCGCCGTCTGGAGCTGTCGCCCGGCGCGCCGACCGCCTTCTCGCAGTGGATGGACGCGGGAAGGCTGGCCTGGGTCAACGCCATGAGCAAGTCCGGCGCCGGAAGCACGCGCCCGTCGCGCCTGTTCCTACGGCTGCCGGGGTTGCGCGAGATCGCCGTCGCCAGCGTGTGGGACAGCCGCGACACGGTCGGTCGCGTGTTTCCGTTCAGCTTTTTCGTGATCGCCTCGCCGGACGCGCTGGGAGAGAACCTGACCGAACGCCTCGCGAGCGCCATGGCGCTGTTCGAGGCGTTCGACGCCGCCCATGCGGAGTTGAATCGCCTCGGGGCCGGGGGCGATTTCTACCGACTGTACGCCAAGAGGCGGCTGCCGCTGCGTCCGCCGGATGTGCAGGACCGGGCCGCGGCGCTCCGCAGCCAGTCAGGGGGCGTGGACGCGTCGGTGTGGTTCAAGTCGTTTTCGCCGGACGGCAAGCTCGACCCGGCCATCTGGTTCGGGACGCTTGTGCGGCGCGGGCAGCGCTGGAAGGGCAACGCGTCGCTCGCGTCGAACCTGGCGATCAGTTGCCCCATGATCGCGAACGTGTCCAGCGCCGCGCAGGCCTTGATCTGGCTGGAGTGGCTCGAACCGCTGGCGGCGAAGATCCCCGCCATTCCCTGGTTCGTGCTGCCGGCCGATGCGTCGCGGAACGGCGCGTCGATGCACGTTGCGCTGCGCGAGCCGATGCCGGGCGATTTCCAGCTTCTCACGTCGGACGAAAGCTCCTACGGTTTCGTCGAACGGATCGGCGAGATGCCCACCGCCTCGACCGACAGCAGTTCCCTCGTCTTCGTCGATCCCCCCACGACGCCGCTCGGCGCCTGGTTGCGCGACGTGGCCGCGACGGCCTGAAAGACGCAGCGCCGGATGGCGCGCGACGCGAATCCGCGTTGACTCGTCGGACTTGCCTAGGTACACTGCGTCTTACTGTAACCATCCAAAAGGACCATCGATGCTCGCTCGTGCGCATTTCGGCGTAGCGGCGACGGCGCTGCTCCTGCTCGCCGGCTGTCCGTCCGAGAACCCAGGCGGAGACAGCGCGCTCGACGCGCCCGATGACGGACAGGCGCTCCAGGGTCCGCAAGGCCCGCAAGGCGCCCAGGGTCCGCCCGGCGCGGCCGGAGAGCCGGGCCCCGCTGGTCCTGACGGCCCGCCGGGCCAGCCCGGTCCGCCCGGGCCCGAGGGTCCGTCCGGCATCGGCCAATCGTTCCGCGCTCAGGCCGGCGGGGCGACCACGGTCCATCCCGGCGACCAAGTCGTACTCGACGGTTCCACCATCGTGTATCAGCCCGGCGCCACGCCCACGACGCTGACATTCTCCTGGCGACAGGTCGATCGCTCCGGGCGGATCGTGACGCTCAACGACGCAACGCTCCTCTCACCAAGCTTCACGGTGCCGGCAACGCCGGATTCGTACCTGCTCGAATTCCGGCTCGTGGCGACCGACGCCCAGGGCGAGACCGCCTCGGACTCCGTGCTGGTTCTCGTCGTTCCGGAGTGATCCATGCGCAGCCTCGCTTCGCGGTGCGGAATCCTCGCGGTGGCGCTGCTGCTGTCGGCTGCCGCGGGTTGCCCGCAGAGCGGCGACGGGGACGCCTCTGTGGCGGAGCGCGGCGCGACGGGACAACCCGGCCTGCGTGGCCCGCTCGGACCGCCCGGTCCGGATGGCGAAATCGGATTGGCGGGTCCGGCCGGCGAGCCGGGCGAGTCCGGCGAGCCGGGGATCGTCGGTCCGCCCGGCGACGCCGGGCTCGGAACGCGCATCCAGGTGCGTTTGTCGGGCGCGGCTACGGTCGCGCCGGGCGAGCTGGTTCTGCTGGATGCGACCGCTACGCGCGTGCGTGGCGACAGCGACGGCGCTCAAGCCGGGTCACTCTCGTTCGTGTGGACGCGCACGGACTCGAGCCCGATCGATTTCAATCTGAGCACGCCGAATTCCGCCATCGCGGCGTTCCTCGCGCCCCAGGTGACCCGGCCGACGCTGCTGACGTTCCGCCTCACGGCGACGCTGGCGAGCGGCGAGTTCGCGTCGGACGATGCATTCGTGCTGGTGCGGCCGATCCGCATCGCGTCGGCCGACGTGGTCGGCGCGACCGCGGTAACCACCGACGCGACGGTCGAGCTGACGATTTCGCTGCTGCTGCGGTCCGGCGCAGGGGAGTTGATTCTCTCGGAGTTCTCGCCGGCCGACTTCGCGGTGACCGATTGCCGTCTGACGCGCCGCAACGACGGCATCGTGACGGAGACAGGCGGCGTCGTGCAGGCGACCGATCTCATCGGCGGCGCGGATGTTCGGGCGGTGCTCGACTTCGACAGCTCCGGTTCGATCGATTCCGACGAGGCCGCCGGCCGTCGCGCCGGCGGAGAGGCCTTCATCCGACGGCTGATGCAGGAAGACCGCGTCTGCGTGCTGGACTTCGGCGCGGGGACCGATGCAGGCTTCGAGGCGTCGCGTCTGCTCGAGGACTGGACGAACAACGTCGCCAACCTGCTCGCGGCGCTGGATCGGCTTACGCAATCGGGCGGCACGCCGCTGTGGCGATCGGCTGCGAATGACGCGTGCGGGGAAAAACTCGCGGAAGTCGATCCGTCGCCGGGCGCGCTCGTGCTGCTGACCGACGGCGAGGACAATGAATCGGGCTCCGTCTCGGCCGAAGATCTCGTCGCCTGTATGACGGTCCGCGGCGGGCCGGTCTACGCGGTCGGCCTCGGGGCCGCCTTGGACTTTGCCGAGCTGAACGACGTCGCCTCGCGCACGGGCGGCGCGTTCATCGCGCTCACCGGACCCACCATCACCGACGGCACCGTCGAGACGTTCTTCGATCGCGTGTTCGACGCCCTGAAGCGCGGTCGAACTGTGGTGTCCGTCACACTGAATGTGCCGAATCTTCCGATCGGCGTCTACGACGTCACCGGCACGGTGTCGGCCGACGGACCGGCGGGCCGCTTCAGCGTGCCGTTCGTTGCGACCGCGGAGCGCTGAGCCGGACCCATTGAGTCCGCGCCCGCACCCGTCGCTGCGCACGCCGACCCGCACGACGTCATCGGGTCCACCGTGAGTCCGTGGGTGGGGCTCGCTCACGGATCGCGAAGAATCACCACGGTTCGCTTCCGGCTCACTCCTCGAGCGGTTTCAGTTTGACGCGGCGTCCCAGCCGAGCCGCGAACGTGAGCTAGCGTTCCTTTTCCGCAGTTCACACGCAGCGGCTTTTTGGAAACCGGTCCGGGCGCGGACTGCGCCGGCTTTACCGGCGTAAATCCTCTTGATATTCGTATTTTGTTAGGTATACTTTCTCTATCACCGCGGAGGCCTTTGCGGCAAAGCGTCCGGGCCATCTGGAGCGGCATACTGGCCGCGAATTGCTGTGCCGCGTGCCGCGTGCCGCGTGCCGCGTGCCGCGTGCCGCGTGCCGCGTGCCGCGTGCCG
>CAZKJT010000023.1:0-26752 GCA_964553225.1 uncultured Planctomycetales bacterium | reverse complement strand
CGTGCTGCGTCAGCCGGCTCTTTGACGGAGCGCTCCTCATCGCTTGGAGAGCAGCGCCGCTCAGCAGATTCAGTTTGCCCGCAGCGTCCTTCGCTGCGGCGATTCGGTCTCGCCAACCCTCGCGCCGGAGGGGAAAGAAGCCCCCGCCTTCATTGCCTTCGGGTGGGTGGCGGCGGTGGTCCGGCGCGAGGTTGACGCGAATGACGCGAATGATTGGGGCGACCGGGCGACGGGCGACGGGCGACGGGCGACGGGCGACGGGAAGCGTGACCGAAGGACGGTCGGAGCGCGGTGACACGCGCCGTGGCCGTAGCGCGAAGGGCGGATTCGTTGCGAGTCGTGAACGATGAGTTGCAGATCCGTTCGCAGCGCCTGGCCGAGCTGGCGTCGCAGGTTCGGCGTCTCCGTGAGACACAGCGCCCGAACGTCGGGCTGTGTCCCACCGGGTTTGAGCCGCTCGACGCGGCGCTGGGCGGCGGGCTGGCGCGCGGCGCGATTCACGAGCTGCTGACCCCGGACACGTTCGCGCCGGCGCGAACGCTGGCGTTGCTGCTCGCGCGGCGCGCGATGGAGACGGCGGGCTCCGGCGTATTCGCTCCGCGTGGGCAATGGCTGCTGTACCTGGATCAACCGGGAGATTTTTACCCGCCGGCGGCGGCAAGCCTGGGCGTGAGGATGGAGCGGCTGGTCGTTGTGCGTCCCCGGCGTTCGGTGGAGGCGCTCTGGGCATGCGAGCAGGCGCTGCGCTGCCGATCGGTGGCGGCGGTGATTGCTCCGTTGCCGGGGCTTAGTTCGTATATTTCGCGGCGGTTGCAGCTCGCGGCCGAGCGCGGCGGCGGGCTGGGACTGATCCTGCGGTCCGACCATGGCGCGGACGCGTCCTTCGCGGCCACGCGGTTGCGCTGCGATGCCCAGCCGCGCCCGTGGGATTCGCCGGCCGTGCAGGTAACGGTGCTCAAGCTGCGGGATGGGCGTTCGTCCGGTCCGCTGACGATCCGTCTCAGGCCGCCGGCGGACGGGCGATTGACGTCGCCGCGCGGCGACGCGCCGCCACGGTGGTCGAACCTGGCGATCTAAAAAGGGGACAGGGAAGCGAAGCGCCGGGCGTCTTTGTCGTGTGCCTTGCGACGGGTGTCGCCCGTGTTGCGCGCGTCGGACTCATTCCGGCGTTGTTTCGGCGGCGAGCGGAACGCGAGCGAAGCGTCGCGCCCTTGAAATGTCGCTGCTGCGGGCATAGCTTCCCCATCGTTGGTTGCGTGTGGGCGTGGCGGGCTGAGGGCAGCGCGATCCCGAGAATCCCGGTGTGCGGCGCGTACATCCGCGCCCGGCGAATCTGGCAACCACCCTAACGAGGAGGTCGTCGTGTTCAAAACGAACCTGAAAAACTCCGTGCGGGCGAGCCGCGGCCGGACGGCCATCGTCGTGGGCGGGCTGGCGGCGTGCGTGTTGCCGGTCAGTTCGGCGTGGGCGGCGGTGGTGAATTACGACGCGGTGAACAACCCCGACGAGGCCAGCTTCTTCGCCGTGAATTTCGGCGACGGCGACCGCTCGGCCGAAATCACCACCACCCAGTTCACGATCGCAGTCGACGCGGACGCCGGGCAGGCGTCGTTCGTTTCGTACTATCAGCAGGTGGACCCGATCCTTCTGCCGGGTGACGTGAGCACCGGCAACATCACGATCTCGACGCTCCCGGCGTTGTCCACCGGCACGACGTGGGACGCCGACGGCGTGCGGCACTTCTCGATCACCGACACCTACGTGATCGAATTCGAAGCGGACCTGAGCGGTTTCGGGCTCACGTCGCCGCAGTATGTCACCAGCACATCGAACGGCACGATCGATTTCGGCCGGTCCGCCATCGGCGAAATCAACGCCGACTGGACCGGTCAGGGCGAGATCGGCGATCCGGACAACCCGCTGATCTTCGACTACCTCTGCCAGGTTCGCACGATCATCGTGCCGGAACCCGCGTCGATCGCGCTGCTGGGCCTGATCGGGCTGGCGGCGATGGCACGCCGCGGCTGATTCGGCGCGCGACTCGTCCGATGAAGAACCGTGCGGGCGTCCCGATGGGGACGCCCGTCGCATTTATCCGGAGCGGGCTCCGCTCAACCCGCGAACGCGCTCGCCCGCCCGTGGGATCGCCGCCGGAAGCTCGGCCGACCCATTCACCCGCCCGTTTCGCGTTCGCATCGCACATGGCTAGTCGGCGTGACAGCGCGTCGGGTTCGAGTTCCGATGCGGACTGCGATTCTCCTGACGCGCGGATTGCCGCTGGGCGAAATGTGGTTGGCTCGAGCGAGTCGGATTGCGTGAACTGCGGACGAGGGCCGCTCGCTCACGCGCGCGGCTCGGCAGGGGCGCCGCGTCCATTCTGAGGCCGCTTACGGGCGCGGCAGAGCATCGCGGGGGGATTCGGGACTGGGGGGCGACGACCGACGGTCGCGTCGCGATTCGTGCGGGCGCTTGGCGGATTTTATCAGGCCTGAGCGTCGAATGTGGGCGGCGTGCAGGCAAAGCCCGATAAGTGACAATGCCCCATCGCGCTTGGTCCTTAAGTGCAAAAAAGTTATCACATTGACTTTACAACTCGTTTAGCCTAGGATGCGATCCTCGAATCACGGTTCGGCCGCGACTCCCAGACGCGGCCCGGAGGAGGACCACAGATGAACCATCTCAGACCCCCGCGGTGGGGGTGCGCGCTGGCCTTGTCTGCCGGCGTGCTCAGCGGCGGCGCGTTTGCCGCCGACATCGTTTCCGGTACGTATCAGCTCCACAACCACCCGGACGGCAACGCGGTTCCGCCGCCATACGGGCTTCGGCTGGACGAGCTGTATGACGCGACCGGCGGGCACGACATCTTCACCTTCGACTTCGATCACCCCTCGTCGGACGTGAAGCTGGACTACGACTACGACGCGCAGACCATTGCGATCTACGGTCACGCGTACGGCGGCCGGGATTCGGGCGGCGGCTATTTCGCCGACCCGTACCTCGGCGTCTATGAGTTCAGCTTCCTGTACGACGTCGGCGTCGGCCCCGTGCCGGGCGACGACGACGTGTGGGCGGACGCGCTGTCCGGCTCGAACCTGGGCTCGATCGAGTCACCCACCGGCGACATCTTCGAGCTCTCGTGCAAGAGCAACGGCGAGTACAACTTCCGCCTCGGCGATGAGAACGACGACAACGGCCACCGCGGCTTCGACGGCATCTCCGGTTGGGGCTGGCTGATGGTCGATGGCATCGATGGTCCCGGTGATCAGGACTGGCTGTTCACAGCCGAGCTGATCCCGGAGCCTTCTTCGCTGATGCTGCTGGCGCTGGGCGCCGGGCTGCTGCGTCGTCGCAGCGCCCGCTGAAGTCGCTCGCGCGCGCGTCGGATCGCGTGACCGACGCCATGCCGCGCGATGCTCGCACGACCCGTCGTAGACCCTGATCGGTCGCGGCGGGTCGTGCCGTTTTCCGAGGCGGCGGCTCGGCCGACCTGCCGACCTGCCGTCCGGCCGCGCGGCCGGCGCGAGAATCTGCGCGGCGCGGGCTTAGTGCAGAATCTGGAACCGATCTTCGCCAACGCGGATCGACACGTCGGATTCGCGCGCGTCGCGGATGTTCCCACGCATCGCCGCCCGAACGGCGTCCAGAAACGCGGTCAAGTCTCGTTCCGCTCCCTGCGCCAGCAGCTCCACCGTTCCGTCCGGCAGATTGCGGACGAACCCGGTCACGCGAAACCCGGCCGCGATCTGTTGCGCGGTGTAGCGGAATCCGACGCCCTGCACGCGGCCGCTGTAGATCACACGGCGGCGCATCGGCTCATCGTGCGAGTTGCTCACGGATCAGCTCCGCTTCAGCACGACCTGGCGTTTTTGCGCATCGATGATCCGCAGCGTGTTCACCTGGAGCGTGGCGTTGAATTCGCGCTGCCCGCCGCCGATCGGGCGAAACACGATCTTGAAGCCGTTGAAGAAGTACGTGCCCTCCTCGGCCGTCGTGCGTCCGTCGATCGTCGTGGCGCCGGTGAACCTCCCGTCGCGCGTGAAGGTCACGTCGTCGATGCTGAACATCTCGCGGTTGGGCGTGGCCCGCACGAGATTCCAATTTCCGGCCAGCGTGCTGCTGGCGCAGCCGGGAGCGAGCCCGGTCGCGAGCAGCGTGAGCGCGAGCGCCGACAGCGTTCGATGGGTCATCGGCTTGTCCCGTCAGGCCAGTTGCGGTGCGACCTCGAGGGCGCGCGTCAGTCGTGCCAGCGTTCGATCGCGCCCGAGCAGGTGCAGCGTATCAGAGATGGTGGGGCTGACGACGCCGCCGGTCAACGCGACGCGAAGTGGTTGCGCGATTTTGCCCAGCCCCTGACCGGTTGCCTCGGCGTGGCTTCGAACGAGAGCGTCCAGCGCCTCGGGAGACCAGTCGGACTGCTCCCGAAAGCGCGGCAGGAGCTCTCGAATCGCCTTCAACCCGGCGCCGTCGGATTTCAGCAGGTTCTTGCGAACCGCATCCGGGTCGAAGCTCAGCGCGTCATCGGCGACGAAGAGCGAGCCGGCCTTCGACTCGATATCGCGATACGTCCGGAATCCCGCGCAGCACCGAATGAGCGACTCGAAGCAAGCCGGATCGGCCTGCCGGAGAACAGAATCCGGATTCACCCGCACAAAATCCGTCAGGCCAGCGAGATTTCGCTCCATCGACGCGGACGCGCACGCATCCAGATTGAAGTTCAGCAGCTTGGCGCGGTCGAACTTCGCGTTGGTTCGCCCGATGCGGTCGATGCTGAACGCGTCGGCCATCTCGGCGAGCGTCATCTTTTCGCGGTCGTCGCCGGGCGACCATCCAAGCAGGGCGATGAAATTGACGATCACCTCGGGCAGGTATCCGCTACGGCGGAAGTCGTGGATCTCGATCTCGGGCACGATGACGCCGATCTCCCGCGCCAGCCGTTCGAGCGGCTCGGGCGGCAATTGCGTGTCGCCGCCGCGCCACGCGGCGAACAAGTCGGCATCGCACGACGCGACGGCGCGAGCGCGTTCCTCGGAGATCCGCTGCGCGGCGACCGCGGCCTGGAGCGCGGCGCGAACGCTCTTGTCCTTCTCGCGCTTGCTCATTTTCGAGCCGTCGGTATTCAGAATGATCGGGAGGTGAGCGTAGACCGGCTCGCGAAAGCCGAGCGCCTCCTGGAGCGCCATATGGTTGGGCGTGTTCATGAGGTGCTCCTGCCCACGGAGCACGTGCGTGCAGCGCATGCCTTCGTCGTCCACCACCACCGCAAAATGGTAGGTCGGCCAGCCGTCGGGCTTGAGCAGAACGAAGTCGCTCAGCTCCTCCGGCGCGATGCGCACGTCGCCGAGAATCTGGTCGCGCACGATGAAGTCGCGCTCGGGCATCGCCAGGCGTACCACGACCGGGCGGCCTTGCTCGCGCGCCTGGCGCGCCTGCGACTCGGAGGGCGGATTCGCCGGGCGGCGGTAGCGGAATCCGCCGGTTCGCTTCATGGCCTCGGCGCGCATCGCGTCGAGCTCCTCGCGCGTCTCGGTGGCGTAGTAGGCCTTGCCCTCCTCGAGCAGGCGGCGGGCGTTCTGCTGGTAGGCCTGGAGCCTCTCGCTCTGAAAATAGGGGCCGAATTCGCCGCCGACCTGCGGGCCTTCGTCCCATTGCAGGCCCAGCCAGCGCAGATCGTCCATCAGCTTTTCGGCGGCGCCGGGCACGTTGCGGGACTGGTCGGTGTCCTCGATGCGCAGGACGAAGCGTCCGCCGAGGCGCTTCGCGAGCAGGTAGTTAAAGAGCGCCGTTCGTGCGCCGCCGATGTGCAGATGGCCGGTCGGGGACGGCGCGAAACGCGTTCGGATCAACTCGTGCATGCCAGTGAACGCCCTTTGCTCGTGTGAGGCGGCAGTGTACCCGGCTGGCGCTCGGAGCTGAACGGGCGGGACGTGTGCGCCGGCCGTCCACGGCTCGGAGACGCGAGCGAGCGAAGGCGCGGTCTGGCCCGCGGCTCGGACCGAGTCATGCGCGTCTGCCGCCGGATTCTGCGCGCGTGCCGGCGGCGCGCCGCCGGGCCGGGCGCGCGATCTGAACCCCGTGGATCGTCGAGTTGCTGCGTTTCGCTTGTCGGCCCGAATCGTCGTCGTCGGCACAGGACCGACGCCGCCGGGCTACGGGGAACGGCCGCGCTGGAACGGTCGCGGCGCATGGAGCGAATCGACCTCGCCGCTACTCGCCGCGCGGGAACGGGTTTTCGAACGCGATCGAGCCGGAGAGCTTGCCCGCGAAGCCTTCCGCGTTCAGCAGTGCGCGGAGGTTCGCGAACAGGTCGATCTCGCCGGCGCGCGGTGTCGATCCGGACCGGTCGCTGACCGCGGAGAGTCGAACGGACGACGGCTGATCGGCGTCGCCGGCAACCCCGAAGCGAATCGTCCGCTCGCACAGTCCGGCGGACGACGCCAGCGGCGCCGGCGCCGCGATGGGCGTGCTGCCGAGCGTCGCGCCGGCCGCGGTCGAGTCGGTCACGTCTCCCCAGCCGATCCGCGCCACGGGACATTCGGCCAGCGACCCGATCCGCGGGGACGCAGCGTTCAGGTCCCAGCGCGTGACATAGACCAGACCGTTCGGCAGCTCCCACGAGATACGGGCCTGCACGGAGGCGTCGACGGTCGATCCGGGCATGAGCAGCAGCAGCGACGTGCCCGAGCCGGGCGACACGGGCGACGTGTCCGGAGCCGGGTCGCTGCCGGACAGGCTGGGCGAAACGCGAAGCGACAAGTTCACCGACGACCCCGCGTCCGCGATTTCGACGACCAGCAGGCTGCCGCAGGCGAAGTCGTCGCCGGCCTGGAGCGCTGCGCCGTCAAAATCCACCTGCCGCCCGGCGATGCTCGTCTCCAGGTCGATCGGAACGACGCCGACGAACTCGATCTCTGTCACGCCGCACTCGGCCACCAGCGACTCCCAGCAGCCGGGCGCGACAGCGTGCCGCCAGGTCACCGGGGCGCTCGACGGATAGCGAAACGTCACGATCGGCTGCACGAGCAGCGCGCTGCGGTTCAGGAACACGACGGCGGTGTAGCCGCGCGGGGCGGCCGCGAAATCCGGCGGCGCGACGGCGGCGTTCTGAGCGCGTGGGGCGAGCTTGGCGGGGTCTGCCGGCGGACCGGCGAAGACGAACCCGGCGCTGGCCAGCGCGGCAGCAGCGAGCGCAGCGGATCGGCGCAGGAGTTCGGTTGGCGTCTGGGGCTTGAGATTCATGAACGACCTCGGCGAATAGGACTGCGCGACTCGGCGCTGAATTCCTGATTCTAGCTCGCGAATGCGCGGTTCACACGGTTTTCTGGGAACGCGCGCCGCCGGAGCGGACGCGCCCCTCGCTGTCGATCCAGTGCCGGCAATCGACCACACGGTCTTGTGTGAAGATCTCGCGGTCGGCCCCTTCGACTGTAGATACGACCGCGTCCGGAAACACGAGGCAGTGTCGCATGGCGATCGGCTCGAGGACCTGCGCCCCGGGGCCGATCACACAGCCGTGCAGGCGCGCCTGCGGGTGAACTTTAGCGCTCGGCGCAACCAGGTTTTCCGCCCCGGTGCGGCGCAGGCTGGAGAGATTCGCCAGCAGCAGGTCGTACGGGAACGTGAGGTTGATGTCGGCGTGCATCATGGGCTGGGCGATGACGCGGGCGCCGTCATCCATGAAGATCTGGATGGCGTCCGTGAGCTCGTATTCGTCCCGTGCGGCGCTGCGCGGCGTTCGGCGGATCGCGTCGAAGACGGACGGATCGAACGCGTAGACGCCGCAGCCCTTCCACTCTGTGCGTGGGAAGCGCGGCTTCTCCACCACGCGCGTCACCAGCCCGTCGGACTCGAAGTGCACCGCGAAATTGCGCTGCAGCAGCCGCTTGTCCGGTTCGCGCAGCACGGCCAGAAACCCCTGTGCGTGCTGGGCGGCCATCCGTTCGAACGGGTTCACGGAGTCGTCGGCTTCGAAGTAGATGTCGCCGAGCAGGATCACGAACGGGCGCTCGATGCGCTGCTCGAGCTGCATGAGCGCGTGCGCGGTTCCGAGCGAGGACTGCTGCTGAACGAATTGCACTTCGACACCGGGATCGCCGCCTCTCTGCACGCCCAGCACGATCTCGTGCCCGAGGTGTCCGATGACGACATAGACGCGGCGCACGCCCAGCTCGCGCAGGTATTCCAGCTCGTGAAAAACCATCGGACGGTTCGCGACCGGCAGCAGAGGCTTCGGATAGTGCTCCGAAAACGGCGACATGCGCGTGCCCATGCCGGCCGCCAGAATCACGCCTTCATAGCCGTCGGACGGCGCCGTGGAAGTCATGTTCTCTTCGCAGAAGCGTCCCGGGGGCTTCGGACTCGGAACGAGTGTACGTCGGTCTCGGATGAATCGGCAAGCGGCAGGTCCGCGGTCGAGCCGACTTACGTGCTGGCGATGCCCGAGAGCACCAGAGCGCCCAGCACGATGCGGTAATACGCGAACGGGGTAAACCGCCGCGTGCGCACAAAGCGCAAGAACAGCGCGACGACGGCCAGGGCCGCGACGAATGCGACCGCCGTGCCGATCGCCAGCACGCCGACCGCATCGGCGTCGAGATCGCCGCGGTGCTTCCACAGCCGCCACCCGCCGGCCAGCACCATGGTCGGAATCGCCAGGTAGAACGAGAACTCCGTGGCGACGCGCGGCGTCAGGCCGAGCGTCATCCCGCCCAGAATGCTGGCGGCCGACCTCGACACGCCCGGCCAGATGCTGATGCACTGGAGAAAGCCGATCGCGACGGCCTGCCGCATCGACACGTTGTCGAGCGTCATCTCGCCGGCGCGGCGGAACCGCCGGTCGATGTACAGCATCGCCAGAGCTCCGACGATCAAGCCGACCGCGGTCGCGGGCGGTCCGGTGCGCGCGTTCTCGACGTAGCGTTCAATCAGCGGGTCGGCGAGCAGTCCGATGGCGACGGTCGGGACCATCGCCGCGGTGACCTTCGTGAACAGGTGGTCGCGCCAGCCTCCGGCCAGCAGCGCCGCGGCGCGGCGCGCCAGGTCGCGCCAGAAATAGGCGATGACGGCGGCGATTGCGCCGAGTTGCGAGAGGTAGAGGAACACGCGCCACTGCGGCTGCTCGGGATCGACGCCGATCCAGGGCAGCACGAGGATCATGTGCCCGGTGCTGGACACCGGCAGAAACTCGGTGACCGCTTCGACCAGCCCCAGGAGGATCGCGCGGACGCTGTCGTTCACGCTCGTGCCCCGTCCGGTTGTGCGACCGAACGGCGCGAACTGACGCCGCCGAACTGCGCATCCGTGCGGCGAGCGTACGTCGGCCGCGTCGCGTCGGTCAAGCACGTCGGCTCGGAGCGTACGGACGCGATTGAATTCAGAACGTGCCGGGAGCGGCGGGCGACGGGGTGGCGGTGCCGCGCGTTGGGCGCCTTGGCCGCCGTGCGACTCGGGGGCCAACTGCGTCCGGACCGGAAGCCCGCGCGGCGCGATAGAATCTCCGACCGGCGCGTCCCGCGCCAATCCGCGCTTCGCCGCGCGGCGGCGTTCGAATGGGGCACTTGATGCGACCCGTGAGAAACCTGGGCGTTCTGCTGCTGGCGTGCGCGTTGACCGGCGTGGCAGCCGCGCACGACCTCTGGATTCTGCCGCACACGTTTCGGCCAACGCCCGAGCAGGAAGTGCCGGTCGCGCTGCGCGTCGGCGACCCGGCGTCCAACGAGGGCGTGCCGCGAAAGGTCGAACGCATCGTACGTTTCGCGGCGCTCGCGCCGGACGGACAGTGGCGGAATATCGCCGGCGAAGCGGGCGACGAGCCGGCCGGGCGGCTGCGCGTGGAAGCGCCCGGCACATATCTGCTCATTCACGAGAACACGCCGGCGTCGATCGCGCTCGCGCCGGCGGAGTTCGAGAAATACCTTGAAGACGTCGGGCTGGACTCGATTCGCGACCTTCGCGCCCGCCGCGGCGATGACGAGGCCCGGACGGCCGAGCAGTACTCGCGCTGTGCAAAGGCGATCGTACGCGTCGGTTCGGATGACGCGGCCGGATTCGACCGTCGCACCGGGCTGATGCTCGAGCTGACGCCGCTTCGTTCGCCGATGGCGCTGCGCGCAAGCGATGCGCTGCCCGTAGCGCTCGAGTTCGACGGAAAGCCGCTGGCACGCGCTCTGGTTCGAGCGCTGCCGCTGCCCGAAGACGGAACAGCGTCGGCGCCGACTTCGGGACCGGCCGCCCTTTCCGCTCGTACCGACGAAAACGGAAGCGTCGCCTTCGTTCTCGGTTCAGCGCGACGTTGGATGATCGTGGCGGTGCACATGACGCCGGCGGACAAAGGCTCGGGCGCCGACTGGCGCAGCTATTGGGCGTCGTTGACGTTCGAGCGCGACGCGCGATAGCGGTTCGTCCCACGAACAACGCGTGTCAACAGAACCTCGCAAGGAGAGCATTCGCGATGCTGGATTCGCTCCATGACTCGCGCGTCCGCGCGGCCGGGTGCGCGGCGTTACTGTTGGCGGCGCTGCTCCTGGTGACCGGCTGCGCGTCGGCCGCGCGAGCGCCGCTCGGACCAGTGGTCGAACCGGAGACGCTGGTTGAACGACTCGATGGTCCGGCGCGCGGCGGACTGATGCTGATCGACGTGCGCGACCCGGCCGCGTTCGAGCGCGAGCACATCGGCGGCGCGGTCCGGCTCGACGCGGCCGCGTGGAAGAAGGAGAGCCATACGATCGACGGCAGCCTCGAGCACGTTGAGCGGTGGCGCGAGCGGCTGGGGTCGGCCGGCATCGATGGGCGCGTGCCGGTCGTGATCTATGACGACGGCAGGATGACCGAAGCGGCGCGAATCTGGTTCATTCTTCAGCACTTCGGGCATCCGTCCGCGAGCGTGCTGAACGGAGGCTTTCCCGCGATCCGGCCGTTGTTGAAGTCGAGCGCGGTAGCGTCGGGGGCCGGGGAGCTCGCGCGGGCGGTCGCGTTTCGTCCGCAGGAGTCGAGGCGCGGCGTAATCGGGCTGTCGATGCGCCCGGAGGTTCGATCGAGCATCGAGCGCGGCGAAACGCAGGTGCTCGACGCGCGCACGTCGGATGAGTATGTCGGCAAACTCCGGCACAACAATCCGCGCGGAGGACACCTGCCGACTGCCATCAACCTGCCGCACGCGCAGATGCTGGACGAACGCGGCCGGCTGAAGTCGCCTCAGGAACTGGCGCGACTGCTGGAGGACGCGGGCTTCGAGCGCGGGCGTCCGATCGTGGCGCATTGCGAGAGCGGCGGGCGGTCCTCGCTGGCGGCGATGGCGGCGGAGCGAGCCGGGTTCGGCCCCGTGCGAAACTACTACGGAAGTTTCAGTGACTGGTCGGCCGACCTGTCGTGCCCGGTCGAGAGCGGGCGGACGCCCGACTGAGCCGCATCGGCGCTCAGTCCGACTCGGCATACGGCGTGGGACGCTTGGACATGCGATCGCGCAGCCGAGCGGCTGACTCGAAGTCTTCGTGTTCGACGGCGTCCGCGAGCTGCTCGCGGAGAGTGCGCGAAAGCCCGTGGCGCTCGCGCAGCCGCCGGCCCAGCTGCTCGAGATACTGCACGCTTGGTTCGCGGGACGCGGCATCCTCGTCTTCGCCGGATTCGATCGCCAGCCTGAGCAGCGCTTCGCGGCCGTCCTCGAGGAAGTCGATCGCGGCATCCGGGTCGCCGCTGCGGACGGCGTCGCGCGAGGCGAGGCGCGCCTGGTTCAGCAGCAGCGAGGCGCGCAGCAGCAAGTCGCCGTGGACCTCGGAGCGCTGGCTGGAATCGAACAGGTCGAGAATCTCCAGGCAGGCGCGCGTGTCCCGCAGCGCGCGTTGCAGCCATTCCTGGTCCCCGGACGCGGGAGGGTCGCTTTCGTCGTCTTCCCCGCCCATGAGCTCCATCGCGGCCACGCGTCGATAGTTGAGCTGCCGGAGTTCGCGATACAGCTCGCTCCACGCGGTATCCAGCTCGGGTTGTGCGGCGCGAGCGCCGGCACGAAAGAACTCGAGCGCCGATTCAAACTCGCCGTAGCGCAGCCCGTCCGGCCGGCCGTCGGGCAGCATCTGGAGAATTCCCTGCTCGATGCGAAGTTGCAGGAATCGCTGCCCGTCTGGAGTTTCCAGCACGCGCGAAGGACGCTTGCCCGCGGTCGCCAGCCAATCCGAAACCAGCGAATGGATGTCGGGGTTCATGGGGCGGGCCTTTCAAGCGCGGTGCGGCGGACGCGGCGCGCGGACGCCGAGTCGAGGTCGCGTCCAGGGTGGATCGTCGCGAAGTCGCACAGACTGGAGCAGTTTCCGACCGCCCGATAAACGCGCGGCGCGCGGCTGGCACGCGCCGTTAGCATGCCGAACATGAACCTTCGCTCGCCGCCAGGCGCCGAAGCGCCGGCCGACGTCGTGCTCACGCATCACTGGCTCGTCCGCCACCGCGGCGGCGAGAAAGTGCTCGAAGCATTGCGCGAGCTGTGCCCGGAAGCGCCGATCTACACGCTCCTGCACGACCCGATCGGCACCGACGGGCGTTGGAGCGGCGTGCGCGCGTCCTGGATCGACCGGCTGCCGGGCGCGCGACGGCACTATCCGCGCCTGCTGGCGCTGCTCGCGCTCGCCGCGTCTCGCACACAACTGCCGCCGGCGCGCGTTGTGCTGTGCTCCGACGCGTCGGTCGCAAAGGCGATGCGGCCTGCGCCGGGGTCGAAGCTGATCTGCTATTGCCATTCGCCCATGCGATACGTCTGGGACGAGCGCTTGCGCGCGGAATACGTGCGGTCGATCCCGGCGCTCCTGCGGCCGGCGTTTCACGCCTCGGCGGCGATCGCGCGGCACGTGGACGCGGCCGGGGCGCGTCGCGTGGATGTGTTCGTGGCGAACTCGAACTTCATCGCGGAGCGGATTCGGCGCTGCTATGGACGCGAGAGCCGGGTGGTCTATCCGCCGGTGGAGCTGCCGACTGCGCCGAGCGCGCGGCCGCGGGGAGATTTCTACCTGTTCGTGGGGCATAACGCGCCGTACAAGAGGCTGGACCTGGCCCGGGCGGCGTGTTCGGCGCTGGGACGGCGGCTGGTGGTGATTGGCGACGGATTCCGGCCGGCGGATGCGTCGGACCGGGCGGAGTACCTGGGGTATCAGCGCGACGCCGCGGTGAGCGAATACTACGAGCGGGCGCGCGGGCTGCTGTTTCCGGGCGTGGAGGATTTCGGGCTGGTGCCGGTGGAAGCGATGGCGCGCGGCTGCCCGGTGATCGCGCTGGGCGAAGGAGGCGCGTGCGAGACAGTCCTCGACGGACAGACGGGCGTGCTCTTCGGGCAGGCGAGCACCGAGTGTCTGGTCCGCGCGATTCGGACGGCGGAAACGATGCAGTTCTGCCCGCGCACGATGTGGTCGGCGATGCAGCGCTTCGGCAAGGCTCGGTTTCTGGCCGAGATGACCCGGATCATCGAGGAAGCCCGCAGCGGCATGGGGGCGCCGACGCCCGATTGATCCGCATGGGCGCGTCCGGACCGGGCGCGTGACGCGTCGGACAGAGTCCTACGAGCGATCTCAAGAAGGCGGTTGCGTCTGAACCGCGAAAGCGGACTGCTCGCTCACGCGAACGGCTCGGCTGCGACGCCGCTTCATGACTGAGATCGCGTTAGACCGCCGCCAGCTCTTCGGCGACTTCGCGCGACTCGCCGGCGAGCTGTGCGACCAGCGATTCCAGACCTTCGCGGAACTGGCGCTGTGCCCACGCTTCATTCACATCGGGGATGCGGCAGACGGTCTTGCTGAGTTGCGGCTCCTGGCCCGGAACGAACACTTCGCTGCGCAGCTCGAACTCGCCGACGCCGGAGAAGCGGAAGATCATCAACAGATAGGCATTTTCGGCCAATTCGAACTTGAACGAGCGGCGGCCCTGCTCGTTCAACGGCGAGCTGACGCGGAAGCCGTTGTCGCGCAAGAAGCCCGTGAACTCGTCCACCACCGGCTCGACCGCGTCGTGAAGCGCCGCCTCGAACTGCTTGATGCATCGCGCCTGCGCCTGGTGAAGCTTGTCGAGAAACGAGCGTTTCCAGCTGTCCACGTATCACCTCCGTCACAGCACGTGAATCCGGCGCTCCCCTCGGATGACACGCGGCGGCGCGCCCGGCAGACTACAATGACAAGCCTACGAAATCGCCGCGCCGCGAGCCGGATTCTCGCCGCGCGGCTGAGCGTGGCGCGCGTTATCAGGCCCGCCGCGCCGCGCCGACGAAGGGCTGCTCGGGAGGACAGCGTGCCGCGACTGACCCGCATCTACACCCGCACCGGCGACGACGGTTCGACCGGACTCGGCGACGGGGCGCGCGTGCCCAAGACGCACCCGCGCATCGACGCGTACGGTTCGGTGGATGAGCTCAACGCGCACATCGGAGTGGCGCTCGCCAGCACCCCGGCGGCCGACCTGATGCCCGAGCTTCAGCGCATCCAGAATGAGCTGTTCCACGCCGGATCCGATCTCTGCGTCCCGGAGCCCGCCAAGCAGAGCATGCCCGTTCCGCGCGTCGAAGCGCGCCACGTCATCGCGCTCGAACGCCTGATGGACACGCTCAGCGAATCGCTCGAGCCGCTCGAAAACTTCATCCTGCCGGGCGGAACCGCCGCGGCCGCGGCGCTGCACGCGGCCCGCTGCGTCTGCCGCAGGGCTGAACGGGACGTGCTGCGCCTGGCGGCGTTGGAGCCGGTGAATCCGGAAGTCCTTCGCTATCTGAATCGGTTATCGGATGCGCTGTTTGTGATGGCGCGCTACGACAATCACGCAGCCGGGCGGGCCGAGCCGCTCTGGGACAGCCGCGCGTAGGAGCCTGGCGATGGATCTGCTGCGCACACTCTTCTCGCGCGAACTGGTGCTGCTGGGTCTGCACGACCTGCGCGCGCACAAGCTTCGATCTCTGCTGACCGCCCTGGGCGTGATTTTCGGCGTCGGCGCCGTCATCTGCATGCTCAGCATCGGCGAAGGGGCTTCCGCCGAACAGCTCGAGAGCATCCGCCTGCTCGGAAGCGAAAACATCATCGTTCGAAGCGTCGAACCAGCCGCCAACCAGGAGGCCCGCGAGGGCACTTCACGCCTGAAAAGCTACGGCCTCACGCAGGCAGACGTGGACCGCATCGCCGCGCTGCCGAACGTCCGGCGAATCGTGCGATTGCGCGAGGTCGCGAACACGATGCTCCGCGCGAGTCGCCGGTACGAGGGCTTTGTGCTGGGCGTGTCCACCAATTTCTTCGAGGTGGTGCATCTGCACATCGCGTACGGTCGGTCGCTGACCGAATTGGACGACATGCGGTCCGAAAAGGTGTGTGTGATCGGGTCCGACGTGGCGCACAGCCTGTTCGGCGTCGAGGACCCGCTCGATCAGACCATCACGGTCGCGAGCCGTTCGACCGGTCTGGTGCCCTACCGCGTGGTGGGAGTTCTTGCGGATATCACCACCGCCGGCACGCCGTCGAAGGGGTTGGGCGCGCGCGACAGCAACCGCGACCTGTACATTCCCCTGTCCAGCGCGGACCGGCGATACGGCGATCTCCAGGCGAAGTTCACGGCCGGCTCACGCGAGCTCAAGCAGGTCGAGTTCAGCGACATTTATGTGAACGCGGAGAGCGAGGACCGCGTCCTGGAGACCGCGGGCATGGTGCAACGCGTGCTCGAGCACGGACGGCGGACGACGGACTACAGCATTCTGGTTCCGCTGGAGCTGATCCAGCAGGCGGCTCGAACAAAGCAAACGTGGCAGATCGTCCTGGGGAGCATCGCGGGAATCTCGTTGCTGGTAGGCGGCATCGGGATCATGAACATCATGCTCGCTTCCGTGACGGAGCGGACGAGGGAGATCGGAATCCGCCGGGCGCTGGGCGCGAAGCGAATTCACATCACGGCGCAGTTTCTGATCGAGACGCTGATCTTGAGCGTGGCCGGCGGAATCATCGGCATCGTGGCCGGCGTGGCGCTGGCGCAGGGCGTGAGCCTCTACGCCGGTTGGCGGACGATCGTGCCGATGTGGGGTGTTCTGCTGAGCTTTATCGTGTCGGCGGCGATCGGCGTGTCGTTCGGGTTGTACCCGGCCCGGGCGGCCGCGGCGTTGGATCCGATCGAGGCGTTGCGTTACGAATAGCAGGGCGGGGTCCGCATATCAAAAAAAATGCAGCGAGGCTTGACCTGCGCTTGCTCGACAGTTGCGCATTGGCTATACTTCACGACGTAAAGGCTCCCCCAAACGCCGTAGTCCGGTGAACATCGTGGGATGGCTCCCCCCGCGTCCGGACGAGCGGTTCCGTGTTCTAACGTAGTCGTGCGATTTCGAGAACGCATTGTCGTTCTCGTTCCGGCGCTGTCGTGTTCCTGCGGCAGACGGGTGGCTTGCGCGCCGTCCGCGTGAGGACGCCGGAGAGTGAACAGGGGAGAAGCTCATGTCGCTCGCTTCGGAGCATTCGGTTGTCGTCTCGCATCGTAAGATGCGGCCCAGAGCAAAGTTGCCTTCGATCGACGTACTCGCGGACCTCTCTCGCGCTCAGGTTAAGCTCCTGGAGCGACGGCTTAGCGATCCGATTGAGTGCATCTTCGACGCCCGATTTCAGAATCCCAACGCGGAGCGCGAATTCGCGCGCCCGATCGACGAGATTGTCCGGCACAAGCCGCCGGCGGCCGGTCGAAATGACGACAGCGGCCTCGATCTGCTGTCTACCTCCACCACGCGCCTTCCGCCGGGCGCCGAGGTGCAGTTGTTCCTCCGCTATAACTACTGCCGCTATCGCGTGATGCGCGTTCTCCGCGACTTTCGCGGCGCCGATCTCTCGGCCGAGGCGGTACGCGAGCTGCTGGAATGGGAGAACGAGGTGCTGCTGACGCGCGCGGAGATTGTCCGCAACAACATGCCGCTCGTGCTGGCGATGGCGAAGCGCACCAAGATCACCGGTGTCGATCATTCTGAGCTCATCAGCGAAGGCAATCTCGCGTTGCTGCGCAGCGTGGACAAGTTCGACTGTGCGCGCGGATACAAGTTCAGCACGTACGCGTGCCGGGCGATTCTTAAGAGCTTTTCGCGGGTTGCGGTGCGAACGACCCGTTATCGCGGATACTTTCCGACCGAGTTCGACCCCACGCTTGAGAAGAGCGACATGGTCGATATCAAGCGCGATCGAGTCGAGCTCGACTGTGTCGATCAGCTCAAGGGCATCCTTAACGGCAACACCACGCACCTCAGTTCCGTCGAGCAACAGGTGATTCGGGCACGATTCGCCCTCGACGAGGAGCCGATCCCCGGCGAGCCGACGCGCGCCAAGACGCTCGAGCAAGTCGGAGAGCTGATCGGCGTCACGAAGGAGCGCGTCCGCCAGATTCAGAACAAGGCGCTCGAAAAGCTGCGAGCCGCGCTCGAGCACAGTGTGCTCGCTGTTTAGGGCCGATCCGGGCCAGGGCCGCTGCATTCGACCCTGCCGGTTTCCGATCGTGCACGAAACAGTTTCCTTCTGTCCTGGGCCGCCCGCCGCCTCGTGCGACGGGCGGCTTCGCTTTGTCGGTCGTCACGCGCTCCGGCGGACCGCGTTCAAAGCCGGGACCGCCCGGCCGGGAGCGCCGACTGCTGACCGGTCGGCGCGCATGCGGAGTCGCCGCCGCGCAGATCCCGCGACGGACAGTCCGTACGCCAGCGGCTTCCCGCGCGCGGACGATCGCGGTTTGCGCGAACGCCGGTTGGACAAGCGCCAAGTTTCGATCTTTGCTTGACCGGCACCGACGATCTAGCTACTGTCAGGTCAGGTGGAACCAGCTCAACTTCGCTCTGCGAGCCGATGCTTGCCGGCCTGATCCGGCCAAAAACATCGGCAGCAGCGACATCGCGGATCAACGCGCCGTGACTGATCGCGTCGCACGATGAAAAGCTCGTGCTCCGTGACGCTGCGCGGCATGCGCAAGCGAGCTCCGGGCGCGCCGCGGACGTTTGCAACGGGGGTGGAGAGAATGAGCGCCATCGCATCGTACCTGGCCCATTCGATCGCGCCGCATTTCGCGCGGTCCGATCTCGTCGGCGCGCTGCAATCGCTGACGCGACATTCCACCGCGCGCGATCTGCTCGAGGCGCTGGACTCCTCCGATGATGAAACCGTCGCGCTGGCGGCCCGCTCTTTGGGATTGGTCGGTGAGTTCCGTCACACCGAGCCGCTGGCCGCGCTGCTTCGGCACCCGTCTCCATCGGTCGTCGAGGTCGCCGAGGAAGCGCTCTGGCGGGTCTGGATGCGGGCGCCGGATGCGTACGCTCAGGACTTGCTCTCATCCGCCGAAGCTGAACGTCGCGCCGGACACACCGCGTCGTGCATTGAGCATCTCGAAGCGCTTACGCTGATTGCGCCGACCTTCGCCGAGGGGTTTCACCAGCTCGCGATGACGCTCGACGGAGTCGGCCGATCGGCTGACGCAGCGGACGCGTATCGTCGCGCGCTGGAGCTGAACCCCTGGCATTTCGCCGCCGCCGCGTCGCTCGGTCACTGGTTCGTCCAGAGCGGGCGTCTGGCGGAAGCGTTGGCGCCCTACCGGCGCGCCATTGCGATCCATCCCGGATTGAGCGAAATTCGCGAGCTTCTGCCGCGGCTGGAAGCGGCGCTGGCGCGCACCTGATCGACGAGCCGGTCCAATCGCTCGTTCCCGCCGCGCAGGCCCCGGGCTTGCGGTGCAGCCGCGGGAGTCCAACGTGAAGCGACTTCTCCTGTTCGGCGGATCGTTCAACCCGATCCACCACGGCCACCTGATCGTCGCGCGGACGGCCGCGGAGGCGCTGGGCATCGAGCGTGTGGTGCTGGTCCCGAGCGCGCGGTCCCCGCACAAGACCGGCGAAGACCTGGCGCCGGCGGACGACCGCCTGCAAATGTGCCGGGCCGCGGTCGCGGGCGATCCGATGTTCGACGTATCGGATTGGGAGCTGACGCAGCCGCCGCCGAGTTACACGCTGCACACGTTGCGGCACTTTCGCACAGCGCATCCCGATTCGGCGCTGTACTGGCTGATCGGCATGGACAGCCTGCGCGAGCTGACGACCTGGCACCGTGTGCGCGAGCTGGCGAGCGAGTGCACCGTCGTTACGGTTTCGCGAGGCGGCGTCTCCGCGCCGGATCTTTCAGAAATTCGCGCAACACTGATGCCGCAGGACTACTCACGGCTGGTCAAGCACATCCTGCCGTCGCCCGCGCTGGAGATCTCCGCTTCGGACATTCGTCAGCGCGTACGGGTCGGGCTCCCGATCGCGTACCTGACGCCGCCGTCGGTCGACGCGCACATTCGCGCGCGGCGGCTGTACGGCGCGTAGACGACGGCGCGTTGCGACATCGGCGGCGTCGGCGCGGGTTGTGGAGCGCGGTCGAGGGTCTACAATGCGCGAGCCTGAGGGGCCACGTGCCCGCGCGGTCCGGAGCAGGTGGGTACCAGCACAGCGAGGCCGGCATGAAGATCGGCGTCCCGCGCGAAAGTCTGCCGGGCGAGCGTCGCGTCTCGCTCGCTCCCGAATCGGTCAAGAAACTCTGCAAGGCGGGCCTCTCCGTCGTCGTTGAAGCGGGCGCGGGCGCGACCGCGCATTTCCTGGACGACGCCTATCAGGAAGCGGGCGCGACGATCGAGCGCAGCGCCGCGGCGCTTTATGCGCAGGCGGACCTGGTGACGAAAGTGCAGCCGCCGCGCCAGCGCGAGGACGGCTCGCACGAGGCCGACCAGCTCCGCGAAGGCGGCATGTTGCTCAGCAGCCTGATCCCGGCGCGCTCGCCGGACGTGCTGCGGCGGCTGGCGGCGCGGCGCGTCTCTGTCCTTTCGACCGAGTGCATCCCGCGCATCACCCGCGCGCAGAGCATGGACACGCTCAGCAGCCAGGCGAACATCTCCGGCTATCGCGCGGTGCTGATCGCGGCATGCGAATCGGCGAAGTATTTTCCGATGTTCATGACCGCGGCCGGCACCGTGTTCGCGGCGAAAGTGTTTGTGATCGGCGCCGGGGTGGCCGGACTTCAGGCGATCGCGACGGCGCGGCGCCTCGGGGCCTCGGTCGAGGCGACCGACACGCGGGCCGCTACGCGCGAACAGGTCGAGAGCCTGGGCGCGAAGTTCGCGGCGGTGGAATCGGCCGAGGACGCGCAGGACGCGCGCGGCTACGCGAAGGAGCTTTCGGCCGACTTCCAGGCGAAGCAGGCCGAGCTGATCCGCAAGCACTGCGCCGCGTCCGACGTGGTCATCACCACGGCGCTCATCGGCGGCGTGAAGGCGCCGAAACTGATCTCCGAGGACGTGGTGAAAGGCATGAAGCCCGGTTCGGTCATCATGGACCTCGCGGCGGAGGGGGGCGGCAACTGCGTCCTCTCGAAGCCGGGCGAATCGGTGGACGCGTTCGGCGTGCGCATCTGCGCGCCGCTGAACATCCCGTCGGGCATGCCGCTGCACGCGAGCCTGCTGTGGTCGCGGAACCTGACGGCGTTCGTGCTGGAGTTCTGGAAAGACGGCAAGTTCAGCCTGAACCGCGAGGACGAGATCGTGCGCGGCGCCATGGTGGCGTTCGATGGCGAGATCCTGCATCCCGACGCGCGCGCGGCGGCGTCGAGGTAGCCGAACCGGGAGGCGCAGATGCTTGCAGCCGGACTGGCGATCGAGTTGTTCACGAACAACTTCGTGATCTTCGTGCTGGCGATGTTCGTGGGATTCGAGGTCATCGCGCGCGTTCCGCCCATCCTGCACACGCCACTGATGTCGGGGTCGAACGCGATCTCCGGCATCACGATCGTCGGCGCGCTGGTGATCGCCGGGATGCACGAGGCGTGGTGGAGCGAGCTGTTCGGATTCCTGGCAGTGGTGTTCGCGATGATCAACGTGGTCGGCGGCTACGCCGTGACCGACCGAATGCTGGCGATGTTCAAGAAGAAATGAGGACCGCCGCGTGCCTGTGCTGAATTCGATTGCCACTATGCTCGCGCAGACGCCCGAGAGCATGCCGGCGATGCCGGCGGTGTCCTCGGCGGTTAGCGCGCTCGGCATCAACTTCGCGTATCTGCTTGCGGCCGCGCTGTTCATCTACGGTCTGAAGATGATGGCGCATCCGCGAACCGCCCGTTCCGGCAACCGGCTCTCCGCGTTCGGCATGCTGATCGCCATCGTGGTGACGTTGGGCGATCAGCAGATCGTCAGCTACTGGACCATCCTGGCGGGCATCGTGGTCGGCGGCCTCGCCGGCGGCGTCATGGCGTGGCGCGTTCAGATGACGTCGATGCCGCAGATGGTCGGACTGTTGAACGGCTTCGGTGGGCTGGCCTCCGCCGCGGTCGCGTTCGGCGAGTACCTGCACGCGCGCGCGCATGAAGAAGTCGTCCCACGCGCGGACACTCTGATCGCCACCTCGCTGAGCGTGCTGATCGGCATGGTGACGTTCACCGGCAGCGTCACCGCCTGCGGAAAGCTCGAAGGCTGGAAGATCCGCGGAAAAAACCTGAGCAATCCGGTGGTGTTCCCGCTCCAGCACGTCGTGAATCTGCTGCTGCTCGCGCTGTCGGCGCTGCTGGTGACCTTCGTCGTCCGCGACTACGAGGCGGCGCTGTGGGCGGTGCTGCTGCTCTATCTGATCGCGGCCGCCCTGGGCGTGCTGGTCGTCATTCCGATCGGCGGCGCGGACATGCCGGTCGTGATCTCGCTGATGAACTCGTATTCCGGGCTGGCGGCGATGACGACCGGGTTCGCGCTGGACAACTACTGCCTGATCATCACCGGCTCGCTGGTCGGCGCGTCCGGCATCATTCTGACCAAGATCATGTGCGACGCGATGAACCGCTCGCTGATCAACGTGGTCGCGGGCGGATTCGGCCAGGAGGCTTCCGCTCCGGGGGCCACCAGCGCCGGCGGGAATCTGACCGTCCGCAAGATGGACGCGGAAGAGGCGGCGATGGTGCTGGAAGCGTCACAATCGGTCGTCATCGTTCCCGGCTACGGAATGGCCGTCGCGCAGGCCCAGCACGTCGTGGCCGAGCTGGCGCGCCTGCTGTCCGAGAAGAATGTCACCGTGAGATTCGCGATTCATCCGGTGGCCGGGCGAATGCCGGGGCACATGAACGTGCTGCTGGCCGAGGCGAACGTCCCCTACGAGCAACTATTTGATCTCGAAATCAACGGCGAAATGGCGCAGACGGATGTGGCGCTGGTCATCGGCGCGAACGACGTCGTGAATCCCGACGCGAGAGAGAACCGTTCGAGCCCCATCTTCGGCATGCCCATTTTCGAAGTCGATCACTGCAAGACGGTGATGGTCGTCAAGCGAAGCCTGAATCCCGGCTATGCCGGCGTCGAGAACCCGCTCTTCTTCAAACAGAACACCACCATGCTCTTCGGCGACGCCAAGCAGTTCATGACCGCCGTGGTCAACGAGCTGAAGAACGCGTAGCGACGCGGCAAACCCGCGACGGCGCGAGCGCCGCTCGACGCGCGCTTCGACCTGCCGGCGGCGCATCCACCGGCGCGACTACGGCGTCTGCGACGCGCCGCCGGCCTGCGCCTTGAGCCAGTCGCACACAGCCGCGAACACGGCATCGTTGTATTGCCCCGTGAATCCGCTCAGGTAGCTTTCCTCGGCGTCCTCCGCCGACTGGAACAGGTGATCGGCGCCTTCAATCACCGCCAGCTTCGCCCGGCCGGGATGCGACGCGTTCACCCATTCGACGATCTGTTCGTGGTCGGCGCGTCCGGCCTGGAAATCGCATTCGCCCCACATCGCCAGCACCGGCACGCGGACGCTGCGCCAGCTCTCGCTGATCGGCGCTGCGGACAGCTCCTGCACGAAGCGATAGTGCCGCTCGAGCAAATAGGTGTCGTCCCGCACCGACGGTCCGATCGTCTCGCGCAGCGCCGGCTCGGATTTGAACACCTCGACCGGGCTCTTGCACTGCTCGCACAACGCTGCGAAAAAGGCGCGCGCGTCCTTTCGAGTCCGCTGCACGTCTTCGTCCGATGCCGCGTCCAGCTCCGCGTACCGCGCGTACAGCTCCGGCAGCGCTTCGGCCGGCGGACGGGCCAGTGTTCCGTAGACGATCACGCCCGCAACCGGCGCGTCTTTCATCGCCAGCGGCAGCACCGTTCCCGCCAGGCCGTGCGCGAACACAAACACGCGCTTCGGATCCACGAATTCGTAATCGGCGAGCGCCGCGACTGCGGCGGCGATGGTCGCCACGTCGCTCGAAATCGGCGCGTCCTCGGGCGCCACGCCCTGGCTGTCGCCGACGCCCGGGCGGTCGACCCGCATCGTCACGAAGCCGGCATCGCTCAGCGCCTCGACCAGCGGACGAAACGGGACGCGCGGCTGAGGCGGGAACTCGCCCGGCTGGTTCGGCAGACCGGGCAGCACGAGCACGGCCGGCCGGCGACCGTCCGCCTTCGGGCGCGTCACGAGCGTCCGCACAAGATGCTCTCCGACGCGTGTCGCGTCGTAGGTGACGTCGTACTTCTCAGACGTTTCGCGTGGCCGTTCGCCCAGCGTCAGTTGCAGAATCTTCGTCGCACCCTCGCGCCAGACCGACAGCGAGACCGTCTGGCCCGCGCCGTGCGGTCGCAAGGCCGCGCTCAGCGCGGGCGGGCCGTCCACCGGAAGCTCGCCGACCGCGGTGATGATGTCGTTGCTCTTGAGGCCGGCTTTCTCCGCGGGCAATCCGGGGATGATGCCGGAGATGAGGACGCCGCCGCTGCCCTGGAACTGAAGCGTCGTGCGCAGGTCGGCCGTCAGCGGGGCGAGCTGAACGCCGATCATGCCCCGGCGCTGAAGCTCTTCGGCGTCGGCGACGCCGATCGCCAGCGAGCAAGCGAGTACGGCGGCGAGGCGGATCAGACTGGACATGCGAACTCTCCTTGGCATCGAGCGCGTCACGAAGAAGACCTGCTCCGTCGGACGCGCGACCCGTTGCGGCGCCGCACAGGCGAGCCGCCGGCCGCCGAGTGGACGAGCGCCGGCGAGCCGGACAGTCACAAAACTTCCGCCTCGGCTATGCTGTCGCGGTCGGGGTTGCTCGGAATCGCGTGCGAATCGTCGGCGCGATTGCGAGCGTGATGCGCCGCCTGCGAGGATCGGTGCAGCGCGCGCAGCGACGCGCCGGGGGCGCGCGGCACGAACACTGGAGTGCGGAAATGACACGGCTGCAGAACGTGACGATGGACGGACAGAGTCCTGCTGGCGCTGCACGCCTCGGCGGAACGAACGGGAGACGCGGCCGGGCGCGGCTCGCTCGCCGCGCGACGGCGATCGCGGGATGCGCGGCGGTCGCGACGCTCATCGGCGGGTGTGTTTCGTTCAGCGCCAGCGTCGCCGCGCCGAGCCTGCCGGGGTCGGAACGGAGCGCCAAGCCCGGCATCAACGAGCCGTATCGCGACGCCGAGGTCAAGCAGTTCGTCGATCGGTTCGAGACCGAATCGCGCGAGGTCTTCGCGCAGCGCGCGCAGATCGTGCAGGATTTGCGGTTGAAGCGCGGCAGCGCCGTCGCGGACGTCGGCGCGGGCACCGGGGCGTTCACGTTCCTGCTGGCGGAGGCGGTGGGTCCGGCCGGCCGGGTGTTCGCGGTGGATATCACGCCAGGGTTCATCGAGCGCATTCGAGACCTGTGCGCCGAGCGCAAGGCCTCGAACGTCACGCCGGTGCTGTGCCGGGAAGATTCGGTCGATCTGCCCGCCGGTTCGATCGATGCGGCGTTTCTGTGCGATGTGTATCACCATTTCGAGTATCCGCGCAGCTCGCTGGCGTCGCTGCATTCGGCGCTGCGGCCGGGCGGGTCGCTGTTTGTGATCGATTTTCATCGCATCCCAGGCGAGAGCAGCGCGTGGATTCTGGATCACGTCCGTGCAGGCGAAAAGGACTTCACGCGCGAAATCGAGGCGGCGGGGTTCGAGCGGCTGAACTGGCGTCCGGCGACGGCGAATCTGAAAGAGAATTACTTCATTCAGTTCCGGCGGAAATAGCCGATCGGCGCGCGATGCCGAACCGCTGCGCCCGGAAGCGCGCTAAGTCCCGGCCGAGTCCGGCGGCATCGGGTTGAGCCGCGTCAGCCGCCGGCGGCGTCTCGCTTCGCTACGCGTCGCGCCACCGACACGCCGGATTGCAGCGCGCCCTCCATGTACCCCACGAATTTGTAGCACGCGTGCTCGCCGGCAAAGTGCAGCCGTCCGCCCACGCCCGTGGCCAGCTTCGGCCCCACGCGGGTGATCTCGCCGGGCGCCGGGAACGAGTACCCCGCCAGCGTCCACGGGTCTTTCGGCCAGTCCATGAATCGCGACGAAATGAAGTGATCGCGAAAGCCGGGAAAGACGCGCTCGATCGCCTCGCCATAGCGCGTGTCGCGCGAATCCTTCGCATACTCCATCACTGCGGCCGCGCCGGGACCGCCGGAAAACGCCGTCACGCCGGCCGCCCCCGGACCTGCCTGATTGTCAGTGCTTTCCCACAGCCAACCGATGTCGCCGTCCAGCAGCGCGGTCGGATTCGCCGGACCGCCTTCCCAGAAACGACTGCGCACGTGGCTGAGGTACTTCACGTTCAACCCCATCTGCGGCCGCAAATCGTCCGGCAGCGCCGGCTCGAAGCGAATTTTGCTCCACGTGCTCGGCGGCGTCGCGAGCACGACGTCGTCGCATTCCAACGTGCGGCCGCCGACGGCTGTGACGATGCAGTCGCGCTCCCGCAGCGAGATCGAAGACACGGGCGCTCCGCGCTCGATGCGGTCGTCGCCGAGACCGCCGGCGAGCTTGCCTGCCAGTTGCTGGTTGCCCTCGGCGCAACGGTAGACCTCGCTTTCGGTCCAGTATTTCTCCAGCCCGCCGCCCTTGATCTGCGACAGATTGCCGAGGTAGCTCTGGCGGTCGAGCGGCTGGCCGTTGTCGGCCACAAGCTGCGCGCGGATGCCTGCCTTGCCGAGGTCGGAGATCGGCTGCGTCTCGAGCCACTGCTGCGTGGAGCGCGCGTCGAGCGCGGTGGCGTCCGGAGTGTTCCACGGCTCGTCTTCCGCAACGGCGGCCGCATCGCGTGTGGCCGCGGCGATCGCGGCGTCCATCTCCTCCCACAGTCGCGCGGACTCGGCCTGGTCGAGTCTTCTGCCGCCGAGCACGATCGGCGTCTCGAGCGATTCGCTCTCCGTGACGTCGCGGAAGCTCAGGCCGAACTTCCGGGCATACGCGACCCAGAGCGGGTGATTCGAGCCGATGAGCTCGGCGCCGCCTTCGACGATGCGGCGGGGGATGAAGTCGTCGAACGTGACCACGCGGCCGCCCAGGCGAGACTGCGCTTCCAGCACGCGCACGTCGCAGCCGGCGGCGCGCAACTCGAACGCGCAGGACAGTCCGGCGAACCCGCCGCCGACCACGACGACGCGACGTCCGGCGCGGTCCGGCTGCCGCGCGAAGGCGCGCGCGCTGAACAGCAGCGCTGCGCCGGCGGCTGCCGAGGCGGACAGGAACGAACGCCGGGAGAGCGAGGATTCGCGTCGGCCGAAGCGGCGATCGAGCACGGCGAAGAGGGATCGGGACATCATGAACGTCTCCTGAGCGGCCGCGCGTCGCCCGGCGGCCGACGCCTGGACGGTTGGCGACCGGGAGTGTGTGGGAGAACGGGTCGCGTCGCAACGACGCCGGCGATCGCGAGTGTGTCGCTGGCGGCGAGGCCGGCGCGGGGGGGGGGGGGGGGGGGAGGGCCGGAAGCCTTGGGGGGGGGGGGTTGTTTTTTTGTGTTTAGACCCGTTCCCGGGGCGGGGGG
>CAZKJT010000022.1:0-60291 GCA_964553225.1 uncultured Planctomycetales bacterium | reverse complement strand
AGTATTACTAGGATGTTACGCGCTGGCGCAAAAGCCTCTTACGGTCGCGGCTCGGTTGAGGCGGTCGCGGCTTGGTCAGACACGCACACGCGCGGCTTGGGAGAAGACGGCGGGTGGCGAGCTTTCGCCGTCAGGCGTAAGCATGCTCACGCTGAATACAGCGAGAGCATGCCACCCAACGCCGCGAACTAAGCGGCGTTGCATGCCACCCGTCGGCCGGCCGCGCCTTTGCCCACGTCGCGGCGACACGCTAGCATGCAGGCTGGGCGCCTGGGGTTCCGGTCGGGCCGGTGCAGTGCGTCGGCCGGACAACGGGTCAGGACGGGAACGTAGCAGCCCACCCGGTTTGGCCCACGTGCATCGCCAACCCGGCCGGAACCGCGGGCGCCCGTCCGGGCGCCCGTCCGCGGCGCTGCGCCGGTTCAGCGCGGGCGGTTCCGAAACGAATTCGCGTTGGGAGAGGGGCATGGCCTATACCGCCCTCGCCAGGAAGTACCGCAGCCGGACGCTCGACGAGGTCATCGGCCAGAAGCCCATCGCGACCACGCTCGCGAACGCCATTCGCGCCGGACGCATCCACCACGGCTACCTCTTCACCGGCACCCGCGGCGTTGGAAAGACCAGCGTCGCCCGCATTCTCGCCAAGTGCCTGAACTGTCTGGCTGTGAACGAACCCACGGTTTCGCCCTGCTGCCAGTGCGCCTCGTGCACCGCCATCGCCGAGGGCCAGGATCTCGACGTGGTCGAGATCGACGCGGCCAGCAACACCGGCGTCGACAACATCCGCGAGCTGCGCAGCAACGCCGCCTTCCGCCCGGCGCGGGCGCGGTTCAAGATCTACATCATCGACGAAGTGCACATGCTGAGCACCGGCGCTTTCAACGCGCTGCTCAAGACGCTCGAAGAGCCGCCCGGGCACGTGAAGTTCATTCTCGCGACCACTGAGCTTCAGAAGGTGCCCGCCACCATCCAGAGCCGCTGCCAGCGATTCAACTTCCGCAACATCACGCCGGCGGAAATCGCCGCACGGCTCGCGGACGTCGCCCGCGCCGAGGGCGCCGCCGCCGACGACGGCGTGCTGCGTCGCGTCGCTCGCCTCGCCGGCGGATCTATGCGCGACGCGCTGAGCATCCTCGATCAGCTTCTGGCGGTGTCGCCCACCGAGCTCTCGCTCGCCGTGCTCGAAGAGATCCTGCCGCCCTCGCAGGATGAGCAGCTCCTGTCGCTCATGACGCGAATCGCCGACGGCGATGCGGCCGGCGCCCTGCGCGTCGCCGACGAAGTGCTCTCGGGCGGACGCGGCCTCGAGCCGTTTTGCTCCGACACAATCGACCTGGCCCGGAGCCTGTTGCTTCTGCGGGCGTGCGGGGACGATTCGGACGTCGTCGATCTGCCGGCCGGCGATCGCGAGGCGTATCGCGCGCTGTGCCGCCGCTTTGACCTGTCGCACTATGTGCAGATGATCTCGCTGCTCGAGGAACTGCGCCGCAACGCCCGCTTCAGTGCCGCCGGACGCGCCCTGGCCGACGCAGCGATCGTCCGTCTGGCGCGTCTGCGCGAGTGGGAGTCCATCGAATCGCTGCTTTCCCGCGCGGGCGAAGACGAAAAAAAAAACCTGACCCACCCACCGGCCGACGCCGCGACGCGACGAGCTGATCCCCAGGCAACGAAGGCGGCGGCGGAGCGCGCGCAACCGCCCGCGCCGGTCCGAGCGGCGAGGCCGGGCGCGCAACAGCGCGCAGAGAGCGGCCGCGAACACGCGAGCGTCAGTGCGCCGGCGGAGCGGCGCGAACCCGTTGTCGCTCCGCTCCCGGCGCGCGACCGCGCGGAGGCGGATGAACCGCAGAGGGTGGCTGCGACGGGCGGCAACGACCTGAGAAGCGCTGCGCAGCGGGATCCGGTGGTGCAGAAGGTGCTGGATCTCTTCGAGGGAAGTCTGGTGAACATCGAGGCGCCGAGCGACGCCGCGCGCCCGCTGGAGTCATGAATGTTCGGGAATCTCGGTCAGATCGCGGGATTGCTTCGAAACGCCGGCCAGCTTCGCGAGAAGGGGGCCGCGGCGCAGGAGCGTCTGCGGGCCGCCCGCTTTGTCGGCGACGCCGGCGCGGGGCAGGTGCAGGCCACGTGCGATGGTCGCGGCGAGTTGCTCAGTCTCCGCATCGAGCCGCAATTGCTTTCCGCCGGCGACGCCGAAGCGCTCGAAGACCTTGTCATCGCGGCGGTCCGCGACGCCGTCTCGCGCAGTCGCGAAGGCGCCGCCAAGGAGCTGGAGGCCGTCACCGGAATGAATCTGCAAGGACTTATGGACATGCTGGGCGGAGGCCCGCAGTCCCGTTGAGTCACGCTTTCCAGACCGGCCCGCTGGCACGCCTCATCGAGGAGCTGAAGCGCCTTCCCGGCATCGGCGCGCGCTCCGCCGAGCGGATCGCGTTCCACCTGCTCCAAGCCGACCGACCGGCGGCGATGGCGCTCGCCGAGGCGATCCAGGATGTGAAGGACCGCATTCGCCCGTGCTCGCGCTGCTCGAACCTCGCCGACGCCGAGCTGTGCCCGATCTGCGCCGATCCGCGCCGCGACGCCTCGCAGATCGTCGTCGTCGAGCAGCCGAAAGACGTGCTGAGTCTTGAAGCCACCGGACTCGTTCAGGGCGTGTACCACGTGCTGATGGGCCGCATCTCGCCGCTCGACGGCGTACTGCCGCAGCATCTCACCATCGCCGCGCTCGTACAGCGCTGCCGCGACGGAAGCGTGCGCGAAGTGGTGCTCGCCACCAACCCGACCGTCGAGGGAGACGCCACCGCGCTGCACATCGGCGAAGCGCTCGCAGGCCTTCCCGTCACGATCACGCGCTTGGCGCGCGGCCTTCCCCCCGGCGGGCACATCGAATACGCCAACCGCTCGATGCTGGAAGAAGCGATGCGACACCGGCGAGAAGTCTGACCCGGCACTGCCCGGCTCGACCGGCAGCGGCACGCGAAAGGCGTCGCGCGCTTCGCCTACGGCGCATCAATCGTCGTCGTCGAACAAATCGTCGAGAAAATCTTCCAGGTCGTCTTCTTCGTCGTTGTCGTCGTCGAGATTGCGACCGATCTCATCCAGTTCGTCGGATAGTTCATAGAACAGGTCTGCACAGCCGGTCAGCCCGGGCATGCCGATCATCAGCGCCGCGGTCAGCGCTGGCAGGAATCTTCGCATGCGGTCCTCCTTGAACGCTCGCCTCCGCGTCGCGACGCGCGCTGGAAGCGCGCCGTCGCTGCGGCCATCGGCGCATACAGTGTAGCACGCCGCGCCGCGTGCCTGGAAGCCCGCAGCGCGGCTCAGAACGCCACCGGCGGCGGCTTTTCCACTCCGTCGCCGAGGTACTTGCGGACGATCGCGGCGGCCTCGTCGCGCCCGAAGAGCTGCGATTCCGTCGGGTCGATCGGCACCGGCGATGCCGTGCCGCCGGGCGCGCCGGCCGTGCGCTGAATATGAACGGTCTGCGTGGGGAAAGCCCATTCGACGCGCAGTCGCTCCGCCAGGCGGATGATGTCCATCACCAGACGGTGCCGCTCGCGCGCCTCGGTCGGCCAGTCGGGCGTCTCGAAGAACGCGACGACGAGGATCTGGATCGACGATGCGGCCAGCTCCCACACGTGCACCGCGTAGAAGTCCTTGCGCGTGTACGGATGACGTCGAAGCAACTCGCGCACGCCCTCGCACATCGCATCGAGCTGCTCGGGCGTGGTGCTGTACGTGACGGACAGGTTCGTCATGAACCGCCGGTACACGCGCCGACCCATGTTGTCGATGCGCGAAGTCATCAGGTCCGAGTTCGGAATCGTCAGCTCCGAATTGTGCAGCGTGCGCAGCCGCGCGCTACGCAGCCCGACCGATTCCACCGTCCCCTCGACATCGCCGATCTTGATCCAGTCTCCCACCGCGAACGGGCGGTCCAGGACCACGTTCACGAGTCCGAAGAAATTCTTCAGCGTGTCCTGAGCGGCGAGACCAAACGCCAAACCGCCCAGTCCGACGCCGGCCAGCAGCACGCCGATGTCGAATCCGACGCTGCGGGCGATCACGATGAACCCCAGCGCGAACACCAGCACCTTGAACGTGCGCGAGATCAGCGAGACGAGCACCTCATCGGCGCGCGGGCGGCCGCGCGTCGCGCTCAGGTTCGCGTGGCTGACGAGCAGGTCGATCAGCCGGTAGAACGCGTGCACGCCGGCGACGGCCAGCAGCACCGTCAGAATGCGCCACGTCCAGCTCTCGATCGCCGCGCCCAAGTCCAGCAGCCGCGCCCCGCCCCACAACGCCACCAGCATCGCCAGGTTCGCAGTCGGACGCAGCGCACGACGAACCACGCTCGGCAGGACCGTCATGTCCTCGCTGCGCAGCAGCCTCCGTCCGGCGGCGACCAGCAGGATCGTGCTCAACCAACGCAGCGTGGCCGCGAAGCCCGCCGCCAGGCCGATCCCGGCCCACTGCCAGGCATACAGCCCGAGCAGCGGGGTCTTCAGGGCGTTCGGCGCGAGGTATTCGCGCACGTACAGCCCCGGCAGAGACAGGAACGACACACGCCGGTCGCGCAGCTCCGGTAGAACCGGCTTGCTCTCATAGGCGTCGAACAGCGTGTCGACGGTGGCCAGCGTCGCGGCGTTGAACAGCCATTCGCCGTCGCGCGGACCGCCGCGTTGCCGCGCGATCTCGATCCGACCGGCCGTGTGGTTCAGCACGGTGTACGGCACGCGGCTTTCCGGATCGGCCGGCAGATCGGTCATCACGATCAGCTTGTGACGGTTGAGAACCAGCCAGACCTTGCCGACGCGGGCCGGTGCGATGGAACGCTCCGCGTCGCTCAATCGCGACAGGTCGAAGCAGCGCGTCGCGGACGCCAGGTCGTTGCGGTTCATGGCCGCCAGGTACAGGTTCATCGTGGCGCGCGGCGAGCTGTTGTCGAGCGGAATCGTCAGTTCCGCCGCCGGAGCGGGCGCAGGCGTCTGCGCAGCCCCGGGCGCAGCGCCTGGCTCCGCCGGCTTCGACAGCGTCGCGAACATCTGCGGCAGGCGCTGGACGGTCGACGCCGCGAAACGCCACGTGCCGTCCGACTGTCGCGCGATGATGAGCGCGAACGGATCCTTGCCGATCGTGATCGAGTTCACCGCCGAGTCGGGCTGGCGGGGCAGGTCCTTCTCGCGATCGAAGAGCTTGTCCGTACGCAGGCGCGCCAGCACCGCGGCGAGCTGATCCACGAAGTCCGGACCGTCCGCCTCGACAACAGACGGCTCCAGCAGCGCGAAATCGAGACACGCCATCGCGTCGACGTAGTTCTTCGGGTCGTCCTTCGCGGCGATCGACTTGACCAGGAAGTGCTCGACCAGGTGATACGGCGACCGGAATGGGCTAGGCGCCGGAGCTTCCCCCCGCGCGGCGCGCGGAGCGGGCTCCGGCGCCGGCTTGGGACTCTCGCTCTTGCTCAGAGTCGCCAGCATGTCGAGCTGCTGATGCAGCTCCGGAATCGACGCAACGGACGACGCCGCGAACTGCCATCGGAACTGGATCTGTCCTTCGACCTGAACCTCGAACCGGTCCAGCAGCACGACCAGCGGGTCGCGCCCGATCGGCTGCGGGCCCGCGGTCGGGTCGTCCGAGAGCTTCGAGCGGTCGAACAGGCCGGCGGCCGTCATCCGTGCGAGAATCTCCGCCAGCTTCGTCGCGTAGTCCGCGCCCTCAGCGCGAGCCACCTCCGGGTCTACCTGCGCGAAGCTCAGGCACGCCAGGGCGTCGGCGACGCGACCGTCCGCCATCGCCTGATCGAAATACGCGACGGATTTCGCCGCCGAACGCAGAGGGTTTTCCGGCTGAGACGCCGGCTGCGATGCGGGTTGAGTGGTCGGTTCGCTGGACGGCTGCGTCGAGGCGCTGCCCGCCGGAGTCGGCGCGCTCTGCCCGCGGGCGATCGATCCAGTCAGCGCGCAGCACGCCAGCGCGACTTGAATCGCTCGCACCAGCGCGCAGCGCGCCTGAAAACCGGTGGAACTCGTCGAGCGAACGCGACGATGCATGAATGCCGGCTCCCATTCGCCAGGCCGCGCGGGTCGCATCGGCCGCGTCAGGATGGGGGTGGCTTCGTCCAGTGTGGCGAGGACGGTCAGACCGAGGTCGCGCTTGACGTTCGCGCGCGACACGAAGCAAACGCACTATAGCCGCTTCGACCCTCGCGACAACCCGCGCGACGCGGTTTCGGCGTACACGGCGACGCGCATGCGCCGCGTTCGATTCGATCTTGCCGGCGCGCCGCGCAAAGCGAGCGCGGCGTCGGGGCCATTGACCCGCGACGCCGCGCGATCGAGTTGCTCGTTCAAGCGCTTTCGAGCGATCGCTCGAAACGCTATCGCACGTGCAGGTCCAGCGGCATGAAGCAGCCGACGTGCTCGCGTTGAATCAGCGCAAGATTCCGCAACGCGTTCAGCAGGCCTTTCACCTGAGACGGCGCAATCTCGTTCAGCAGCGGCAGCGCCGCACGAAGCGCCGGATCCCGCGCGACCAGCGCCCCGACCGACATTTCCCAGTCGTCGTCCACCGGCTCGCCCATGAGCTGCGCGAGCACTTCCGCCAGCCCCTTCTTGCGCGGGAAGGTGTACACGGGCGGATCTTCGAGGCCGGCCTTCTTCGCCGCGTGCGCGATCGCGTCCGTCACGCCGCCCAGCTCGTCCACCAGCCCGAGCTTTAGGGCCTGCTTGCCGGTGAACACGCGCCCGCCGGCCATCGTCTCGAGCTCGCCCTGAATGCGCGGCCCGCGCGAGCTCATGATCCGGCCCTTGAACTGCTCGTAGATTTCGTTCATCCAGTTCGTCACCCAGGCGCGCTCGTCGTCATTCCACGGCCGGTTGAAGCTCATCAGCCCGGCGTGCTTGCCGCGATGAAACTCGGTCGTGGTGATGCCGATCTTGTTCGACCACAGTTCGCTCCAGTCCAGCTTGCCGCCCACAACCCCGATCGACGCGGTGATCGTCGATCGCTCGGCAAAGATGGTCTCGCCTGGAATGGAGACGTAATAGCCGCCGCTGCCCGCGACCGAACCCATGCTCACCACCAGCGGCTTCTCGCTGGCGAGCTGCGTAGCCGCCTGCCAGATGATGTCGCTGGCGATCGCCGATCCGCCCGGAGAATCCACCCGCAGCACCACCGCCTTCACCTTCTCGTCGCGGCGCGCCTGCTCGATCGCGGCGCGGACCGAGGTGCTGCCCGCGACGGTTCCGCCGAGCGGACTGGATTCGCTCTTGCCGACGACGATCCCGCCGTCGACGTACACGATGCCGATGCCCGGATCGTTCGAGTCCTTCGCGCCGCCGAACATCTCCTCCATGACGCGGTTCATTTCCTGGAAGAACGCGAAGGGGTTCTCCATGTCGAGATCGACGTCGAGCTTGTCCGCGTCGAGGTCCTTCACGATCTCCGCGTCCGCGCCGAACTTCGACTCGATCCGCTTTCGGAAGCCGTCGAACGACCCCACCTCGTCCACCAGCTTCGCCTGCTGGGCCTTCGCCGCCGACAGCGGGCCGGCATCCACCGCCGCCATCACTTCCTGCGGAGACAGCTTGCGCCCCTCGGCCACCATCTCGACCCATCGCTCATACAGCCCGTCCAGCAGCCAGTTGATGTTCTCCGCGAACTCCGGACTGGGCTCGCTGCGAATGTACGGCTCGGCCGCCGCCTTGTACGCCCCGCATCGCAACATGTCGGCCTTTACCCCGATCTTGTCGAACATGTTCTTGTAGAAGCTGACCTCGGCGCTCAGCCCTGTGATCGCGAGCTCGCTGTTCTCCGCCAGTGTGATATGGTCCGCCGACGCTGCTGCGAGGCAGTAGCCCACGTTGGACGCCCAGTCGATGTAGCAGTAAACCGGCTTGCCCGCCGCGCGGAATCGGCCGAGCGCTCGCGAGAGTTCCTCCACCTGAGCCAGCGAGAGCGCCGGCTGTTCGACGACCAACGCCATGCCGCGAACGGCCGCATTCTCCGCCGCCTCGTCGATCTCGCGGACCAGGTCCAGCAGCGTCCGCATCTTCGCGCCGCCGAACAGCACCGCCAGCTCCGCGTCCTCGCGCGGCGATTCCATGAGCGGTCCGTCCAGCACCAGTCGCCACACCTTCCCGTCGCCGAGCGCGGCCGGAACGGCCAGCAGCGCCGCCGAGAACGCCCCCCACACCACAGCACGACGCCAGACGTTACGTAGTGCGCCCATCGTTGAACCTCCTTTGGCTGAAATCCGCCGGACCTTCGGGGCCCGTGGATCGCGCCAGCATGCTACAGCCGATGCGGTCGATCCGCTGTTATCAAGCCGAGCCGGATTTGGAACGCGGATGCTCCCTGCCCACCCAAACGTCCGCGCCGCGGCCTGCCCACGTCTGCTCAACGCGAAATCCCGGCGGAATCGCCGCCGCGAAGCGTATAATTGGAGCCTGTTCAGAATGACGCGCGCGGCGCCACTGCCGCGGACGTGCAGTCGTTGCTCCGGATCCCTGCATCCTTCGCGGAGGCCATCGCCACATGCCAGCCCGACTTGCTCCGTACGGGATTCTCGCCGCCGCATGGCTTATTTCCAGCGCCTCGCCGGCGATCGCGACCTGGTCCATCATCATCACCGACAGCCGCACCCGCGAAGTCGCCATCGGCTCCGCCACCTGCCTGATCGGTCTCGACCTGGCGCGCTATCTGCCCGTCGTCCGGCCCATGGAAGGCGCCGCCGCGGCCCAGTCCTTCATCGACCTCGATGCCGAGAACCGCAAGCTGATCTGGGCCATGCTCGCCAACGACGAAGACCCCAACACCATCCTGCACCAGCTCGAAGGCCAGGATTCCGGGCATCAGACACGCCAGTACGGAATCGTCGACGTCTTCGGACGCGCCGTCACCTTCACAGGCGACGAGGCCGGCCCGTACGCCGACGGCATCGTCGGGCAATTCGGTACGCTCACCTACGCGATTCAGGGCAACGTCATCGCCGGCCCGTGGGTGATCGAAGAGGCCGAGGCCGCCATTCTCAACACCCCCGGCGACATCCCCGAAAAGCTCGTCGCGGCCATGGAAGCCGCGCGAGCGGTCGGCGGCGACGGCCGCTGCTCCTGCGACAACCAAGAACCGGATTCCTGCGCCCTCGAAGACCTGCCGCCCGTGTTCAAGAGCGCGCACATCGGCTTCGTCATGGTCGCCCGCCGCGGCGATCCGCTGGTCCGCTGCGGCCGGCAGAACGGCTGCGCACAGGGTGCTTACTTCCTCCGTCTCAACATCGCCGGAGAGCGCGACACGGACCCCGATCCGGTCGACCAGATTCGTCCGCTGTTCGACGCGTGGCGCCAGGCGCGCGTCGGCGTCGCCGACGCCGTGCAGTCCACGGTCGAGATTTCCGAGTCGCGGTTCTGGAACGATGGCGCGTCCGTCGCGACGGTCAGCGTGCAGCTCCTGGATTACCTCGGCAACCCGCCGACGGATCTGGGGCTGGTCGAGCTGATCCACGCGCCCGACGGCAGCGCGCAGTCGTCCGCGATCGGCGAACTGATCGACCTCGGAGGCGGCGCCTTCCAGGCCGATGTGATCGCCGGCGTGCTCGGCGGACAGGACCGCTTCGCCGTCCAGGTGACCGACTCGCTCGGGACGCGCCTGGTCCAGCTCGGCGCCGACCTGCTCATTCAGGAGCGCGCGGCCGACCTCAACGCCGACGAGTCGGTCGATGTGCAGGATCTGAAGAGGCTGCTGAAGTCGTTCGGCATCGCCGACGGCGCGCTGCCCGAAGACGGCGACATCGATCTCGACGGCGACGTCGATCTGGCCGACCTTTCCCGCATGCTGCAAAGCCTGCCGGGATGATGTCCGGTTCAGCCCGACTTCGCGATCCCGAGGTCCGCCGATGTAAACAGCGCCTCGAACGCGAATCCGGCCGCCTCCACGGCCGACCGGGCGCCTTCGCCCCGATCAATAACCACCACCACGCGGTCCACGATCGCGCCCGCCGCCGCCAGCGATTTCATCGCTTCGATCGATTGCCCGCCGCTGGTCGCGATGTCCTCGACCAGCAGCACACGATCGCCCGCCGACAGCCGCCCCTCGATCAGCTTGCCCGTGCCATAGTCCAGCTTCTTGCTGTTGCGGACGATCACGAACGGCCGCCCGGTTTCCAGCGCCGCCGCCGCCGCGAGCGGGATGCCGCCCAGCTCCGCGCCCGCCAGTCGATGAATCTGCGGCGTGACGAATCGCGCGAACCGGATCGCCAGCTCCTTGAGTAGCCGCGGCTCCGTCTCGAACAGGTACTTGTCGAGGTAATACCGGCTCTTGCGGCCGGAGCGAAGCGTGAAGTCGCCTTCCAGATAGGCCGCCGCGCGCAACGCGGCTGCCAGTTCTCCGTCGCTCATCATGAACTCAGCGCTCCTCGTCGTAAGCCTGCTGCGGCGCGCCGCGACATCGGCTACGGGCGCGACGTCGAACCGCCGGCCGCCTCGATCGCGCGGCGCTCCAGCTCCAGGAACTGGTCGCGCCACGACGGTCCGCCCAGCTCCGGACGCCAGATTCGCTCCTGCCGAACGGCCGACGCGACCTCGTCGGCGCGTCCCTCGGACAGCCGCAGCGTGAGCACCGCGTACCGCGCTTCCCAGAATCGCTCTGCCGCGGACACGGCCAACGACTCGTCCTCCAGCAGCTTCTCCCACGCGCTGCGCGCTCTCGCGGCATCCTCGTGCGCGCCCGACCGCTTCGCCCGCGCAGTCAGGCACTGCGCCCGCAGCCGCAGGAGATTCCCGTCCGAGGGCGCCGCGCGCAGAAGCTCGTCGGCGATGGCGGTCGCGCGCTCCGGCTCGCCGTCGAGCGCGAGCAGCCGCGCTCCGAGCGCAGCGACGGTCCGCGCGTCGGCGGATTCCGTGCCCGGAGTCGATTCGGGAAGATCGCCCAGCGCGTCGCGCGCCGCCCTGACCAGGCTGCGCAGCTTCTCCGGATCGCCGTCGCGTTCGAGCGCGTCGAGCCGTGCGTCGATCGCCGCGAGAATCGACGCAGGCGCCGCGCCCGCGGACACAGCGTCCGAACCGCGCGACGCGCGCACCAGCAGAAGCGCCTCCTCGATGCGGTCGAGCCGCGTCAGCAGGTCGATTCGCATGCTTAGCGCCGCGTCGCGCAGCACACCTTTCGAGGACGGTTCCGCGAGCGCGTCGAGCAGCTTCAGCGCGCGCTCCGCGCCGCCGGCCGCTGGATCGGCCAGCAGCCGCGCCGCTTCGAGCGTCGCGAGCGACGCCAGTTCGACGGCCTCATCGCGGCGAGCCGGATCGGTAGCCTGCCCGCGCGCCCTCTCGGCAAAGGTCTCCAGTGCGGCTGCCACGGCGGTCGCGCCGACCCGCCGCTCGGGTTCACTGGCGGTGATGGACGCGCGCCTCCACGCCTCCGCACGGCACATCAACCCGCGATAGCCCGCCTCGAGGCCATACGGCGATTCCAAAGCGAATTCCGAATAGGCGGCGGCCGCCTCGGCCAGGCGACCTTCGCCTTCGAGCGCGATTGCGCGGACCCACTGCGCCCAGTCGCCCCGCGGGTGCTGCGGAAAAGCGCTTCGCAGCGCGTCGGCCGCGGCCCGAACCGCGGCATATGCTTCAGGCGTTCGCGAACGCTCCGCGTCCCGAACGCGAAAGGCGCATGCCAACTCCGCCGCGCGGGCCGCCTCAGGGTGATCGGGAGACTCGGTCGCGAATCGCAGGTACGCATCCGCCGCTCCGGCGCTCTCCATCTCGTGCAGGGCTCGCGCCGCCGCCAGACGGGACTCGGACCGCAGCGGATCGGCAGCATCGGCCGCGTCCGCGGCACGCGTCCACGCCCGGATCGACTCCGCGCTGGGCCCTTCGCGCGACAGACGATGCGCCCACAGGAACCACTCCGCGCAAGACGCGTCGTCGGACGGCGCGCCGTGCCGGAAGCTCGATTCCGCAACCGCCGCAATCAGCTCCGGCCACGATCCGCCGCGCAGGCTGAGGCGCGCCAGCGCCCCAAGTCCCTCGTCGCGAAGGCGCGCTGCCTTGCGCGACATCGCCGTGCTGATCGCGGCGTCGGCCGGATCGAAACGGAGTGTGTCCGACTCGGCCAACGTGCTCTTCGCGTCCAGCACGGCCGCGAGATTCTCATCGAAGCTGCCCGCACCGGAATCGCGATGTCCGCCGACCGCGACAGCCAGCACCGGCCGCAGGATCGCCCGAGCTTCCTGATAGCGGCGCGCCGACAGGTGCACGCGAGCCAGCTCGCAACGCGCTGCTGCATCCTCGGCCGGGCCGTCGGCCGTTCGAAGCGCGTGCGTCGCCGCGGCACGGGCCTCCTCGCTACGATCCTGCAACCGCAGGGCGATCGCCAGACCGACGTGCAAGCGTGATCCGCCGGAGTCCGGGCGCGCGGCGATGGCCTCGCGGAACTTCTCCTCGGGCCGGCGAAACGCGAGCACGTCGGCCGGTTGTGAGGAGGCGGACGCCACTTGCACCGCGCGCAGCGCAGCCCACGCCGAATGCGATGGGACGTCGCGACGCAGTCGCAGCACCTCGTCATAGATCCCCAGCGCCAGGTACTCCTGTTCGGCGGCGCGGCGGTCGCGATCCAGCCGCCCGTTCAACGCTTGCGCGCAGACGCTCGCGCGATCCAACTGCTCGACAGCCTCGCGCAATAGTCTCGCGAGTCGATCCCGATCGCCCATTCGCCCGTCCGAGATTTCGAACGCCGCCAGGTCTTCCGCCGCCGATCGCCAGAGCAGCATCGCGCCGAACTCTTCGCACGCCGACGCGATCGCGACCAGTCCCTGCGCCTCCGACGCGTCGCTCCGGGCCTCGATCGTTCGAATCCAGTCCGCATAGCTCTCGCCGGACCGCTCGAACATCGCCTGGCGCTCGGCGGGATCGGACAGCGCCGCGGCCCGATTGGCGCACGCCCGCGCCATCGCCGCGTCGCGCAGCCCGGCCGGCAGCTCGCCCGCGCGGCGCTCGATGACCTCGACCATGCCCGACCGCACGAGCTCATCGAGCGACGCCGGATCGGCGCCTTCCTGCGCCGGCGCATGCACGCCGGCGCAGATCGCGAGGATCGCAGCCGGGAATGCCCGCCGGGACGCGCGCCGCCGCAGACGGTGCCGATCGAACCGCAGCGTCACGGTACGTCCTCCGTGCCGAGGTGCACGGCGAACTGGATGTTCCGGAACCCGGCCACAGCGGCCGCATCCATCGCCTTCACGAGCCAGTGCCAGCGGATTCCGCCACGCGCGCTCAGCACGATCGGACTTTGCGGATCGGCCCCGTCGCGAACGCGCTGCGCGAGCAGCGCTCGAAGCGCATCGAACGTGTTCGGTTCGATCGGCCTGCCCATGACCAGGATCCGGCACGTGTCCGGCGCGTCGCCATCGTGCAGCGCGATGCGGGCGGTCGGGATGATCTCGACCGCCGCGCCCGCGCCCGGTCCGCTGCGCGGATCGAGGTCGGTCTCGATCGCGCCTTCCCGGGCGAGCTCGAGCGACGCGCCCAGGATAAAGAACACCAGCAGCACCATGATGACGTCAACCATTGGCGCCAGGTTCGGAACGGTTTCCGCGGTGGGCGGACGCGCGTGTCGCATCACGGCACTGCCTCCGCCTCGGTGCGCTCCGCTCCGAACACGACCGACGCGAGGCCGGCGCGCCCGCACGCCCGCAGCACCGTCTCGACGTGCCGATAGGGCACGTCCCGGTCGATGCGCACCAGGCATCGCGCCGATTCCGGCGCGCCGCCTGCGCTGCTCGCGAGATACTCCGCCAGCCCGACGGCCGGCAGGGACCGCTCCGCCAGACGCCCGCCTTCCCACACGTTGACCACGTATTCCGCCTCCTCGCCGACGCAGCGCACGTTGATCACGGTCGCCCTGCGTCCCGGCTCGCGCGCCAGGTCTTGCGCCGATTCCGATCTCGCCAGGCGCACGCCGTGAAACTGCGCGCCGGCCAGCCGGCTCGCCAGCAGAAAGAACACGATCAGGCACATCATGACGTCGACCATCGGCGCCAGGTTCAGCGTCATCGAGGCGGGGCGGGGCGGTCGAAAAAGCGGCATGGTTGCGATCTCAGAATCCTGCGCCGCGGCGTGCCGGGATGCCCGGCGCGCCGATCAGGCGTCCGCGCCCGTCGGCTGGGCGGCGCGCGGCGCCGCCGGAGGCATCGGCTGCGTCAGTGCCGGCGGCGGCGCGAGCGAAGCGGCCGCCCCCGGCCGGAAGTATTCGAGCAGGTCGAGCGCCTCGACCGTGGCCTGCACGGTGAGCGACTCGATTCGGTTGCGGCATACGCCGAAAAAGCCCAGCCCGACCACCGCCAGCACCAGCCCCAGCAGCGTGTTTACGAGCGCCAGGCTGATTCCGCGAGCGAGCTGCGACGCGCCGGCCTCGCCGCCGGACTGACCCAGCTCTCCGAAGGCGTAGATCATCCCCAGCACTGTCCCCAGAAGCCCCATCAGCGGTCCGAGGTTGCCGAGGATGTTCAGGTATTCGACTTTCCGATACATCTGCCCGCTGAGCTGCGCGGAGCGCTCGAGCGCCGCCTCGTGCATCGCGTCGAAGCCGTGCCGCGCGTGGCCCAGCGCCGCCGTGAGAATGCTGGCGAAGAATGACCGGCTCTTGCGCATATGCTCGACGCACTCGCGGAACGCCCGCCGCTCGATCGACGCGCGGGCTTTCCGGATTTCGGCCGTCGGCGCGATCGTGTTGCGCCGAACCGTCAGAAAGTGCTCGAAGATCAGCGTGATCAACGCGACCGAACCGGCCAGGATCAGGTACCCGGGCCACTCCAGCCCCTGCCGGACGACGCTCCACAACGAACCCGAGCCGACGCCTTCCTGCGCCAGCGCCGGCGGCGCGCCCAGCGCGAACGCGACGATCGCCGCCAGCGCGCGGCCGGATTCGGCGACGCCGCGGTTTCGCCGAGCGGGTTGAATCGAAGCAAACGGCACGGAGCCCTCGGATTCCGGGTGCGCGGCGCTCGCTAGCGGCCTTCCAGGTCGGCGCCGGTCACGACTCGCAAGCGACCGCCGCTTTCTCGCGCGATGCGGTCCAGCCGCCGCGCGCCGTCGGTCATGCGCGGAGCGTCCCCGGTATCTTGCAGCAGAAGCTCGTCGAAGACCAGACAATGAATCTGAGCTCCCACGTCCTGATTCATCCGGGCGATCTCGTCGGCGACCGAGTCTTCGAAGTACCCGTCGGAAAAAAAGAAAATCGCCTGCGGCGCTTGCGCCAGGGCGCGCTTCATCGCCGCCAGCGGCTCGGTGCCGCCGCTCGGCGATCGCGCGTGAATCCAGGCGAAGAACCGCCGCTTCGCGTCCGGCTCGGCCGGCACCAGCCGCGAGGCGAAGCTCTCCGTTACCAGGCGCTCCTGTCCGATTCCGCCGGTGCTGAAGAAAATGTGCGCGTCGAATGCCTGCCCCGGACCGAGCCGCCCGACCGAACGGCAGATCTCCCGCTTGAGCGGCTCGACCGTGACGATGATCGATCCCGAGAAGTCAATCACATAGGCGAACCGCGCGCCCGCCACGCGCAGCCCCCAGACGCCTGCGCCCTCCGTCTCGACCCCCTGCCCGAACCCTTCGCCGAAACCCTGACCGCCGCTGCGCTCCGGAACGCCCGCGCCGGTTCCGAGCACGCCGGCCGCGCCGGCGTCGGCGCGCGCGAAGCCGCCCCGATCCCCGGCCCGCGCCGCCGTGATCGCGTCGGGTAGCGCTCCGAACGCGAGCTCGCGCGTGGGCGTCGCGCCGGGAGGCGGGTCGGTCGCGCCGGGAGGCGCCGCGTCCCACGTCAACGGCGGTGCGTCCGCGGACCCGGACGACGCGACGATGCCGATTTCATGCTCGATCCCGGCGCGCTGCGGCGCATCGGAAAGCAGCCGTGCGCCGGCCCACCACAGTCCGGCAAAGAGCGCCGCGTGGACGGTCAAACTCGCCGCGAGTGGCATGAATACATGCAGACCCAGCCCGATCGCGCGGCCGCGACCGGCCGGCGCTGCGGCGTCTTCGCCATCCGAAGCGGGTGCGGCGCGTTGCGGGGCGTTCGGCACCGGAGAAGACTCACGCGGGCCCGCGCGGCATGCCCGGGGCGGGGGCGGCCGCGTGCGAAGCGAATTGCACGTAGTGCATGCGGATTTCGTACAACACCTGATCCATCACCTTCTTCTCATCCGGCGTCAGGTTGTTCCGCGTCTTGTCTTCGAGGACCTGGAGCAGGTCCACGAAGTGTTTGGCCAGCTCCAGATCGGGCGGCAGACGCCGTCCGTCCGGTCCGCCGACCAGGCCCATGGCCGCGACCGCCTGCATGGCGATCAGGTTCACCACTTCGCCGAAGGAAGCGCCCGGCAACGCCTCGCGCTGCTCGGTCTGCTGCGCGAGCCGCTCCTTCTCGCGGCGCGCCTCGGCCTTCCAGTCGTCGTCCACGATGATCTTCTTGGGTTCATCCGGCATGTCTGTCTCCCGACCCGATGGCGTCCGCGCACGCGGGCCGCCGACCGCCCCATTAAGCCGCTCAGACCGTCGCGCGCTGAGCCTTGGCCGGCTCGGGCTCCGGCTCCCAGAGCTTCGCCCGCGGCGACCGCGCCGGCAACCAGCGCAGAGCCAGGAGCCCCAGCACGCCGACGCACGCCATGGGAACCGCCAGCGCCTGCGAGATCGTCAACGCGCCGAACTGGTCCACCGGGTTGTCCGCGCGGATCAGCTCCAGCAGCAACCGCGTGATCGGCTCGATCGCGACCATCAGCAGGATCACCTGACCGTCGCGCGTGCGCCGCCAATACACGGCGCTCAGCAGCGCCGCCAGCAGACCGGCGGTGATGGTCGAATAAATCTGCGCCGGATGCACCGCCAGCGAGCGGTGCTGATCGGCCAGCGCGCGGACCTGGGCGGACGTCAGCCCATGCAGCCGCATCGTGTCTCGCAGGTCGCGATGTGGCGCGCGGGCGGCCAGCAGCGCCTCTTCCAGCGTGCGGAGCTTGCCGGGATCGGCGCTTGCGCCCGCGGCCTTGTGCTGTTCCAGCGCGGTGCGGGCCTGAGCCTCCTGCTGTTCCGCACGGGCGATCGCTTCATCGCTCGCCGCCATGCTCTCGCGCGAGAGCGGCATCGTGATGCCCAGCGGCACCGAATAGAGCAGCTCGGCCGGCAGACCCGCGCCCGGCTCCTTGCGCTGCCACTGCTCGACGGCCGCCGGACTGCCGTACGGAAACGTCATCTTCCACGGCAGCTCGCAGGTTCCGCCGTAGCAGCAGCCGTTCAGCAGGCAGCCGATGCGGCCGATTGCGAGACCGAGCATCGCGGATGGCGCCATGATGTCGCAGTACCAGCGGAGCGAGACTTTCTCGTAAAGCGCCAGCCAGGCCGGGATGGCGATGAGCGAGAGGATGAAGCCTCCGTAGAACTCGAGGCCGCCGCGCGTGATGTCGATGATGCCCAGCGCGATCTGCGCGGGTCCGCCCAGCTCGCGGAACTGGTCCCAGTAGTGAATCACGTACATGGCGCGGCATCCGACGACGCCCGCGATCAGCGCGACGAAGCCGCAGTTCAGGATCACGTCCGGGTCCGCGCCCGAGCGCTGCGCCCGGCGCGCCGCCCACCAGATCGACAGCAGAAACGCGATCGTGAGCATCAGCCCGTATCCGGGCACGTCCTTGTTCAGGATCGGAATCGTGAAGACCACGGGCATCATGGCGCGAAATCACCCTCCCCTGCGGGCAATCGCGGCATCCTAGCCGCGCCCCGCGCCGGGGTCCACGACGACATTGTCAATCAGCCGCGTGCGACCGATATGAACCGCCAGCGCGATCAGCGCCGGCGCCGTCACGCGCGGCACGGGTTGCAGCGTCTCGGGCGAGACGACGCGGACGTAGTCGATGCGCACCGCCCCGGCCGATTCGATTCGTTCGCGCGCTTCCCGTATCAGCTTCGCCGAGTCGGTCTCGCCCTCAGCGATGCGCCGCTGGGCATGACGCAGCGCCGCATAGAGGCTGGTCGCCTGCGCCCGCTCCGCCGGGCTCAGATAGGCGTTGCGGCTGCTCAGCGCCAGGCCGTCCGGCTCGCGCACGATCGGACACCCGACGATCTGCGCCGGCAGGTCCAGGTCACGCGCCATGCGGCGGATCACCGCGAGCTGCTGCGCGTCCTTCTCGCCGAAGTACGCGGCGTCCGGACGCACCATGTTGAGCAGCTTCGCCACAACAGTCGCGACGCCGTCGAAGTGCCCCGGCCGAAATTCTCCACACAGCGTCTCGCTGAGTCCCGGCACGCGCACGACGGTCACGAACCCGTCCGGGTAAACCTCGCGCACCGGCGGCATGAACAGCGCCGCGACCCCACAACGCCGGCAGAATTCGCTGTCGCCCGACTCGTCGCGCGGATAGCGGTCGAAGTCCTCATTCGGGCCGAATTGCGTCGGGTTCACGAAAATGCTCACGACTACGAATGCGCCGCTGGCCCGCGCCGCCTCCATCAGAGACGCGTGCCCGGCATGCAGCGCGCCCATCGTGGGAACGAGCGCGATCGAATGGCCCGCACTGCGCGCCGCGGCGACCAGGGTCCGGATTTCAGCGATGGATCGAGCGAACTGCATGCGCCTATTCCAACTGGGACGACGCGGCTTGTCACGCGGGATTGCGATCGCGGCTGCGGACACGTACGCTTCGTTTCGCACAACTCCACACGCCCGAGGCCCGAACATGCGCCTTTGCTCTGCCGTCGCACTCCGCGCGCTGCCCGCCATCACGGTGCTCGCCGGCGGATTCGCCGCCCCTGTGCTTGCGCACGACCCGCGTTCGCTGCTTGTCAGCGACCAGGGAATGGTCGCCAGCGACAGCCCGCACGCGTCCGAAATCGGCGCCGGCGTGCTGCGAGCCGGCGGCAACGCCTTCGACGCCGCGATCGCTGTCTCGCTCGCGCTCACCGTTGCGCGCCCCGAAAGCACCGGGATCGGCGGCGGCGGATTCCTGCTGGCGTACTCCGCCACCGAGCGCAGATTCGTCGCGCTCGACTTCCGCGAGTGCGCGCCGGCGGCAGCCACGCCGCAGCGATACGACGCGCTGCACGCGCAGCGCGCAGATGGCGCGCCGTCTCCATCCGTCTATGGCGGCAACGCGGTCGGCGTGCCGGGTCTGCCGGCCGGAGTGGACGAGATTCACAGGAGGTTTGCGAGTCGCGAGTTCGCACAACTCGCCGCGCCCGCGATCGAGCTGGCCGAGCGCGGGCTGCCGGTCGATCAGCACTACGTGGATGCCTGCCGCGCGGCGCTGCGCGATTTTGATCGCTGGCCGGAGTTCCGCGAGCGCTTTCCGGCGCTCTTCCACCGGTTGCTCGGCGGCGGCGAGCCGGCGGCGGTCGGCGCGCGGATTCCGCGGCCGGAACTCGCGGAGTGTCTGCGGGAGATGGCGCGGCACGGGCCGACGGCGTTCTATCGCGGCGCGATCGCCGAAGACGTCGTGAGCGCGGTGTCGCGCGCCGGCGGCGCGCTGACGCTCGACGATCTGCGGCAGCAGCGAACGATCGAGCGCGTGCCGCTGCGCGGGCGGTTCGGCGACGTGGACATCGTGTCGATGCCGCCGCCGTCATCGGGCGGGGCGTGCCTGATCCTCTCGATGCAGATCATCGACGCGGCCCGCCGCCGCAGCGACTACGACAAGCAGGACGCGCCGCACGTGCTGCTGGAGGCGTTCAAGCACGCGTTCGCCGATCGGGCGCGCTGGATGGGCGACCCGGATTTCTGCGACGTGCCGGCGTCGCGGCTGGTCAGTCCGGACTACGCCCTGAGCCTGGCTGCGAAGATCGACTTCACGCGTACGTTTCCGCCGGAGCACTATGGCACGCCGCTGCTGGCCGCGGAGGACTCCGGCACGTCGCACTTCTGCGTCGCCGACCGCGCCGGCAACGTCGTCGCCATGACCGAGACGGTCAATGGCGGGTTCGGTTCGTTCGTCGTGACCGAGCGGTTCGGCATCCTGCTGAACAACCAGCTAGACGATTTTCTCACCGCGCCAGGCAAAGCCAATCTGTTCGGACTGACGCAGGGCGAAGCCAACCGCATCGGGCCGCGCAAACGCCCGCTGTCGAGCATGACTCCGACTCTCTTCGTCCGGGAAGGCCGTCCGGTGCTCGCGATCGGCGCGAGCGGCGGTCCGCGCATCATCACCGCTGTCGCCCAGGTCGCGCTCGGCGTACTCGACGGACAGACGCTGCACCAGGCGATGCATGCGCCCCGCTGGCATCATCAGTGGCTGCCGAACGAGGCCTATGCCGACCGCGAGCCGCCGCGCCATCTGCGCGAGAAGGCGCAGCGCGCCGGCCACGTCATCAGCGACACGCGCAAGCGCGCCTCGGTGCAGGCGATCCAGTTTCTTCCTGACGATGCGATGGTCGGAACCGCGGACGAGAACAAAGGCGGACGCCCGGCCGCGCCGTAGCGATCCCGCTCGAACAGTCTGTTGAAGAGCTCACACCCGCGCGCGTGGAGCACAGCCGCCGACGGCGAAAACGCGGGTTGAGAACCCGCGCCACAGGCTATTCAACGGGCTGCTAAGGCGGCGGAATCTCGCGACCGTGCGGATCGCGGCCCGGATCGCCGAGATTGCGCGAGAGACGCTCGGCGAGCGACTCGTCGCTCACGTGCTCAAGCCGGGCGGCCAATTCATGCACGTGATCCGGCGGAACCTGCGCGCGACGCTCCAGATAGGATTCCCACAACCGGTGCGACCGCACCAGTCCGCGCGCCGCGACGCGCCCAGCCTCGCTCAGGCGCACCAGACCGCCCGATTCCAGCAGCAGCCCGCGGCGACGCAACGAGCGCAGCGCCAGACTCTGAACCCAGTTCGAGGCGCCCGTCCCACGTTTCAGGCTCGCCGTGGAAACGCTCGTTGGCTCGCCGCCGGGCTCGTCCCGGCGATAAAGCAGACCCAGCATGTCCTCTCGCGCGATTCGCACCGCCAGGCCCGCGCGATAGGCGAAGCGGCTGACCAGGCCATGCCGCGGACCCACGACCATCGCGACCACGTAAAGCCCGCCCGCCGCGACTGCCATCATGCCGCTCGTGCTTACGCCTGCGTCGCCCAGCCCAAGCCACGCCGGAACGGAGATCGCGGCCGCGTGGCCCAGCGCCGCCGACGCGCACGCCAGCACGAGCGCCAAAACGAGCAGGACCGGCAGCCGGTCGGTCAGCAGGTGCGCGGCGGCCGCCGGCACAATCAGCATGGCGATGACAAGGATGCTGCCGACGGTTTCGAAGGCGAGCACGGTGGTCACGGCGACGACGGCCATCAGAAGGAGATTCATCCAACCGGCGCGGAGTCCGAGCGTAGTCGCCAGCGCCGGATCGAAAGCCGCGATCGTCAGCTCCTTGTAGAGCAGCGCGACGAACAGCAGGTTCATCGCCAGCGCCCCTGCCCCGACCAGCGCCGCGCGCGGAATGTCGAAGCCGAGCACGGCGCGCGTGTCGATCGGCGCGAACACGATGTCGCCGTAGAGCACGCAGTCGGCGTCCAGGTCCACCTTGTGCGCCGCCTGTCGAATCAGGATCAGTCCGATGGCGAACAGCACCGTGAACACCACGCCCATCGAAGCGCTTTCGTCCACGCGTCCCGCCGACCGAATCCACTCGGTAAACACCGCCGTCAGCACGCCCACCACGGCCGCTCCCGCCAGCATCACGACGCTGTCCCGGCTGCCGGTGAGCAGGAACGCCGCCGCGAGCCCCGGCAGAACGGCGTGGCTGATCGCGTCGCCCATCATGCTCTGGCGGCGCAGGAGGAGGAACGCGCCGGGCAGCGCGCAGGACATCGCCGTAAGCGCGCCGACCACCACGATCCACGTGTCGGCGCTCATCCAGACGGCGCCCAGCGGGCCGATCGCGGTCATTCAGCGCTCCACGTTCAGGCGATGCGGGCTGGCCGGGACCAGCGCCGGCGGCGCCTCGCGAGCCAGCGATTCCTCGAGAGACCGCAGGATGCCGGGGTCGAGCACGTGCTCGATCTCGTCGGCGATCTGATCGACGTGAGAGCTGGCCTTGTCGGCGTAATTCATCAGGAAAAGCTCCCACAGACGGTGATTGCGAACCGCGCGACGCGCCGCTTCGCGCCCCGCGCCCGTCAGCCGGACGCGATCATCCGCCAGCAGTTCGCACAGTCCGTCGCCGGACGCTGAACGCAGCAGGCGGCGCAATCTCACCGGAGACCACGAGCGCGCCGCCAGCAGACGCGACAGCGGCGCCGCGTCCGAGTCGCCGCGCGGATCGACTTCGGTCGCTTCGTATAGAGCTCTCAACACGTGCTGTCGCCCCGTTGCGCGCCGGGCACGCGAAGCGACCACCCACCGCGCGACCACGCCCCGTGCCGGACCCGCCAGCATGCTGAACAGAAAGAGCGCGCCCGCCGCCAGCACAATCACAGCGCCCGCCGGAAGGTCAGGCCGCAGCGCGCTGATCGCCGCGCCGACAAATCCGCTCACCGCGCCCAGCAGCGACGCGAGGATCAGGAGCAGCCCGAGCCGGTCGGTCCAGAACCGCGCCGCCGCCGGCGGAATCACCAGCAGCGCCACCACCAGGATCAGCCCGACCGCCTGAAGTCCGATCACCGTCACGCCCAGCACCCCGGCCATCAGCAGCAGATCAATCCACAGCGCCGGCCAGCCCTGGGACCGCGCGTAGGCGGCGTCGAAGCACAGCAGCGTGAATTCCTTGAACAGCGCCACGCACGCCACCAGCGTCACGCCGGCGGCCGCCGCGATCAGCCACGCATCCGACAACAGCATCGACGCCGTCTTGCCGTAAATGAACGACGACAGGCCGGCCGCATGCCCGGAACGCGTCCCCTGGATGTACGTCGTGATGACGATTCCCAGGCCGAAGAACACGCTCAGCACAATGCCGAGCGCCGCGTCCTCCCGCGTGCGCGTCCAGCGCGTCAGCATCACGATCGACAGCATCCCCAGCGCGCCGGTCGCGGCCGCCCCGGCCAGAAGCCACGGAAGCGACTTGCCCTCACCGCCCGCGGCGACGTTCAACAGGAAGGCGATCCCGACGCCTGGAAGCGTCGCGTGGCTGAGCGCGTCGCCCAGCAGCGCCCGCTTGCGCAGGAGCATGAACGTTCCGATGAGTCCCGACGCGGCGCCGAGCAGGCTCACGCCCGTCAGTACCACGCGCGTGTTGTAGTCGCGCAGCGTGAGCAGCCCCGCCAGCCGGTTCGGCTCATCGGCTCGAGCCGCTCCGGTGAGCGTCAGCGCCGCGAGCACAACCCCCCAGCGAAGCCACGTCGCGTTCATCGCATTGCCCGGCTTCGCCCCATGGCGTGCGACGCCTCGTCCAGCAGTGTCAGGCGACCGCCGTAGGTCTTGCGGAGATTCTCTCCGGTGAACACCGAGCGCGTCGGGCCCGCCGCGACGACGCGCATGTTCAGCAGCACGACTTCGTCGAAGTAATCCGGCGCGGTCTGAAGGTCGTGATGAACGACCAGCACGGTGCGCCCGGCCTGACGCAGGTCCTGGAGAATGCGGATGATCGTCCGCTCCGTGGCGGCATCCACGCTCGCCAGCGGCTCGTCCATGAGGTACAGCCGTGCGTCCTGCGCCAGCGCCCGCGCCAGAAAAACGCGCTGCTGCTGCCCGCCGGAAAGCTGGCTGATCTGCCGCCGCGCGAAGTCCGCCAGCTCCACCCGGCGAAGCGCCTCCATCGCCAGCTCGCGCTGCCGCCGCGTGACCGGGCGCAGCCAGCCGAGATGCCCGTAGCGCCCCATCGTCACCACGTCCAGCGCGCTGACCGGAAAGTCCCAGTCGACGCTTTCGCGCTGCGGAACGTACGCGACCAGACGCCGCTGGCGGCGATAGGGCTGACCATAAATCGCGACCCGTCCGGACGTCTTCGGTATCAGCTCGAGCACCGCCTTCAGCAACGTGCTCTTGCCGGCGCCGTTCGGACCGATGATGCCGATCAGCTTGCCGTCCGGCGCGTCGTAATCCACATCCCACAGCACCGGTCGCCGGTGATACGCGACCGTCATATCCTGCACCGACAACGGCGGACTGCCTGCCGGCATCGGCGCGGGCCCGCCCATCGCGGCTGCCGCGGGCGCCGACGCGCCGCGCGGACCCTCAAACGTGTTCTCGCGCAACACGGCGCTCACTCCTTCACCGTCAATCGTCCGTTCATGCCCCGCTCCGGCGCGTCGCCGCCCAGCGCGCGAGCGATGACGGTCGCGTTGTGGTCGATCATGCCGATGTACGTGCCCTCGTACGTGTCGGCCGGTCCCATCGCGTCGGAATACAGCGCTCCGCCCACCTTCACCTCGTGGCCGCGCGCCCGGGCGCCTTCCACCAGCGCGCGGACGTTGCGGTCGGCCACGCTGGTCTCGACGAACACCGCCGCGATGCGCCGCTCGACAAGGAGCTGCACCAGCCGGTTGATATCGTCCAGTCCAGCCTCGGACTCGGTCGAAATCCCCTGAATGCCGCGCACCTCGATGCCGTAGGCGCGACCGAAATAGTTGAACGCGTCGTGCGCGGTGATGAGCACGCGCTGCGGCTCGGGGATGGACCCGATCGCCTTCCCGACGTAGGCGTGCAGCTTGCCCAGCTCCGCCCGCAGAGCCTCGGCGTTGGCGCGATAGCGATCCGCGCCGTCCGGATCGACCTGCGACAGCGAGGCGCGCACCGCTTCGACCGCGCGGCTCCAGGCCGATACGTCCATCCACACGTGTGGATCCCAGTGCCCGTTCATGCCGGGCGGCTCGATCAAGTACTGCTCGTCGAGCAGCTCGGTGACCGCGAAGACCGGCTTTCCGCCGCGGGCGACGCGCACCAGCGCGTCGGTCATCTTTCCTTCGAGCATCAGCCCGCTGTAGAAGATCACGTCCGCGCCCTGCAACGCGATCACGTCGTTTCGCGTCGGCTTGTACAGGTGCGGATCGACGCCCTCGCCGATGATCCCGCGCACATTCGCGCCTTCGCCCATCACCGTGGAAACGATGTCCGTCACCATGCCGACCGTTGTCACGATGTTCCGCGTCTTGGGCGGCGCGTCGCCCGCCTGACACGCGGCCGACAGCGCCACGCCCGCCAGGGCGACCCACGCGGTGTGCGGCGCCGACGCGCGGCGTCGATGCGGGCGAGCGTCCAGGATCTCTTTCACGTCTGCTCCTTCAGCGATTCACGCGGCCTCGCGCACCGGCCTGCGTCCCGGCTTCGTGCGCGAAATCCAACCGGGGATCGCAACCGGCGGCGCGCGGCCTCCGGTGGCCGGCGGACAACGACGAACCGCCCGGTTCCCGATCGGTCGGTTTGCCCAATTAATGTATATTAGTCTACACTTTTGTGTCGAAGTTTCAACCGCCGGAGTTGCGCGTCGCCATCGCAGAAGCCCCGCTCGCAACGCCTCCCGGACGCGATCAGGCCGGCCAGGGCGAGGAATCGGACGGAAACCCCGAAGATCCCGGTTGTTGGTCCGCCCGTAACGGGCCGGCAGCGCGGTTCACAAAGCGCCGTTGGGTTTGAACCGCGGAAACAGATCGCTCGCTCACGCTCGCGGCTCGGCTGGGACGCCTCGTCGAACCCGAAAACGCTCTAGCGAGCCGGCGGGCCCGGCTCATTCCATCGCCACTGCCCGCCGACGCTCGTGCCGCGGACGCAATCTCCGCCCGCGCCCAGCAGCAGCGCCGTGAGCGCGCTTTCCGGCTGCCAGCCGGTAAGCGCCGGGTGGCGCAGGTCGATCACGGCGAAATCCGCCCAGCGACCGGGGGCGATCTCGCCCGCGTCCACGCCCAGCGCCGTCGCTCCGCCGGTGGTGAGGCATTCGAGCAGACGCGGCGCAAGCTCCCCACGACCGGTCACGCAGACGCCGCGCGTTCCCGTGCGAAGGCGCTGCACGAACTCCAGCCACCGCGCTTCCTCGAACAAGTCGATCCGCACGTTCGAATCGCTCCCCAGGCAAAGCCGTCCGCCCGCTGCGAGCATCGCGCCGACGTCGGCCAATCCGTCGCCCAGGTTTCCTTCCGTAATCGGACACAGGCAGATGCCCGCGCCGGTCTCGATCCAGCGCCGCAGCCGCGCCGCCGGCGCGTGAGTCGCGTGAGTCGCGGTAAACGACGAATCGACCGCGACCTGCTCCAGCACCCACTCCATCGGGCTGCGCCCGTACGCCTGCTCGGATTCGTCCAGTTCGCGCGGCTGCTCTTCGAGATGAATGTGCGTCACCATGCCGCGCGCTTTTGCCTCGGCGCAGACGGCTCGAAGCGCTCCGCCGGGCACGGCACGCACGCTGTGCGGCGCCAGGCCCAGCGATTGCGTGCGGCAATCCAGCCGCGCGGCGAGCCGGTCGAGCTGCGCGAGAAACGCGCCCACGTCCGGCGTGCCGAAACGCCGCTGTCCGCCGCGCAGCGGCTGACCGACGCCCCCGGTCTCATAATAGCTCTGGAGCAGAACGAGACGAATGCCCACGGCAGCCGCGGCCTGAAGCACGGCCTGGTCCAGCAGAAAATCGCGCGCGTCGGGATCGACGTGGTGGACATAGTGGAACTCGCCCACCGTCGTCACGCCGCAGGCGCGCATCTCCGAGAACGCCTGGACGCACAGCGATTCGAGCTTCGCCTCGTCCACCTCGTCCACGAGCGCGTACATCGCCTCGCGCCAGCTCCAGAAGCTTCCCGCGCCGGCTGGGAAAAACTCGCCCCGACCGCGCAGCCCGCGCTGAAAGGCGTGGCTGTGAGCGTTCACCAGGCCCGGCAGCAGCGCGCAACCCGGCAGCCGCACGGTCACCGGGCCCGCGGAGTCCACCGACGCGATCCGTCCGTGCGTGTCCACCGCGACCCGCGCACCGGCCACGAGCCGCCCGTCCAGCAACGTCCAGTCGGCCGAGATGACCTGCGCGCCGCTCTGTGTCATGTCGCCCCGCACATCGCGCCGATCAGCCGGTCGAGCAGCGGCCGAAACGCATTCCACGCGTCGATCGGCAGCGCTTCCTCGGGTTTGTGCGCCCGTTCCATGTCGCCGGGCCCGAGCAGGATGCACTCGAAGCCCTGCCGGCTGAGCACGCCCGCGTCGGTCGAGTAGGACACGCCGAGCGTCTCCGACTGGTTCGCCAGCCGCATCGCCGCGGCGCAGACCGGCGCCGTCTCCGGGCAAAGCATCGGCGGGCTGTCGTTGTCCAGCTCCAGCGCGACGGCGGCGCGGTCCTGCGGCGCGAGCTCGTCGAGCGCAGTCCGCGTGCGCTCGAACCACTGCGCCGGATCCTGCCCGGGAAGCAGACGCATGCCCAGGAGAATCTCGCAGCGATCCGGCACAATGTTCGCCGCACGCCCGCCTGCGATCGTCGCGATGTTCAGCGCCGGGTGCGGGCACTCCGGAAAGTACGCGCTCGTGTCCGCGCGCTCCGACTTCAACCGTTGAGCGAACTGCGAGAGGGTCGCGATCGCGCGCGCCGCCCGCTCGATCGCGTTATCGCCCAGGTGCGGATACCCGCTGTGCGCCGACCGGCCGGTGGCGACCAGCCGCATGCGCAAATGCCCCTTGTGCATCCGGACGACGCGCTGGTTCGTCGGCTCGCCCACGAGCACGCTGCGCGGCAGCGCGTCCCGGCCGTCCCAATCGCGCAGAAACGCCTGCGCCCCGCGCGAGCCGACTTCTTCGTCCGCGGTCAGCAGCATCGCAAGCGGGCAGCGCAGCTCCGCGTCACTCGCCCGGATCAGCGCCGCGATCGCCAGCGCCACGAACCCCTTCATGTCCACGGCGCCGCGGCCGACAAAATGCCCATCCGCCTCGCGCAAGACGAACGGATCGGCGCGCCACTCGGGCTCGTCCGCCGGCACGACGTCGAGATGCCCGCTGATCAGCAGGCCGCCCTCCGTCTTGGGGCCGCGAACGGCCAGCAGGTTCACCTTCCGACCGTGGTCATAGGGGAAGCGGTGCACGCGGCAGCCGGCCCGCTCGAGCAGACCGGCCACGTACTCGACGATCGGCGCGCTCGGCTCGCGACTGACCGAGGCGAATGCGATCAGCCGCGCGAACAACTCGCGCGGAGAGGCGAACCCGGGCGGCCCGTCCGTCGGCGGCATTCGCGGATCGTAGCGGCCTCCGACGGCCGCGCAAAACCGCCGATCCATCCGGCTGCGCCGATTCGGCTCAAGCCCGAGGCTGCCCGCGCCGGCGAAAAATATGCAGCGCGGACCTGCGAATCCCCTTGCACGGCGCCGCCGCATGCCGAAGAGCGGTCGTCACGCGCCGCCCGGACCACGTGCTCGAATGCTGAACGTGTTCGCCGAAGCCGCGCGGGGCCGCTCGCACGATCTGCGTCCGCTGCCGGGCGTGCGTGCCCGACTGGTGCGCTATGAATCGGGCACGTCGTATCCTCTGCACGCGCATGAGACCTCCAGCATCGCGCTGCTGCTCGTGGGCGAACTCGACGAAGACTCGCCGCTTGTGCCGACGTTCCGAGCCCGTCCGGGCGATTGCCTCGTGAAGCCGGCCGGCAGCCGGCATGCCAACGACTTCGGTCGCGTGCCCGTGCTGACGTTTCAGCTCGAACTACGCGACTGCGACCCGTCTACCGGATGGCTCGACGCGGTCCGGCGCACTGGACACGCCGGAATCCGCGCCGTGCCGCTGTTCCGAGCGATGACCACACTGCTCCGCACGCTCCACGACGACGCGCCGGGCGCGCTGGAGCGAGCCAGCGACGCGCTGCTCGACGTGTGCGGGGCGCTGACGAGCCGCGGCGACCCGCCCCGCCGGCCTGGCTGGCTGACTCGCGCAGAACGCGAGATCGCGGATCGCCTGCCCGGCGCCGTGCGCGTCGGAGACATCGCCGACGCCCTGAATCTGCATCCCGGACACCTGACGCGCGCGTTTCACGCCGCGCACGGCTGCGGCCTGCTGGACTACGTTCGGCGGCAGCGCGTGCAGATCGCGCTGCAAGGCCTGGCCGCGCCGCGCGCGGCGCTTTGCGAGGTCGCGCTGAACGCCGGGTTCTGCGACCAGGCCCACCTGACCCGCGCGTGTCGCAGCGTCCTCGGGCTGACGCCTGGCGGCGTACGGCGCTTGATCGAGCCGGATCGGTCGCGCTGCGCATGATTCGTGCAAGACGCCGGCCCCCGACCGCGGCACACTCCAGCGCGTGAATCCGTTCCGCGGATCGATACTCAGGAGAACGACATGCACGCGCGTCACCTGTTCGCCGCACTGGCCGTGGGATTCGTCGCCGAACTCGCGGCGCTCGCCGGCGAGACGACTTCGCCCGAGACCGGCTCGAAGCCGATTCCGCCCGAGCTGGCCGGCCTGCGCGACCGCTGGGTCGCCGGAATGAAGGAGTTCCACGTTCCGGGCATGGCGGTCGCGGTGGTGCGGAGCGGCGAGGTGATCTACCTCGACACGTTCGGTTTCCGTGATCTCGAGAAGCAGCTTCCGGTCACGCCGGAAACGGCGTTCTACATCGCCTCCGTCACCAAGCCGTTCACCGCCATGGCGCTGCTGACGCTGGTGGACGCCGGCAAGGTCCGGCTCGACGACCCGGTTCAGAAGCACCTGCCGCGCTTCGCGCTGCCCGACGCGCAGCTCGCCGCCAGCGTCACCATCGCCGACCTGCTGTGCCACCGGCGCGGGATCAGTTGCGGCCCGATCGTCTTCCTCGACGCCTACACCGGTGAGATCACCGACGACCGCTATTACCAGTTCCTGACGGACCAGGCGGCCGTGCCCGGCGGACCCGAGTACTCCAATGTCCACTTCACGCTGCTCGGGCGCGTGATCGAGGCCGCGTCGGGAAAGTCCTGGCGCGACTACCTGGCTTCGCACGTCTTCGCGCCGGCCGGCCTGACCAGCGCCACCGGATACGCCGACGCCATGTATGCCCGCGCCGACGTCGCGATTCCGTACGCGCTCTACCACGACGGCCTGCGCCCGGCGCCGGTTCGCAAGACGGACGCGACCATGCACGCGGCCGGCGGCCTGGGCATCTCCATCTCCGACCTGGCGCGCTGGCTCATTCTGAACATTCAGCGCGGGGAGATCGACGGAACCCGTGTCGTCAGCGCCGAGGGCGCCGCCGCCATGCAGACCATTCACGCCGAATCGCCGCAGGGCAAGATTCGCGTCCTGGAGGGGTTCGGCCTGGGCTGGATGGTCGGCACATTCCGTCCCGGCGGGCCGCGCTACGTGACGCACTCGGGCGGCTACGTCGGCGCGAGCGCGCATACGTCGTTTCTGCCGCAGCAGGAGATCGGCGTCGCGGTCGTCACGAACGTCGGGCCGCCGGGCGCCGTGTTCGCCGAGTCGGCTGTCTCCATCGACGTGCTCGACCGTTTCGCGGGCGGCGAGCACGACGATTTCGTGGAAGAACTGCGTCGCATGGTGACCCAGCGGCAGGCGCAAATGCTGGAAAGCGCAGAGCGCGAACGGCACGCCGCTTCCATCACCGAGGACGGAGCGCTGAGCCTGCCGTTCGACCGCTACCTCGGCGAATATCGTGACTCCCGATTCGGAACGGTGCGGATCGCGCGGCGCGACGACTCGCTCGACGTGCGCATCGGCTCGCTCGCCGCGCCGATGCTGCGCTGCCGCGCGGACGCCGTGACGCTGCTGGTCGGCGGCCGGGAAAGCGAGGGCCGCTTCGAACTCGCCGACGGGCGCGTGCAGGCCCTGTCGCTGAACCTCGATGGCGGCACAGTTCGATTCCTGAAAGCGGATTGACGCGCTCCGCGCCAGCTTCGCCTCCGCATCGTCACGATCGCCGACTCGTGCAGGCTCCGATAAGACGCTGCGCGCCAGGCGAGCCGGAACGTGAACGCTCGGCGGCCGCCGCACCGAACTTGGAACCGCACGCACCCACGCAACGACCTCGTCGCCGAACGATGCACCGCCTGCCGAGTCGGTCGTCGTCGCGGCACGCGCACGCGGCGAGATTCTGAGACGTCCTTCCCGCTCCGCGCAATTTCCGGCGCGCGACTGAATTGATTGCGACACTCCAGGAAAGCGCGGCCGAATCGAAATCGGATGCGAACGGGACACAAGGCTCGAAGCCGGCGTCGCGCACCGGCGAGCGAGGTCGGATGGCGTTGATACCCTCCAATTCGGACCGGGCCGTGCCGCCGCTCGATGCCGGCGCGCCGCGTCTGCGTGTCCGCGCCGGCTGCGGCGACAAGCAGCTCGTCACCGATCGGCCGGTTCAGTTGATCGGCAGCCGCCGGGATTGCTCCCTGCCGCTGACGGGCGACGAAGTGTCGTCCGTCCACGCCGCGCTGCTCAATGACGGGCGCTGCGCGGTGCTGTTGGACTTGTGCAGCCGCACGGGCCTGAAGCTGAACGGTGCGCCCGTGACCATCGCGCGCGTGCTCCCCGGCGACCGCATTACGCTGGGCGGCTTCGAGCTGACGGTCGAAGCCGACGACGAGCGGACCGCCGAAGCGGCGCAATCGCGCGACCGCACGTTGCCGACGCCGCCGGCGGCTCTGGCCCTGTTGTCCGGCGAACAGGAGCACGCCATCGCGGCCTTGCCGGCGATCATCGGCCGGCGGAACGCGTGCCGAGTCGTCCTCGATACGCCCGACACGTCGCTGGTGCACACGCTCTTGTGGATGATGAACGACCGTCCGATCGTGTTCGACCTCGGCAGCCGTTCGGGCACGATCCTCAACGGCGAGCGCGTCGCTCTGGCGTGGCTGCGCGACGGCGACGAGCTGCGCGTCGGCGGAGAGGCGCTGACCGTCCGCTGGAGCGGACCCACGTTTGAGGGCGTCCGCGTCGCCAGGCGAAATCCCGCATCCCGGAGCGAACCTGCGACGCGAGGCGACGCCCGCCCGACGTCGCCGGCGCTCCGCGCCAAGCCGCACGAAGACGCCGGACTTCTCGCCGCCATCGAATCCCTGCCGGCCGACTGGCAGGCCGCGCTCGATGAACTCACGCAGACCTGCACGCGGGCCGAAGCGCACTTCTCGGCCCTGAACGCCCGCGCCCTCGGGCAGGCGGCGCTGCTGGGACGCCGCGAGCAGTCCGTCGCCGAACGCGAGGCGGCACTGAACCAGCGCGCAGTCGATCTGGATTCTCGCTCGCGCGAGGTCGAGGAGCAGGCCGCGTACGCCGCGCAGCAGGCGGCCGAGACGCTCCGCGCACAGTCGGCGCTGGCCCGAGCCGCCGATTCGCTCCAGGCCCAGCAGGCGGCGATCGAACAACGCTCGGAGGAACTGGCCGAACTCGAACAGCAACTCGCCGCCCGGCAGGCCGAGCTGGAGTCGCGCGAGCAGGCGCTCGTGCAGCAAACCACGCAGATCGATCAGTTCCGACGCGTGTTCAGCCAGGTGAGCGAGGCTCTGGCCGCCCCGCCCACGCCGCAGGCAGCTGGCACGCAGACCGTCGCCGCCCCGCCGCCGAACCCCGAGCCCGCGCAGCCTGCCGCGAACACCAGTCCGGCGGCCACGCCGCGTGCGGTGAAGTCCCGCCGCGGGGTCACGCCGGTCGTGGATCGCCCGCTGCTGGGCGGCGCGGGTTCGTCGCCGCCGTTGCAGTAGGACGGTTTCAGTCTTGACACACCGTCCCAGCAAAGCCGCGAGCGCGAGCGAGCGGCCCTGTCTCTCGGTTCAAGCACAACGCAGTGCTTTAGAGCCCGTTGAAGAACGTCTCTCCGGTCTTCAACCCGCGTAATCGCCGGCGGCAGCTCTGTCTCACGCGCGTGGGTGTCAACGCTTCAACGGGCTGTTAAGACAGCTCCGATTCGACCGCCCGGCGGCGCTGAGCCGACTTCATCGGGCCGATCTCTGACCGACCTGTTCGGCTGGGGGACCGGTCTCTGACCGGTCTCTTCGAGTGGGGGACCGGTCTCTGACCGGTCTTTTCGAGTGGGGGACCGGTCTCTGACCGGTCTTTTCGAGTGGGGGACCGGTCTCTGACCGGTCTTTCTGAGTGGGGGGGACCGGTCTCGCCGCGCCGCCGCCCGGTCGGCTTCGTCACGGCGTTCCAGACGCCATCAGCTCCGCGGCCGCCGCCCGGCAATTCGCGGCCTCGGCCGCAAGTTCGTCGGGAACACCGGCATCGGAAGGATCGAGCCGGTTCTGCTCGCGCATGCGCAGAAACGTCTCACCGCACTTCTCGGCCCACTCGGCGGCGCGGTTCCACAGGGCGGCGCGCTGCTCGATCGGCAGGGAGGCGTCCTGCGCCACCGCCCTGAAATACTCGATCTGCTTGTATTGCGCGACGCCAAAGAGCCGCGCGACGCCTTCGCGGTCGGCGTGCTGCTCATATCGGGGCTGAAGCAGCTCGATCGCCCGTTCGAACGCGCGACGGGCCTCGACGAGCTGTCCGCCCGAAAGGCGCGTCTCACCCAGCTTGATGTAGGTCGTTGCGAAGCTGACGACGATCTCAAGCGTCAGGTCGCCGTCCTGCTCCAGCGAAAGTCCTTCGCGGATCGATCGGTCGAACGCCGCGAGCGCCTCGTCGCGGCGGTCCAGCTCGCTGAGCAGGATTCCAAGCCGCTGGTATCCGGTGAGCAGGTCCTGCCGCGCGACGATCTCGTCGGGTCGAGCTTCGAGCAGCGCCTCGGACACTCGCAGAAATTCACGGAAGTGCTCGAGCGCGGCGTCGCGATCGCCGCGACCGATCGCGATGCTCGCAAGTTTGGTGTGCGCGACGCCCACGTCGCGCTGCCGCCACAGGTTCTCCGGGCTCTGTTTCGCTAGTCGCTGCGCGAGCTGCATGGCGATCTGATAGTGATGCTCGGCCCGAACCGGATCGCTGGCGATCAGCGTGTTGGCCAACCGCTCGTGCGCGTCCGCCAGGCTGTCGAGCAGCGACGCGTCTTCGGGGTTCGCGGGAAGCGCCCGTTCGACCGCGGCGATGGCCGCAAGATAGGACGATCGGGCGTCGTCCTCGCGCGCTGCGGAGCTGAGTGCCTGCCCGATCTTGTTCAGCAGCAGCGCGCGTTCGCGCGCCAGCCGGATGTCCGCGGGCATGCGGCTCTCGAGTTGCTCGACCAGGTCGAGCGCTTCGTGGTAGCTGGCCAGCGCCGCATCCAGGTCTTCGCGGCTCGACGACTGCACGTCGCCCTGCATGTCGCCCAGCGTCCGATACGCGCCCACCAGGTCGAGTTGAATCTCCGGCTCGTCGCGGGCCTGCTCCGCCAGCGCGTTCACGTAGCGCAGCCCCGTCTCGACGATCGCCTGGCGCGCCGGCGCCGCGCCCGGCAGCCGGCAGATCAGCGGATCCAGCTCGAACAGGAACACGCGCGCCAGCTCGCGGAGCTGCTCGAAGCGCTGCTCGGCGCGCGACTCCGCTTCCCGCGCCGCGACCGACTGCCGGTCGGCCTCGTCGGCGGCCGACTCGGCGCGCGCACGGTGGGCGCGCTGGTCGGCGTACATCCATCCCAGCGCCACCGTCGATGCGCAAATCGTCAGAAACAGTCCGCCGCCCAGCGCCGCCGCCAGGCGGTTCCGCGCCAGCGACTTGCGTAGCACATACCACGCGCTGTCCCGCTTCGCCGCGATCGGCTGCCCGGACAGGTAGCAGCGCAACTCGTCCGCCAGCGCGCCGGCCGACTGGTAACGCCGCTCCGGTTCCTTCGCCAGCGCGCACAGCACGATCGTGTCCAGATCGCCATCGACGCGGTAGCGCGGCGCCGCGCGGCCGCGTTCCGCGCTGCGCGCGATCGCCCGGCTGGGCGCGACCGGCTGCGATTCCGCGATCACGCGCAGCGCTTCGATCACGTCGCCGTCCGTGCAATAGGGTGGCTGGCCCGCGAGCAGTTCATAGAGCATCACGCCGAGCGAATACACGTCGCTCCGTACGTCGCCGGCCCCCGGCAGAGCGCGGGCCTGCTCCGGCGACATGTACGGCAGCGTGCCGCCGACCTGCCCGCTCAGCGTCAGCGCCGTATGCGCGGCGCGATCCACCGCACATGCCAGACCGAAATCGAGCACACGCGGGCTGCCGTGCTCGTCCACCAGCACGTTCGACGGCTTCAGGTCGCGATGGATCACGCCGTTGACATGCGCATGCCCGACGCCGTCGCAAAGCTCGGCAAACAGCCGCAGCAGCTCGTCCCGAGCGAGCGAGCGGCTGCGAACGTGATTCAGCAGCGATTCGCCCCGGATGTAGTCCATCACGACGAAGCGGACGCCGTCCGGCAGGCGCCCGGAATCGAGCACGTGCACGATGTGGGCGTGCTGCAAGCTGGCGGCGACTTCGATTTCCCGCTCAAAACGGCGCCGGGCGCTCTCGCTCAAGCGGCTGTCCGGCGCGAGCAGCTTGATCGCCACTTCGCGCCGAGTCGATCGCTGCACCGCGCGATAGACCAGTCCCTGCCCGCCGCGCCCGATCTCCTCCAGCACGTCGTAGCCCGGCACATTCTCCGGCAACGTCGGCCGACGGCGGGCGGCGGAGCCGAACGAGCGGATGCGCCCCACCCAGCGCTCATGCCGCGCCACGATCGCCGTGTCGCGTTCCGCGCACGGCTGGCACGATCGAAGATGCTTCGCGACGGATTCGGCATCGGGCGGCAGCAGTTCGCCCGCGCGATAAGCGTCGAGGAGAGCCTGGGACGGGCAATCGGGCGAGTCTACGAGTCCTCGCCCGTCAGCTCCCGCATCCGCTCCGCGATTTTCTGAGTGAGACGCCATTTGATCGTGTAGAGATTGTCCACGCTCACGCCCACCGACCGAGCCACCTCGTCGGCCGGCCGCTCCTCGATCACGTATTGCTCGAACGCCGCGTACGTCGTGTCGCCCACTTCCTCTCGCACCCGTTGAAGACAATGCCGCAGGTGCTCCTCCAGCCAATGCCGTTCGAATTCCTCGTCCGGCCCGAGCTCTCGCTGCTGCGGACTGTCAAAATCCGTGCTTCCCGCAGTCGCGGCTCGCCGCGCTCGCAGCATGTTCCGCACGTGGTTGTTGACCAGCGTACGCAGCCAGGCCTTGAAGCGCCCGCGGCTGGGGTCGTAGTCGAACGTCGCAATGCGCGACGCGATCGCCGCCAGACACTGCTGCGCAACGTCTTCCGAATCGGCGTCCGACAGGCCGCGGGCGCGTGCGAAACGGAACAACATCGGCCGATAAATGTCATGAAACGCATCCCACGCGTCACCGTCTTCGCGGTTGCGGATTCGCAAGAGCAGGCTGGGACGGGTCGTGTTCACTGGCGCGCGTCGCTCCGGGAGCCTCGCGCAGTATACGCCCGTCACACGAACCTTTTCGCTCGCGCTTTCACCGATCTACGTTCTTCCGGCCCAATCCCTACACGCGCCGGATGCGAAACTCACACCGAAGTTCGAACACCCCTCAGATTCTCGGTCCGCCAAGACTCGGCCGCGGATGCTCAGAAAGTGGACCGGGGCGAAAGAACCCGTGTGAGGTCGGCTCCGGCGGCGTGTACCTCTGCGTGAGGACCGGGATTCGCCTGCCACGTCGTTCGGCGGGACCGGTGGGCCGACCGCGACATTCGTTCGCGGCGCAAACGAGGATCAGCCATGAGACGCAAGGGAACACCGTTTGTTCGGATGGCACTGCTGGCGGCGGCGTTGACGCTTCCGGGCGGATGCCCGCCCGATCCGGATTCGATTCTGACGGTCGGTTTCCGCATCGCCGCGCGTGCGTTCGTGTTCGTGCTCGACCAGGCCGGCATCATTGACGTCCGGGCCGACTCCGGCTCGCCGGCCCGCGCGGGCGGCGTCGTGAGCCTGCCGTTCGACGACACGCCCGCGGACCAGCCGGGAAGCGCCGAGCTGCGCGTCGGCACCGTGCGGGCGCTGGCGCTCGATGACGCGTCGAAGTCGTCGAACGCGCAGTCGCTCACCGGGACCGGCGCCGTCGCGGTCTACATCTCGGCGGCGACCTCGAGCAACCCCTGCGAGGACGGCGTTCGGGTCGGCTCGTTCGGACTGAGCATCGCCGGCGGCGCGGTGACGGTTCGCAACGGCGCGCTGACCGTGCCCAAGGCGGCGTTGCCGATGCTGCTGACGGGACAGTTCGGAATCTGCTTCGAAGTGACGCTCACCATCGACGTGCGCATCGTGATCGAGGACTTCACGTGCACGTTCGGCGAGGACGTAGGCGACGGCGAGCCGACCGCGCCGAACACGCCCGACGAAGTCGAGCCGGTCGATGGTGGAGATGGCGGCGACGGGGGAGATGGTGGAGACGGTGGAGACGGCGGAGACGGTGGAGACGGTGGCGATGGCGGAGACGGCGGAGACGGCGGAGATGGCGGTGGCCTGTTCAACCCCGCGTTCATCCGGCATCGCGGCACCGAGCAGCTCATCGCCGGACCGGCCGTCGATCCGACCCTCAGCTTCGCATTTGATGACGACTACAGCGCAGCCGAGCTGATCTTCGATCAGCGCAACCGATCGTTCGCGCTGAACGGCGCCGGCACCGCGGTCTGGCTGCGGCTGTTCGCGCCATTCGCGGTGGAGGGCAAAGCCCGCACGCAGCTCTGGCGAATGAACACGGACGGCTCCGGTGAGACGCGTTCGTCGCTGCCAACGCACGATCTCAACAGCGGGCTGCACCTGGCGACGGACCAGGACGGGCTGCACTGCTTCGCGAACAACTTCCGCATCGCGAAGATGTACCGCGCCACGCCCGGCGAAGCCGCGACCGAGGTGTTCGACTACGCCGGCGCGCTCGACTTCGACCAGAATTTCCGCGTGAACGCCGATGGAACGCGGATGTTCCTGGCGAACATCGGCCGGTTCGGCGGCGTGCCCAGCGTGCACACCGTCAACCTGGTCAGCGCGCCGCTGAATCCGTCGGTGGTGCTCACGCAGCATGCGCTCGCGATTCAGGGCGTGCTGCCACGAAACATGGCCACGATGTTCGACCTGGCGGCCGGCAGCTCGGCGTACGTGTTTCGCCCGAACTACAACAGCGCGGCCCTGACGCCGAACACGCAGGACGTGATGTTCCTGGGGCGCGGCTTCAGCGCGCCGACGACCGAGATTGTTCTTCAGACGGACTTTCGCGACAGCCCCAGCGATCTGAACATCACCGACGACGGGCAGATGATCGCGTACGTGCTGCCGCCCGAGGACGACACCGTCAACGGCGTGAACCAGGGCGTCGTGGAGGATCTCACGGACGGCTCGACGTGGACGTTCGACGACGGGCGAAGCAAGATCGGCTACCTGACGCTCTCGGACGGCGGCAACCGCGTCTATTACCGCACTGACTCCTGCTGCTCGGGCGGAAGCGGAATTCTGCGCGACGTGGGCACCAACCGGCGCTTCCCGGCCGGCACGCAGGTGTTCGGCGGAACGGGCTGGGGCAACGTGCAACTCAGCGACGACGGCTACACGCTCGTGACGACGACGGGACCGAACCTGTACTGCCTGCGTGAGAACGTGAGCCCGCCGGCGCACCTGCCCGACGTCGAGGCGCTGTCCTATCGCTACAACGACGATTGCACGATGACGATTCGCGCGACGGTCTACGCGCCGCGCGGCATCGCCCGCATCTTCGTGAACCCGTACTTCCGCGGCGTGGACCCGACGGCGCTGGTGGCCGGACCCGAGAACCCGATGTTCGCCATCCGCAACGGCGGAGGCGTGAACCAGTCGACTCGTTTCGCGCCGGTCGACGGGCTGAACAACGTGTGGGAGTACACCTTCCCGCTCACGAACGATCGGAACGAGTGCGCGAAGGACTTCCTGACCGAGGAATTCTTCCTGCGCGTGATCGTGGTGGACGAGACCGAAACGGTCACGATGTTCCAGGATTTCTCGCCGCTCGAATGAGAACGTGAGAGGGCGGGCCCACCCGCGACGCCGGCGCAGCGATGCGCCGGCGTCTGCATTGTTGCGACGGGGCAGCGCTCGCCCCTTAGACCGCGTCCTGCGAACCGCAGACGCCCCCTGCACGCGTCCCGCGCGCCGTCGTGGTAGACCTTTCTTCGTGGACCTCCCGTGGGGAACCCTTCGCGGGGGACCGGTCTCCAGACCGGTCTTTCTGCGTGTTCACGGGGGACCGGTCTCCCGACCGGTCTTCTTCTCCTGAACGCTGGAACAGGTTCCATCGCCCCGGAGACCGCACCCTCCCCGTTAACGGACCGATCGCGCCGCACTTCACGAGCAGGCAGAACGCCCGCGCTCCCCGGCGGGGCAGCGCGAAAGCATGCGACGCGTCGAGCTTTCAGGGACCGGCCGACGCGGAAAGCCGTCGGCCGGGCACCCGGCTCCAATACCATCGCTCCTCCACAGAGAGACCGGCCGCAGCCGCGGCGCTCACGCCCGCCCTATTTGCGCCGGCCGGCGTTTTCGCATCTGCGGCAGCAGGAACAGGTAGATCCCCGTCCCCCACAAAAACGCCAGCAGCAGACCAGCCGGCAGGAACACGCCCAGCTTCGCCGCTTCGCCGAACCACGACCCGTCATGCAGCGACTCGATCAGGTCGCTGCGACGGACGGCCGTCTGGAGCACCGCGCCGTCCACCGGGTCGAGCTGCACTTCCCAACCGCTGTGAGTGGTGACCTTCAGGACATCTTCCGCCGGCCGCAGGTCGATCCGGTGAATGTCGTCCCATCCCCGCACCTGCACGTGCGGGATCTCCGAGACCGATCGCAGCACGTGGTCGAACGTGACCTGCGGCGGTCCGCCCCGGCCGCGCTGCTCCGGCGGCTGAATCCACGCGACGTTTTTCTTCACTTGCAGCAGCAGTCCGGTGCAGATCACGAGCAGCACGGGTAGCGCGACGACGATGGAGACCCAGTAGTGAGCTTTTCGCCAGAAGAGCTGGGCTTTCATCGAGCGCTCCGGTTCATCGATTCGGGATCGGGCAGGCGGCATGGCCGCGGCGCAAATACGTGGGGAGCTTATTCGGGTCTTCGGCGATACGTCACCCGTGCCGCGGCGGCGACGGTGCGAATCGCGAGCTCGGTCGGTCGGCTGCAATTGCGGAACATGAGCTTGGTGACGACGCCGGGGACACGAAACGTCTCGGACAGCAGCGCCGCGCCGATCGACGTGGGCAGGAAGCGCACGCCCTTGAAGTTCAGCACGACCTGGCGGCCTTCCGCGACGGCCGGCGCCAGATGCTGCGATCGCATCGCGTGGACATCAGCCAGGCTGTTCTGAACCGGCCCGATGTCCAGTTCCAGCACGTCGTCCGGCAACTCGGCCGAATCGTCGATGAAGTCCAGCCCGGCGCCGATCGCGTTGCGCTCCAGTTCGTGCACAAGTTCGTGGCACACTTCGAGAATCTCGGCGAAATCCGAAACCGCCGTGTCCGGCAGGTGAATCGCGGCGAGCGTTCCGTTCCACGGCGAAATCTTCCGGTGGATGCGTGTCGCTCCGTTCTCCTCGCTGGCTGCCACTCCGACCAGGGCATCACCCGACGCCAGCCAGAAGCTGCCGCCTGTCCGCCAGGCGATTTCCTTCGAGAAGAACAGGCCCAGTCCCTGGTTCTCCGCGCCGCCGTACGGCCCGGGCGTCGCCGCGCCGCTGGTCCTCGGCAGCATCGCCAGCCGAAGCGCTTCCAGGTCCGTGCGCAGCTCAGGGTAAGGCGCATTCAGCGAAGCCCGCACGCCGCGCCCGGTGTCGCAGACGACGATCTGCACGGCGCGCGAATCCGGGAATCGCTGCGCGAGAGCTACAGCACCCGCGCGGGATTGAGCGTGCTGAGCGGCGTTATAGCCGAACTCCTTGACGCAGTACTCGACGCGATCGGCGGCCGCTTCATCCATGGGGCGAATCAGCGCTGCGGCCAGTCGAGCGAATCGCTCTGCGTCGCTCGTGGAATTCAGCACGCAGAGTCCGGTCGAATCGCGTTCGGGGATTGCACGGCTCGCGCTGGAGTCGAGGATCGTTCTCAGCCCGATGCGCTCGAAATACACGTTCGACGGGTTCGCGGGATTCAGCTCGACACGAACGCTCGAACTGTGGTCCTGGAGCGCCCGCGCGAAACAGGCGAACATCGCGATCGCCCAGGGTTCCATGAATTCGACCTCGCGAAAGTCGATCGCGACTTCCCGGTGGCGGAACGCAGTGTGCCAGCGCCAATCCCAGGTCATCAGCGTCGAGCGCATGTGGGCGCACGCACCGCCCCAGTTGTGCCGATTGACGAGGATCTCGTACGCTTCGCTCACCGGTGCCCCGTGCATCGCGCGCCGCTACCGCCCCTTCGCGAAGAATGCCTTAATGCTGTCGTAGATGTCATCCTTGGTGTTCACCCGGCTGGTCACCATGTTCGGCGCGTCGGAAAGCTGGTCGCGCAGCACGTTGATGAAATTGCCGCTGCCGTACGCGCTCGCCACCTGGCAGTAGCCGAACTGGTTGGAGATCGGCAGAAGCTGTTCGCGGAGAATCTTGCACGACTCGCGCGAGTCGCTTTCGCTCGAGTTGTCGCCATCGGAGAAGTGGAACACGTAGACGTTCCACTCGTCTGCCGCATAGTGCTTGTTCAGCAGATCCACGCAGGCCTTGAACGCGCTGGATATCTTCGTCCCGCCGTCCTCGCGCAGCCGGAAGAACGTCTCGCGATCGACCTCCTTGGCGAACACGTCGTGCACGATGTAGCGGCTGTCGATGCCTTCGTAGTTGCGGCGCAGCCATGCGTCGATCCAGAAGGCCTCCAGCCGCACCAGCTCCTTCTGCTCATGCCCCATCGAGCCGGACACGTCCATCATGTACACGATGATCGCGTTGCTCTGCGGCTTCTTCACCGGCTTCCAGCTTCGATACACCTTGTCGCTGCGCTCGAAGATGATCATCGGGTTGGCCGGGTCGTAAACCCCCGTCATCATCATCCGCCGCAGCGCCTGGCGGAACGTGCGCTTAAAATGCCGCAGCGACTCCGGTCCGGTGTGCCGCGTGCTGCTGTAACGCTCGCGCACCGTCGTGATGTTGTGCCGACCCTTCGGCTCGATGCGCGGAAGCTGAAGCTCCTCGCCCAGAATGTCCGCCAGCTCGTCCAGCGACACGTCCACTTCGAGAATGTGCCGGCCAGGATCCGTCCCGCCCGGACCGCCCTGCCCGTCCTCGTCGCCCACCTGCTGACCGGCCTGCCCGTCACCCTGTCCCACGCCGGAGTCGTGGTTGTCGCCGTAGCGGAAGTGCGGCAGATCGACGCCGCGCACCGGGATGCTGATCAGGTGCTTGCCTTCTTTGCCGATCAGCTCGCCGCGCGTCAGAAACTTGCGCAGATCCTGGCGGATCTTGCCCTTGACGATCTGGCGAAAACGCTGGTGGTCTTTTGCGATTCGAAGAACCATGGCAACCTCGACCCATTCTATCGGCCGATCGGCACGATCGTCGAAGCCGCCTCACGCGATCGGCCGATAAGGCCCTGTGCGGCGCGATCCGGCAGCCGTTCCGCGAAACCACGGACGTCGTTGACGCCGACCGGAGCGATACCTACGATCGCATCGAATGCCCGACGCCGCTGATTCCGCCTTGTCCCCGCCGAACTCCACGTATGCGACCGCCCCGATCCTCGCGATGCGCGGCATCGCCGCATTCGTCGCCCTCGGCGCCGCCTGGCGAATTCTCCGCTATGCCAGCGCCGCCCCGTTCTGGAGCGACGAAGCCTACCTCAATCACTCCCTGATGCGAATGAGCTTTCACGATCTGCTCGTCAGACCGCTCGAATACGGCCAGGTCGCGCCGCTGCTGTTCGTGTGGATTCAGAAGGCCGTCTGGTCGTCCTTCGGCGGCGGCGAATACGCCCTCCGAGCGGTCTCCATCGCCGCCGCCCTGACCGCTCTCGTGCTGTTCGCGGCCGTCGCGCGTCGCCTGCTCAGCCCCACCGGCGCGCTGCTCGCGGTAGGGATCTTCGCTTGCTCCTACCGCGTGGTGCGACATGCGGCGGAATCGAAGCCCTATGCCGTGGACAGCGCCGTGGCCGTCCTGTTGATCTGGATCGCGAACTCGTGGCTGGACCGTCCGACCCGCGTCCGCGCGATCCTCATCGCCGCGCTTGCCAGCGCCGCCCTGTGGCTCAGCTACCCGGCGGTGTTCGTCGCCGGCGCCGTCGCGGCGACTCTGCTGCTCGGCGCGCGAGCGAACGCACCTCCCGACGCTGCGCGTCGCCCGCGATCGCGATCGCTGGACGCGTGCGGAGTGAGCGCATCGGTCGGCGCGAGCTTCGCGGTCTACTATCTGCTCTACCTCGGGCCGCGCGCCGCCGAGAAGTCCGGCGGTTGGCTCGAGAACTACTGGTCCGGATCTTTCCCGCCGCACACGGGCATTCTCGACGCCGCATGGTGGCTGCTGGACGTGCACACGGGGCGCATGTTCGGCTACCCGGCCGGCGGCGCGCCGCTCGGAAGCGTGCTGACGACTGCGGCGTGCGCCGCCGGCATCGTGTCGCTGGCACGGCGTCGCGTGAGCGCGGCCCTGGTCCTGCTGCTCGCGCCATTCGTGCTGAATCTGCTGGCCGCGGCGCTGCACAAGTATCCGTACGGCGGCGCGTCGCGGCTGGCGATGCATCTGGCGCCTGCGATCTGCCTGCTGGCCGGACATGGCTTCGCGGCGCTGATCGAGCGAATCCGCGCACACCACTCCCGGCAAACCGTACTTCGCGGATTCTGCGCGTTCCTCGTCCTGCTTGCGCTCGGCGGGGCCGCGTTCGACGCGCTCGTCGGCCTGCGCTCGCCGGAGCAGGACGAGCACGTACGAGAAGCCGCTCACGACGTCGCGGCCGCGATCGGTCCCGCCCCATCGGCGTATTTCAATCGCTTTGCGGCCGATCCCACTCCGTCGCCGGAAGGGCTGCGATTCGACCCGACCGCGCGCTATTACCTGGAGCGATTCCTGCCGAGCGCGCCGACGTGGCTGTCGGCGAACATGCCGCGGCGGCCGCAATGGGTGATCGTCTACGAGCATCCGCAGCATGGTCCGACGTCCGAGTACGTCCGCATGCGTCTGAAGAAGCTGAACCTGACGCCTCGCGCGGAGTCGGTTCACCTGTTGTCCACGCGGCGAGGAACGTCGCTGCGGTTGTTCGAGATCGGCGCACCGACCGATTAGCCCCGGAGCGCGCCGCGGGCGGCGGTCGGACGCGGTTCACTAAGAAAACGAAGCGCCCGCGGATACGCTATTGGTGTATGCACGCGCCCGGCGTACACCTCGTTCAGATCGACCGCGACGTCCGGTCCGACACGCTGCCGGCGCATGCGCTCGAACGGCTGACGACCGCATGGCGCTCGAAGCCCTGGTGGCGAACCGGCTGGGATCATCCGGCGTTTCGGCTGGAAGCGCTGCGCGTTGCGCAGGAGTGCGGCGGGATCGTGCTCGACGGCACGCGCGGACGGGTGAAAATGCCGCCGCCGTTCAGCGAGTTCTTCGAGCCGATCGAACTCGAAGGCGCGGGCAGTTCGACCCGCCGCCTGAAGATGCTGAGCGGAGAGAAATCGACGTCCGAGGAGCGCGCGTTCACCATCCTGGTCGCGCTCATTGCCGTTGGCTTCCTGTTCGCGGCCGCGGCCGGCTTGCTGGCCGTCATGCACGGCATGCTGAACGCCCTGGTGGCGCCGACGATATTCATGATCCTGCTGATCCTGGCGCTTGTGTTCGGAATCCAATGGATCCGTACGCTCGGCGGCCGCTGGTTCATCGTCCCCGGCGGCATCGCGATGTTTCGCCGGCCACCGCGCAGGGGCGCACCGCGCCGCATTACGGTGCTCTCGCGGGCGAACGCTACGCCCGCGCTGCGGTACGTCTCGACCGGCAAGGCGACGGTGCTCATGCTCGAGCTGTGGACGGGGCCGAAGCGCGGACCGCGTCGAGCCGTCTCAGTCCGCGAGGCGATGAGCGTGCTGGCCGCGTGGCGCTCGCCCCTCAAGCCGCCGGACGACTCTCAATTGGAAGAGCTCCTCTCGTGAGCGCGCGTACGGCCCGCACTCCCGCTTCGCAGCGCGATCCAAGCCACATCGAAGAATCCAGACTCGGGGTCGAGCGCGCCGGTCACGCAATTCAAAATGGACGCTAAGCGCGCGTCAGAAACTGCGTTTCCTACCTCTGGAGCGCTGCCGTACGCTCCTTGGGATCATTCTCCACCCGACCCGGGAGAACGAAATGACGCTTCGGCGACTACGCGACGGCTCGATGGAAACGCTCGGCCGCGCCTCGCGGAACGCGGGCGTAGCGCTGCTGGTCGGACTCGCGGCGACCGCAGGCGGCTGCCCCGAAAGCATCGAATTGAACACCGGCGACATCGTTGCGGATCCGCGATCACCGGAGGGGAGCGATGAATCCGCGCCCGGCGCGACGCCCACCGAACCAGACCCCGGCGCGCCGGCCGCCCCAGCCGAGCCTCCGGCCAATCCGGCGCCGGGTATCGACCCGGACGGGCCCGGCATCGCGGAGCCATCGAGGCCGGCCGATCCCGGTGAAGTGCCCCCACCGGATGCCGATCGCGGAGCGGCGCTGACGGGAAGCTGCGCGCAGGGCACGCTGCACGGCGACGTCGGCGGCCTCGAAGGGATCGCCCAGATCGAGACGACGATTCTGACGCGGTTCATCGCCGAGTCGCAGAGTTTCGGCGACGAGTACCTTGTCTTCGCGGGCGAGATTCGGACCGGCGTGGACACGTATATCTTCAGCGCGGATGTCACAGGCGCCAGCGGCTTCGGTGAGATCGTCAGCTACGTCGAGGGCTGGACGGCGCGAATCCGCATCGACCTGCTGGCCGACGGATTTGTCCTTGGAATGAACGCATTCGAGGGCGACTGCGGCGAATTCGGATGCGCGCAGTACGTCTTCGTCTGCCGATGAGCGCGACGCCGTGCGTCGCACGTCTGGCGTCCTTACAGGCGCAACCACGCGGCCGGCGAGAACCGACCGTCTCCGGCCGCGTCATTGAGCGAATCCAACAGGAGCCGACACGTTCGGAGACCCACGCGTCGCGCCCACTCGACCGGACCGAACGGATAGTTTGTCGCGAGCTTCATCGCCGTATCGACGTTCTCTTCGGTCGCCACTTCGGCGTCCAGGACCAGTCCCGCCTCGTTGACGATCGCCGCCAGCGTGCGAGCGAACACGTATTGCTCGGTGCTCGACGCCGGCGGCGTCTCGGCCGCGTCGCAGACCAGTCGCACGGCCTTATACACGGTATCGGGCAGCTCGAACGAGCGGCGGCGGACCAGCACGTCCGGCACGGGATGCTCCGGCTGATAGGAGTAGAACCCGCGCTTGCTCTTCCTGCCGAGGCGTCCGCTGGCGACGAGTTGCTCCTGGATTGCGTGCGGGCGCAGCCTCGCCGGCTGGCCGAGCTGGTTCCAGACCGATTGAGACACGCTGTAGTTCACGTCGATGCCGATCAGGTCCATCAACTCGAATGGGCCCATGCGGAATCCACCGAGTCGCTTCAGGATCCCGTCGATCTCGTCCACGCCGGCGATTCCCTCGTCGAGCATGCGCATCGGCTCGAGATAGAAGCCGCGCGCGACGCGGTTCACGATGAAGCCCGGCGTGTCCTTGGCGCGCACCGTGGTCTTGCCCCAGGCCCGGGCGATTTCCTCGGTGCGGTCTACCCGCGCCGGGTCGCTTCCGCCGCCGGCGACGATTTCGACCAGCGGCATGAGCGGAACCGGGTTGAAGAAGTGCATCCCGACCACCTGCGTCGGGCGACCGATCGCCTCGCCGAGCGCCGTCACGGAAAGCGACGAGGTGTTGGTCGCGAGGATCACTCGCTCGCCCGCCGACGCGCTCGCCGAAGCGAGCACGTCGCGCTTAACCGAAAAGTCCTCAAACACCGCTTCGATCACGATCTCGCAGTCGCGCATGGAATCGGAAGTGGCGATCGGCCGAACGCGCGAAACGGCGCGATTGCAGTCGGCCGGCGACATCTTGCCCTTTTCGGCCAGCCGGTTGTACGTCCCGACCAGGCGCTCATACGCCCGCTGGGCGGCGTCCGCGGACACGTCCGCCAGCAACACGTCCCAGCCCGACGTCGCCGCAATCTGCGCGATGCCAAGCCCCATCGCGCCCGCGCCGATGACCCCCGCCGTGGACATGTCCGCCCTCCGAAGCGTCGCGCCGCGCGACCGGCGGCGGACGCCGTCGCCGGCGCAGCTTGCCAGGCCACGATCGGCGCGCTGCCGCCAGACATCCGATCGAACTTAGCGTACGCGCGTGCTCGGAATGCGGCAAACCCCGCGACGGGCCGCGCTCCCGCGTGACGGGCGCGGCCGGCGTATGCGCGCAGCCGAGCGGATCGCCGCGCGACCCGTCGCCGGACAGGCTACGAAGGGATGGCGGCGTTGGACGCCGGATGCGCGGCATGCCGCGGCGCGCGGAGCGGCTAGCGCTCCATGACCTGCTCGCGCCGCCGGAACAACACGCGGTGCTTTGCGGCGTCATAGACGTGCTGTTCGAGTGCCGCCCGGATGGCGGACAAGGTGGATTCGTCGAGCGCGCAAAGAAGCGGCACGAGCGCGGCAACCGGATCCGCCGAGCGCGGCTCGACGGCCCCGCCGATTCGACCGCGTTTTTCCAGGTAGACGTTCAGCAGGCCGATGGGCGCCCCGGCGAGCGGGCGCATCGCGGCCATGTGCAGCCGGGATAGCTGCCATCTGTGCTCGACCCAGACCGGAACCTGTCCGGCGCATACGACCCGACGTCGAAGCAGCGCGCTGCGGAGTTTTCGTAACACTCGGACCCGGGCGGACCAGTGGATCACATGATCGAGCCGTCGTCCGCCGAAATGCCGGCCGGCCGGGCCGGACGCGACGGTGACCTGCAGGGATTCGTCGATCGTCAGGGTCGCGATGGGTTTCATGCGCCGCTCACTTTCGGTCGCGGGATCGCAGTCCACCAGACGAGTAGCACTTCGGGGCGGAATTCTGACACGCACCCGAGATTCCGCTGGTCCGGCTCAATACCACAAGCGATAACCGATATTCATAGATACCGGAATTCCGGGCGAAATCGCAAAATTCACATCGAAACCGGCAAAATCGAGGTGATTGCCGGAAAGCCGCCGAGCGGCTTCCGCATCGAAGCTCAACGGATCGCTGCGCCTAAGGCGATGTGCCAGCAGTGGTTGAGGTCGCGCCGCCCGAGAGTCCGAGCAGCTCAGTCCACGCCGCTCGGTTCCGCCAGTGCTCGAACCGCCGCCCGTCCACGAAGACCGCCGGCATGGCGCGCACGCCCAGCCTGCCCGCCAGCTCGACGTCGCTGCGAACCTGTTCCAGCACCGACGGTGAAGCGCGCGCTGCCTGGAACGCGCCGGGATCAAGCCCCAGATCCGCCGCCCAGGACTCGAACGGATCGCCCTCGATCTGATCCTGCTGCTCAAAGCCGCGGTCCAGCATCGCATGAAACGCTTCCGCCCCGCCGATCGCGCCGGCCGCCTCGACCGCCAGCGCCGCGGCGCACGCGCCGGGATGCGATGTCGAACGCGCATGCGGATTGCATCGCCGATCCAGCGGCGCATGACGCGTATCTACTGACAGCGACTGAGGATGCGTGCGAACCAATTCCCCGACCAGCGCGTGCGCTGCTCGGCAGGCGACGCAGCGCAGGTCCACGAACATCACGACCTGATGGGGGGCGTCGGAATCGCCTAGCGTATAGTCCGCCGTCCGCGCGGGAATCACGACAATCGGCTGGCGCTCATAGTGCCACCGGACGAACGCGGCGTCGCTCGTGATCTCGGTGTATTCCTGCCGAAAGCGCGCCGCGGTCGCGTTGCTCATCGCCAGCGATGCGACCACCGGATGCAGCAGCGCCAGTGCGAGGCCGGCCGTCAGCGCCGCGCCGCCGTGGGCCAGCGTCGGATAGGGCGGCGGCTCCTGGGGCGATCGCCGCCAGGGTAACGACGCGACCGTCAACAGGAACAGAGCGCCATTCACCAGGTGCACCGCCACGCAACCGTTGCACCAGCGCTTCAGCTCGTACGCCATGACCTGGACCAGCTCCACCGACAGCAGCACGCCGAACGCCGTGAGCGCCGCGATGATGAGCTGCCAGTAGAACCGCGCGCGATTCGCCCTTCCCACGAAGACGTGCCAGCACGCCAGCATGGCGAAATACGCCGCCCCGACCGCCGCCCACGGAATGCCGGTCGCCTCGTCCGACGCGACCGTCGTCGACGAACGTAGAAACGCGCGCCTCGAACGAAGGACGGAAAGACAATCCGATTCGCCGTCGGGTCCGGCATCGCCGCACAGCGCCTGCACCGCGCCGGTCGCGGCCGCCCCCCCGCTGACCTGAAGAAGCTGGATGCTCAGGTACCAGCCCAGCGCGCAGAGCGCGACGCACAACCAACGGGCGACGCTCGCGAAGCGCTGCGGCCGCTGCACGGCCGATTCGGTGTAGGGCGCGGTGGACATCGAATCCTGCTCCCGGACTACGCGGCGCACACGGCGCGCGGCGAGCAGTATACGCGCGGGCGATTCGGAATGTCCGCAGATGGAGAGGCCGAGACCGACCGGAGCGGCACGCGCTTCAGCCGCCGGCGCGGGCCATGTAGTTTCTCAGGGGCGGCAGGTTGACCGCCGGATCGCAGAGCATCTCGACCGCATGGTGGTAATAGACCTGCCAGACGATGCCGACCAGCGCGTAGGTCGCGAACACGAACCAGCAGGCCAGTTCGGTCGTGCGGTGATTCCGCAGGCGCAGCATGATGAAGCTGCCGGCCGCCACCAGGATCACCTTGTATGCGACGATCGCGCTCGGGTGCGCGTCCAGCAGGCGGGCGGCGAACGGATTCACTTCGTGAAACGACCGCGCGCCGGCCTCGAGCATCGTGAACTGGAGGTCGAATGCGTTCAGCACCCACACGGCCGTGAGCACGAACAGGACGCGCCGCGGACGGACGAAGTAGCGCGGCTGAAGCAGCGTCGCGAACGCTTCGAGCGCCGCCCGAAACCATCGCGACGCGTCCGCACGGACCCAGAACTGTGGGAATGAACCGGCGCTCACGGTTCATTCTTCGGCAGAATCCTGACGTGGGCATAACGGAACGAGCGGCGGAAATGCGTCTTAACATTTCTCGCCGCGGGAGGCGAATGATGAAGCCGCTATCGGGCGTCCGCGGCGCGAAGCGCGGTCCGATCAGTTTTGGGCTTCGCGCAGGACGTGGTCCTCGACGTAAATCGGCACGTCGCCCGCGGCGCCCAGCGCGATCGCGTCGGACGGGCGGCTGTCCACTTCGATCAGCTCGCCCCCGTGCCGGATCACGAGCTTGGCGTAGAACGTGTGCTGCTGAATGTCGTTGATGACGATCTTCTCGAGCTCGCCCGCCAGCGACTCGATCACGTTGCCCAGCAGGTCGTGCGTGAGCGGACGCGGCAGTTGCACGCCGTTCACGCGACGGTCGATGGCCATGGCTTCGTTGATGCCGATCATGATCGGCAGCACGCGCGCGCCGTTGCGCTCGCGAAGCACGATGAATTGGCTCTCGCGCGTCTCGCAGATGACGATCTGCGCCAGGTCCATCCGGACTTCCATGGGCACCCTCGATCGCGGCTGCACGCGCCGTCGCACGCCTGCCGGCTCGATCTTATCATATCGCTCCGCCCGCGGGAGCGTGCTTCACGCCGCGCGCCGGGTCACGGCGGCGGACCCGCTCGGATGCGTCGCGGCGGGAGACGCGCACCGTGGCACGAGTTCTGGCGACGCTCATCCTCGCGCCGGTCGCCGCCCTCGCGCTCTGGCTGGCGCTTTCCGCACAGCGCCCGCGGGCAGAGCTGGTCGTCGCAGTGGACCAGATTCGAACGATCGACCCCCACCGTGTGAGCTGGTCCGACGAAATCCGCATCGCGCAGGCGCTCTTCGAGGGCCTCACGCGGCTGGACGCGCGTCAGGACGCGCCGCAGCCGGCCGTCGCGGCCCGTTGGGAGCGCAGCGACGACGGCCTGCGCTACCGCTTCGAGCTTCGTCCCGAGGCGCGATGGTCCACCGGCGAACCGGTCATCGCCGAGGATTTCCGCCGCTCCTGGCTGCGAGCGCTCGACCCCGACACCGAGTCGCAATACGCGGCGCTGCTGTTCGTGATCGACGGCGCGCAGCGCTACTACGAAAGCCGGCTGAACGATGACGATCACGACGACGCAACGCCGGAGAGCGTGGGCGTCGCCGAAGCGGGGGACTCCGCCCTCGAGGTGCGGCTCCGCGCGCCGTGCGCGTACTTCCTCGAACTAACCGCGTTCCCGACCTTGGCGCCGGTGCATCGCTCGGTGTGGGCGGCGGCGCGCGGCGCGGCGCCGAGCTGGAACCGGGCCGACGAGATCATTGGAAACGGACCGCTGACGCTCGCGTCCTGGCAGTTCAAGAACCACCTATGGCTCGAACGGAACGGGCACTACCGCGAGCGGAACGTCGGTCCGCTCTCGCTCGAGTTTCTCATCAGCTCGTCGCCCGCCGCGTCGCTCATCAGCTACGAGACCGGACGAATCGACGTGCTGACCGACCTGGAGCCGGAGACCGTCGCGGCGCTGCGCCGCGCGCGCCGCTGCGACCTGCACGTCGGGGACCGCTTTGCGACGTTTTTCTTCCGTGTGAACTGCCGCCGCCCGCCGCTGGACGACCCGCGCGTGCGGCAGGCGCTGTCGCTGGCGATCGAGCGCGAGCTGCTGTGCGAGCACGTCACGGCGCTGGGCGAGACGCCGGCCTACACTTTCGTTCCCACGACCGCGCTCGACGCCCTGACGCAACCCCGCGCCGACGGCGGCGCCGCGCGATATCGTCCGCCGCCCGGCCTGATGCATCGCGCGAGCACGTCGGAGCGCGTGTCGCGGGCGCGCGAGCTGCTCGCCGCCAGCGACTACGCCGCCCTGCCACGCGCGCTCGAGATCGCCTTCGCGCCGGAGCCGGTGCAGCAGCGCCGCATCGCCGAAGCGATCCAGGCGATGTGGGAGCGGAATCTCGGCATTCCCGTTCAGCTTCGCGTCACAGAGCGGCACTTCCTGAGCACGCGGATCCGCGAACTCGACTACGACGTCGCGCGCAGCGACTGGTACGGCGACTACCTCGATCCCAGCACGTTTCTCGACCTCTTCCATGTCAGCAGCGCACAGAACCGCACGGGCTGGTCGAACGCGGAATACGACCGGCTGATCGCCGCGGCGGCCCACGAGCCCGACGGGCAGCGCCGTTATGACCTGCTGTCGCAGGCCGAACGCATCCTCTGCGAACAGGAGCTGCCCATTCTGCCGCTGTATCACAAGCGCGGCACATTCCTGATTCGCGACGACGTTCAGGGGCTTGGCGACAACCTCCGCGGCGCGCTGCCCGTGCACCGCGCGCGGCGGAGCGGAGGCGCGAAGTCGCCATGAGCCTCGTTGCGTGGATTCTCTGGAACTCCGGCGAGGGCCGACTCCGCACGCTGTGGCGGCTGGTCGTGGCCGTCGCGGCGCTGGCTGTGTTCGGCGGCGTCGTCGCAGCCGCCCAGAGCCGGCTGCGCATCCCGACATCGATCTCTCCGCTGATGCAACTGGCCACGGGCATCGGGATGCTCGGCGTCATCGCCGCGGTCTGCCGCTCGGTGGACCGGCGCCGGTTCAGCTCGCTCGGTCTGCGGATGAATCGCCGCTGGTGGATCGAGCTCGCGATCGGTTTCGCCATCGGCGGCGGAATGCTAACCGGCGTGTTCGCAGTCTCGGTGCTGGCCGGCTGGACGCGCGTCACCGGCCGGTTCGCCGTCGACGACGCGTTGGGCAGCCTGCCGCTGGCGATCGCGACAGCCCTGACGTCCCACATCCTGACCGCCGTGCTCGAAGAGATCGTGCTGCGCGCGTACCCGCTTCGAAACCTCGCCGAAGGATTGCGCGGCCCGCTCGGCGGCGGCCTGCGATCGACCCTCGCCGCGTGGCTGATTACAGGCGTCGGGTTCGGCGTGCTGCACGCGGGGAATCCGAACGCGAGCGTGGCCGCGACGCTGAACGTCGCCGGCGCGGGTCTGCTGCTGGGGCTCGGCTACGTGCTGACGGGCCAGCTCGCGCTGCCGATCGGGCTTCATCTGGGCTGGAACCTGTTCGAGGGCAGCGTCTTCGGATTCCCGGTGAGCGGGCACGCCGCCCCGATGACCGTTCTCGCGACCGAGACCGACGGGCCGACGATCTGGACCGGCGGCGCGTTCGGTCCGGAAGCCGGGATTCTGTGTACGGCGAGCATGGTGCTGGGCGCGGCGGCGGTCGCGTGGGTGTCGCCCGGCCGCTCCGGCAGGGTTTGCGTTCGGACCGAATTGGCGGATTTCGAGCGAGATTCTCTTGCTCCCGGAAAAAGCTGATGCATACTATGTTATGCATAGTATGTTTAACCGATCCGGGAGTCCGACGATGCGGATCGAACGGGAACTGATGCGGGGCGCCGGTCCCGTGGCCGTGCTGAAGCTGCTGGAACGCGGCGAGATGTACGGTTACGAACTGGTCGAGGCGCTGGCGAAGCGCACCGACGGCGTGCTCTCGATGGGCCAGAGCACGCTGTATCCGCTTCTGTATAACCTGGAGGCCAAGGGCCTCATCGAATCGGTGCGACGCGAGGCGCCCGGCGGTCGCGAGCGACGCTATTACCGCCTGACGCAGCGTGGGCGCACGCGTCTGACCGAGCAGGTGCGCGAGTGGCAGGCTCTTTCGGAAGCGATGCAGTCGCTGGGAATCGTCGCAACCGCGCGATTGGAGGCGTCATCATGAGCGCGCCGATCACCCACGTCGACGCGAGCGTCTCGTGGTTTCGCGCGCTCCGCTACACGCCGATGAGCGACCTCGTCCGCGGGCGTCTCTCCGGGCGGCTCGACATCGACGCGCAGCTTTCGCGACGTTCACTGCCGCCCGCGCTACGCGCCGCGGTGCGCGACACGGCGCGCCGCGCCAAGCTCTGGCCCGGCGAGCAGGCCGAGCTGGTGAACGAGCTGGCGGACCATTTCGAGGACGGGCTAGCGGCCGGCGCGCCGGAGTCGGAGCTGATCGCGTCGTTCGGCGACGCCCGGCAGGCGTCCCGGATGATCCGCCGCGCCAAGCTGCGGCAGCGCCCGGTCGCGTGGCAGGCGCTCCGCGTCCTCACGGGCGTCGTGGGGTTGTTCGGCGCGGCGATGATCGCGATGTACCTCCTGCTCATCGTCCGACTGGCGCTGATCTCGCCAAACGTCGCCAGGAATTACACCGCCGAGCTGGCCGCCGAGGTCGATCGGATCCCGGCCGCCGATCGCGCCTGGCCGCTCTATCGCGAGGCGGCGCTGCGAACCACGAAGCTGAAGCGCGGCGACCTGCGCGCCATCACGATGTCCGATCCAAACTGGCCGAAAGTGGAGGCCTTCATCGCCGAGAACCAGGGGGCGCTGGAGCTGTACCGTCAGGCGGCGCAGCGCCCGGAGCTGGGCGCGCCGATCGGCTTCGAGCCGGACATCGAGCTGATGTTTCGGCATGATGCCGCGCAACTGGCACAGGAGCGGGCGCGGCCGGCGGCGGAGCCGGAGCAGAACCCGTTCGTGATCGGCGTGCTGCTTCCGCACCTGTCCGGATTCCGCGAGGGCGCGGCGATGCTGGGGCAGGATGCGCGGATCGCGGCGCGGCTGGGCGAGGGAGACCGCGCGCTGGCGGATGTCGTGGCGATCCTGCGCATGGCGGATCATCTCTCGGGCTCGCCGTTCCTGATCTCCGACCTGGTGTCGCTGGCGCTGACGATGAGCGGCTGCGAGGTGATCGTCGATCTGCTGGCGACGCGCGCGGATCTCTGGACCGACGCGGAGCTGGCCGAGATTTCCCATCGCGTGGCGGCGGTCCGCGGCGGCGGGCGTTTCACGCTCGCGTTCGAAAGCGAGCGGGTGTTCTTCGCCGACCTGGTTCAGCGCATCTACAGCGACGACGGTCACGGCGGCGGCGTCCTGACCGCCGAAGGGCTGAATCTGCTCGGCTCGATCTCCAGCGACTCGCTGATGAACTACTCGAGCGACGAATCGTGGCATCGGTTCGGATCGAGGCTGGCGGCGCCGCTGTTCAGCGCGCTCGTCGCGGACCGCGCGACGATGCAGCGAAGGTACGACGAGATGATGGCGCTTGTGGCGGAGGAGTCCGCGCGTCCGCTCTGGCTACGGACGGCGTCCGTAGCCGATGCGAAGGTGGACGAGCTTCAACGGTCGCGTCTCGACTACCTGCGATTCCTCCCGCTCGCGCTGCTGTTCCCATCGCTGTCGCGCGCTTCGGCGCAGGCCGAATTATGCACGCAGCAGCGCGACGCGACGCTGGTGGTGCTGGCCGCGGAACTGTATCGCCGCCGCAATGGAGACTGGCCGGCCGGCGTGGATCAACTGTCGCCGCGCTACCTGCCCGCGGTCCCGGTCGATCGGTACGACGGAAGACCGATCCGATACCGCGTGGTGGACGGTCGGCCTGTGATCTACTCGATCGGCGTCGATCGCGACGACGACGGCGGGCGGCCGCCGTCCGGAAAAGGCGGCAACGCGCGAGCCCGGACGTGGAGCTCGCCGAGCGCTGTGAACGCGATCCTGTCACACCCGGGGATCGAGGACATCGACGGCGACTGGCTATTTTTCCCGCCGCATCCATAGCAGGAGCCGGCCCGCTACGGTCGGCGTCTCGCTGCGCGGTTCGGTCGCCGAGGTCTCGCATGCGCCGTCGGCGATGGAGCGGCCTTGCCTGTCCGAGCCGCGCGCGTAAGCAAGCGGGGACTGCGAACGACCCTCGCCTCACGCGAACCACGCCCCGCCGGTCTTGCCTGTCCGAGCCGCGCGCGTAAGCAAGCGGGGACTGCGAACGACCCTCGCCTCACGCGAACCACACCCCGCCGGTCTTGCCTGTCCGAGCCGAGCGGCTCTCAAGCGGACGCCGCCGTCCGGCCCGCACGAATCGCACACGCGCCAACCGGCGCCGCTACGGCGGCGGCTCGCCGGAGACCGGCCACAGGGGTGAAGAAGTCCGCGCCGAGCGCAGCAGCCCGGTCAGCATCTCCGTTCGCTGCGCGTCGGATGCCGCCAGGTCGGTCGTCTCGGCCGGGTCGTTCACCACGTCGAACACGCGCGGCGGGCCGAATAGTCCATATCGCAGTGCCTTGAATTCGCCGACGCGGACGGCCTGGATGAACTTCCCCAGCTCGTGTGTTTCCCAATAGAGGTGTTCGTGTGGGCGTTGCGGGCGGCCGAAGAGCGTCGGGCGCACGTCGATGCCGTCGAGTCCGCCGGGCGGCGGCGCGCCGACCAGGCCGCAGACGGTCGGCAGCAAGTCCCAGAATGCCCAGGCAAAATCGCTCGCCGCGCCGGCCGGAATCCGCCCGGGCCAGCGCGCGATCATGGGAACGCGGATGCCGCCTTCATACAGCGAGAATTTCAGCCCGTTGAGCGGCCCGTTGGATTGAAACAGCGCCGCGCCGACGCCGCAACCGTTGTCGCTGGTGAAGAACGTGATGGTTCGGTCGTCCAGCCCGTCCTCGCGAACCTGGGCGAGGATGCGCCCGACATCGCCGTCGAGCCAGGTGATGAGCGCGGCGAGGCTCTTGCGTTCGTCGGTCCACTCGCGCGACTCATACACGCCGTGAGAAGGCGTCTCGAACCGATCGTTGTTGCTGATGTGCGGCGCGGGAAACGCAATGAGCAGGAAGAACGGCGTCTGGCGGTTGCGGTGCACACATTCGACCGCGGCGTCGGTCAGCAGCGTCTGAACGTACCGCTTCTCAAGCGGCATATCTTGATCGATCGCGATCTCTTCCCGGCCGCGCCAGATCGTCTGCGGATAGAACTCCGACGCGCACTTATGCGCGAGCATGCCATAGAACTCGTCAAAACCCTGATCGAGCGGGAAGCCGGTCGAGCCTTCCAGACCCAGGCCCCACTTGCCGATGATCGCATTGCGGCGTCCGGTCGGGCGGATCGCCTCCGCGATCGTGACGTCCTCGGCCCGCATGGGCAGCACGCGGTTCGCGCGAATCAGCGCGTGCCCGGTGTGCACCCCGGTCAGCAGGCAGTATCGCGACGGCATGCAGGACGACGACCCGGAGTAGAAGTGCGTGAAGCGCGTTCCCTCGGCGGCCATGCGGTCGAGGTTGGGCGTGAGCACATCCTTCTGGCCGTAGCAGCCCAAGTCGCCGTATCCGAGGTCATCGGCGACGATCAGGATGATGTTCGACGGAGGCGGCTCGGACGGGGCGCTCGTCGGCGGGCGGCAGGCGGCGATGAAGCTCGTCGCGACAATCAGGATGAAGACGGCGCGGCGACGGCGCGGAATCCGCGGCGAAGCGAGCTCGGTGAACGGCCGAACGGGAGCGGGCGCCATTTATCAGACCTTTTTGAAATCGGCTCCGCGCGACGCTCCTAGGCGCGGCGGGTCGGGTTACCGGAGTCTCGTCGATTTTCGCGGAACGGCTCGCGTTCGGCGAGCGCCGCGGTATGATTCCACGTCGATGCGGGCAATTTGCCCTGCGGAGCAGGTGCGCGAATGCGTCATCTCGGCGACGAACGATCCGGTCGCGCGCACACCCGCTCGCTTGCGCGTCTCTCGCGCGACTCGCAGGCCCAGGTCCAAGGCGCCGCCCGCGGCGCGATACCTTTCTCTAACACCACTACTACGTTTGTCGATTTTCGCCAGCGCTCTTGACGCGGCTCACGGCGAACCTGCGCGACGCGCAGCCGCCGGAGAGGGCGCGACGCCTGACCGGAACCGGGCGCCGGCGCGCGTGCCGAGGCGTCGGCTTCACGCGCCCGGCGGAGCGCTTCGAAACGGTGTCCGGGCGCGCCGGTTCTCCGGCGGCGTCCCGACGAAACGACGCCACTTGACCGCATACTCGCGAAACCAGGGAGCAACAACACGATGAACGCTTCAACCGCCCGGGCAGCGGCAATCGCCGCCGCAGCCAAGTGGGCCGCCGCATCGGCGAATGGAAACGAATCGATCGAACGCATCGACCGCATCTTCGGCTGCGACGTGTTCAGCCAGCGCACCATGCGCCAGCGGCTGCCGAAGGAAGTCTACCGGGCGCTGGTCGAGACGCTCGACCTGGGCGCGCCGCTGGACCCCAAGGTGGCCGACGTCGTGGCCGCGGCGATGAAGGACTGGGCCATCGAGAACGGCGCGACGCACTACACGCACTGGTTCCAGCCGCTGACCGGTCTGACAGCCGAGAAACACGATTCGCTGGTCGCGCCGGACGGCCAGGGCGGCATGATGTACGCGCTGTCCGGGCGCGACCTTGTGCAGGGCGAGCCGGACGCGTCGAGCTTTCCCTCCGGCGGTCTGCGGGCGACGTTCGAAGCCCGCGGCTACACGGCCTGGGACGCGACCAGCCCGGCGTTCCTGATGCGCGGCGAGAACACGGTCACGCTTTGCATTCCGACCGCGTTCGTGTCATGGACGGGGGCCGCGCTGGATCAGAAGACCCCGTTGCTGCGGTCGATGGAGGCGCTGTCGGCGCAGGCGCTGCGCGTACTGCGCGTCTTCGGCACGGACATCGGCGTGAACCGCGTGCACACGACGGTCGGTGCCGAGCAGGAATATTTCCTGCTGGACCGCAACCTGTTCTTCGCCCGTCCGGACCTGGTCACGTGCGACCGAACGCTGTTCGGGGCCAAGCCGCCGAAAGGTCAGCAGCTCGAGGACCACTATTTCGGCGCGATTCCGCCGCGCGTGCTGGCGTTCATGGCGGACATGGAGCAGGAGCTCTACCGGCTCGGCATTCCGGTCAAGACGCGGCACAACGAGGTGGCGCCGGGACAGTTCGAGATCGCGCCGTTGTTTGAGACGTCAAACATCGCGTGCGACCACCAGATGCTCATCATGGAGACGCTGAAGCGCGTCGCGCCGCGCTATGGCCTGCACGCCATCCTGCACGAAAAGCCCTTCGCGGGGCTGAACGGCTCGGGCAAGCACAACAACTGGTCGATGAGCACGGATACGGGCGTGAACCTGCTCGACCCGCAGGACGAAACGCACACGAACATGCAGTTCCTGGTGTTCCTGTGCGCGGTGATCCGCGCCGTCGATCTGCACGCCGACCTGCTGCGCGCCAGCATCGCCAGCGCCAACAACGACCACCGACTCGGCGCCAACGAAGCCCCGCCGGCGATCATCTCGATCTTCCTCGGCGACATGCTCACCGATATCGTCGAGCAGCTCGAGAAAGGCGCGCCCAACCGTACGCTCAAGGGCGGCGACATCGACCTCGGGGCCCGCACGCTCCCGCAGATCCCGCGGCACTCCGGCGACCGCAACCGCACAAGTCCGTTCGCCTTCACCGGCAACAAGTTCGAGTTTCGCGCCGTCGGCTCATCTGCGACAGCCGCCTGGCCCAACACGGTCCTCAACACCATCGTGGCCGAGTCGCTCGATGCCATCGCGACCGAACTCGAAAAAGCAGCCGGCAAAGCCGCCAGCGAAAAGAAGCTCGAGGCCGCAGTCCGCGATTTGCTGAAGAAGATCATCAAGCAGCACAAGCGGATCATCTTCAACGGCGACAACTACTCCAGTGCCTGGCACGCCGAGGCCGAGAAACGCGGCCTGCCGCACCTGCGCGATTCCATCGCCGCCCTGCCGCTGCTGAACAGCCGAAAGACCGTTCAGCTCTTCGAGAAGTACAAAGTGTTCGGCAAGGGCGAGCTCGACAGCCGCACGCACATCTACCTCGAGAAGTACGTCAAGCAGCTCCTCATCGAAAGCGAAGCCATGGTGCTCATCGGCCGGCAGATGATCCTGCCGGCGGCGATGGAACATCAGCGCCGCATGGCCGAGGCGATCGAGGAAGCGGCCGACGCCGGCGCGCCCAGCAAGGAGCAGAAATCGCGGCTGGTCGCGTTCGTCAAGCGCGTGGACCGTTTCGCGGCGGCGCTCGAGAAGCTGGCCGCGGCCGACGACGAGCACGAGCGAGACGTGCTCAAACACGCGACGTACCTGCGAGACACGGTGCGCCCGCTGATGGACGCGCTGCGCGCGGCTTCGGACGACCTGGAGGAGCACGTTGCGGCCGACCTGTGGCCGCTGCCGAGCTATCGCGAGCTGCTGTTCATCAAGTAGCGCCCGCGGCTCGATTCGCCGCATTCGCCGTCCGTGGAGGGCCGACGCTTCGGATTCGCGCGTCACGCGAGTGACGCGCGGACGACGCTCACGACGCGGACGACGCTCACGACATGGACGACGCCGTTTGTCCATTGCGTCGGGCGTCTCTGCCCGACGCAGCTGCGGCGTTCATCCAGCAGTCGAAATCCGCCGGACGTCGCGGGTTGGTCTCCGCGGCGTCCGGCGATTTGCTTGCCGCACGCCGCGCCGGCCGCGAGTCGCGCCTGAGTCGTTGGCGCGCCGACCGTCGGTTTCAAGAAATCGACACCAACGGCGAGCGCTCACCGGCTCAACGTCGGATTAACACTCCCAAACGACACGCACGCGCCAACCCCCACGCCGCAGCGATCGCACCGTCCGCGCGTCGCGTTGCCGATAGCCATCG
>CAZKJT010000021.1:59027-60981 GCA_964553225.1 uncultured Planctomycetales bacterium | reverse complement strand
CTCCGACCGGTCTTTCCTCTTCCCTTTTGCCCTGCGGGGGACCGGTCTCCGACCGATCTGTCTTCTTCCTTCTTTTTCTGCCGGACGCCCTGCCGACGGCCGTTCGCGTCGGCAGGCTGCGTCGCCGCGCACTGTGGAACCCGGCATGGCCTCGAACCGAATCCTCCTCTCGCCGGGCAGCGAGCAGCTCGCCGGGCGTCCGTACGCAAGCCGGCCTGCATGCACACTTCGTCTACCACGCGCGGCGGAGCGGAGGAATCCATTCGCTCGATTCGCGCCAGCGGTCGCCGGCGGGTTTGAGGGCGAATCGACCAGGGCGCATGCTCGTGTCCTGAGCGCGAGCGGCGAGGAATCCGCTCGCTCACCGTCGCGGCTCGGATCGAGGCGGTCGCGGCGCGGACGGAAACAGTCGCGCGCGGCGCGGCTGGAACGCACTCACGGCCTGCGATGCCGGTGCTCCGTCGCCGCCGCGGTTTCGGGTGGGCCACCGCGGCGGTAGAATTCGCCGACCATCAAGGTGGCCGCGACGCCCGACCGGAATCGTTGCGGCCGCCGAGGGCACGGGAGAATCGAATCACCATGAGACGGGCGAAGATCACGATCATCGGGGCGGGGAACGTGGGCGCCACCTGTGCGCACTGGGCTGCGTCGAAGGAGCTGGGCGACATCGTCCTGCTCGACATCGTCGAGGGCATGCCGCAGGGCAAGGCGCTCGATCTCTATGAAGCCTCGCCGATCGAGGACTTCGACTCGCGGATCGTCGGCACGAACGATTACACCGTCACGGCCGGCAGCGACGTGGTGGTGATCACATCGGGCATCGCCCGCAAGCCGGGCATGAGCCGCGACGACCTGCTGGCGACGAACGTGAAGATCGTGTCGGAGGTCTCGAAGAAGGTGTCGGAGCACAGCCCCGAGGCCGTGCTGGTGGTTGTTTCGAACCCGCTGGACGCGATGGTCTTCACGGCCTGGAAGTCGTCGGGATTTCCGCCGCAGCGCGTGATGGGTCAGGCCGGCGTGCTGGACGTGGCGCGCTACAAGGCGTTCATCGCGCAGGAGGCCGGTTGCAGCGTGGAGGACATCGGCGCGCTTCTTCTGGGCGGACACGGCGACGACATGGTCCCGCTGCCGCGCTACACGACCATCAGCGGCATCCCGGTGACGCAGCTCATCTCGGCCGGCAAGCTCGAGCAGATCGTCACGCGGACGCGCAACGGCGGGGCCGAGATCGTGAGCCTGCTGAAGACCGGCAGCGCGTACTACGCGCCGGCGTCGGCGACGATCGCGATGGTCGAGTCGATCGTCCGCGACAAGAAGCGCGTGCTGCCGTGCGCCGTCTACTGTGAAGAGGAATACGGAGTGGGCGGCTATTTCGTGGGCGTGCCGTGTGTGCTGGGATCGGCCGGCGTCGAGCGGATCGTCGAGGTGGAGCTCGATCCGAAGGAGCGCGAGCTGTTCAACGCCAGCGTCTCGCACGTGAAGGAGCTGTGCGCGGCGACGGAGAAGCTGCTGACCGGCGTGTAGCGCGCGGGACAGGTTGCGGCGGACTGCGAAGACCGGTCGGAGACCGGTCCCCCGAGAAAGAGCGGAGCGGAAGACCGGTTAGAGACCGGTCCCCCGAAAAGAAGCGGAGCGGAAGACCGGTTAGAGACCGGTCCCCCGAAAAGAAGCGGAGCGGAAGACCGGTCGGAGACCGGTCCCCCGAAAAGAAGCGGAGCGGAAGACCGGTCGGAGACCGGTCCCCCGAGAAAGAGCGGAGCGGAAGACCGGTCAGAGACCGGTCCCCCGAAAAGAAGCGGAGCGGAAGACCGGTCAGAGACCGGTCCCCCGAGAAAGAGCGGAGCGGAAGACTGGTCGGAGACCGGTCCCCCGAAAAGAAGCGGAGCGGAAGACCGGTTAGAGACCGGTCCCCCGAGAAAGAGCGGAGCGGAAGACCGGTCGGAGACCGGTCCCC
>CAZKJT010000021.1:5755-58927 GCA_964553225.1 uncultured Planctomycetales bacterium | reverse complement strand
GAGACCGGTCCCCCGAGAAAGAGCGGAGCGGAAGACCGGTCGGAGACCGGTCCCCCGAGAGTGCGCCGCGGATTCGGTCGCGGACCAGCGCCTCGGAGTGTCCCATCTTCCGTCCGGTCGTTGAGTTGCCGTTTCGAGAGGCCCTGCCGCCGGGTGATCGCGAGCGGCGCGGAGCGCAGGCATGCCGGAAGCGGTACTGTCGTACACCGAGCTTCTGGAGGCGTGGCCGGCGCTTTCTCTGGACGAGAAGCTCGAAGGCTTCACGCTGCTGACGCGCGGCGACGCCGAAGAGCTCTTTCACTCGTTAGACACGCGGGATCAACACGACCTCATCTCGCACCTGCCGGCGGCCGAGGGGCGTCTGTGGCTGCGCCTGCTCGCGCCGGACGACGCAGCCGACGTGGTTCAGCTGGCGTCGGCGGAGGAGCGCGAGGTGTTGATGGCGCTTCTCGACGAAGCGACGCGGAGCGAAGTTGCGGCGTTGCTGGCCTACGCGGAGGACGAGGCCGGCGGCCTGATGACGACGCAGTACGCGCGGCTTCGGGCGGAGGCGCGCGTGGACGAGGCGATCGCGTACCTGCGGCGGCAGACGCCGAAGGTCGAGAACGTGTATTACCCGTACGTGCTCGATTCGCAGCAGCGCCTCGAAGGCGTGGTGTCGCTGCGCGAGCTGATCCTGGCGCCGCCGGACAAGCGCGTGCGCGAGCTGATGCGCACCGACGTGGTGACGCTGAGCGAGGAGATGGACCAGGAACAGGTCGCGCGGGTGTTCGCCGAGCACGACCTGACGGTCATCCCGGTGGTGGACGCGGACCGTCGCGTGAAGGGCATCGTCACGGTCGACGACATCGTGGACGTGGTGCGCGAGGAAGCCACCGAGGACATTCAGAAGATCGGCGGCATGCAGGCGCTGGACGCGCCCTACTTCCAGGTCTCGCACCTGGACATGATGCGCAAGCGCATCGGCTGGCTGGCCGGGCTGGTGCTCATGAGCTTCCTGACGGTGCAGGCGATGCAGTTCTTCTCCTCCGAGCTTCAGAAGGCGACCGTGCTGGCGCTGTTCGTCCCGCTCATCATCAGCACGGGCGGAAACTGCGGATCGCAGGCGGCGACGCTCATCGTTCGCGCGATCGCGCTGAACGAGGTGCGCCTGCGCGACTGGCTGCGGGTGGTCGGTCGCGAACTGGCCGTCGGATTCTCGCTTGGGGCGATCCTGGGGCTGCTGGGGTTGGGCGTGAGCTTCGCGTGGCAGGAGGTGTTCGGCAGCGCTGGTGCGGCCGGCGACGCGCTGCGCATCTCCCTGACGATCGCCGTGAGCATCGTGGGCGTCGCGACCTGGGGCACGCTGGTCGGGTCGATGCTGCCGATCGTGCTGCGGGCACTGCGTCTGGATCCAGCGAGCGCGTCGGCGCCTCTGGTCGCGACGCTGGTGGACACGACGGGACTGGTGATCTACTTCGTGGCCGCTCTGGTGATGCTGCGGGGCACGCTGCTGGCGTAGCCGGCGCGGCTTGCAAACGCGCGCGGGGGCGAGCAGAATGACCGCCCAGCCCGTCGATGAGCGGCGCCGCGGCGCGCCGTCGAGCCAATCTGTGAGGGACGTTCATGCACGAGCAGACCGCGTCGGCCGCGCAGCGGGGCGCAGATTCGCATGATTACGAGATCCCGCTGAAGCCGTTCGTCGGCACTCCAGAAGAGATCGAGCGTCAATGGTACGAGCGCTGCTATCGCGGGCGCGGCGACACGATCGCTCAGCTCACGATCCGCGCGGTGGTGATGGGCGGCCTGATCGGCATGGTCATGTCGCTGTCAAACCTGTACACGACGGTAAAGCTGGGCTGGTCGTTCGGCGTGGCGATCACGGCCTGCGTGATTTCGTTCACGGTGTGGAACGCGATCCGGATTCTGACCGGCGGCCGGCTCTCGCAGATGACGATTCTCGAGAACAACTGCATGCAATCGACCGCGTCGGCGGCCGGCTATTCGACCGGCGGCACGCTGGGCACGGCGTTCGGCGCGCTGCTGATGATCACCGGTCAGCACATGGACGCGTGGGTGGTGGTTCCGTTTACGTTTCTGGCGGCGGCGCTGGGCGTGTTCCTGGCGATCCCGATGAAGCGGCAGATGATCAACATCGAGCAGCTTCGATTCCCGAGCGGGATCGCAGCGGCCGAGACGCTGAGCAGCCTGTACAGCCGCGGGACAGAGGCGCTGCACAAGGCGTATGGGCTGCTGACGGCGCTGGGCATCGGCGTGTTGATCGCGTTCTTCCGAACCGGCGAAGGCGTGGTGAAGCTCATTGACAAGCTGCTGGGCAGCTTCCGAATTCCGGAATTGGTGCCGTTTTCGACCAAGCTGACGGGCATTCAGCAGGGCAACCTGCTCACGTTCGGCTTCGAGCCGAGCTCGCTGCTGATCGGCGCCGGCATGATCGTCGGCGTGCGGGTTTCGCTTTCGATGCTGTTCGGCTCCATCCTGCTCTTTTTCGTCGTCTCGCCGTGGCTGCTCGGGCACGATCTGGCGATGCAAGGCGTCGAAGGGTATGTGCCGTCGTTCGAACGCGGCGCGGACGGCTCGTTCTACCCCGTGCGGTGGGCGTTGTGGGGCGGCACGTCGATCATGGTATTCTCGAGCCTGATGGCTCTGGCGCTGCAATGGCCGACGATCGCGCGCTCGTTCAACGTCTTCTCGCGATCCGCGCCGTCGCCGGATTCGAAGAGCATCCCGCGGGACATCGAAGTGCCGCTCTCGTGGTTCATCGCCGGCATGATCCCGATCTCGATCGGGCTGATCGTGCTGAACGCCCTGGCATTCAACATGAGCGTTCTGCTCGGCCTCATCTCGGTGGCACTGTCATTCGTCGTCGCGCTGGTGTGCTGCCGGGCAACCGGCGAGACCGACACCACGCCGATCGGCGCGATGGGCAAAGTGACGCAGCTCCTGTACGCCGTCCTCGCGAAGGGCAATGTGACCGTCAACCTGATGTCCGCCGGCGTGACGGCGGCCGCCGGCGGCTCGTCGGCCGACCTGCTGAACGACCTCAAGAGCGGCTACCTGCTGGGCGCGAACGCGCGCAAGCAGTTCATCGCGCAGTTCGCCGGAATCTTCTTCGGCACGATCGCGGTCGTCCCGGCGTGGTATCTCATGTTCCCCGACAAGGCGACGCTCGAATCGTACAACCCGCCCGCGGCGAACATGTGGCGCGCCGTCGCCGAAGCGCTCACGCAGGGACTGCACAACGTGCCGCAGACGGCGCAGTGGGCGATCCTGTTCGGCGGCATCCTCGGCATCCTCATGCCGCTCGTCAGCTTCCTGTTTCCGAAGGCGGCGCCGTACGTGCCCTCGGCGATGGGCCTCGGTTTGGCCTGGGTCGTTCCGTTCTACAATTCGCTCTCCTTCGCGATCGGCGCCGTCATCGCCTGGCTCTGGACCACGCTCCACCGGCGATCCGGCGACACCTTCGTCATTCCGATCGCCTCCGGACTGGTCGCGGGCGAATCACTCATGGCCGCGATCATCGCGATTCTGGCGACGCTCAAGCTTTAGCTCGTTTCAGGAATGCCGTTGCGTCCGAACTGCGAAAGAGGATCGCGCGCTCACGCTCGCGGCTCGGCCGGGACGCCGGTTCAGCGCTGAACCCGCGCTGAGCCGCGCCGTGCTCAGAAGTTGACCCGATCGGCGTACAGACGCGCCAGGGCGCGCATGCGGACGGCGGCGACGCGCCGCGCGTGCGACCTGCGCGCCGCGGCCGGTATAATCTCCGCACCGCGACGTGAATCGGGCGTTCACGAGCGTGAAGGTCGTCGTGCGGGAACCGGCCGTGCAGACATCGACCGTGCTGTTCGAATCACGGAAGTTCCGGATTGTCCGGCGCGCTGCGCTGGGGCGGGACGGCGCGCCGCGCACGTTCGACGTGATCGACCATCGCGGCGCCATCGTCGTTCTGCCGCTGCTGGACGACGGGCGGATCGTGCTGATCCGAAATGAGCGGCCTGCCGTCGGCGAGTCGCTGCTCGAGCTGCCGGCCGGAACGCTGGACGCGGGCGAAGAGCCGATCGCGTGCGCGCGGCGCGAGCTGACGGAAGAGACCGGCTACCGCGCTGGGCGGCTGCGCCCGCTGCTGACGTTCTACACGACGCCGGGCATGACGAACGAACGGATGCACGCATTCGTTGCGGAAGAGCTATCGCCGGGCCAGGCGTCGCCGGAGCCGGACGAGCGGATCGAGCCGGTTGCGACGACGTGGGACGACGCGCTGGACGCGATTCGCGACGGCCGGATCGCCGACGGCAAGACGATCGCCACGTTGCTTTACTATCGGTGCTTTGCGAGTCGTTGAGGTAGCGCGGATGGACTTTCTGGGCGGTTCCATTCGGATCGGGCGACTGTTCGACGTGGACGTTCGCGTCCACATGCTCTACCTGATCTGGATGGGGCTGGAGCTGGCTCGGGCGGGCGACAGTTGGCGCATCGAGCTGCTGTTCCTGGGCCTGCTCTTTTTCATCATTCTTGTGCACGAGTTCGGGCACTGCTTCGGGGCGCGAGCCGTCGGCGGCGACGCGCGGCAGATTCTGATGTGGCCGCTGGGCGGTTTGGCGTACGCGCATGCCCCCATGACGCCCTGGGCGCAGTTCGTGACCGTCGCGGCCGGCCCGCTCGTGAACGTGATTTTCTGCGTCGGCGCGGCGCTGGCGTTGATGATCTCGACCGGGCAGGTGGGGGTGGTGCCGCTGAACCCGCTGAACGGACCGATGCTGTTTCGCGACTTCGCGCCGTGGCAGGACTACGTGGCGTGGTTCTACTGGATCAACCTGATGATCCTGTGCTTCAATCTGCTGCCGATCTACCCGCTCGACGGCGGGCAGCTCTTCATGACGATCCTCTGGCCGTGGATCGGATTGCATCGCGCGACGGATGTGGCGTGCAAGATCGGCATCGGCGGGGCGGTCGTGCTGGGGGTGCTGGCGATTCAACACGAGCGGTTCATGCTGCTGGCGATCGCTTTCTTCGGCGCCATGACGTGCTGGCAGCGGCTTCAGGCGCTCAAGTACGGCATGGTCGTGGACGAACGCATCGCGGGCATCGCGCACGTGCGCAGGCAGCGTGGCGCGTCGTGGTGGTCGCGCATGTTCGGCCGGCGAACGCACGAGCCGCGTCCGCGTCCGAAGCCGCCGACGACGGAGAATCCGAACCCGGGCGCCTGGCAGGCGACGCTGCGGGAGGATACCCGTCTGGATCACGAAGTGGACCGGATTCTCCAGAAAGTGCACGATCACGGGATGCGCAGCCTGACATACATCGAGCGGCAGACGCTGGAGCGGGCCACGCGGATGCGGCAGGAGCGCGAGCAGGCGTTCGACCGCGAGACGCGGCTGTAGGAGCCGTCGAGCGGCGAGCGGGCGGCTCGCGTTTCATGTTTCGCGGTTCGCGTCGGGCCGCGTCGGAGCGGCTTCAGTCCTGAACCGGCGTCCCAGCCGAGCCGCGCGCGCACGCGGTCCGTTTCCGCGGTTCAGGAACAACGGCACCTTTGAAACCGCCTTACGGCTCGCCGGCGGCGCGGCGCTGGGCGCGTGTGGGAAGGGCGTCGAGGCGCGGAATGAGCTGCGCCGCGGCGACGTGGTTCAGCCGCCCGAAGATGCGCGCGTGCAGCCGGATCATCCGTTCGCCGGCGTCCCCGGCCGGCTGCGTGGACGGCGCGAGCTGCCCGCCGGCGCGCTGCCATTCTTCCAGCTCGGTTCGAATCGCGGCCAGGTGCGCTTCGCCCAGCTCCTGGCATTCGCGCAGGACGGACCGGGCGCGCTGCGTCTGCTCGTCGTCGAGCGCGTGGCGCTCGATGAAGCGCCGCGTGTACGCCTCCCATCCGGTCAGGCGTTCGAGCAGCGTCTGACCGTCGAGCGTTTCCGTGGGCTGGGAGGCGACCGGCTGAGTCGCCGCGCGATGGGCTTCCGCGGTCAGTGGACTTGCCGCGGCGAGGGCGGCGCGCTGCTCGTAGAGCGCTTCGAGAGCCTTGGCGCGGCGAGTTGCGGAAAGGTACATGGGACCCAGGCTGATCTCGCCGGACCGGTATGCCTCGTTGAATTCTTCCAACGTACGAACTCGTTGACCGTCCCACTTCCAGAGCCCGCGCTCGGGTCGAATGGTGCCCGCCAAAACTCGGTGCAGGTTCACGTTCATCCCGGCGTCGATTCCGATGTACTCGGGCGTGAGCCGGTCCGGCACGTCGGGCGGGTCTAGCTCGAATTGCAGCACTTCGACGGTCTCGCGCACGTCGCCGCCTGCATCGCCGCCAACGCCGTAGTACGTGACGCGCGCGGGAACCCAGACGCCATCCACCTCGGCCAGCTCGCTGCGGCACTCGGCGAGAATCCGGCCGTCTGCGTCGCGGTTCGTGACGGACACGGGCAGGCCACCCTGGCGGGGGTCGAGGCGCCACTCGGTCGAGCCGGCGGCGTAAGAGGCGCGGACGATTTCGAACTCTCCTTCTTGTGCGCGATCGAAGCGAACGCTGGGCACGGCCAGCAGGAGCGCTTCTGCGGTCGGTCCGACTTCCCGCCCGAGCGCGCTGAGCCCAAGCGAACGTGCGTCGATCGATCGAGGAACACGATCGTGAGCGAACAGATCGGAATGAACCTGTCCGTCGCCGTATATCCAGGCATTCTCACCCAGACGGAGTGAATAGACCGGACCGGTGCCCAGCGGCCCGGGGTTCCCGTCGCGGTCGCGCGCAATGACGCCTTCTTCGTCTCCCCGATCGAGCGTGAGCGTGTCGTCGCCGGACACGATCGCGCCGAGGTATCGACCGTCCGGGTAGATGGTCGAAGTGACGTACATCTCGATGCGCGCCTTGCGCCAGTCGCGTTGTTCCGCGATCCGACGGAGCGCGTCAGGCGGGCCTTCCGCCGCGGCCGAGCGGGGAACATCCAGCACGGCCATTGCGACGCACGCGAGCAGCGCGGCCGCGAACGGACCGTGAATCGCGCGGGAGCGGGTCGGCGCGTCCGGCCAGCGCCGAATCACGTAGGCGGGCTGCCGCATGGTGCACCGGGATCGTCGATCAACGTCGTGTCTTCGCTGAATCCGAATGGCGTTGTGCCGAGCGTGCATGGCCCATCGCATCCCACTGGTGGAAGGCAGTCCAGTTTGTAGAAGCAATGCGTGGTGGCACGATTCCGAAGATTGCCCGATCCTTCAGTCAGAATCGCAACCCTGCCGGCATTGCACTTCTGCGCTTGCGCGGCGTTGCACGCGCCGCTCCAGCAGTTGCCGCAGTTGTTCACGTCGGCGCAGCCGCCGCACGCCATCGGCGTGTCGGAGAACGTATAGCAGGGTTGGCTGGGCGGCGGCGGAAACTGAAAGGCCAGCAGCGCCACGATCGCATTGCACAGGACGAGCATGCTTCGGCTCCCATTCGCGGTGCTGTCGCATTCTCCCCAGTGTGTCACACACGACACACGAGCCATCTAACTTTACATTACCCCCCCCATGCGGTCTGTCAAGCGAAATCGGTGCAACGTGCGCCGCGTCGCCGATCTGAAGCGGCGTTCATCCCATTCTTCCTGCTCGTGGGGACTGGACTCGGACCGCTGTGATTCTGGGGGACCGGTCTCTGACCGGTCTTTCGGGGCGCAATGCATGGCGGGCGGGACGCCCGCGCTCCCCGATTCGTTGGGAGCTAGGGCTTGATGCCCGTGCTGGTGGTCAGGCCGGTGAAGCGGCGTGAGCCGAGCGTCCACTCGGGGATGCCTTCCGGCCAGAGCGACACGCCCACCTTTACGTCGTCGAAGACTTCGTCGAATTCGACGTTGATGGCGAAGTACCAGCGCGGCAGCTTGCGGATGTAGATGACCGCGATCTCGCCCAGCTCGCCGCGGTCGAGGTCGTACCAGGCGCGGACGCTGGTGATGTGCTTCTCGTTGAGCTTGTAGTTCCAGCCGCCGCCGACCAGATCGAGGTCGATGTCGCCGGCGTGGCGATAGCCGATGACATAGGAGAGCCGCGGGTTCCGCTCGATCGCCAGCGATACGTCGTGGCGGTCGGCCGACCCGTCGTTCAGGTCGAAGTTCAGGTCGTACAGCAGGCTGGTGGTGTCGCTCAGCCGCCAGATCAGGTCCATCGCGGCGTAGTTGCGGCTGCGACTGTCCTCCGGACGGAACATGTTGGCGTAGCCGTTCGAGAGCTCGCCGCTCTGCGCCTCGCCGAACGCCCCGATCTCGACGTTCATCGTGAGAAGGTCCACGCTGCGCTGCTTGTCGCCGACGCCACGCTTGGTCTGCCACGTCTGGCGGACGCCCAGCACGCCGCCGTGGAAGTCGTCCGCGGTCTCGACGCCCTCGTCGAAGGGCGTGAGCTTGTCGGAGCGGATGTTGCTGCCCGCCCACCAGGCGACGAAGTGCGGCTGGATGATGTGCCGCACGCGGTTCACGTCGAACAGATCGGACTGAATCTCGTCGAACACGCGCGCCAGCCAGCCGCTGCCGCGCACGCCGACCACGCCCAGCCCGCGCCACAGCCCGCCGTCGCGCAGCGCCATGCCGTCCCAGAAATAGCCGGAGAAGCTGCCGAACGGCACGATGTTGAACCCGGGGAATTTCAGCGGCAGCTCGGCCTCTTCCCGCGCGCCGGCGCGCAGCGTGCTGTCGGTGTCGCCAACCGCGCTGTACCGCGGCCGATCGACGAAACGCCGGTCGTCGAGCTTGTAACGCACCGAGCCGACGCGCGATTCGTGATAGAGCACGAGCGGGCTGAGGAACGTGTCGGCCAGCCGGCGATAGGCCAGCTCGGGCAGGTGCTCGGTCTGCGTTGTGAAATCGAGCAGCCGCCAGTTGGCCAGCAGCGTGATCGCGTCCTTCTCCTTCGCGCGTTTCACATAGACGGCGGTTTCCTGGTCCTTGCCCTCGAACCACTCGCTCTTTTCGTACTCCTCGAGGAAGTAGGGATCGCTCGCATAGGCGAACTCGAGCGAGACCTCCCAGTCGTTCGGCAGGAAGTGTCGATGCCGCCACAGCACGCGCCCGCGGTTCTCATCGTCCGGGTCTTCGTATCGCCGCCGCAGCGGGCCGAGATTGTCCTCGCCCTGGTCGGCGATGTAGTACGTACGCAGCAGCCCGAAGTGGTCGGCCTGCTGGTAATCGGCGTTGACGCCGGCCGCCGGCCCGCGCTCCGACAGGTAATCGAGCTGGAGCGTCGCGTCGTAGCCCGGCGGCGGACGAAGCCCGAGCAGGTTGAACAGGTACCAGGCGGTCTCGACCTCGACGCCGCGGTCGCCGCTGTAGCCGGTGCGGAAGCGCCGCAGTAGCGTCTCGCTCTGCTCGAGATCGCCGCGGCTGTACGGCCACCAGAGCAGCGGCGAGTTGTCGACGTTGAGCGTGCCGCTGCGGAGCTCGTATTCGCCGCGCAGCGGTCCGCTGGGCTGTCCGGCCACGTCACGCGGCGTGCGGTCGCGGATATAGACGCGTTCGGCGCCGACGTGGTAGTGCGGCGTGTAGAACTCGCTCGTGCTGAGGCGGGCGCGCTCGGCGGAGAACTCGCGCCCGGAGAGCTGTCGAATCTCGTCGGCGCGAACGTAGAGCGGCACGCCGCGCTCCGGGAGATCGGTGCGGAACACGGCGTCGAGCATCAACGCGCGGGACAGCTCGAAGTCGTAGTACAGCCGGGTGGCGCGAACGACGCGCTCGCCGAGCGTGAGCACCACGTCGCCCTCGAGATAGACGCCGCGGATGCGGCTGCGGAGCGAACCGGGCGCGTCCGCGGGTCCGGGCGGCGCATCGCCGGCGTCGGCTTCGCCCTGAAGCGGCGTCGCCGCCGGCGCGCTCGAAGCCCCGTTGCCGGTGCTCTCCGACGCGGCCTCGTCGGCGAAGAGCAGGTTCGACGCGCCGGGCGCGGGAAATATCACGGCGTTGTCGGCCTGAATGACCAGGGCGGCGCTGTCGGGCGAGCCGGTCTGCGCGAAATAGACTCCGCCGACGGCGACGAACACCGTTTCGCCGCCTTCGGTCTGGGCGGGTTCGACGCCGCCGCTGAGGCGATAGAAGATCACGGGCGAGGGCTTCGGCAGCTTACGCGCCTCCTCCGGGCGAACGACGCCGCCCGCGTCGCCTTCGGACCGCAAGGCTTCGATGCGCTGCCGGTCTGCGAGGGCGCGCTGAAAGAGGTCGGATGCGCTGAAGTCTTCGGGCGCGTGCGCGTCGTGTCGTTTGCGGAGTCGTCCGGAGGTGCGCAGGTCGGTCACGAGCAAGACACGATCTTCCACGGTGGAGCCGCCGATCTCGCGCACCTGGGCCTCGTCGGACAGGTACACGACCAGCTCGTAGTGCTTCGGCTCGTCGCCGCTGGCGGGGCGCGGCGAAATCCACACGACCGACTCGACCGACGAAAGCAGGCGCTGCCCCATCTCGAGCTCGAACCCGCCCGTGAACACGAGAATGAGCGCTCCGGTCTCGTCGCGCCACTGGCGCACATACCGGCCGCGCATCTCGACGTCCATCTCGCTGATCGCCTGGGGCAGGATCGGCTCGTCATCTTCGAAGCCGACCTGGGCGAGCGCCACGGGCGTGAGCAGCCAGAGGGGCAGAAGCGCTGCGACGATTCCGGCGGCTCGGCGGCTGCGGGCGACGCGCTTGCGCTGTCGAGCCGGGAGCGGGTTGCGCGCTGTGCAGAACGTCATCACGCCGGAACTCGCCCCGATGCGCTCGAATGATGGAGGGGACCGCGCTCGATTCCCGGCGGGCATTATCGACTACGGCGGGCGCGGGTCAATGGCCCGCGCGAGCGGATGTGGTAACATGCCCTCCTTCCTTCGGGCGTCGCCGGCGCACGCCCGACCGCGGCAGGGGCGTCTGGCTTCGAGGGGCTGCGTGTCTTCCGTTCGTCACTATTGCGGTCTGTTCGGCGCGGCCGGTCATCCGGACGCGGCGGAGCTGGCCTATCTGGGGCTCTACGCGCAGCAGCATCGCGGGCAGGAGTCGGCCGGGCTGTGCACGTCGGACGGCACGACGATCGAACGCATCGCGGGCGTCGGGCTTGTGACGGACGCGATCGACGAGCGCACGCTGCAGCAGTTTCGCAATCCGCTGGCGATCGGCCACGTGCGCTACTCGACGACCGGCTCGTGCAGCGATTCGAACGCGCAGCCGCTTCTGGTCCGCGCCGCGATGGGTCAGGTGGCGATCTGCCACAACGGCAACCTGGTGAACGCGCGCGAGCTGCGCGAGCAGCTCGAGCGGCTCGGGCACATTTTCACGTCGACTTCGGACACCGAGGTCATCCTGCACATGCTGGCGCGGCTGGAGTATCGCGAGCAGGCGGATCCGCTGGCGGCGGTGCTGAACGATCTGCGCGGGTCCTATTGCCTGCTGCTCATGTACCCGGACCGCATCGAGGCGGTGCGCGATCCGAGCGGCAACCGTCCGCTGTGCCTGGGGCGGCGCGATTCAGGCTGGATCGTGGCGAGCGAGACGTGCGCGCTCGACCTGGTGGATGCGACCTACGTCCGCGATGTCGAGCCGGGCGAGATCGTCACACTAACCCGCGATGGCATGAGCGCGCGGCGCTTCGGCGGCGCGGCGCGGCGCGCGCACTGCATCTTTGAGCTGGTCTACTTCGCCGACCCGGCCAGCCGCATCTTCGGCGAGAGCGTCCACCTGGTGCGAAAAGCATTCGGGCGGGCGCTGGCCCGCGAAGCGCCGGTCGAGGCGGACCTGGTGGTGGCCGTCCCGAATTGCGCGCGATGCGCGGCGCTGGGCTTTCACGAGGAGTCGGGCATTCCGATCGGGCGCGGCTTCACGACCAATCACTATGTCGGGCGGTCGTTCATTCAGCCGACGCAGCCCATCCGCGACCTGACCGTGAAACTCAAGCTCAACCCGATCCGCGCCAGCGTTCAGGGCCAGCGGCTGGTAGTGGTCGAGGATTCGGTCGTACGCGGCACGACCACGCGCGGCAAGATGCAGTCGCTTCGGGCGGCCGGCGCGCGGGAGATCCACCTTCGCGTCGCCAGTCCGCCGATCCGCCACCCGTGCCACTACGGGATCGACTTCCCGCGCCGGCAGGAACTCGTCGCCAGCGAGCGCAGCGTCGAGGAGATCCGCTCATTTCTGGGCGTCGATTCGCTCGCGTACCTTTCGCTGGACGGCATGCTGGGCTGCCTGAACTCGCACCAGGCGGACTATTGCAGCGCCTGCTTCTCGGGCGACTATCCGATTCCGTTCGAAGGCGAGATCGACAAGAACGTATTCGAGCGCCGCACGATCTCGTTGCCGGCGCGCTGACCTCGCCATCCACGCCGTGATCAGCGCCGGACCGGACGGTCAGTCCCGGCGACGCGCCAGCAGCGCCAACGCCGGCAGCATCAGCGCGAGCGTAGTCGGCTCGGGGATTCGGAACGCGAGGTCCACGATCTTGGCGCCCGGTCCTGGCGTGAGAAACGCGCTGTCCAGCTCGGCGAACGTCACGGGATCGAACACGTGCACCTGCGCCGTAATGCCGTCCACGACGTAGATGTTGCCGTCGTACGGGCTGACCTCGATTCCGTGAACGAACGCCCCCCAGCCTGTTCCGGAGAACGAGCCGAGCGGGTTATACGACGTATCGTAGTGATAGACCTGGCTGACGGGATTCCCGGCAGTCACGAGCGGATCGCCGTTGGGCAGGAAGTCGATGTCGTTGGTCCGGCTGCCGGACGGCTGATTCCACTGGTTGATCAGCGCGCCCGTGATGGCGTCCACTTCCCGAACGTACCCGCTGCCCCACGAACAGACGTAGAGGTTGCCGTTCGGGCCGATGCGCATGTCGGAGGGCATGTCGATGGTCGTGACGACGCGAATGAACGCACCGGTCGCGGCGTCGTACTCGCGTACGTCGTTCGTCGTCCAACTCGAGATGTATACGCCGCCGGTCGGAGCGTAGAGGCCCGCCCACTGCGTGCCGACGCCCGTGCCGCCGTTGAACGTCTTGATGAACGCGCCGGTGACCGCATCATACTCGTCCACGCCGCCGTTGAAGTGCCCGACCAGCATCCGGTCGCCGGCCGCGTTCAGTTTGACGCCGAGTTGGCCCAGTCCGTTGACCGACGGGGCAAAGGGCGCCTCGTACGCGCCGGAAGTCGGGTGGTACTCCGCGACGACATTGAAAATGTCGCTGGATACGAACAGATCAGCGCGAGCGGACGCTCCGAGCGCGAGTGCGCCGAGCGCCGGTGCGGCGAACCGCAGCACGAGGGCGTTAGAGAGCATCTTCTTCCTCCTCCACGAGACCGAACGAACACAGAAACCGAAATGAAACACGCGATTCCCCCTCACAATAGCGGAACGCGGCGGACGATAGCAACCGCCGCGTGCCCTGAAGGACGGCTTTTTCGCGTCGGATGAGACTCTGTGTCCGAATGGAGCCCGCTCCAGCTCAAGAGTGCACGTCGGCACTCCGGGTACCATGGCGCAGCGGCAGCGCGCAGAAGCCAGCCGGACGCACGTTCGTTGCGTGCGCGCGTCCGCATCGCGCCCCTGCTCCGAGGAGACTTCGCATGTCGCCCACGGCGGTGCTGCTCGCTCTAACAATCGTCAGCAACCCGGCGCCACAGTGGATCGCGCCCACGCCGCCCCCCGCAAGCGGTCCGAAGCCGCAGTGGGTCTGGACGCACGCGGCCGGCGCGCCGAAGCCCACGCCGCGCAGCGCCGCGCTCGGCACGGTGTGGATTCTGCATCGTTTCGACGCGCCCGCCGGCGTGCAATCGGCGTCGCTGGCGCTCGCGGCCGACAACGCCGCGACGGCCTACCTGAACGGATCGCAGGTGCTGCACGCGAGCGACTGGTCCACGCCGGTATTCGCGGAGATCGCGCCGCGCGAAGGCCCGAACATCCTCGCGATCGAAGCGCGAAACGACGCGGTTTCGGGCGTCGATCCGGCGAATGCCGCGAATCCGGCCGGCGTGATCGCGCGCATCGACCTGACGCTGTCAGACGGCTCGAAGACGTTCATCGCGACCGACGGCGACTGGCTCGCGGCGACCGAAAAGTGGCCGGAGTTCCCCGGACCGCCTTCGCGCGGAGACGCATGCCGCCCGGTCACGGTGCTCGGTCCGGCGGCGACGCGGCCGTGGTCGCTTCCCGCAGCGGCGTTTCAGCCCGCGCCGGCCTGCCCGCGCTTTCGCCGCTCGTTCACGCTCGACGCGGCGCCGGCCTCCGCAAGCGTGCGAATCGTGGGCCTCGGACACTATGTGCTGCGCTGCAACGGCGAGCGCGTCGGCGACGGGCGGATGGACCAGGCTTGGTCGCAGTATGACCGGACGCTTTATTGGCAGGAATTCGACCTGCAACCCTATCTGCGGGGCGGCGAGAACGTGCTGTCGGTGGCGCTCGGGAATTCATTCTGGCAGGTCGCCCCGGCGAACGACGCCGGGCGTTTCACCAAGACGGATGCAATGCCGGACTTTTCAGAGGGTTGGCCGCACCTGCTGTGGGTCGACGCGACCATCACGCCGTCCGAAGCGGACGCCGCCGCGATTCGCCTGGTCTCCGACGCGTCGTGGAAGTGGGCGCGCGGACCCGTGACGTTCTCGAACCTGTACGCCGGCGAAGACTACGACGCGCGGCTCGCCATGCCCGGCTGGGACGCGCCGGGCTATGACGATTCCAAATGGGAATCGCCGGCCGTCGCGCCCGCGCCAGGCGGCGCGCTCGTGAAGCTCGCCGGACCGCCGATGAAGGCGTTTGACGTGTTTCGCCCGACCGAGGTGCGTGCCGTCGATGCCGAACTGGGCATCTACACGTACGTGTTTCCGCAGAACTGCTCTGCGCTGGTGCGCTTTACGCTGGACGGCGGCGCATCTGGCAGCCGCGTGCGGCTGCGCCCGTGCGAGTACATGGAGCCGAACGGCCGAGTCAAGTTCACGTACACATGGGGCACGGGCAAAGACATCTGGCTGGATTACACGAAGGGCGCGGCCGGGCCGGAGTCGCACGAGCCGCTGTTCTTCTATGTCGGCGCGCAATTCGTGCAGGTCGAGGGCGCGGTCCCAGCGGGCGCGCCGAACCCGCGGAACCTGCCCGTATTGACCTCGATCGAGCTGGTACACGTGCGGGCGGCGTGCGATGAGGTCGGGCGCTTCGAGTCGAGCAGCCCGCTGCACAACGCCGCGCACGCGCTGATTGACTGGTCCATCCGATCGAACATGGCGCATGTGCCGACCGACTGCCCGCATCGTGAGAAAAACGGCTGGCAGGAGCAGAACTGGCACATGGCCCGCGCGATGTCCTATCGCTACGACATTCACGACTGGTTCGCGCGGAACTGCCGCGCGATCCGCGACGCGCAGACCCGGGGCGGACCGGACGACGGCTTCATTCCCACCAACACGCCGTGGTACCTCGTCGGTCGTCCGCGGCACGACACCTTCAACGACGCGCCGGAATGGGGCATCGCCGGCGTGCTCGTCCCCTGGCATCTGTACGAGTGGTACGGAGACCGCGCGATTCTGGACGCCAGCTACGAGTCCGCCTGCCGCTTCGTGGATTACCTCGGCACAACCGCTGAAGACGGCATCATCACCAGCCATCTCGGCGACTGGTATGACTTCGGTCACGGCCAGGGCAACGGGCCGTCGCGGTGGACGCCGAACGAAGTGAGCGCGACCGCGATCTGGGCGATCGGCGCGGACACGCTGGCCCGGATGGCGAGCGCGATGGGGCGCGACGAAGACGCGGCGCGGCACCGCGCGCGATTCGAGCGCATCCGCGCGGATTTTCAGCGACGCTTCTATGACCCCCTCACGCACACGGTCCGACACAACGGCTCATGTCAGGCCGGCACGTCGGCTGCGCTCTGCGCAGGGTTAATTCCCGAATCAGACTGCGGCGCGGCGCTCGATGCGGTCGTCGCCGACCTCGAGAGCCGCGGCTGGAAGCAGACGCCCGGCGAAGTGCTTCAAATCTTCCTGATCCGCGCGCTCGCCGAAGGCGGGCGCGGCGACGTGCTGCACCGCATCTACAACCGCGAGGACATTCCGTCGTACGGCCACATGGTCCGCTCCGGGCTGACCAGCCTGCCGGAAAGCTGGGATGCGCGGCGCGGCACGGGCGACAGCCTCAATCACTTCATGCTCGGACAACTGATGGAGTGGCACTATGCGTATGTCGCCGGAATCCGCCAGCGGGCGGGCTCAGTCGGCTGGTCGCGCATCCTCATCGCCCCGCAGCCGCCGTCTGCCGCCGACCGATCGTCGAATGCGATCCGATCCGCGCAGGCGAGCTTCGACAGTCCGCGCGGCCGCATTGCGAGCGAGTGGCGGATCGACGAGGCCCTCGGCGAGTTTCGACTGACTTGCGAGATTCCGGACGGTGTCGAGGCCGTCGCGATCCTGCCGGACGGTTCGCAGCACGCGTTGACGCAGCGAACCACGACACTGCGCCAGTCGTGGAAGTAGCGACGCCGGCCAGGCGGAAGGCGGGGTGGCTCGCCGTCGGACGCCGCTGGCGCCGGTCGCGCGGGAAGTCGTGGGCTGCTGCGGCGCGTGAACTCCGCGGTGCGTGCACGCGCCGGAGCGGGGTGATATCGTGCGCGGTCTGGCGGGCGACCGGCTTCCCGTGACCAGGTAGATCGCACCTATGACCGCCTTTGCCCCCGTCTCTCCGGTTCGCGTTCTGTTGCTGGTTCTGACCACGGCTTTCGCCGCGGAATTCGTCATCATGCTGGCTCTCGCGAGCGTGCCGGACGCGTTTCGCGACGGTGCGTTCGCCGTGGTTCTGGACGCCGCGGCGCTCGTGCTGCTGCTGGGGCCGGCGTTGTGGCTGCTGGTCGTCCGGCCGCTGCGCGTGCTCGTGTCAGAGCGCGGGCGTCTGCTGTCGCACGTGCTGACAATCCAGGAAGCCGAGCGTGCGCGGATCGGACAGGATCTGCACGACGAACTCGGGCAGACTCAAACCGCGGTGCTATTGCGGGTTCGCGCGATCATCGAGGCGAAATCGCTCGACGAGGCGCGGCGGCATGCGGAAGCGGCGCACGCGATCTCGCTGGAGGCGATGGAAGCCACGCGCCGCCTGGCGCGCGGGCTCTCGCCGGTGGTGTTGAAGGACTTCGGGCTGAGCACGGCGCTGGAGCGCCTGTGCGAGGACATGGCGTCGTCGAGCGGGATCGAGATCGAGTTTCACGCTCCGGACGATCTCGGGCGGTTCGACGCTGCAATCGAGATGGCCGTATTCCGTGTCGCGCAGGAGTCGCTCGTCAACGCGGCCCGGCACGCGAACGCAACGCGCGTTCGGGTGCACCTGACGAAGCGAGAGAGCTCGATTGAGCTGACGGTCGCAGACGACGGCCGCGGAATCGCGCCGCGCGCCGCGGGCGATGCGAAGGCCGGGCTGGGTCTGGCGGGCATGCGAGAGCGGGTCGTGCTGGTCGGCGGGACTTTTCACATATCGTCCGCTTCCGGCGCAGGGACGGCGATTCGAGTTGTCGTTCCGGCGCGGGAGGAACGCGCGTGAGCGCCATCACGATTCTGATCGTGGACGATCACGTCATGGTTCGCCGCGGTCTGAAGATGGCGATCGAGGCGCAATCCGACCTGTGCGTGGTGGGCGAGGCCGGGACCGTGCACGAGGCGATCGCGGTGGCCGCGGCAAGCTCGCCCCAGATCATCACGCTGGACCTGTCGATGCCGGGCCCCAGCGGTGTCGCCTCGGTGAAGCGGCTTCGGTCCGCGTCGCCGTCGTCGCGCATTATTGTCGTGAGCATGCACGACGATCCGGCTTATGTTCGTAGCGCGATGGCGCTGGGCGCCGCCGGTTATGTGCACAAGAGCGCGGCCGATACGGAGCTCGTGGCGGCGATCCGGGCGGTGGCGCGGGGGCGCGTGTTCATCGACGTAGGCGATGCGGCCACGCTGGAATCGATCCTGGCGCCGCGCGCGCGGCATCCCGCGCAGGCGCCGATCGACACGTTGAGCGAGCGCGAGCGCGAGGTGCTGAAGGCCGTGGCGCGCGGCTACACCAACCAGCAGATCGCCGACGAGATCGGGTTGAGCGTCAAGACGGTCGAGTCGTATCGCGCGCGGCTGATGAAGAAGCTCGGGCTGAAGGCGCGCGCCGACCTGGTGCGCGTCGCGATCGAGCTGGGACTGCTCCGCGGCGACCCCGCAGACTGAGTTTCGCGCGGGTTTTCCCCGGCAGCGGCAGCGTGCCGCCGGGGAAGTCCCCACGTCTTTCGCTGAATGTCGCCGACTTCTCCCGCTGGGCCGCATCGGCCCCGGCGCGGCATACTCCTCTGCGGCTGCCGACTTCGTATTCCTGGGGATTTCCGTGAACCAGACGCCGCGCCGTGAATCGCGCCGGTCGATTTCAGCCGGCATCGGCGCGGGCGCTGCCGCGCTCGACCCGGTCGAGGGGGGCGCGCGATCCGGTCCAGGCTGATCCGGGATGCGCTTGTTGATCCGGCCGGGAGATTCAGCATGCGAGATCGACTGTTCGCCGCCTGCGCCGTGTCGCTGGCGTACTGGAGTGCCGCGACGTTGGCCGCGGCCGTTTGGCATGTCGACGGCGACGCCGTCGGCGAGAACGACGGCGCGTCATGGGCCGACGCGTTCACCGATCTCCAGGCCGCGCTCGCTCTCGCGCAGCCCGGCGACGAGATCTGGGTCGCCGCCGGCACGTACACGACCGAGACTGTGGCGTCGAGCTTCGTGCTTCCCGACGGCGTCGGAATCTACGGCGGCTTCGCCGGCACGGAGTCGAGTGTGGCGCAGCGTGACTGGACTGCGAACCCGACCATCCTCAGCGGCGACGTGGGGCTTGATGATGAGTACGGTTCGCAAGTCTGGTACGTCGGCTGGAATATTCACACCGACAATTGCGACAACGTCGTGATCGCAGCGGGCGTCGGCCCGGGCACGGTGCTCGACGGTTTCACGATCACGGCCGGGCACGGCGCGTATACGCAGGGAGCGGGGCTGAAGGTCGAAGGCGGCAGCCCGACGATCGCGAACTGCACGTTCTTGCGGAACGAGACCGGCTGGGGCGCGGGCGCCGGGATGTACGTCGCAAACGGCAGTCCCATCATCACGCACTGCGCGTTCACGCAGAACTGGTGCCACATCTGCAGCGGCGCGGGGTTGTACGTCACCGGCGCGAGCTCGCCGTCCATCTCCGACTGCACATTCACGGAGAACCACGCGACCGCGGACAGCGGAATGTCCGGTCAGGGCTGCGCGATCAGCTTGCACTACGCCGACCCGATCACGATCGAGCGCTGCACGTTTCAGTACAACGTGGCCGAGCAGTTCTATCCGGGCGGCGGGATCGAGCGCGCCCGCGGCGGCGGCATCAGCGCGTTCTTCAGCGAGTTCACTGCGCGCGACTGCGTGTTTCATCATAACAGCGCCGTGGCCGGCGCCGGCGTCTCCGCCTGGAACAACGCCACGCTGATCAACTGCGCGTTCTGGGGAAACACGGCCGTCTGGGGCGGCGCGGGAGACAGCTACGCCGCGGGCGTACTCTGCTCGTCATTCAGCCCCGCGACGCTCACGATGATCAACTGCGTGATCGCCGGGAACACCGCGGGCGAGGCGGCCGCGTTCGAGGCGCTCTACAGCGCCGAGATCGCCGTGCGGAACTGCATCGTCTGGGGCAACACCGCGACCGGCCAGGACGTGGCTCCGCGTGACCGGCAGTTCAGGGGCAACGCGACGCTGTACTACTCCTGCGTTCAGGACCTCCTCACGTCTCCGCCTGACGAAGACCCTTATGACCCCGCCGACTATCCGGGCAGCTTCGACGCCGATCCGCTCTTCGTGAACCGGCCAGGCGGCGACCTGCACCTGGCCGACGGCTCGCCGTGCCTCGACGCCGGACGCAATTCGTACGTGCCCGCCGGCGTCACGAACGACCTCGACGGCCTGCCGAGGTTCTACGACGACCCGCTCGCGGCGGACGTCGGGCACGGCACGCCGCCGATCGTCGACATGGGGCCGTTCGAGCGGCAGCCGGAGCCGTGTCCGGGCGATCTCGACGGCGACGGCGAGGTGGACCTGAGCGACCTGAGCGCGCTGCTGACCCACTTCGGCACGGTCGCTGGGGCCGGGCCGGAGGACGGCGACATCGACGGCGACGGGGACGTGGACTTGGCGGACCTGAGCGAACTGCTCACGAGTTTCGGTACGAGCTGCCCATAGCCAAGTCCGCGGGGTGTGGAAGAACAAGGAACTCAGCGACCGCTTGTTGGCGAAAGAGAAGTGAATGTGAAGGGACCTGATCCTGCACTCAACAAAGCAGGAACTTCTGACCAGGAAACGTCTGAGAATGAAGTCGGAAATGAGAAAGCGAAGGAGATCGCGATGACGCGCTTGGGCCTCTGCGCGGCGCTGCTGCTAAGCGCTGCGAGCCCCACGCTGGCTCAGTGTCCAGGTCGATGGGAAGGAACGGACGGCGTTTCGGGAGCGACGCCCAATGTCGGCGCACTGATTGCCTGGGATCAGGATGGGACAGGGCCGCAGCCGCCAGTACTCGTCGTCGGCGGTTCGTTCACATCTGCTTCAGGAGCCGCGGCAAACAACGTCGCCGTCTGGGATGGCGTGACGTGGTCCGCGCTGGGCACCGGCACGAATGGCGACGTCAACGCATTGGCAGTACTGCCAAACGGAGATCTGATCGCGGCCGGCACGTTCACGAACGCTGGCGACGTCCCCGCGAACTGCATTGCCCGTTGGGATGGCACAGCCTGGCATGCGCTAGGCGCCGGACTGAACAACGAAGTCTTTGCGCTCACGCTGATGCCCAATGGCGATCTGGTGGCCGGCGGCAATTTTTCGTCCGCGGGCGGCGCGCCCGCCAGCAACGTGGCGCGGTGGGATGGCACGGCCTGGTTCCCCTTCGGCGAAGGTCTTGGCGGCCCCGTTTACTCGCTGACGATCCTGAGCAACGACGATCTCGTGGCCGGCGGGAACTTTCTGATGTCCGGAGGTACGTTCGTGCGACACGTCGCCCGCTGGACGGGAAGCGCATGGCAGGGCATTGGCGGTGGAATGAATGCCGCCGTGCTGGCGGTCGCTGGGATGCCCAACGGCGACCTGATCGCGAGCGGGATTTTCAGTCAGCGCATCTTGTGCTTCAACGGCACGGCCTGGAACGCGCTCGGATCCGGCTTGAATGCGCAGGGACTGATCATACTACCGCGTGGTGACACGGAGTTCATCGTCGGCGGCCATTTCACGTTTGCGGGCGGAGTGAGCGCCAATCGGATCGCCCGTTGGGACGGCAGCAACTGGCATTCATATGGCGCCGGCCTTGATCAGTATGTGATCGCGCTCGCCATGACGCCCAGCAACGACCTGGCCGTCGGCGGTGGCTTCACGTTGGCCGGCGACCTGCCATCGCCATACTTGGCACTTTGGACGACCCGGTCCTGCAACGGCGACCTTAACTGCGACTTGGCCGTGGACCTCACAGACCTGTCCGCACTGCTGACCCATTATGGCATCACGGACGGCGCGGCACCGCAAGACGGCGACATCGACGGCGATGGGGACGTGGATCTCGCGGATTTGTCCGAGCTGCTGACGAATTTCGGATTGGCGTGCTGAGGCCGATCTGATCGCTCCGGCCCGGCTGCGGGCCGGATCTCGAAAGGAGAAACCGAACGTGTGCAACATTAAGCCGGGTTGGAGGGTGCGCCCCGGGCCGCGGATGCGATGGACGGCGATTGCTTTCACGGCGGTCGTGGGCATCGCGGCAGGCGGAGAGATCGCGCTCGATGCGAGCGCCTTGCCGGACCGGTCGCCTGGGCCGCGCGTGGACACGCCTTACGTGGTCATCGGCTACAACGACCTGGGGATGCACTGCATGAACGGCGATTTCTCGGAGCTGATCATCCTGCCGCCGTTCAACACGCTGCACGCGCAATTGATCCGCCGCGGCACGTCGCCGGATATCGAACGCAGCGCGGGCGACTTTCAGATTCGCTACTGGACCCCCGGGAACACGCACTCGGCCGACAAGACGAACTACTGGGCGTTCCAGCCGCCGGAGTTCGGCGCGCCGCGCCCGCCAGACGTCGGGCTGACGGGGAGCAAACTGTCCGGGACGATGACGCCGACGCCGTCGGGCGACTGGTCCGTCACCGGAATCCCGATCGTGCCGATGGATGACTCCGGCGTCGAGAATCCCTACCCGCTGGCCTCGATCGAGGTGACGCGGCGGGATTCCGGCGTCGTCGTCGCGCGCACGCAGGCGGTCGTCCCGGTTTCGTCCGAAATCAGTTGCAACCTGTGCCACAACACCCCCGGCATGTCGCCCGAGCATGACATCCTGCTGGCACATGATCGTCTGCACGGCACTTCGCTCGTGAACCAGAAACCCGTGCTGTGCGCGGGCTGCCACGGTTCGGCGGCGCTCGGTCTGCCCGGGCAACCCGAGCTTCGACAGATGTCCACCGCCATGCACGCCAGTCACGCCTCGCGGATGGACGCGATCAGCCTGCCGGAGAAATGCTACGCCTGCCATCCCGGTGTGCGGACGCAGTGTCAGCGCGACCTGCACTTCGCGGCCGGCGTGGGGTGCACGCAGTGTCACGGCGACATGGCCGCGGTCGGCTCGCCGAAACGGCAGCCATGGATCGACGAGCCGCGTTGTAGCGACTGCCATGTCCGGCAGGGCTTTCAATTCGAGCAGCCGGGGACGCTTTATCGAAACTCAGTCGGTCACGGCGGTGTGAAATGCGCCGCATGCCACGGTAGTCCGCACGCGATGGGGCCGGCAGTGACGGAGACCGACAACGTGCAGGCGAACCTGCTGCAAGGGCGTGCCGGCGTGATTGACGATTGCACGGTCTGCCACGGCGCGTCAGGGCCGCCGGGGCAGTTTTTTCACTCGCAGGACGACTAACACGATCTCGGCCTGGAAGCGTTGAACTGAGATGAAAGCTCGATCAATACGGAGCGGTTCCATGAAGGCGAGAAGACACTGTACTGCTCGCGCGTGCGGGGCGATGCTCGCGCTTGCGCTGGCGGCGATCGGCAACGCGGCCGAACCGCAATACTCTCTCATCGATCTCGGGACGCTGGGCGGTCCGACCAGCGGCGCCTTTGGCATCAACCTCGTCGGCGAAGTTGTTGGGACCTCCACTGCCGCCGACGCGCATCTTCGGGCGTTCTTCTGGGACGACGGGATCACACAGATTGCGCCGCTCCCGGGCGATCTTCAGGCGCACGCGCTGGCGGTGAACGTCCACGGCGTTGTGGTTGGAGCTTCGTATGACCTGGGCGAGCTGGCGCCGCACGGACTGGCGTGGCTCGACGGCGTGTCGGCGTACCTGGGAGACTTCGCGCCGCGCGCGATCAACCCCAGCGGCGTGATCGTCGGCGACCTGCGCGTGTTCACGCCGGGCGCAGGCTGGAACGAGCATGCGGCGCGGTGGAGCGCCGGAACGCTGGCAGACCTCGGCACGCTCGGCGGGCGAAGCAGCCACGCCTTCGGGGTGTCCGACGACGGATGGGTCGTCGGCACCTCGACCACCGCGTCGAGCGATGCGCCGCATGCTTGTCTGTGGATCGACGGCGCGCCCGCTGACCTGGGAACACTGGGCGGAGTCGGCGCGCAAGCCTACGCCATCAACGCAGCGCGCGAAATCGTGGGCTGGTCGAACACATCCGGCGGCGCGACGCACGCGGTCTTGTACGAAGTCAGTCCGGCCGGCGTCGTGACGGCCCGAATGGACCTGGGTTCACTCCCCGGCGACTACAGCTATGCCTATGGAATCAACAACCCGGGCCAGGTTGTGGGCACCTCCGCGGCTCGAGCCTGCACGTGGGTGGCGGGCGTCGCGCACGATCTGAACGACGCGATCGCCCCTGGGTCGGGCTGGCGACTGGATGCGGCGTGGGGAATCAACGACGCCGGACGGATTGTCGGCGTCGGACGGTTCGAGGGATTCCCGCGCGCGTTCCTGCTCGTGCCGGCCGACTGTCCGGACCTCGATGGCGACGGCGCGGTGAATCTCGCCGATCTGTCGATCCTTCTGACCAATTTCGGTGTCGCATCGGGGATGCAGTTCGAAGACGGTGATCTCGACGGCGACGGCGACGTCGATCTGGCGGATCTCTCCGCACTGCTCGAGCGGTTCGGCGTGAGTTGTTGAGGGGAGTGAGGCGACCCGGTGCGCCAGGCGTCGTGTCTGTGAGACGTGGGGAACGCTCCGTGTTCGGCGAGCGTCGCCGAGAGTGACTACCCGTGCGCCGGCCACCTGGCCGATCTTGTGAAGTCGCGATGGCAGGCGTTGGCTTCCGCGCGCTGCATCCGGCGCAGCCAGAAGCCGAGCGTACCGTGACCAGGAGTCGCCGCATGCACCGTACATCGATCATGGCGTTCGCCGCGTGGTTGACGGCTTCCGCGAGCACTCTCGCTCAGACCTGGGAGCCTGGTCCGGCGCTGCCGACCGCCGGTGCGCCCCGGCAGTATGCCGCCGGAATCAACCGGAACGGCACGCTGTACGCCCTCGGGGGGACGCCGTGGACCAACGGCGTTGACGGCGACGGCGTGGTCCACCAACTCGCCGGCGGAACGTGGATGGAGATCGCCCCGCTGGACGGGATGGGCCCGGTGGTCGGCGGGGCCGCGGGCGTGGACGCACTCGGGCGCGTCGTGCTCTACGGCGGCTTCATTCTCGGCGACGACGGTCCCGGCGACGACAAAGCGTACGATCCGGTCGAAGGGCCCAACGTGAGCATCGCCGCACGGAATGCGCCCGGCTCGGCGATCGGCCACTTCGCGTGGGCGGTGGACGGCGAGGGGCGCCTGTACGGCTTCGGCGGCGGACCCGGAGGCGGCGGTCCGAATTCCGGCTACTGCGACCGCTACGACGGCAACGCCGACGCCTGGACAGTCCTGGCGCCGATGCCAACGCGGGTCGCTGACGCCTGCGCCGTCTACGACGGCAACGGCCACATGCTGGTCTTCGGTGGCATCAACCAGGCGGGCAACGCCCGCGTCGCGAACGTCGCGCAGTATGACATTGCCTCGAACACCTGGACGGACACGGCCGTCCCGGACATGCCGGCGGCGCTCAGTGGCGCTCGCGCGGTCCTCGGCGCCGACGGGCGCGTCTACGTTTTCGGAGGCGAGAGCGGTCCGATCGGCGCGGGAACTACGCAATCCGCTGTGTACAAGCTCGACCTCGGCAGCAACGTCTGGACCCCCGTCGCCTCGATGTCCACGCCGCGCAAGTGGTTCGCCTGTGCGCTCGGCAGCGACGATTACATCTACGCCGTCGGCGGCGACAACGACGCGGGCGGCACGAACACGGTGGAGAAGCTGTTCACGCCGCGCTGCCCCACGATCGCCGCCGGGCCGGACCCGCTGGCGGCCTGGCGCGGCACGATCGCCAGCTTCGCCGTGACGGTTACCGGGGCGCCGCCGTTCACGTATCGGTGGCGCAAGGACGGCGTGGAACTCTCCGACGGGCCGACAGGCAACGGCAGCGTGGTCAGTGGCGCGACGAGCGCGACGCTCGCCGTCATCGACCCGGACGAGAGCGACATCGGCGCGTACGACGTAGTCATCACCAACGCCTGCGGCACAGTTGTCAGCGGCAGTGCCGATTTGTCCATCCGCGTTCCTCCCGTGATCCCGACCGACTGGGAGGTCTTCAACATTCATCCCGCGTGGGCGGAGAATTCGTCGTACGCCCGCGGAGTCTCGAACCGCCGCATCGGCGGGTCCGCGAATACGCCCACGATTCTGCCCGACGGCCGCACGTTCAGCCTGGACCATCCCATCGTGTGGGACGCGGAGACGCTTTCGCACGCGGACGTGACGCCGCCGGACTCGGTCGGCGGGAGCATCTACGACGTGGAGGGCGATCTGCTCGTCGGGTGGTTCTGGCACACCTGGGATTGCTGGGGTGGTTCGCAGTGGTGGACTTGCGCCTGGCAGTCGGGCGGCTACTGGGCGGCGCCGGCGCTGAGCTTTCAGGAAGCGGTGCATTCCTCCGGCGCGGAGTACGACTTTCTCAACGCCACCGACGGACAGCGAATGGTCGGAACGCTGGTGTATGAGTGGAGCGAAGGCAACTATGAGGCCCAGGGGCACTACTGGCCGACGCCCAATCAGGTCGTGACGCTGCACTTCGCGGGCGCGTCGGACTCGTACGTGTCGGCGGTCGATGGCGCGCGGCAATTCGGCTCGTACTACGCCTCCGGGAGCACGCACGCCGTAATGTGGACCGGCTCGGCCGCCAGCCACGTGGACCTGCATCCGGCCGGATACGCCAGCTCCAGCATCAGCGGCGCGGGCGATGGACAGGCGGTCGGCGTCGCCGGCTCGCACGCCGGGTTGTGGGTCAATTCGGCGGCGGCGTTCATCGACCTGAACCCTCCCGGGGTGACATCCAGCGGCGCCGTCGCGGCTCACCAGGGCATGCAGGCCGGAAGCACACCGGACGGGGCCGCGCTCTGGACGGGCGCGCCGGAATCCTGGTTCAACCTCGGCGCGTTCCTGCCGCCCGGGTTCACGGCCTCCGTCGCGGAAGACTTCGAGATTGACGCAGACGGCACGGTCACGGTCGTGGGCTATGGCTTCAACGCCCAGACCGCCCGCTACGAAGCGCTGATGTGGCGCGCGGTCGCAGCGCCGGACTGTCCGGGCGATCTCGATGGCGATGCCGACGTGGACCTGGCCGATTTGAGTGCGCTGCTGACCCACTTTGGCACGGCGGCCGGCGCGACGGCGGAGGACGGCGATCTCGACGGCGATGGCGATGTGGACCTGGCGGACTTGTCCGAGCTGTTGTCGGCGTACGGGTCGTCGTGCGGATGACACGGGGACTGGGTACAGAGTGGTGAAATCGAGGAGCGGGACACGCCCGAGCGATTGGATTCCGCGAGGCGAACACGAGCGCCAGCGTCCGCTCGGTCGGGTGCCGGCGCGACGAGTCCGCGCGAGCACGCGGGACGATTCTCCGGGCGATGCGCCCGAGAGCGGATGCAAGGGCTGCCTGGCGACTTTCGGCCGCGGTCCGGCGAGCATGGTCGGCTTTCAGAGTTCTTGAGATCTGCACCGGGGCCGTTCATGGCTCCAGACGATCTCATCAGGGGGAACAGCATGTGTTCGTTCAGTACCTTTGGCATGCAACAGCTTCCGCGCCTGAACTCGCGAGCGCTTTATTCTGTCGCGCTCGCCTGCTTCGTGATGACGGTTTCGGAGTCTGCCCAATCCGGCCCGCCGCCGGTTCGACCGACCCTACCACCGGGCGGGAATAACTTCGTTCCGCACGTCGGGACGGCCGGAACGCTCACAACGCAGGATCTCAGCAGCGGTCTGACTCCGGCGGATCTTGTCACGGCCTTGCTGGGCCCCGGCGTAGACGTCTCGAACGTCACATTCAGCGGCGCGAATTCGGCCGCGGGCACGTTCGCCGGCGGCACGAGCATCGTGGGATTCGAAAGCGGCATCATGCTGAGCAGCGGCAGCATCGCGTTCGTCGTCGGGTCCAACACGCAGGATGACGTGAGCGGCGTCAATGCCGGCATCGGGGACGCCGATCTGGAGGGACTGATTCCGGGCTATACGACGTTCGACACATGCACGCTGGAATTCGATTTCCAGTGCACGGGCACTCAGGTCATTCAGTTTCAATACGTGTTCACGTCGGAGGAGTACAACGAGTGGGTTCACTCGCCCTTCAACGACGTGTTCGGGTTCTTCCTGAACGGAGTCAATATCGCACTGGTTCCCGGCAGTCCGGGAACGCCGGTCAGCATCAACAACGTGAATTGCGACAACCCGTACAACCCGCCCGCCGGCAGCTACTGCAACCTATTTGTGAACAATGATTGCAGCGATATTCCGCCGGGCAGTTTCCCCTGCAGTGGAGTCCGCGACACCGAAATGGACGGACTGGTCGTGGTTCTCACGGCGACCGGCGTGCTCGAACCGGGTGTGAACCACATCAAGCTGGCGCTGGCCGACGCGGGCGACCAGGTTCTCGATTCCAACGTGTTCATTCAGGGCCAGAGCTTTGTGTGCGGGAATCCCACCGGCGCGTGCTGCGACACCAACTCGCTCACCTGCACGGACAACGTCCTGGAAGCCGACTGCCAGGGCCCCGGCCAGGTGTGGACCGTCGGTCTGCGGTGCGATCAACTGGATCCGCCCTGCCCGACCGCGACGACGCCGGACGGAACGGATTGCGCGAACCCCATTCCGATCGCCTCTCTACCGTTCTTTGATACGAACACGACGAGCGACAAGCGCAACGACTACGCCAACACCTGCCTGGGTAATTATGACAACGGGAAAGACGTGCTGTACGAGCTGACGATCGCGAGCGCGCAGTGCCTCGACATCACCGTGACCGGCGCGACGCCGCAGGATAACTGGATCGGCGTGACGATCGACACCGTGTGTCCGCCGGATGCCGCGTGCCTTGCCCAGGCGACAAGCCAGGGTTCGGTCGCGACGATCAGCAACCTGACTCTGCAACCCGGCGTCTATTATCTCCTGATCGACCGATGGCCGCAGGCCAGCGACAGTCTGGAGTACACTCTTAGCATCGCGGATTGCTCAGGGGCGCCGACCGGCGCCTGCTGCAACACCAACACCCAGGTCTGCACCGACAACGTCCTGGAGGCCAACTGTCAGGGGCCCGGCGACGTGTGGAGCGTCGGAATGGCGTGCGGCGATCTCAATCCGCCCTGCGCGCCGGAGATCGATCCGATCGGACAGGATTGCGAGTTCCCCATCGTCGTGCTCTCGCTTCCTTTCGATGATGTCAATACGACTTCGGACAAGAAAGAGGACTTCTCGGACACGTGCCTTGGTGTCTACGACGACGGCGACGACATCATCTACGAGATTCACCTGGCCAGCGATCGGTGTGTCGACGTGATCGTGGCGGGGGCATCCGCCCTCGATCATTCGATTGGCGTTGCAGTGTCCGATCAGTGCCCGCCGGGAGCGTCTTGCCTGGCGCACGCCTCGACCCCTGGAACCGAGGTGACCATCAGCGATCTGCAGCTTACCGCCGGCACATACTATCTGATGATCGATCGCGAGCCCGACAACGAGGGATTCGCGATTCTGGACTTCCGCCTCACCATCGCGGACTGTCCCGCGCCGTCGGGGGCCTGTTGCTTCGCGGACGGACAGTGCGCATCCGTGACCGAGTCGGACTGCTTCAGCGCCAGCGGTCTGAGCTGGACCGAGGGCACGCCGTGCGCGCCCAACCCGTGCGTCACCGCCGTCGGCGACCTCAACGGAGACGGAGACGTGGACCTGGCCGACCTGTCGCAACTCCTGACGGCGTTCGGATTGTGCGTCGGCAGTCCCGGCTACGACGCCGCGGCCGACCTGGACGACAGCGGCTGCGTCGACCTGGCGGATCTGTCCGCGCTGCTCACGAACTTCGGAATCGGCGTGGGATGACGCTCGCGGAGAATGTTGTCGACCGGGGCGTGTATCCAGCCGCTCTGTCGGCGCGGCGGACGGACTTCGGACCGCCGGATTGAGGTCGGCACGGCCGCGCCGCCAGGGCACCGCCGCAGATCGCGAGTCCGCGGGGTTCCGGGGATCGCGCTTCCGGGCGGCGAACGGATTGCGCCCGTCGAGCGCCTCAGGGACACTACGACAGTCAGGGCGGCGGGCATGAGTGCGCGGGCCGACTGAATACGGACGGTCGCCTCAATCCCCGCTCCCTGACGGTAGCGGCACGGTTCAGACGGTCGCAGCTAGGTTCAGACGGTCGCCGCGCGGTTGAAGCGGTCGCGGCTGGGTTGCCTTTACGCGGTCCACACGCTGCGGCACTGCATCAGCCGGTCGGCTGCATTCCGAGCGCGCGCAGCGCGACGCCCAACGCGGCGGACCCCAGCACGATCGCGATCACCGGCCAGCGCCAGCGAACCATGCCGACGAGCGCCACCGCGGCCATCGCGACTCCGATCCAGTTCACGCCGGATTCGGAGGCGAATACGCCGGATGCGAGCGTGAGTGCCAGGTCCGCGATGACGCCCACTACCGCGGCGGTTACGGCGGCGAGCGCCGCCGTCAGTCGGGCGTTGCCGCGCAACGCCTCCACGAACGGCGCGCCGACGAAGATCCACAGGAAGCACGGCAGAAACGTGACCCAGGTGGTCATTGCCGCGCCGAGCGTGGCGGCTGCGAGCGGCGACAGCCCGCCGGGCTGCTGCCAGGCGCCGACAAAGCCGACGAACTGAAGGACCATGATGAGCGGTCCCGGCGTGGTCTCGGCGAGCGCGAGTCCGTCGATCATCTGCCCGGGCGTCACCCAGCCGTAACGATCGATCGCCTGTTGCGCGACATAGGGCAGCACGGCATAGGCGCCGCCGAAGGTGACCATTGCGGCCTTGCTGAAGAACACTCCTTGCTGGACGACGGCGTGTCCGACGCCGAGCGTCAGCGCCGCGAGCCCCACCGGCAGCCACCAGAGCGCGCCGCACGTGACGATGACTCGGACCGTGCGGCGCCAAGACGCCCGAACGTCGCCGGTCGCGCTGCCGGGAGCGTCGGACTCCGCCGACCCGTGTGAACCGGCGATGCGAAACGCGCCCGGCAGGACGCGGTCGCCCAGCCATCCCACGGCGGCCGCCGCGGACACGATCAGGGGAAACGGCGCATTCAGCGCGAAGATCGCGACGAACGCGCCGACACCCACGGACCACAGCGCCGCGGACCGCAGCGTTCGTCGCCCGATGCGTACGGCTGCGGCCGCAATGATCGCGACGACGCCCGGTTTCAGTCCGTCGAACACCGCGGCGATCCAAGGCACGTCGCCGTGCATCACGTACACGACACTGATGATCCAGAGCAGCAAGGCCGACGGCAGCACGAACAGGCTTCCGGCGACGATTCCACCCCAGGTGCGGTGCAGGAGCCATCCAATGTAGGTGGCGAGCTGCTGCGCCTCCGGTCCGGGCAGCAGCATGCAGAAGTTCAGCGCGTGCAGGAAGCGCGGCTCGTCGATCCATCTTCGCTTCTCCACCAGCTCGGCGTGCATGATCGCGATCTGGCCGGTCGGACCGCCGAACGAGATGAAACCGAGCTTCAGCCAGAAGCGCAACGCCTCGCCGCGTGTGGGTGTCTGGCCCGGCTGGGTCGGATCGTCGCTGTTTTGAGGCGGAGAGGTCGCGGGATCGTTCATCGATGGCTCGGCGCGGCGGATCAGGGTGATTCGGGATCGGACGCCGGCTGCGATTCGGGCAGATCGACGTAGCCCAGGGCTGCGAGGTTGCGGAGCGTCTGCTCGTCGATGTGCTCGAGCGGCACCTGTTCGCCGGTCTTCCGCCCGGCCAGGCACTGTTCGAGCCAGGGGCGCGCAGCCGCGAACATCGCTTGCAGCATAGGCTCGTTCGTTTCCGCGACGTTCGTCTGCTCGCGCGGGTCGGCCGCGAGGTCGTAGAGTTCGAACGTGTTGAGGTCGATGTTCCAGATGCCTTTCCACCGCCCATCGCGCGAGAGAATGGCGAGATTGCGGTCGCCGCGCGAGTCGGCCCACGGCTGGAAGTGTTTCTTGACGTTCTCGCGGAGTGCTGGGATGACGAATGGGCTGTCGCCCTCACGCGCCTGCCCGCGGATCAGCGGCATGAGCGAGCGGCCGCGGGCCTGCCCGGCGAGGTCGGGACGACCGACGGCGTCGAGCAGCGTCGGCAGCACGTCCACGAGCGAGACGACGTCGCGCACGCGCCGTCCGGCGTGCTCGTCGCGCGGGAAACGGATCAGGAGCGGCACGCGAAGAAGCTCCTGGTAGAGCGACTGGGAGTGCAGGTAGGCGCCGTGCTCGCCCAGCTCCTCGCCGTGGTCGGACAGCAGCACGAACAGCGTATTCTCCCACCTGCCGGAGCGCTTCAGCTCGCCGACCACCTCGCCGAGTCTCTGGTCTGCTTCGCGCACCACGGCGTCATACAGCACGTTGTGCTCTTTCAGCAGGGCGTGAAGCTGCGTGAGCAGCGCCTGCTGCTGCGGCGAGTTGTCCGGCGCGCCGGGTCGGCGCGTCGCCGGCCAGTTCAGCCGAAGGAACCGGCGATAATAACTCAGCAGCCGGGACATGCGCTCGACCTGAAAGTCCGGCACGCTGCCGAACAGGCGGATGTGCTCGTAGGCCGCGTTGAACGGGTTGTGCGGCTCGATGTTGTGCACATAGAGCAGCAGGGGGCGCGCCGCATCTCGCAGATGCGGCGCGATGTCGGCGGCTTCGACGTACGCGGGCAGCTTGGTGCACACGTCGTATCCGCGGTCCAGACCGGAGACCGGTCCGGCGAAGTCGTTCACGTAGAGCGAGACCGTGCGATATCCGACCGACCGGAAGCGCTCCGCCAGCGTCACCACGCCCGGGTCTACCTTGTACCCCTCGCTGATGACGCCGTGTTCGCAGAGGAACGTCGAAGTGAGGATCGACGCGATCGACGGCAGCGTCCACGGGGCGGGTGCGCAGGCCTGCTCGAAGAGGACGGATTCGCGCGCCAGCGCGTCGATCTGCGGCGACGTCGGCCGATCATAGCCGTACACGCCCAGCCGGTCGGCGCGGAGCGTGTCGATCAGGTAGATCACGACATCGATCGTCGGCTGCGGCAGAGCGGCGGACGGCGTCGTCTCGCGCGAAACCTGCGTCGCCGGTAACGTCGCGCCGGCGTCGGTCGGCGCGGGCGAGCGCTCGCACGCCGCGGCCAGCGAGCACGCGGCGGCGCACAGCGCCAGCCGCAGCGCCGCGCATCGGCCCGAGAATCGTCCCGGCGCGCCCGTAGATTCGGTGAAACTCATCCCAGCATCATAGGAGCGCCGTCGAGCGTCCGCGACGCGCGCCGGACGTCGGTCGCTCGGACGCGTCGGGGCGCGGCGTCAGGCCGGCGGCGTGCGGCCCCATTCGGGGTTGATGAACAGGGGCAGGCTGCCGTCCGCGCGAGGATCGGGCGGCATGCCCCACGCGGCGCGGAGCGCCAGCAGCTCGGCGACTTTCTCCGCCGGCAGGCGCTGTACCCCGCCGAAGGAACGCGCAAGGCACAGCGCGCGGCAGTAGGCGTCGAGAATCTCCGTCTGCCACCAGGCCCGCTCCAGCGCCGCCGACCAGCTCACTGTGCCGTGATTGCCGAGCAGGGCGGTGTTCGCGCGGCCGACATGCGGGACGATCGTTCGGGCGAACGTGTCCGTTCCGGGCGTCTCGTAGGGCACGCGCGGCACGACGCCGAGGAACAGCTCGACCTCGGGCAGGATGCCGGACGGCAGCTCGTGACCGGTCATTGCAAACGCCGTGGCATGCGGCGGGTGACAGTGCACGACGGCCCGCGCCGCGTCATCGTGCCGGTAGATTTCCAGGTGCAGCAGGATCTCGCTGGTCTTTCGCGAACGTCCCTCCAGTTGCCGGCCGTCGAGATCAACCACGCACAGGTCCGCCGGGCGCATGAAGCCTTTGCAGATGAGCGTCGGTGTGCAGAGCACGCGACCGGCGTCGAGTCGGATCGACAGATTTCCGTCGTTTCCGGCGGCGAAGCCGCGCGCGTAGACGCGCCGTCCGATTTCGCAGAGCTGCGCCGCGGCATCTTCCTGCGAGAGCGGGGCCTGGAAATCGACGGGTTGCTGGCTCATGCGTCCCTCATCGCCGGGGCGTCGAGGCGGTCGCCAGGAAGCTCACCATCGCAGCGCCGAATGCGGGCAGATCGGGCGGGCGGCGGCTGGTGATGAAGTTGCGATCGATCACGACTTCGGCATCGATCCATTCGGCGCCGGCGTTGACGAGGTCGTCGCGGATTCCGGGCGTACTGGTCATTCGCGCGCCTCGGCATACGCCGGCGGAAATCAGGATCCACGGTCCGTGGCAGATGGTCGCCACGAGCTTGCCGGTCTCGACGAACCTCCGCGTCAGGTTCAGCACGACCGGATCGCGGCGAAGCTGGTCCGGCATCCATCCGCCGGGAATGAGGATGCCGGCGAAATCGTCGGGCGACACGTCGCGCAGCGCCGCGTCGCTGATGCAGGGATAGCCGTGCTTTCCCGCGTATTTCTGCCCGGCGGCCGGACCGGCGACGGTGACGCGCGCCCCGGCCTCTTCGAGCCGAAGCCGAGGGTACCACAGCTCGAGGTCTTCGTAATCGTCGCTGACGAGCGCCAGAACGCGGGTGCCTGCGGGAAGTTGCATCGTGCCTCCTATGGGTGCTCGCTGGCGAGCTTTTCGTACAGCCCGGGCAGCGCGACGAGGCGGCTGCCGCTTCCGTCGTGGACGGCCATCTTCACGCCGGCCCCGAGACTCGCGCCGCCAAATTCGCCGTCCTTGCGCAGCGCGTAGAGCGTCAGTCCGAACCGCGGCGTGCCGTCGGACGTGCGCAAGCGCGGCTCGGCGTGCTCGAGCACCCGTCGAAGCACTTCGATGCAGGCCTCTTCGGGCGAACGGCCGGACCGCATCAGCTCGACCACGAGAAACGACGAGCAGTTCTGGAGATTCGCTTCGCCTCGCCCGGTGGAGCCGCAGGCGCCGGCCGCGTTGTCCACGTACAGTCCGGCGCCGATGATGGGCGAATCGCCGACGCGGCCGGGGATTTTGTAGCTGAGGCCCGAGGTGGAGGTGCAGCCGAACAGGTCTCCGCCGGCCGTGGCGGCCATGCAGGTGATGGTGCCGGTCGTGTGCTGGATTTCCGCCTGAGTTCCGACGCGACCCCACTGGCGCTCGGACTCCGGCGGGAGCCAGTCGTCGGTGTGCGAGAGGTTCTCCTTCCATCGGAGCCATTGTTCGCGGGCCTCGTCCGTGAGCAGGTTTTCCTCGCGGAACCCGTGGGCGCGGGCGAATCGCAGCGCGCCCTCGCCGACGATCAGGACGTGGTCGGTGCGTCGCATCACGAGCGTGGCGACCTTGGACGGGTTTCGGATGTTCCGCAGCGACGCGACGCCGCCGGCCTTGTGGCGCGGACCGTCCATCACGCACGCGTCGAGTTCGACCACTCCGTCCTCATTCGGCAGTCCGCCGTAGCCGACCGAATGGTCGTTCGGATCGTCCTCGACGATGTTGATGCCCGCGACGATCGAATCGAGCGGGTCGTCGCCCGCCGTGATGCCGGCGATTGCGCGATCGACCGTTCGCAGGCCGTTGGCGCTGCTGATCGCGACCGGGCGCGTTCCGGTCGGCCGGCTGGCGGGCGCGGATGTCGCCGCCTGCGCCGCGAAAGCAGGCGCTGCGCCGATTCCTGCGGTAAGGGCGACAGCGGACTTGGCGAATTCCCGACGGGTCATCGAGCGGCTCCTGTGAAGATGTCGCGCGGCCGAGCGAGTCGTTCCGCGCGGCGGCGTGGATGAGCGTGAGCGGTCGCTGCGCTTCCCCGCTCGCTGGCGGTCGCGACTTGGTTCGCGCGGAGGCGGGGTTGAGCAGTTGCGATTCCTGCATTTCCCCGCTCCCTCACGGTCGCGGCTCGGTTCGCGTGGCTCGGTTCGCGCGGCTCGGTTCGCGCGGCGGCGGCGGCTGCACGCGGGCGGCGCCGCCGTTACAATCCCGACCACGGCGGAACCGCCGGCCATTGCGAGGGCCATTATGTCCGAGATCGGCGAGTTGTTGAACCAGGCCCGCGCACTCGGCGAGGCCATCGCGCGGCATCCGCGGGTCCGGGCGTTCGTTGCGGCGCAGCAGGCGGCGAGCGCAGACAACGCGGCGCGCGAGTTGATGGAGAAGTACCAGGGCGCCGCCGAGGAGCTGGCCGCGCTTCAGGCGGCCGGCAAGCCGATCGAGCCGGAGCTGAAACGCAGGATCGCCGCGGCGGAGCAGGCGCTTGCGTCGAACGACATGCTGAAGGAACTCATGCGCCGACAGGCGGATTACATCGAGCTGATGTCGAAGGTGCAGGACGCGATGGAATCGCCGATGTCCGCGCCTCCACGCCAGTAGATTCGCCCACCGTCCGCATTCGGGAGCCGCGACTTGCCTGTGAACGACGCTTCCACCGTCTTGCCGCCGCCGGCCGGCAGCGGCGCGCCGCCGATGAGCGGATCGACGTGGGGATGGTTGATCGCCCTTCTCGGCTGGACAGTGCTGCTGAACTTCTACCGGCTGGATGCGGACGTCGGTCTCGAGCCGGTCGACGCCTGGGTGGCGCAGACCTCGCGCGAAATGAGCGAGAACATCGCGCGGATGGTCGAGCGCGCGCCGACGGACGGCTGGCACTGGGAGCCGTTCATCATTCCGCAGTTCAGCGGCGAAGTGCGCATGCAGAAGTCGCCCGGCGCCTACTGGGTGGCGATGCTGGTGGCGCACCTGCGCGGCACGCCGGTCGATGAAGCGTGCGTGCGCATTCCGAACGCGGCAGCCGGCGTGATCATCGTGCTCACGTGCTTCTGGCTAACGCGGCGCATCGCGGGCGATCGCGCCGGAATTTTCGCGGGATTCGCGGCGTCGGCCAGCGTGTTCGTGCTGCACTTCTCACGCGGCGGATCGGCCGACCTTCCGATCACGGCGCTGATGACGCTGGCGCTGGCGTGCCTGTGGGTGGGCGCGGAGCAGACGCCGCCCGGGGCGCGCCGCGGGCTGTGGTGGTGCTGCGGGTACTTCGTCGCCGGACTGGCGATGCTCTACAAGATGCCGATGCCGCTCGTGTGCGTGGGCATTCCGGCAGCGCTGTATGTGCTCTTGCGGCGGCGCTGGCGGCTGCTGGCGAGCGGGTGGCACCTGGCCGGATTCGCGCTGTTCGCGCTGCCATGGCTGCCGTGGGGAATCGCGACGGTGCAGCTCGAGCCGACGGCGCTGGACAAGTGGCGGGTGGAGTTTCTCGACCGCGCCACCGGCGATCTGCCCAACGTCCGCGAGCAGACGACCTGGGAACACTACTTCCTCTATCTGGGCGTGGCGTTCGTGCTGGCCGCGCCGTTCAGCCTTTCGATTCCGGGAGCGCTGGCGCAGCCGTTGAAGCGACGGAACCGGCCGGACGGCGGCAACCAGGACGGGATCGCCTTCCTGTGGCTGTGGTTTGTCGGGCTGCTGGTCGCGTTCACCCTGTTTGTCGGGAAAGAGACGCGCTATCTGCTGCCGGCGATGCCGCCGCTGCTCATGCTGCTGGGCTGCGAGCTGGCGGATTTCTTCGCGCCGCCCATCCATCCGCGCAGCCGGCTGCGTCGGGTCGGTTCGATCCTCGCCTGTCTCGTGACGGCGGCGGGACTCGCGGCGGCCGGCTACGCGCTGTACACATTCGCGCAGAAGCACCCGGACCGCTTCTACTTCTGGGACGAGGCATGGCTGCCGCTGCTGGTGGCGGGGCTCATCCTGCTGGTCGGGCTGACAGCCGCGGCGTTTCTCTACCCACGTCGGCCGAATGCGTCGTTCGCCGCCATGGTGGCAACGATGTGGGCGATGTGGCTGTGGACGTGGCCGGCGGCGATGCCGATTCTCGGGTCGCAGGGGCCGTCGCGTGATTTCGCAGCGCAGCTTCGAACGCTGGACGCGGCGCAGCGCGCGGCGCTGCGACAGGTGGCGCACCAGGATCCGCGGATCATCTGGTACAGCGACGTTCGGTTCCCGCGCGTGATCGACCAGCTCGAGATGCTCCGCGTGCAGGGCGGGCGGCGCTCGCTCGAGGCCGAGATCGAAATGGTCGGCCGCCGGATGATCGAACTGCTCCGCGGGCCGGAGCTGGCGCTGTTCGTCACTGCGCCGGGGGACTACATCCTGTTCCATGCCGACGCCGAGTTCGAGCTGCGTCGCCGCGGGGAAGAGGCGCCGAAGACCTATCTCTGGCTGGTAGCGCGCGTGGGGCATGATCTGCGACGCTACCTGCTGTTCGGCAATCAGCCGCCGCCGTGGCCTTCGCCGGAGGTTCCGCCCGAGACCGCGCGCCGGATTCAGAAGCGGCTCGATTCGCTGTCGCGCGGCGCCGACGGCGTGCCGCAGCCCGCATCCGTCCCGGCGTCTTCGCGCTCGTCCGAGCCGCAATGAACCCGCGCTCCCGCCGAAGCCTGGGATCGATCTGGCGCGAGGCGGTCGCGGCCGGCGGCAATCGCCGCCGTGCGCTGACGTTCCTGCTCGAATACCTGGCCGTCCGCGGCTGGTCCTTGCTGATGAACTGCTTCCCGGTCGAGACGAATCTGCGCACGGCGCGGCTGCTCGGGCGCGTCTGGTGGACGGCCATGAAGCGACATCGCGATCGGGCGATGGAGAATCTGCGCCCGGCGCTGGGCGCCGCTTACAGCGAATCCGAGCTGCGGCGCATCGCGCGGCGCTCGTTCGAGCACTTCGCTCAGGTCTACCTGGTCGAGCTGCCGATGACGCCGCGCCTGGTGACGGAATGGTCCTGGCGGCGGCACGTCGAGCTGGGCGACGTGGGGCCGGCGCTGCGGGAGCTGATTGCCGGGCGCGGAGCGATCCTTCTGACGGCGCACTTCGGGAACTTCGAGTTGCTCGGCTACACGATCGCGCGACTGGGGCTGCCGCTGACCGCGATCATGCGACCGCTGGACAACACGCTGCTGAACGAGTTCCTGGTGGAGACGCGCCGCTCCGGCGGGCTGAGCCTGCTCTACAAACGTGGCGCGATGGAGGCGGCCGACGCGGTGGTGGCCGGCGGCGGATCGCTGTGCTTCATCGCCGATCAGGACGCCGGGCGAAAGTGCGTGTTCGCGCCGTTCTTCGGGCGAAAGGCTTCGTGGTACAAGTCGATCGGGCTGCTGGCGATGAGCCGCCGCGTTCCGATCATCGTGGGGCATGCGGCGCGTGTGCGGCGAGGCTTTCATTATCGCGTCGAGATCGACCGAATCATTCAGCCTCAGGAATGGGAGTCGCGCCGCGATTCCCTGCAGTGGGTGACGGAGACGTTCGCGCGCGCGATGGAAAGCGCCATCCGGCGGCACCCCGAGCAATACCTGTGGGCGCACCGGCGCTGGAAGACGCGCCCGCCGGAGGAGCGCGCGAACCCATCGCCGGATGCGCGAACGGCGTGAGCAGGCGGTCGGGGTGCAGGCAGGACCGGTTCTCAGACGGAACGGAATGATGCACAGACGGCCGGCGCTTCCTGCGAAGCGTCGGCCGTCCATGTGTGGGATCCCGGTCGGATCCTGCGGGGTTACCGTCTGCGGCGCGACTTTGCCGCCAGCAAGGCCAGCGGAACGAGCCCTGCGGACGCGATTCCCGCGCCGCAAAGCCCTCCGACCGGCGTCGGTGTCGAGTCGCCGTCCGCATCGGCGTTGTCGCTGCCGCGCCCGGCCGCATCGTCGCCGGCCGCGGGCGTGGGATCGTTAACGCCGCGCGAGACTCGAACGGTCGTCGTCACGGCGGACGAGAGCTCGCCATCGTCAATGACGAGGCGGACGTAGTAGGTGCCGGCCTTGTTGGCCTGCCAAGTGACTTCGGGTTGCGTCAGGCCGCTGAGCGGCTGGAACTCCTCTTGCAGCTCCGTGGCCGCGATGGGCAGGCCGAGCTCGTTGACCTGGCTCCATCGGAAGCGGAGCGCGTCGCCGTCGGGGTCGGTGGAATCGAGGCCGCTCAGCACGACCAGATCGCCGACGGTGACGTTGAGGTCTCCGGTGACCGTCGCGCGGGGCGAGCGATTCGGGCGCAGCTCGCTGGGGTCCAGGACAGTGATGGCGACGGTGTCGACGGTGACGCCCGGGTTCACCTGGTCCGTCACGCTGACCTGGTAAACGTAAGGCTGCTCTGCATCCGGCACGTCGATCGTGACCGTCGCGGTCGGGCTGAACTCGGATTCCTGGACCGGATCGACCCGCGTCGGGCCGGAAATCCACTCCCACTCGAACTTGAGACGGTCCTTCTCGATCACGTTGTCGTTGTCCGGGTTGAAGCCGACGTTGAAGCTGTCGAACGTGCGGCTGGCGTCGAGCACGATCGTCCGTCCGGACGCGACGATGCGATCGACGCCTGCGTCGGCGAACGCCTTGCTGTTCGGCGGCGCGAGTTCCGGACTCTCGATCACTTTGACGTCGGCCACGGCGCAGAGTACGTCGAATTCGTCGGTGCTTGGCGTCTCGGTGTTCGAGGCGGCAAAATCGAACTCATAGGCGATGTCAAAGTTGATCAGCTCGCGCAGGCGGTTCTGGTTCTTGCCGGTGAACTCCGGTATTTCGAAGACGAACGCGAACCGCAGCGACAGGCCGTTTTCGACCATGTCATCTTCCATCGGCGCGAAGCCCTCGGTCTCGCTGGCGCCGAAGAACTGGCCGATTTGCGTGAGCGGGAAACAGAAGATGCCGGAATCCAGTTGCGGAATCGTGACCAGCGACGGGGGCGCCGGCGACCCGAGCAGATTGATGTTCCCGAACACGTCGCCGGCCAGATAGACGTCGGTGAACGCGTCGCACGGCGTCTCTTCCGCGTCGAAACGAAGCTCGAATGGATACGGCAGCGCGTCGGCGCGAAGAAACACGGCCTCGCGGTTCTCGGGGTCTTCCTCGATGGGAGTGCCGGGACACGTGAGCAGGAGGCAAGACGTGTCCTTGCCCTGGAACACGCCCGCCTGCGTCGCGCAATTGGCGCGCGTCGTCGTCGTGCAGGTGTCGTCCGCCAGGCAACAGGCGCCGATGTCTTCGTCCTGCGGTCCGAGGCGCCAGTCGGCATCAATGACCAGCACGGTCACGACGACGCAGTCCCGTTCCTGATGCAGAAACGCCGGGACATCGGCGGGCGCCAGCTCGAACTCGCGGAACGCCGACGTCCGCAGCGGAGCGCGGAATACCTGCCAGTTTTCGATGTAGATTTCCGGAGGGATGTTCGCCGTATCGTCCTGCGCGGCGACCGGCGATGCGCCCACCAGGGTCGCCGCTGTCGCGAGTGCTACAAAAACTCGGTTCTTCATCGGTCGCTCCTGCCAGACGTAATCCACGCCGCCCATTTCATTGTACCGGGTTACCAAGTGAACCGTCCGAACGAGTCCGCGGAGGGGCAAACGGCGGCGCAGCAAGCGTAAGTCTTTCTTGCTGCTTTGGTTGCGAGTCTATTGCCCGACCCGGACAGTGGCCGCGATGCCGCCCGCAGTTGGAAACCGGCGAAACTCCACCGTGATGTCGTCGCCTTCGAAGTATTCGTTCGGCTCCGCCCCGCCGCCGGTCTGCTTCAGGAACAGACCTGGTCGGAACGGCTGGCACTGATACACGTCGAACTGGCCGAGCGTCTTGAGCCCGCCATTGTTGCCCGAGCCGCCGAAGATCAGACCGGTCGCATCCACGCGAGCGTCCTCGACCGGTTGCCCATCCTGCGTGAATTCAAAACCGACGCTCTCGCACGAGACCGGCGGCGCCCAGAACAGCAGGATCGCGTCCGGCGTGACCAGATCAAAGACCTCGGATGAAATGGACGCGCCCTCTTCTTCTTCTGTCGGCGGCGCTTCCTCCATCATGTCTTCGCCCACCGAAGCCGGCAGGAACAGCGTGCGGGAGCCGGCGAGACCGCGCCCGTCAAGAACGAACGTGCCGGCCGGCAGGTCGAACACCTCGCCGATCCGGACGTCTTCGTCCAGTTGCACATAGCCGGCGCGGAAGAGCGCGTCTTCCTGCTCGACGGTGCGCACGCTGCTGACGTTGACCCATGCCGCCACGCGTACGTTCAGATCGGCTGACGTGGTCAGGTTCAGCAAGGTCAGCGTCATCGGAGCGCGAAACTCGCTCGCCGCGACTTCGCCGCCGCTGCCGCCCTGAGCCTCGTCGTCCTCGCCGAGCAGTTCAGACCCGAACGTCTCGGTCAGCGTCAGGAACCCGTTGCGGGCCGTGTTGAGCGTCTCGGTCCCGCAGCCGACCACGAACGCCACGGCGGACAACGCACACACCCGAAAGTTGCGAAACATGGCAGATCGCCTCGTGCTTTCCGTTGCGGGCGGCTTACTCGCCCTGGCCGTAAATCAGATACGCTTCGCCGGCGCGCACGCGGTCGCGCGGCGACGCGGTGATCGAGCTGAGCAGCAGCTCGCTGCGGCCGTCGCCGTCGACGTCGCCCGCGGACGAGATGCCGGTCGCGCGATCGCCTTGCTCGCCGATGCCGGCGCCAAGGAAGTCGGCGCTGTTCCGCCCGATGAAGATCGCGCCGGGCAGTTGCTCCGTCCCGACCTCCGAAAGACTGAACGTGCCTTTCAGATTCGGGGAGCCATAGATCAGGTACACGACGCCGCAGTTTTCGCGGTCAATGTCGAGCAGGCCGTCCTGGTCGATGTCCAGGGAGACGCTTCGGTTCGGCGCCGCGATCAGGATGTCGTCATTGCCGTCGCCGTCGACGTCGCCGGCGCCGATGACGCGCGCTCCGGCCAGGTCTTCCGGCGACTCGCCCACGAAGATCACGCCCAGCTCGCGCGAGGCGATCTCGTCGTACGGAATCTCTTCCTGCGTGTAGTTGATGATGTCGCGCGAGCCGAAGATCACGGCCGCTCCGCCTTGCCGGTCGTTGAGCTGCGGCGATCCGATGAGCAGATCGGCGACGCCGTCGTTGTTGAAATCGCCGGCCGCGTCCTGGGATTCGCCCAGGCGCGACTTGTCCGAACCGACGATCCGGATGCCGTCGAAGATTCGGGCCGAGCCGACTTCCGAGTTCAGGGGGAAAGTCAGTTCGTCCAGTCCGAGCTCGCCGTTGAGCACAAGCAACGGCAGACGCCCGAGCACGACGAACACGGAGCCGTCGCCATCGTTGGCGAGCGGGTTGCCGATCAGGATGTCCTCGATGCCGTCATCGTTGAAATCGCCGACGCCCTTCGCGCCGCCGAGCCGACCGTCCGGCGCGGTGCCGTAGATGCGCGTGGTGCTGGCGAACACCGGCGTGGCCTCGGTATTGACGTCGTAGTTGCACGGCTCGGCGTCGCCGACCGCGACGGTGTAGCCGCTGCTGGTGGCCGCGGTGTAGCGCGCGAAGTCGTTCACGATGTAGTGGTACGGTCCATCGTGCGGCAGGATGTCCGCGTTGTCGCCGTCCACCAGGCCGGTGTACGCCGGCACGTCCGGGTTGGTGGGCGGGGCCTGCTTGCCGTCCCACGGCCAGTCTCCGCCGATTCGCCCGGTGAACCAGACGTGCACGCTGCCGGCGTTGGGGATGGAGATGTTGCGGGTCGCGTTCCGCAACGTCGAAATCCCCGGGTCGCGGTTCGGGGCCGACATGATCAGCCCGTCGAACTGGTACGCGGAGATGGACTCGCCGAAGGCGTCGCCGAATTCGTTCGAGCCGACGCGACAGCCCATCGCGATCGACCCGAAGTTTGGCACAGCGTCGTTGCAGAAGGCGAAGTGTCGCCAGAAGGTGGAGCCGAGCGGCGTGGCCGGGCGTTTCGGTCCGATGAACCCTTCTTCGCAGGGCGCTTCCTCGCCGGACGGGCAGTGGTTGACGTGCCGCAGCGTTCCGATGTCGCCCAGGCCGATCACGCTGCCGCCGGGGAAGTTCAGGTCCGGTCGGATCGACGAACTGGCCGTGATGACCACGCCGCCGGTGCGGAACCAGCCGGCCGAATCGAGCGGAATGCCCTGCGGACTGGGGATGGAGTCTGTGAACGGGAGCCCGAACGCGAACTCGCGCAGGCCGTCGTTGTCCCAGTCGCTCAGCACGGCGAACGAGGTGATGCCGCGGCTGGGGCGGATGGGATCGATGGCCTCGGGCACGCCGGTGTAGACGTTTCCGCGGAAGAGCGTGCCGGTCGAGTTCAGATTGATCTTGCCGGTGAAGCGCTGCGACCGGCCGAAGACGAAGTAGGCCTCGCCGACGCCGGTGCGCGAGGTGTTGGACTGGAACTGCGGTTTGCCGAACTGCGACAGGACGATGAAATCGTCAAACCCGTCGGCGTCCTGGTCGCCGGTGCCGGAGACGAAGCTGCCGGCGTTGTCACGCGGGTTGAAGCCTTCGAACACGGCGCCCTCGATCTCGGACGCTTCGGTGCCGAGCGGGCGCAGATCGACGAACCCGGACAGGCGCGATCGGAGCACGACCTGCGCCGGCGCGGCGAACTCGATCTGGTCGGCGCCGTCGTCCACGATGAGGATGATGCGGTAGACGCCGGCATCCAGCGTCGCGGTCGGCAGGTCGAACGTGAACGAGTCGCCGGTCTGCGACGTGCTCTCGCGCAGCAGGAATTCGTTGCCGTTGGCGGAAGCATCGGGATCGAGGAACACCTGCGTCGTCACCTGGTTGTCCGGGTCTTCGAGCGTCCAGGTGACTTCGATCGTGGGAGTGATGCGAGACGACCGGTCGAATTCGAGATTTCCGCGCGGCGACTGGAACGTGACCAGCGGTCGCTGGTTCACGATCAGCCGGCCGGCGGCGTAGTCGAACGCGCTGGGCACGCCACGCTCGTTCAGAAGCACGCCGACGAAGTACGTGCCTGCTTCCAGCAGGGCAGTATCGGCGATGCGCGTGGTCTCGGTGATGGCGAGGCCGCGATCGACGAACAGCTCGTTGTCGTTGAGCGGATCCTGATCGACGTCCAGGAACACGTCCACCGTGGCGAAATTCGTGGTGGAAACGATGCGCCAGACGATCTCCACCGGAGTGCCGCCGGTGATCGAGATGGACACGTCGCCCGGCGCGAGCACTTCGACCGACGCGGTGCTGCCGATCGGCCGGGGGTCGCCGGTTCCGCCGGGAATGACCTGCGAGCCGCCTTCGACATCGGTCAGCGGGCAGCCGGCAATCTGCGCCAGCGACGCCGTCGCGACCGCAATGGCCCAAAGTCGGAATCTCATCGCACACCAGCCCTTATCACCGGGATCGCCCCCGGCTCGTTACGGCGTTTCCGCGGACTGACCCAGCAGCTCTTCGGACTGCGCGCCCGAACGCTGCAGGAAGGCGAAGACCTGATAGCCGGACACGGTCGCGTTCGACACGCTGATCCGGAATATCACGCTGTCTCCGCAGTCGTAATTCACCCCGTCCTGAAGCAGGAAACCGAACGGCTCGACCTCCACCACCGGGTCGTTGCCGCCCTGGTTGCCCAGCCGGACGACCGCGCCGGTGGATCGAAGGTCCGTCACGTCGCCCAGCGTGATCTCCGGCATGTCGCAGATCACAGCCTCCGCGAATTTCACCCCGGGATCGAGCGTCTGAACGCGCTCCTGCACGCGGCCCTCGTTGTCCCGCCACGTCAGCCGGAATTCGATCACGTTGTCGATCGCATTCTCGACGCCGACCACCACCGCCGGCGCTTCGCCCGGCAGCGTCGTGGCCCGCCCGGACGGACCGAACGTGGTCAGGAACTCTTCGTTGAATAAACCGAGCGCCGAACCGCATCCGGCCGCCGATCCGGCCAGCGCAGTCCCCGCCAACGCCATCCCGATGAATCTCAACACGCGCACGCAAACGCTCCTCAGCTCGGAATCACGCGGATCAGGATGCGATAGCTTTCGGGCGCCAGACCGTCGCCGGTCTGAATCAGGCGCATCTCGATGACGTCGCCGCAACGGAACTCGTCCCCGGCCTGAAGCGGCGCGCCGTTGTAGACCACTTCAACGGGCATCTCGGTCGGGAACACCTGGATCGCGACCGTTCCGGTGGCGAAGTTCGCACTGGGGGCGCCCGGCGTCACCACGCCCAGCGGGCAATCCACCACTGCGGTCCGGATTTCGCCCGGCTGAACCTGCGTCCCCGGAACGCCGAAGGCGTTGGAGGTCGGATCGGTCGGGCTGTCCGAAACGGCGACGAAAAAGTTCGCGATGAACTCGCTCGTGTTATTGAATGAGATCAGCACGACGCCCTGCGAGCCGCGGATCGTCGAGGGGTCGAGCCCCAATCCGGTCAACAGGTTGGGATTGAAGGCGTCGGAGACCAGCGCGCAGCCGCTCAGCGGCAGCAGCGCCAGACCCAGCAGCTTCCCCCCCCAGATTCGATTCGCACGTCCGCTTCGCATGAGTGGCTCCACCAGACGCTTCGTGTCGCCGCGCTGAGCCGATCGCAGGTCGCCCGCCCGCCGCGGCGTCGGACCACTCCGCCCGCCGTCGCCGCCGGGAAGCCGGCCGGCCGTAGGCATTGTGGACCGATTGCAAAATCCCATAGTGTCCGTCGGCAGCGCCGGCGTCCACCAGGCGGCCGGCGACGCCACAGCGCGATAATCTACTCGATCCTCAATAGCGAAGAACGCTGTGTATCTCCAGTTCACCGAGCTGCCGCCGACCCTGTAGCTCCAGCAGTTCGATCAGAACCGAAACCCCCAGGAGCGTCACGCCCGACTGCCGCACGAGCGCGCAGCAAGCCGAAAGCGTCCCGCCGGTGGCGAGCAGGTCGTCCACGATCAGCGCGTGCTGGGACGGACGAAGCGCGTCCTCGTGCATCTCCAGCGCGTCCTTGCCGTACTCCAGGTCGTACTGGTGACGCCGAACGCGCCCGGGCAGCTTGCCCGGCTTCCGCACCGGGACGAATCCGGCCGAAAGCGCTTTCGCCGCGGCCGTCCCGAAGATGAACCCGCGCGATTCCGCACCGATCACGACGTCCACCCGTCGACCGCGGAACGGCTGGACCATCAGCTCGACCGCCAGGGCCAGTCCCTTCGGATCGCCCAGCAGCGGGGTGATGTCTTTGAACAGGATATTGGGTTTCGGAAAGTCCGGAACGTCGCGAATTAACGCGCGCAACATCCCGACGCCGGGGATGGTCATTGCGTCGTCCATCGTCCGAACCCGCCAATGTGGACCCGGTGTGCGGCGCGAGCTCGCCGCCGCGCGGCGGGAACCGATCCGCGTTCGGCATCGTAGTGGGCAGTGCGCCGTGCCGCAACGCCCGCCGGCAGCGTCGCGACTCCGTATTGAAGCCTGTCGGCGAGCGATTCGATAACGCCGACGACGAACGAACTTCCACTGTCGCTCGGCGGGACGCACGATGTCAACGATCTGGTTACTGTGCTGCTGCGTGGCGGTGGGCGGCGCCTGGGCCATGTTGCACCCCATCGCCGGCGAGAAGCGCGCCCTCGATAAGATTCTCCAAACCTACGAAGAGTTGCTGAACGAAGTGCGCCGCGCTCCGCGCGATTCGAACTCGCGCAAGGACGGCAGCCCGCCGGCCGGACGTTTCCCGCGCTGATCCGTCCGTCGCACGCTGCCCGAACCGCTCATGCGCTTCGCTCAGCGTTATCATGCCGCTCGAAACTCCCGAGCGGATGCGCGAATGAATCCGGATTCGATCCAGGGCGAACGGTCGGCGCGGGTTCGCGCCGTCATCGAGCAGACGCTGCGTCGCCGTGAGGCCGGCGAATCCCTCGCCGACGCGCTGGTCGTCGCCCAGCACGCCGATCTCATGCCCGAGCTCGCGGCGGAACTGGCGCGGCTCGCGCCCACCACGCCCTCCGACCGGAACGTCCACGACACGCGCTCGCGCGGCAGCGATCCCGACGGTGGCGAGCTGCCTTCGAAGGCGCGCGCCGAACTGCTCGCCGCCGTGCGACGATCGACGCGCTTTCCCGCCGGAAAAATCCTCGCCGGCCGATACCGCATCGTCGAGCTGCTCGGGCGCGGCGGTATGGGCGAGGTCTACCGGGCGGACGACCTGCTGCTCGAGCAGCCGGTCGCGCTCAAATTCCTGCCCGAAGAGCTGGCCGACGACGCCGATCGCATGGGCACGCTCATGCGCGAGGTGCGCACCGCGCTGCGCGCCACGCATTCAAACGTCTGCCGCGTGCACGACCTGTGCCGCGCCGACGGCTACGCCTTCATCACGATGGAGTACGTGGACGGCGAGGACCTGGCCAGTCTCCTGCGGCGCGTCGGCCGCGTCGCGCCCACGCGCGCGATCGAGATCGCGCGGCAGCTCTGCGCCGGGCTGGCCGCGCTGCATCAATCCGGTGTGCTCCACCGCGACCTGAAGCCCGCCAACGTCATGATCGACAAGCGCGGCGACGTGCGCATCACCGACTTCGGACTCGCGATTCCGCACACGCAAGACGCGCCCGAAGGATCGCCGCTTCGCGCCGGCACGCCCGCCTACATGGCGCCCGAGCAGTTCCAGGGCGACCCGGTCACACCCCGATCGGACATCTACGCGCTGGGGCTGGTTCTGTACGAGCTGTTCACCGGACGCTACGCGTTCGACGGCGATACCGGCGGCGCAACGCGCCGCCCCAGCATGACGCCGCGCCGCCCGACGCTGGCCGTGCCCGATCTCGATCCGCGCGTCGAACGGGCCATTCTCCGATGCCTCGAGCGCGACCCGAATCGCCGGCCGTCCGACGTCCGGCTGGTCGCCGCTGCGCTGCCGGCCGGCGATCCGCTCACCCAGGCGCTCGCGGCCGGCGAGATTCCCTCGCCGGACGTGGTCGCGGCCGCGGGCGCAGCCGGCAACCTCCAGCCGCGACAGGCGGTCGCCTTGCTGGCGGGCGTGCTGATCGGGCTGCTGGCCGTCGCGAAGCTGAACCAAGACGTATACCTGTTCGCGCGGACGCCGTTGCCGAAGTCGGCCGAAGTGCTGGCAAACCACGCGCGGGAGGCGCTGGCCGCGGCAGGCTTCGAGCGGCCCGCGAGCGATTCGGCGTATGGATTCGAGGCCGAGACGCAGCGAATCGAGCGCGTGCTGGCCGGCGACGAGCGAGCAGATCGGTGGGACTGGATCGCCGAAGGCCGCCCTCCCGCGATTCGCTTCTGGTACCGCCAGAGCGACGAGCCGATCGTGGCGCGCGGCTTCAATTCGATCGTGACCTACAACGATCCGCCGCTGCATCAGCCTGGCGCGAGCGGCGTGGTGCTCGATCCCGATGGGCGGCTGATCGAGCTGCGCGTCCATCCGCCGCCGGCGCGCTCCGAGCCGCACAGGCCGGTTGCGTCGGCGCACGCGCGCACCGACTGGGACGCGATCCTGCGGGCGGCGGGAATCGACGAGTCTCGCGCCGAGCGGGCCGAGATGTCGCCGGACGCCGACGCTCCGCCGGTGTTCTGCGACGAGCGCGCGCGCTGGAGAGTGCGCGCCGCGCAGCGCGGCGAGCCGATCTCGGCCGAGGGCGGGAGCTTTCAGGGCCGTCCGGTGTTCTTCCGCGTTCGCTTCGAAGGCGACCCGGAATTCGCCACGTCCGCCGCCGGCGGGCCGGAGGTCGTCGCGCGCATCAACTTCGGCATCCGCGTCGCTACGTTGATCGGCGCCGTCGCCCTGGCGCTGTGGAACATGCGCGGCGGCCGCGGCGACCTGCGCGGGGCGGCGAGGCTGGCGTCGTACGTGTTCATCGCCTACGCGCTGATCTGGGCGCTGCGCGCCGGGCACACGCCAAGCGCCGCCGAGGAATGGGAGCTGCTGATGCGCGGCGCAGCCCGCGCGCTGTTCCACGCCGCGTGGGTGTGGACGCTCTATGTCGCGCTCGAGCCGTACGTGCGCCGCTGGTGGCCGCAATGCCTGATCTCCTGGGGGCGTCTGCTGTCGGGGAAGCTGCGCGATCCGATGGTCGGGCGCGACCTGCTGATCGGCGCGCTGCTGGCGATCGCCACGCAGCTCGTCGCCATCCTGCTCCAGCACGCGCCGACGTGGCTCGGTCTGCCGCCGGTGCGCCCGCTTTCGTCGTTTCTGGGCGGGCTGGTCGGCGCGCGGGAGATCGTGGGCGAAATGCTGTGGGGGCAGGTGTACGCGTGCCTCCAGCCGATGCTCGTGCTGCTGGTGATCCTGCTGGCGCGGGTCTGGTTTCAGAGCGCCGCGCCGGGCATCGCCCTGGCCGTCGTGCTGTTCACGGCCCCGTTCGTGTTTTCTCGCCACGACGCCGGGCAGCTCGCGTTTTACGTGGACGCGGTCGTGTTCGCGGGGATTATCCTGGCCTGGATTCTGGTGCTGTTGCGCTTCGGGCTGCTGGCGACCATCGCGGCCGGGCTGTATCTGAGCTTGATCTCATACTACACGTTCGCGGGCGACCTGCGGGCGATCTACTTCGAAAGCTCTCTGCTCATCTTTGTCGTCGCGGCGGGCCTGGCGATCTTCGGCTTTGTTCACTCGCTGGGCGGGCGCGCGCTGCTGTCCGATCCGCTGGCCGAGGGCTGAGCCGCCACGCCCCGCGCCGTCGGCGCGGGACCGGCGGCGCGTATAATGCCCGGTCTTGCCGCGGCGGCGGTCGCGCGGCGCAGGAGCCGTTCCGCGGCGCGTCCGCGGCGATCGCTGACGAGAACCCATGATCGATCTGAAGCTGATCCGCGAGCAGCCCGAACTGGTGAAGCGCGCCGTGCGCGACAAGGGCATGCGCGTCGACATCGACCAGGTGCTGGAAGTCGATCGCCGCCGGCGCGAGCTGGAAACGGAATACAACGAGCTGCGGCACAAGCAGAAGACCTCGGGCGAGCAGATGGCCCGAGCCACGCCCGAGATGCGCGCCGCGCTCTCGGCCGATCTGGGCGCGCTGAAGAGCCGGGTGCGCGAACTCGAGCAGCAGCGCGAAAGCGCCGACGCCGAACTGCGCGAGCTGATGCTGCTCGTCCCGCAGATTCCCGACCCACAGTCCCCGGTCGGGCCCGACGCTTCCGGCAACGTCGAGGTGCGCCGCGTAGGCGACGTTCGTCCGCGAGACGCGTTCGGCTTCCGCTTCCGGGATCACGTCGAGCTCGCGTCCGAGCTGGGACTGGTGGACCTGGAACGCGGCGTGAAGCTGGCGGGCAGCCGCAATTACGTCCTGACCGGCGCCGGAAGCATGCTGCACGAAGCCGTGCTGCGGCTGGCCTGGGACCTGATGCTGGAGAAGCGCTGGGAGGCACCCGGCGGAGGCGGGCGAAGCGTCTCGTTCACCCCGCTGACCGTGCCCGTGCTGGTGCTCGAGCGCCTGATGGAAGGCACGGGTTTCTTCCCGCTGCACCGCGACGAGGTCTACCTCTGCGAGCGAGACCAGCAGTGCCTGGTCGGCACGTCCGAAGTGCCCGTCACCGGCATGCACATGGACGAGATTCTCGACGCCGAACAGATGCCGCGCCTCTACGTCGCACGTAGCACCTGTTTTCGCCGAGAGGCCGGCGCGGCCGGCAAGGACACCCGCGGCCTGTACCGCATCCACTTCTTCGACAAGCTCGAACAGGTGGTCGTGTGCCGGCCCGATTCGCAGGAGTCGCGCTTCTGGCACCAGACCATTCTCCAGAACGCCGAAGACGTGCTCGCCGCGCTCGAACTGCCCTATCGCGTCATCGAGGTCTGCACCGGAGACATGGGACAGGCCAAGGTACGCCAGTTCGACGTCGAGACCTGGATGCCCGGCCGCGACGCGTACGGCGAGACGCATTCCGCCAGCGCCTATCATGACTTCCAGGCGCGGCGGCTGAGCATCCGCTGCCGCGACGAAAGCGGCAAACCCCAGGTCTGCTTTACGTTGAACAGCACGGTCATCGCTTCGCCGCGGGCGCTGATCCCGCTGATCGAGTACCACCAGAACGCCGACGGCAGCGTGACGATCCCGGCGCGACTGCGGCCGTACATGAACGGGATGGAGCGAATCGAGAAGCGCTGATCGAAATGCCTGCGACCCGTTCGCCACGTTCCGACCGCCCCGCCGCCGCCGCGCCGACTGCCGGCGGCTCCCGCGCTTCGCGCGCGTATCGCGTCGTCGCGGTCGGTTGCGACGGAAGGCGCTTCGTGCACTCGGCCGGCATGCGCTGTCGCGACGCGGCGCGCGAAGCGGCTCACCGGGCGATCGGCGAGCTCCCGCACGACGTCATCGTGCGCGTCATCATGCAGCGCGGCGAGCTGTGCGCCGCGCCGGTCTTCGACACGTTGCGGATCGTGCCCGGCGCGCGCGGCGGCTGGAGCGACGTGCTCTGGACCGATTGCGAGATCATTCCGACTCAACGCGCGATTCCGCCGGGACCGCCAGCCGAATCGATTGCCGAGCCGCTCGAGTCGACGACCGCACCGGACGCCGCGGTGTCCCGGCCCAACGAGCCGTCGGCCCCGTCCGGGCCGCCCGGTTCGCTCGCCGCGTGCCACGCGGCGGACGATATGCCCGCAGCGCCCGCGAGGACCGAACTCCGCCGCGCCCCGTCGCTCGCAAGCGCCGCCCCCGCCACCGATCGAGCGCTCACGCGACCCGCCTATGTTCGGTGGCAGACGGCGGTGTGGACGGCGGTCGTGCTCGCGCTCGCCTCCTGGTTCAGCCTGCTCGCGGTGCTGACGCGCTGAGCGGGCATTCGGACGCGCGTTGCCATCACCCCTTCCGGGTCAGCGCGTCCGAAGACGCCGCGCCAGATCGAGCGAGTAGAGTCCCAGTGCCGTCCAGATGCCGACGAATGCGATCATCTGCGGACTGGAGAACGGCTCGCCGAACGCCAGTACCGCCAGCAGGAACTGCCCGCTCGGCGCGATGTACTGAAGAAACCCGACCGTCGCCAGCGGCAGTCGTCGCGCCGCGTTCGCGAACCACAACAGCGGAATCGCGGTCACCACGCCGGCCGCCGCGAGCAAGACGTCGTCCCGCAGAGATCCCTGCCCGAAAACGCTCGTCCCGTGCAGCCAATGAAACGCCAGGTATCCCGCCGCAAGCGGCGTGAGAAGCGCCGTCTCCATGAACAGGCCGGTCAGACCCTCGACCGCGGCCGTCTTCCGAAGCAATCCGTAGAAACCGAACGTCAGCGCCAGGACCAGCGCCATTACCGGTGGGCGTCCGTATTGCACGGTGAGATACGTCACGGCCGACGCGGCGAGCAGCACGCTGATCGTCTGAAGCCGGCTGAGCCGCTCCCGCAGAAACACGAATCCGAGCACGACGTTCACGAGCGGATTGATGAAGTAGCCCAGGCTCGCGTCCAGTACGCGTCCGTGCGCCACGGCCAGAAAGAATGTCAGCCAGTTGACCGCGATCAGGACGGTGGAGCCGAGCAGCCAGAGCAGCGTGCGGCCGCTTCGGGCGGCAGTCGCCACGTCGCGCCAGCGCCGCTGGACGCCGAGGATCAGCGCCAGCAGAAGCGCGGACCAGACGACGCGGTGGGCGAGCACTTCCCACGCCGACACGTGCCGCACAGCGTGGAAGTACACCGCGACCAGCGCCCACGCGGCGTACGCGGCAACGCCGTAGAGAATGCCCACGCGGAAGCGCTGAACGGGATCGCCGCCGGCCAGACTGGGATGGGCGCCGACGCTCACCGGCGGGTGCGTGACCGCGTCGACGCGCTGCATGTCCGGATGATAGTCGCGATGAACCCGCGCGAAAGCGCGGCGAAAGGCGGACGCGATGCCACGAACGACCGGAGACCGGTCCAGACCGGTCAAGACCGGTCAGGAGACCGGTCCCCCGGGAAGTGGCCGGTCCCCCGGGAAGTGGCCGGTCCCCCGGGAAGCGACCGGTCCCCCGGGAAGCGACCGGTCCCCCGGGAAGCGACCGGTCCCCCGGGAAGC
>CAZKJT010000021.1:0-5655 GCA_964553225.1 uncultured Planctomycetales bacterium | reverse complement strand
GACCGCTCCCTCGGGAGCTGACCGGTCCCCCGGAAAGCGACCGGTCTCCCAGGGGAATCGGGGAGCGCGGGCGTCCCGCACGCTCCGCATGATGACGGCGGCGGGCACGTTGGCCGTGCGCCCCAGGAGCGCTAGGCAGCAAGCTTCCGTCGCGGGACGCTAGTCGTCGTAGTGGAAGCGGAAGCCGGCCCGGCGCCCTTCGTGGCGATAGTAGCGGTGACTGTACGACGGATACGCCCGGCGTTCGCGATAAACGCGCGTGTACGAAGAGCGATACGTCGGACCGTAGCCTCCGTAATAGCCGCCGTAGTACGCGACCCGCGGAGGCGGCGCGTAGTAATACGACGGTCCGCAGTAGTCATAGCGAACGACCGGAGGCGCGCAGTAGCGCGGTCCGCTGCTGTAGCGGAAACCGAAGCCGAAACTGTCGGCCAGCGCAGCCTGCGACCCCGCGCCAACGAGCAGCAACCCGACGGTCCACATCAGAGGATTTCGCGCAGTCATGCCAGTACTCCTGGGTCGCGACGCTCCGACGCCTTCGTGGCGACCGAGTCGGAGACGAATCACGTCTTATTGTACGACACGCAAAGTCGGCCGGCGTTGGAACGAAGCCGAGAACGGCGATCCGATCGGCGTCTGGCGCGGCGATCCCGCGCCGCTTCCCACCCGATGAGATTCGTTTAACGTTATTTCTTGCAAGTCTTTATGCGTTGATCCTGCACCGGCGCTTCCGCTCTGCTGGGGGACCGGTCACTTCCCGGGGGACCGGTCACTTCCCGGGGGACCGGTATGTTCTCGGGGGACCGGTCTCCTGACCGGTCTTCCGTCGCAACACCGGACTGCTCATGCACGGGCGAGACGCCCGTACCACCCACAGGTGTCTGGTCATGCTAAACGCCCGCGCCGCCCCCAGGACTGCCCAGACTCGCACTCGCGGCTTCATGCCCGATGTTCCCGCAGCTACAGTGTGCGTGACCGACACCAGGTTGCGTGACCGACCAGAATGCGTGACCGACACCGACCCACCCGCAACCCGAACGCAGGACGCCGAACGTGCTTCATCCCCGGCTGATGGTCGAAACCGACTACCCCGCCCGCGTCATCGACGCCGTCGCGGCGCTGGCCGACGATCAGCCGGTCGCTTGGCTCGACGACTCGCTGGCGGAGGGCGGTCGGTTGCCGGGGTACAGCCTGCTGGGGGTCCGCGCGATCGCGACGATCGAGCAATCCGCGGGCCAGCTCGCGACGCTCCGCGTGGGCGATCGCATCGTCGAGACGCAACCCAGCGCGCATTCGCTGCTGGCGAACACGCACGCTCGGCTGCCGCGCTGTGAACGCTGGCCGCTGGGTCTTGCGCCGGGTTGGATCGGCTACCTGGGATTCGAAGCGGGCCGCCTGTTCGAATCGTTGCCTGCCCGGACGCCGCGCGCCGGCGCGTTTCCGCTGGCGCGATTCGAACTGTTCGACGAGGCGATCGTGCTGGACCACAGCGCGCGGCGGGCGTGGCTAACCGCTGCGACGGACTTACGGGAGGCGCTCGGGCTGCGGAAACGATCGCCCGATTCGACGCGCGAGGCATGGGAAAACGCATGCCGCGCCGGTCCCCGAGCGGAGGAAGCGGCGCCGCTCTCCACCCGCGTGGTGGATGGCTCTGGCCGGGCGGACTTCGAGCGAATCGTCGCGCGCGCGATCGAATACATCCGCGCCGGGGACATCTACCAGGTGAATCTCGCGCGTCGCGTGCGCGTCGAAGGCTTGAGCGACGCGACGGGTCTCTATGCCGCGATGCGGGCTCGCAATCCTGCGCGGTTCGGCGCGCTGCTGCGCTGGCAGGAGCGCGCGGTCCTGTCAGTATCGCCCGAGCTGTTCCTGTCGGTTCGCGACGGCGTCGTGCGCACCTCGCCGATCAAGGGCACGCGCCCGCGGCACGTCGATCCGACGCGCGACGAAGCGTCGCGTCGCGAGCTGCTCGAATCGGCCAAGGACGAGGCCGAGCTGACCATGATCACCGACCTGCATCGCAACGACCTCGGGCGCGTGTGCGCGTTCGGCAGCGTGCGGGTCGAGCGGGCGCGTCGGCTGGAGTCGCACGCCACGGTGCATCACACCGTGGCGGACGTGTCGGGACGCCTCGCGCCCGGACGGACGGCGCTCGACGCGCTGGCGGCGTCGTTTCCGCCCGGGTCGGTCACCGGCGTGCCGAAGATTCGCGCGGTCGAGATCATCCACGAGCTGGAGCCGGCCGATCGCGGCGTGTACACCGGAGCGATCGGCGTCGTTCGGCTGGACGGCGACCTGGCGATGAGCGTCGCCATCCGCACGATGCAGGTGCGGGGCGACACGGGCACCGTATGGTCCGGCGGCGGCATCGTGGCCGAATCGTCGCCGGCGGCGGAGTACGACGAGACGAGCGCCAAAGCGCGCAGCGTGCTGGATGCGCTCGTCCCGCCGTCGCGCGCGGCCGTGGCCCCCGTTAGGCGTGGTTGCTGACCGCGCGATGGGCTATCGTTAGTCGGGCATCGGCCCAGGCAAGCACCCGCGGTGATCCGCACCGCCGGCCGGCAAGACAGGTGAGACCGTGCGCGAGTGGGCATGCGTCAACGGGAAGCTCCAGTCGTCGGATCAGGCGATGGTGAGCGTGTTCGACTCCGGCTTCATGCAGGGCATCGGCCTGTTCGAGACGATGCGCGCCTACAACGGGCGCGTCTTTCGTCTCGATGAGCACGTGCGCCGTCTGGCGCGATCGGCCGCTGCGCTCGGTTGGAGCGCGCCGCTGTCGGAAGATGGGCTGCGCGAGGCGGTGCTGAGCGCCGTCGGCGGAATGGAGCAGCCATCCGCGCGGGTCCGCCTGACGGTCACCACCGGCTCTCTGCGGGCCGGCGCGAGCGACGAGCCGGGGTTGACGGTCGTCGCAACCGCGTCGCCGGGCGCGCCCTATCCGGGCGAGGACTACCGCAAGGGCGTGACGGTGGTCGTGACCGACTTTCGACAGAACGCGCAGGATCCCACCACCGGGCACAAGACCACCAGCTATTTCGCGCGGCTGGCGTCACTGCGCGCCTCCCACGCGCGCGGAGCGGCCGAGGCGCTGTGGTTCACGCACGCGGGCGTGCTGGCCGAGGGCGCGATCAGCAACGTGTTCCTGGTGCGCGACGGCGCGCTGCACACGCCGGCGCTGGACACGCCGGTGCTGCCGGGCATTACGCGCGCGACGGTGATTGAGCTGGCCGAGGACCTTCGCATCGCGGTGCAGGAGCGGCCGCTGTCGCTGGAAGACGTGTTGAAGGCGGACGAGATGTTCCTGACGAACTCGATGATGGAGTTGCTGCCGGTCGTGCGGGTGGCGCGCGAGCCGATCGGAACGGAGAAGCCCGGAGACGTGACCCGCGCGCTCTATGAAGCGTATGGCGACCTGGTCGAGCAGGAGTGCGGTGGGCATGCCTGAGCGCAAGCGATCGACGCGGCGGCAGGTCGGCGGACGGGCGTCGCGCGACGTTCGCGCGGCGGAACTGCTGGCGGCGCTCGGCGCGTTTGTGCCGTTCGAGCTGGCGCCGGAATGGGACAACGTCGGGCTGCTCGCCGGAAGACCGGATTGGCCCGCGCGCGACGCGCTGCTGGCGATCGACCTGACCGACGCGGTCGCGCGCGAGGCGCTGGCGGGGCGCTGTTCGGCGATCGTCGCGTACCATCCGGCGATATTCAAGGGCACGCGGCGCGTGACGGAACGCGCCACGTGCTCGACGACGCTGCTGCCCGACCTGCTGGCCGCGCGGATCAGCATTTTCTCGCTGCACACGGCGCTCGATCTCGCCGAAGGCGGAACGAACGACGTGCTGCTCGATGCGCTGGATTGCCGCGAGCGGTTTCCGCTCGATCCGATCCGGCGCGACGCGGAAATCCTGAAGCTGGTGGCGTTCGTGCCGCCGGGCGAGGCCGCTGCGCTGCGCGCGGCGCTGTCTGCGGCGGGCGCGGGGGTGATCGGCGACTATCGCGAGTGCAGCTTCGAGCTGCGCGGGCGCGGCAGCTTTCTGGGCGGTAGCGAGACGAATCCATCGCGGGGGCAGCGCGGCCGTCTGGAGTTCGTGGACGAGTCGCGGCTGGAAATGATCGTGCCCGCGGCGCGCGTGGCAGCGGTCGTGCGTGCGCTGTACGCGGCCCATTCGTACGAGGAGCCCGCGTTCGACCTGTACCCGGTGGCGGAGCTGGCGAAGCGCGGGCGGGTCGGGATGGGGCGCGTGGGCGTTCTGCGCCGGGCGATGCGCGGGGCGGCGATCGTCGAGCGCATTGGGCGCGGGGTCGATCTGCGGCTGGCGTCCGTCGTCGGAAACCTGCGTCGCGCGTTTCGTTCGGTGACGGCGGCGGCCGGCTCGTTCGGCATTGGCGCGCTGCGCGATCCGGACTCGCTCGTTCTGACGGGCGAGATGCATCATCACGAGGCGATCGAACTGGCGAGCCGGGGCGTGGCGGCGGTCTGCCTGGGGCATTACGCGAGCGAGCTCCCGGTGCTGGACCGGGTGCTGGCGGAACTTCGCCGGCGCGTTCCGGGAATGTCCGCGCGGCTGAGCCGCGCCGACCGCTGCCCGTTCGCGGCGGTAGAGGAGGTGCGGCGATGAGCGCGAGACGACGTGGCGGTCTGCTGAGCGTGATTGCGGGCCTGGTCGCGGCGTGCGGCGCGCCGGCGATCGCGGACGGCGACGCGGTGGCGGTGGTGAATGGACATCCCATCCCGCGGGCGGCGCTGGTGGACGCGCTGATCGACGCCTACGGCGTCGAGATGCTCTCGCAGCTCATCGTGCTGGAGGCGGCACGGCGGGAGACCGCCCGGCAGGGGCTGCGGGTGACGGCCGCGGACGTCGAGCGCGAGCTGCGCGAGTCGATCGAGCGGATCGCTCGGGAGGCGGGCATCGAGCCGAAGCCCGGCAACGAGGCGGAGCAGGCCGAAGCGCTGAACGCGATGCTGGCGCAGAAGCGAATCTCGGACGCCGAGTTCCGGCTGAGCATGGAGCGCAACGCCCACCTGCGCAAGCTGGTCGAGCGCGAGCTGAAGATCGACGACGACACGCTGCGAGAGGAGTTTGCGCGAACGTACGGCGAACGCGTGATTGTCCGACACATCCAGGTGGAGGCCGACGACAGCCGCTTGCTGAACGACGTGGTCACGCGCGTATCGAATGGCGAAGACTTCGCCGAGGTCGCGCGGCGTTTCAGCCAGAACGCGCAGAGCGCGCCGCTGGGCGGGCGCATGGAGCCGTTCTCGTTCGAGGACGAGCAGATTCCGGCGGCGCTGCGCGAAGTGGCGTTCGCGCTGCGTCCGGGCGAGGTCTCGACGCCGGTTCGGGCCGGGCGGATGGTGCACGTGTTGAAGCTCGAGCAGCGCATCGCGCCGGATCACGCGCGGTTCGAGGACGTGCGGACGGAGGTCGAGCGGCGTCTGCGGGAGCGCGTTCTGCCGCAGCGGATGGCCGAGGCCGCCTCGGAGCTCTACCGCAAGGCGAACGTGTCGGTGATCGACGCGCGATTGCGGGAGCGGTACGAGGCGTTCCGCAAGCAGACCGAAGGCGGCGGCTGAGCCCGGCCGGGTCGTGGTCGCGTTGGAATCAGAGCCGCGACCGTAAGAGGCTTTTGCATCAACGGGCGGATTTTCGGAGTGATTGG
>CAZKJT010000020.1:0-68536 GCA_964553225.1 uncultured Planctomycetales bacterium | reverse complement strand
CGGTCTCCGACCGGTCTTCCGTGCGGCGGCCAGGCCGGTGTCCCGTCCGATCGAAAGGCCGGTGTTCAGATCAGTCACGAACGGGCGAGACGCCCGTACCACCCTCCTTGGACGGCGCGCCGGCCGTGAACACCGATCACGGTGCGCCGCGCGCGATCGCGTCGAGCATTCGTAATCCGTCCCGCAGCGGCCGCGGCTCGTGCGTGCGGACATACTCCGCGCCGTGCTGCGCCGCCCAGAGCTCCGCCGCGAGCGTGCCGGCAGCGCGATGATGCACGGGGCGCGGCGCGCCGCCTTCAGCCAGCACTTGCCCGACGAACGACTTTCGCGAGACCGAAATCAGCAGCGGCCGCCCCATCTCGCGGAGCGCCGCAAACTGCCGCAGCACGTCGAGGCTGTCGCCGGCGTCCGGACCAAGGAAGAACCCCATCCCCGGATCGACGATCAGACGCTCCCGCGCCAAGCCGGCGGCTTCGAGAAGGGCGACCCGCTCGCGGAAGAATTCGAGAATCTTCGGCACGATCGCGCCGCGGCCCGCGTCCGGCGACGGAGCGTGCGTCCGGTCCGGCGGAGGCTGCCCCCGCTCCGCGCGCGGACGGATCGAGCGCGAGTGCATCAGAATGATTCGCGCGCTGCCGCATCGTGCGGCCGTGACAGCGGCCGGATCACGCAGCGCGTTGACGTCGTTGAGGAACTCGACTCCCCACGCGTCCGCCCGGGCCATGACGGAGGGTTTATGCGTATCGACCGACACGCGCAGCCCGCGTCGGCGAAGCTCCGGCACGACGGCCTCGAGCCGCGCGATCTCTTCCGAAGCGGGTACGTCGTCGGCGTCCGGGTGGGTGGATTCGGCGCCGACGTCGATCACGTCTGCGCCGTCTTCGCGGAGTCGCTCGGCGTGCGCGATCGCGTCCGCGGGGCTGAGATAGCGTCCGCCGTCGGAGAAGGAGTCGCGCGTGAGGTTCAGGATTCCGAGAATTGTGACGTGCTGCATGCCGGGCGATCTCCCATTTCGGATGTGTCGCCGCGCCGCATCGCGCGGGCGAGCCGCGCTGGCGTCGGGCCGGTCGCGCGGGCCGCGCCTATGATCCTCTCGCCGGGCGCGGGGTCGGCAGCGGGCTCACGCCGCGCGTCTTTCGCAGAAGGGGAGGATCGTGAACGCCAAGGACATCATTCGTTACAACCTCGAACAGAGCCGATTCATCCTGGAATCGTACGTCAAGGACCTGGACGAGAGCGACCTGTTCATCCGGCCGACCGCCGGGATGAACCACGTCGCCTGGCAGCTCGGACACCTCGTGTCGAGCGAATGCGGCATGATGACCGGAATCGGCAAGTCGATGCCGGCTTTGCCGGGCGGCTTCGCAGACGCGCATTCGCGCGACGCGGCGACGGTGGACGATCGATCGCGCTTCCGGAGCAAGGCCGAGTATCTCGACCTGATGAAGCAGGTGCGTGGGGCGACGCTGACGGCTCTGGCGGCGACGCCGGAGTCGGAATTCGGCAAGCCCGGACCGGAATCGATGCGTTCGTACGCGCCGACGGTCGGGGCCGTGTTTGCGATGGTCGCGGCGCACGAGCTGATGCACAGCGGGCAATTTGTCCCGATTCGCCGCATGCGCGGCAAGCCGATCGTGATCTGACGCCGGGTCGCGGTTCACCGCCGGCCCGAGCGCAGCCGATGAGATCGGAATGCGGCCGGCGTCGCCGTCATTCCGCGCAAGATCCGCGCTTCGAGCGCTGCGGCTGGCCTGCGTGCTGGCCGGACTGGCTCATTCGTCGGAATCGCGCGCGCAGCGATCGATGGACGAGTTGCAGCGCGCCGCGAACGAGAACTACCGGATTGTGCGGGAGTTCGATTTCGACGAGCGCCCGCTCGGGAACTTCGAAGACACGCCCATGCGATGGGAGCGCCTTCGCGGCCTCGGGCTTCCGGCGTTCGCGCGGGCCGTGCTGGACGACGAGGTGGGCTACGGCGCGCCTCCGTCGTTCCGGCTGGGAATCGAGACGGGCAACGTCGCGTTCGAATACGCGGTGAACGATCTGACGGTAGTGCCGCAGTCGCAGTACCTGCTGGTCGGGCACATCCGCGCGGTCGGGCTGGCGCATTCGCGCGCGTTTCTGGCCGCCTATCTGGTGGACCGGCTGGGCGAGCGCATCCCGGGCAGTGAGCGTGTCAGCGACCTGGTGCACTCGACCGGCGCGGACGTGGAGCCGTGGCAGCGCGTTTCGCTGGAGCTGACCACGGACGCGCCAACCGCCTACGCCCTTCGGATTCAGGTCTGGCTGCTGCAATCCTACGTCTGGCGACCGGTCTCGGGCGGAGAGCTCGACCCGATCATCCGCCGCGACGTCCACGCCGACGCGTGGTTCGACGACCTGCGCGTCTTCCGGCTGCCGCGCGCGAGGCTGAGCTTCAGCAATCCCGGCGGGCTGATCGCGCCGGGCGCGGAGGAAGAGTTCCGGCTCGAGGTCAGTGCGACGACGACCCAGCAGTTGAGCGCAGACCTGACGCTGACGGACGCCGACGGCGTCGTCGTGCACCAGCAGCAGATCCCGATACCGGATGCGCGCCAGGTCGGCGCGCGCCCCGACGTCTCGCACCGCCACGGAGGCGCGCGGCTGGCCGACGACGCACCGTCGGTCTCGCAGCTCGCGTCGTTCGCCGTGGAGGCGCGGGCGCGCGTTCCGTCGTTGCCCGCGGGAATGTACGAAGCGCGCGTCCGGCTGCGCGGCGCGGACGACGCGCTGCTCGACCGCCGCATGCGCATCGCGGTGTTGCCCGACCTGGGGCCGCCGCCCGATCGCCTGCCCCGATACGGCGTCAATCTCGGCCGCTGGCCCGCGCTGGGCACGTCGGACGGGGCGCAGGCCCTGGTCCTGCACCTGGGCTGCGGAAGCGTGAAGATCGGGGTGGAGGCGGTGAGCAGCGAGCAGGCGCAGCGGATCAACGAGGATCTGGCCGAGGTGTCTCGGCTGGTCGGCGTGTTGTCGGAAGCGCGCGTCGATCCGGTCGCGGTGATCCTGCCGCCGGCGGACGCGGGACCGGATTCTGCCGCGACGTCGCGATACGTCCGCGAGACGCCGGCGTGGCGCGAGCGATTCGGCCCGGTCTTTGCGCACTTCGGCGGGCTGCTGCCGGCGTGGCAGCTCGGCGCGGAGAGCAGCGAGCTGGCGGACAGCAAGAGCTGGGACGGGGCGCTGCTGGAAGACCTGCGGCGCTACATGCTTCGCTACGTGTCGCTGCCGCGCCTGGTGGTCCCGCGCGACGCACTCGAGGACGTGCCGGATTCGGAATTCGATGCGTCGATCCTCGCGCCGGCCAGCGTGCCGGCTCGGGGGCTGCCGGCGCTGCTCGATTTCATGTTGCAGGATCCCGGCGGCGGACGGCGCTGGCTTGCGATCGAAACACCGCCGGAGGGGGAGCTCACGCCGCGATGGCGCGCGATCGACGCGGCGCGGCGCATCATCCTGGCGTCGGCGCTGGCCGACGACCGCGTTTTCGTCGATGCGCCGTTCGAGCACGCCACGTTCGGCGGAGAGGGCGCGTGGCAGCCGACGGAGCTGTACATTCCGCTGCGAACCGTGTTTCACATGCTCAACGGCATGCGATGCGTGCGCGCGCTTCAGCCCGAGCCGAGCACGGTGGCGCTGCTGTTCCGCGGAACCGGCGACGCGTGTCTGGTGATCTGGACGTGGCGCGCCGAACCGCTCTCGAACCCGGTCGAGCTCTATCTCGGCGAAAACGCCCGCGCGACCGATCTGTTCGGCGCGCCGGTCGAACTGGAACTCGACCGCGGTCCGACGCGCGTGTTGGCGCGCCCGGTTCCCATCTTCATCCGCGGCGTAGATTCGGAGCTCACCGAGCTTCAGAGCAGCTATACATTCGAGCCGCGCCACGTCGAGGCCAGCGCCGACGGCGAACAACCGACGCTGACCTTCGAGAATCCATACGACACGCCGCTACAGGGCGAGATTCGCGTGACGCCGCCGAGCGCCTGGTCGGTCGAGCCGACCGCGATCCGCTTTTCGCTCGCTCCCGGCCAGCGTTTTCAGCAGCCGATGCAGTTCCGCCCGCCGCCGCGCGAGGTGGCCGGCGATTATGAAGTGCGGATGGAGTTTCGGCTCGACGCGCCGACGCCCGCGCGTCTGACGTTTCGCGAGCCGGTATCGCTCGGGCTGAGCGGCATCCGCGCGGACACCCACGCCTACTGGCAGGGCGGCGACCTGGTGGTCGAGCAGCAGATTCGAAACCTCACGCAGAAGGCGCTCAGTTTCCTGGCATACTGTGAAGCGCCCGGGCGGGCCCGCGCCGAGCGGATGTTCATCGACATCCAGCCCGGCGAAGCGCAGACGCAATTCTACCTCTACAAGGACGCCGCCGACCTTCGCGGCAGCATCCTTCAAGCCGGGCTCGAGGAAGTTCGCGAACATCGCGGCCTGAATCAGCTTGTTGTCGTGCCCAACTGACGGCAGAATAGAAGTCCATAAGCGTGCGGGTGTTGCGCCGATCGTGCGGGCCCGCTCGCCGCGCCTGAGGATTCTGCTGACTATGGTGTCATTGCCGCAGTTCCGATCGCCCGAGGACGATGGCGCGGGGCGCTGCGGCGCCACCTGCGGCAACGGCCTCGAAAAAGTCTATCCCAGCACCGCCGTCCGATACGGGGCCATGAACTGGATCGGAGAGTTCAACTACCGGCCCGGCAGCGTCTTCAGTTGCGGGGCGAAGGTGGTCGCGCAGACCGACCGCGGAATCGAGATCGGCGATCAGGTCAGCGTCAGTTGCACCGGTTGCAGCCGCTCGGTCTCTCGCGAGCAGATCAAACGCTATGTCGAAAACAGCGGGCCGGAGTTCTACCGCCTGCGGGCCGGACGCATCCTGCGAGAGGCCACGCCGCAGGACCTGGCCGAAAACACGCGCCTGAACGCCGGCATCCGGGAGGACATCGACCGCTGCGCCCTGCTCGCGGCGCAGCACCAACTCGATCTCAAGGTGGTTACGGCCGAGCATCTCTTCGGCGGCGAGCGGATCGTGTTCTACTTCCGCAGCGAGGGCCGCATCGACTTCCGCGACCTCGTTCGCGATCTGGCGCGGCACTACCAGACGCGGATCGAAATGCGACAGGTCGGCGCGCGAGACGAGGCGCGCCTCGTGGCCGACTACGAAATCTGCGGCCGGGAATGCTGCTGCAAGAACTTCCTCAAGAAGCTCCGGCCGGTCACCATGAAAATGGCAAAGGTCCAGAAGTCCACGCTCGACCCGGCCAAAGTCAGCGGGCGCTGCGGCCGGTTGCGCTGCTGCCTGCGCTACGAGCACGAAGGCTACGAATCGCTGGCCCGCAAGCTGCCGCGCATGGGATCTTGGGTGCGGACGACCGGCGGCACGGCGCGCGTCGTCGATCGCCAGATTCTGACGCAGCTCGTGCTCGTGCAGCTCGAAGACGGCCGCGAGATGACCATTCCGGTCGAGGAAATCGCCGAGTTCGACCTGCCGCCGCCGCCGGGGGGCGAACGCGTCGCCCCGCCGCCGCGCGAGCGCTTCTCGCGCCCGCGCCCGCCGCGCGGCCGGGCGGAAGAAGCCGGCGAAGGGGCCGGCTCGGCCGAAGATTGGGACGCCGAACGCGACCCGCCGGCTGGCGATTCCGACGCCGGCGCGGCGGACGCCGGCGCCGACTCGCCGTCGCGCACGCCGGACGACGGACCACCGGACGGCGCCAACGACGAGCGTCGCTCGCCGCGCGGCGGACGTCGCCGCGGACGCGGGCGGCGCGGACCGCGGCCCGGTCCCGACACGGGCTCGAGCGGCGCACCGCCGAACGATTGACGGTTCGAGAACTCGCAGATCGAAGCGGCACAATGGACCTCGAGACGGCGCGACAATTCGAGCAGGCGATTCGCTGCGATGGGCGATATCCGATCGAAGCGTACGCGTTCCTGCATCGCGCGCTCGAATTCGCAACCCAGCGCTTGTACGGCGACGGCGAGCGGCAGGGCCCGCGGCACGTCACCGGGCGGCAGCTTTCCGAGGCCATCCGCGAATTGGCGGTCCAGTCGTTCGGCCGCCTGGCGCCGGCCGTGCTCAGCCGCTGGAACGTGCGCAGCAGCCGGGATTTCGGCGAAATGGTGTTCCTGCTGGTGGAGTTAGGCGTCATGGGTCGGCAGGACAGCGATCGCGTCGAGGACTTCGACGACGTGTTTGAGGTCTCGCGAGCATTTTGCGGGTACGAGATCGTCCCGCCGTCGGACGCCGGCGAATGAAGCCGGACGGCGGAATCGAACGCTATCTGCCGCAGTTGTCCGAAGGCGCGGTGCGCTGGGCGCGATTCGCCGGCGTGCTCGTGGCGGGGATGCTCCTGCTTCTGGCGGCGCGCTCGCTCAGCGCGGTGGTGACCCCGATCGTGGCGGCGCTGGCCGTCGCCTACGTCCTGAACCCGGTCGTCACCTACGTGGACCGGAACTGGGGCGTCTCGCGGCTGGCGTCGGTGACGATCGGCCTGACGATCGTGGTTGGCGTGGCGCTGCTGCTCGGGCTGATCGGCGCGCTGCAGATCATCCAGCTCACGGACCGCCTGCCGGCTTACGCCGAGCGCCTTCAGACCTGGGTGTCGGACACGTTTCCATCGCTGTTTCAGCCGACCGATCGCGATCGTCTGATCGACTTCCTTCAGTCGCATGGCAACGAGGTCGGCGCCGCGGTGCTGCGATACGTCGGCGGCACGCTGTCGAACGTCTCCTACTGGCTGAGCCTGTTCGTGCTCATGCCAATGTATACGTTCTTCTTTCTGCTGCACTTCAACACGATCGTCCGGACGATTCACGATCACCTGCCCGACGCGTATCGCGACACGATCGTGCGGGTCGCCACGACTATCGACCGCGCCGTCTCGGATTTCTTTCGCGGCCGGCTGATCGTCTGCCTGTTCGTCGCGGTGCTCTCGGGCGTCGGGTGGTCGATCGTCCGCGTGCCCTATGCGCTGCCGCTCGGCGCGCTGGCCGGCACGCTGAATCTCATCCCGTTTGCGTCCGGTCTGGCGCTCGTTCCGGCGCTGACGCTGGCATATGCCCAGGCCTCGGAACTGGACGCGAACTGGGTCTGGGCGCTGGCCGGCGTCTTCATCGTGTTCGCGGTCGTGCAGGCGATCGAATCGTTCCTGCTCTCGCCGATCATCGAGTCGCAGTCGTCCGGTCTGCACCCGATTACGATCATCGTCGCGCTGCTCATCGGGGCGCAGGTGGCCGGCCTGCTCGGCATGTTGTTGTCCATCCCGATCGCCAGTACGCTCAAGTCGCTGTCGGCGGAGTACGTGCTTCCGGAGATTCGCCGACTGGCGCGCCCGCAGGCCGCGATTCCCGCGGAAGCACAGTCGCCGAACGCGCCGCCCGTCGAGCGCCCGTCGCCCGAGGAGAATCGCCCGTGAAAGACCGCGGCCCGACGACTTCGACCGTCGCCGATCATCCGTTCGGGGCAATGCCGGGCCTCTCGTGGACGCCGGTCTGGGTGTTCGGCGGCCTGTTCGCAGCGTGGGCGGCGTTCCTCGTGTCGATGGTGCTCCTGCGCATCCAATCGTAGCGGCGCGGCTTTCCTGCGCCGCTCGTGCGAGCCGGTTCGCGCCCTTGCCGCGGCGTGCCAATCTCATGACCGCAATAAATCTCGCCATCCTCGACGAAGCGCCGCTCGAGGCGCTCGACGGCCGCATCTGGGACAGCAACCTGAGCAGCGTCGCGGAGGCGCTGCCGGAGCTGGTCGAGCGGCTTCGCGCCATCGCGCTGCCTCCGCATTGGCGGCCGGCAGCGGCGCTGGATGGTTTTGCTTCATGGCGCGTGGAGCGCGTCGGCGAGCCGGCGGCATGGCTCGATCACTCGTCGGTTCCTCGCGTGCGCGCCGCCGCGCGGCTGGCGACCGCGCGCATCCAGGGACGCAGCGCGTGCCTGCCGACGATCGGCGTCGGCGCGGAGTTGCTGACGCGCCTGGACGCTTGCGGGGCGCAGGAGTGCACGGTCGTCTACGAGGAGGACGCGGCGCTGCTCGCCGCGGCGCTCCGCCGGCATGCGCTCGGGGACGCGATTCGCGACGCGCGGTTTGTCCCGCTGCTGGCGCCGGGCGCGTTCGAGCAGCTCTGCGACGTGCTGAAGCGCCGACCCGGGTTGCTGCCCCCGGCGTGCCTCATCAATCTGCCGGGCACCCCGCCCGAGCGGCTTGAACGCGCGCAACGCCTCTGCATCGACGTGGCCGCCTGGTTCACACAGCGCCGCGACGAGCGGCTTCGAGCGTTGAAGCGGCCGGACGCGCGGCGTCGATCCAACCGCTGGATCATACTTGCGAGCGATGGCGAAGCCGGAACCGCGCGGCGGGCGCGCGAGCTCCGTGACGCGGCGGGCAGCGTGGATCAACTGGCCGGCGCGGTCATCGCCGATCGGCCGGACCGCGCCGACCCGGTGTGGCAATCCGAGCAGCTCGCGGCGGCGGACGGCGGCGTCTATGTCGCGATCGGCGGCGGGTTGGCGTTCTTGCCGGCGCGTCCGCCGGGGACGTGCGTGCGCTGGTGGACTTCGTTGCAGGAAGCCCGTCGCTGGACGGCGGACGCGGCGGACGTTCACTGTGCGGCGTCGCCGGCGATCGGGCGCGAGCTGCTGGCGCGCGGCGCGCCGCGGGACCGTGTGCTGGACTTCTGGTGGGGCGTGCCGATCGGCGGGTCGGGTTCGCCGGAGTTTGATCGCAGCGGCGCGGTTTTCCTGGCCGGAAGCGGTCCGGCGTCGCGGGAACTTCCCGGCGACCTGGATCAGCCGACGCTTCGCCGCATCTGGGCTTCGGCGCTCGAACTGGCCGGGAAACAGTGGGAAAAATGCGCGCTGGGCGGGGCGGCGGCGCTGCTCGCGTCGGCCGAGCGCGCCGCGGGCGTTTCGATCGAGAAGTCGGAGCTGCGCGAGACGATGCTGCTGCGAATGTCGCGAGGCTTGATTCCATCGGTCGCGAGCGAAAGAATCCTTCGCCAGTTGGAGCAGCTCGGCGTCGAGCCTTGCCTGATCGGGACTGGTTGGCGCGAGCGACGAGAGGATGCGACGCGGTGCATTGCACGTTCCGTTCCAGATTTCGACACGAGTCGCGCCCGCCGCGTCCGTGCGGTCGTGCTCGTTCCCGGTCCGGACCCGCTCTCGGAAGATCTGCTGCGTCTGGCGGCCTGGAACGTGCCGCTGGCGATTTTTGCGGCCGATGCGAAGGGGCTGCGGCGCGACCTGGTCGGCGTGATCGATGTCGAGCGCGATGCCGCGCTGTTGACGGGTCCGGCGAGTTTGAAGGCGTTCGTCGAACTCGCGACGGCGGGGCGGGAATCAGCGATGCGCGCCGCCGCGGCCCGATCGCAGCGCGTGCAGAGGGAACACAGCTACGCGGCGCGGATACGGACGATCGCGCCGATGCTTCTGGAAATCGCGGAGCGCGTCGGCTGAGAGACGCGCTCAGTGCATGGTTGCTCGCCGCGGTCGCGCTGGCCGCGACTCCGGCTGCCGCGGACGAGCCGGTTGTCAAAGTACTGTGCGACTTCGAAACGGACGCGGTGGCTGCCGAGGTGACGGCCGTCAGCGGCGCACTGGCGTCGGACTGCACGGCGAAGTTCGCGGCGATTCCGGCGCGCGGACAGCGCAGCCTGGCGATCGAGGTCGGCTCGACGGCCGGCGGGGCATGGTCGGCGACGGAGCTGCGATTCCGCATCGCCACGCCCTTTGACAAGATCGATCGCATCGCCGCGTACGCGTGGGCGAACTCGGGCGAGTTCGAGGTGAGCTTCCGACTGCGCGATTCGAACGGCGCCGCGTTCGAAACGCCCGCACTCGTCGTCAGCGAGCCGAACCGGTGGACGCGCCTCGTCGCTCCGATCGACGCGCGTACGCTGCGCGCCGGCGGGGCGGAGTCGCACGCCGCGCCGGTCTGGCCGATGGAAGTGATCGGGGTGCGGTGCGTTTCCCGCAAGGCGGGCAAGCACGCGATTCACCTGGACGATCTTGAGGTGGAGCACACGGCGCCGCCGACACGGTCCGTTTTCGGTGAGTTCCGCCTGAGCGAGCCGACGCACATCTATCCGCCCGGTTCGGTTGTAAACGCGTCGGTGGTGATCGAAAACCTCTCCCGATCGCGCGCCCAGACCCTCACCGTTCAGCTCGCGTGGAGGCGCGCCGACGGATCCGACCTGACGAGCAGCCGGGCGGCGCTGAGCCTGCCGGCCAGCGGCGTCGACTATCGCGCGCTGCAGGAAGTCGACTTCAGCCAGAAGATCGAGGAATCGGGGCTGTTCCGGCTCGTCGCGACCGTCCAAGCGCCCGGCTGGCTCCGGCCGGTCGAACTGGAAACGACCATCGCCGTAACGCCGTCGAACCGCGCGTTGCCGCGCGGCCGATCGACGTTCTTCGGCGTGCGGAGCAACCTGTTGCGCGAGCCACGCGATGACCAGATGCTCGAAATCCAAGTGGCACGCGAGATCGGCGTTCAGCTCCTGGCGTTCGACGCGCCGTGGCGGCTGCTCGAACCTTCCCAAGGCCGCTTCGACTGGGTCGCGATCGACGAAGTCGTAGATGCCGCGATCAAGCGGGACATCGCTCCGATGATCTCGCTCCAAGGCGCGCCGGAGTGGCTGCCCGCCGGCGGCGAGAATCGCGTCGAAGCGGTTTCCGCGGCGCTGGGCGCCCTGGCGCGTCACTTCGGCGCCAAGGTTCGCCTGTACGAGATTCCCGAGCTGTCGCCGCCTCTGTCGCTGGCCGAGGCCGAGCAGGTGCGCTCGCGTGTGCGCGAGGCGCAGGCCGAGGCGGAAGTGTTCGCGCCCGGCGTGACGAACTCGACGGATCCGAACGTGACCCGCGTTTTCGCTTCGGAAGGTTCGGCTGCTGAAGCGCTGGAGTCGCTCCGAGCGCTCGCCGGCGACGCGGCCGGCAAGGGCGCGGTCTGGATGCACCGCTCCGGGCCGGCGCCCGGCAGCGGAGGACTGGTCGACGCCGTCGCGATGCTGCGTCTGTGCGTCGCGGCCGCCGAGCGGGGCATCGAAAGCATCGTCCTGTACGACTTGCGCGACGACACGACCGACCCGCGCTATCCGGAGCAGATGCGCGGCCTGGTTCGGCGCGACTTCAGCCCGAAGGCGGCGATGGTCGGACTGGCAAGCGCGATCGGCATGCTCTCGGCGCAGGTCTACTCCGGGCAGGTGTCGGGCGCCGGTCCGGAATTCGAGTCGGCGCTGTTCCTTGGCGGCGCGCGGCAGACGGCGATTCTCTTCCCGAAGCCGAACGTGGCGCTGCCGTCGATCGTGACGCCATTGGCCGGCGTCGCCGGCAAGGTGCAGGCGTTCGACTTCGAGCGCCGCGAAGTGCCCGTGCAGCAATCGGTCGGCGCGCCGGTCGTCGCGGTCAGCGGGCGGCCGATGTTCATCACCCTCACGGCGCAACGGGCGCAGAATGGTCCGCAGCTCTCGCTGTCGCCGCCGTGGATTCGGGTGCCCGGCGTCGTCTTCTGCGACGACGCGGCGGAATTCTCGGCGGCGGTATCCGCTCCGGCGGCGCTGCGAAGCGCGTTCTTGCAACTGGTTCTGCCCGACGGTGGCCCCTTGCAGTCGGACTTCTCGGCCAAGGCCTTGAAGGGCAAGGCCGGCGAAGTGACGGACACTCCGATCCGGCTGCAACGAGTCGCCGGCGATGATCGCGCGGCGACCGTTCTCGTGCGCGTCTCGATCGAGCAGCGGGTGGTGGAGGCTCCGGTGACGGTTCGCAAGCCGTACGCGATGCCACCGCTGAAGGACGGGACGCCGCAGGTCGGTCCGAACGCATTCGCCGTCATTCGGGAAGACGGCGCGCGCCTGGGGCAGAAGAACATACTGGCAATCGCGAGCTACGCGGGTTACTCGTCGGCCGGCGTCGCGCTCATGATTGAGCTTCCGAGCAATGCGCCGCCGGACTGGACGCTGGATGTCGGGCTGGCGCGCGAGGGCGCTCCGCGGCACGTCGAGCTGGCGGTCTCCAGCGGGACGGGGACGCCGGCGGTCGCAGTGCAGATGACGGCGGGATCGGCGTCGTCGGAAACGGTGGCGAGCCTGGTCGAGTTGCCGAACGGCCGTCGAGCGGTCCGCGTTGACATTCCGGCCGGGGCCCTGGGCGTGCGGTCGCTTCAGGCCGGGGATCGGCTGCTCGGAGCGGTTCGATATGGGGAGCCGCCGCTTCCCGGCCTGGCAACCGGGCGGGTTGCGAGTTGGGGGGCCGGGCTGGGCGGAAGCCGGCGGACGCAGGACTTCGAGTGGGTGGTTCTGACTGACTGACCGCGGCGACTGTCCGGAGACTCCGCGTCGAGCGCAAAAAAGAACCGGGTGAGATCGGTTCGGCTGTCCACAGGGCAGGGTTGGGTTTCGAGCGAGGGGCCAGCGAAGCGGAACCGGAATTCTCAAGCCCACTTCGTGGCGATGCGGAGCTGCCGAGGAGCCGAACTCACCCAGTTTCTGTGCGGCGGGTTTCGCCGCGTATCAAGATGCACCGGCCGGCGGCATCCGTGCGCCAGCCGATGCGTTTCGGTCGTACAGCCCATCCGTGGGCGATCAGGCGACCGGGATCCACACTGTCACTTCCAGTTCGTCGCGGGTCGCAAACGCCCTGGATTCACATTCCGTACATCGGCAATGGTAACTTGGATTTTTATGGGTCAGAAACGAAAAATTGCCTGTTCTAACAGGTCGCTGGCAGGATTGGGTCCGGTCTGCGGGAGTCGCGGGTTCAATCCGGAAAATGCGGTATGAAGGGTGGGAAGACACACGATATCTGGTATTCAGTCTCGCGATCAATCTAAGATTGAAGTGCCGTATTTTTCCACGCGAATGTGTCAGGACTGTCAAGATTGTCACGGACTGAGGTTCCCGTGTGCGATCTGGCGGCGGACCTTTCTGAGCAACAGGTAGTTCTCGCCGCGATAGCGCATCACCTCGGCCGTAACGATGAACTCGCCCGTTCCGCCGGTCGCTTCGCGCTCCATCGCCTCCAGCCAGGCGTTCGGAAGAATCTGGAGCGTGCGCGCCGTTGCGTCGGATTCGAGCTTGAACTCGAAGGACGCCCGGTCGGCGCTGCGAATGAGGCGTCCGGCACGCTCGACGAGCATCGTCCCTTCCAGAAGCAGGCCGCTGGCGTCACGCGCTTCGGCCTGGGGCAGTCCGGGAGTGCTCTCCGGAATGATCGGCCGGGGGCGCTCCGCATCTCGAATGAGCTGCTCGAGAATTCGGGCCTGTTCGGGTCGGCGCAATGACGCTTCGGTATCGGTGGTGCGGGCCGGCGCGGAGGCGGGCTGCGATGCGGTCGGCACGTCGGCGTCCTGAACCAGCAGAATCAGCAGGGCGGCGCAACAGGGCACGAGCCACGTCGTCGGCATGTCGTTGTCACCTCCGAGAGTTCCGGTCGCCAGCGGCGCCCGCACGGCGGAAACCGCGAATTCGTTGCACAGCGTAACCGATAGAACAATCTCCGAGGAGACGCGCAGCATGCAGCAGATCGTGATCGTCGGCGTGGGCGGGCTGGCTCGCCTGGCGCATGACGTGATTCTGGCCGGGCGAGAGCTGGAAGTCGTCGCGTTCGCGGATCCGGACGGCAGGGGATCGCAGCGCGCGATCAACGGCGTGCCGGTGCTGTCGGGCCTGGGGGCGCTGGTGGATGTTCGGGTGCGCGGCGTCCGGCATGCACTCGTCGCCGTGTCCAGCAACCCGATGCGCGTCGAATTGGCGGCGGCGGTCGAGGCCGCGGGTTATCGGCTGTGCGGCGCGGTTCATCCGACCGCGTCGATCGCGGGCTCGGCCCGGATCGGCCCGCATGTGCTCATCGGCGCGAAGGCGATCCTCTGCCCGCATTGCGAAATCGGCGCGCACTCGGTCCTCTCGACCGGCGCGATCGTCGAGCACGACAACCGCATCGGCGTGGGAGTATTCCTCGCGCCGGCGGTTCGGCTGGCGGGCGGCGTGGTGGTCGAAGACCTCGCCAGCGTCGGGATCGGCAGCAGCGTGATTCCGTACAAGCGCATTGGCCGGTCGGCCGACGTTCGGCCCGGTTCGGTCGTGCTGACGGACATTCCCTCGAGCGAGGTCGTCTCCGGCGTGCCCGCGCGCGGCGTTGCGCCGGCGTGCGCCGCGGCGCTCCTGGCGCATTCCTGACCGGCCGCGCGTCGCGCGGCGCTCTTCTTGCAAGGTGATCCGATCGTCCGCGGCGTCCGGCTCGGGCGTCGCGTCTGGACGATTCGGACAGACTCGGCTAAATGACACGGGTCAAGCGGCTTTCGAGGCGGCGCGTGCCTTCCTGCGCGTGCCGCGAGGCTCCGGTGTCCCGGCGAGTGGGTAACCCCTCGAGCGCGATGGGTACCCGCCGGCCAGCAGATTCCGTCCCGAGCCGCCTCGTTCACGCGGCGGTTCCGGCGTTTCTGCGCGTCCGTCTGGTTCGCGCGGCGGCGCGCCGCGAAGCGCGGCGGCGCGCGGTTGCAGCCGACTGAGAGGAGTGGCCATGCCTGACGAAACGGGCGCTCGACCGGCCGACAAGGCGGACTTCCTGTTCCGCGTGGCGGACAAGACGGCGGACCAGCTTCGCGTGATCGCGTTCAGCGGTCGCGAGGAGATGAGCCAATTGTTTCACTTCCGGATCGAGATGTGCTCGGACGATCCGACGCTCGACATTGCGACGCTGATCGGCAAGCCGTGCACGCTGACGATTCTCGGTTCGTCGGGCGAGCGGCATGTGAACGGGATCGTGCGTCAGTTCGAGCGTCTGGGCGAAGCGACGCATCTGGCTTACTACGCGGCGGAGGTCGTTCCGGTGCAGTGGCTGCTGACCCGGCGTCAGCAGTGCCGGATATTCCAATCGCACAATTGCAGCGACATGACGGTTCCGGGAATCATCAAGAAGGTGTTCGAGAGCGCCGGCGTGACGACGGACTACTTCCGCGACGCGCTGCAAGGCAGCCATACGGCGCGAGAATACGTCGTGCAGTACCGCGAGTCGGACTTTGACTTCATCTCGCGGCTGATGGAAGAAGAGGGAATTTTCTACTTCTTCGAGCACACGATCGACGGGCACAAGATGGTGCTGGCGGACACGGCCAGCGCGCACGTGGCGCTGCCGAATTGCGCCGAGGCGCCGTTCCGCGAGAAAACCGGGATGGTCACCGACCAGAGCAAGGAGTTTTTTCACTCGGTTCGCGAGCGCGTGCAGATTCAGCCGGGCAAGGCTTCGCTGGACGACTTCAATTTCGAGGCTGTCACGACGCCGCTCGAGGTCACGAAGTCCGGTTCGGAGTACACGGCGCTCGAGCTGAGCGACTATCCCGGGCGCTATGTTGAGAAGGCGGTCGGAACGTCGTTCGTGGACTACCGGCTTCAGGAGCATCAGTGCCGCAAGCAGGTGTTTTCGCTGAGCGGGGCGGTCCGCGCGCTGGTTCCGGGCTTCAAGCTCAGCATCGTCGAGCACCCGAATGAGAACCTGAACAAGGAGTTTCTGCTGATTGGCGTGACGCACCGCGGGTTTCAGCCGCAGAGCGCTGAAGCGGAAGCGGGCGGCGGCCGCGGGCTGGAGTATTTTGCCGAGGCGGAAGCGTTGCTGGCGACGGTCGAGTATCGGCCGGCGCGCGTGACGCCGCGCCCGGTGGTGCACGGCAGTCAGACCGCGATCGTGGTGGGACCGTCCGGCGAGGAGATCTTCCCGGACAAGTACGGCCGGGTGAAGGTCCAATTCCACTGGGACCGCGAGGGCACGTACAACGAGAACAGCTCGTGCTGGATCCGCGTGAGCCAGGGTCTGGCGGGCGGTCGATACGGCATGATGTTCCTGCCGCGCGTCGGACAGGAAGTCGTGGTCGACTTTCTGGAAGGCGATGCGGACCGGCCGATCATCATCGGCCGCGTCTACAACAATGACCAGATGCCGCCGTACACCCTGCCGGATGAGAAGACCAAGAGCACGATCAAGACGAACAGCAGCACCGGCGGCGGCGAGACGAACGAGATTCGATTCGAGGACAAGGCCGGCAGCGAGCAATTGCTGATCTTCGCGGGCAAGGACCTTCATCTGCGGAGCCGCAACGACACGGTGCACACCGTCGAGGCCAACATGGGTCACGGCATCGGCGGCGATCTGAACCAGTCGGTGGGCGGGTCGCGCTCGGTCAAGGTCAGCAAGGACGACAATCTGGAAGTAGGCGCGAAGCGCTCGATGAAGGTGTCGGGCAACCTGATGGAGGACATCGGCGGCGCGCACAGCGAGACAGTCGGCGGCGAGCGCTTCATCAGCGCCAACAGCTTCATCGTCGAAGCCAAGAGCTCGATCTCGCTGAAAGTCGGCGGCAATTTCGTCGTCATCGGCGCCGCCGGCGTGCAGATCAAGGGCGCGCTCGTGCTGATCAACAGCGGCGGGGCGGCGATTCCGAGCAGCATCGCGGACTCGCTGAAGGCGCCGGCCGGCCCGGCCGAGGCGGACGAGGTGACGCCCGGAGCGGACAAGACCTATCAAGCCAGCCCGGTGGAGGGCGAGCAGATCACGGTCGAGAAACTGCCGCAGCCGCCCGAAGAGGAAGAGACCGAGGAGGAGAAGGAGCCGACCTGGTGCGAGTTCCAGCTCGTCGATGACCTGAACAACCCCGTTCCCGACGAGCCGTTCATCGTGCGGCTGTCCGACAAGACCGAGCAAAGCGGCACGACGGATACGGAAGGCCTCGTGCGAGTCGAGCTTCCCTATGGCCAGACGGCGCGGATTTCATTCCCGAACCGCGGGGACGACGAGTGGGAATATGAGCGGACGGTCGGGCCTAACGCGACCGGAGGCGACGGCGGCACGAACGGCGGCGGGACCGGCACGGGTGGGACTGGCACAGGCGCGGCGACGCCGAGCGGCACGCCGGGCGCGTGAGCGCTTCCGAATCGGCGCGGAGGATTTTCGGAAGAGCGGGTTCGCGCCGTCTGAGCCGCTTCGAATCAGCAGAGGTTGGGAGGCCACCGGTAGGCATGATTGAGCGAGAGAACTACCCGACTTCATTCCGCGTCGTTCGCACGTCGGTCGCGTCGCGGCCCGACGACCTCGCGGGCCGGCCGCTGCCGGCGCGGTCCGGCCGTGGGACGGCGACGCCCTTGGCCGGCTTCAATCCAGGCCGGCGTCTGACGGCGGCGCGGCCCATGTCCGCGGCCGTGCGAGGCGGCGCGTTCACGACCGGTCCACGAATGAGCGGATCGCCGAAGGATCCGCCGCGGCGACGGTCTGTCAGCGAGCCGCCGCGACCCGTATCGAACCCGCAGCCGCCGGTGGACCCTCCTCCGCCGCCGCCAACGCCTCCTCCGCCCAATGCGAATCCGCCGACTCCGCCGCCACCGCCGCCAAAGCCGACGTGGCAGCGTGTGACTCAGCCAACGACAGGGACCGGCACCGGCACGGGCACGGGCACCGGCACCGGCACCGGCACGGGCACCGGCACCGGCACGGGCACCGGCACCGGGACGGGCACCGGAACGGGAACCGACACGGACAACGACAAGCAGGAACCGGGAATGGCGAAGCACCGCAAGGTGTTTCAGCTCAACCCGGTGACGTATCGCATCTCGCTCATCTACCTGGGCGACAAGCGTATCCGGCACGCGGCGGCGGACACGGCCGGCTATCACTGTCACTTTGAGTTTCAGCACGGGATCGCGGGCGTGGACGCGTTGGACTGCGTGCCGAACATGGTGCGCGGCGCGAACCCGCCGGTGAGCGACGTGCCGGCGGCGTTGCCGCTGGACCAGGGCGGCGACAACTCGATCATCTCGAACGAGATCGGTCACCGGGTGGTCATTCTGGACAATCACGGGTCGCGTGAAGGCGACGACATGACCGGCGACGGCGGGGACAACGAGTCCCGCCCGGCGAACTACACACGACATAGTTTCGACGAAGATGTTTTCCCCGACGTGCCGTTTCGCGTCGTTGTGCGTAAGTATGCCGGCTCGGATCCGGAGAGCCTGGATCCGGCGAAGGTGAAGGTGCTCTGGGAGATCAAGGATCCGGCCGAGCGGACCGACACCAAGTCCGAGCCTCGCGTCGCGCAGTTCATCGACGATTTCCTGACGAAAGACCGCGAAGAGGCCGGCACGCCTGGCGCCGACAATGCATCGACGACGTTCGCGGGGCAGCGCGATCCGCGGGCGGCGGGAATCAAGGGCGTGAAGGCCGACAAGGTTCTGTTCACGCTGCCGTACCTGAATCATCCGCCGATCGATCGTCTGGTGCCGCCGCCGCCGGCGCCGACCCCGCCCCCGCCGCCGCCGCCGCCGCGCGGTCTTGCGAAGCTGTTCGGGCGTCGGCAGCCGACTCCTCCGCCTCCGCCGCCCCAGCCGGTTCCGCAGGAGAACGTCCTGGAAAACATTCAGGACCATCCGAATCCGCCCACGGCGGCGACGCTCGCGGACGGCTACCGGGCGCTGCTGACGCTGACGGCTGTGGATGAGACCCATCCGGACGAAACGGTGAAAGTCGGCGTGTCGGACGTCCTGTTTCGTCCGGCGCCGGTGGGCGGCGACAGCTATCGCTTCTGCCTGCGACTGGTGGACGACACGGGCGCGGACATCCGCACGATCCGCGACCGCAACCGTACGGTGCGAGTGGAGGATGAGCGGCGGCAGGAGATTCCGAATCCGCGCTGCTACACAACGCCGCAGATCGTCGTGTGGCGCAAGATCCAGATCGGGCTGCTGGTCTGGACGAACAAGATTCCGAGCATCTCGATCGACTGGGACAAGGTGATCCGGACGTACAAGGACGCGTTCGTCGAGCTGACGCGCCCGATCCGCACGCATGAGCTGACGAAGGACGGCTGGCGTCAGGCGATGATCAAGTACTTCAAGGACGCCGGGCTGGGACTGTCGGAGAACGACCTCAAGAAGAAGCACAAGTATAAGAACTCGGAGTTCAAGACCGGGCTGTATCCCGGCTTCCTGCAGACTCCGCCGGACACGTGGAAGCCGTACACGGCGGCGCTGGCGAAGGACTGCACCGCCGGTTGCGGGCGCAAGACGGAGAACACGCGGCAGAAGTGCCGCACGTGCGAGTGGCAGGCGGGTCTGCGGTACACGCACCTGCCGAAGCTCACGCGGCAGATCATCAAGGACACGCTGACCGAGCTGAACCAGCGGTCGCCCGACGAAGCCACGCGGCAGATGTACATGCCGGGCTACTGCCTGCTTCTGGGGGCTCGGATCTGGCCGGGCGTGTCGCTGCTGGGCCGCTACGTGACCGAGCTTCAGTTCTACATGGCCAACGGCGACGCGGCGACGATTACGTTCGCGCACGAGCTGGGACACGGTCTGTACCTGCGGCACGGCATCACGTCTACGGTCGCGATCCACGGCAAGACCCGGGGCCGCTATGAGCCCAACGGGGCGGCTGCGCAGGACGTTCGCTTCTATTCGATGACGTCGAATTGCTACCCGAAGGACCACGACCAGAATAACTGCCTGGATTGCCTGATGTCGTACGACAACGACAACATTCCGACGAACCTGTGCGCGATGTGCCAGTACACCGTGCGTCACTACGACACGCGCAGCATCCGCACGTCCCGGCTGGACGACGTGTGGGCGAATCTCTATCCGGCGACGATCACGTTCGCCCAGTCCGGCAATCCGGTGAAGCTGGTCGAGCGCGTCAACCCGACGCTGGCCAAGAACTCTTCGCATCGCCTGGTGGCGGTCGGCAAGCTGGAGCCGAACCCGAACGATTTCGGAACGGCCGCGAAGATCCTGAACACGCTGCCCAACGTCGCCGTCGCGACGACCAAGCCCGGTCCCGCGCCGGCCGGCAAAGTCACCGCCGGCTGGGATGGCGACCTCATCAAGCTGGACATCGCCGCGGACGCGGCCGACGGAGCGTATTCGGTGATCTTCAAGCAGGGCGGGGCCGCGAAGGCGACGCTGAACTTCACGGTTGCGTGAGGAGCCCGATTCATGAGCCTGAAGCTCGAAGTGAAGCTGGACCAGGATCGCTGCATCCGCGGCCAGTCGGTCTTCTTCACGATCACGCTGACCAATGCCGGCAGCGCGGCGTCGCCCGAGATCGCGTCGTTCGATCCGTTCAACCGCGCGCTGCGGCTGGTCGTCCGACCGGAGAAAGGCAAGCGCTTCGCCGGCTGGCCGGACGGTTTCGCCCGGCGTCAGCGCGACGCAGCCGACCTGACGCACTGGGAGATCGACCGCATGTCGATCGACCCGGGCAAGTCCGTGCAGATCCTGGGCGACGTGCTGGCGTGGGTGGGCGAGCTGCCGGTCGGGGCGAGCCAGATCACCGCGGTGTTCGACCCGATGCTGACGCGCAGCGATCCGCCCATCCAGAGCGCCGCCGTTTCGCTGCTGGTGATCGCGGCGAAGCTGTCGCAGGTCTCCGCTCCGCGGTTGCCGCAGATCGGGCACGCGAGCGTGCTGACGACGGCCTGGACGCACGAGACCGGACCGCAGCGCAGAGTGTTTCTCAGCGGGCACAGTCGCCGCCTGCCGCCGAATCCGCAGTTCGGCGTCGAGGTGCAGGGCGTTCCGCACGATGCGACGCCGATCGCGTCGACGGTCGAGATGGCCGAGCCGGGCATGGCGCACCTTCTCTGGGCGTCGCCGCGCGGCGCGATCGAGGCCGCGGCGTTGCGGACCGGCGCGCATGGAAAGGCGGCCGGCACGCCGATCCGCGCGCCCTGGCCGGAGGCGGTCGTGCTCGCCTCGCCGCACACGACCGCGTCGGGCGGGCTGCGCGCAGTTCTGGCGGATCGCGACCTGAAAGAGGCGCAGGCGATGATCGCGGAGAAGCTGTCCGCGCAGAAGTTGTTGCCGCTCGACCTCGGCGGAGCGACGCCCATCGGCCCGCACGCCGTGTTCTGGACGCAGCGGGACACGCTCGAGTTCGTCTGGGCCGCGCAGAAGGCCCGCACGGTGCAATACCTCTCGCTGGATCTCGAAGCGCCGGATGAGACGCTGCGCAGCGAAGTGCTGGCCGCGCCCGGATCGATCCTGCGGCTGGACTGCGCTTCCGAGTCGCCCGCGCCGCAGGCGCGGCGGCAGGGGCTGCTGGTGGAGCGTGCGCCCGGCGAGGCGGCGGAGGACGAGGAAGACGCCGACGAGGACAGCGGCGTCCACGATCCGGAAGACCGCGTCGTGCTGTGGGCGTTGTGCGCCAAGCGGTCTCCGCAGCAGCTCGTGCTGATGCGTCGCACGCTGCCGCGCGGTCCGGAGCGCGAGGTGGCGCGTTTCGACGTAACGGACGAGGTGAAGGGCGCGCTGGCGGTGGTGGATTCGCTGATCGCGCATCGCGGTCTGCCGATGTACCTGCTGATGGACGAGGGCGGCGGCTACTGGTACGCGTCCACGGCATTCCATTCGCTGCGGCGTCTGGATGAACTGGCCGGCGAAGCGGTGAAGGCGGACCAGTTTCCGGCGCTGGTGGCGGCGTCGAAGGCGTCGCAGGATCCGTGGGTGTATGCCCGGTTCGCGTCGGAGCGCGAGGGCGGATTCCGCTACGTGCTGATCGAGCCGACCGGGGCGGTCGATCCGTACGACATGCTGGAAGAGCGCGTCACGGCGCTGCGCTGGGGCTGATTCTCGGCCTGAGCGGTGCGCCGCGGGCGCGTCGGGGTCTGGGGATTCGAAAGAGGGGCCGCCTTGTCCACAAAGCCCAAGGGCGCCGTCACCGGCGGCGCCAAGCAGCAGACTGGAAAGAGCCAGCATCGCGTGGTGTTGCAGCTCAAGCCGGTCGAGTACCGGCTGAGCCTGATCTACCTCGGCGACCGTCGCGTGCGTCACAGCCCGGCGACGAACTCCAAGGGCTATCACTGTTCGTTCGAGATGAAGCGCGGAAGCTCCGCGGTCGAGCCGCTTCAGAAGATCGAGAACGTCATCCGCGGCTGGCATTCGCTGAAGGAGGAGGACAAGCGCGTCGTGCTGCCGCTGAGCGCCGGCGGCGATAACGGCAACCCGAGCGGCGGCGAGAATCCGGTGCGCGTCCTGATCCGCGACGGGCACGGAATGACCACGCACGATTCGGAGATGAACGGCGGGAACCTGCTCGGCGACGGCGCGGACGCCAAGTCCAAGGTGGACAGCTACACGTCCAATGAGTTCATCCACGACATCGTGCCGGACGTGCCGCTGCGCGTGGTGGTTCGAAAGTTCATCGGCAACGATCCGGTTTCGCTGAAGCCGGATGAGCTGCGAATCCTGTGGGAGATCAAGGATCCGCCGGAGGATCTGGACCAGACCACCGACCCGCGCGCCAAGGACTTCGTGAAGCGCTTCATCGAGGCCGAGCGCTTCGATTCGGCCAAGCCGGGCGGCGACAACGCGGCGTTGGAATTCGGCGGACTGCGCGATCCGCGCGGCACGGCCGCGACGGCCGGCATCCCCGCGGCGCGAGCGCTGTTCGAGCTGCCGTATGTAGCGACGCCGCCGGTCGATCGCGTGCAACTGCCGCTGACCCCGATTCAGCCGAAAACACCTCTGCCCAAGCCGCCGATGAACGACCTGGTCGATCATCCCGATCCGCTGGTCCCGCTGACGGCGCACTCGAACGATCGTGCGCTCAGCAAGCTGACGGGCGTGGAGGAGTTGTTCATCGGTCAGCGCGTGACGGTGGGCGTTTCGGACGTGCTGTTTCGACCGGCCGCGATCAGCGGCGACAACTATCGGTTTCTGCTGACGCTGACGGACCCGAGCGGCAAGGACGTGCGCGAGCTGGAGGACGAGGATCGCAGCGTGAAGATCCTCGACGACCAGCGCGTGGAGATTCCGCTGCCGCGGCACTATGCGACGCCGCGCTTCGTGGTCTGGCGGCGGGTGGACTTCCGCCTGGTGGTGCGCACGAACAAGCTGCCGTCGACGCACGTGAGCTGGGCGCGCGTGACGTCGTACTACAAGCCCGCCTACTGGGAAGTGCCCGATCCGCTGAAAGAGTACGAGCTCACCTGGACCGGGTGGGTCAAGCACATCCGCGACTTCTTCCAGCACGAAGGAATTCCGATCGCGGGCATCAACGACGATTTAAACTTTCCGGACGCGCAGTTCGGGCAGTTCTTCTGGCCGGTGGTCTGCGCGACCGTGCCGCCAAGCTGGAACCCGCCGGACTTCGGCAACTGGATGTCGTCCGAGACGATTCGGCGGAGCGGAAACCCGCCGAGCGCGTCGGAGCAACTCCAGTTCCGGCAATCCGCGTGGTACCGCGAACTGGACACCTTCCACCAGCGCATCACGCGCCGCATCATCAAGGCCGCATGCCAGACCGAAGGCATCGCACCGCCCACCGAGACCGCGCGCCAGATGAACGCCGAGGGCTTCTACGCGCTCGTGTCCATGCCGGCCACACCGTTCTCCGGACTGGGCGGCGTCAGCATGGGCGATCAATATTTCATCATGGCGCGGGCCGACAATCCCACGCTGGTGCTCGTGCACGAGCTCGGTCACGCCGTCTATCTGAGGCATTGCGTGACGACGCGCTTCGCGCCGAAGCCGGTCTGGCTCATGAAAGCAGGTCTGGGCACCGAGCGCGTGCAGCTCTTCAGCATGAAGATCAACTGTTCGCCACTCGATCATGATCACCGCAACGCGGTCGATTGCGTGATGTCGTACGACAACGCGGCGATCCAGACGAATCTCTGCGGCGGGTGCCTGCTGCACCTGCGCTTCTACGAGATGAAGCGCCTGCGCGACAAGCATCTGCATCCGCTGATCACGTCCGGCTGGGATCCGGCCGCGATCCGCTGGGTGTTCATGAAAGAGCCAATGGCGCCGGACGAGTTCTCCGAAACTTTCCTGCCGCTCCCGAAGAACATGTCGCTGACGATCGCGACGCTGGCGGAGCCGGAGCCGACGATCACCGACGCGACCGTGAAGTCGGGTAAGGTGCTCGATACGCTCGACAACACGACCTACACCGTCGATCCCGCCGGACAGGGCGTGAGCGTCTCGCGCACATTCGGCAACAGTCTCTGGAGCCTGTCCGTCGGTCCGACCGCGACGCCCGGGAAGTACACATTGCGCTTCCTGCACAGCGGGCGCGAGCGCGCCCGGACCGAACTGGACGTGACGTGAACGGCACCCGCCATAGCGAGAGCACGGTGACGCGATGAAACTGGAGCTGACGCTTCAGCAGCCCGAGTGCGTCTTCGGCGAGTCGACGCCGTTCACGGTCGTCGTCCGCAACGACACCGGCAAGCCGTTGGACGCGCTCACACTGGACGCGCACAACAACGCGCTGCGCGTCCTGGTCGGATCGCAGTGGCAGGGGACCGCGCTCGGCGCCCGGCAGCGCGAGCGGACCGCCCCGTCGCTGCTTCACCACAAGCCCGCGTCCGCGTCGCTCGCGCCCGGCGGCATGAACGTGGCATGCGGAGACCTGCTGAACTGGGTCGGAGCGTTGCCGGTCGGCCGACACCGCGTCCGGGCGGAGTTCGTCCGCCGCTTCCAGACCGGGGAGACCATTCGATCGCCGGAGGTGACGCTCGACGTCCGTCCGCTGGCGGCCAACTATGCGTACGTGCCGCGACTGCCGCACGTTGGCCAGCAGGCGCCGCTCCTGAGCGTGTTGCGTACGACCGAACCGACGCCGCGCTTCCTGCTTCAGCAGCACAGCCGCGTCTGTCCGCCGAATCCGTACGCCGCGTTCGCAGCCGACGGCATTGACCCCAAGCTCGAGCCCAAGTCGTCTGCGGTCGCCGGCCCCTGGCCGATGCAGGGGCATCTTGTCGCGGCCGACAAGTCCGTCGTGCACGTCTTCGCGGTGGAATTGCTTGCGTCGGCCCGCGCTCGCCCGACCGTCGTTCCCGCGCCGTTTCCGCAACCGCGCGTGCTCGATTCGCCGTTCTCGCCAGCGCCCGACGAACTGCTCGCGCTCTTGGCGAACGAGGCGGGCGATCAGCTCCGCCTTCTGCGGGTCGGGGCGAAGGGCGCGTCGAGCGTGGCCCCGCTGAACACGCGCGGAATCGAGATCGGCGCGTACAGCGTGTTCTTCACGTTTCAGCGAGAACTCGCACTGGCCTGGGCGGCGCCGGGCTCAAGGGTCTTGCAGCTTGCGGTCGCGCCGTGGGTCGAGCCGGAGGTCTTCGCGCCGATCGAATTCGGCACGGCCTGCGGCGCGATTCTCCGCGTGGATCTCCTGCCGCTCGAGGCGCGCAGCAGTGCGAATCACGGGCCGCTGCTCGTGCCCGGCGGAGCGAGCACGGATGAATCCGACGCGCCGCGCGTCGCGCCGAAGCCGGAAACCCGAATCGCGGCGTATACGCTCGCGTTCGACCGCACGGCACAGCAGTACGTCATCGAGGCCCACGCCGGGCGAGGTGGCCCGGGGCGGGCGGTCGCGCGGCTGGATACGCCGGGCGGCGCGCGCGGCGCGCTGCGCGTGATCGACTCGGTAATGACGCGCCGGGCGCATCCCGTATACCTGTTGGAGGACGACGCCGGACGGCTGTTCTTCGCGTCGAGCCGGGCCCGCGCCGTTCGCGACCTGGCCGAGCTGACCGGAGAGCCGGTCGATGCGTCCGGTTTCCCGGCTTTGTGTGCGGCGTCCGAGCTGTCGGAGACGGCCTGGGTCTATCTCCGGCACTTTCGCGCCGGGACGGGACTGGTGTTCGCTAAGCTGGAGGTGGAAGGGGTGAGCGATCCGTACCGGCTCGCCGCGCAGCGGATCGGGGCGCTGCATTGGCATTAGTGCGGCTTCGATGTCCTCGCGGCGTTCGAGCCACGGGAATCGAGCGCGCGCGTTCGGCTCGGATCGGACGCTGCGCAACGACTGAGACCTCTCCACGCGCGTCGCGGTGAAGCGTGTGATCGGCGGCTCGTGGGTTCCGAAGGAGTGTTTGCCATGCCGGAAGAAACGACCGCGTCAGGGCAAGGCGCCAGCCCGCAGGAAATGGCCGCATACTATGAGGACTTTCCCACTCCGCCGACCGAGCCGACTGAAGCCCCGGGGTCTCCGGAACACGAGGCGGCGATGGAGCAGTACGAGGCGGACCTCGAGACGTTCGAGGAGCAGAAGGCCGCCCACGAAGAGGAGTTTGGTCCCCCGCCCGAGCCGGCGCCGGTGAATCCGCCGGGAGGCGGAGGTGGCGGCGGCGGAGGAGGCGGAGGCGGAGGCGGAGGAGGAGGAGGAGGAGGGGGCGGTGGTGGCGGCGGCGGTGGTAAGCCGGCCGCGCGAATGGGCGACATGACCAGCCACGGCGGGGTCATCGTCCTCGGCGAGATGACGGTCATGATCGGGAACAAGCCGGCGGCGCGCGTGGCCGACATGCACACGTGCCCGATGGTGACGGGCGTCGTTCCGCATGTGGGCGGACCGGTGATGCCTCCGGGCGGAACGACGGTGATGATCGGGTTCATGCCGGCTGCGCGGATGGGCGATCAGTGCACCTGCGTCGGTCCGCCGGACGTGATTGCGCTGGGCGAGATGACGGTGATGATCGGGGGGTGAGGGGGCAGCGCTACCGACGATGACGGACGCCGCAGGTGTCGAGAATCCTCTGCGCGAGCGCGCGGAACTGCTCGTAGCATTCCGCGACGGCCTGGGCGTGGCCGCCAATCGCGCCGTCCGCTGATGTCAGCAGGAACATCGGCTTTCGAGCATCCTGGGCGAGCGGCATCAGGCTCTTGAAGTGCTTGATCATCGAGAGTTCGTGTTGGCCCTGAAGTTGTGGTTGCGTGTCGAGAACGGCTTCGATGTACGTGTCCGGGATTCGCGCCGCCCATCGCCTGTAGGCGATCACCGGACGGTCGCGTCTCACAGAAGGGTTCAACAGCACATATCCGACGGGATTCATGCTGCCCTGCGCGGCTCTACAGTCCGGTGGCATCGCTGGGCGCGCGCGTCGCTCGCTCCAGCCGGCTCTCCATGCTCGCAGCGTCGGCCCCAGATTTCGCAGTCCCTGGATGGAGAACAGATCGGCGCCGAGCGGGATGACGACGTGATCGGACGCGACCAACGCGGCACGATTCATCGCGCCGATGTTCGGTCCTACGTCAATCAGCACGAGGTCGGCGTCGGCGCATGCCGCGGCATTGGCCGCGACGCGATAGAACGCGGTCATGACGCGAAACGCATCGCGGGCGTCCTGCGGGTTGTCGGTCAGGCAGTCGCGCCAGGCCTGCGAGACGCGATCTTCAAACTGACTGAGCGCCAGGTCGCCGGGGACGAGCCATAGGCCCTCTGCCATCCGTCGCGGTTCGATCGGCCGTATGTCTCCGAGCCTTTCCATCAGCGGATCGACGGCCCCGAGGATGGTGTTGGGGTGTTCGCCGTCCGGCCAGAGCTGCTCGAGGTGGTCGTCGTCCAGGAACGCGCTAGTGAGGTTGGACTGAGGATCCAGATCCATCGCGACTACGCGATGGCCGAGTTCCTGAAGCATCCACGCGAGGTGATAGACCAGCGACGTCTTCCCTACGCCGCCCTTGTTGTTGAAGAACGTGATTGTCTTCACGGTCGCACTCGGACAATCGCCGCCATGTGATTTTCGCCAATGTCGAACTCGATCGGTGGGCTGCCGTTGCGAGCCATCTGCGCTTGAGCCAGTGCGACGCCTCGACCGAATCGATTGACGAATCCGAGCGTTTTGGCGGCCTCCGCGAGCACAGGGTTGCGGTAGGACGTGCCGGCGGGAAATCGCTCGCGCGTAAGGTCGCCATAGAGCGAACCGGGGTTGTGGATTTCGATGCGGTCGTCGAATTCATTGATCGCGACCGGAGTGGTCGAACCCTCGTAGTTGCGGTGAATCACGGCGTTCATGAACAACTCGTGCAGCGCAATCGGGGGATACGAATAGGCAGTCACATCCCGCAGGTCCGGCTGGCGTATCGGCCGCGCGTCAGACAAGCGTGCGGCCAGGCGGTCGAGTTCTCGTAGCACCGACAATAAGTCGCCGCTGATTCGTAAGTCCGAATGCACGTCGTCCCCTTGGGTACTGCCGTCGTAGCGGACGTACTGCACATATGCGCCCGGGAAGAAGCGGAGGCAGTCTTTCGCGAAGAGTACCACGCCGGCATTCGTCGGCTGGTCGCTCCGCAGGTCAAGCATACGCAGCGCCGCCATCTGCTCCTTGATCGAGCGCTGATTCTCCGCGAGCACCTCGGGGGAGACAGCTTGCGGCAGATAGTTGAGCGTGAAGAGGTCGATCGCAAGATCGCCCAGATTCGCCTCGGGGCACGGCCGCATGTCCCACGTCTGTGCGGCGCTGATCCTGCGTTCGGCGAGCCGGCGCTCCTCGTCGGGCGTCGCGAGTGCGCGCCGCGGTCCAACTCGAATGTGGGTGACGCCCTTGAACCGCACCGGAGGCGCCGTTGCCGGAAAGACCTCCACCACCGCAACGGCGACACCGTTCAGCTCGAGCCTGCCGACGTTCATCACCGGCTGCGGGATAATCTGCCCATTGTCGCGGTGCGACGCAAGGTTCACGAGCAGCTCGTTCGTGATGGCAACGCCGGTGGGGGCGCCCGCATCGCTGATGCCAACGACCAGGTAGCCGGGCGCGCCGTGTCCCGACAGGTCGTTCGAGAACGCGCAAATCGCCTCGCAGAATTTCCTAGAGTCAGACAGCGATTCCGTGAACTCTAACCGATCCGACTCGCCATCGGCGATCAGGCGTGTGAGGGCCTCTGCATTGATCATGCGCCCCTACCCCATGTGCTTCACCACCGCCGCGCCGAACTCGCTGCACTTCAGCAGCTTCGCCTCCGCGATGCCTTCGGCCGCCAGCAGACGGTGGAAGTCGTACGTCACGGTCTTCGCGCCGATCGCGCCGTCCATCCCGCGCAGGATCAGCTCCGCCGCCTCGCGCCAGCCCAGATAGCGCAGCATCATCTCGCCGCTCAGGATCACGCTGCCCGGGTTCACCTGGTCCTTGTTCGCGTACTTCGGCGCCGTGCCGTGAGTCGCCTCGAAGATCGCATGCCCGCTGTCGTAGTTGATGTTCGCGCCCGGCGCGATGCCGATCCCGCCGACCTGCGCCGCGAGCGCGTCCGAGAGATAGTCGCCGTTCAGGTTCGGCGTGGCGATCACGGCGAAGTCCTTCGGGCGCGTCAGCACCTGTTGCAGACAGATGTCGGCGATCGCGTCGCGGACCAGCAGCTTCTTCTTCCACTTCCCGTCGCCGTGCGTCGGCCACAACTTCAGCGCCGCTTCGACCTCCGCGACGACCTTCTTCTTCTGATCGGCGGTCATCATGTCGAAGCCTGGGTCGATCCGGCGCGCGTTCTGCTCCGGCGTGATGCCGGGTTCGGACTCGCGGTTTCCCAGAATCCAGCTCTCGCGCTCGCTGAGCGACTGCTCGCGGAACTCGCGCGCCGCCAGCGCGTAGCCCCAGTCGCGGAACGCCCCGCTGGTGAACTTCATGATGTTGCCCTTGTGCACCAGCGTCACGCTGCGGCGGCCCTCGGCCAGCGCGTAGCGGATCGCCTGCCGCACCAGCCGCGACGTGCCTTCCTCGCTGATCGGCTTGATGCCGATACCCACCGTGTTCGGGAATCGAATCTTCTTGAAGCGGTCCGGAAAGTGCTCGGCTAGCAGCTTCTTGAACCGATCACAGTCCTCCGTCCCGTGCTGAAACTCGATGCCCGCGTAGATGTCCTCGGTGTTCTCGCGGAAGATCACCATGTCCACGTCCTGAGGGCGCTTCACCGGGCTGGGCACGCCCTCGAACCAGCGCACCGGCCGCAGGCAGACGTAAAGGTCCAGCATCTGCCGCAGCGCAACGTTCAGCGAGCGGATCCCGCCGCCGACCGGCGTCGTAAGCGGACCCTTGATGCCGACCAGAAACTCGCGAAACGCCGCGACCGTGTCGTCGGGCAGCCAGTTCTGGAACTTGTTGAAGCTCGTTTCGCCGGCGTACACCTCCATCCAGGCAATCTTCCGCTTGCCGCCGTACGCCTTTTCGACGGCCGCGTCGAACACCAGTTGCGATGCGCGCCAGATGTCCGGGCCGGTCCCGTCGCCGCGGATGAAGGGGAGAATCGGATGGTCGGGCACGTTCAGCCGCCCGCCGGACATGGAGATTCGGTCGCCCGCGGGCACCGTCGTCGTCGTATACGCCATCGCACAGCCCCTCAGTCGTGGTCTGACATTCTGTGTCCGCAGCCGCGGCGCGCCGGCCGAAACGCCCGCGCCGCCGGGGCGGATCGGGCGACATTGTAGAGCAAGCCGCGGCGCGCCGCGCCCGGCGGGCATACAATCGTCCTCGGCATGCCAACGACCGTGAAGACGCATTCTGCCGCGCTGCTGCGGGCCGCGAAGGAGCTGGCCGGCTGCCTGGAACCGCGCGCCCTGGTGGAGCAGCTTCGCGAGTTTGTCCGCGACGTGCCGGACGCGCGCGTCGCGGGCGTCGAGCTGTTCGACGAGCAGCGAGAATGCGCGGATCGCTATTCGATTCGGCTGGACGTCGGGGAAGCGCCGGTGCGGGTCGAGAGCGTCCCGCTTCGAGAGTCGGAATGGGCGCGGACCGAAGAAGCCGGACCTGGGCTGACGCTCGCGGTCGCCGGAATGGACGAGCGCGACGGAGCCGCGCCGCGGTGGGGCGACGGGCTGCGCAGCCTCCTGGGCGTGACGACCCGAATGAATCGGCGGCGCACCGGCGCGATGTTTGTGGGCCGAACCACCGCGTCGGCGCTGCCGACCGAAGAGATCGACTACCTGGTTGAGCTGGCGCACGTGCTCTCTCCTGTGCTCTGGAACTGCGCCTTGCAGCAGCGTCTGGATCGCGGCGATCGCCGTCGCGACGTGCTGATCGCGCTCAGCGCGGACATCAACGCGTCGCTCGCCATCGACGCCGTGATCGCCGCCGCCCGAAAGGCGATCGACGCGCTGAGCGACGACGCCGGCTGCTCGATCGACCTGCTCGAGCCGGGCGGCGCGACCTACCGGGTCTATCCGTCGGGCGGTCCGCTGCGCCCGGAGTACGCGCGCCATCCGGAGCCGCTGTTTCGGCCGTTGTCTGGAACGCCGCTGCAACATGTTTGCGAAACGCGCGGCACGTTCGCGTCGGACGATCTGGCGGCGCGCCGCCGGTTCGAGATCGACGACGAGCTGCTTCGCGCGGGGCTGCGCCGATATGTCGTCGTGCCGATGATCGTGCGGGGACGAGTGATCGGGGCTCTGTTCATGGGTGCGACCAGCCCGCATCCGCTGCGTCACATGGACCTGTGGCTGTACGAGAACATCGCCATGCAGGCCGGACTGGCGATCGAGAACGCCCGGCAGTTCCGCGAGCTTCAGCTCGCCTCGGAGCGGCTCGCGCAGCAGAACATCTACCTGCGGGAGGAAATCCGCGACGAGCATGCCTTCGGCGAGATGATCGGCGCGAGCTCGTCCATGCTTCGCCTGAAACAGACCATCGCGCGCGTCGCGCCGACCGATTCGAGCGTGCTCATCATGGGCGAGACCGGCGTGGGAAAGGAGCTGGTCGCGCGCGCCATTCACGAGGCCGGCCGCCGCGCCGCGCAGCCGCTCGTCAAGGTGAACTGCGCAGCGATTCCCGAAGGCATGGTCGAAAGCGAACTGTTCGGGCACGAGCGCGGCGCGTTCACCTCGGCGTTCGATCGCCGCATCGGCCGATTCGAGCTGGCCGACCGCGGCACGCTCTTCCTCGACGAAGTCGGCGAACTGTCGCTCGGCGTTCAGGCCAAGCTCCTGCGCGTGCTTCAGGACGGCGAGTTCGAGCGGGTCGGCGGGACCAACACGCGGCGCGTCGACGTGCGCGTCGTGGCGGCCACGAATCGCGACCTCTCCGCCATGATCGCGGCGCGATCGTTCCGCAGCGACTTGTTCTATCGCCTGGCCGTGTTCCCGATCGACGTGCCCGCGCTCGCGCAGCGGCGCGAGGACATCCCGCTGCTGGTCGAGTTCTTCATCGCGCAGTTCAACCGCCGCATGGGCAAGCGCGTCCGACGGCTCAGCCCGGAATCCATGGCGCACCTGCTGGGACGCGCCTGGCCAGGAAACATCCGCGAGCTTCGGCACGTCATCGAACGGGCCATGATCCTTTGCGACGGAGTCGAGCTGGTCATCTCGGACGCGCCGGACGAGCCGCGGTCGGCCGATCCCTCGCCGCGCGGGCGACCGGCGGTCGAATCCCTGACCGAGAACGAGGCCGCGCACATCCGCCGCGCGCTCGTGCTGTGCAACGGCCGAGTCGCCGGACCGCGCGGGGCCGCTGCCTTGCTGAAAATCAATCCATCGACGCTCCGCTCACGAATGAAGCGGCTGGGGATTGCGCTTCCGTCCGGCCCCGGCCTCGGTTCCGCCGAGCCCGGACCCGACCTGATCGGCTGAAAGTCAAAACGCTTCTATTCGCGCATAACTGCTAAATATGGCGCCGAGAGCGTGATATTTCGCGCAACTTCCCGCGTGCCGCTACGGCTGGGTTGTCAAACCGATCGTAATCAATTATACATAAATAACTTGCAATCTTTCATCTGTACTCGACCAGTTCGGCGCGGAAAATGCTAGCAATGTTGGAGCGTAGTCGTGCGTTGCCGCGCACGCCCGTCCGAGCCGTTCCCGCGGCTCGGGCGATCGAGCGCGACGCAGACCGAGTCGAAAACGGGCAATTCCTTCCAGAATGAGGAGACACAGAATGATGCGACGGAGCCAATTCATCCGCGGACTTGCGCTGGCCACAGCCGGGCTCACGAGCGGCGCCGGATTTGCCGCGGACGTCTTCCTGGGCGGTCCGGGCGGACAGATTGTGAAGGGCGATTCCCAGCAGGGCAACTTCGAGTTCTTCGGCACGTGCGGCGGGACGATCGACTCGATGATCGTCTTCGAGAACACGCTGTACATCGGAACGACGCAGGGCGACATCTACAGCTTCGACCTTCAGACGCTTCAGCCCGGCATGTTCTACAGCGTTTCGAACGACGCCACAGCACTGGCGTCGCACGGTCAGGAACTGCTGGTGTCCGGATCGGACGGCTCGATCATCCGACTCGATCCGACCACCGGTCAGGAGGTCGGCTTCTACCAGACGCAGATCCCGCAGGGAATCGGCTCGATGACTGTGCGCGGCGACTATGCCTACATCGGCGGGTCGGAAGGCAGCGTCTGGCGCGTCGATCTGCTGAGCGGCGCGAATTCGTACTTCGCGTGCGTGTGCTTCACGGACGTGCAGGCGTTGGTGACGGATGCCACGCACCTGATCCTGGCCGAGGCGGCCGGGATCGTGTCGCGCATCCGCCTGACGAACGGGCAGATCGAGCAGGCGTTCGGCGTCACGCCGTTTCCGCGCGCGATGCAGATCTATGACGATGAGTTGCTCATCAGCGACAATTCCGGCCAGGTGATTCGCGTGAACGCGTTCACCGGACAGATGGTCGCCGACTTCAACGCCCCGATCGAGGTGTTTGCGATGGGCGGTCTGCCGGAGCCGCAGTGCGCTTCGGACATCAGCGGCAACGGCCTCGTCAACCTGGTGGATCTGTCGATCCTGCTGTCCAACTTCGGCACGTTCGGCGGCTCGCGGCACGAGGACGGCGACATCGACGGCGACGGGAACGTCGGCCTGGGCGACCTGTCGGCGCTGCTGACCGACTTCGGCACCTCCTGCGACTAGCGCGCCGCACTCTCCGCGGCACTGAAGATTCGGATGCCCTCGCCAATCGACCTCGGGCGCGCGCAAGCGCCGTCCGGGGTCGATTCCATTTGGCCGCGTTGTCGTCCGCACGGCGAGCGTTCAGATCCCGCGAGAGTCGAATCCGCTGTGCGGCGAACCGCAGTTGTAGGCTCGAATCTGTGATTCAGGCAGAATGATGCCACAGTGCGAGCGCGCCGGAGCGAATCCGTCTGCTTCCGCGCCGCGGAGCGGGCAGGCTCGGAAACCCGGCAGACGCGATGGGTTCCTGAGCGCTCACGCCAATGAACCACAACGTTTGCATCGGGCGAATCGCGACCGGTATACTCGATTCCTCGGCGCGCGGCGCTCGATGGCGGTGCGCGCCGCGGCCTTTCTGGAGCGGAGCATGCGAACGCTTGCAGCAACCGTCCTGACGCTTTGCGGCGCGTTGATCGGCGGGTGTCCGGCCGGCGGAAACGGCGGCGACAACAGCAACGACAACGCCGATGAGAACGTCTTCGCGCTGACCGGGCGTTTCATCGGAGTGCTGGAATGCACGCAGGCGAACAGCGCTCCGGATTCGGAGCCGGTCGAGTATCAGCAGGATCTGGTGGTCGAGATTCGCGACAACGGCGAGATTCTGATCAACAGCTTTTTCTACTATCTGGGCGCGGTCAATCCGATCACGCTCTACGACTACACCTCCACCGACACCGTGTCGATTCTGAACGCCTCCGAGAATGAGATTCTGATTCAGATCAACACGACCAGCTTCCTCCAGGACGACGATCTGGGCTTCGAGGGGACCAAGACGATCACGCTGACGCCGGCCGGCAACGGCGGGCTGAACTACAGCTTCCGCTGGTTCGACACGACGGTGGAGCCGGCCGCCCCGTTCGCGGTGGAGACCGACTGCGAGACGGTGCTCGGTCCGGCGCCGGAGTGATTCGGCGCGCCGCTCAGTCGCTTCGGGAGAATTGCTCGAAGAACTGCCACATCATCGCGCTGGCGTCGACCGATTCGACCAGCGGTCCGGTGTTCAGGTTCGCGGTGACGTCCACGCCGCCGGGCCAGGTGTGTCCGCCTTCGGGGAGCACGATCAGACGCACCGGCGCGCCGTTTGCGCCGGCGGGCTCGTACGTGTCCTCTACGTAATCGTCAAACTCGGTGATGGTCGGCGTCGGGTCGCAGTCGTTTTCATCGACCCAGTAGCTGATCGTGTAGGGGACGGAGTTCTGCTCGACCGGGTTGCCTTCGTTCTGACTCTGGCCGCCGTCGAACGGAGCGTTTTCGTCCAGCAGCCCGTGAAAGTGCAGGACCGGCACGGGGCGCGACGGCGCGGGCGGGTCGTCCTGCTGGAGCGCGCCGGCGACCGGCGCGATGGCCGCGATGCGGTCGGCCAGCTCGACGCCGATGCGATGCGCCATCATGCCGCCGTTGCTCATGCCGGTCGCGTAGATGCGATCCTCATCGACCGGATACTGCGTCGGCAGCCGATCGAGCAGCTCCGCGACGAATCCCACGTCGTCCACGTCGTTCTCCGAAGCGGAGCCGCAGCACTTTCCCGCGTTCCAGGTGTATTGCTCGAGCAGGAGATTCGGACCGGGCGCGGTGCCCTCGGGATAGACAACGAGGAAGTCTTCGGCGTCCGCCAGGTCGTTCATCTGGCTCGCCTCCGCCTGCGTCTGCGGATTGGACAGCCCGCCGTGGAAGTTCAGCACGACCGCGAGGGGAGATCGACCGTCCCAGCCGCGCGGCGTATGCACGTAGTAGCGCCGAATCTGCCCGCGATGCAGGAGGGTGTGTGTGAAGTTCACGCCGTCCTGAACTCCGATGCCGGGCAGCGCGCCGCCGCCGTTGCCATTGCCGTCGCCGCGGTCTCCGCCGTCGTTGCCCGGGGCGACGATAAAGCACCCGCTGATCGCGGGAAGCAACGCCGACGCGACGATGAGCCTGAGTGTGCGCGCATGCGCGGTTGAGATCATGAGCTGCAGACTCCTCCACGACCGGCCGACAGCGGCACTACCCCTGTTATTCTACGTTCGCCGTCAAGAGTTGGACCCTGCGCAGGCACGCTGGTTGCGGCTTGTCGCGAAACGGTGCAGGAACGCCGGGAACTGCGCGCGACACGTGGCACGACGAAGCACGGTTGCGTCAGGGCGGGTCGAGCGTGTGTTCGCGGAGGAACTCCCACATCCACGCGCTGGCCGGAACGGTCTCGATGAGCGGACCGGTATTGAAACGCGCGGTGACGTCTTCGCCGCCGGGCCAGGTGTGACCGCCGCGCGGGAGCACGTAGAGGTCGATCGGCGCGCCGCGCGCATCGGCGCGCGGCCGGAAGCGATGCAGCTCGTACTCGTCGTGGCGGGAGATCGCAGGCGCGGGCTCGCAGCGATTCGCCTTCGCCCACCAGCCGATCGTGTCGGGGATGGAACGATGCGGCGCCGGCTGGACCTGGTTGCTGCCGACGCCGCCATAAAACCGCGCGTTCTCGTCCAACAGGCCGTGGAAGTGAATGATCGGCACAGGACGGCTGGGAATCGGCCCGTCCACGCCCATGTCGCCGGCCACGACGCCGATGGCCGCGATTCGGTCGGCGAGCTCGCAGGCGAGGCGATAGCAGAGCATGCCGCCGTTGCTCATACCGCAGGCATAGACGCGCCGCCGGTCGATTCGCGCGAACACGTCCAGGTCGTCGATCACGGCGCGAATGAAGCCGACGTCGTCCACGCCGAATTCGACGGCATAGCCGCAGCACGTGCCGGCGTTCCAGGTCTTCATCCGTGTTCGGCCGGTGCCTTCGGGGTAGGCGACGTAGAAGCCGAAGCGGTCGGCGACGACGTTCATGCGCGATTGCTGGCGCAGAATTTCCGGCCAGCCGGCGCCGCCGTGCAGCGCGAGGACCACGGGGGCGGGCGCCGCGGGATCGGCTCCGGCGGGCGCGTGCAGCACGTATCGCCGGGTGCGCCCGCCGTGCTCGAGAAAAAGTTGCCGATCTTCCTCGTTCGTCACGGCTTCGGGTAGTCGATCCCGGGCAGCGGCGCTCCGTCGACGTGCGCGGGCGTCGGCCAGCCGAGCAGCCGGTAGAGCGTCGGCGCGGCGTCGATCGAGCGAAGCGTGTCGGGCACGACCTGTCCGGCGGGCACGCGCGGGCCGGAGATGACCAGCACGTTCGGCTGGGTGGCGAAGAACCCGTGTCCGCCCTGGAAGGCGTCGCCGTTCAGGTCATTCTCCTCGCCGAGCACGGGTTCGAAGTGCATGGGTTGAATCTGGGCGTCGTCCAGGAAGAGGATCAGGAAATCCGGCCAATCGGCCACGTCGGGCTGCCCGTCGGTGTGCTCGACGAAGTACTCGCTGTACATCTCGCCCGGGTCGGAGAACTGGATGCCGGTGTGCGCGTCGATGCCGGTGAGCATCTCCTGCTGGTTGATGATGACCCACGGATTGGTCTCGTAGCCCGGCACGATCGACGGGCTGTTCTCGAGCACCCATTCGAAGTGCGCTTCGCGATCCTCGGCGATGCCGAAGAAGTACCCGATCGGTCCGCCGGCGTTGGCGACGAAGTCGTCCTTGTGGTTGTAGCCGTTGGACTCGAGCAGGCGCATCACGTCGGCGCGATGCGGCGAGACGGAGATCATGCCGTGGTCGGACAGCAGCACGAGGTACGATCGGTCGAGCAGGTCGCGATGATCCAGCTCGTCGAGCAACATGCCGAACACCGCGTCGGCCTCGCGCACCTCGTCGAGCTTATCCTCGCGGACGGCGCGCGGACTGGTGAGATGCACGTCGTCCCAGGTGGACGGCGTACCGCGCGTGTCCCAGTCGCTGGGGTTCCACGCGCCGCCCATCATGTGTCCGGCGTCGTCCACACCGGCCAGCAGGATGAACATGACGTCCGGATCCTCGAACGTGAGCATCTTCAGCGAGCTTTCCATCACCCAGCGGTCGCTCGGGAACAGGCCCGGCGTGGTGCCCCAGTTTGCGATCCACTCGGGCAGCGGCGGATCAAGCGCTGCGTCGTCGTCCGAGGGCGGGTCGCCGATGGTGTGCGGCTCGGGCGCGGGGCAGTAGTACGGCCAGCCGCCGCCATCGACGCTAAGGCTGCCGCCGCCGCTGGGTTTGTCGCCGACGACGTAGTTGTCCACCCACCACTTTCCGGTCAGGTACGCGGAGTAGGCGAGCGGATCGACCTGCCGCGCGACGTCGAACAGGCTCAGCACCTCGTCGCCGTGCTCGCCGTGTCGCAGGAGTTCGGTGCTGGGCACGCGAATGTCGGAAATGCCGTCTGCCTGCCGCCCGTAGTAATAGGCCACGAGGCAGCCGATGCCGGACGTGCCGAGGTGCGAGCCCGTCATCGCGCCGACCTGGTTGTGGTCGGTGGCGCTGGGAATATCCGACAACGCGCCCGAATACGTCGTCGATTGCTGCATGAAGGCCTGCACGTTCGGCATCAGCCAGTCGCCGGGCGCGCCCGGGCCTGTGCCGGCGGCGTTCAGGTACATGTACTCCGGCGCGAGCGCGTCGATCGACGTGTAGATGACCTTCGGCGTCGGATCGACGCGGGCGCCTACGCGGCTCGACGCGAGCAGCGTCTGACCGTCGAACAGGCGGAACGCCCAATCGATGCGACCGCCCGGACGCGCCGTCGCCGGCACGTTCAGCAGCGCAGAGAACTCGGCCGACTGGCCGGGTTGCAGCGTGAACTGTGTTTGGGAGAATTCCATCGTCCCCGGCGAATGCACGGCCGCGAACTCCGCGAAGTCCACCAGGTCCACGTCGCCGTCGTGATCGGAATCGCACCACTCGAACACCTGCGGATCGCAGCCGGGCGGCGGCGGCTCGTCCGGACCGCCAAAGCAGCCAGCGAACAGCAGGAAGTCGTCCAGATCGAAGACCTCGTCTCCGTTGAGGTCGGCCGGGTCGATCGGGGACGCGGTGACGGTCAGCGTTCTGGCCTGCGGGAGCGGGTTCATGAGTTGGAAGCCGAAGCTGGCGTTTGAGCCGGGCGCCGCGCGGTGACGCCGGCCATCCGGCAGCAGGAGGTCGGACGGGCACCACAGCGCGCCGACTTTCAAGACCTTGAGATCGTACGAATTCGACATGCCGCCGTTGGCGCTGGTGGCCGTTACGCGAATCGTCGCCTCGGATCCGCGCGGCCAGTTGGCCGGCGCGCGCACGTCCAGATAGATCGGCGCGATGCTGCCCGGGAACGACGGCGATTCGGGAACGGGCGCCGTGGGGAAACTGGTCTGCGGCTGGAGCGTGGCGGCGCTGCGGATCGTGAACGTGAAGCCCGGGACGGGCTCGACGGAGACGTTGATGACGTCGCTGGCGGCGCCCTTGCTGAAGGCGGCGAGGTCGAAGCGCACGTCGCGCGCGAAGATGGGCTTCTCGCTGCGCTCGACGGTGAAATCGACCCGCTGAATCGGCGAGATGCCCGGGTCGTAGAACACGCGCCGCGCGTAGGCGAACACGGAGTGTTCTTCGCCGCCGCCGGCCTCCTCGGCGAAGATCTGCACTTTGGCGATCGATCCATGCGGCACGGACGCCTTCGGCTGCACGCGCAGCTCGAGCACCTGCTGCCAGGGGATCGGCCGCGGTCCGGTCCATTCGTCGAGCAGAATCGCGCGATCGTCGTCGTCGATGTCCAGGTCGCCGTCCAGGTCGAGCTGGATGCAATCGCCCTGAGCGGCGGCGCTGACAGACACGCCGTCTCCGGTGAAGCAGCCTTCGAAGATCGCGAGGTCGTCGTCATCGACCGCGCCGTCGCCGAGGCGGTTCAGAAGGATGCCCGGCTTGTTCACGTCAGCGCGCGAGCGCGTCGGCGGCGGACCCAGCAGCACGGACGCGCGGCTCAGCGACACATCCCAGAAGTTCGGATCGCCTTCGACCAGCACGGCGCGCACCGAAACCAGCTTCGTGCCCTCGCCGCTCGTGCGGCTGACCTTCACCGGCCAGACGGTCTCGTTCACGGCCACGTTCCGCGTGACGGTCTGGTACTGCGTCTCGCCGACGCGCACCTTGAACGAGTTCCCGCCGGAGGGCGGCTCGGACTGTCCGGTCAGCCGCCGCTGCCCGAAGTCGACGTTCTGGATCACGTCCGAGGCCTGCGCCAACGTGACGATGCGACGTCCGAACAGGTTGTAGAGGATCGCGATGCGGAAGTTCTGCATCGCCGCGGTGACCACGTCGATTCGGCCGTTGAGATCGATGTCGGCCAGGATCATCGAGCGCGGATCGGGACCGACGTTGTACGTGGCGTCGTGTGCGAACGAACCGTCGCCGGCGTTAAGGAGCGTCGTGATCGTGCCGCTTTCGTAGTTGTTCACGGCCAGGTCCGGCGCGCCGTCCTCGTTCAGATCGACCGGCATGGCGAACAGGGGGGCCGTGCCGCCGACGTTGTAGATTCCCTTGAGCTCGAAATCGCGCAGCCCGGTGTTCAGGTAGACGGTCACGTCGTTGCTGAGGTAGCCGACCACGACCAGGTCGAGCCAGCCGTCCTGATTCACGTCGGCGACCGACACGTCGTGCGTCTGTTCGCCGGTCGGGTAGACCGCGGCAGGCGTAAAGTTCCGTTGCCCATCGCCATACATGACCATGACGTTGTTCGAGAAGCGGTTGTCTACCACGATGTCGAGGTGGCCGTCCTTGTCGAGGTCGGCGATGCGGCTGTGCAGCGGGCGGTCGCCGACCGCGAGGTATTCGTTTTCTTCAAACGTGCCGTCGCCGCGACCCCAGATGAGCGCGACCGAGCGTACGAGAAAGTTCGTGACGGCGATGTCCAGGTGTCCGTCGCGGTCGATGTCCTCGACGACGATGTCGTGCGGCCAGAGTCCGACGAAGAACGTGCGGACGACGGTGAACGTGCCGTCGCCGGCGCCATCGAGCTGGGTGACGCTGTTGCCGAACTGGTTGATGACGACGAGGTCGAGGTGCCCGTCTTCGTTGAAATCGCCGGAGGCGATCATGAACGACTCGTCGTCGCACGGATACAACGTCTGCGCGCCGAACGTGCCGTCGCCGTTGTTGAGCAGCACCGAGATGTTGCCGGCGCGCTGGTTGCTGACGGCCAGGTCCTTCCAGCCGTCTTCGTTGAAGTCGCCAGCGAGCACGAAGCGGGGCGAGCGGTCCACGTCGTAGTGCGTCGCCAGCCCGAACGTCCCGCCCGGGCCGCTCAGCGCGACCGAAATGCTCTTCTCGTAGTTGTTGCTAGTGACGAGATCGAGATAGCCGTCGTTGTTGAGATCTTCCGCGACGAACACGCGCGGACCGCCGCGCGTGAGGATGAATACCGGATCGAGCAGCGACGGAGGCTGAGGTCCGACCGGCATTAGCGCCGTCTGCGGCAGCGCGCCGACGAAGTATCGACCCGCGGACAGGCCGGTCAGAGCGTAGGCGCCGGTCGAATCGGTCAAAACGGCCGGCTCGCCCGGATCGACGCGCCCGTTGCCGTTGGAGTCGGCCCAGATCGGCGCGTTGCCGATGCCCGGTTCGCCCGGGTCGTAGTTCCCGTTTCGATTCAAGTCTTCGAACCGAAAACCGCGGATTTCGCCCGCCGACAGCGACGCCGCGAGCAGCGCGACGGACAAGCACCCGCCATACAACCGCGCGCAGCACGTCCGTCCGGATTCCCTTCGCATGCTCAACTCCTAGAACGTCGCCCTGTCCTCGGCCGCAAGAACGCCCGCGACCGTCCTGTCGAAATCCGCCGTCGGCGCACAGTCGTTCGCGCGCCGGCGGGCGGAGTCGCTTGCCCCGGATTCGCCCCGCCTAGCCGCCGGACGGCTTACCCGCCGTCGGGCTTTCCAGGCGATGTCGAGCGAAGAACTGCCACATCATTTCGTTCGCATCGACGGTTTCGATCAGTTTCCCGGTTCCCAGCCGCGCCGTGACGTCGTATCCGCCGGGCCAGGTATGCCCGCCTTCCGGCAGGCGCACAAACTCGACCGGCGCGCCGTTCTGGCCGGTCGCAGGTTCGTAGCGCTCCAGGACATAGTCGCGGTCTTTGCGCGTCTCGACGGGCTTTTCGCCACAGTGATTGGCCCGAACCCACCAGTCGACGGTCTCGCGGACGCTGCGATGGGGCGTCTTGTCGAGTCGCCCGGGTCCGCCGTCGAATTTTGCGCTGGGGTCCCGCTCCCCATGAAAGTATAGGATCGGCACCGGGCGCGACGGTTTTTTTGCCAAGTCGCGGATCATGATCGCTCCAGCGACGGGCGCGGCGGCCGCGATGCGGTCCGCCAGCTCCACCGCGACGCGGTGCGCGAACATCGAACCGTTGCTCATGCCGGTGACGTAGATGCGCTGCAGATCGATCGGGTAGCGCCGCGGCAAATCGTCCAGCAGCGCGCGGACGAAGCCCACGTCGTCCACGTTCTGCTGCACCGCGGATCCGCAGCACAGCCCGGCATTCCAGGTCAGGATTCCGACTTCTTCGCGGCGGAAGATCCGACGTCGCGTGGGGCCGGTCCCGTCCGGATAGACCAGCAGGAATTGATGCCGATCGGACGTGGCGTTCATTCGGCTCTGCGAACGCTGCACCTCTGCCCGCGCGCCGCCGCCGTGGAACGCCAGGACGACCGGCAAGGCCGACTTGCCGTCCCAGCCGGATGGCGCGTGCACGAGATATCGCCGCTCGATGCCGTCGTGCTGAATCGTAAAATCGACGTCGGCCGATTCGTTCGCGTGGACGGGTAGCTGAGCGGTCGCGCGGCGGCAACCCAGCAGGGCGAGGGTGATTCCGACCGTGACGCGGAAGAGGTTAACCAGGGGGCGGCGTCTCATTCCATGGTCCTTTTCGACAGCGATCCGCGAGATTACTTGGCGGCGGGCGTCTCGGCTTCGCCCGGTGATTTCTTCCGTTTCCGCGCTCCGAGCGGCGCGATCATCACGCCGGTGAGCACGGTATCCGCCGGTTGGCGCAGCATGAAGAGCACGACCTCGGCGATCCGCTCCGGCGGCAGCGCGTAGCTGGGCTTGGGCACCGGTCCGTTCTGGTCCCACATCGGCGTATCCACCGCGTGCGGCATGATCGCCTGGACCTTTACGCCGTAGCTCTTCACCTCCTCGGCCACGGCCTGCGACAGCCCGATCACTCCGAACTTCGACGCACAATACGGGCCGTCGAACGCGCGTCCGACCAGTCCCTGCACGCTCGACACGTTGATGATGTTGCCGCTTCGCTGCTGGATCATGACCGGCAGCACCGCGCGGTTCGACAGGTACACGCCGCGCAGGTTCACCGCGATCACCTCGTCGAACTCGTCCGCGCTGATGTCCACGATCGGCTTCGGCGGTTGATTGCGCCCGCGGAGAATTCCGGCGCACGCCACGAGCGCGTCGATCCGACCGTAGCGGCTCATGGTCGTCTCGACCATCGCGGCGTTCGAGCCTTCATCGCGCGCGTCGAGCCGCAGCGCCAGGTGGCCGCTTGCGCCGGACGGCGACAGCGCTTCGAGTTCGCGCGCGATGTCGGCGCAGCGCGCCTCGTTCACGTCGGCCACGACCACGGACGCGCCATCCGACGCGACCGCCCGCGCCACGGACGTCCCGATGCCGCCGGCTCCGCCGGTGACGATCACCACCTGACTCGCGAGCGGCAGCCCGTCTCTTGTCGCAGAATCACTCACGTAGCACTCCTCATCCTGCACTGGCGGCAGCCCGCCCGGCCGGTCGCGCCGCGCGCGACGAGCCGCGCCATCCGGTCTCGGCCATCGGGTTCGACGGCTCGATGCAGGCCGACGGAAGCGTCGCCTCGATCGGCAGCGACAGCAGGAACAGGATCGCGTCGGCCACGCGTCGCGCCGGCGGTAGGCTGCCGGGTCGCGGCAGCGGTCCGGCCTGACGCCACACTTCCGTGTCAAACGTGCCGGGCGACAGCGCGCACACGCGGACGCCCGACGACTTCACTTCCTCGGCGATCACCTCCGTCAGGCCGTTCACGGCGAATTTGGACGCGCAATAGGGCGCGTCGAACGCGAGCCCCCGCCGCCCGGACATCGACGACAGGTTCACGATGTCGCCGCGGCGCTGGCGGATCATCTGCGGCAGCACCGCTCGATTCGCCAGGAACGTGCCGCGGAGGTTCACGCCGAGCACATAGTCCCATTCCGCCGTGGGCGCCTGGTCGATCCGCTTCAGGCCCGCATCGGCCGAGCGCAGCACGCCGGCGCAGTGCACCAGGATGTCGATGCGCCCGAACCGCTCGAGCGCGCCATCGGCCATGGCGCGCATGTCGGACTCGCTGCGAACGTCCAGCCTGAGCGGCAGCGCATCGCCCAGCTCGTCGCACGTTCGCGAAAGGCGCGTCTCATCGCGCGCGACGATCGCCAGCCGCGCGCCGGCTTCGGCGAGCAGCCCGGCCGCGCAGCGCCCGATGCCGGCCGTCCCGCCGGTGACGATGGCGATCTTCCCCGCCAGGCTTTCCTTCATGCCGCGGTCGCCTCGTTACTCGACATATCCGAGCGCACGCAGGCGATCCATGATCTCCTCGTCCTTCTCGGCCGAGTCGGTCGGCTGCTCGGGCGTCGGCGCCGCGGTGATGCCGACCGTGTGCGCGCCGGAGCGCACCGTGTGCCCGCTCAACCATTGCGGCGTGAACACGTCGCGGATGACCGCGCCCTCGAAGTCATCCGGAATCGGCAGGCCGAGGCTGTGCAGAAGCGTCGGCGCCGTGTCGAGGATGTTTTGTTCGGTCAGCCGCGCGCCGCGGCGGACGCCGGGCCCGGCGGCGGCGAACACGCCGATCGGGTAGTGCGTGCCGGTGACGCTGGGGCGACGCCAGATGATCTCGTCGGTGCGCACCACCGAGACGAAACCGTGATCGAAGAGCACCAGCGTCAGGTCCGGCGCGCGCTGCATCTGCGGTCCGGGGAAGACGTCTTCGCGCCGCAGCACCTCGCGGACGATCGGCCGGCCGGTGTCCGGATCGCGAATCGCCAGGAGCTGCGCGATGAGCGTCTCGCGGAACGCGTCGTACTCTTCCGCGGGGACGCCGCCGTCGCCCGGCGTCTCGCAGACGCGGATGTGAATGCCGTTGGTCGCGCCGCTCTGCGCGTAGGCGCGCGTCCGGGCGATGTCGAAGGCGACGTGATGCGCAGCGCGCACGCCGCCGGACCGGGCGTCGTCCGCGGTCGGCCACTCCAGGTAGCCGTGCTGATGCAGCCAGTTGTTGACTCGGAAGACGCGGTCGGTCGGGCCGAAACCGTGGTCGGACGCGATGAAGAAGCGCGACTCCGGCCCGCCCCGCTCGACGATTCGCGCGATGAACGTGTCCAGTTCGCGGAAGTATTCGCGGCACAGCTCGGCCATGCGTTGGCCGAACGGCGATTCGGTCGCATCGGGCAGGCGCGGGTCGAGGAAGCGCCAGCAGGCGTGCTGGAGCTTGTCGACGCCGTCGAACATCACGGCGATCAGGTCGGCCGGCTCGCGCGTCATCGTGTGCTCGACCACGCGGAACCAGTGCTGCTCGCGGTGAATGTGCCAGCGCACCCATTCCTCGGCTTCGTCGTCGGGGATGTGCTGGAGAGCTTTCTTTTCGTGCTCGAAATCCCAGGAGATCTCTCGCGCGTCGAAGCCCGGCAGGGCCTTGATCTCGTCGTACAGCTCGGGCGGGTGGACGTTGGCGCGCAGGTGCTTCCACGACAGCAGCCCCGGGACGATCGAGCCGCTCACCGCCGGCGGCGGCGAGAGCAGCGGGAAGTTCACGCTGACAACGCGCCCGCCCGAGCGGCTGACGATCGACCAGATCGTCTCGGAGCGAATGTCGTTGTAATTGTGAAGCGTAAAGAACGCGCCGCCCTTGCGCCGCTCGGCCCGCAGGAAGTCGAAGATGCCGTGCCGGCCGGGATTCACGCCGGTCATCAGCGTCGTCCACGCCGGAGGCGTGAGCGGGTGCGGCGTGGAGCGCAAGTCGGCCCGGACGCCGCCGGCAACCAGCGTCGAGAGCGCCGGCATGTGCCCCGCGGACATCATGGGGTCGAGAACGTCCCACGTCGCGCCGTCGAGTCCGATCAGGATCGTTCGATGCATGCTGATTCGCCGCCCGTTCTCACGCTGGTTCGCTACAGGTGCTTCTGGAGGAAATTCACCGCGTCGCGAATCGTCAGCTCATCCACGTAGCGACCGTCCCGCATGAGCAGCTCTTCGAACGGCAGGTCGCTGCGCCCGAAGCCGGTCTCGATCGCGACCACCAGATGAACCACGTCGATCGACTCAAAACCGAGATCCTGGATCAGCTTCGTGTCGCCCGAGATCGCGCCGTCGAAGCCGGTGTCCCAGTCCGCCGTCATGTCCTTGACGATCGTGACCATTTTCTCGAATACGCCGTTAGCGGATGCGTGCGCCGTCATCCCACACCGTCCTTTCGCCAGATTCCACTCGCTCGGCCGCGCCGCGCGGCCGTCTCGATTTTCGTTTGCGCCGCGCCGACTCAGCCGACCCGCGTCGCCCAGATTTCCAGCCAGTTCCGCGGCAGGCGCGTCAGCCCGGAGTTTCGCAGCGCCAGTCCGGCGGTCGCCTGAAGCGCCTCGGACGCCTCGGCCACCGGGTAGCCGCTCATGACCACTTCAGCCAGCCCGCCATAGGCGCCGACCGCCGCGAGGCAGCGCTCGTCCATCTCGACGGTCCGCTCGAAGCAATCGTGCACCTTCAGGCCCGCCGCGGCCAGCAGATCGGTCCACTCGCCCGGGTTCAGCCAGCGATTCTGGAACGCGCCGCGCGTGGTGCCGTGCTTTCGCTGGATGGTCGGCTGACCGGCGGCGCGGAGCCGTGCGTTTTTCGCCTCGATGTATCGCGTCGCCTCTTTCAGCCATTCGTACGTGTGCCGCTCGGTGCCCTTCGGGTACGAACCGGCATAGAAAACGGAGTTAAAGCCGAACACGCCGCCGGGCCGAAGCACGCGGGCGGCGGCCTGGGCGAAGCGCGACTTGTCCGGCATGACGTGGATGGCGTTGGCGATCGTAACGGAGTCGAACGTCGCATCGGGAAACGGCAGTTCGTCGGCGCTGCTGACGCCGAAGACGAGCACGGGCTTGCCGTGGACGCGATCCTCGGTGATCTCGAAGCCGCGCCGCACCTCGTAGCCGAGCTCGCGGAAATGCGTCGAGGCGAGGTCGATCTGTACCGGGTCGTAGTCCACGCCGTTCAGGTGCGCGGTGGGCGACGCGGCCAGCAGGTGTTCGCTGACCGTGCCGGTGCCGCACGCCAGGTCGAGGAAGCGCCGCACGCGCGACAGGTTCTGCCGCTGCACAAACGCCCGGTTCAGCTCGATGTACTCAGGCTCGCGGCTGAACGGCTCGTAGGTCGTGTTCACGGGCTGTATCTGCACCATCCGTCAGGCTCCCTTCGGTTTGTTCGCATAGCACAACACGTGCGCCGCCACGCCTTCCAAGCCGCCGGGCAGCGCGCGCAGCACGGACTGCTGCGTCTGCGAATCGATCTGCTGTAGAAAGCGGCGAAGACTGAAGTACAGTCGGCTGTGCCGGCAGAACCGAATCCACCCGCTCGCGGCGATGTCCTGGACGCGCACGTCGCACAGGCCGGCCGCCCGCAGCGCGTCCACCGCGCACTGGGTCGCGTCGGCCTGAGCCGATGCGACGCCCGGAAGCACGCGCGCCGACAGCAGCTCCGCCAGCGCGAGCGTCCCGCCCGGGCGCAGCGCGCCGGCGCACGCCACCGCCACGCTCGCAAGGCTCGCTCCTGCGCACGGCTCGAGCGCGATCACCGCGTCGAACCTCCCGGGCGGCAATCGCAGCGAATCGCTCCGGCACGCCAGAAACGTCGCCACGCCCGAGAGCATCCGCTTCTCTTCGCGTTTCGCCGGGGCGCGGAACACCGTGGTGAATTCCCACTCGCTTCGGCGGGCACGCGCCTGCTGCGCCGCTTCGACCGGGGCCGGCGCGATCAGCAGTGCGCTGCGGCTCTCCGCCGGCGCTCCGACGGGCAGCGCGGCGTCGATCAGCTCGTCGAGCAGCGCCACGGAAGCCGAGCGCGGCGTGTCGCCAGCGTCCAGCCAGAGCCCGGCGCAGCGCAGCCGACCGCCGAAGTACTCGTCCAACTCGCGTTCCACGTCCTGCGCGCCGTCCGAGTGCTCGCGCGTGAGTGCGAGACGCATCAGCGGATCCCACAAGTAATCTTCGACGCCGCAACTCGAAGCGCCGGCCACCGCGTTGCCGAAGACACCCGGGGCGTCCGGCGCGCCGACGTCGCAATCGTCCGCGTCCTGCGCAAGCCGGCTGGGCGGTGCTTCAGGCAAGTCGAGCGAGCTGACCCGCAGCCGCCGCGCCGACTGCGGCGACAGCTCGGCCCGCGCTCGGATCGGCGTCAGCTCGTCGCCGTCGCGCACGCCGGCGTGACCGGAGCGGCCGAGATAGACCTCGATGCCGCCGCGCGGATTGTCCTGGTAGCGAAAGCCCGACGCGGTGCGGACTGCCACCTGAGGTCCGAACGGGTTGGCGGTGCCCACGAACAGCCCGTGCGGAGACGACACCAGCGCGCGGAACCCGTAGTTGTACGGATTGCCGAAGCCGTTGCGCGTCACCGGAGTCCAGCTTCGACCGTCCTGCGTCCGCCACAGCTCGGCCCCGCCGCGCGCCCGCAGGTAGCGGTCGATCATGCTCGCGTCCAGGAGCTTGGACGTTCGCTCGTCCAGCCGGGCATACGGCAGGAACGCCGACGAATCGAACGTGCCCACGTAGAGCCAGCCGTCGTGCGCGCACATCCGCCAGATGTAGCCGGCGAACGGGTTGTCCCAGCCCGGCCCCATCCCGCTGGTCGGAATCGACAGGCCGTGCCGCGTCCAGCGCGCGTCGCCGACCGACAGTTCCCACGAGTCGTCCGGCCGCACGCGGATGACTTCACCCGCGGCCGGTCCGACGTTGTTCATCCGGTCATGTCCGCCGTTCTGGATGCCGCTTCCGATGTAGAGGTCGCCGTTCAGTTCGCACATCGAGACCACGACCTGGTTCAGCGGTCCGCGGTCCGCGCCGCGGTCGAGCACCTGGGTCCAGCGGAACGGCGGCTCGCCCAGGGCGTCGGTCTTCCAGACCTGAAACCCTTCGCGCACGTTCATCGTCCCGGCGTAGAGGAACTCGCCGCAGACGGCCATGTCGTGAATGCTGAGGTTCGACGGGTCGCCGAAGCTGTGCGGATTGGCGACTTGCCAGTTTCCTCGAACGGGGTCGTCGCTGCACAGGATCGCGGCGTGGTGCGAGACGTTCGGGTTCGCGCCGCGCGATCCGGACGGCGTCGCGAAGAGTCGCCCCTTGAACGCGATGACGCCCCGGAACGACGTGATGTTGTCATTGCCCAGGCCCATTCCCGGCTCGCTCACCGGCTCGAACGTCTCGCCGTCGACACAGCGCATGAGCACGACGCCCGCGCCGAAGGAACCACAGCTCGGAATCGTGTAGAGCGTCGGCGACGGATCGCTGCGGCCCTGAAACGCGGCCATGTTTCGGAAGCCGGCCGCCAGCGGCACGGATCGACCTTCGAGGCCCGGCACGAGCGGCGATCGGTACACGCGTTTCCACTGCTCGCGGGTCGGGCTGTATCGCCATATTTCCGCGCAGAGGTTCTGCGGGTCGATCTGCTCGGGCACCGGCACCGGCCAGACAGCCATGGGCACTTCGAACTTGAAGCGGCGTTTCAGCAGAACCAGCAAATCGCGGTTGGTGCCGATGTACAGGTGGTCATTGAACCAGGCGTAGCAATAGGCGTAGTGGTTGCGACCGTCCCCGAACCCGCGTTCGGCGATGCGCCGGAAGTGCCCGCCGCACAGCGGCGTCGAGCATCGCTCTGTCGTTGCGTACGCGACCATGTCACCCTGATGCGCCGCAAGCCGGACGACTTCGTCCAGCCGGCGGCGCGCGATCTATCGCCCGTCCGCGGACTCCATATATCCCAGGCTTCGCAGCCGGTCGATCATGATGGCGCGTTCCTCATCATCCAGATCGTCCTCGCTGCTTGCCGGCTGAGATTGCAAAGCGCCGGTCTGCGCGCTCGCGGAGACGCGGATCGGGAACTGCGCCAGGTAATCGGACTGATAAAAGCCGGCTGGAACTGCGCCCTCGTACTCCCGCGGGATTTCGAGGCCGACGCTGTGCGCCAGCAGCGGCGCGACGTCCAGGATGTCGTGGCTGTTCAGCCGCGCCCCGGCGACGATTCCCGGTCCCACGCCCAGGAGCACTCCCTGCGGATGATGCGTGCCGATCGGCGCAGAACGCGGCACAAGCCAGTCGTGCGCGTTCAGCACCGAGACGAATCCGTGATCGCGCAGCGTGAGCAACACGTCCGGAATTCGGCCGAGATGCGGACCGCGGAGCACGTCCTCGCGTTTGCGAGCGGACGTGACCACGTTGCCGCCGTCCGGAGCGGTCGCGGCGAGCAGCCGGCGGATCAACTCCGCGCGGAACGCGTCGTATTCTTGGGGCGACGTGCGAATCACGATGCCGTTGGTGCTGGGGGCGAGCGTGTAGGCCCGGCTTGCGGAAACGTCGATCGCGTTGGCGTCTTCACCCAGCCGCTCGGAATACTGCTGCTGGCGCGCGTCGGGCGCGACGTCGCCTTTCCACCGCAGCCAGCCCTGTTCCGCCAGCCAGCGATTGACGTAGAAGATTTCGGTCGAGGCGGTGAAGCCGTGATCCGACGCGATGAAGACGCGAGCCGAATCGCCGGCCATCGCCAGCACGCGGCCGAGCAGCGCGTCCACCTGCGCGAAGTATCGCCGGCAAGCCATCGTCACGTCGCGCTGCCAGTCGTCGGGCGAGGTCGGCGCGGTGTTCGGGTCGAGTAACGGATAGGCCAAGTGTTGGACCTTGTCCACGCCGTCCACGACGATCGCGGTCAGGTCGCTGGGCTCGTGCGTGGCGAGATGCTCGAACACGCGGAACCAGACCGCCTCGCGGCGGATGTGGTGCTCGATCCAGGGAATCCACTGATCGGCCGGCATCGCCGAGAGCGCCTGCCGCTCGATCTCCAGGTCCATGCCGAGCAGGTTGACGTCCAACCCCTCCACCTGTCTCAGCGAGTCGAACAGGTTCGCCGGCCAGCTCGATCGCCGCAGGTGCCGGCCGGACGTGAAGCCCGGCATGCTGTGCCCGTGGATCGGCTGCGGCGGCGCGAGGCCGATGTAGTTCAGCACGGTGACGCGCCGCCCGCAGCGGGACGCGTATTGCCACAGGCTCTCGCATTGAATGTCGCGGCTGTTGTTGATGTGCAGGAACATCCCGTGCGGTCCGGGTTTGAACTGCACAAAGTCGTGAAATCCGTGCTGGCCGGCGTTCCGGCCGGTGGAGAGCGTGGTCCAGGCTTGCGGCGTGATCGGAACGGGCGTGGAGGTCAGTTCGCACCGCGCGCCTTCTGCATAGAAGCGAGCCAGGTTGGGCATCAGTCCTGCGTTCACCAGCGCGTCGAGCACGGTGTACGTCGCGCCGTCCAGTCCGATCAGGAATGTCCGCATGCTCAACGTCCCTTGCCGCCGCGGCCCGGCGCGCACAGCGCGATCACATGATCGTCGTGCACGCGCGCGAAAGCTTCGAGGCGATCCCCAAGCCCGAGCGAGCCGGCCGCGGTCGCCAGCTCGCCGCTCAGCGCGACAGACAGCCGGCCGGTCGCGCCGTCGAATGCCGTGACCTCGACGCTGCGCGGACCCCCGAGCAGCCCGCGTCCCAGCGACTTGGCGGCCGCCTCCTTCGCCGCCCAGGCCATCGCCAGCGCGGCGTCTTCGCCCAGCTCGCCGTCGCCGGCGGCGCGAATCCGCGCGCGTTCGGCGTCGCTGAACGCGTCAGCGAGCACTTCGTCCGCCGGGCGCTTCGCGACTTCGAGATCGATGCCAAGTCCGGCCAGCGCCATCGGGTCGCCGGCCGCCGCCACGGCGTAACGTTCCTTGTGCGACAGCGAAATCAGCGGGGTCGCTCCGCCGCCGATCGAGGCAGACGGCTTTCCGAACGCGTCGGTTTCAATCTCCACGTCGGCCAGGCACAGCGTCGATTCGCCCGCTTCGGCGCCCGCGAAGCGCCGCACGGCGTCCTTCGCCGCGGCACGACCCAGCAGCCACGAGAGCCTCGAGACGGGCGTGCCGCTGCGCGTACCGAAGGCGCGCAGCTCGCGTTCGCTCAGCAGCAGGCGCGCCAGGACGAGCGTCCAGATCCGGCTGAGCAGAATCGCGTCGGCCGGGCGGAGAAGCCCGCAGACACGCACCGCGCCGGGCAGCGGCGCGTCGTGGAAAAGCTCGGTCAGGTCGCGCGTCGCGGTGATTCGCCGCGGCGAGCGATATCCGCCGTAGACCCACGACGGAAATGCGACCACCTGGTCGGTGCGGCCCAGCGCACGCAGCGCCACGGTTCCATCCGGGGCAGTGAATTCGACGTCCGACCGGAGCTGCGCGCCGTCGCGCTCGACGCGCGCCACGGCCGTCAGCGACGCGCGCGCCCAGCGCGAGTCGAGATGCCACTCGAGCCGTTTGAAGCCGTTGGGATAGACGTTTTCCACGAACGGATCGTCGAGCGACCAGTTCGCATTGACGAGCGACGGCGTCTGCGCGGCGGTGTCCAGCATCGCCACCGGCAGCACAAGCGCCAGCGGCTGGCCATCCGCCCCCGCGAGCGGCGCCGAGGGCTGCTGCACCGTCGCAAGCACGCCGGAAGCGTCGCAGCGCTCGACGGAAACCAGCCCGGCCAGCGGCGGTCCGTGGTAGAGCGTTCGTCCGTAGAGGTCGCGCGCCCACGGAGCGCTCGCGGTCGCGCGGTTCTCGACGCGCGCCGCCCCCAGCGGCTGCGGCTCGGCGCCCAGCTCGTAGACCGCCTCGATGATCTCGCTGTTGAGGCCTTCCTTGTCCGCCTCCCTCACCACGACGTGAATCTCGTGCGGCGAGCGGGCTTCGGCCTGCATCGCGACGCGCCGGCTCGACTTGTCCATCGCCAGCCAGCCCTTGGTTTGCACGTCGCGAATGGCCACCACGCTCGCGCCGCCCAGCGCGACGGCCGCCTCCGCGCCCAGCTCCAGCGTCAGGGCGAGCGGCGCCACCGGAAGGCCCGCCAGCCGCGGATTCCGCGTGGACACCGGCCGGCCGAAGAACGTGTGATCGAGCAGGAACGGATATCGATCGACGTCCAACTCGCATTCGGCGACCAGCCTGAGCCGCGGCTCGTGCGAGAGCACGGCATGCAGGAAAGGCATCGACCGCGCCCCGGACGCTGACTCGACCTTCGTCGCCGAAGTCGCGGTCGCGGCAGAACCCGGCGCAGCGGTCGGCTGCGCCTGCTTCGCCTGCGCGGACGGGAGCGGCGCAGCGGGCGCGGGCGATTGAACGGCCTGCTGCGGATGGGATCGCGGCGGCGCGATCGCGGCGTCCACGCTCGGCGCGGCGCGCTGCGGCTGAGACGTTGCGCCCCGTGCCCCGATGCGGGCCGCGATGGATTGCTGCGCGCGAAGGAAGTCGGTCATGGTCCGCTGGAAGTCCAGCATGGCGATCTGCCGGGGGCTGGCCGGGCCGCCGGTTTGCGCGGCCCGGGCGGCGGGAGCGACGCCGTTCACCGGCGCGCCGGCGTTTGGCACGGCGGGCGCTGTCGTCGGCGAAGCTGCGCCATTCGGCGAAGCGCCGGCCGGCGGCTGCGGCGTCGACGAAGCGCGCGGCGAGCGCGTCGGTGGCTTCAGCGCGGCCGCGGCCTGCTCGCTCACTCGGAATTCCGGAAGGTCGAGACGCAGGCGCGGCTCGACGCGCGGCTTTGTCAACGACGTCTTCAGGTCGATTGCTTTCGGCTCGCGCCGTTCAAAGAGCTTCTCGAGGCGCAGCGGAACCTCGTGCGCCGCCAGCATGCCCAGCGCGCGGCACAACTGCTCGATCCCGTTCTTTCGTGGCAGGTCCAGCGGAATCGCCGCGTGCGCGGCGTCGCCGAGCGTGTCGGCGATGAAGGCCGAGAGATTCCCGCGCGGTCCGACTTCCAGGAACACCCGCACGCCCGCGTCGTGCATGGCTCGGACCGTCTGCGCGAAACGCACCGGCGAATGCCATTGCTTCACCGCGAGCGCATGCACGCCGGCAGGGTCCGACGGGAACCGGTCGGCCGTCGCGCATGACCATGTCTCGATGCGCGGGGCGCGCAGACCGATGGAGCGATAGAACTGATCGATGAACTTCGTGGCAGGGCGGAACGCCTCGGTGTGATAGCCGCGACCCCAGGCAAGCCGCTCACACAGCCCGCCCTTGCCGCGCAAGCCGTCGAGCGCGGCTGCGGTCGCGTCCTCATCCCCGACCAGCACGAGCTGATTCGGGCAGTTCTCCATCGCGATCTGCAAGCGGCCCCCGGACGCCGCGACGACCGCGTCGACGGCTTCGCGCGGCGCGCCGCCGACGGACGTGAGCACCGCGGGGGGCACCAGCGTGGATTCGGACATCGCCCGAGCCGACTCGGCGCCTTCGTTGATGACGCGGATCAACTGCTCGTCGTCGTCGGCCGGCAGGATTCCGGCGGCCATCAGCGCGCCGAACTCGCCGCTGCTGTGCCCAAGCACCGCGTCCGGGCAGATTTCGAGCCAGTTCAGCAGTGCGCCGAGCGCTCGTCCGGCAGCGGTCACGCTCGTTACGGCGCCGCCGAGTTGCACGAGATCGACTTCGGCCTGTGCCTCCGTGCCGGGAACGGGGAAGATCAGGCGGCTGAGCGGCGCGCGTCCGGAAAGGCGAGAGAACGCGCGGTCGGTCAGGTCGAACTGCCGGCGCACCTCGGGCAGTCGCATGGCCAGTTCAGCCAGCATGTTCACGTACTGCGAGCCTTCGCCGGGGAAAACGAACGCGACGCGTCCGCCGCGCGCCAGCGGCGTTGAATACCAGAAGATGCCGCTTCGGTCCTGGATCTTCGCGCGATCCGCTTCGGCGAGCAGCTTGGCGGAGTGTTTCAGCTTGCGGACGAGCTCTTCGCACGACTTCGCGACGATGGCGATGCGCGACGAGCCTTCCTCGCGCCACACCGCGGCGGCGACGTCGAGCAGGCTCGCGCTGGGGTTCGATTCAACCCAGCTTGCCAGTGATTCGCATCGGGCGCGGAGCGACTCACGGCCGGCGGCGCGCACGACGACCAGCTCGGCCGGCCATTGCGGTTCGGCGCGGCGCAGCGCGCTCTCGTCGCGCGGCACGTATTCTTCCAGGATGGCGTGGGCGTTGCTGCCGCCGAAACCGAACGCGTTGATCCCGGCGCGGCGCGGGTGTCGCTCGTCGCCGTGAATCCAGGGGCGGGCGACGGTGTTCACGTAGAAGCGCGACTGGTCCAGCCCGAGCTTTGGATCGAGTTTCTCCGCATGCAGCGTGGGCGGCAGCACGCGGTGATGCAACGCCAGGGCGATCTTCATCATCGACGCTGAGCCGGCGGCCGGCACCAGGTGGCTGATCATGGACTTGACGCTGCCGATCGCCACGTCGGCGCCGCCGTCGCCGCGCGGCCCGAACACCGATGAGAGCGATTTCAGCTCGGTCGCGTCGCCCAGCGGGATGCCCGTGCCGTGCGCTTCGATCAGCGAGACCGTCGCGGGCGAGAGCCCCGCACGCTCGTAGGCGCGACGGATGGCGATTTCCTGGCCCTCCTGCCGCGGCGCGAGCAGCCCCGCGCCGTTGCCGTCGGACGAGAGCCCAACCGCCTTCAGCAACGCGTAGATGCGGTTGCCGTCGCGCTCGGCGTCGCTCAGACGCTTGAGCACCAGCACGCCGCAGCCCTGCCCGAGCAGCGTGCCGTCCGCCTCGGCCGAAAACGCCGCCACGCGGCCCTTGCGGCTCAGCGCGCCGAGGTGACAGAAAGCAAGCTGGACCAGTCCCGGATTCGACACGTGCGACCCGCCGACCAGCGCCGCGTCGCACCGGCCGCTGCGGAGCATCTCGACGCCGTGCTCGGCCGCCAGCAGCGACGAGGCGCAGGCCGCGTCGAGGGTGTAGGCCGGACCGTTGAGATCGAAGCGGTTGGCGATTCTCCCGGTCAGCACGCAGTGCGTCATGCCCGGCACGGTGTCAGCGTTGAACGGCGGGATGTTTCCGGAGAGTTCGGCGCGGATGCGCGCGAGCTGCTCTGGCGTGGCGTCGGTCGCGATCTGCGAAACGACACGCAGGGCCTGGTCCACCATGTAGCCCTGCATGATCCAGGTGAACAGTCCGCGGTTCAGGAAGACGCCGCGGCCGAGCACGACGCCGCACTTCCGGCGGTTCAGCGGGACTTCGGGAAACCCCGCGTCGCGCAGCGCCGCCGCGGCGGTCTTCAGCACAAGGAAGTGATCCGGCTCGGCGCCTTCCATGCTGGCGGGCATCACGCCGAACTGGAGCGGGTCGAAACGCGCCAGATCGCCCAGATAGCCGCCGCGCGCGGTGTAGGCCAGGTCGCGCCGCTGTCCGCTGGGGTCGATGAAGCACTCGGCCTGCCAGTCGGGCGGCGGGTCCGACACGCACTCGACCTTGTCGAGGATGTTCTGCCAGAAGCGCGCGGGCGTGTCCGAACCCGGGAACAGGTTCGCCATTCCCACGATCGCGATGTCCTCGGGCGGAGCGATGCGCGACTGCGACTCCGTGCCGTTCGCCATCAGCCGACACCCTGCGCGATTCGATTCAACGCCTCGTTGCCCGCGCCTTCCAGCCCCTCCATCCGGCCGAGCACGCGCCCCTCGCGCACGAACCAGGCGTCGAAGTGATAGCTCGTGCCGTCGCTGCGGATACGGCTCCGCAGGTAGACCTGAAGCGGTCCGTCGCCGATCGGGCCGTACGCGTGGTACGACGCGATACGGCTGGGCAACTGCGTGGTGCCATACACGGCGCGCGACCACAGGCTCGCCAGGTGCGGAGCGGAATCGAGCGCGATCGGATCGACCAGCCAGCCGCGCTGCGCGTGCCGACCGACGCAACCGATGCGGCAGCCCGGTCGGATCGTCGCGTCGATTCCTTTCTCCGAGACGCCGTGAATCCGCTCGACCACCTGGAACGCCGGACCGTGGAACAGCCACTTGCGGTAGGCGTCGGCCGGGCTGAGCGGAAACGCCGCATCGAGCGCGTCGAGCTGCGGAGCGGCGCCCGGCGTCGCGCCGGCGCGACTCATGTGCACCATCGCCTGGTAGAGCGGCCGACCCGGATTGCGCGCGTCGCTCAGCCGCACGCGCCATTCGGCCGTTTCGCTGGTCAGGTCGATGCGCTCGGCCCGCAGCGCCGCATCGAGCCGCGAGCGCGAGACGATGACTCCCGAAAGCTGCCGGACGTCGTGGATGCGCTGCACCTGCATGTCGGGCTGACCGGCCGCGGCCAGTTCGGCCATCATCTCCATCGCGACCGTCATCGGCAGAACCGGCTTGCCTTCGATGCGGTGATCGGAGAGGTAGGCGAAGCGCTCCACATCGAGCTGCACGCGCGCCTCGAGCAGCTCGTCCGATTCGCGCCACGCCCGGTGACTCGCCAGCAGCGGCGAATCGATGCGCAGCTCGGCCGGGCCGCGCTCCGCCTCCGCCACCCACGGACCCGGACCGATCAATACGCGCATGCCCCGCCCGCCGTCGCGGACGATCTCATCCAGCGCCGCGAGCCGACCGGACGGCACGTCCACCATCCCGACGCCGCGTTCGGCGAACTGCCGCGCCACCTCGGGCGTGACCATGCCGGCGCCGGACCACGCGCCCCAGTTCATCGCGACGATCTTGCCAGGCCAGCACGTCGCCAGACGCCGCGCCAGGCGGTTCAGAATTTCGTTGGCGGCCGCGTAGTCGCCCTGCCCGGGGTTGCCGAGCGCTCCGGCGACCGACGAAAACAGCATCAGCAGCCGAGTCTCGTTCGGGTCGAGGTGGTGGCACAACGTCAGCAGCGGCTGCACCTTCGTGGCGAGCACGCGGTCGAACGAGTCGGCCGATTTGTCGGCGATGAACTTGTCCTCGATGACGCCCGCGCCGTGCACGACCGCGTCGATGCGTCCGTGGTGACCGCGCGTGTTGCGAATCAGGCCCTCGAAGGTCGCGGCGTCGCGCACGTCGCAGCAGTGATACTCGACCTTCGCGCCGGCGCTGCGCATGGCGTGCAGGTTGGACCGGATTTCGCGCTCCGCCAGCAGCGCCTTGAACTCGTGTTCGATCTCGCGCGGCGTGAACTTCCGGCCGGCTGCCCGGGCGCGCTCGACGAGCAGACGCTTCAGCGCGGACGGGTCTTCGACGTCCGCGGTCTCGGGATCCTCGCGATCATCGGGCAGCGGCGATCGGCCCGCCAGCACAAGGATCGGCTGGAAGCGCTCCGCCAGCTCCTGCGCGATGGCGGCCGTAATGCCCCGCGCGCCGCCCGTGACGAGCACCACGCTGCCGCGCCGCAGCAGTCCGGCGTCGCGCGGCGTCTCGTTCGGATCGAAGTCGGCCCGCGCCACGCGCAGCACGAGCCGGCGACCACCGCGGTAGCCCACCTCGACCGGTCCGTCCGTGGCGATCTCCGGAAGCAGAAGTCCGGGTAGCGCGCCGTTGGGCGCGTCGTCGAGATCGACGCAGCGGAATCGAGCCGTGGTCCACTCCTTCGCGGCGCACTTGAGCAGCCCGGCGATGCCGCCGCGCCACGGATGTGCCGCCTCGTTCTCGTTCGAGTCGCCGAAGTCCCCGCCGCCCAGCGTCACGCAACCGAAGAAAAACGGCGAAGCCGCGCTCGACGCGGACAGCTCCGGGCTCACCGCCTGGAGCAGGAAGAGCGTCGATCGGAGCTCCTCGTCGCTGTGCCGACGCCACGCCGCGTCCGAGATCTCCGGAAAACCGCGCGCGTCCTGCATCGCCCGGAGATGAATCACGCCCGCCAGCCGCGCTCCGCTGCCGCGAATCTCGGCCGCCGCCCGCTCGGCCGCGTCGCGCGACGCCAACGCTTCGTTCGCGAGCAGCACCGCCCGACCGCCGCGCGCCGAAAGAGCGGCTTCGACGCCGCGAGCGCTGCCACGCCCATCGTCCGTAATCAGGAACACGCCGTCCGACAGCGTCGCCGGTGCGTCCTCCGCCGGGGCTTCCGCCGGGAGCAGAACGCATCGTGGAGAACGAGCCGCGCCGGGTGAAGCGAGCGAAGCGGCCGCGTCCTCCTTGCCTGCCGGCGCGCGCTCGACGCCGGCCCCGGGCGGGCGGCGATCCGGATCGGGCTGATCCGGGTTCTCCAACAGCCGACGGACGCCGTCGAGAATCTCCTGGAGCGACCGGACGCCGGTCATCTTTTCCATGAACCACGGCGGGGGTTCGGCAAGCTGCGGCAGGGCGGCGCGTCGGAACGCGCCCACGATCTCGACCCGCTTGATCGAATCGATGCCGAGCTCGGCCTCCAGGTTCGCGTTCAGGTCGAGCATGTCGGGCGGATAGCCCGTCCGCTGGGCGACGACATCGAGAAGCATCGACCGCAGATCGACGTCCTGAGTCTTCGGCGCAGCCGCCGGCGCGACCGGCGCGGAGTGAGCCGGCGTCGGCGTCGCGCCCGAGCCGCTCAGAGCAGACACGCCGTCGAGGATTTCCTGGAGCGATTTGACGCTGGTCATCTTCTCCATGAACCACGCCGGCGGTTCGGCAAGCTGCGGCACTGCCGCGCGACGGAACGCGCCCACGATCTCGACCCGCTTGATCGAGTCGATGCCGAGGTCGGCTTCGAGGTTCACGTTCAGGTCGAGCATGTCCGCTGGATAGCCGGTGCGCTGCGCCACGACTTCCAGCAGCATCGCGCGAAGATCGACCGTGGCGACGGCGAGCTGCGGCGCGGCCGGCGCGGCGGGACTCGCGGGAGCCTCAGCGACAGGCAACGCGGCCGGGGTCGCCCAGGCGCCGCACAGTGCCGCCACGCCATCGAGGATTTCCTGAAGCGATTTGACGCTGGTCATCTTCTCCATGAACCACGCCGGCGGCTCGGCCAGCTGCGGCACAGCCGCGCGACGGAACGCGCCGACGATCTCGACCCGCTTGATGGAGTCGATGCCGAGGTCGGCTTCGAGGTTCGCGCTCAGGTCGAGCATGTCGGGCGGATAGCCCGTTCGCTGCGAAACGACATCCAGCAGCATCGCACGCAGATCGACGGCCGCCGCCGGCGGCGCGGCCACCGGCGCGGGCGCGAGAGGCGCGACGACGCGCGGCGGAGGCGGCGCAGCGGCGCGCGGCGCGGGAAGCGCCGCGGGCGCGCCGGGCGCCTGCGAAACGACCGACTGCGATTCGGCCGGCATGCTCGCTCCGCCGGCGAGAAATGCCTCCATCACAGCCTGCTGCGTGCGCAGGAACTCGCGCATCGTCTCCTGAAACGCGTTGTACACGCTCGATGTTTCCGCCATATCAGCTCCGAACACAGGGTTCGCAATCGCATGGTCCGTCGCGGGAATCGAGGCGTTCGGCGCGACCGACGGCGGCGCGGCTTCGACGGGCGCGGCCCACGTCCGAAGTCGGTCCGCCTCCGGCGACGGTGCGTGTCCATTCTCGGACAGCCGCGTGTCTCCGGGGACGGCAACGGGCGAGACAGGTAGCCGATCGTCGGCGTCCGATACCAGGCGCGCCCGCGGTTGCGGATCGCGCGGCGGGTCGGTCACGGGGCGACAATAGCCGCCGTTCACGAACCAAAAGTGTCGCGGATACTGCTTGCGACCCTGGCCGGCCAGCGCCGTGAGGTCGATGATTTCGAGATCGCGCCCTTCATACAGACGCTCGGTCTCAATCGCAGCGCCGGCGACGAACAGCTCGGCCAGCGCCGACGCCAGCCGCGCCATTCCCGGCTCGTCCTTGCGCTGCATCGCGACGGCGACGTGCGGGCGATCGCCGAGCACTTCGCGCACCAAGCGCGTGAGCACGCTTCCCGGACCGGCTTCTATGAACACGCGCGCCCCGTCGGCGTACATCGCTTCGATCTGCCGAGCGAACTGCACTTCGTGGACGAGCTGATCCGACAGAGTCGCGCGAACGTCGTCGGGATAGCGCGCCGCGGCCGTATTGCTATAGACATCCACCTGCGCAGGCGAGAACGCCGTCTCGCGGAGCGCTTGCGCGAAGCGCTCCCGTGCCGGCTGCATGATCGGGCTGTGAAACGCGCACGCCACGGGGACATCGACGCACGTCAAACCGGCCGCCTCCAGCTTCGGGCGTATGCGCGCCAGACCGGCGCGCGTCCCGCTGATGACGGTCTGAGTCGGGCTGTTGAAGTTCGCGACCCAGCACTCGGTCTCGCCCGCCAGCAGCGACCGCACGGCCGGCTCGCCCCCGCGGACCGCAAGCATCTGCCCGAGATCAGCCGGGACGCCGCCGGCCGGATCACGCGTCATGCTCACGATCGCCTGCCCGCGGTGATACGAGAGCTCGAACAGCGAGCGCTCGCTCAGCGCGCCGGCCGCGTGGAGCGCGACCAGTTCGCCATAGCTGTGCCCGGCGGTCATGTCCGCGCGAATGCCGAACGCAGAGAGCAGCCGGAAAGCCGCCACGCCCGCGGCCCCCAGCGCCGGTTGCGCGATCTCGGTCTGCTTCAGGGCTTCGAACGCTTCCTTCCGCTCGGCCTCCGTGAACGCCGGCGGCGGGAAGATGAACCGCGAGAGCGGCCTGTCAAACCGGCCGGTCATCGCTTCGTCGGCCCGCGCGAACGCCTCCGCGGCTTCGGAGAATTCGACCGCCAGGTCGCGAAACATCTCCGGATGCTGCGAGCCTTGTCCGGGGAACAGCAACGCCACGCGCCCGCGGCCCACGTCGGCCCCGCCGTGGTAGTACGCGCCCGGGCGGACCATGCCGAAGTCCGACCCGCGCGGGCGCTCGGCGGCGCCGTCGCCGGACAGAGCCGCGAGGAGCGCCTCCAGGCGTTCGATGAGTTCGTCCACGTCGCGCGCGACGACCGCAGCGCGATGGGCGCCCATGCGCCGCGCGGCGCGGCGATGAACGGTGTACGCCAGGTCTGCGAGCGAGAACTCCGCGCCGCTGTCGAGGGCGCGCCGCGTCTCGTCCAACAGCTTGCGGACAACCGTGGCCAGCTCGTCGCGTGAATCCGCGGCCAGCAGCAGCAGCTCGGACCCGCGCTGGCGGTCGGGTGCGCGCCGTTCGCCGCCGACCGGATCGCGGTCATACTCCTCGATCACAAGATGGAAATTCGTGCCGCCGAATCCGGCCGCGAAGACGCCGGCGCGCCGCGGAACCGCCTCGCGAATCCACGGGCGCAGCTCGCTGTTGAGATAGACCGGCGCGTTCCGATCCAGGTTCGCCTTCGGGTTGGGCGTCTGCACGTGAATCGTGGGCGGCAGCACGCGGTGATAGACCGAAAGCGCCGCCTTCATCAGGCCCAGCGCGCCCGCGTTGCACTTCGTGTGTCCGAAGTTCGACTTCGCGCTGCCCAGAGCAGCGCGACGCGGCTGCGCATCATGTTCGCTCAGCAGTGCCATGAGCGACTGGCACTCGGTCACGTCGCCGCGGGCCGTCCCAGTGCCGTGCGCTTCGAACAACCCCACCGTGGACGGGCTGAAGCCGGCCTGGTCGTACGCCGCCTGAAGCGCGCGCCGCTGTCCGTCCGGCGAGGGCGCGGTCAGGCCCTTCGTCTGGGCGTCGGCGCTGGCCCCTGCGCCGCGGATGATCGCATAGATGCGGTCGCCGTCGCGCTCGGCGTCGGCCCGGCGCTTCAGTACGAAGAAAGTCAGCCCCTCGCTGTTCACCAGCCCGTCGGCGGCTTCATCGAACGCGGCCGTCCGCCCGCCGGGCGAGAGCGCCTTCGTGCTCGAGAGGCAGTGGAACGCCAGCGGGTTCTGCGCGGTGTCCGCGCCGCCGGAGATGACCATGTCGGCCGTCCCGAGCGTCAACTCGCGGCAGGCGGACACGACCGCGGCCAGACCTGCTGCACACGCGGCGTCCACGGTGTAGTTCGGGCCGCCCAGGTTGAGCCGGTTGGTGATTCGCCCGGCCACGACGTTCGGCAGGATTCCGGCGAAGCTGTCCTCGGTCCACTCGGGCAACTGACTCCAGAGCGACTCGTCCGGGTTCTGCACGAACTGCGGGATCATGGCGCGGAACGCGTAGCGGGTGCTCATCTCGGCGGCGCCCGCGCCGACTCCGAGAATGACGCCGGTGCGAACGCGGCTGGGGTTGTAGGGGTGATAGCCCGCGTCGCGCAGCGCGCGTTCCGCCAGCTCGAGCGCGAGGAAATGCAGCGGCTCGACGTGCCGCAGCGTCGTGGGCGGAATGCCGAACTTCAGCGGATCGAATGGAATGTCCTGAATGAAGCCGCCGCGCTTGCCGTAGATCTTGTCCCGCGCGGACTTGTCTTCGTCGTACCAGCGGTCCACGTCGAACCGGTCGCATGGGATGTCGATGATGCAGTCGTCCTTGCGCAGAACGTGCCGCCAGAACTGCTCGACCGTGTTCGCGCCCGGCACGAAGCAGGCCATGCCGACAATCGCGATGTCGAACGGCGCAGGCGTCGCGCGCCGCGTCGGCGCAGCCTGATGCGCCGTGAGCCGGTCGGACGCCGCGCGGAGCGCGCGGGTTCCGCCCGCTGCAATCTCCTCGTGCAGCGCCGCCATCGTGGTGCGCGCGTCGCGCAGCGCGGTCACCTGCCCCAGCATGTAGATGCCGTCGTTGCGCTGCTGCGGCTCTTCCAGCCGCACCAGCTCGCGGCCATTGCTCGCTTCGCCGTTGCCGCCGCTGCGCGTCACGCCCTTGGAGGCGATCCGCAGGCGGCCGATGTTGGCGGCTTCCAGCTCAGCCCGCACGTCCTCGTGCGGTCGCCCGGAATTCTCCAGCGCCGCGCGCTGCGCCTGAAACACGTGCACATAGGGGGTGTCCGCGCAGCGGATCGAGTGCCCCGGACCCGTCGTCAGCAGCAGCGTGCCCCGGCTTTCGATCGCGACGCGCTGGAAACCCGGCAGGATCGCTCCGCTCGACACCGCCTCGTCGGTGAACAGATAGCCTGTGCCCATCAGCACGCCGAACTTCATCCCCCGCGCCGCGAGCGGCTGCGCCATCGCCGCGACCATCGCCGCGCTGCGCGCGTCGTGAATGCCGCCGGCGAACAGCACGTGCACCTGCGCCGCCTGCTCGGGCTTCATCGGCGTCTCGAGCAGTACGCGAATCATCGTGTTCCAGAGGACCGAACTGGACAGCGGACCCACGTGCCCGCCGCATTCGCGGCCTTCGAAGATGAATCGCCGCGCGCCTTCCGCCAGGAACATCTTCAGCATGCCCGGCGTCGGAACGTGCAGGTAGGTCGCGATGCCTTTCGATTCGTAGGCGGCCGCCTGGTCCGGCCGACCGCCCGCGATGATCGCGAACGGCGGGCGAACGCTCTCGATCGCCTCGAGCTGCTCCGCGCGAATCTCCCGCTCCGCGAATCCCAGCACGCCCACGCCCCACGGGCGATCGCCCAGCAGGTCGCGCGTCTTTTCCAGCAGCGACTTCGCCTCGGCCCCGCGCATCAGCGCCAGCGCCAGGAACGGCAGCGCGCCGTTGCCCGCGACCGCCGCCGCGAACTCCGGCACGTCGCTCACGCGCGTCATCGGTCCCTGAACGATGGGATAGCGCGTGCCGTGCGACGCCGCCAGCGACGAGCCTTCCGCCAGCGGCGCGGCCTTGGCCGCGGCCGCGACTGTCTTGGATATCTGCTCGCACAGTAGCTGAACGGCGCGCGCCACCGACGGCGCCTGCGCTGCGAAGTCGCGCGCGAAGGCGGCATCCTGACCGAGCGGAATGAGCCGATCTTCGAGCGCCGACGCACGGCACAGCCGCGCGGCCGTCGCCGTCCAATCCGCCTCGGTGGACGCCGTGAGCGTATCCCGCGCCGTCATACCCGGACGGTGATACAGGCGGAATTGTCCCCCGCCGGATCGGGTGACGACGGCCGTCTCAGTGCCGTCCATCGCCGCGATCCGCGAGCGCAGCGCACTCGAGACGCCCGATTCGCGCAGCAGCGCGAGCTGCCAGTCCAGCACGATCGCGAACGCGCCGCCGGCGACGAACGCCGAAGCGCTGTGCCAGCCGACGCCGCCCCACGCTCCGACCGGCAGCACGCCCCAGCGGACCAGCCGCTGAAGCAGCACGAAGGTTGTTTCTTCCCCGACTTGCCCGCCGGATTCGTGTCCTTTGGCGAGAACAAAATCCGCGCCGGCGTCGGCGGCCCGTTCGGCCTCATCGAGCGTGCAAACGGCGACGCCCACGCGCTTCGCGGTCGCCCGGCAGGCCGTCACCGCCGCGGGCAGGCGCTCGGACAGACCGCCGTGCAATACGATCAGCGGGACGGCGTTCTCCTGTGTCAGGAACGTGTCGGCCCGCAGGGCCATCTCCGGTGTGAGAAGGACGCCGAACGACCCGCTCGAAAGACGGCAAAGCTGTCGGACCGCCGTGGACGCGCGTTCGAGGGAATCACACGCTGTAAGATTCAGAAGCCCTGTAGCCCCGGCGCGAGAAGCAGCGGCGGGAATTGCGGTGTCCTCGGAGCAGCCCAGGGACACGGCGAACACCTCAATCTGCCCCAAGCGTATCGGCCCTTCGGCGCCCATGGTGACCTCACTGCCCCGGAACTTGCGGCGCGCACGCTCAGCGCGGCGCGTCTTAACACGAAAAGCGGACAATGCGACCGCCCGCTCAATCGGACCGTCGAGCCGTCGCTGCCGCAAAGATTTCGTTGCGAACGTTCACGAGCCCCAGTTACCCGTGAACACCCGAGTGAATATTATACTCCCTGCGATCCGCGCCTGCACGAAAATCCCGTCCGCGTCCCGACTCCCGCGACTGTCATAATCATCTTACTGAGACAGGATTAGCGACCCGTTATCGCGGCGCTCAACCTCTTGAAACGGCACCCGGAAGCCGCGAGAGTGCGTACATGCCAACCAACCAATCCCTGACGTTCCATCGCTCAATCCGATTTGCCGGAGCCGCAGGCGCATCGTTCGCGCTCGTCCTTCTTGCCGGCTGCCCACAACCGCCGCCGCCGGAGCTGCTCTTCGTCAACGGTGCGGCCGCCGGCGGGTCCGGCGAGTCGTGGGATTCAGCCTACGCCTCGCTCCAGGACGCGCTCGCCCGTGCCGCGGAAGAGCCCACAGTCCGCGAGATCTGGGTTGCGGCCGGGACTTATCGGACGGCGGCGTCCGACGGCGCTCGAACCGCGACGTTCTCGCTCGTCAGCGGCGTCGCGCTCTACGGCGGTTTCATCGGGTCGGAAACCATGCGCGATGAGCGAGATCCGCAGGCCAATCCGACCGTTCTGAGCGGCGACCTCGCCGGCGACGATGATGGGACGCGAAACAACGACGACAATGCGCTCCACGTCGTCAGCGCAATCGACCTGTCTGAACCCGCCACACTGGACGGCTTCACGATTCGCGGCGGGAATGCCGACGCGACCGGAGCGTCAAGCGGCGGAGGACTGATCATCGACGGCGCGTCGCCGCGGATCGCGAATTGCGTTTTCGAGGAGAACGGCGCGCTCAACAGCGGCGGTGGGGCGGTCGTCATCGACGGCGGTCCGACGTTCGAACGGTGCCGGTTCGACTCCAACATCGCGGTCGCCAGCGCCGGGGCGCTCTCGCTCGTGAATGCCTCGCCGCAGATATCCGACTGCCGCTTCACGGACAACGTCGCCTTCGGCAATGGCGGCGCGGTGGTCACTTCGGGCAGCGAGGCGCGCTTCGTCGACTGCGTTTTCGAGGGGAACTCGGCCGTCGCCGGCGGCGCCGTCTACAACGGCGATCGCAGCGCGCCGCGCTTCGAGGGCTGCGAGTTCATCGACAACCGCGCCGAGACCGATGGCGGGGCGATCGCGAACGTCGTGGACATCGCGGCCGAGTTTGTGAGCTGTCTGTTCGAGCGCAACTCGGCCGCGCGTTCCGGCGGAGCGATGTTGAATTCCGTCGACGCGGACGTGTACGTCGAGGCGTGCCGATTCGTCGGCAACTCGGCCTCGGGGAGCGGCGGGGCACTGTCGAATTTCTCGAGCGCGCCCGTCGTCGTGAACAGTGAATTCTCAGGAAACTCGGCCGCGCTCGGAGGCGCGAGCGCCCAGCGCGAATCGTCCGACGTTCTGTTCTTCAACTGCACGTTTTCCGGGAACGCGGGCAGTTCGGGGGCGGCGATTCACAACTCGTTCGAGAGCAGCCCGCGGTTCACGAATTGCATTCTGTGGGGCAACACCGAGTCGGGAGGGCAGAACCCGCAGCTTCCGATCCGCACCGACACGGGCGATCCGATCGTGAACTTCACGTGCATCGAAGGCGGCTGGGACGGCGCGGGCGGCGAGGGCATCGTCGCGGAGGATCCGCTGTTCGCGGACCCAGCCGGACCGGATTCGGCCATTGGCACGCCCGACGACGACCTGCGTTTGCAGGGGAGTTCGCCCTGCATCGACGCCGGCACGACGCAGGTGGATGTCGATCCAAAGAGCGCCGGCGATCAGCGGCTGCCGGCGACCGATCTCGACGGCAATCCCCGTCGCGTGGACGGCGATGGCGACGGCGCAGCGCGCGTCGATCTTGGCGCGCTCGAAGTGCAGTTCATGCCGTGACCTCGGATCGCAAGGCATGGTCACGCTCACGGTTCGCCGGCAGGGTTCGGGCACTGCTCCTGGTTCACCGCTGTTGCGCGTCGGCGTTCATTCTGTTCATGTGGGTGCTGGGACAGCCGTAGTTCGTCGAATTCAACCTCGGCCACGTGATCCGAGTGCTGTAGTTGCAGTCGGCGTGGACATTCTGTGTGAGCGTCGGAGAGGGTGAGTGGCCCTGTCCGCCAGACTGCGATATCGGCGAGCATTGGAGGTCTCGCGGTTGGCGCTGGGGTTACTGGTGGATTGATAGGGGACCCGGGAAGGTCCATGTGACGTGCCCAATGTGGCCGCTGGCGGGTTTCGTCGCGGTGCCGACTGTTGCGCGGATGATCGGCCTTTGGCGCGCGGCGACTGCGACTCGGTGCGCAAGCTGCGGTTACGATCGGACCGGGAACGTGTCGGGGTGTGCCCGGAGTGCGGAACACCCGTGGCTGAGCTGCGACGCGGCGTGAGCCAGTCGCGTCGATTCGTGGGGTACGACCGGCTTCTGCTGGGCGAGCTGAACGGGTCGAACGTGGTGCTCAGTACGTACTTCTGGAGACCGAACCTGAGTAGGCCGGCTGCCCAGTGCGGCCGAACGGTCCGCCGCGGCAATTCTGGCGGGGGACCGGTCTCTGACCGGTCTTCTTTCGCCGGTCTTCTCTCACCAGTCTTCGCTCACCGGTCTGGCTCGGCTGGGGCGGGCGTCTCGCCGGTGGAAAGCGCCGGCGGCATCGGCGGGCTGCTGGGCTGCCTGGACACGCAGGGCACGGGCACGACGGCCGACGACGCGGCGTATGCATTCTTCTACGACGCGAACGGGAACGTGGGTCAACTGGCCGACCTGTCGGCCGACCCGAACGACCCGGCCGGGGCGCTCGCGGCCGCGTATGAGTACGACGCGTACGGGAACGTAATTGCCACGACCGGCGACTCCGCCGACAACAACCCGTTCCGCTTCAGCACCAAGTACTGGGACGACGAGACCGGGCTGGGATACTGGGGCGAGCGCTACTACGAGCCGCGGCTGGGAAGGTGGATCAATCACGATCCGATTGGAGAGTTGGGTGGGCTGAATCTCTACAGCTACGCGCTCAATCAGGCGACACATGCGTTTGACGCAACGGGACGGCTTAGTGTCGGTCCGGACGTTTATTCCAGTGATCAGCCAGATTGCAATTCACACTCTCGACCGAACAACCCCGGCGCTCCAGTGAACGGGTGCTCATCGCCGTTCGGCGACTCCCCGTCCGGCGTGAGTTTCACACGCGCTTGTAACGCACACGATCGCTGCTACGGCACGTGCGGCCGGAGCAAAGAAAAGTGCGATGCAGAGTTCCTTGAGGATATGCTGGCCGCCTGTGACGCCGCTTCGCTCGACGCGCTGAGCGTAGGCTACTGCCGCTTCTGGGCGCGCACATACCATGGTGCCGTTAAGCGTCACGGGGCCTCTGAAAAAACGCAGACTCCAGCGCGCTTTTTGAATGAGTTTGTGGCAT
>CAZKJT010000019.1:0-78813 GCA_964553225.1 uncultured Planctomycetales bacterium | reverse complement strand
AAGCCTCGTCAGGGAGCGGGGAATGGCACTTGGCAGAGTATCGGGAAGCCCCCGCCCCCTCGCGGTCGCGGCTCTGAGCGTCGCAGTGTTTCTGAGGCACGACACTACGCGACCAGTTCATCCGACAGCGACGACACGATCAGCAGAGTGCAGCCGCGCTCGGTCCGCTGAATGCCGTGCTTGCTGCCGGGGGCGGCCCGCTGGTAATCGCCGGCGCCCAGTTCGTCGTCGTCCACGTAGAGGTCGCCTTCGAGAACGAAGCACTCCTCCGGACCGCCGTGAACGTGGCGCGGATAGGCCGTCCCCGCGGCCATCCGGACCAGCATGGTGATCTGATCCCGGTCGCGATCGACGAACAGCCGCCGAATGTCGATTCCCGCGATCCCGGTCGGTTCCCACTCGCCCTCGCCGGCGCGGCGCACAAACAGACCCGCTTGGTGCGCGTCGGTCTGCCACTGCTTCCACACCTGCGGATTGTCGCCGTCGGGCTGCGGCGATTCGAGCCGGGCCAGCAGCGCCGCTTTCACGCCGGCCTCCGGCTCGATCGGCTCGACCGACCGAAGCAGCGCGGCCGCCGCGCCCTCCAGACCGCGGAGTTCGGCGGCGCACAGCGCGCAACCGTGCCGAAGGTGGCTCTCGAAGTCGGCCACCTGCTCGTCGGTTAGCGCACCCGCCACATAGAGTGCGGCCAGTTCCGCCGGATCGCCCATGGCGTGTTCGAAGCTCACGATGCCACCGCCTTCGGACCGGATTCCAGGATCTCGCGCAGCCGCAGCATCCCGCGCCGGATGCGCGTCTTGACGGTGCCCAGCGGCAGCGATCGCGCGGCCGCAATCTGCTCGTGCGTCAGCCCGTTCAAGAACGCCAGGCGGATTACCTCGCGCTGCTCCCGGGGAAGCTGCGCCAGCGCGCTGCGGGCCGACTGCGAATCTTCCGCCTGGGCCGCCGTCTCGGCGACGTCGGGCTCTGCCCGCGAGGGCGTTTCGGGCGTGATCATCTCGCGGCGGCGGCGGCGAAGCATGTCCCGCGCTCGGGATCGCGCGATCAGCACGAGCCACACCACCACGCCCGACCGCTGGGAATCGAACGTCGCAGCCCGCGTCCAGACCTGCCAGAACACTTCCTGGAGCACATCGTCGGCGTCGCTGCGCCGCCCGAGCATCTGGGTGAGCATGCCCAGCAGGCGTGCCGCGTAGCGATCGTAGAGCGCGCTGAACGCATCGCGATCGCGCTGCACGATGAGCGACATCAGAAGCTCATCTGTGAGTTCCATGAAACCACCGCAGGCGTTCGGCTGCGCGCCGGATTGCGCCGGCCGGCCTGCACCCGCCGCCGAGCCGGACAATCTAGCGATCGGGAGGTCGTCGCACAACGAAGCTCATCCCTCCGCGTGCAGCGGCGATCGAGTGCACGCTTGCCCGGTCGATACGCAGCAGAGCGCGTCGCGGATTCAGAAAAGCCGTTTTCCGGCGAATTTCTTTTCGCGGGGCGACCGGGCGGTCGAACCCGTTGAATCCGGGCGGTCCAGCGATGCGTATCTGTGCACGCGTCGCGTTGATTCGTCGTCTCACCCAGGAGAACTCATCCATGACGGCATTTCCGATTCTCGGTCGGCGTTTGATCGCCGCCGGTTGTCTTCTCGGCGCGGCGTCCGCCGCGCTGGCGTCGAATCACAGCGACGCGCCGCTGGCCAAGCAGGACCGTCAGGCCAACCTGACTGACGTGTACGCGTTCATCGGAACGCGATACGACGACCCCGCGCAGCGAGTCCTGAATGTCCTGGTGAGCTTTTGCCCGTTCTCGGAACCGGGCGACGGCGTGATCTACGACCGCTTCGCCGACGACGCCCGCCACAGCATTCACATCGCCGATCCGCTGACCGGCGAGACGAAGGTGCGATACGACTTCTATTTTTCGCGCGTCGACCAGGGCTACAAGAACCTCGACACGATCCTGTCTTACGGACTGGGCGCCGAGGCCGGTCCGATTTTGTCCGTCGGCGATGCCCGTCAGAACTTCACGCAGACGTTTCGGGTCGAGAAGACCACCGGCGGCCGCCCGCGCGTCATCGGCGAAGGGCTGCTGACTCCGCCGCCGAACGTCGGCCGGAATGTGACGCCGGCCTACAACGACGCCGACGGACTGGCGGTTTCAGGCGCGACGACGCTCGACGAGCTGGACGTGTACACGCGCTCGACGATCCAGGAGCTGGAGAGCGGCGAGGTGGTCTGGGCCGGGCATCGCGATGACAGCTTCTTCTTCGACGCACCGGGCACGTTCGACCTGCTCGACGTGCGCATTCTCGACAACAACGGCTCGCTCGACGACGGACTGGGTCAGGACGGCAACGGCGTCGACGGGTTCAAGGGCTTCAATGTGCTGTCGATCGCCATGCAGATTCCGCTTTCGCAGATCGACAGCGCCCAAATCCCGAAGGCGTATGACACGGTCTTCTTCGGCCAGCAGACGGGCGTCGGCGTCTATAGCTCGATCAGCCGCCCGCGGATCACGATCCGCCGCAGCGACGGCGAGCGCCTGAACCTGGGCGGGTTCTTCCAGGTGCAGCGGTTGGGCAATCCGCTCTTCAATGAGGGGCTCGTGGCGCTGCGCGACAAGGATCGCTTCAATCGCACGTCGCCCCAAAATGACGCCGATTACGTCAAGTACGCAACCAACCCCGAACTGGCCACGCTGATCAACTTCGTCTACGGAACCAGCTTCCAGGACACGGACCGAGCGGACCTGGCCGCCATCTTCATTCCCGACGTGCTCCGCGTCGTCACCACGACAGACCCGGTGCGCCTGGCGGGGCAGGCCGGCTTCAACCGTCTCGGCTTCATCGGAGGCGACACGACCACCGACGGCATTTCCAGCGGTTGGCCCAACGGGCGGCGCCTTGGCGACGACGTGGTGGACATCGCGCTCACCGCGCTGGCCAGCGGCCCGTCCTATTCGACCATCACGATCGTCGGCGACAACACGCCCGCGAACGACCTGCCGTACCACCGGGTGTTTCCGTACATGGCGACGCCGCATGCCGGCTCGAACAACCGCAAGGATCCCGGGAACTGAGAATCCTTCACGCGCGTGGGCCGGCTCGGCGAACGAAGCGTCCGCGGGCCGGTCCCGTTTTCACGAAAGGTCGCCCCATGAAACGAAAGTCGTGTCGCCTGGCGCTCTCGGCGGCGGTCGCCGCGTTCAGCGGAGCCTGCGTTCAGACGCCGATGGACAATCCGAATCCGCCGCAGGCCGATCTCGACGACGTTCTGGCGCTGTTCAACGCCGACCTCGGTGACGGGGGCGTCGCCGTGAGCCGTGACGAGGTGGAGGCGGCGTTCCGCGGAGATGCGAAGTTGTCGATGGCAACGCTCGCCGATGTCCAGCGGCTGCAAGCGGAAGGGGTGGACGCGATCGCGGGCTTGATGACGCCCTGAGCGACCGGTCCAGCCCGCCGGCTCCAAGGCCTGGCCTTACGTGGCGCGGATCGAGCCGCGCGCCGCAACCGTCCCTTTTCACACGCGTCCGCCGTCGCGCGCTTCGCGCTCGGGAGAAGGTCAAGATGACTGTGTTTCCACGGATTCTGTCGCTTGTCGGAATGCTGATTTCGTTGGCGCCCGCAGACGCCCACGAATTCTGGATCGAGCCGTCGCCGGCGCGCCCGGCCGTCGGCGAGACGCTTCGGATCGGCCTGTGGCTGGGCGAGCGGCTGGCCGGCGACTCCGTTCTGTTCGATCCGGATCGATGTGCTGGGGTCGAGATGCACGGACCGGGCGGCGTCAGCCGCGTCGTGGGTCGTTCCGGGGGAAGCGCGTTGTTTGCACGGGCGGACGCTCCCGGAACGCACGTGATCGCCTATCGAAGTCGCATCGCGTACAGCGCGCTGCCCGCCGACCGATTCGACGCTTACCTGCGCGAGGAGGGTCTGGAATCGATCGTGGCACAGCGACGTCGGCGCGGCGAGTCGGACCGGCCCGGCCGGGAGCGTTATCTCCGTTGCGCCAAGGCGCTGGTGTCGGTGGTTACGGCCGATGAGCGTTGCGCACAGCCGGTCGGGCTCGATGTCGAGATCGTCCCGGAAGCGCAGTTCGCGGCGCTGCGCGCCGGGGGCACGCTGAAGTTCACCGTTCTCCACGACGGGCGTCCACTACCCGCCGCGTCGATCGTTGCGGTGTCGCAGCAGGATCCTCAGAACCTGCATCGGGCGAAGACCGACGGCCGCGGCAACGCTGAGATGTGCCTGCCTAGCGACGGACCCTGGCTGCTGACGACGGTTCACATGACGCGCGCGAGGGACGATTCGAACGCGGACTGGCAAAGCGTCTGGGCGTCGCTATGGTTGTACGTTCCGGACGCAGCGGCGCCGAGCAGTCCGGAATGACGCGCGAAGCGGAGCACCCGGCGATGCCCGGCGAATCGAATTCCGACGTTGTGAACGCCATCTACGCGGCCTTCGGACGCGGCGACCTGCCGGGCATTTTCGAGCGGCTCGCAGACGACGTCGTGTTCCGCGTTCCGTCGCACCCGCTGATCCCGTTCAGCGGCACGTTCGACGGCCGCGCCGCGGTCGGCCGATTCTTCAGCGCCATCGCGGACTGCGCCGAGTTTTCGCGATTCGAGCCGTACGAGTTCGTCGCCCAGAGCGACCTCGTGCTCGTCTTCGGTCGGGAGACCGCGCGAAGCCGCGTCAGCGGCCGCGCGTGGTCGGCCGAATGGCTGCACGCGTGGCGGCTGCGCGAGGGGCGCGTGGTCGGGTTCCAGGAATTCACAGACACGGCCGCAATCGCGGCGGCGTTCGACGGCGAGAGGCGGACACCGGACCGCTAGTGCCGTGCCTCAGAAATACTGCGACATTCCGAGACGCGACCGTAACGGAGCGGGGGCTGCGCGCGACGCTGCCATGTCCGATTCCCCGCTCCCTGACGGTCGCGGCTCGGTTCCGGATACGCAGCGTCTTCAATGAGGCACGACACGAGGCCGGCGTTCGGTTCGACGTGGCAGCCGCCCGTCGCCTTGCGGATCAGCGAGCAGCCTGTTCCGACGTATCCCACGCGCGGGGAAAGAGCGACAAGGATTGCGCGCGAAGCGCTCAGGCGTTCGGCCAGTGAACCCGGTAGGTGCAGCCGCCGCACGTCTGATCGGCGACGGCTTCGACCGACGCGCCGTGAAGCTGCGCGATCGCGCGGACCGCGACGATCCCGAACCCCAGGTTATTGCAGTCGATGGGCTGTTCCCGCACGTCCCGGCACAGGAACGGATTGAGCACTTGTTCGATCTGTTCCGGCGAAAACCGCGAAGCGCTATGGGACACGGCGATGAGCACGCCCTCGGGTTCGCGGCGGACTTCGAGTTCGATCCGACCGCCGCGCGACAGGTTCTGGCGAGCGCCGTGCAGCAGCGTCAGCAGCAACTGCTCCAGCAGGATGGGGTCGCCCCGCACGATCGCGTCCTCATCGATCTCGGATCGAAATGCGATGCCGTCTTTCTCGAACGGACGGGCCGCCACGGCCAGCGCCGAGCGAACGGCGTCGCCGACCCGCACCGCCTGTTCGTGCGCGGGCTGGCAGTTGGCGAGCTCCATCAGGCGGCGGCCGATCTCGATGGCGCGCTGCGTCTGCGCGACCGTGCACTCGAGCGCCTTCCTCATCATTCCGACGTCATCGAACTGGAGCGCGGCCTCGGAGCGGGTGAGCACCGGCGTCATCAGATTGTTGAATTCGTGGGCCATGATGCTGGCGATCGAGCCGAGCAACGCATACCGCTGGTACGCGATCTCGTCCTGACCCGTATGGGTGGCGACGCCATTCAGCACGAACCACCGCCTCCATCGAAGTGCGCGACGTGCCGTACAAGGGCGACCGCCCATTCGAGCTCCGGCCGCGTTGCCGGCTTGCTCGGGGCCATGCGGCGAAGGCGATCGCTCGTCCGTCGCGATTCGGTCGCACAGACAGGGGAACGTCGAAAGGCCGCAGCTCCTTCGACCTCGGTCCCGAGTCTAGGTCGGCGGAAGTCGCGAGTCAATTCGCGAGCCCGCGCAGCGACGCACCGCTACCCGCCCCGCGGCGGTCCGGCAGCCGCGCCGCCCGCCGGCACTCCCGAGCGCACAGCCCATTCAAGACTCGGCGAATCGAACGGTCGCAACCGACAGCGACGATCCCCACGGCGCGGCGCGGTAATGAAGGCGATCGCTCGACGCCGCAAGACGATTTGCGCGCCCCGCCGCTCCCGGGTGTTAACCCGATCTTAACGATCGTGCGGTAACCCATAGATCGAACGCGAGGGATCGCGGACCGTCGGAAAGGCAACCGAGGAGTTCGGGGGAATCCGAGTGTCGCTGTGCCGCTCGTCCTGCGTCTGCGTTGCGCTCGTCGCCTTCATGGTCGTCGCAGCCCCTGGCTGCTCGCCCACCGAAAGGCCCCAGCGCGCGACGATCCATGTCGATGGATCGAGCACCGTTGCGCCCATCATGATGGCCGCCGCCGAGTTGTTCCGCGCCGAGTCGCCGCGCGTCGAGATCAAGGTGGGCACCTCCGGCACCGGCGGCGGATTCAAGAAGTTCCTGGAGGACAAGCCGTCGTTGCGAACAGACATCAACAACGCCTCGCGCCCGATTTCGAGTGAGGAGCTGCAACGGGCCGCCGCGCTTGGCGTTCAATTCATCGAGCTGCCGGTCGCGATGGATGGCCTGGCGATCGTCGTCAATCCCGGAAACCGATTTTGCGATCACCTGACCGTCGCGGAATTGCGGCGGATCTGGTCGCCCGACAGCAAAATCACGAACTGGAGCGACGTTCGCGAGGGATTCCCCGACCTGCCGCTGAAGCTGTACGGACCCGGCACCGACAGCGGCACGTTTGATTTCTTCACCGAGGTGGTTGTCGGAAAGACGAAGTCGTGTCGAAGCGACTACACCGCCAGCGAGAGCGACAACGTCCTGGTGCACGGAGTGTCCGGCGATCCCGGCGCCCTCGGCTACTTCGGGCTGGCGTACTACGAGGCGAACCACAAGGATCTCAAGCTGATCGGCGTTGAAGGTGAAGGCGGGAAGAGCGTGCTCCCCAGCCTCGAGTCCGTGCGGGCGGGCGAGTATCTCCCGCTGTCGCGCCCGCTCCTGATCTACGTCAACCGCGTCTCGGCCGACCGTCCCGACGTCTCCGCGTTCGTGCGATACCTCCTGACGAACGACCGCAGCATCGTCGAGCATCCGCGCGTCGGATACGTGGCGGTCGAGCCGGATGTGGCCGCGGCCGCCCTGCGCCGATTCGACCAGCGCGTCGTGGGCACGGCCTATGGTGAAGGCCGCGGTCATGGCGCTTCGCTTCGGGAGCTGTACGTTACCCCGGCCCCATCGGACGGTTCGTGATTCATGCAGAACCGAGCCAGACGGATCGCTGAGACGAGCATCCACGGCGCGCTGCTGGCCAGCGCGCTGATCTCGGTCGCCACGACGCTGGGGATCGTTTACGTCCTGGTGCGCGAGTCGATCGCCTTCTTCCGTGAAGTGCCGCTGACCGATTACCTGTTCGGCACGGTCTGGGCGCCGCAGCTCGGCCAGCAGTTCGGCGTGCTGCCGCTGGTCTGCGGCACCATGCTCGTCGCGGGCGGGGCGCTCTTCGTCGCAATTCCGACCGGCGTCGCGACCGGGTTGTTTCTGAGCGAATACTCCCCGCCCTGGCTGCGACAGGTGGCCAAACCGATTCTGGAAGTCCTCGCGGGTGTGCCGACCGTCGTCTATGGATACTTCGCGCTGATGTTCATCACGCCCCGCATTATCCGTCCGATCTTCCCGGACGCGGACGTGTTCAACGCCGCCAGCGCCGCGATCGTGGTCGGCATCATGATCATTCCCACCGTGGCGTCGCTGTGCGACGACGCCTTCCGCGCCGTGCCGCGCGCCCTGCGCGAAGGGGCGTACGCCCTCGCCTCGACCAAGCTCGAAGTCTCGACGCGCGTCGTGCTGCCCGCGGCGCTCTCCGGCGTCGTCGCGGCGGTGCTGCTGGGTCTCGCACGAGCCGTCGGCGAGACGATGGCGGTCGCCATCGCCGCCGGCATGACGCCGAAAATCACGGCCGACCCGCTCACCAGCGTTCAGACGATGACCGGCTTCATCGTGCAGGTCAGCCTCGGCGATACGCCCCAGGGTTCACTGACCTACCGGACGATCTTCGCCGTCGGCTTGACGCTGTTCGCGATCACGCTGCTCATCAACCTGGCCGCCAATCACGTGCTGGGACGCCTGCGGGAGAAGTACGAATGACGGCACTCTCGTCGCCATTCCGCCCGCGGCTGCGGGTGCGCCGGGCGTGGGGGGCCGCGTTCGCGGGCGTCTGCCTGGCGCTGAGCGCCATGTCGCTGCTGGTGCTGGGAGTGCTGCTGGTCGAGGTGTTCCGCACAGCGTGGCCGGCGCTAACGTGGCGCTTCCTGACCAACGTGCCTTCCGTGATCGCGCCGGAGCGATCGGGCATCTGGACGGCACTGGTCGGATCGCTGTGGACCATCGTCATCACCGCGACCGCGGCGATTCCGATCGGCATTGCCGCGGCGATCTATCTCGAAGAGTACGCGCCGCGCAACCCCCTGACCGCTGCGATCTCGCTGAACATCGCCAACCTCGCCGGCGTGCCCTCGATTGTGTACGGGCTGCTGGGCCTGGCGTTGTTCGTCCGGTGGCTCGAGTTCGACCGAAGCGTGCTTTCCGGCGGCCTGACGCTGGCGCTGCTCGTGCTCCCCGTCATCATCATTGCCAGTCGCGAGGCGCTGTCGGCCGTGCCGGACTCGATCCGGCAGGGGGCCTATGCGCTCGGAGCGACGCGCTGGCAGACGATCTGGTACCACGTGCTGCCGGCCGCCCTCCCAGGCATCATGACCGGCGTCATCCTGGCGCTGTCGCGTGCGATCGGCGAGGCCGCGCCGCTCATCACGATCGGCGCGCTGGCGTATGTCACGGCCGTGCCGGGCGGCTCGCTGGCGGAGTATGACGCGAGCATTCAAGGCGCGCTGGCGTGGCTGGGCGACGCGTTGCGGAGCAATTTCTCGGCGATGCCGATCCAGATCTACAATTGGACCGACCAGCCGCAGCAGGAATACCACGTGCTGGCCGCCGCCGGCATCGTCGTGCTGCTGGCGCTGCTGCTGACGATGAACGCAGTCGCGGTGGGGATTCGCGCATGGCACCAGGCACGAAAGACATGGTAGAGCCGAGCCGACCGGCTGCGCCGCGCTCGACGCCGACGCCGACGCCGACGCCGCGCGAACCTGTAGTGCGATCTGCGCCGGACGCGGCCGATCCGGTTTTCTCGATCCGCGATCTGACCATCCGCTACGGCTCGTATGAGGCGATTCGCGGCGTTTCGCTCGACGTTCCCGAGCGGCAGGTGACCGCGATCATCGGCCCCTCCGGCTGCGGAAAGAGCACGCTGCTTCGCGCTCTGAACCGCATGAACGACTTCGTGCCGCACATGTCGGTGACCGGGCGCGCGACCTATCGCGGGCGCGACATTTATGGCCCGCACTGCGACGCGGTCGATCTGCGGCGTTCGGTGGGGATGGTCTTCCAGAAGCCGAATCCGTTCCCGAAGTCGATCCGCAAGAACGTCGCGTGGGGCGCGCGGATCAACGGGTACCAGGGCGCGCTGGACGAGCTGGTCGAGCGGTCGCTGCGGGCCGCCGCGTTGTGGGACGAGGTGAAGGACAAGCTGCACACCAATGCGCTGAATCTGTCGGGCGGACAGCAGCAGCGCCTCTGCATCGCGCGCGCCATCGCGGTGCAGCCGGACGTCCTGCTGATGGACGAGCCGTGCTCGGCGCTCGATCCGATCGCCACCTCGCGCATCGAGGACCTGATCGACGAGCTGAAGAGCCGCTACACGGTCGTGCTCGTCACCCACAACATGCAGCAGGCGGCGCGCGTTTCCGACCGCACGGCCTTCCTCTACATGGGCGAGCTGATCGAAGTGGACAACACCAGCCGCATCTTCACTCAGCCCGGCGATCGCCGTACGCAGGATTACATCACCGGGCGCTTCGGCTGAGACCCGGCGCGGCGCGCTCCGAACTTTTCCCGAAGCGTGCTATACTTCCGACGGCGCCGAGCGCGGACCGCGCAAGGGTATTCGCATCCGCCTCGCCCGGCCGCGCCGGCAGGGTCCGCGACATGACCGCACATTTCGTCACATTGCTCGATCAGCTTCGTCGACGCTCGCTCCGCATGGCCAGCCACGTCGAGGACATCGTCCAGGAGGCGGTCGAAGCGGTCTTCACCGCCGACGAGCAGTTGGCGCGGCGCGTCATGTCGCGCGATCGCGAAGTCGACGCCGAAGAGGTCGAGGTCGAAGCCGAGGTCATCCGGCTCATGGCGCTCTACCAGCCGGTCGGCGTCGATCTGCGCCTGCTCTGCACGGTCCTCAAGGTCAACAGCGACCTGGAGCGCGTGTCCGACTGCGCCGTCAACATCGCCGAACGCGCCAAACACCTCGAAATCCAGCCGCTCGCGGCGCGCAACGCCATGCTCCAGCAGATGTGCCCGATCGTGCGACGCCTGCTGCGCAATTCCATACACGCCTACAGCATGGAAGATTCGCAGTCCGCACAGCGCCTCCGAGAGCAGGACGCCGAAGTCGACGAATGCTACGCCAACATCGTCCGGCAGATCGTCCGCGACGCCGCGGCCGACTCCGACCAGATGGCCGGCTACCTGGACGTGCTCAGCGTCGCCAAGAACCTCGAACGCATCGCCGACCACGCGACGAACATCGCCGAAGAAGTGATCTACCTCGCCACCGGGCGCATCATCCGCCATCAGGCCGAGCGCTGACTCCGCATTCGCGCCGCGGATTCGTCGCCGGCTCGCATTGCGGCGCGCCGCGACGTATGTATAGTACCCAGCCGGGTTGCGGGCCGGCCGGCGTCCGCGTCGGCCGACACGTGCGGCGCGTCCCTTCTCAAACTGGATGGGTGGTCCGTGCAACCACGCGCACCGGCAGTTTTATCGTGCACGCCCGTGCGGCGGCGTCTGGTCGCTGCCTGGCTCGCGGCGCTGGCGCTCCCGCTCTCGACGGTGGCGCAGGAGACTCCGCCCGACGGGACTGTGATCCGCCGGGTGGACGTCCGCGGACTCGAAACGATCAACGAAGGCTTTGTGCGCCGCGTGCTCAAGACGCGCGTCGGCCAGAACTATCTCGACAGCCAGGTGCAGGAAGACGTGCGCGAACTGCTGCGGACGCGCAAGTTCCTCAACGTGGTCGCCGACAGCCAGCTCGAACAGGGGCAGGCCGTGGTCGTCTTCTCCGTCCAGGAAAAGCCGGTCATCCGCTCGGTCGAGCTCGACGGCAACAAGCGCTTCACAGACGAGGAGCTGTTCAAGGAGCTGGCGTTCAGCGCCGGAAGCGTGCTGGACCGGTTCGAGGTCAATCGTGGCGCGGAGAACATCCTCCAGCGCTATCGCGAAAAGGGGCACTACTACGCCGAGGTGCTCATCGACGAGGAGTCCCTGCGGGCGGAGTCGCGCGTGGTCTACCGCATCACCGAGGGCCCGCGCGTCAAGGTGCGCCGCATCCGGTTCGAGGGCGTGCGGGAGTTCCCCGAGCCGCAGCTTCGTTTCAAGCTCAAGACCCGGACGTACTTCCCGATCTTCGTCACCGGCGCCTTCGACGAGGAGACGGCAGACAGCGACGCGCTCGAAATCCAGCGGTTCTACCGCAACGAGGGATTCCTCGACGCGCGCGTCGGCTACCGGCTGGATTTCGAGACGGTCGACCGCACCGACCTGAACCTGGTCTTCGTGGTCGAAGAAGGCCTCCGCTACCGCATCCGCGACATCGAGCTTTCCGGCAACGAGGTGTTCGACGACGTGCGCGTCCGCGAGGTCATGCAGCTCGCGCCCGACTCCGTCCTGCGCGACGAGACGCTCCAGGGCGACCGGAAGCGCATCGAAGAGCTCTACGGCCAGATCGGATACGTCGAGGCGCGCGTGGTCAACATCGACCAGCCCTTCGAGTTCACCGAAGAGCCGGGCTTCGTCCGCCTGCGGCTCATCGTGGACGAGGGCCCGCGGTCGCGATTCGGGCGAATCACCATCCGCGGAAACGCCCAGACCAAGGACGAAGTTATCCGCCGCGAACTTCGCTTCTTTCCGAACGAGGATTACAACACCGTCAAGGCGGGCGAGGCCGAGCGCCGCATCACCGAAACCGGGCTGTTCAACCGCGCCACCATCACGCCGCTGGAAGACCTCGAAGGCTATCGCGAGGCGCTGGTCGAAGTGGAAGAGGCCCAGACCGTGAACTTCATCATCGGCGCCGGCATCAGCACCGACAGCGGCGTCATCGGCACGCTTTCGGTCGAAAACCGCAACTTCGACCTGTTCGACTGGCCCCGCACCTGGGGCGAATTCTTCCGCGGACAGGCGTTTCGCGGAGACGGGCAGCGCCTGCGCCTGAGCGCCGAGCCGGGCACCGAAGTCTCGCGCTTCCGGATCGACTTCACCGAGCCGTACCTGCTCGACAAGCCCGTCCGGCTCGACACCAGCGTCTACCTGTTCCAGCGAGACCGCGATTCGTACGACGAGGAGCGGCTGGGCTTTCTGCTCGCGCTCAGCAAGCGGTTCGAGGCCGGCCTGCTCGACGGCTGGGCCATCGAAGGCGCGCTGCGCGTCGAAGGCATCGACATCAGCGACGTCCGCCCGTTGGCCGCCAACGACATTGTGGATGTCCGCGGCGAAAGCACGCTGACCGGCGTCAAGGGCACGCTGGCGCGCGACACGACCGACAGCCGGATCGTGCCCACCCGCGGCTATCGCTTCTCGCTTTCGTGGGAGCAGGTCGGCGCGATCGGCGGCGACTACGACTTCGGACGCCCCGGCGCCAGCTTCGCCTGGTACAAGACCATGTCCACGGACGCGCTCGACCGAAAGAGCGTGCTCGCGCTGCGGGCCGACGCGTCCTACATCGTCGGCGACGCGCCCGTCTTCGAGCGCTTCTACGGCGGCGGATTCGGCTCCGTGCGCGGGTTCGCCTTCCGCGGAATTTCGCCCCGAGCCGGCCTGTTCAACGACAAGATCGGCGGGGACTTCATCCTCCTGGCCGGTGGCGAGTACTCCGTCCCGCTCTATGCCGACAACGTTCGCGGCGTCGCGTTCCTCGACATGGGCACCGTCGAGGAGGACTTCGGCATCAACTCCTGGCGGGCCGCAGTCGGCCTCGGCCTGCGCGTCAACCTGAATTTCTTCGGCCCCGTTCCGATGGTGTTCGACTTCGGCTTTCCGATCTCGAGCGAAGACGACGACGAACAAGTATTCAACTTCTCGATCGGCGCGTCGTTCTGAGTGTTTCTGTCCGCGTCGCTGCATGGCACGCCGCGCGCGATTCACAACCCGCGCTGCGGTCCGGACGGCCGGGAGCCGTTTCTGCCCCGCGGCGACTTCCCGGACGGGCCGCACGCGGGCGTGCGACCGATTCCTATCGAACCGACGCAGCGGAGCGACGGAAAACGATCTAGAATAGGGTTGCAGTCCGGGTCGTCGCGGCCCGCCGCGCGCCGCGGCACGTCTCCTGCGCCCGCCCGGACGGCAAGCCGATCGACCCGCTGCGGAGCCGTTCGTGCCGACGCTTCACGTACTTCAAGGTCCTGACAAGGGACAGAGTTTCCGCACCGATCAGAGCGCCGTCACGCTCGGCCGCGGCGGAGAGGACGTTCCGCTCACAGACCAGACCGTCAGCCGCCGCCACGCCGAGCTTCGCAACGACGACCGCGGATGGATCGTCGAAGACCTGCAAAGCGCCAACGGCACGTTCGTGAACGGCGTACGGGTCCGGCAGCCGGTCCGTCTGCGCCACGGCGACCAGATCCGCATCGGCAGCACGCTGCTGCTCTACGAGCGGGACGAGACCGTCGAGGAGATCGCCCGCGAGGACATCCCCACCGGCATGATCGCGCAGCAGGCGGACGCCGCCCCGGTCGAGTCCGTCGTTGCCGGCGCGGGAGCGGCCGATGAGAGCATCGTGCTCGGCTCGTCCGACACGCTTTACGCCGTCAAGAGCTGGCGCGCCATGCGCGACCTGACCGCCATCATCGGCAGCCCGCTCTCGACCGAGCAGCTCCTGCCGCGCGTGCTCGACATTGTCTTCGACCAGGTGCCGGTCGATCGGGGCGTCGTCTTCCTGCGCGACGAGGAAACTTCGGACCTGCTGCCCGAAGTCGTCCGCTTCAATAGCCGCAAGAGCCGCGCCGAAGCTTCGCGCAGCAGCATTCTGACTTCCCGCACCATTATCGACCACGTCGTCCGCACGCACGAGGGTGTGCTCAGCTCCAACGCGCTCGCCGACGAACGCTTCCTCAGCGGCAAGAGCGTCGCCGATCTCGGCATGCGCTCCGTCATCTGCGCTCCGATCGTCGCACGCGACCAGGTGCTCGGCGTCATCCACCTCGACGTGCCGGTCTCACGGCACGTCTACAACGAACACGAGCTGCGGCTCGTCACCGCGCTCGGCTACCAGACCGGACTTGCGATCGAGAACGCCCGACTGGTCGAGTCGCTCGTGCAGCGCGAACGCCTCGCGGCCGCCGGACAGACCATCGCTTACCTGTCCCATTCGATCAAGAACATCCTGCAGGGCATGCGAAGCGGCGCCGACCTGGTGCAGCGCGGCCTGAAGAACAGCGACGTGCCCACCACCTCGTCCGGCTGGCGCATCCTCGACCGCAATCTGGACCGATGCTACGAGCTCATGCTCAACATGCTCGCCTTCAGCAAGCCGCGCGAGCCGCACCTCGAACCGCTCATGATCAACCAGATCGTCGAGGACGTGCTCGAACTGGTGCGCCCGCAGGCGACCGAGGCGCAGGTCCGCGTCGAGTCCGAGCTGGACGGCGCGATCCCGCCCATTCCCATCGACCGCGAGGGCTTCCACCAGGTGATTCTGAACCTGCTCAACAACGCGCTCGACGCCGTGCCGCGCGGAGATGGCGTCATTCGCGTCGTCACGTCGCTCGACGCCGACGAGCGACGCGTCCGCATCGCCGTGTCGGACAATGGCCCGGGCATCGCGCCCGATCACGCCGAGAAGGTGTTCGAACCGTTCTATTCCACCAAGGGACACTCGGGCACCGGCCTCGGGCTGGCAGTGGCCCGAAAAGTCGTCACCGAACTCGGCGGCGTCATCACCCTCGAACCGTCCGCCGGCGGCGGGGCGGAATTCGTGATCTGGCTGCCCACCGCCGAAGGCCGCAAGGCCGCCGGCGACACGCTCGGCCCGCACCGCGGCCGATAGGCTGACCCCGTCGCTCGCCCATCGACCGATCGGGCACACCGCAAGGCTCCCCGGCGGTCAGAGCCATCCCGTCCGCGCGCATATAATGCCTCTGTGCCGCGCCACCCCCCGGATCCGGAGACCCTCCGGCGTTGCCTCGAAGGCGACCAGCAAGCCTGGCGCGCCTTGGTCGATCACTACGCCGGCTTTGTATACACCCTGGCGCGCCGCTGCGGTCTGGACGAAACCGCCTGTGACGACGTCGCCCAGGTCGTTTTCGCCATCCTGGTCCGAAAACTCGGGACGGTTCAATCCGAATCCAGTCTGGCCGCATGGTTGGCGACCACCACGCGGCGCGAGGCCTGGCGTCTGAAACGCCGGCTATCTCGGCTTCGTAACCGCGAGATGCCCCTCGAAACGGAAATGCCGGACGCGCAGGTGTTTGCGCAGGATTTTGAGCTGCGCCAGATGGTTCACTGGGGGCTGGATCGGCTCGACCCGAGATGCCGGGAACTCCTGCGGCGACTCTATCTGTCCGGCGAGCCACAGGACTATGAAACCGTCGCCGAGGCGCTCGGACTCGCGGTGGGAAGCGTGGGCCCGATTCGCCAGCGATGCCTGGCGAAGCTGGCCGACCATCTTCGCGGATTGCCCGGTTTCTCCGATTCCTGACCGCGGGGTGTATTTTCGCCACGTGCGCCGGGACTCTAAGAGTTCCGGACAACGCGCTCAAAGGGACGCACATGCCCCACATCGCCACGGAAGAGCTGGTCGCCTTTGTGCTCGGGGAGTGCCTTCCGTCGCGCGCCGCGGAGCTGGAGCGCGAGCTGGCGGCCAGCGCCGAACTCGCCGGCCGCGTCGAGCAGATTCGAAAGACGTTCGCCGGGCTGCAGAAGGCGGGAGACCCGATGGTCACGCCGTCGGCGGACGCGGTTCAGCGCCTGTATGCCCTGTTCCAGCCGCGCTCGGCGGGCTGGTTGAGCGAGATCGGCCGCCGCGTGCAGGAGGTGGTCGCGACGCTCGTGCTGGATTCGCGGCGTGATCCGCAATTGGCGATGGGCTTCCGCGGCGCTACAACCGAGCGGCATCAGCTCTACATCGCCGAGGGCGTCGAGATCGACCTGCGCTTCTCCGCGATGGACCGGGCGGGAGAAGGCTCGCCGCCGAGCGTGTGCGTGTGCGGGCAGATCGATTCTTCCGTCGGCGCCAGCCGCGTCGAGTTTCGCTCCGCGGTGAAGGCCGAGGTGATCGTTTCGGACGTGGACGAGAAAAACTACTTCGAAGCGATTCTGCCGCCGGATCGCTACGAGCTGCGCGTCGAACTGAGCGACCGCGTGGCGGTGGTCCCGCGGATCGACCTGGGCGAGCCATGAGCACCGCGCGCACATTCCTCCACGATCTGCTTTCCGATCGCGACGACGGCGCGCTCGCCGAGCGGTTCCGAGCGCTGCGCGGCAGCGGCGCCGACCTGCTCCGCGTCGCCGACGACGCCAAGCAGCTCGCCCTGACGGATGTCGAGGCAGCGCTGCGGATATCGGGCGCGCTCGAGCGTTTCGCGCAGCCGCACGAGACGCGTCTCCGGGCTCGCGCGATGTGCGCCCGCGCCCACGCGCTTTCCTACGCCAACCGGTTCGCGGAAGCGTGCGATCTGCTGAGTGAAGCCGCCCGCATCGCGGCCAGCGCCGACGAGCCGGTCGAGCGGGGGTTCGCGCTGCTGGCGGCAGTGCAGCCCATGGCGCGGCTGGGACGTCTGGCGGAAGCGTCGCAGTCCGCCGAGGACGCGGGAACCGCATTTCGATCGGCGGATATGCCTCGCGAAGCCGCAATGGCCGACGTCAATCTCGGAATCGTCCTGCGCATGCGGGAGATGCCGCGGCGGGCCATGGAGTGCCTGGAGCGTGCTCGCGCGCCGCTGGCGGGCGATCCGGCCCGGCTGGCGGCGCTGGAAAGCAACTATGCCGAGGCGCTGCTTGATCTGGATCAATTCGAGCAGGCCGAAGCCGCGTTCGTACGCGCCGCCGCGGCATTCGAAGCCGCGGACAACGTGCACGCGGCTGCGATCGTCGAGGGCAATCTGGCGCATCTGATGAGCCGGCAGGGGCGTATCGACGCAGCGCTCGACCGATTCGAGCGCGCCCGCCGGCGCTATGAGCGCAGCGGCGCTTCCGGCGACCTGGCGCGGCTCGATGCGGAACAGGCCGAAGCGCTCGCGACGATCGGCGCGGCGCGCGAGGCGCTGGCGTGCTTCCGCCGCGCAGTCGAGCAGTTGGATGCGGTCGGGCTGGCACGCGAGGCCGCCAGCGCCCGGTTGGGCGAAGGCCTGGCGCTGGCGCGCCTGGGCGATCTGCTGGGCGCCGATGCGGTTTTGCGCGACGCGGGCGATCGATTCGCCGCGCTGGGACAGGCCGTGTCCGGCTCGGAGGTGTCGGTCGCGCGGGCCGAACTCGCGCTGCGCCGCAATCGACCCGGCGACGCGATCGACCTCCTGCGAGGCGCCGTGCAGATCCTGGCACACCTGCCGGCGCGCCAGGCGCGCGCGCGGCTGGCGTTGGCGAGCGCCCGGATCGCGGTCGACGAATTGCCCGCGGCCGAGGAATTGCTGGAGTCCGTGGAGCAGACCGTGCGGCGTCTGCATCTCGCGCCGCTCCGTCCGCAGACTCATCGTCTCCGCGCCGAACTGGCGTTGCGCCGTGGGGATCCGTCGGCGGCACGGACGCAGTATCGCAGCGCGCTGACCGCTCTGGAGCGCGTTCGGTCCAGCCTGCGCGCCGATCGCCTTCGATCGGCATTCTCTTCGGACGCGATCGAGTATTACCAGGACGCTTGGCGCGCGGCGCTCGATTCCGGCGAGCCTTCGGCGGCCTTCGACGCAATCGAACGCTCGCGCGCGCGGCAGCTGCTCGAGTTGCTCGATCGCAGCCTGGAGGCGCTGTCGCTGCGCGACGGACCCGCCGAATGCGAGGCGGAAAGCCGCCTGTTGCAGGAGCTGGCCCGCGTCGAATCGATGCTGTCCGTGGCGTATGACCGGCTCGGCCTGCTGGGTGAGCAACGGGCCGACGCGCCCGACGCCGCGCCGATCGCGCTGAGCGACCTCGAACGCCGGCACGCCGAGATCGAATCTCGCTTGGCGGCGACGCGCCGCTTTGCTCCAATCTCATCCGCGCCGCTGACGCTGGAACGAGCCGCGGCCGCCGTTCCGGCGGATACTGCGTGGCTGAGCTACTTCGCCGACGGGGACGCCGTCAGCGTGATGATCGTGCGGCGCGAGGGATGCACGACGCTGCGCCGAATCTGTCGCTATGTGGACGTGTTGGCAGGCGTGCGCCGTTTGAACTTTCAGGTCGAGCGAGCGCTCGTCCGGGGGGCTTCGCCGGAATCGGATGGGCCGATCGCATACGCAGCGCGTCTGCTGGGCGAACGCCTCGTCGCGCCGGCGCTTGCCGTCGCCGGCGATCGCCCGCGCTGGGTCGTGTCGCCGTTCGGCGCAATGCACGGCGTGCCGTTCGCCATCCTGCACGCCGGCGGCGCCGCGCTGCTCGAACGCTGCGAAGTGTGCTACGCCCCGAGCGTGTCGATCGGCGTTCGCCTGTCGGAGCGCCCGGCCGACGCGACGAGCGTCGGCGAACTGCTCGCGGTCGGCGTCGGCGATGAGTTCGCGCCGATGATGCCGTCCGAGGCCGAAGCGATCGCCGCCGGCGGTGAGCGCCGCGCCGCGCTGACGGATGCGCACGCCACCGCGTCCGAGTTTCTGCGCCGCGCTCCGATGTTCCGGATCGTCCACCTGGCGACCCACTGCGTATACTCGGGAGACAATCCGCTGTCGTCGCGGGTGAAGTTCTCGGACCGATGGCTTTCCGCCCGCCAGATCGCCGCCATGCGGCTGCCGGGCGCCCTCGTCGTGCTCGCCGGGTGCGAGTCCGGGCGATCGGCGGCCGATTCCGGCGAAGATCGACATGGGCTGATTCGAGCGTTCCTGGTCGCCGGGGCGAATCGCGTGGTCGCCTCGCTCTGGCGGCTTCACGATGTGTACAGCGGGAAGTTCTTTCGAGAGTTCTACCGCCGCCTGGGAGGCACGAGCTTCACCGGCCGGCAGTCGCCCGCCGCGGCGCTGCGCGACGTTCAGCGCGAGATGCGCGCGTCCGGCGTGCCGATGGCGCTCTGGTCGGGTCTTTTCGTTGCGGGAGGTGTGTCATGACCATTCGAACGTGGATCGCGGCGACGCTGGCAGTCGCCTGGTTGCCGTGGACGCGCGCCGTCGCAGACGGCGGCTGCGAGGAGTCCGTCGCGATCGTCCGCCTGCTTCCCGGCGCCAGCATCGCCAACTTCAACGCGCGGCAGGGCACATTCACGCTTCGCGCGATTCCCGCCCGCAACCTCTACCTGCTGGCGCTGCCGTCCGGGACGCAGTACGACGAGTTCGAGCAGCAGGCGCTGGGCGATCCGGCGCTGCTGATTCTCGACCGCCAGTGCAACGTGACCGAGGAAAACCCCGGCGGCAGCACGCAGAGCATCTTCCTGTTCAGCAACCCCACCGCGTTCTGGCTCCAGGACGCGACCGAGTTGATTCAGGCGGACGAGGCTCGAGCCATCACCGGCGGGGCGGGCACGACCGTGGCCGTCGTCGATTCGGGAATTTCATCGCACGCGCTGCTCAATGACGCGGTGCTCGCGGGCGGGTACGACTTCGTCGATCGCGACAGCATTCCCGGCGATGTCGGCGATGGACTCGACAACGACGGCGACGGCTACACCGACGAATTCGTCGGGCACGGCACGGCCGTCGCGGGTCTGGTGCACCGGCTCGCGCCGGACGCCGACCTGCTCCCGGTCCGGGTCATGAACAGCGACGGATTCTCGAAGACTTTTACGCTGCTCGAGGGCATTTACTTTGCCCTCGATGCAGGCGCCGACGTCATCAACGTGAGCATGGGCGCGACCCTGCCGGCCGGCACGCTGACGGCCGCGGTCATCGAAGCCGAACTGGCCGGGGCGATCGTCGTGTCCGCCGCCGGAAACGACCAGACCGACAATCCGCCGCGCTACCCGGCCGGATCGGCGCCGGCCCTCGGCATCGGCGTCGCCGCGACCGATTCCGCCGACGTGCGCGCGCCGTGGTCGAACTTCGGGACGTTCGTGGCTCTGACAGCGCCGGGCGTAAACGTCACGAGCACGCTTCCCGGCGGTCTCTACGGCAGCGCGAGCGGTACGAGCTTCGCGGCGCCGCTCGTGAGCGGGACGCTGGCGCTGATGAAGAGCCGCGCGCCCGCGGCGACCAACGCCCAGCTCCGCCAGGCGCTGCTGAACTCGACCGACGACATTTCGGCGCAGAACCCCGACATCTTCGGCGCGCTCGGCAGCGGGCGCTTGAATGCGCTTCGCGCCGTCCAGTCCGCCTGTCCGGGCGACGTCGATCTGGACGGCGACGCCGATCTGGCGGACCTGTCCACCTTGCTCACGCACTTCGGGCAGTCGACCGGCATGAGCTACGAGGACGGCGACGCCAGCGGCGACGGCGACGTGGACCTGGAAGACCTCGCGATCGTGCTGGAGCACTTCGGCGTCGTGTGCCGGTGAGCGTCGCGCCCGATGCGGTCCGGGCAGCGTCGAATTAGAATCCGCCGCGAGTGAACCCGTTCGATGCGATTCGCAACCACCGCTCCGTCGCCGCGCTCGCCGAGCGCCTTCAATCGGGCGCAAACCCCGTCGTCGCCGAGGGCGTGTGGGGCTCGTGCGCCGCGATCGTCGCCGCGCTCGCGGTCGAGCGCGTGGCGCGCCCGCTGCTGCTGATCACGGCCCATTCCGACGACGCCGACGACGCCCGCGACGACATCGAGTCCGCCACCGGCTGGACGCCGGCGCTGCTGCCGGCGCTCGAATCCCTTCCGGGCGATGACGAGTCCGACGACGATCTGGCGGCCGAGCGCCTGCGCCTGTGCGCCGCGCTGCGCACGCCGGTCGCTCCCGGCGGGGCGCCCGCCTGGATCACGGCGTCCATCCACGCGCTGATGCAGCCGGTGCCCACGTTCGAGGCGATTGCGGCCGCGAGCTTTTCGGTCCGAACCGGCGCGCGGCTCGACCCGGACGAGCTTTCGCAGTGGCTGGTCGCGCACGGCTTCAGCGCATGCGAGCAGGTCGAGACTCCGGGCGATTTCGCGCGGCGCGGCGGCATTCTGGACGTCTACGGACCGGGCAGCGGCGATCCCGTCCGCATCGAGTTCTTCGGTGACGAAGTCGAGTCGATCCGGCTGTTCGAGTCCGGCACGCAGCGCTCGTCGCACAAGCTCGACCGCGCGGAAGTCCCGGCGCTGCGGGCGGCTTCGCAGATGCGCGACACGACCAGCTTTCTGGCGTTGCTGCCGCGCGACGCTGTCATCGCGCTGCGCGAACCCTCGGAAGTCCAGGAGCTCGGCCAGACCTACTGGCAGCGCATGGGCGAGCGCAGCGAGCTGATCCCGGCCGAGGCGATCCTGCGCCGAACCAACGACTTCACGGCGCTGCATCTGCGCCGATTTGTCGGCGGCGAGCGCGACGCCGTGCGGTTCGACGCGGGCGTTCTGCCGCACTTCGAGCCGCGCGCCGGCGCGGCGCTGGAGACGTTGCGCGCCCTGGCGGGCGAGCGGCGAGCGGTCGTCCTGTGCGAGAACGCGGCCGAAGCCCAGCGCTTCGACGAGCTGCTGCGCGAGCAGCATCCGCCCGTCGCCGGAGTCGAGACGATCGTCGGAGCGATCCACCACGGCTTCACCTGGCCGGGTGGCGCGTTCGTTCCGCATCATGAGCTGCTCAGCCGGTTCCGCCGCGCTCGCACGCTTCGCAAGGTGGCCCCGGCCCGACCGATCGACAGCTTCTTCGACCTCAGCGCCGGCGACCCGGTGGTGCACGTGATGCACGGGATCGGCCGGTTTCAGGGACTCAAGACGATCGAGCGCGCCGGGCGGCGCGACGAGTACCTGGCGATCGAATTCGCCGAAAAGGCGGTCGTGCACGTCCCGGTCAGCCAGATCGACGTGGTGCAGAAATACGTCGGCAGCGTCCGCGGACGACCGAAGCTGAGCAAGCTGGGCGGCTCGGCGTGGAAGCGCGCCAAGGAGCGCGTGACCGAGGCGGTCACCGACCTGGCGGCCGAGCTGCTGGCCATCCAGGCGCAGCGGCAGCAGCTCGCGGGCGTGTCCTATCCCCAGGACACGCGCTGGCAGCAGGAATTCGAAGGCTCGTTCCCATTCAAGGAGACCGACGATCAGCTCCGGGCGCTGTCCGAACTAAAGTCCGATCTGTGCTCGCGCCGCCCGATGGACCGGCTGATCTGCGGCGACGTGGGCTTCGGCAAGACCGAGCTCGCGATCCGGGCGTGCTTTAAGGTGGTCGAGTACGGCAAGCAGTGCGCCGTGCTGGTGCCGACGACCGTGCTCGCCGAGCAGCACTTCCAGACCTTTCGCGAGCGGCTGGCGGACTATCCCTTCTCGGTCGAGGCGCTCTCGCGATTCCGCACCCGCAGCGAGCAGGCGAAGATCATCGAGCGCGCTCGCAAGGGGCAGGTGGACGTGCTGATCGGCACGCACCGCCTGCTGAGCGCCGACGTGCAGTTCGCCGACCTCGGCCTGGTCGTCATCGACGAGGAGCAGCGCTTCGGCGTCGAGGCCAAGGAGCGGCTTAAGCGGCTCCGCGCCACCGTGGACGTCCTCACGCTGAGCGCCACGCCCATCCCGCGCACGCTGCACCTGTCGATGCTCGGCATTCGCGACATCTCGTCGCTCGCCACGCCGCCGCTGGATCGCCGCGCGATCGTCACCCAGGTGCGCTTGTGGGACGACGCACTCATCCGCGAAGCGCTCGTGCGCGAACTGAGCCGCGACGGGCAGGTCTATTTTGTGCACAACTTCGTCCGCGACATCCACAACGTCGCCAACCACGTCCGCGCGCTCGTGCCGGACGCGCGCGTCGTCGTCGGGCACGGGCAGATGCCCGCCGACGAGCTGGAGGACGTGATGCTGCGGTTCATGCGGCGCGAGGCGGACGTGCTCGTGGCCACCAACATCATCGAATCCGGGCTGGACATTCCCTCGGCGAACTCGATTCTCATCAATCGCGCGGACCGCTTCGGGCTGGCCGACCTGCACCAGCTTCGTGGACGCGTCGGCCGGTCGAAGCATCGCGCCTATTGCTATCTTCTGCTGTCGCCGCGACACCCCGTGCGCGAAAACGCCGCCAAGCGCTTGAAGGCCATCGAGCAGTACAGCGCGCTCGGCGCGGGCTTTCAGATCGCGATGCGCGACCTGGAGATTCGCGGCGCCGGAAACATCCTCGGACCGGAACAGAGCGGGCATATCGAAGCCGTCGGCTACGAAATGTACTGCCAGCTCCTCGACCGCGCCGCACGCCGCCTGCGAGACGAGCCGGAGACCGATCCGCGCCCGGTAAACCTCGAACTCGGCATCGCCGCGTCGATCCCGCGCGCCTACATTGCCGGCGAGCGTCAGCGCATGGAGGTCTACAAGCGCCTCGCAGCCGCCCGCGCGCTCGCCGACGTCGAGACGCTTCGCGACGACCTGCGCGACGCCTTCGGCACGCCGCCGGACGAGGTCGGCACGCTTCTGAGGCTGGCCGAAGTGCGCGTGCTGGCGCAACCCTGGGGAATCCGCTCGATCACGCTCGATGGCCCCGACGTGGTCTTCGCCGTGGACGACATCCAGGCGGTCACCGCGCTCTTCACCGACAGCGCCGGCTCGCCGCGCGTGCCCGACCACCAGACCGTGCACTGGCGCCTGCCGCGCCGCCTGATGGAAGGCCCGCGTTTGATCGACACGCTGCGCGACCACTTGATCCGCCGGCCCGGCTCGGCCGCCGCCGTCACGCGAACATGACCTCTTGTTCGGCGTTTGTTATCATGCCGGCGTGAAAACCCACAATCACTACGAATCCGCATTCGCACACTACCTGCGCGACCGCCAGATTCCCTATGTCGCCGTAGACGAGGCCAAGCGGGCCGCGTTTCGCGACGCGCGGCTCAAGAGCTTCGACTTCGTGCTGAACGGCGTACGCGCGCGCCGCTGGCTGGTGGACATCAAGGGCCGACGCTGGACGCGCCGCAATGGGCGCGGGCGTTGGGAGAACTGGATCACCGAGACCGACGTCGAAGGCCTCAGCCAGTGGCAGGACGTGTTCGGCGGCGGCTATCGCGCGTTGCTCGTCTTCGCCTACCTCATTCCACCCGAGGATCGCCCGCCGCCGGAGATCGCGCACGCGTTTCGCGACCGTACCTACGTCTTCGCCGGGCTGCCGCTTGACGACTATCGCCTGCACGCCCGCGTCCGCAGCCCAAAGTGGGGCACCATCAACGTCCCCACGCCGGAATTCGCTCGGCTGGTGCGTCCGATCGATCAATGGCTCGACTAGCGGCCGCCGATTTCTGACCGCGCGCGGGTATACTCGCGAAATCGGGCCTTCGGATTCCGGATCGCCGATCTCGAACACGGGGAGTGCTTCATGCGCGCCGCCGCCTGCTCCATGCTTCGCTCCTTCGCCCTGGCGACCGCCATTCTGGCGGGCAACGTCGCGCGCGCCGCGCCGGAAGCTCCGGATCAGATTCGCGCCCGGCTCGCGTCCGCCGGAGACGTCGAGCGCCACAAGTCCGACACCGTCGTGGTGCTCGATTCCACCGACGTCACCGTGCGCCCGGACGGCATCGGCGTGTTCACGACGCAGCGCGTCGTCAAGGCGCTGCGCGATGCCGGCGTGCGACATGAGTCGATCCAGCGCTTCAATTTCGACCCGGCCACGAACCGGCTGCGGATCGTCGCCGTCCGTGTTCACGAGGCCGACGGCGGCGTGCGCGAGCTTCCCGCCGGCGACGTGAAGCTCCAGCCCGACGACTCGTCGGTGATCTACTGGGGCAATCAGCAGTTCGTCGCGGCGATCCCCGACCTGCAGGTCGGCGAATCGGTCGAGACGATCGTCGAGCGCACCGGCTTCAACGTCGCCTACCTCGGACAGGACGCGACCGGCGGCGCGACGGTGCTCGAAGCCGGGGCGGCCGACCTCACTCCGCCTGTGCCGGGTCACTGGCACGACGAGGTGGCGTTCTGGTCGAGCGTGCCGGTTCTGCTGAAGCGATACGTGGTCCGCGTGCCGCGCGACAAGCCGCTTCAATTCGAGGTGTACAACGGCGAATTGCGATCGTCGGTCACGCTCCAGGGCGATCAGATCGTCTACGCGTTCGAGCGCGAGAGCATCGCGCCGTTCCAGTCCGAGCCGCGCATGGCGCCGGCCGGCGACGTGATGCCCAAGCTGCTGCTGGCGACGCTGCCCGACTGGGAAAGCAAGTCGCGCTGGCTCTATGGCGCGAACGAGCCGCAGCTCGCGTCCAACGACGAAATTGCCGCGAAGGTGCGCGAGCTGACGACCGGCCTGACGACCGACGAACAGAAAATCTACGCGCTCAACCGCTGGGTGGCCGACGCCATTCGCTATGTCGGCACCAGCCGCGGATCGTGCGAAGGGTACACCGTGCACAGTTCGGCGGAGACGTTTCGCGACCGCGGCGGCGTGTGCAAGGACAAGGCCGGCATGCTCGCGACCATGCTGCGCGTCGCCGGCTACGAGTCCTATGTCGCCATGACGCTCGCCCGGCAGGAAGTGTTCCCGATCCCCGCCGACCAGTTCAACCACTGCGTCACCGTGTTGCGCCGCTCCGACGGATCGTTCGAGCTGCTCGACCCGACCTGGATGCCGCGCAGCCGCGACAACTGGTCCACGTTCGAGCCGGAGCAGCACGTCGTGTATGGAACGCCCGAGGGACACGGACTGCTTCGCTCGCCCTACATCGAGCCGGCCGCCAACGAGATCGTCTGGCGCGCCGAATCGCGCCTGCTGCCCGACGGCCAGCTTCGCGGGACCGTCTCGCTCCGCGCCGTGGGCGGGCCGGAAACGCTGTTGCGCCGCGCGCTGGCCGGGCACGACCCGGCTTCGCGCGACCGTGAGCTCGACCAGGCGCTCGCGCGGGTCGATCCCGCCGTCCGGCTGATTCAGTTCAGCACGACCGAGCCGCAGGACTACAGCGGCCCGTTTGAGGCTGCGTGCGATTACTTCGTCCCCAGGCACGCGCTCGGCAGCGGCCCGCGGCGCTACCTGCGCCTGCCCGACCTGCGCCCGCTGCTGTCCGAGGTGGCGTTGTCCGACCTTGCCGGGACGACCGGACCGTCGGAGCGGAAGTATCCCCTGATGCTGCGCACCACGCGGTTGGCGCGCATGGAGGGCACGCTGGCGCTGCCGCCCGGCTGGAAGGTGGAGACCGCGCCCGAGTCGGTTTCGATCGACGGCGACGCCGCTTCGATCGCGTTCACGTGCGAAGCGGGCGACGGCGAACTGCGTTACGCGTGCACGCTCACGGTAAAGACGCACCGTGTTCAGCCGGAAGATTATCCCGACTACAAGAAGGTGATCGATGCGTTCGACAAACTCGACGAGGCGATCGTGGTCTGCCGCGCGGAGTCGGCCAGTGCCAGCCGTTGATCGCAGCGCCGCCGGCGCGCGGCGCGGCGCGGCGGTCCTCTCGGCGGCGCTTTGCGCGATGCTGCTCGCCGCACCGGGCGCACGAGCGCAGGAGCCCGCCGACCCGCAGCCCGACGCCGTAATCGAGCAGTGGGAGCAGGACTGGATCCTGTCGCCGGACGGCGCGCAGGCGTACCACGAGCGGAAGCGCGTGCGGCTCAATCACGACCGTGCCTACGGCGAGTTCGCCGACCCGAAAATCGTCTACGACCCGCGGTTTCAGGAAATCGAAATTCACGTCGCTCGCGTGCTCACGCCCGATGGTCGAGCCATCGAGCCGCCGGAGTACTCGCGCCTGGAAGTCTCTCCGCGCGGCGCGTCCGGCTGGCCCGCGTTCGCCGAGCTGCGCGAGAAAGTGCTCGTTCTAAGCGGCATCGAGCCGGGCTGTGTGGTCGAACTGGAGTACACCCGAACGACGAGCGCGTCCGCGGCCTCGCCGCTGGCGGCCGACCTCCGCCTCGACCATCGCTACCCGATCGAGCGCCGCGCCGTGCGCGTCACGACGCCGAGCGCCGTCGCCCTCGCGCACCAGCTTGCGGATGTTCTCCCGGGCGAGGTGCGGCATCAGCAGGGCGAAGCCGTCGGGTCCGTCACGCACTCCTGGGTTTCCGACGGGTTGCCCGCGCGACCCGACTCGCCCCGAAGCCTGCCGTGGACGCAGCGCTGCGCGCGGCTGACTTTCTCCACCGAGACGCCCGACGCCTGGCTCGCGCGACGCCTGGCGCCGGTCGAGTCCGCGGCCGCCGCTTCGGACGCGCTCGCCAGCGTAGCCGAGGAATGGACGCGCGACGCGCTCGACGCCGAAGGCCGCGCCAAGGCCATTCAGAGCAAGCTCGCAGCGCGATTCCATTTCGTCGAGTTTCCGGAAGCGTGGCAACTCGGTCCGCTCCGGGCCGCGAGCGCCGTCGTTTCCCAGGGTTACGGCACGCCGCGCGAAGCGTGCGCGTCGCTGCTGGCGCTGTTCCGCGCGGCCGGCCTGACGGCGCGCGCCGCGGCGCTGACCGACGACGACGCGTGGATCGACGCGCTCGCGCAGGACGCGTTCGTCACGTCCGACGTGGTCGTGCTGACGCTCGACGAAGATGCTCAGATCTGGCATCCCCGGCACGGGCGTATTCGACGAAGCGCCGCGCACAACGGGTTGACGCTGCGCGGCCCGTCGGCCGAATCGTGGAGCGGCGCCACGCTGCCGCGCTGGTCGGATGCGGGCGAAAGCGTCGCGGAGGTGACCGGTTCGGCGTCGCTCGACGCCGAAGGCCGCATCGGCGGCGAGCTTACGGTGCGCCTCAGCGGGCTTTTCGTGAACCCGAATTCGCTCGAAACGGAAGACGCGCAGAAGTCCCGCCTGGCGGAGATCGTCGCCCGCGTGTTGCCCGGCTGTGAAGTGTCGGACTTCTCGGTGATTCAGCTCACGTCGTCGATGTTCGCGGCCAGCGCGCGGATTCGATCGGCGCAGCCGCTTTCGAAACAGGCCGGCTGCTGGGAGTGGTCATTGGGAGGCGATGGGCCTGGCCTGCCCGAGTCACGGCTGCCGCTCGAGTACAACACGCTTCATCAGCCCGTTCGCCTGGCGGGTGCGATGGAGGAGCGCGTCGATCTGCGGCTGAGCTGGCCGGCGGCGTGGAAGGTCGAGTCCGCTCCGCAGCCGGTCGGGCTGAAGATGCGATCGTGGGGATCCGCCGTTCAGCTCGTCACGCCGTCCGACGGCGGCCTGCGGATCGAGCGGCGTGTCACGCTGAGCCGCTGCGATTTCGCCGCCGAAGACGTGCTCGATGCCCGCGGCCCGCTGAACGAGATGCGCAGCGCCGCAGCTCGGACCATCCTGCTGACGCCGTGACGGAACGAGCCCGAGCGCGCGCAGTTTCGCCAGATGTGCTGCGATTTCAGTAAGACAACCGGCTGCTCCCGTCTACTCCAGAATGGCCCGCGACCCCGCCCTCCGGCTGAACGCTGGGAACGGTTCCCGGCCGCACGGGGCGCGACGCCTTCGGGAGAGCGCGATGAAACGGTCATGCATCGGCAAATGCTGGATGGGCGGCCTGACGGCGGGCGTGTTGGCTTCGGTCGCCGGCTGCGGCGTCCTGCCCCCTGTTTACCCGTTCATCGAACTCGATGTCGAGACCGCCGTCGTTGACGGAGAGCTTGCGGCGACGCTCACGGCCCGAGCGAGCTACTCGGGCCTGCTGGCCGGCTTTTCCAGAGGCTCTCTGGCCGAGTTCGCCGTTCCGACGCTGTTGGTGAACGGCGAGACGCTGATCGACCCGCGGGATCCGTGGTTCGCGGGCGACAACCCGTACGCGGTTCAGGTGTTCGAAGTGGAGCGCGAGTGGCCCATCGCAGACCGCCAGACGTACGAACTGAAGCTGTCGTACGCCGACGGCACGAGCTTTGATCGCTCCTTCGTCGCGCCTCCGCTGCTGACCCTGACTTCGCACGAGCCCGGCGCCGAGATCCGCCGCTCGGACTTCGTGCTGACCTGGGGAGCGCTGGACGGCGGCGAGGCCGAGCTCCGGGAGATTGACGTCACGATTCAAGGCGAGCTCGGCGGCTCGTTCACGGAGCGCTTCGATCCAAGCGAGTCCGGCCAAAACATCGAGCTCAACATGGACGAGCTGGCCGAAGTCGTCTCCGGGCCGATCACCATTGAACTCGTGGCGATTGAGTATTGTTGCTCTTCCTTGGACGAAGACCCATACGTACCGTCTCGCTACGTCACGACCACGAGCACGTTTCAACTGACGCTCGCGGACGAGTAGCCGCTGGCGAAGTCTGCGTGGCGTCGTCGCGCGACGCCTACTCGCGCATCTTCGGGTTCTCGCCCCACATGAGCTTGCGCCGCAGCGAATACCAGACCGATCGCCGCGGGTTCCGCACCAGCAGAAAGTCCGCCGGATAGCGCGAAAGCGTCAGATGGTCCCCCGCCTGGAACGGCTGGTTGTGGTGCCCGTCCACAACCAGCATCGTTCCGGGGTTCGCGCTGCGAAGCGTCACGGCGATGCGTCGCCCGGCGTTGATCGCCAGTGGCCGGAACGTCAGCGCATGCGGACAGATCGGCGTCAGGATGAATGCCTGGGCCGTCGGCTCCAGGATCGGCCCGCCTGCCGAGAGATTGTGCGCGGTCGATCCCGACGCGGTTGCGATGATGAGTCCGTCGCAGCGCAGCTCCGCCACCTGGTCGTCGTCCACGTCCACGCGCAGCTCCACGATCCGAAACGGCGGGCCGGCGACCACCACGCAGTCGTTCACCGCCATCGACTCGAATACCACGCCGTTGCGGCACTCCATCCGCGCGCTCAGCATCACCCGCCGCGTCACCGGAAGCTCGCCGTTAAACAGGAAGTCGCCTTCGCGTTCGAGCTGCGGCAGCGTGAACTCGGCCAGGTAACCGACTTTCCCGAGGTTGATGCCGACGATGGGAACCTGCCGATCGCGCAGCCCGTGGGCGGCCGCGATCACCGTGCCGTCGCCGCCGAAGACGAACAGCAGGTCGGGCGAACGCTCGAGCGCTTGCGCGCTCTGAAAGGTGAGCTGCGCGAAAACCACCTCGGCCCGTCCGGCAAGCCACCGGCGCGTTCGTTCCATGATCTCGCCGGCCAGCGGCTTTTCCGGTGACCCGAGCAGCGCGACCCGCATCATGGCAGCCGCCTCCTGCGCGGCGAACGCCGCGCGCCGATATTGTGTCCCGACCGGGCCAGCCGCCGCCAGCGGTTTCCGGACGGCGTTCGTCGTTCGCAACGCCCCGTGTTTCGCGCCGGGTCCGCACTCGCGGCGGGATATACTCAGCCGGAATGAGCGACAACGGGAGCCATCCGGAGGAGCAGACCCATCCCCCCGGGGAGATCACCCGGCTCATGCAATCCGCCGCCGACGGCGTCTCCGACGCGCGAGAACGGCTCCTGCCCATCGTCTACCACGAACTGCTCGCGATCGCACGTCGCCGCATGGCCGGCGAACGCCGCAGCCACACGCTCCAGGCCACCGCCTTGGTTCACGAAGTGTACTTGCGTCTCTTGGGCGGCGCAGACGCCACGCCCGAGTGGCGCGGACGGGCTCAGTTCTTCCGCGCCGCGGCCGACGCCATGCGAAACATCCTGATCGACCACGCCCGGGCGCGCGGCCGACAGAAACGCGGCGGCGAGCGGCAGCGCGTCCCGCTGGACGGCGTCGACGTGGCGGACGAGCCGAATCGCGACGATATTGTGGCCCTTGACGCGGCGATCTGTCGCCTTCAGGAACGGGACGCGCGCGCCGCGGAGATTGTGCGTCTGCGCTACTATGGCGGGCTGAACGTCGAGGATACCGCCATGGTGCTGGAACTCAGCCCGCGAACCGTGAAACGCGAATGGGCCTTCGCCCGCGCGTGGTTGTTCAGTGAACTGAATTCATAACCCGTCCGGGCGCCATCGCGCCCAGCCTTCCGCGTCGCCAAGGTGCGCGATGACCCGCAAGTCCATGCTCGACGCCGCCGCCTGGACCCGCGCCAAAGACCTGTTCGAACCCTTGGTCGAACTGCCGGTCGACCGTCGCGCGGCCGAGCTTTCGCGCGTCTGCGGCGACGATTCGGCGCTGCGCGAGGCGCTCGAATCGTTACTCTCGGCTCACGAGGGCGCGGGCGATTTTCTGTCCGGCACGTCGATCGATATCACGGCGATCGAGTCGTCGATCACCCCGGCGACCGGCACGGGCGAAGCGCCCGGTCAGCAGGTGGGGCGCTACGCGCTGCTCGAAGTGCTCGGCGAAGGCGGGTTCGGCACGGTGTTCCGGGCGCGGCAGGACGAGCCCGTGCGCCGCGAAGTCGCACTGAAAGTGCTGAAGCCCGGCATGGATTCGCGCCAGGTCGTGGCGCGCTTCGAGGCCGAACGGCAGGCGCTGGCCCTCATGGATCATCCCAGCATCGCGCGCGTCTTCGACGGTGGCCAGACCGACACCGGCCGCCCGTACTTCGTCATGGAACTGGTAGACGGTCTGCCCATCACGCAGCACTGCGACCAGCGCCGCCTGAAGATCGACGAGCGCCTGTCGCTGTTCGCCGAAGTGTGCCGCGCGGTCCATCATGCCCATCAGAAGGGCGTTATTCACCGCGATCTGAAGCCGGCCAACGTGCTCGTCGCCACCGTCGACGGCGTTGCCACGCCGAAGGTGATCGACTTCGGCGTCGCAAAGGCCATCGGCGAGGCGCTCACCAATCTCACGCTCGAGACGTCCGACCGCCAGCTCATCGGCACTCCCGCCTACATGAGCCCGGAACAGATCGCGATGGGCGGACGCGACGTGGACATTCGCAGCGACGTCTATTCGCTCGGCGTGCTGCTCTACGAATTGCTCACCGGCCGCACGCCGTTCGACGCCTCCGGAATCGACAGTTGGCGGATCGGCGCGGTGGCGCGCTGGGTGCAGGAGGAAGTGCCCGAACGGCCCAGCACGCGCTTTCGCCGCGGCGGCGCCAGCCGGTCCGGGACAGACGCCGACGAGTCGAATGGAGTCCATGACGCTACGCGCAACGCCGAGCTGCGCGGCGCCGATCCGCGCGCCCTGTCCGTCGCGCTGCGCGGCGAGCTCGACTGGATCGTGATGAAGTGCCTGGAAAAGGACCGCGGGCGCCGATACTCCGCCGCCAGCGAACTGGTCGAGGAACTCGAGCGCTTCCGCCGCGGCGAGCCGGTCCGCGCCGGGCCGCCCTCGCCCGCCTACCGCTTTCGAAAATTCGCCGCGCGGCACCGCGCCGCGATCGCAGCCGCCTGCTTCGCCGTGCTCGTGCTTCTCACCGGGCTGACGCTCGCCGTCACCGGCTTCGTCACCGCTGAACAGGCCCGCGCGCTCGCCGTCACGCGCGAACGCGAAGCGCTCGCCGCCGCCCGCAAGGCCGAGGCGATCAGCAACTTCCTGCAGGAGATGATTGCCGCCGCCGACCCGCGCGAAGTCGCCACGCGCGACCTGCGCGTGTCCGAGGCACTCGACCGCGCCGTGAAAAGGCTCGACGACGGCGCGCTCCGCGAGCAACCCGACATCGACGCGGCCGTGCGAATGAACATCGGGCGCGCTTACCGCGAACTGGCCCGCTACGCCGACTCCGCGCCGCAGCTCGAGGCGGCCGTCCAGACCTATGCGGCGATGGGCGACGCCGCCCGTGCCGACCTGTCCATCGCGCTTCAGGAACGCGGCACGCTGCACGAGGCAGTCGGGGACATCGCGGCGTCCACGGCCGATCTGCGTCGCGCGGTCGAGCTGGCGCGGTCCGCCGGCGTGAAAGGCGAGCGGCTGGCGGGAGTCGTGAACGACCTCGGCACGATCCTGATCTCACAGCCGGATCGGACCGAGGCCGAAGCGCTGCTGCGCGAGGCGCTCGCGATGCTCGAAGACCCGCAGCTCCAGGATTCGCCGCGAATAGCCGAAGTGGCGAACAATCTGGGGCTGCTGCTGGCGCTCGAGCGGCGCTTCGACGAGGCCGAGCCGCTCTATCGGCAGGCCGTCGAGGTCAATCGCCGCGCGCTGGGCGACGATCATCCCAGCCTCGCGACGAACCTGGACAATCTCGCGCAATTGCTCGCGGCCGGCGGCAAGCCCGACGACGCCGACGAAGCCTATCAGGAGGCGATCCGCATCCGCCGCAAGGTTCTGGGCGATCGCCATCCCGACCTGGCCGTCTCGCTGCACAATCATGCTGTGTTGCTCTTCACGCGCGGCGAATACGACGGTTGCGAGGCCGCCCTGCGCGAGGCATTGCAGATCTTCACCGCGGTGCACGGCCTGGCGAACCTCGAGACGCTGACGATCCTGGACAGCCTCGTGAGCGTGCTCGCGCGGCGCGGCGCGCTCGACGAGGCCGAGACGCTGCTGCACAACGCGTTCGAGGCCGCCACCGCCAGCGACCGACTGCCCGATCAGCGCAAAGAGGCGCTGGCGCGTCGACTGTCCGATCTCTACACCGCCCGCAACAGGCCGGACGAAGCGCAGATCTGGGGGCAGAAGGCCGACGCGCTGCGACCGCCGGCCTCGCAGCCGACGCCCTGAGAGCGGTGCCGCTACGCCTGGATGCTCGCCAGGTAGGACTTCAGGTCTTCGTACTTCGACATGCGTTCGACGAGCGTTTCGATCTGCTTCGCCGGGGGAAGCTCGCTGAGGTGCCGGCGCAGCATGTACGCCTTCTTCAGCGTGACGGCGTCGAGCAGCTTCTCCTCTTTCCGCGTGCCGGACGCCGGGATGTTCAGCGCCGGCCACAGGCGAAGGTTCGCCAACTCGCGGTTGAGCACGAGCTCCATGTTGCCCGTGCCTTTGAACTCCTCGAAGATGAAGTTGTCGGCCCGGCTGCCCGTGTCCACCAGCGCCGTCGCGATGATCGTCAGCGTGCCGCCGTCCTCCACCGCCCGGGCGGCGCCGAATATCTGCTTCGGCTCCTGCAACGCGCGGATGTCCAGACCGCCCGTCATCGTCCGCCCGCTGCTGCCCACGAAGCTGTTGAACGCGCGTCCCAGCCGCGTCAGCGAGTCGAGCAGCACCACCACGTGCTCGCCCAGCTCGACCATGCGCTTCGCCCGCTCGATCACCAGTCGCGCCACGCGAACGTGCGAATCCACGTCCAGGTCGTTGCTCGACGCGATGACCTCGCCGCGCACGCTGCGACGCATTTCGGTCACTTCTTCCGGACGCTCGTCGATCAACAGCACGATCATGTAGATATCGGGGTGGTTCACCGCGATCCCGTGCGCCATCTGCTGCAGCAGGATCGTCTTGCCCGAGCGCGGCGGCGACACGATCAGCCCGCGCTGCCCGCGCCCGATCGGCGTGAAAAGCTGCACCACGCGCATGCTCACCGGTCCGCCCGGCGTGTCGAAGTGGATCAACTGGTGCGGATCGATCGCGGTCGTGTCCTGGATCGGCGGCGGAGCCGTCCACTTCGCGGCCTCGATCCCGTTGATCGTCAACAGCGATGAAACCTGCCGGACTTTCTGACCCTTCGGTCCCGGCTGCATCGTCGCGGGACCGACCAGCGTCTCGCCGCCGCGCAAGCTAAACTTCTGAATCAGCGCGCGGGCGATCTGCGGGTCGTCGGCGCGCGGTACGAGGTGACGCTTCGGGTCGCGGAGGCTCGGCGGAGATTTCTCCGCCAGTTCCAGCACGCCTTGCGCGCATTCGCCGGGTGGGCGTGCGCCGTTGGGGGATGCCGTCAAATCCTGATCTCCAGGTGGCCGCTGTGAGGGCCGCGGTGAAAACGCAACGCTGCGCTGCTCGTCGCTGGATGCCGAACCGGTTCGACGACCGCAGTCCTGACCATTCTCGTGAGTGCGCGCAAACGGAGGAGAACCCCGTTCAGACGGCGGGCCACGCCCAAGCAGTGTAATCCCGAAACCCGTCCGCGACCAGTGCCCGGCGCGCTACTCCGCCGCCACCGTGTTCGCCAGTCGTCCGATCCCGTCGATTTCGACCTCGATCCGGTCGCCCGGCGACAGGAACACCGGGGGTTTCCGCGCGAATCCGACTCCGTCCGGCGTGCCCGTCAGCAGCAGCGTCCCCGGCAGAAGCGTGAACTGCTCCGATACATAGCTCACGAGCGCGGCGCATCCGTACGTCATCTCCGACGTGTTTGAATCCTGCATCACGCGCCCGTTCAGTATGCTCCGAATCGGACGATCGTCGGGCGACAGCTCGTCTTTCGTCACAATCCACGGCCCCAGCGGGCAGAACGTGTCGAATCCCTTCGCCCGCGTCCACTGCTTGTCGTTGCGCTGGCAATCGCGCGCCGAGATGTCATTCGCGCACGTGAACCCGAGCACGTAGTCCATCGCCTGCGCCGCCGGGACACGCCTGGCCCGTCGGCCGATCACGATCGCCAGTTCGGCCTCGAAGTCCACCTCGTTCGGGGCGCTCCGCGGAAGCGCGATCACGCCGTCCGGGTCGTTCAACGCCGTCGTCGGCTTCTGGAAGATCAGTGGCCTTTCCGGCGTCGCCGCACCCGTCTCGGCCACGTGCGCGCGATAGTTCCGCCCGATCGCGAAGATGTTCGGCGGGCAGACCGGCGCCAACAGGCGCTTCACCTGCACGCGAGTCGTTTCCAGCCGATGCTCGGAAAAGAGGTCGCCGATGAGAGGACGCGCGGTCTGGTCCTCGTTGAGGGCCCCGTGCAGGACCCGACCGTCCGCTGTCTCGAATCGCGCAATTCTCATGCCGGCAGTGTATACGCTGCCGCGGGCGTCCGCCTCACACGGGGTTCGCTTAGTAGAACACGGTGATGATGAGGTGCGGCTCGGAGTGCTTGCCCTCCACCACGCCTACGGTCGTCTGGGCGAACTTGATCTCCACCTCCTCGTGAGCGTCCACCCATTCGTTGATCTGGTCGTTCAGGTAGCTGATCGCCGCGTCGGTGAGCTTTCCGTGAAACGACTTGCAGCGCGTGGCGAAGGGAGTGCCGCGCTGCAACGGACGGCGCAGCCCGCGCTCGGCGTCGCCCGAAGTCTGCGAGATGGAGCCGCCGAATCGGATTTTTTCCGACGGCGCCGCCACGACGCGCGGCTTCTCCGTGTCCGGCAGGTGAATCGGCTCCTCCGCCGCCGGAGCGCTCGTTCCTTCCTTGTGCTCCGCGAGACAGAACTTGCAGAGCAGCTTGCCTTTCCAAAACCCCGCGACCGCCGATTGCAAATGCTCCGGATAAACGATCGCCCCGCATTCCTCGCACTGGCGCAGCAGCTTGGTCTTGTCGTCAGTCGCCATGGTCGCGCTCCCATTGCGGTTTGGGCGCTCGAAGGACTCGCCATCCGAAACAGGCCGCGCCGCTCGGCGAGACAGGGGAGACCCGCACGCCGCGCGCCGGGACGTGAGTCCCTGCGGGCGGGTGGCGGCGAGCCGCGGCGTGCGGCCGATGCGTCCGGTCCGGCGGATGTAGGATAATCCGCTTGCGAGCCGCGCGACAAGCGCGCCGGCGTCGGCCCGCTCTTCCGCGGGCAGGATCGCGGACCTATCATGCCGATCTGCGCGTCGTCGCGGGCATTCGCCCGATCGACCGCCGTGAAGCCGGAGGTCGCCTCTTCGTGCCGAGATTCCAGACGTTTCTTCGGGGCGCGGACGCGCAGGTGGACCTGCGCTCGGCCTACCTCGTGGGCGTGGACGGCGTGCCGGTGCGTGGCGACGTGCGCCTCGAAGGCGGCATGATCGTCTGCGAGACGCGCACCGCCGAGGCCCTGGGCCTCTCGCTGCTCTGGCCGGTCGAGGGCTACGGCCGGGTGCAACTCGAGACGACGCGCCTGCCGTCGCGCCCGGAGCCTTACAACCTTCACACGGAGCTGGCCCGCCACCGCCTCATGCGCATCTCGATCAAGCGCGAGGAGTGGGGGCTCTACGACTTCGCGGGCATGCAGGAAATCTCCGCGCGCGTGGACGCGGCGCGCGACCGATTCGTCGCCGCCATGGGCCGCGCCGACCAGCCCGAGTCCGCGGCGCGATCCGCCGACGAAGCGCTCGCGATGGCGATGCTCGCGTCGGAAGATCTGTGCCGGTTCCACGCCGGCGTCTTCCTTGCCCGTCGCCAGTCGGCCGGGGCCTTCCAGCGCAGCTTCCTCGGCGTCACCATTCCCCCCGGCGTTCCGGAGTCGCAGCTCGGACGCGCACAGTGGCCCACGTTCGATTTCGTGCTCGCGCCGATCGTCTGGCGCAACGTTCAACGCGGCGAAAAGCAGTTCGACCACGCCGCTCTCGACGCGGCCGTCCAGCGATACTCCGCCGCCGGGCTGGCGATCCGCGGCGGTCCGCTCCTGAACTTCGGCGTGCAGTTCGTGCCCGACTGGATGATCCGCTGGGAAAGCGACTACGAAGCCATCGCCGCGTTCTCGCGCGACCACGTGCAGCGGACCGTGCAGCGCTACGGCGGAAAGATCCAGTCCTGGATCGTCGCCAGCGGCCTGCACGCCGACAGCGCGTTTTCGTTCAACTTCGAGCAGATCATGGACCTGACGCGCGCCGCCGTGAACACCGCCCGACAGGCCGCGCCCCGATCCCAGATCATTCTCGACCTCGTCCAGCCCTGGGGCGAGTACTTCGCGCGAAACCAACGCTCCATCCCGCCCGCGCTCTACGCCGAGATGGCCGTCCAGAGCGGCATCCACTTCGACGCGTTCGGAGTGCAGTTTCTCTTCGGAATCGACTCAGAAGGCTATCACGTCCGCGATTTCCTCCAGGTCAGCGCCCTGATCGACCGGCTTGCCAACCTTGGCAAGCCCGTGCACGTCACCGCCGTCGCCGTGCCCTCGTCGCCGCAATCCGGCGGCTCCTGGCGCGGCCCCTGGTCCGAAACGGTGCAGGCCGACTGGCTCGAAGCGTTCGCGGGCATCGCCTTGTCCAAGCCGTTCGTCGAAAGCATCTGCTTCTGCGGCCTGACCGACGCCATGTGCGAGAGCGTGCCGTCGTCCGGCCTGCTGCGCAGCGACGGCTCGCCCAAGCCCGCATTCGAACGAATCGCGGCGCTTCGAAAATCCCTCGTGAATGGAACAACGGCGTGATGCCGCCGACCGGCGTTTCCGCTTCGTCGCCCGCGCCGACGCAGAACGGCGCCCCGTCCGACTTGCCGCTGGTCCGCGCGGCGTCGCGGCGCCCGGCCGCTCTCTCGCCGTCGCTTGGCGCGCTGCTGCTGCTCGCACTGCTCGCTCCGACCGCGCCCGCATGGGTATTCCGGTCGGCGTCCGCGCCCGATAGCGTCGCGCTGAGAATCGACCCGAACGTCGCCTCGCGCCAGGACCTCATGCTTCTGCCGCGCATCGGTCCGGCGCTCGCCGAAGCCATTCTCGCGCATCGCGCGTCCGGGGTGAGATTCCTGAGAGCGGACGACCTCGACGCCGTCTACCGGATCGGCCCGGCCACCATCGAGCGGATTCGCCCATTCCTGCGTTTTGACGCGCCCCCCGCCGACATCCCGGAAGGCGAGCGCCCGTGATCGCGCCGCCCGCGCTGGTGTTCCGGCCCATCTACCAGCCGAAGCCGTGGGGCGGCCGAGAGCTGGAGCGCGTGCTGCGCCGATCGCTGCCGCCCGGCCAGCCCATCGGAGAATCATGGGAATTGTGCGACCTGCCCGAAGCCCAGTCGATCGTGCGCGACGGTTCGCTCGCCGGGCGCTCCCTCGCGCAGCTTCGCGAGCAGCTCGGGTCGGCGCTGCTCGGCGGAGCGGCGCTCTCAGACGGCCGGTTCCCGCTGCTCATCAAATACCTCGACGCGCGCGAAAACCTCAGCGTGCAGGTGCATCCGTCGTCGGCGGCAGTGGCGAACCCGGACGAGCCGGCCGACGCCGCGCTGGACGCCGCCCCCGGCATCAAGCACGAGTGCTGGTTCGTGCTGGACGCTGCTCCCGGCGCGAGCGTCTACATCGGGCTTCGCGACGGCGTCACGGCCGAAGACCTGCGCCAGTCGGCCGGCACGTCCCGGGTCGCCGAACTGCTTCGTCGCTGGCCGGCTTCGCGCGGGCAGTTTTATTACCTGCCGAGCGGCACCCCCCACGCGCTGGGCGCCGGCGTGGTGGTGGCGGAGGTCCAGACGCCCTCCGACGTGACGTACCGCCTGTACGACTGGGATCGCGTCGGGCTGGACGGTCGCCCGCGCGAGCTGCACATCCCCCAAGCGCTGCGACACGCCCGCGTCGACGTCGCGCCCGCGGACATTCAGCCGTCGCGGTCGCACATGGCCGGGGCGTTTCAGACGGTCACGCGACTGCTGGCGTGCCAGTCATTCCTCGTGTCGCGCGTTCGGACATCCTCCGGCGTGGCGCAGCCCCTGCCGCACGGCGAGATGTTCGTATGGATCGTCCTGGCGGGGCGGGGTGCGTTCGTCCGCGGCCCGGCGCGGCACGAGTTTGGCCCGGGCGACGTGGTGCTGTTCCCGGCCGAGCAGGGCGGCACCCGGCTGGAGGCGCAAGACGATTGCGACGCGCTGGAGGTGACCGTCCCGATTCGCAGCTCTCTGGCAGCTCGATCGCCGTCGTTCGAGCCCGATGCGCCGCAGGGCTCAGGGCCTCGTCCGGTGCCGCTTGGTCGGCCGCGAGGTCGGTGAATTGGAACCCGCTACCTGTGACGGATTTGCGTCAGTTTTGACGCGACCCTGGCGGGCAATGGCGATCCAGGCCCTGAGTGACGGATTTCGTCATCGGCGGGCAGCTATTTTGGGAATTTCGGCTTGGCGGGGCGCGTTTTTTGTGAATATACTGTGATCGGTCCCGGTGCATTCTGCGCGTCGCAGTCCCTCGGACGGCCCGGAGGCATTGTTAAGGCTTCGGCCGGCGAAGCGTCGGGGTGGGTCCGAGCGTCAGCGCGGCCGGCAAGTGTACATGGCAGATCGCGCGTCGGAATCGTCCGACAGGAATCGAGCGGACACGCAAATCGTGCCGATGGCAACGTAGCGGCGGATCGCGGCCTGCGGGTCGCGCGGCGAGACGCACAACAGGTAGGACGGGCTTTCGAACTCATCTGTTTCAATTTCCGAAGCGAAGGAGCGAAGAAAATGGTCAGTCGCGGACAGAGAAGGGGCTTCACGCTCATCGAGCTGTTGGTGGTGGTCGCCATCATCGCGCTGCTCATCTCGATCCTGTTGCCGAGCTTGCAGCGGGCCAAGGCGCAGGCCCAGAAGGCGGCGTGCCTGTCGAACCAGAAGAACATGATTACCGGGATGAGCCAGTACGCCAACACGTTCCAAGTTCTTGTGCCGATCCAATGGGCGGCTGCGTCAGCGAACCTTGGCGATCCCTGGTTGCTTCGCGCCGCGTTTTGGTACACCTGGGGCGGGAGCGGAACGACGAGCCCGTTCTTTACGGAGACGGCTGACATTCTGCTCAACGAGACGACCGCGCATACGGGCAATCCGAAGCTCAACTGGGGTGCGAGGCAGCGTCCGCTGACCGCGTTCATGTACCCGGACATCGAAGACACTGCGAAGGGATTGACGGCGTTTCGCTGCCCGGGCGATACGGGATTCGCGAGCAACTCGCTCTTCGACGACGTTCCGGAGCGATCCTTCGACATCCCCTGCTTCGAACTATTCGGGAGCAGCTATCGCGGAAGCTTCTATGGCTTCTTTAGTTCGCCACGGCTGCACATGGGAATCTTCGGGCAGCCGCGCGATCGTCTATCGAATCCATCGCGGATGCTGGTTGGCGGCGATCCGCTGTTCTTCAATATGATTGGGACCGATGACACCGACGACGCGTCCATCGTCGAAGTGGTCGGCTGGCACGGGGAGAACCTGGTTGACAACCTGATGTTCGCGGACGGCTCCGCTCGAGCGACGAAGGCCGCGTCGACGTACGACCCGTCGTGGCAGCCCACGCAGCAAGACGAGGCCGAGTGGGGCATGAACCTCGGCGCTCGCGCGTACATCACCCGCGGCCCTACGTACCAGCTCGACTGCTATCCAACGCCGGGTACATCGATGGGCGGACCAGTGGCGGCGAACCAGAACAAGGCGTGGCCGGGCCAAGGTGCGACCGTCCACTATTATACGGCCGAGAATCCGTAGTCGTCCGAACTGGCGCAGTCGTTCGTCCTTTATCTTCGACGGCCCGAGCTCCGCCGCACGAGCGGGGCGCGGGCTGTTTCTTCAGCTCGGTTCAGCCATACTTGCTTGTGGCGCCCACGGGTCGCGCGCTGGCGAACCCGACTGCGCAGCAGACTGCGAACGAGAACCGATGATTCGGCGGGATCCGTGAGTATCAACGGTAAAGAAATCGTTGTGTTATCGGGCGGATAGCGCGTATCATCAACAGGGTGCGTCGGAAGCTGGCGCTGCGCGATCGGGTTCGCTGTCGGGCTAGCTTCTCGTAGGAATTCCGTCGGAGGCATCGCATGACGACGGTTCGCTGCTTGCTCGGTTTCGCCGTTGGTTTCACCACGACACTTCTGAGCTTCGGAGGCACTGGGCCATTGCAGTACGACCCGATCGACGAGGCGTCGGTGCGGGGAATCGTGTGGACGAGGGCGCAGCATTCAATCCGGGGGGAGTTCGCTGAATGTGAGGGCGACCCCAACGCCTACAGCGAAGTGGACTTGTCCGGTGACTTCGGCTTGTCATACTCCGGGATTGCAGTCGGCGCGGGTTACATCGGTCCGGTGACGTTAGGGCAGGAGTGTTCGTCCGGCTCGTATTCCGCCGACGCGTTCGCCGCAACGACTGAGGTTGATCTCTCTGCAGCGATCATTGCGTCAAACTCGACGATCCTGGTGCTTGTTCGGGAGAAGTTTGCTGGCGGGGTGTTCCTGGACACCGACGACGTACCACCAACCTTGGTCTTCGCCAGCGTGCTGCAGCTTGGGCACGGAAACAACGATGACGGTGAACCGATCCGCATTCAGGTTCCGGTCTCCGTTTCAGAGGGGACGAAGATCAACGTGCGCCGGGCCGAAATCGTGGGTACGGTGGGTTGTGTCGGCACAAGCGGATGCTATTGCGGTAGTGGATCGTATTCCGGTTGCACTCTCACCGCGCCTGGGATATCTGTCGGTGGCGAGTGCGATGGCTGCGGCGACCCATCATACTCAGTCACTTTAGGAGCAAGTGATCCAAACGTTCCAGCGAACCCGGACGCAAGCATCCAACTTCGCTACATGCCCCAATCGGAGGCGACAATCTTCTGTAGCGACGAGTGCATCGACCACACGGCAAGCATTGCCGTTGACATTACTGCGATCCTGATGGCTGAATACTATACGGACGTTCTTTGCGAGGGCGACTTCGACGGCGACAACGATATTGATGCGGCAGACCTCTCATCGCTGCTTGAGCTGTTCGGCTTCGAGTTCGGCGATTCTAACTATGATCCAGATTTCGATCTCGACGGCGACCTGACGATTGGCGCGGGTGACCTGTCTGTCTTGCTCGAAAACTACGGGACCAGTTGCGAGTGATGAGGGAGCCGGGCTCCGGCGGGTGGCATGCAACGCCGCGAACTAAGCGGCGGGTGGCATGCTTTCGCGGTACTCCGCGTAAGCATGCCTTGGCGTGCGAGCGCGTCCTTCGGCGCTCCCTCGCGGCGCGTCGCGTCAGCGTGCATGCTCGGTCGCTGACCAGCGTGGACGCGTTTCCGAGTGCGTGCGTTCGCTCAGCCGGCGCTCTAGAATCTCCAGTGCCCGGGCGGTGCCGGAATTGAATCCGTGTCGGGTCGCAGCGGCGCGGCGCCCGTGCCCGCGAAGTGCGCCGCGCTCGACCATCGCCACAGTTCCGGCCGCTCGACGAGTGCGGCACGGACTGGATTGGCATGGATGTAGTCGATCGTCGCGTGGATCGTGCCGGGGGCAAGCAAATCGCGGTCGTAGCCGCCGCCGCGCTGCCAGAATCGATGGGTCGATCGCCCGTCCGGCTGAGCGTCGAGCATTCTGGACAGGAAGTGCGGCGCAGCTCTGCGGACAAACGCGACGGCACGCCGGCTGACGGGCAACTTGATGGCGGCAAGCGCCGCTCGAACGCGAAACATCGAGCCGCGCGGCCAGACGACGATGTGAACGTGATCGGGCATGAAGACGTAGGCCCAGAGGTCGAACGCGAGATCGGTGCGGGCGCGTTCGAGCGAGTCAGCCAGCCACGCGCACGCGCGCTCGCCGGCGAGGAACTTCTGGCGGCGGAAGCACGAGAACGTGAGCGCGTGGGCGGCGTTCGCGTTGTCCGAGCTGTGGCGCAGCTTGCGAACTCGTCCGTCGGGAAGACGCATGCATGCATGATAGTCGGTGGTCGGGGGCGGCGATGCGCGTCGAACGGGCGGCGCATGCTTACGCGGGGTACCGCGAAAGCATGCCACCCAACGCGAAAGCATGCCACCCGGCGCGAAAGCATGCCACCCGGCGCGCGGCGCATGCCGCGGGGTACCGCGAAAGCATGCCACCCAACGCGAAAGCATGCCACCCAACGCGAAAGCATGCCACCCGGCGCGCGGCGCATGCTTACGCGGGGTACCGCGAAAGCATGCCACCCAACGCGAAAGCATGCCACCCGGCGGCGCTACGGGTCGTGTGCGCCGCTGCTCTGTGAGCAGGGGCTCGCGCCACCTGTGTGCCACTGCTCTGCGCGCCGTGTCTCGCGCGGCCGGCGAACGGCCGGCGAACGGCCGGCGAACGGCCGGCGGCTCAGTCGCGAGCCTGGAAGCGATGCGCGTCGATCACCCGCTTCACGCCTTCGGGATCGGGGATTCCGGCAACCGTAATCTCGACGTCCGACTGACCGGAACTCGACAGGCTGATGCGCCCGACGCCCATCAGACGCTGGAATATGCCCTGCACGATCTGAATATTGCGAATGTGCTCGTGCAGCACTTCGTTTGTGCTCTTGCTCAGAATGCCCCGGCGCAGCGTCGTGCGGCGGTCGGTCACGATCAGCGTCGTGCCCAGCTTGTCGAGCCACCAGATGAGCAGCGCGATCGCGCCGATCCCCACCGGGATCAGGATTACACACAGCACGAACGCGACCGGATGATTGCGGAACATCACCGGCCGCACAACGAGCAGCTCGCGCTCATTCACGTTTCGAATCTCCGGGTGTTGCGGCACGGGGCGCATCAATCGTCGTCGCCCGGCACCTCAATCAGGTCGAACGTGTTTCCGTCCGGATCGGCCACCGTCGCCACGCGTGTTCCCTGAAACGTCTCGATCTCGCCATTCTGCGTGCCGCCGTGCGCGAGCAGTTGCGCCAGCGTCGCGTCGAACTCGTCCGTGATGACGTCGAAACGGACCGTCGGTCGCCGGCCCAGATCGGGCCGCTCGCCCGGCTGCCAGGCCTGCGCGCCGCCGAACAACCGCACCGACGAGCCCCCGCCATCCGAGAAGTCCAGCACCGCGACCGGGGGCAGCGCGCTCTCGTCGGCCGCAACCACGCACAGGCCCAGGCCGTCTCGATAGAATCGCAGGGCGCGGGCAAAGTCGGTGGCGAAGACGTAGATGTCGCCGATCGCTCGCATGTCTGTTCCTTCCAGGCGCGCGATGCGACGCGCTCCGGTCGTCGTCGCGGCGGGGTCGCTCAGCGACGCAGCCCAGCGCCGCGCGCGATGTCGCGCCGATAGACCGCGCCGTCAAAGTGGATCTGTTCCGCCGCGCGCAAAGATCGGTCGGCCGCGTCTTCGAGCGTATCACCCAACGCAGAAACGCCCAGCACGCGGCCACCGCTGGTGATGACGTTGCCATCCGCGACGCGCGTGCCGGCGTGAAACACGAAGCAATCCTCTAGCCGCTCGGCCGCGTCCAGGCCGGTGATTCGCGCGCCGGACTCGGGCTTGTCCGGATAGCCGCGCGCCGCGAGCACGGTGCAGACGGCCGGTCGCGGATCCCATTTGACATCGGCCTGTTCCAGCCGGCCGGTGGTCGCGGCGTCGAGCAGGTCGAGCAGGTCGCTGCGGAGGCGCGGCAGCAGGGCCTGCGTCTCCGGGTCGCCGAAGCGGCAGTTGAATTCGAGCAACTTCGGTCCGCCCGGGGTCAGCATCAGCCCGGCATAAAGGACGCCGCGGAATGCGATGTCGCTGCGCACGAGCGCGTCGACCGTGGGGACGAGAATCTCGCGTTCGACACGCTCGAGCAGCTCGGGCGTGAAGTCTTCGGGCGGCGAATAAGAGCCCATGCCGCCGGTGTTCGGTCCTTCGTCGCCGTCGCGCAGCCGCTTGTAATCCCGCGCGGCGGAGAGCACGTAGAGCGTGTGTCCGTCCACCACGCTCATCAGCGACACTTCCCGCCCGCGCAGCCGTTCCTCGACCACGATCTTCGCGCCGGCGTCGCCGAAGATGCGATTCACAAGCACGCGCTCGGCCGCCAGGATCGCGTCGGACGGGTCTTCGCAGATGAGGACGCCTTTGCCCTTCGCCAGTCCGGCGGCCTTCACGACGACGGCCTCGTCGCGCGTGCTGATGAATTCGCGCGCCGCGCCGAAATCGCTGAAGACGCGGCCCTCGGCCATGGGCACGGAGTGCTGCCGAAGCAGTGTCTTGGCCCAGGCCTTGTCCGCTTCCAGCCGCGCTGCGGCCGCCGTCGGGCCGAAGATGCGAAATCCGGCGCGGGTGAAGGCGTCCACGATGCCTCCCGCGAGCGGATCTTCGGGACCGACGACGGTCAGATCGATCTGCTCGCGCCGCGCGACGTCGAGAGCGAGCCGCGCGTCGCACGGGTCTCCCGGAACGTTCGTCCCGCAGGCGCCGGTTCCGCCGTTTCCGGGCAGGATGAAGAGCCGCTTCAGTCGCGGCGACCGCGCGAGAGCCTGCGCCAGCGCGTGCTCGCGCCCACCGCCGCCGAGCAGCAGCACGTTGAGCTTTTCGCCCAAGTCAGCGGCCCTCCTGATCCATCTGCCGGAGCCGGAACGATGCCCAGCTCGCCGGCCAGGCGTCGCGCGACAGGTCGATGCATTTCTGATATCGGAGGCGGGCTTCGGCGGCGTCGCCGCGCTGCCGCGCGAGCTCGCCTGCGAAGAACTCGCTGTCGTCGCGATAGTTCAGCCACTGCTCACGGAAGATCGTCAGGAGCCGCTCGAAAGACTCGGCCAGCTGCGCCTCGCGCGCGCTGTCGAGCAGGTACGATCCGACCGACACAGCCGACAGCGACGCGATCGGGTCGCGCGGCCAGCTGCTGGCGATCCGCTGCTGCATCTGCTCGAGCGCGCGGCGCGCTTCCGGCAGTCGTCCGCCCATTCGGAGGGCCGCGACGCGCTGGAGCCCGATGCGGGCGCGTTGCGATTCCAGCAGGTCCGTCCGCGACTCGAGCTGCGCGAATTGCTCCGCCGCTCGCAGCGGGTCGCCCAGCAGGTACTCGCATTCGGCGACGCACAGCAGCGTCGCCGCATCGAGCGAGGGCGCCGCGCCTCCGTCGGATTCGGCAGCGGCCGCCAGCAGCGAGCGCGACAGATCGAAGCGCCCGCCGGTGTGCGCCGCGTGCGCGAGCCTTCGCGTCAGCACGGGCGGAGCATCCTGCGAGACGTGCGCGACCCAGGCCGGGTCGATCCCGCCGTGCGGACGACGCAGCAGCAGCTCCAGGACTGAGACCTGCGCAGAGAGCGCGGCGTCGTGGTTCAGTTCCTCGAGCGCGATCGCGGCCGACCAGGCGCGATCGAACTGCCCGTCTGTGACGGCGCGCGCGATCCGGCGTTGCCGTGCATAGGTCCGGTTCGCCTCGATCAGGCGGTCCGTCTCGTGGTAGCGAACCTCCGCAACGCCGGCGTCGTCCGCCAGGAGGATCGCGTCGTCCGGACCGAGCCATGCGGCGAACGCCTGCGCTTCCCGCCCCGGCGCCCGCAGCAATATCGGCTCAAGACTCTCGAGCGGCAGCAGGCTCAGCTCGCCGTCCAGCGTGCGAGCCATGAGCACGTCTCCGACGCTGTTGAACGCCAGTGATCCGACGGTGCCGCGCATCCGAACCCGACCCAGCTCCGACCCGTCGATGATGGAGATGACGCGGACCACGCTGTCGTCGCACGCGACCGCGAGCGCGTGACCGGCGGGGTCGATCGACATGCGATACGCCGGCGCGTCGAGCTGGATCAGCGGGGTGGACAGCTCGCGCAGATTCGACGACGACTGCGACGAGGCCGACTCTTCCAGATCGGCCGTGAGCAGCGTCCCGTTCGAACGGGCCACCAGGAGCGTTCGCGTGTGCGGAATGAACGCCATCGCCCGCAGCGTGCTTCCGGCGAAGTCGATGCTGTCGCGCCTCGGACGCAGCAGACGCCGCCCGAGCCGGCCGCGCTCGATCTCGAACGTATGGATGCGCTGCACGTCGCCGCGTTCGCTCTGGGCATAGAGCGCCAGCAGCGAGCCGTCGCCGGAGAACGCGAGCTCTCGCACCAGCGGCGCCACCGGATCGCGCCAGCGAATCGGATTCGCCTGGGCGCGGCCCTCCGAATAAAACCACAGCCGGTTGTCGTGGAAGATCACGGCGGAGCGCCCGTCGCCGGCGAGCGCGACGCGCATCGCCTCCGGGTTGCGCCCGGTCACCAGCTCCACCAGGCTCGGCATCAGGATCGGCGTCGCGACCTGCCCGCCCTCAGCCACGTATGTCATCACCTGCCCGTCGCGATCGATGAACAGCATGGCCGATCCGTCGGCGGAGACTTCCCAGTGCCGTGGCGGCGCCGAGTGAATCCGTCGCGGCGGCGAGCGCCGCGAGGCCGGATCCCAGCGGGTCAGCGAACCGCGGTCATCGAGCGTTACGAGCGTCTCGCCGTCCGCCGCCAGCCGCAACTGCTCCAGACGACCCTCCGTGATGCGCCACTCGTCGCGCAGCATGCCGGCCGAGACGACGCCCACGCGCCCGTCCGCTGCGCCGAGGACGATTTGCCCCACGCCGCGCCGCAGGTCGAACGCGTCCCACGCCGCGGTGTCGTCGACCACCTTGGCCCAGGCGCCGCGCTGCGAACCGGACAGAACCGACACGTAGAGCGCATCCGCCAGAACCGCCAGAAGCTCGTCGCCGGCAAACTGCACCGCGCGGGCCGGCACGCCCGTCGGCGAGCTCCACACGCGTTCCGAGGTGAGCGATCCGTCCGGGCTCATCGTGATGACTTCAGCGCCGGTGCGCGTCGGCGCCGCCAGCGATCGCGTTTCCAGCGAGTATCGCGGCGCACCCGTCAGCTCGCCGGAAAGCTCGACTTCGGCGACCACCGAGCCGTCCGCCGTCCGAACGCTTCGCACGTGCTCGCCCAGCACGATCAGCGCGAAGCGACCCTCGTCCGCGATGTGACAGGACACCATCCGTTCGCCGCCGGCCCACTCCACCAGGCGCGGCGCGTGCGGCGCGTCCGGTTGCGAGACCAACAGCCATCGGTCGCCCGCGGCCGCCAGCCGGCCCGTGTCGTCCACGTCCAGCGTGACGGCCGGCCCGGGCAGCGGAATCCACGCAGCCAGCTCGCCGCCGGTCGTGCCGCGCACCGCGACCGCGTCGGCCGACTCGCACACGGCCGCGTACTGTCCGCTGGGTGAGAGCGACACCGGTCCTTGTCGATCGTAGAACAGCAGCCGCGCGCCGCGGTCGCCGCTGTTGGCGTAGTACTGGCGCAAAGACCAGGCGGCCGCCGCGTCGCGCGGATCGTCGCCGTATGCGTCCCAGTAGTTGTCTCTCGCGCCGGCCAGGTCTCCGCGAAGCTGAGCGACGTCTCCGCCGCGCAGCTTCTGTTGCTGGAGCGCCTCGGTCCGCTGCGCCGCGGCGATGGACGCGTTGCGCGCGCTGCGTTCGGCGTCCTGGCGCGCGGCGGCCTCTCTCTCTCGCGCGGCGAGCGCGGCGGCCGCGGATTCGTCCGCGACGCGAGCGCGCTCGGTGGCGATGCGGCGCAGCTCGTCGGCTTCGTCGCGCGCGAACTTCTCGCTGCGATAGAGGATGGCGAACACCAGCAGGAACGCGACGAGCATGGAGAGCAGCAGCCCGCCGGCGAGGGCCTGGAGGCGGTATCGCCGCAGCATTTTCCGCAGCACGTAGAAGCCGCTGGCGCGCTTCGCTTCGATCGGTTCGCCCTGGAGATAGCGGCGGAGGTCTGCGCCAAGCTCGCCGGCGCTCTGGTAGCGCCGCGAAGGACTCTTTTCGAGCGCCTTGAGCAGGATTGTGCCCACTTCGTCGTCGAGAAGACGTCCGAAGCGCGAGCTGTCGCGGGCGGAACGAGGCGGCGTCGGATCGTCCTGGGCGATTCGCTGGAGGATTTCCGCCAGCGTGCCGACGACGGAGTAGGGCGGGCGTCCGAGCAGCGCCTCGTAGGCGATGACGCCGAGCGAGTATACGTCCGAACGAACGTCGACCTCTTCGAGTCCGGCGGCCTGCTCGGGCGACATGTACGCCAGCGTGCCCATGATCTGGCCGGGCGTCGAAAGCGCGCGAACGGTCGTTCCGCGCGCGTCCGGCGCGGTGTGGGACTTGGCAAGGCCGAAGTCGAGCACCTGCACGCTGCCCTCGCCGTCAACCAGGATGTTCGACGGCTTGAGGTCGCGGTGGATCACGCCGCGCTGGTGCGCGAAATTCACCGCCTGGCAGACCTGTTCGAGCAGCCCGAGCGTCTCGCGCAGAGACGGCTTCGTCTCGCTCAGGAACACGTCCAGCGGACGCCCGTCGATGTACTCCATCGCGAAGTAGTAGCGGCCCTGGCTGATGCCCGATTCCAGGATGCGCACGATGTTCGGGTGGCGCAGCGACGCGGCCAGCTCGACCTCGCGCTCGAAACGACGCCGCGCCACGTCGCCGGCGAACGGGCCGTCCAGCAGCACCTTGAGGGCGACCGTGCGCTTGGTGCTCAGTTGCGTGGCGCGATAGACCACGCCCTGCCCGCCGCGATGCGTCTCGGAGAGCAGCTCGTAGCCGTCGATCAGCGGGCGCTCGGTCGGCACGTGCGCGCGTTCTCGAGTCAGCCCCGAGCCGCTGCCGGAGACCATGGTGACGTCTTCGGTGCCGACCGGGGCGGGGCCCGAGTACGACGACGGCGCGACGCCGCCCGGCGGGCGTGGCGTGTCGAGGGTCGGATCCTGGCGCTGCGGCTCGTTCATGGAAACCCGTGCAGACCGAAAAGGCTGGAACTCCCATTGTCGATTCTAACCCGCACACGCGCGCCCGCAACGCGCCGCCAGCTCAGCCGCTCGACAACCGGCGCGGTCGCGCGCAAGATGACGGGTCTCGGCGCCGACGCCGGCGCTGCGGAGTCGATTCCCGATGCATGAGCGCAAGCCGCAGATCAACTTCCAGGTCGAGCAGTGCATGAAGCTCCTCTACGAGGAGGCCCGCGCCAGCGGACACTGGGTGACGCGATTCTGCGCGGCCGGGTTCTTGTTGATGGTCGAGGATCCCCACGTGCGTGCGCGCGCGATCAACCGCCTGCGCGAGTGGGAGGCCGCCTTCGCCGACGCGAACGCGGACGAGATCCGCGAGTTCGTGCAAGGGGCGCATGCCGCGATGCAAGGCGCGACTCGAGATAATCCGCGAGCCCGCAAAGCTCCGCGGGGGCAAAAAAAGGCAGGACCAGGTGAATCCGCGCGATCTCGCGGATCTTGATCGTCCCCGACTCGCCGCCGTCGAACATGGCGAACTCCTTCCGAGCGGCGAGCCACGCGACGCACGCAACGGCGCGCTGCCCGGGCTCCGAGATGAATCCGATGCCGGATGGGCTTCCCGGTTGCGCCGTCCGTGGCGTCCAATTCCCTGGCCGACCGGAAGCAGAACCCCAAGCGGGCGGCATTCGCCAGCGCGAATCGATACCCTCATTATACGGTATTTGTTAGGTATTGCAACCCCAATCTGGCGCGGGTCCGCACGATTCGCGGCGCGCTCGTGCGGCGCCGATCGCGCTGCTCGTTCTTTCTAAACGCGCAACCGCCCGCGCCACGCGCGCACGGCGCGTTCGCGCGAAGGACTTACGCCGAACTAGCCCGCACCGTTCGTCGCGGATGAACGATCAATCGCTTCGATGACTCCTGATACACAATCTCCAGCGCCGCGCCGCAAACGCCCTTGTTTAGAGCGCGCCCGACACGATAATCCCCGTAGATGCTCCGCGGCTTTCGCCACACCATGTTCCTGCTGCTCCAGGTGGGAATCGCCATCAGCGGAGCGATCGCCACCTGGCTGGAACCGGACGCCTGGCCCGCGATCGCGGTCTGCATGGCCGGCTCGCTCATGGCGTCGCTGGTCTGCGAACGCGTCGCGTCCGTTTATCTGCGCCGCACGCTCGGACAGCTTCGCAGAGCGGCCGACGACATCGGACGCGGACGTCGCCTCGAGCCGCTCGAAGCGCAACCCGGCGACGACTTCTACAAGCTCATCCAGGCCATCAATCTCGTCGCGACGCGGCTGGCCGAGGCCACCAGCGAGGAGCAGCGCCTGCACGAGCAGCTTCGCCAGCGAGAGCGGCTGGCGTTCCTCGGCGAACTGGCCGCCACCGTCGCGCACGAGGTCAACAACCCGCTGGACGGGATTCAAAGCTGTTCCCGCATTCTGCGACGATCGCTGGAAGAGCCGGCTCGCGCCGCGCACATGCTCGACCTGATCGACAGCGGACTCGAGCGCATCCACCAGATTGTGCGCCGACTGCTGACACTCGCGCGCCAGCAAGTCATCCGCCCGGTCGAAGCGCGCGTGGGCGATCTGGTCGCCTCGGCGCTCTCGGCCGTCGAAAGCAAGTTCGGCGACCGCGGCATCGTCGCGACGCTCGAACACGCCGCCGGGGAGGATGATCGCGCAGCGGTGGACGGCCCGCTGCTGGAGCAGGTGTTCGTCAACCTGATGACCAACGCCGCCGACAGCATGCCCGCGGGCGGCACGCTGAGCGTCCGCATCGAGCGCGAGGCGGCGCGTGCGCGCGATTCGGCGGGCGACGGCAAGCCGGTCGAGCGCATCCGCGTCTCCGTTCGCGATTCCGGCGAGGGAATCGCGCCCGACGTGCTGCCGCACATCTTCGAGCCGTTCTTCACCACCAAGCGCGGCGGACGCGGAACGGGCCTCGGGCTGGCGATCGCGGCCCGCATCGTCGATGCCCACGCCGGATCGATCGATGTCGATTCGCAGATGGGAGTCGGGACGACGTTCGTCGTCCACCTGCCGGCGGCCGACCGCGCGAGCGATTCGCGCGGCATCGACCCGACGCCCGTGCCCCGCGCGGCTTCGGCCGCAGGGCGTGCGCATGTCTTCTGACGCGGCAGACCTGGTCGCGACGGTTCCGGCGCGGGCTTCGAGCGCGTCAGCGGTTCTGGCATGGTTCTCCGATCGCGCCGGCGCGGCGGAGCGCTTCTGGAGCGCCGGGCTTTGCGCCGGGTTGGGGCTGCTCGCGCTGGGGTTGCGTTCGATCGAGGGCGGCGCGGCGGTCGCGACCCTGGCTGTCGGCGCGTCGTTTGTCGCCGGCGGCGGGCGTGCGGCGCTGAACGGCGCGCTGGCGCTGCGCGAGGGTCGGCCCGACATCAACTTCCTGATGATTCTCGCGGCCGCGGTCTCGGCCTGGCTGGGCCACTGGGACGAGGGCGTGTTGCTTCTGTTTCTCTTCTCACTGAGCGACGCGTTGGAGCACTACGCGGTGCAGCGCACGCGGCGCGGCGTGCGCGCGTTGATGGCGCTGCGCCCGGAGACAGCCCGGCGCGTCGTCGCGGGAGTTGATGTCGAAGTCGCGGTCAGCGCGCTGGGCGTGGGCGACGTCGTTCGCGTGCGCCCGGGCGAGCGTCTGCCGGTAGACGGGGAAGTGGTCGAAGGTCGAAGCGCGGTAGACGAGTCGGTCGTGACGGGCGAGTCGGTTCCGGTCGCGAAGCGTCCGGGCGACAAGGTGCTGGCCGGCACGCACAACGCCGACGGTTCGCTGCTGGTGCGAATGATCCGGCCGGCGTCCGAATCGACGCTGGCGCGCATCGTGAAACTCGTCGAGACCGCGCAAGAGCGGCGGGCGCGCGTGCAGCGCGTCATCGAACAGTGGGAATCGCCTTATGTGTGGGGAGTGCTGATCGCCTGCGTTGCGGCGATCGGAATTCACGCCACGGTCGCGGGCGACCTGAGCGCTGCGCTGTACTCGGGAATGGTGCTGCTGGTGTGCGCGTCGCCGTGCGCGGTGGTGCTGGCGTCGCCGGTCGCGGTGCTGGCGGCGGTGACGCACGGCGCGCGGCACGGCATCCTGTTCAAAGGCGGGTCGCACATCGAAGCGCTGGCGGGCGCGAGCGCCATCGCGTTCGACAAGACCGGCACGCTGACGGTCGGCGCTCCGCGCGTGGTCGCCGTCGCGCCATGGGGCGGCTGTACGGAAGAGGAAGTCCTCGCCCGGGCGGCGGCCGTCGAACGCCACAGCGAGCATCCCTACGCGCGCGCGATCGTCGAGCTGGCTCGGGAGCGCGGCGTCGACGTGCCGCAGGCCGGCGATTTCGTGCGAATTCCGGGAGAAGGCATCCGCGCGACGGTGGACGGGCAGCGCGTGTTCGTCGGTCGCACGCGCGCCGATCGCGACGACGTCGCCGCGGCCGACGCCGAAGATTCGGAGACGTCGGCGCGTTCGTCGATCGAAGCACGCTGGGGCGACGGTCGCGGCGGCGAGATTCACCTGCGCGACGCGATCCGTCCGCAGGCCCGCGGCGCGCTCGATGCGTTGCGCGCTCTGGGCATTTCGCGACTGACCCTGCTGACGGGCGATCGCGCATCCGCGGCCACGGTTGTGGCGCGTGAACTGGGGCTGGCCGACGTGCACGCTGGTCTGTCGCCTGAGGCGAAGGTCGAGCACGTCGCGCGGCTTCAGGCGCAGCACGGCAGACTGGTCATGGTGGGCGACGGCGTGAACGACGCGCCGGCGCTGGCTTCGGCGAGCGTCGGCGTCGCGATGGGGGCGCGCGGCGCGGACGTCGCGCTCGAAACGGCCGACATCGTGCTGATGTCGGACGATCTTTATGCGCTGCCGCGCGCGATCCTGCTGGCGAGGAGATGCCGCGCCGTCATTCGCGGGAGCCTGGCGCTGGCGCTGGGCATGATCGCGCTGCTGGTGGCGTACACGATTGCCGGCGGGCCGCTGCTGGGCTGGACCCTACCTCTTCCGCTGGCCGTTATCGGGCACGAAGGCAGCACTCTGCTGGTCGTGCTGAACGGGCTGACGCTGCTCCGGCCGACGGCGGCCGACCGAGACCCGATGGCGGCGTAACCGGTCCAGGCGATCTGCGCACGCGTTCCTGTACGACATCTCAATCGTCGCACGCACGGGCTGCCCAGCCGAGCCGGCCTCGCCGCGAATTCACGTGAATAGAAGGTCCGGTCGGAACGTCCTTGGAGGCGTAGTCAGCCGAGTGCGGCGCGGATTCGGAGCGGATTCCGGTGATGACCGAGCTGTGTTGCCCAGCCCGAAGCGCCTCCAACGTCGAGGGATCATCCGTGTCTCGGAGAGCAAGGGAGCGAAGCGATCCCCCGCCGGCCAGGACGCGAGAGCGCCCCGATGGTGAGCTGGTTCGCGAGACGCTGCTGGGCGACGCGCGGGCGTTCGATGAACTGATCGAGCGGCACCAGCGGCAGGCGACGTCGGTCTCCTATCGGCTGGTCGGAAACCTGCACGACGCGCTGGAGGTGTGCCAGGAAGCGTTCGTCCGGGCCTATCGCGGCCTAGACGCGCTCGAAGAGCCGGCAAGGTTTCGATCGTGGCTGCTGCGCATCGTCACGAATCTCTCGCTGAACTTCCGACGCGACCGAAGCGTCGGCCCGCGGCGGCGTTCGTTCGACGACTGCATTCTGGACGACGACGAACCGAGCGGCCGGCGTCCGGACTCGGCCGACGATTCCGAACCTCGGCCGGGCGCGCAGCTCGCGGCCGATGAGCTGAGCGAGCGCGTGCAAGGCGAAATTGCAAAGCTGCCCGAGATGCAGCGGACGGCGCTGATCCTGTTCAGCATCGAGCAATTGCCGCAAAAGGAGGTCGCGGCGATCATGGATTGCAGCGTCGAAGCGGTGAAGTGGCACGTGTTCCAGGCCCGCAAGCGCTTGCGGGAGCGCCTGGCGGATTACCTGGGGGCGGAGTAGACGCGCAGGCGGCGGCCGCGCGAACGGTGCGAAAGGATGCAGGGTTCGGACCAGCGTGAATGGCGCGTTCTGCGAGCGCTCGACGAGGGTGCGCGCGGCGAAGCGCCTTGCGCCGAGCCGGGTCAGCCTCCGGACGCGCGCGACGAGGGCCTGCGCGCGCAGCACGAGCGGCTCGCGCAGATGTTGCGCGATCTTCGCGCGGCAGATCTTCCGGTCCGCTGGCCGGCGTTCCGTGCGCGAGTGCTGAAGCGTGCCGGCTTCGCCGACCAGCGCCTGGACGCTGCCCTGGCGAGCGGCGACGACGCGCTGCGCCGGGTGGACTGGTCGCGGGCTGGCCAGGCTGCATGCGCCGCGATACGCACCGCGCAGCGGGGGACGCGGCGCAGCGCGGCGTGGACGCTGATTCGCGCGAGCGGGCCGGTCGGCGTCGCGGCGGCGCTCGTGCTGATCGCGCTGTTTCCAGCGAGAGAGAGGGAAGAACCGGGTTGGGCCGTGGCGCGGATCGGCGCCTCCGCGTCGGCGGGCGGCGCGATGCCCGTCGTTCGCGTCGAGTTTTCCGCGCGAACCGCGGAATCGGTCGAGCGCTCGTGGCCGATGGACGCCGAAGAGCCGCAGGTCGCGGACGTGTTCTTCATGATCGATCCGCCGACGCACAGAGTGGCGCAAGGCAGCGCGATTCGCTGGTTGCGGCCACAATAAGCGGAAGGGGCGCGAACGCTTCGCCGCGTTGGGCTTCGAGAGTTCCGGGGAGCGCGCATGTTCGCCGTACGACGATCGCCGTTCCGCACCGGCGCACCGCTGCGCGGGCTGATCCTGGCCGCACTGGTCGCTTCCGCGGCGCGGGCGCAGGTGAGCCGCGAGTCGGTCGAGCGGGCCCTCGACCAGCGGCTGAAGGAAGTGCGAATTGAGGACGCGCCGATCGTCGCGGCGTTTGAAGCGCTGGGTCGGCGTGCGGGGGTGGCGTTCGCGGTGGACCGCGACGTGCTCGATCGCATGCCGTACGGCGAGCAGACAGAAGTCTCCTTCGAGATCCGCGATCTCTCCGTTCGCGACGCGCTTCGAACCACGCTGGCGGGCCTTGGGCTGCGCTTCGAGGCGCAGGAAGAGGCGGTTCGTGTCCTCGCGGCCGAATGGCTGGAGCGACTGAACCGGCGGGTCACGGTTCAGGAGCTGCGCCTGATTCAGCGTCTGGCGGAGCGAGACGCCGACGATCTGGACGCCGACGAGATCGACTTTCGACTGCCGGGCGCGGCGCGCGTGGGTGAGCGATTCGCCGAGGCGGCGGCGCTCTCGCCGGGCAGCAGCGCGCTCGACGCCCTGGCCGCCGCCTGCGAGACGCTGGGATGGACCTGGGAGCCGTCGGGCGAGCGGATCGTTGTGATGCCTCGGAGCGAGGACGTGCGGCGTCGGCTGGAGCGTCCGCTCAGCCTGACGTATCAGCGCGCACGGCTGGACGAAGTGCTGGTCGATCTGGGTCGGCGCAGCGGCGTGACGATGATGTTCGAGCCGGGCGCGCTGGCGCAAGTCGATGCGGGCGAGCGTCATCTCGACCTGATTCAGCCGCAGACGACCGCGCGGCAGGCGCTTGAGCTGATCTGCGGAAACACGGGGCTGCGCTACGAAGCAGCGGACGACGGGGTGCGAATCTCCGGGCCTGCGGGAGCGGCCAGCGGACCGACCGCGGCCGACATTCAACGCTGGATACGCGTGGGCATCGAGATCGAGGCAGGCGTGACGGTGGACGTGTTTCTGCGGATGGACCAGCTTCCGCCGGAGTTTCAGGAACGCTGCGCACGGCGGCTGGCGGAGATTCTCGGCCCGGCGGGGGCGGCCTCGCGTCCCGGCTCGCCGTAGACGACGCCTCGCCGGGAGATATTCGGACGCGCGTGCGGGCTTGAATTGGCGAGGATGGGCTTCGAATCCGGGCGGCCTTGCGTTTAGTATGGCGCTGGGTGGAGGAGCATCGATGATCACGCACGGCCTTCAACTCGCCGACTTCCTTCGCGAGCTGGACGCATACGCCGGCCACGTTCCGCTGGACGAGCTTGTGCGGCGGATGGAGGCGCTCGATCTGCCGTGGGACGCGTGCGAGCCGTTCGCGCGGTTCAATCCGAACGGCTACCGCCGCAACCTGATGCACGCCGGGCCGGCCTATTCGGCGCTGCTGCTGTGCTGGCGCGCCGGACAGCGCAGCCCGATCCACGATCACCGCGGATCGAGCTGCGGCGTCCGCGTGGTCCGGGGTGTGCTGACCGAGACGCTATTCTCCCGCACGTCGCATGGCTGCATCTACGCCACCGGCTCGCACGAGCTCGGCGAGGGCGCGGTGTGCGGATCGTACGACCAGGACATCCACCAGATTTCCAACCTTCAGCCGCCGGGAAGCGACCTGGTCACGCTGCACGTGTACTCGCCGCCGTTGATGACGATGGGAATGTACTCGCTGACCGACACGGTCGTGCGGGCGTTCTGTGATCCGGTTCACGAACTGATGCACGGCGACGGAATCTGAACTCGCTCTCCGCCGCTCGCAGGCGCGGCGTCGAGGGATCCGCCATGCCGCAATCGCCGGAACGAATCTACCTCGATTACAACGCCAGCACGCCTCCGGCTCCGGAAGTGCTTGCGGCCATGGCGCCGCTCGAACGGGGCGCATACGGCAACCCGCACACGTCGCACTGGGCCGGTCAGCCGGCCGCCGACGCGATCGCTCGGGCCCGGTCGCAGGTCGCGGAGCTGCTGGACTGCGCGCCGGCCGAAATCGTCTTCACCGGCGGGGCCAGCGAAGCGAACAATCATGCGATCAAGGGCGCGTTCTTCGCCAACCGCGATCACGGCGATCACATCGTTGCCAGCGCCATCGAGCATCCGTCCGTTCGGAATCCGCTGCTGTGGCTGCGTCAGCGCTGCGGCGCGCGCGTAACGTTCGTGCCGGTGGACCGCACCGGACGGGTCGATCCCGACGACGTCGCCGCCGCCCTGACGCCGCAGACCATCCTCGTGTCCGTGATGCACGCCAACAACGAAGTCGGCACCATCCAGCCCATCGCGGAGATCGCCGAGATCGCGCGCGAGCACGGCGCGCTGATGCACACGGACGCGGCCCAGTCGCTCGGCAAGATCCCGGTGCGCATGGGCGAGATCGGCGCGGATTACGTGAGCATCGCGGCCCACAAGCTCTACGGCCCGAAGGGCGTCGGCGCGCTGATCTGCCGCGCGGATGCGCCGCCGCTCGATCCGCTCATCCACGGCGCCGGGCAGGAGTCCGGCCGGCGCAGCGGCACGGAAAACACCGCGTTCATCGTCGGACTGGGCGCGGCGTGCGCGCTGGCCGCGAGCGACGGCGGAGCGGCCGATCGCATCCGCGGGTTGCGCGACGCGTTCTGGGCCGCCCTCCAGCAGCGCTTCGGCGATCAGGTTGTGCTGCACGGTCATCCGATTGAGCGCCTGCCAAACACGCTCAACGTCGGTTTCCGCGGGCGCATCGGCGGGCAGATCCTGGAGCGTCTGCCGCACGTCGCGGCCACGACCGGATCGGCGTGCCACACGGGCAAGGTCGAGCTGTCGGCGACGCTGGCCGCGATGGGCGTGGACCCGGATCACGGGCTGGGCGCGATTCGCTGGAGCGTCGGCCGATACTCGACGATCGAACAGATCGATCGTGTGCTGGCGGATCTCTGCGCAGCGCTCGCGGTGCCCGTCGGGTCGGCCTAGCGATGCGCGACGGCGACGTCGCGCATCGCCCGAGACCCGCGGTTCCCGTCGGCGCTCGCGCAGGACTTAGTTCATAACCCAGCGCAAACGGATCGAAGCCGCGAACCGCGCCCGCAGCCGGTCGATTGTCCGTATCCGTGACGCGACCCCGCCTGTTCAGCACGGGGTCGCCCGTAAAGCTTCAATGATCCGCCGGAATCTCGATCGCGGCGCGACGGCGTTTTCGCGCATGACTGAGCTGGGCGGCTCAGGCGGTGCTAGCGCTTGCGCGTGGCGATCGCCAGAGCGCCGATCGCCATCAGCAGCAGCGTGGTCGGCTCGGGCACCTGGACGCGAATGAACGCGTCGCCGGTGACGTTTCCGGCCGCGTTACGCCAATCGACGGTCGCATAGAAGTAGCCGTCGTCGGCCAGGAAGCCGCCGAGCTGGTCCGGCGATGCGGTCGAGAAGCTCGAGGTGAAAATGTACGCGTCGTCGAGCGAGCCGTCGCCGTCGAGGTCGAGCTGATCGCCGGAGCGCAGGAACTCGACGCCGTTGTACGTCCAGACAAAGTTCTCGAGCAGGTTGTCGTTGTCGGTGAAGCCACCCAGGACGACATTGCCGACCGAGTCGCCCGTCACGATGGCGAAGGTGGAATCGGACGTCGCGGTCCAGGGAACTTCCGACCAGTGTTCGCCCGGCACGCTTCCGCCGACCAGGTCGCCGCTGGCCGCCAGCAGCGCGCCGTTCTTGATCGCGCCGCCGGTGCCGTCGGTGAAGCGGACGCGCGTCAGCCAGTCGCCGTTGTCCTGAAGAATGTTCTGCTCGCCGAGAATCTGCTCGACCAGCTTCCCGCCGAAATTTTCGTTCTCGGCCAGGACGATCGCGTCGTCCTTCACGAGCACCTGGTCGCCGCTGGAGCTGCCGAGCGTGCCGATGACGACGTAGGACGAGCCGTCGGAGGTGGTCTGGAACGCATTACGCCCGCCGAAGCCGGCCGTGCTGAAGGGAATTGCGCTGCCGGTGACCGCATCGCCGTCGCGCAGCACACGCGTCGTGCCGTTGCTGGTGTAATAGCCGATCGCGGTGGTGGATGTGCCGATCGCGTAGCCGTAGGAGATCGCGCCGCCGTCGGTGATGCCCGGGCCGTAATTGCCGGTGCCGAGCGTATCGCCGAAGCCGTTCACCTGGCCTTCGCGCGCCGGCAGCGAGAGGCTCGATCCGTCGAAGTTGCCGGCGTAGACGACCTCGTCGTCGTTCGTAGCGCCGCCGTTCAGATTCCCGATGCCGACCCAGTCGCCGGCTTCGTTGATGTCGACGTAGCGGTCCGCGGTCTCGAAGAATCGGCCGGGCTCGAACGCCGTCGTGCCCTCGAGCGCGACCAGGTTGTACGACGCGCCGGCGCCTGTGATGAACATGGCGTCAACGGTGCTCGCGCCCGTGTTGCGGGCCAGCATGATCCACTTGCCGCCCGTCCCGGACTTCACAGGACGGTCGAAGCTCGCGAACGGAATCGTGCCGCCGGCGTCGGCGAACGAGTTCGCGCCGACGCCCGAGTCCTGAAGGATCGCGGTCGGCACCTGGGCCTGCGCGCCGCCCAGAAGGCCGAAGCCCCCCACGGCGCAAAGTGAGATGAATCGTCTCATGGCTCCTGCTCCTCCTCGAGTGTTCCGCCGCGCTGGCCTGCTGCACGACGGACCGAAGTCCGGCCGCGGCGCGCGAACGCGATGCCGGATCGTCGCGAGCCGACTCCTCGCGCGGCTGCGCCGACGATCCTGCGCGAACGGAGAATCCATCTGCGACGATAGCTTCGGCGCGACGGAATCCGAACAGCAGTTCACAAAGGCGTCTGGAATTCTTGTGAAGTGTGAGGGTTACGCGAGCAATGGGTCAAGAAAGAGTAAGCAATGCGCAAAGCAAGACCGCAGCACGGCGTCACGAGTCTGCCGGCGGTCGCTCGGCGCCGGGCCGGATGCGCGTCGCGAAGAACGAGATCGCGACGCCGCCAAAGAGGATCGTCACGACGATGACCAGCGATGCGAGCGTCGGGATCATCTCGCGGTAGTGCGGCGGCAGCAGCATCTTCACGCCGACGTACAGCAGCACGAACACGAGCGCGTGCTTGAGGTACTTGAACCGATAGAGCAGCTCGACCAGCGCGAAGTAGAGGGAGCGCAGATTCAGGATCGCGAAGATGTTCGACGTGAAGACGATGAACGGGTCTTTCGTGATGGCGAAGATGGCCGGGATCGAGTCGATCGCGAACATCACGTCCGTGCTCTCGATGACGAGCAGCACGAGCATGAGCGGCGTGATGGCGCGGCGTCCGTCGATGCGCGTAAAGAAGCGCTCGCCGTCGTAGTCCGAACTGACCGGATAGACCTTTCGCGCCAAGCGCACGAGCACGTTGCGGTTCGGGTCGATCGACTCGTCGGTGTGCCGCAGCATCTTGATCGCGGTCCAGATCAGAATGACGCCGAACACGTACTCGATCCAGTGGAAGCGCGAGACCAGCTCCGCGCCGGCCAGGATCATCGCGCCGCGGAACACGACCGCGCCGAGCACGCCCAGGAAGAGCGTTCGGTGCTGATACTCGCGCGGCACGCGGAAGTAATTGAATATGAGCGCGATGACGAAGATGTTGTCGAGGCTCAGCGACTGCTCGACCACCCAGCCGCTGAAGAACTGCATCGCCGCCTCGGCGCCGCTGGTTCTGGAACCCATGTGTTCGCCCAGCCCGGCGACGCGGTTGTCATAGAGGTAGTACACCACCACGCTGAAGGCGGCCGCCTGCGCCGCCACAATCGCCGACCAGATCAGCGCCTTGCGTGTGCTGATCGCATGCCCGGGACGGTTGATGACATACAGGTCGATCCCGAGCATCAGCAGTACATACGCGATGAATCCGGCCCAAAGCCATGCTTCCATACCGGTGTCGTCCTCTCGGCCCGGTCGCGCCAACTCGCGACGCGATGCGTTGTGCCCGATCCTGGTCCCGTCGTCCGCTGCGTCCGCCCGAGGCCGTACACGCCCGCGGACGCGCTGCTTCGCGACCCCAGGCGGCTTCGCGGCCGCGAACGACGGATTGATCTCGCGCTACGTGGGAATTGCGAGAGGCGGGAGTCGAACCCGCACGGGGGTTACCCGCCAGAACCTAAATCTGGTGCGTCTGCCAATTCCGCCACTCTCGCGTCGCTCCTCCGCGCGCCGTCGCCTCCGGAAAGCCGCGTACGGGCGCGGCGCTTACGTTACCCGCGCGGGTCCATTCGGGCGAGCGGTGCGCGTGGCGCGGCCTGGGAGCGGCGCGCCGGAATCGATTCCGACAATCCGGTGCACAAACGAGCGCGGCGGCGCAGGTCGGAAACGTCCGGGCTGAAATGTCGTAAGCTAATTTCTGCAAACATGTTACATTCACGCCGCAACCGCGTGGTGCGGTGTGGGTAACTTGACAGACCGCTGAAACCGTCTAAGCATCACAAGGGAAGCGGCGGGATGCCGATAGAGCGGTCGGTCGAGCTGTACGAGGGATTGATCGCACACAGCGCCGGACGCTGTGGCACAAGTGCAGTGCGGAAATACGTTTAGGGTCACGAAGTGGCGAAACGAACGCATTCCGGCCGCCGACTGGTCATCGTGGAATCTCCCGCCAAGGCCCGGACCATCAACAAATATCTAGGCGGCGACTTTGTCGTGAAGGCGTCGATGGGGCATGTGCGCGACCTGCCCGAGCGGACGCTCGGCGTGGATGTCGCCGACCGGTTCAAGCCGACGTATGAAGTGGTCAAGGGACGGACGAAGGTCATCCGCGAGCTCAAGACGTTGGCGGACGAAGCGCCGGAAGTTCTGCTGGCGACGGACCGCGACCGCGAAGGCGAGGCGATCGCATGGCATCTGTGCGAGGCGCTGAATCTGAAGCCCGATCGCGCCCGCCGCGTCATTTTCAACGAGATCACGAAGTCCGCGATCGTCGAAGCGTTCAAGCGCCCGCACGAGATCGACCTGGACCGCGTCAACGCGCAGCAGGCCCGACGCATTCTCGATCGCATCGTCGGATACGAGCTCAGCCCGCTGCTGTGGCGCAAGATCGCCAAGGGGTTGTCGGCCGGGCGCGTGCAGTCGGTCGCGGTGCGGCTGATCGTCGATCGCGAACGCGAGATTCGCGCATTCCGTCCGGAAGAGAGCTGGAGCATCGCCGGATTCGTGGCTCCGCCGGACGTGAACGCGGACGAGATCGCCGGCCGGTGGGCCGAATATCGCAAGCAAGATCGCACACAAAAGGACCAGCAGCGCTGGCTGGCGGAGCACGGCGCGTTTCGCGTCGAGGCGGCCGAGCTGGCGGGCGCGCCGCTTCGACTGAACAACGTGGAAGATGCGCGGCGCGTCGCCGAGGCGCTCGGCTACCGCGTGGATCGCGTGGATCAGACGGAGTGGGCCGAGTATCGGCAGTTTGGCCTGAAGCGCGCCGCGCTCGTGGGCAGCTTCGACGTGCAGAGCCGCCGGGCGCTGACCGTCACGGACCTGACGACGCGGCGCACGACCACGCGTCCGTCCGCGCCGTTCACGACCGCGGCGCTGCAGCAGGCCGCGAGCACGACGTTGAGATTCTCGGCGTCGCGGACGATGCGGATCGCGCAGGCGCTGTACGAGGGCGTCGATCTTCGCGGCGAGGGCGCGGTCGGTCTGATCACGTACATGCGAACGGATTCGACCAACCTGTCGGGCGAGGCGATCGCGGCGGCGCGCAAGTATGTGCAGGCGCAATTCGGCGAGCGTTACGTGCCGGAGAAGCCGAACTTCTTCGGCAAGCGCCAGGAGCGCGCCCAGGAAGCGCACGAGGCGATTCGACCGACGGACGTCTTCCACACGCCTCAGGCGGTTCGCGACGCGCTCACGGACGAGCAGTTCAAGCTGTATGAGCTGATCTGGACGCGCTTCGTGGCGTGCCAGATGCCGCCGGCCGAATGGGATTCGACGTCGGTGCAGCTCAGCGCCGACACGCCGGCGGGCGCGGTCCGCTTCACGGGCAGCGGGCGGAAGCTGGCGTTTGACGGATTCATGCGCGTCGCGGGCATCAGCAGCGAGGATCAGCTCCTGCCGCCGCTTTCGCCGGGCGCTTCGCTGCGCCTGTTCGACCTGACTCCGACGCAGCAGTTCACGTCTCCGCCGGCGCGATACAACGAAGCGTCGCTGGTCAAGACGCTGGAGGCCGAGGGCATCGGCCGCCCGAGCACGTATGCGGCGATCATCGACACGATCCAGGAGCGCGGCTACGTCGAGCAGTTGGAGAGGAAGTTCCATCCGACGGCTCTCGGCGAAGTGGTGACCGACAAGCTCGTCGCGCACTTTCCGAAAATCATGGACGTGAAGTTCACGTCGTTCATGGAAGACGAGCTGGACAAGATCGAAGAATCGCATCTCGACTGGGTGCACGTTCTGCACGAGTTCTACGACCCGTTTCGCGAGCTGTTGGCCCGCGCCGGCGAGGAGATGGAAGCCGCCCGCGGTCAGCCCAGCGAGCACGTCTGCGCCGACTGCGGCGGCGCGATGCTGTATCGCTGGAGCCGCACCGGGCGATTCCTGGCGTGCTCGAACTACCCGCGCTGCAAGGCGACGATGAACGTCGATCGCGACGGACAACCGGTGCGGCAAGTGGTGACCGATCACGCCTGCGAGCAGTGCGGCAAGCCGATGATCCTGCGGCGCAGCAAGAGCGGCCCGTTCCTGGGCTGCAGCGGCTATCCCGAGTGTCGCGGCACGCGCCCGTGCGACGACAGCGGCGTGCCGCTGAAAGTGGTCGAAGAGGACGAGCTGACGGCCCCGTGCGAGCAGTGCGGCGGCACGATGGGCGTGAAGTGGAAGGGACGCCGCGCGTTTCTCGGATGCAAGAACTATCCAACTTGCAAGCACGCCACATCGCTGCCGCCCGGCGTGCACGTGCGCAAGAAGCCCGGTCCGCCGCCGGAGGACACCGGAGTTCCCTGCGAGAAGTGTCGCCGACCGATGGTCATCCGCGTCGGCAAGCGCGGCAAGTTTCTGTCCTGTTCGGGCTTTCCGAAGTGCCGGAACGCCAAGCCGATCGAAAAACTGGAAGAGCTGCGCGCGCAAGCGTCCGCATCCGGCGAGCCGCCCGCGCCGGTGGACGAGACGCCCGGACGCCGGTCGCGCAAGGGCGCTGCCGCCAGCGCCGGCGGCGATCCGCCGCCTGGATTCGCGTGGACGCGCACCGGGCGACCGGTTGTCGAAGTCATGCCTGAGCCGGGAACTCTGCACTGCCCCGAGTGCGGCGAGACGATGGACCTGCGACGCGGTCGCTTCGGTCCGTTCTTCTCGTGCACGGGCTTCCCCAAGTGCAAGTTCGTGTCCAACCTTCGCGGGGCCGCGAAGAAAGAGGCCGAGGAGCTGCTGCCCGCGCCAGATCGTCCGAAGCCGGTGCCGACAGACATCGCGTGCGACCAGTGCGGGCAGCCGATGATGATTCGCGAAGGGCGAAGCGGGCGGTTTCTGGGGTGCAGCGGCTATCCCAAATGCAAAAACACGCGCGAGCTGCCGGCCGACCTGGCGCTGGCCGAGCCCGCGGCCCGCTGAACCGTGCGGTCTTTTCGCGTGCGTGCGATGTCGGGGATATACTCTGTCCGAGGGAAGCGCACTGCGCGCGGAACGTCCGACGCGATGCGTTTCTGAATCCTGAAATTGGGGGCGATCGGTTTCGATCGGGCAGGTTGAGGGCGTAGTGGCGTGCCGAGGTTGTCAGGCGGCCTCGTTAAACACCTGGCGCAACTGTTACATGCCAACAATGGCTACCGTCTGGCTGCCTAACTAACTAGGCAACCCGTCGTCCCGCGACGCCTGCTGGCGGAGACGACGTGATCAGCAGGCTGGCCTGTCCGTTCCCGTCGGGTGGCGGATGGGCGAGAAAAAGCCCGGCTCGGCTCGAGGATGACCTGTCGGCTGGTCTGCAACGAGCCCAGACTCAAATAGACCGACTACGCACGTAGAGGCTGCGTCTGAAATGCACCGGGACGAGGGTTCGATTCCCTCCGCCTCCATCCGCTTCCGGGACGTCGCGCCGCGCCGATCGGCGCGACGTTCAGTTCTTCCCGGCGTGCTCGCCGTGGTCGCGGCGCTTGGGCTGACAGCGCACGCCGGGGCGCAGGAATCCGCACGCCGCATCGACCTGCAGGCCGCCCTGGACCGCGGGGGCGTTATTCAACTGCCGCCCGGAACGCTGCTGCTCGAGCGGCACGTGCGCATCTCGAAGCCGGACGTGCGCATCGAGTGTCCGGGCGGCATCGCGCGGCTGGTGTCGGTCGCGCGCGGCGCGGAGCGCGATACGCCGATCGTCGACGCGACCGGCGCGTACGGCCTCCAGATCGAAAACGTGCAGATCACGACGTACGGCGACGCGGACACGACGCCGGTCGGCGCAGGGCTGTACCTGGGACGCGACGCCGCGCTTTCGCCGATGCAGGCCCGGCTTGCAAATGTCGCGATTCACGGAAAGTTCCGCGTCGCGGCGCTGGTCAACACGGCCGGCGAAGCCAGCACGTTCGAACACTGCGACTTTCGCAACCTGCAACCTGGCGGGCACGCGGTGCTGCTGGCCGGACGACATCCGTCGCGCCTTCCTGTCCGATCGTCGCCGCAGCCGCAGACGTGCCTTCAAAACACGTTCGTGAGCTGCTCGTTCGCGGTAAACGACCCGTTCTCGCCACGATGCGACGGCTCGGCCTGCCTGGCGATCGAGAGCCTGGACGGCGACGTGATCGGCGACGTGGCGCTGTTCGGCGGCGGCTTCTCGGCCAAGCAGCCGGGCAGTTACGGCTTGCTGATTCGTTGCCAGGGGCGCGGCGGGCACGTCAACGCGGTGAACGTCTATGGACTGCGCGCGGAGTGCAACGAAGCGGAGGCGGTCATCCGCGTGGATCAGCCCGAAGGGCAATCGGCCGGCTTCGTCACGTGGGACGGCGGCAGCATCGTGTTCGCCGCGCGTCTCGTCCACGTGACGGGGGAGTTTGCGATCAGCAACTGGTCGATCGAAGACGTAAACCTGAGCGGCGGTCGCGCCGACGTGCCGGCGGTGCAGATTCCGCACACCCAGCGGTGCCGGTTCGACCTGAGCGGATTGGACGCGGCCTGGCCGATCTCGATCGAGCGCAGCACGCGCGACGACCGCATTCACATCCGCGCCGGACGGAGGGCGCAGATTCCGGGCGACCTCCGCGGGACGCGGGTTCACGAGAGCGGTCCGTAATCGCGTTGTCAGGCGCGGCGCGCGCGGGGATAATCTGGATCACGGCAGCGCCGCCTCCCCCGGTCTGCCGCAGCGCAGCGCGGGCGGTTGTTCGCCCGACGTCTCGCGGACGCGGGGAAGAACAGGCGCGTCTCGCCATGCCAGGGCCGGACTTTCTACCGATTCGCGGGTTCGATCACATCGAGTTGTACGTCGGGAACGCCAAGCAGGCGGCGCATTTCTACGACAAGACGCTGGGCTTCCGTCCGGTCGCGAAGCGCGGTCTGGAGTCGGGCTGCCGCGACCAGGCCAGCTACGTCATGCAGCAGGGGCGCGTGCGGCTGGTGTTGACGAGCGCGTTCAGCCCGGATCATGAAGTCTCGCGGCACTGCACGTTGCACGGCGACGGCGTGAAGTACATCGCGCTGGAGGTCTCGGATTGCGAGGCCGCGATGCGCGAGGTGAAGGCGCGCGGCGCGACGATCGTGCAGGGTTGCACGGCGACCGAGGACGAGTTCGGCGCGATGAAGTCCGGCACGATCCGCTATGCGGGCGACACGCAGTTCAAGCTGGTGGAGCGCGCGAACTACCGGGGCGCGTTCGCGCCGGGCTATCGCGCGATCGAGCCGGTCGGCAAGCCCGCGCCCGTCGGCGTCGCCGCGATCGACCACATCGTGACGAACGTCTACCTGGGCGAGATGAACTACTGGGTGCGCTGGTTCGAGCAGGTCATGGGCTTCTCGCAGCTCAAGCACTTTTCGGACAAGGACATCAGCACGGAGTATTCGGCGCTTATGAGCAAGGTGATGGAGAACGGCGCGGGCAAAGTGAAATTCCCCATCAATGAGCCGGCCGAAGGCAAGAAGCGCAGCCAGATCGACGAGTTTCTGGACTACTATCGCGGGCCGGGCGTGCAGCACGTGGCGATGAACGTGCCGGACATCTGCCAGAGCGTGCGCGAGCTGCGGAAGCGCGACATCGACTTTCTGCGCGTGCCGGACACCTATTACGACGACCTGCGCGAGCGCATCGGCGAGATCGAAGAGGACTATTCGGAGCTGAAGGAGCTGGGCATCCTGGTCGATCGCGACGAGGACGGGTACCTGCTTCAGATCTTCACCGCGCCGATGCAGGACCGGCCGACGCTGTTCTTCGAGTTGATTGAGCGGCACGGCTGCCGCGGCTTCGGACAGGGCAACTTCAAGGCGTTGTTCGTCAGCCTGGAGCGGGAGCAGGCCAAGCGCGGCAATCTGTAGTCTGCGGCGCTGCGTGCGAGACGATTCTCGAAGGCCGACGCGACCCGATCGGCGTCGCGTCGGCCTAGTCGATTCGGGGCACCGCGCGCGAACTCGGACGGACGATGCGATGTGCGAGGCGGACGTTTGACGTTCGGTCTTTGTCCGATAATCGCAGAATCCATAAAGGCATTCGTTGCAAACGGTTAAGAATCCGAATCGCGAATGTCGGTTATCACAGATCGCTTGCCAGCGTCGATCCGGCGAGAATAGAATACGCCGGACTGCGGGAGCGGAAAGAAGCGCGCGTTCGGGATCAGGGCATTTCCCCGAAGGCGGACCCGTTCGATCCCCGCCAGTCCACCCATCGCAGACGAAACCCCATGCGGGCGTGCGCGCACAGCAGGGCGGCCGTGCCAGCGTCGCCGGGAGAGGGAGCGGATGAACGAGTGCTCTCGGAAGGACGTGCTGATCGACCTCTGCGTCCAGCGCGCCTACCTCGAACCCAGCAGCGCGCACTGCATCGCGAACCGCGCGCAGGTGTTTCCCAATCTGAAGCGCCTGATGGCATTCGCGCGCTGGGTCAAGCAGCCGTTGATCTCGTGCGTCGATGTGGACGCGGCCAATCGGATCGGCGATCAGTTCGTCGCGCTTCAGGGCGTGTCCACGCCGCTGCGGCAGCGTTACGGCTTCAGCGTGCTGCCCGATCACCACCTGGTCGAGTCCGACAATTCGCTTTCCGTCTCGCTCGACATCCTGGAGACCCATCAGCAGGTCGTCGTGACCAAGGTGCACCGCGATCCTTACACCAACCCCAAACTCGATCGGCTGCTGACGGAGATGCCGGCCCGCCGCTTCGTCGTCTTCGGCGTGACGCTCGAGGCGTCGATCCGCATGCTCGTCCTGGGGCTGCTGCGGCGCAACCGCCACGTCCTTCTGATCGACGACGCCTGCGGCTTCCACCACGCGCAGGAGGCCGGCCTCGTGCTGCGCAAGCTGCTCGTGAAGGGCTGTCAGGCCACCAGCACGTTGGCGTACATCCGCGATCGCGCGTCGGCGATGAAGCCCGTGCGCCCGCTGCGGCTCCGTGTGAATCGTTCGGTCGCCTGAACCGCGGGCTGCCTGCGTCGTCGCTTTCCTCTATGATCTTCTCAGTCGCTCGTCGCCGCGGGACCCGTGTCGCCGGGCGAACCCTCGAAAGCCGTCGGCCGGACGGAGTGACCGTCGGTCGCTACGCCGCCCGCGCGGAACCGCAGCATGGCCCTGGGTGTGGTCACCATTGTCGGCCGACCCAACGTCGGCAAGAGTTCGCTGCTGAACATGCTCGCGCGCGAGCGGGTCAGCATCGTGGACGCACGCGCCGGCATCACGCGCGACCGCGTCTCGACGATCATCGAGCATGAGGATTGCTGGTTCGAACTGGTGGACACCGGCGGCGTCGGCATCGTCGATGACGACGCGCTCGAGGCCAGCGTGGAAGAGCAGATTCAGTTCGCGCTCGCCCGGGCCGATCTCGTGCTGCTGTTGGTCAGCGCCCAGGACGGTGTGCAACCCCTGGACGTGCGCGTGGCGGAGCTGTTGCGCCCGCTGAACAAGCGCGTGATCGTCGTCGCGAACAAGGTGGACGACCCGAAGCACCTTGCCGCGTGCGGTGAATTTCTGCGGCTCGGGTTCGGCGAGCCGGTGGCGGTGTCCGCACTGCACGCGAACGGGCGGACCGAGCTGCTCGAGCTTGTCACGCATCGGCTCGGCGACGCCGCGCGCAACGCGCCCGCCCAGCCCGTCATGCGCCTGGCGATCGTCGGCAAGCGCAATGCCGGCAAGAGCACGTTCGTGAACTGCCTGGCCGGCGAGGCCCGCTGCATCGTCTCCGAAATCCCCGGCACCACCCGCGATGCGGTCGACGTCGAGTTCCGGCGCGATGGAAAAGTGTTCGTCGCAATTGACACGGCCGGCGTGCGCAAGAAGCGCAGCATGGACGACATCGACTTCTATTCCTACCGGCGTGCGCTGCGGTCGATCGAGCGGTCCGACGTGACGCTGCACCTGATCGACGCGCTCACCCCGCTGAGCGAGCTGGACGTGCGCCTGGCGCAGGCCGTGGTGGACGCGCACAAGCCACTGGTGCTGGGCGTGAACAAGTGGGACCTGGCCGAGGCGACCGCTACGCCGGAGGACTTTCGCAAGTACATCAGCGATACGCTCCCGGTCGCGCCGTACGCTCCGATCGTGCTGCTGTCGGCGCAGTCTGGGCGGAACGTCGGCGCGGTCATCGAAGTCTCGTTGTCGCTGTTCCGACAAGGTGGTACGCGCGTGCCGACGGCGCGGCTGAACGAGGCGCTCGAGGAGATCGTCGCGCTTCGCGGCCCGTCGCCGAAGCGCGGCACGAAGGCCGTGAAGATCTACTATGGCACGCAGGTGGCCACGTCGCCGCCGACGATCGCGTTCTTCTGCAACGACCCCGACCTGGTGACGACCAACTACCGGCGATTCGTCGAGAACCGGCTCCGCGAGCGGATGCCCTTCGCCGAGGTGCCGATGCGGCTGATGTTTCGCGCGCGGCGCGGAGAGCGGCGCGAATCCGCCTCGGGCGCCCGCGCGCCGGATGCCTAATGTCCTGCGGCGGTTTGCGCGGCCGTCGCGGTCGCGTAGACTCTTGGGGGTCGAGGAGCGGCGGATCATGCCCATCGAGTTGCACTGCGAGCATTGCGGCAAGCCGGTTCGAGCGCCGGACGATGCGGCCGGTAAGCGCGGCGTTTGCCCGGCCTGTCATCAGTCGGTCTATATCCCGACTCCGAGCGACCAGTTGGAGCCGCTCGATATTTCGCCGGTCGATTCGGAGGAGGAGCGCGAGCGGGCGCGCCTGCTTCGCGAATCGCAGCAACTGGCCAGCAACATTCTGCACGATCGTGAGATGCCGGCCGATCGCGGCGGCGGCGATCGCCGGGCGGGAGAACGCGCGTCCGCCGAGCGGGGCTCTTCGGCGTCGCGCGGAGCGCCGCCGGGCGCGCAGCCTGCCGCCGGCGCGTCGCGCCCTCCGCCGCCTCCGCCGATCGACGTTCGCAAGCTGCTGATTCAGTATGTTCGCGCGATGGTCGACGGCGAGCTGGCCGTCGCCGATCGGCTGGCTGAGCACATTCGCCGCGATATGCCTCGCGCCGAGGAGGAAATGCAGCAGATCAGCAACGACGAGCTTCCGCCGACCGAGATCGCCACCATCCCCCGGCCGGTTCTGATCGGATTTTTTAAGCAACTTCGGAGCGGATGAGCCTCGACGCGTAGCGCGCGGTTTCCTGCCTGCGTCTCTCTCATGTCCGTCGCGATCGCGCTCTTCAGGTTGCGCTAATTCGGCGCTGATTCCCCGCAATCCCCGGTATTCGCCCGTACTCGGTCCTTCGACCGCATCGGTACCCTGCCTGCCGCGTCGTTGGTGCGGCGTCGCATGTCTTCCGTGCCGCACACCCTGCTACCGAGTGCAAACGAAGGTCAGCCGCCGACGACTGCGGCGGGTGGGAGCGCGTTCATGGCGATGTGTGTGATTCGTCCGAAGGCGATCCGTGAACTCGCGGCTCGCAGACGGGGTCGATCCGCGGCGATCGTGCTTAATGCGTGCGTTCTGTGCTGGACCGCGAGCGTCGCGGAGGGGCAGGGGATACCGGAGCCCGTTCCGGTGTCATGCGAATCGTTCCTTCGCGTCGGAATCTCCACAACGCAGCCGGCCGACCCGAACCTGTGCAGCGTCGTCCATACGGGCTGCCTGGTCGACTTCGATGCGGTCGAGCGCAGCGTCAACACCAATTACACGGCGCGGCGTGGCCGGCCCATGAACGTAGACATGGTGTACGCGCTGGGGCCGCCGGATTTTCCGCCGCTTCACACGGACTGGGAGCGCGGCACTGCTCCGCTGGTTTCGCGCGAAGCGCTTCTGGAGCGCATGCCGAGCCCGCACGCGACGCGAACTACGCTGGCGGACACGATTGACGTTCAGCTCGGCGTGCCGCTGATTCGTGAAGTGGACTTCGAGCTTCCGTTTGGAAGCGCGCGATTTCGGCACGTGCGGACGTATTCCGAGCAATGGGCGAGCCCGGCAATCGACGGCGACCTGGGTCCTTACGCACAATTGCAGCAGTACTGGGACTGGAACGGCCGGCGGTGGATGATGAGCGAGAATCCGATCCTGCTGTTCGGCGCCGATTACTGGTGGAACGCGGACGATTCGGACGAGGCTCGGCCGCGAATGTCGTATCTGGTGCTCGACTCGCATCACACCATTCCATTCGAGCAGGACGTTTCGAACGGGCGATACGTCGCTCCGCCTCACTTTGACGCAGTCATGGAGCACGACGGCGAGTGGGACGTGTCCGGCGCGCAGTGGATCGTGTGGCCGACGACGATACGGGTGTGGCTGCAGCGTGGCGGACTGAAGTACACATTCAGCCTTCGCGATCCGTACGGAGACCAGTATTACGACGATGTGTACGCATCGATGCACGAGTCGCCGAGCGTCGTCGACGGCGCACCGTCCACCCAAGGCGCGGACTACTGGTACCCGGCAAATCGGCCGCGCGGCGTTCCATTCTACGCGTTGCTACAGCGCATCGAGGATCGATTCGGCAACGCGATCAACAATCACTATTGCCGTTCGCGCTGGGAACTCAGGGATAGCGGAATTCCGAACGATCCGAATCAGCAGTGCCGCCCCTGCGTGGAAAACTGCGACGAGAAGGGCCAGTTGACGTCCGTCACGCTTACGGATTCCAGCGGGGCGGTGGCCTGGTCGCTGCTGTACACGTACCGGTCGCTCGACGTGCTGCATTGCCTGGAAGACGGCGTCGATCCTGCGGAGGTCGCTCATCACAACCGCCTCGCGCAGAACGTCCTGCACTCGATTCACGTCTATCCGGGCGCGCTGAGCGCGAGCGAGCTTCAGCGATGCCGGACGCTGCCGGCGGAGCTGTTCTGCGAGACGGGCGTCGAAGAAGCGGACGCGATCGAGGAGCCCACGCTTCCGGACGGCTGGGAACTGCGCTCGAAGTATCTGTACGACAACTTCGTGCTCGAAGGGTGCTACTGCGACTTCGACGACGAGCTCCTGATCGACTTCCCGGAGGGCGACGGTCCGATGCTTTGGGGCCACGTCTCATGCCCCTCGGAGCACGGTCAGTACGCGTGCTCGCTCGGCGCGTACGGCGGGAATCTCTACAAGGCCACAGTCACCCGGCGCAGTGGGACCGACCCGCCGGTCGAGCCTGTTTCGACGCACACGCTGTACCGATGGCGTACCGGATTCCTGTATGGTTTCGGCGACCAATGGTCTGATGGTCCGCACCTTCACGCCGTTCTCGGTCCGGACGTGGTCGCGCGGGCATTGGCGGGCGCGGCGGCGGCCGGCGCGCCGATGACGGTCTACGATCTTCTTCGAGCGAGGGATTCCGATGTGCTGTCGCTCTCCAGCCCTGTTACCGGCGAACCCGAGGAAAGGACCGTTCGCGCGGCGGCATCGCTGCTTACCGCAGATCCGGATGGAAGCGGCAGCGGCGTCGAATCGGACGACGACGCGGGAATCCTGTATCGGCGATCCCTGATCGGAGCGGATCCGGAGCGCGTGGAGCGGCTCACAATGGGTCGCAAGACGGTGCGAGACCAGCGGATCGGCGCCGACCCCACGCGGAAGCACCGACTCACCTACTTTCACGTGCACCCGGCGGATTGCGACCCCGCGGTTGGAAGTCACACCCGGCGCGAGGTGTATCAGCGCTGGCCCTATCGTCACATCACCAGTCAAACGGCTGGAAACCCCCTCGAGTTCGGCTCCAGCGCGCCGACCGACGTGCGCTACGCCACCATCATCGAAGAGATCGAGGTGGACAAACCCTACATCAAGGAGCAGTTCGATGTGAACACCGGCCACTTTCCGGGGCTGCTCAACCGCCGGCTGGTCGAGTTCAACGCCGCCGGCTTCAAGCTGCGCGACATTACCTGGTCCTACGAGCGCAATCCGGCCGGAGACATTGTCCAGAAGGAGGGTACGCGAGAAATGTTCGCCTATGACTGCTACGGGCGCGTCGTAGCACGTTACACGGCCGGTTTCAACTCGCCCGACAATGCGGACCCGAATCACGAGGGTCTGATCTACACGTTCGCGTACGCCGATGATCCCGCGTGCGAATGCCCGGAAATCTGTGAGCGGCCCGGCGAGCTCGCGCACGTCGCCGTGCAGCGGGGGCTGCTGGGAACGCCGTACTACGTCGAACGCTATTCGCACGGCGTAGCCGATCGGCCGGACCTCGTCACGATGGCGGAGAAGTTCCCGTCGCCCGTCCCTGTGAGCGATCCGCCGCCGGGTCTGTCGCCGGAATGGACGCGGACTGACTACGCGCTCGAGGCGCTTCAGCAGGATATGCAGCCGTTCGAGCGCGCAGTTCTCGAGCACACCACGACCCGCGCGGCCGGACCGGCTTGCGAGGGCGGTGCGGATCTCTTCGCCGTTCAGAAAGTCGCCAAGGACGGCCGTGGCAACGAGCAGTGGATCGGGGCGGGGCTGTGGGGCGCGGACGGCGATCCGAATTCGGCCGAATTGTTCTTCGTCAGCGCGCACACGTACGACGAGGATCGGCCTTGGCAACGCGTGCAGACGGTTGTCGATGCGGATGCTGCCGGAGCGCCGCCCGGCTTTGAACGCGCGATCAACGATCCTTATGTCGGTGATCCGCTGGAATCCACCACGACGTTCGAACATTACCTGCTCGACGGCATCAAGCACGTCGTGCACCCGGACGGCACAGAGACCCTGATCGAGTATGCCGAAGACGCGAACGACGTGCGCTGGCAGTGGATCTACAAGGACGTGTATCGCGTCGGCGGCGCGCCCTTCAGCGACACGCCGGTCGATATCAACAAGTTCCAACGAGGCAAGCTGCTCTGCACAACGAAGGTCGCATTTGAAGGTGAGCTGTGCCTGTGCAGGACGTTTGACTACGACCCGAACGACGTGGTGTCGGTGACCGAGCCGCAATACGACAGCCGCGGCGGAATCGTCGGCGTCCGCCAGCAGGGAGCAGGCGGCGCCGTCTCGGCGTTCGTGCTCTCGAACGGATTCGGTCAACCGGCCAAGGAGATCGCGCCGGACGGAACGATCACGCGACACCAATATGATCGCTACGGGCGGCTCGAGCGCACGTTTCGCGGAACGATCGAAGGCAATCCCGCCTGGGGCTATCCGCCGCCGGAGGATTGCAACGACCCGATCCACGACAACCTGGTCCTGGTCGAGAAGCGGTATTACGGCACAGGTGTCACCGATGCCGGGCAATTGCTCGCGATGCGGACGTACGACGACCGCTCGGACTCGCAGCATCCCGAGTTCGTCTGCGACCCGAACCAGGGTTCGTATAACTATGAGAACGATGACGAGGAGCACGGCTGGCTGACGCGCTTTGAGTACGACTGGCGCATGCGCGCCGTATGGCAGGAGACCGTCGGCGAGTCCGGCTTGCCGCTGCGTCACACGCTCACGTGGTACGACAACCTCGACCGCCCGCGATTGTCAGCGGAGTTCGGCGCCACGCCGCCGACGAGCGGCCCGGACCCGCGCATCCGCCAGCCGCACCAGGACGTGCCGGCGGCCGCCGAAGTTCTCGCCATGAACGGCGCCAGCGGCACAAAGCTGCTCTCGCTGAATGAAACGATCTATGCCCGCGGCGGTGCAGTCCAGGAAACGCGGCAATACGACGTCCGAGACGCGTCCGGCGCGTCCTATCTTTCGACGCGCAGCTACTTCGATCACGCGGGCCGCACGCTCGAAACGCATTCGCCCGGCAACGCCGTGCAGAAGTACACCTACGATGCCAAGGGACGGCAAATCGTCGCTCGCAGTCTCGCGGGGTCGAGCGAGATTTCCCGCACCGAGACGGTCTTCGACATCAACGACCGCGCCATCGCAACGACGCACTTCGAGCGTGTGCCCGGCGCGACCGGCGATGCTCTGGACGACGGCAATGCCGTCATCACATACACCCACAGTTGGTACGACTACACCGGCCGGATTGTCGCGACCGCCAACTACGGATCCAACAGCGACGATGACACGTTCACCAACGGATCGACGCCGCAACGGGGGGCCGATCCGCCGGCGCCGTCCGGCGACTACCCGCTCGTTACGCACTACGAATACGACGAGGCCGGCCGACAATCAGCCGTCATTCACCCGGACGGAACGCGGACCGAGACGGAGTACGACGGCCTCGGCCGGCAAACCGCGACGATCGAGAACGCCGCCGGCGACGCGGGCGAAGTCCGTCGCACCGAGTACGTCTACCACCCGCAATCCGGCCAGTTGACACAGATGATCGCGGTATACCCGGACGGCACAGGGCCGGATCAAGCGACGTCGTTCGAGTATGACGCGCCGGTCGTGGATCAGAGCGGCACGGAGATCAGCAGGCACAAAGGCTGGATCGCGGCCGTGCACTATCCCGACCCGGCGACGGGGCAGCCTTCCGCGGTCGCGGATTTGTCGTCTACGTACTACAGCGACGGATCGGTCGCGTCGCGCACGGATGCGCGTGGCGTCACGTTTACCTACGTGTACGACGAGCTGCGGCGGCGCGTCGAGACGATTATCGACGACAGCACGTGGTACGCGGGCCCAGGCGATCCGGCCGACCTCGATCCGCTCGCGCCGCCCCCGCACCGGATCACGCGGATTGAGCACGCCTACACCGCCGACGGGCGGCTGACTGAAACGACCGCATATCGAACCGCGCCGGGCGGCGCGGAGACGGTCCACACTCACAATGTGTACGAGTACGAAGGGTCCGGTGCGACCGGGCTTTACGGCAGCCTTCAGCGCGAGTGGCAATCGCTGGGCGGATTGAAGGTCAGCAACACGCCGCGCGTCGACTACACCTGGGAATTCAGCAGCGCCGCCTCCGGTGGAGACAATTTCAACCGCTTGAGGGAAATCAAGTATCCGCGGCGAAAGGAGAACAACCATCGCCGCACCATCGCCTACGGCTATGGCGACGCCGGCTCGATGGACGACCAGCTCGGCCGCATCGCGCAGATTCTCGACACCGACAGCGGCGCCGAGGCACTATATGCGTATGGTGGGCAGTCGCGCCGGGCAAGCGTGTCGCTCGCGGATGGGGTGTGCGTCAACCTCGCCGATCCGGACGATGGTTGCAGCGCGACCGCGGTCGGCGGATATCTCGGGCTGGATCGCTTCGGCCGCGAACGCGACGTGCACTACGCATTGGACGATTCCGGCACTCCGGTCACGCTTCACCGGTACCAATACGCGTATGACCGGTCCGGCAATCGGCGGCACGCGCGCGTGACACAGGCGCCGGCCGTGAACCCGTCGCCGCCGCATGCGCTGATTCCGCACGAGAACGATCGTTCATCGCTGTACGACTACGACGGCCTGCAGCGGCTGGATTACGCCGGGTTGGGCGCGCTGGACGCCGAGAACGACGGACTGCTCAGCGGCGGCGGCGCGCCGATTCCGCGCGAGAGCGCCTGGGGTCTCGACATCTTGGGGAACTGGTCGGGCGGCCCCGGGGGCGCGCCCGGCCTGATGCAAACCGGCGACCTGGATTCCGACGGCGTCGTCGACGCAGATCTCGCCATCACTCACGCGACCGACGCGCGCAACGAGATCGGGCAGATACTGTCGGCGGGTGGAGTGCCCGACCCGAACGCCGGCGGCGATCCCAACGAGGGCGATCCCAACGAGGGCGAGCCCAATCAGGGCGAGCCCAATCAGGGTGGCACCGGCGTTTCGCCGGTCATCTACGACGCGGCGGGGAACCTGACGTTCGACGGATCGTATTGGCACCAGTTCGACGCGTGGTGCCGGCTGGTGCAGGTGAGTGAGGCCGGGACGCTGTCGGCGTTGGACTTTCTGGGGCACGGCTCGGGCGGGCAGCGTGGTCAGCTTGATCCCGGTCGTGACCCGTCGCATCAGCCGGGCGAGATTGTGCTGCGGTGTCAGTACGACGGTCTCGGTCGGCTGGTGCGTACGGACCGGCGGATGCCGTCGGGTCTGTACGCGGAGGAGTGGCGTCGCGAGCGGTACTTCTATGACGGTGTCAGACGCATTCAGGTGCAGGTGTTCACGCCGCTGGCGAATCCGCCGGGCGGGGCGGTCGGCGGGGGAGGGGGCGATTCGGGCTCGTCCGGGGGTTCGTGGGGCGACTCGGAGTCGGGCGAGGATGGCGCGGGCGACGATGACGACGGCTTAGCCGGCCCCGGCGCGAGCGGCGACGGGGCGAACGACAACGGGAGTGATGAACCGAACGGCTCGGGCGGTCTGTTCGGCGACGGCTCGGCCGGCCCGAACGAGCCGGGCGGGTTCGGCGCGGAAGAAGACTTCGGCGCGGGCGGCGGCGCGGGCTCTGGTTCTGGCGATCCGAACTGGCCGGCCGGGGATCCGAACGCTTCGAGCGGCTCGG
>CAZKJT010000018.1:0-80928 GCA_964553225.1 uncultured Planctomycetales bacterium | reverse complement strand
CGGTCGGAGACCGGTCCCCCGCAGGGCAAAAGGGAAGAGGAAAGACCGGTCGGAGTCCGGTCCCCCGCAGGGCAAGAGGGAAGAGGAAAGGCCGGTCGGAGACCGGTCCCCCGAACACCTGACACGTCGGAGACCGGTCCCCCATCGGGCAGGAGGACGGCAGACCGGTGCTGAGCGGTTGGGAGTTTCCCGACCGGCCGCCCGCGCGCGTGCCGCCCGCGCGCGCCGCTCGCGCGCGGGCCGCGCACGCACGCACATCTGAGTCGCGCGCGGAAGCCCGCGGCTTCGGTGTTCGGGCCGTTCGCGGCGCGCTCCGGCACGCGGGCGCCCGTCGGCTGATGTATCATCTCGGCAGAGCTGCGTCGCGCGGCCGCGACGCCCGACTACGACCCGCGATCCCGAGGGCCGCCGTGCAGATTCGCGAATTCCAGGCGCTGATCGACCGCATGTATTCCGACAAGGACCGCCAGCGCGGGCCCGCGAAGACGTTCCTCTGGCTGGCCGAGGAATTCGGCGAGCTGGCTCGGGCGGTCGCTCGCAAAGACCGGAAAAACAAGGAGGAGGAGTTTGCGGACGTGCTGGCGTGGCTGGCGACGCTCGCGAACGTAGAAGGAGTGGACCTTCAGGACGCGATTCGTAAGTTTACAGGGGGGTGCCCCGGCTGCGGCGCGATGGCCTGCCGCTGTGACTCGAAGATGACGTGAGAGAGAGGCCCCGGTCGAGCAAGGGTAGTGGTAGCGCTGGAATCCGAGCCGCGACCGTAAGGGAGCGGGGTGCCGCGAAAGACGCTCGCCGATGCGCGCAGCTCGGGAGTACTCGGCCAATCGACACCAGTACCCGAGCGAGAGGTTTCGCAGTGCGACCCGTCTTCTTCGCCGTCTGTGCGTGGATCGCGCTGGCCGACGCCGCCAGCGCGCAGAACGCAACACTCCGCCGACACGCCACCGAACATTACACGTTGTTCACCGATCTTTCGCCCGAGTCGCTGCCCGAGATCGAGCTGCGCATCACGGCCATGGCGGAGATGTACGCCGATCGCACGCGCGGATTCGCCGGCAGGATCACGCACAAGTTTCCGTTCTACCTCTTTCGCGACGCCCGCGACTATCACGCCGCCGGCGGCCCGCCGCTCAGCGCAGGGTTGTTTGACGGCGAGAAACTGATGGCCGTCGCCGGCGCCGAGCTCACCAGCGAAACCTGGCGGCTCATCCAGCACGAGGGGTTCCACCAGTTTGTTCACGCCGTGATTCAGGGCAGTTTTCCGATCTGGGTGAACGAAGGAATGGCCGAGTATTTCGGCGAGGCGGTGTTCACGGGCGACGGGTTCGTCACCGGGGTCATTACGCAGCAGCGCGCCCGGCGCATCCGCCTGTGGATCGAAAGCGGCAATACGCTCTCCGTGCAGGGCATGATGACACTGAGCCAGGACGCGTGGGTCGGAGATCTCAACCCGATCAACTACGACCAGGCCTGGTCGATGATTCAGTTCCTGGCGCACGCGCAGAGCGGTCGATACCAGGATCCGCTGAATGGATTCATCCGCGACGTCAGCCGCGGCGGCGCCTGGGAGGCCGCGTGGAACCGCAACTTCGGCCGCGGCACGCGCGAGTTCGAGCGTCAGTGGCGCGACTACTGGCTCGGGCAGCCCGAGCGCCCGACGCCGGAACTGCACGCTCGTGCGTGCGTGGCGACGCTCACCAGTTTCTTCGCCCGCGCCTTCAGCCAGCGCCAGGTGTTCGGCACCGCGGACGAGTTCTTCGCGGCCGCGAAGAGCGGGGCATTGCGACGGCACAAGGACGACTGGCTGCCGGATTCGCTGCTGGAGCGCGAGCTGAGCCGATATGAGCGGATGGGTCGCTGGGAAGTGCGGCGTCGCGGCGGCTATGAGCTGGTCTGCACGTTGCCTAGCGGCGGCGAGGTGGTCGGCACGTTCAAGACCGACGGGCGGCGCGTTCGCCGCGGCAGCGTTCAGGTTTCTCACGTCGAGAAGTAAGAATGGACGATCGCGCGCGATCCGGGATCGACCGGCGCGCTTTGTCCGCTCGAAGTCGACCCGTGGCTACGGCTTGGCGCTGCGGGGTTCGAGTGGTTCGGAATGCGGCTCGCGTGCGCGCGTCGCGCCAGCGGCCGCGCCGAATTCGTCCCCGCGGAAGGTGTTGCCGAGATAGCTTTCTCGGGCCTTGGCGTCGTTGACGATCTCGTGCGGCGTTCCGGCGGTGATGACGGAGCCCTCGTGAATCACGTAGCTGCGGTCGGTGACGCGCAGCGTCTCGTGCACATTGTGGTCGGTGAGCAGGATGGCGATGCCGCTGTCGCGCAGGCGCAGGATTTCGTGCCGCAGCTCCTCGACCGCCTTGGGATCGACGCCGCTGAACGGCTCGTCGAGCAGGATCAGGCGCGGGCTGGTCACCAGCGCTCGGGCGATTTCCAGCTTGCGCCGCTCGCCGCCGGAGATGACGCGGGCCATGCTCTGCCGCACGACGGCGAGGTTGAACTGCTCTAGCAGTTGCTCGACCTTCTGGCGGCGCTCCCTTCGCGAGATGCTCAACGTCTCGCAGATGGCCATCAGGTTGTCTTCAACCGAGAGCCGCTGAAAAACGCTTGGCTCCTGCGACAGATACCCGATGCCGCGCCGAGCGCGCTTGTACATGGGCAGATGGGTGATGTCCCGGCCGAGGAATCGCACCGTTCCGGCGTCCGGCTCGATCATCCCGACGGTCATCCGAAAGCTGGTCGTCTTGCCGGCGCCGTTGGCGCCGAGCAGTCCGACGATCTCGCCGTCCTCGACGCCGTAGGAGACGCGGTCCACGACGCGCCGCCCGTTATATGCCTTGACGAGAGCTTCCGTTTCGAGCAGCACGGGACGCACTCCAAAGTTTGCATCACGCCCTGTGGATAACTTGTGTACGATCGGGGCGCGTTCGGCAGTTTCGAGGCCCCGGGCCACGCCGGAAAGAGCTCCCGCGATTGCCCGGCCAGGGTTCGCGGCTGCGAATGTCTGGCGCTAAATGACTATTATTCTTCTACTTACAGAACTCCGAGCGTGCCGCTTGATTCCGCCGGTGTCGCACAATCCCGACTGGCCGAGGGCGACGGAGCGTCAGCCGGCCAGCGATTCTCCGAGCGTCCGGAACTGTTGAAAAGGTTTCATAAAGAAATCAAACGTAGCGCGGCGGCGTCAACGGATGAACCGCACCCGCCCCAGATCGGGCACGTGCCAGGTCCAGCCCAACACGTCCACCGGCAACAGCCCAGGAAGATACACGTAGAACGCCGTTCCAACAATCTGATCCGCACGTACGACGCCCAACCGATACGTGCCGCCTTCGTAGTCCGCGCGAAGGTGCGGGCCGACGCGGCTCCATTCCCGGCTGTCGTGGCTGGCCGGCGAATTGTCCCCGAGCACGAAATGCTCTCGCTCGCGCAGCGTGAACGGCTCGCCCGGTCCCGCGCGGAGCGTGCTGCGCTCATCGGAGCGGTAGTACACGTCCCGGTCCACCCGCACGTGACGCAGCTCGAGCGGCAGGCCGCGGGACTCCACGCTGATGCGCGGCGGCATCGTGCGAACCCGACGCCGCCCGATCGACCCGAGATCCGGCGCGTCCAGCAGCGCCGCCGCCGCCACCCGCCGGCCGTCGATCGCGAGATACGCCACCCGGTCGACGCACGCGAACTCCACCCGCACGCGCTCTCCGGCACGCAGCGACCCGCCGGCGCCGGTCCAGGTTCCGAGCGCCGTCGGCGCGCCGGCATTCGCCTGCGTGAGCGTCGCGCTGCCGTCGCCGCTGAGCGTTGCGGAGATTTCCAGCCCGTCGCGCTCCAGGATCAGCCGCATGCTTCCGCCCGTACGGAGCGGCGTGAGTTCGCAGGTCAGCCGAACGTCGGACACGTAGACGCGGCCTTCGTTCGGGTTGTAGCCGTAGCTGTCGAGAAAGTGAGACAGGGCCGCCGCCGGGGCGAAGGAGATCCTGCGGGGCACGTCGTCCACGGCGTCGTAGCGCAGCACACGCGATTGCAAACCGGTCCATCCCGCGCCGGGCGCGCCCTCCTGCGGCGACGTAACCCAGACTTGCATCGGGTCATCGGAGCCGGCCAGCGTCGGCACATGATCCTGATCGAAGACGAGAAACCACAGGGCGCTCTGCGCGGCGGGCGTCTTCTGCGCGATGGCGCCGTTGATGTAGACGTCGCCGTCGATGATTTCGACGGACTCGCCCGGGAGTCCGATCAGTCGCTTGATGTAGTTCGCAGTCGGGTCGAGCGGGTCGCGAAACACGATGACGTCCCAGCGCTGAAGCGGGCGCGGCCAGCCCAGCATGAACGGCCACTTGGCAACCAGGATGCGGTCTCCGGGCTTGGCGGAATCGGCCGGAGGCTCGGCGATCTGGCGGCAGTTGGGACAGCGCACGAAGTCGGGGGCGATGTCGTCGGACTCGCGTCCGTCGAGGCGCGGCCCGACATCGTACGCCCACCCGCAGAACGGGCAGCGGGCGCTGAGATGCCGCCCCAGCAGCGCGTCGGCCATCGAGCCGGTGGGGATGACGAAGGCTTCGATGAAGAACGCCCGAAAGATGAATGCGAGGATCAGCGCGGTGAGCACGGTCTGCGTCGTCTCGATCGCAATCACCACGCTTCCGTGCGGCGCCGCGCCGCGCGGCGTCGGATCGGCGGGAAGCTCGCTCCGTGCTTCTGAATCGGCTGGCGGACTCGAGCTGGGCTGCTTCACGCTCATGCGCTGCGCCGGGTCGAGTGCTGCGCCGGCGTCGGCCGGCGGGCGGCGGTCAGTGAATCCAACGGACACGTCCCAGGTCCGGGAGCAGTTGCAGCCGCGAATTGGCGATCGGCATGAACCCCGGCCAGTACACAAGGAACGCCCGACCGATCATCTGGTCGGCCGGGACGGTGCCCAGCGCGTAGTGGCCGGAGGCGAGGCGCGGGCGCAAGTGCGCGCCGAGCGCTTCCTCGGTCCACAGGCGACTGTCCAGGCTGGCGGGGCTGTTGTCTCCCAGCACGAAGTACGCGTCCTCCGGAATCGTCACCGGATTGCCCTGAACGCCGATTCCAGGCACGTTTCGATCGCCGCGTCGCATCGCGGCCGGGCGATAGTGAACATCGCGGTCAATCCGAATGCCGCGGACCGCGCCGGCGGCGGCGTGCGCGGCGATGCGGACGCGCGGCGGGACGCGCTCCCCGGCGCGCCGGCGGATCGCGTCGATCGGCGGGTTGTACTGTTCGCGGAGACTGCGCAGCACAGGCTCGCCATCGACCGCGACGACGACTTCATAGTCGGCGTGGCCGATGGACAGCGCGTGCCGCCGGCGTGGTTGCAGGCGCGTCTCGGCCCAGATCTCGCGATCGCCGCGCGGCTCGGATGCGTCGGCGTGCTCGAGCGTCAAACGGCCGTCGCCGTGCAGCGCGGCGAAGAACTGGTCGTCGTATTTGGAGATGCCGAGTTCGAGCGCGCCCGTGCCGGATTCGAGCTGCACCTCGGCCGACAACCGCACGTCGGTGACCGTCATGAGCGCGTTCGCGGGAAGACGGCCGTTGTAACCGTACACGTCCTCGATGAGTCCGGGCAGCGTGGAATCGACCGACGGATCGGTGACGAACTGGATCTCGCTGCGGACTGCGCCGGCGGCGAACCGCGGGGCGCGCGTGTCGAGCTGCGTCCAGACGCCCGAGTCGTCGAGCGCGACCCAGCGCGGGTGATACCCGCGCGGATCGATCTGGCTCGGATCGATCCGCCCGGTCGGCAGCGCGGCTCGGAACGGCCGGTGGTCGTTGTCGAAATAGGGGAACCAGAGCGCGCCTTGCGCGTGGCGCGACTTGCGCGCCACGGCTAGCTCGCCGCTTTGTCCGGCGGGGGCAACAAAGATGTCGCCGTCGATGATCTCGATCGAGTCGCCGGGCAGGCCGATGAGCCGCTTGATGTAGTTGACGGCCGGGTCGTTCGGATTGCGGAACACGACCACGTCCCAGCGTCGCGGACTGAGCGCGCCGCCAAAATCGAAGTTCCATCCATGCACGACGATTCGGTCGCCCGACCTGGCTTCGAGCCGGAGCGCGTCGCGGCCGCCGCCGGTCGGCGCGTGCCAGCGGCAGTTCGGGCACTGAATCCAGTCTGGCGGGAGCATGCCGCCGCCCGATCGGCGCGATTCGTTGAAGCCGACGCGGATCTCGGTGGTGCAGTTCGGGCAGGTATGCGTCGAGTACGCGCCGTTCAGCGTCTCCGCCATCGATCCGGTCGGAATGATGAACAGCGGCAGAAAGAAGCTCTTGAACACCAGAAGCCAGACGAACAGTTCGACGAACGAGGCGATCTGCGCCGGAAGCGGTTCGCGAACCGGATGCCCGCCGACGTGTGCAGTTGAACCGGCCGGATTCGCGGTGACGTTGGGCACGCTGGAACTCGCGCCGGCGGGGAACGCGGTCGGGCCCCGGCCGGTGCGGAACCCCCGAACCGGTCGAAGCGTACCGATCGCGACGGCGCGGGTCAAACGGCGCGGCGACATGGCGGACGGCTCGCGCGCCGGCCGCGCGGCCGCGGAAGGTCAAGGTGAAATGGAGGCGCAAGCGTCGTCGTCTCTCCCGCACTCGGGGCAGCGCGGCGACTCGCCGCCGCGCAGGTCGTATCCGCAGGACAGGCACGGGCGGTGTCCGCGCTCGCGCAGCGTCAGGCGAAGCTCGCGCCGCAGGTCTCGCCGTATGACGAGCAGAATCCCGCTGCCGATCGCCGCGCCCGCGATGCCGCTGACCAAAGCGGCGCCTACCACCACGCCGAGGTGCGTCTGGTTGACGCCCCGGAACGGGATCACCGCGATCCAGATCGGCGCTTCGATCAGGATGACCAGCAGCAGCACGCGGAAAGCGAGCCTCCAGCGATTCTTGCGCAGGAATCGCTTGTAGGCGTCCCGCCAGAGATCGGCTCGCTCCTCGATGGTTTCGCAGAAGGTCAGTTCGGGGAACAGCGCGCTGTTGCGACGGTCGCCGAGGGAAAACAGCCAGATGCGCAAGCGTCGCAGCATGTGAACCCCGCGCGGACGACGCGCTCGCGGACGCGCCGGGATGATCCTATCCGATGCCGCGATGAAGCGGCGCGCGATGCGCGGTCGCGTGGAAAAGAGAGCGACGCCGCGACCGGGATGTCTCCCCGCCGCGGCGTCGAGTGATCTCGCGCACTGGTCAGACGGTCGGTTCGGCCCGTCTTACGGGCAGGCGGTACCGAAGACTTCGAGCAGTGCGGACAGGTCGGACAGGCCGACCTGGCCGTCGCCGTCGAAGTCGCCGTCTTCCGGTCCGCCCGGTCCGCCGAAGTTCTCCAGCAGCGCCGACAGGTCGGACAGGCCGACCTGGCCGTCGCCGTCCAGATCCTGCGGGCACTCCTCCGGCGCGTTCACCGTCAACTGGGCCGAGTCGCTGATCGTCACGCACCCGATACCCGACGTGATCACGCAGTCGTACGAACCCGCGTCCGACTGAACCGACGCCGAAATGCTCAGCGTCGCCGTCGTCGATCCCGAGATCGTCCCGCCGTCGCTCAGGTTGATGTCGTCCTTGCGCCACTGGTACGTGTACGAACCCGGACTCTGCACCGAAACCGTGAAGCTCGCCGGATCGCCCTCGTCCACCGTCAGGTCCGAAGGATCAGACAGGATGTTCGCCGGTCCTTCGACCGTCACCGCCGCGTTGTTGCTCACCACCGTGCACTGACCGCCGGCCGTGATCACGCAGTTGTAGTCCGAACCCGCATCGCCCGGAACCGCGTTCGAAATCGACAGCGACGCCGTCGTCGAACCGCTGATCCGACCGTTGTCCACCAGATCCGTCGTCCCGCGACGCCACTGGTACGTCAGCGACGAGCCGCTGGCCGTCACGCTCAGACCGATCGTCCCGTCTTCGCACACGTCCTGAGACACAGGCTGCTGCGAAATCGACGGAAACGCCGTGACCGTGATCGACGCGTTGCTGCTCGTCACAGGACACGCGCCGGCGCTGCTGATCACGCAGTTGTAGTTCGCCGCGTTGTCCGCAGGCGTCGCGTTGCTGATCGTCAGCGTCGCCGTCGTCGTCCCGGAGTAATGACCGTCGTTCGTCAGGTTCGTCGTGCCGATGCGCCACTGGTACGTCAGAGAAACGCCCGTCGCAGCCACCGAAAGCTGCAACGTCTCGCCCTGGCAACCCGCGTCGCTCGCCGGCTGCTGCGTGATGCTCGGCGGTGTGCAGCTCGTGAACACCGACAACGTCGCCGAATCGCTCAACGTGTCGCAGCCGGCTGCGATCGACGTGACCACGCAGCGGTACGAGCCGGCGTCGCCGGGCTGGACCGGGTTGATGTTCACGGCCTGCGTGGTCGCGCCGCTGATGGCGCCGCCATTCACCAGATCCACGCCGTTGCGTTGCCACTGATAGGTGTAGTTGCTGAAGCCCTCGACCAGGATGTTGAACTGGACCGAGCCGCCTTCGGGCACGTTCGCGTCCTGAGGCTGGTTGATAAACACGGCGTCGCCGGCGACGGTGACGGCCGCGTTATCGCTGATGGTCGGACAGCCGGACAGCGAGACGACGCAGTTGTAGTTCGACGCGGCGTCGCTGGTCTGGGCGTTGGTGATCGTCAGCGTCGCGGTCGTCGCGCCGGAGATGCGCCCGCCGTTGACGAGGTCGGTGCTACCGATGCGCCACTGATAGGTCAGGCCGCCGCCCGAGGCGGTGACGGAAAGCACGATCGTCTCGCCGGTGCAGACGTCCGCCGGCTGCGGCTGCTGGGTGATGTTCGGCGCGGAGCACGGCGGGTAGTCCCAGCCGATGGCGTCGAACATGTTGAAGTCGGCGGTCGAGAAGTAGTTCGGGTAGTGCGTTTCGCCGCCGGACAGCGCCGGGTCCATCAGGCCGATGTTGGCGCCCTGCTCGCGGAAGTGGCTGGCCTGATACGGAGAGCCGTCCGACATGCGGTGCTCGGCGGTGATGATGTCGGAGTTGTGGTCGTCGTTGGGGTTGTTGAAGTCGATCAGGCGGGCGGTCGTGCTGAACTCGCCCGTGGTGTCCGGGTTGTAGTCGCCGGCGCCGTCCGTCCGCTGGAAGCGGAACATGTCGAGCGGGTTGGCGTCGCCGCCAAAGTCCACGCTGGAGACGAAGCCCATCGCGTGCCCGGTCTCGTGGATCACCACGTCGACGAACGACAACGCTCCGCCCGAGATGCCGTTGGCGGGGTTGTAGTCGAACGTGAACGTGCTGTTGTACGTCATGCTGCCGCACGTGCCGGACGACGTGCCGACGCCCGCGCGATAGTTGCCGCGCGTCCAGTCGATCAACGTCTCGTTCGAGACCGTCCCGCTGCTTCCGTCATAACGAACCGGCATCGAACTGCCGGAGGGCAGGAACGACTGGATCGAGTCGTTCGAGTCCATGCCGGAAGTCAGCCCGTTGCGCGAGTTCGTGTAGCTGATGTTGCTCACGTACGACGAGCCGGTCGCGCCGATCACGCCGCCGCCCAGATTCGCGAAGTCGCAGTTCACGTTCACGGTGACCGCGTCGCTGAACAGCGATTCGAGATACGCCTCCGCGATGCCGAAGCCCGAGACGGCCTGGCTCGGAACCGTGCCGTCGAGGTTGTAGACGATGTCGACGCCCGCTCCGCGAACGCCGCTGTCCACGACGATCACCGGGCCGTCCTCGAACGCCTGGTAGTTTCTCTCGGCGATCTCGGCCAGCACGTCCACGGTCATGCCGTTGACGTCCGAACCGCAGATGAAGCGCCAGCGGTCCTCAATCTCGACCTCGATCTCACTGCCGTCCGCGTAGAGCGTGCTCAGCTCGGTCCCCATAGGGATCACGTGCAGCAAGCCGCGGTAGGTCTCGTTGGAAAGCGGATGGGGCAACCCGCCCTGCTGCTGCGCCCACGCGCCGGTCACAAGCGGACCGGCCGCGAGCGCCGCGACGGTCAGACGCCGCGCTGTCGAGTGTCGATGTTCACGCCCCGTCACGATCGATCTCATAACGACTCCCAGGTTCGCGGTCCCGCGGCCCTCCGCGGGCGCGGGACCAATCCTCAAGAACTCCTGCGGATGCACCCGCCCCGCGGTACGGCGCTTCCTCCGCCGCATTCGTTCAACCCGCCGCCGCGCTCCGCTCGCGCGGCGGCGTTCGCGTCCCATTCCGGACGCGCCGTCGTCACGCCGCCCGTCTTACGGGCAGGCGGTACCGAAGACTTCGAGCAGTGCGGACAGGTCGGACAGGCCGACCTGGCCGTCGCCGTCGAAGTCGCCGTCTTCCGGTCCGCCCGGTCCGCCGAAGTTCTCCAGCAGCGCCGACAGGTCGGACAGGCCGACCTGGCCGTCGCCGTCCAGATCCTGCGGGCACTCCTCCGGCGCGTTCACCGTCAACTGGGCCGAGTCGCTGATCGTCACGCACCCGATACCCGACGTGATCACGCAGTCGTACGAACCCGCGTCCGACTGAACCGACGCCGAAATGCTCAGCGTCGCCGTCGTCGATCCCGAGATCGTCCCGCCGTCGCTCAGGTTGATGTCGTCCTTGCGCCACTGGTACGTGTACGAACCCGGACTCTGCACCGAAACCGTGAAGCTCGCCGGATCGCCCTCGTCCACCGTCAGGTCCGAAGGATCAGACAGGATGTTCGCCGGTCCTTCGACCGTCACCGCCGCGTTGTTGCTCACCACCGTGCACTGACCGCCGGCCGTGATCACGCAGTTGTAGTCCGAACCCGCATCGCCCGGAACCGCGTTCGAAATCGACAGCGACGCCGTCGTCGAACCGCTGATCCGACCGTTGTCCACCAGATCCGTCGTCCCGCGACGCCACTGGTACGTCAGCGACGAGCCGCTGGCCGTCACGCTCAGACCGATCGTCCCGTCTTCGCACACGTCCTGAGACACAGGCTGCTGCGAAATCGACGGAAACGCCGTGACCGTGATCGACGCGTTGCTGCTCGTCACAGGACACGCGCCGGCGCTGCTGATCACGCAGTTGTAGTTCGCCGCGTTGTCCGCAGGCGTCGCGTTGCTGATCGTCAGCGTCGCCGTCGTCGTCCCGGAGTAATGACCGTCGTTCGTCAGGTTCGTCGTGCCGATGCGCCACTGGTACGTCAGAGAAACGCCCGTCGCAGCCACCGAAAGCTGCAACGTCTCGCCCTGGCAACCCGCGTCGCTCGCCGGCTGCTGCGTGATGCTCGGCGGTGTGCAGCTCGTGAACACCGACAACGTCGCCGAATCGCTCAACGTGTCGCAGCCGGCTGCGATCGACGTGACCACGCAGCGGTACGAGCCGGCGTCGCCGGGCTGGACCGGGTTGATGTTCACGGCCTGCGTGGTCGCGCCGCTGATGGCGCCGCCATTCACCAGATCCACGCCGTTGCGTTGCCACTGATAGGTGTAGTTGCTGAAGCCCTCGACCAGGATGTTGAACTGGACCGAGCCGCCTTCGGGCACGTTCGCGTCCTGAGGCTGGTTGATGAAGACCGCCGACCCCTCGACCGTAATCTCAGCGTTCTGGCTCGCGACGGAGCAGGTGTCGCTGCTGACGAAGCAGTTGTAGTCGGCGCCCGCGTCGGCGGGGACGAGATCGTTAATCGTGAGCGTGTTCGTCGTCACGCCCGAAATCCGGCCGCCGTTCGTCAGGTCGGTCGCGCCGCGGCGCCACTGATACGTAACGCCCGGATCGCTGACGTTGATCGAAAGAACGGCTGAGCCGTCGGTGCAGCCGCTCACGTCCTGCGGCTGCTGCGTGATGTTCGGCGGCGGGCAGGTCGGAACGATCACCCGTCCGGCCCAGGTGCGCCAACTGGTGGTGCGATACTGCACGTGCGACCAGAAGACGCCGGGGTTGTCGGGCTCTTCGTCGACGCCGCTGTAATCGCCCCAGCGCGATCCGTTGTGCGACGACGTGCTGGCGCGCATCAGCTCCTGCGCCTGCATCGTGCCGAGCGGGTCGCCGGCGAGGCGATACATCCGCTGGACCGAGATGTACTCGCTGGCCGAAGACTGGTTGAACGAGATCATCGCATCGCCGAACTGGTCCACGCCGATATCCGCGCCCCAGGTGTAGATGCCGCTTCCGGGATTGATCGTGCCGTACTGCGCGATCTCCGGCGTGTCGCCGCTGGTCGGCCAGCCGTTCATCGCGATCTCATACCAGCGCACTCGCGCCACGCCGCCGCTTCCGACCGTGTGCACGGCCCACAACGAGCCATTGCGGTACACGCCGTTCTTGATGCGATAGTCGATCGTGTCGGCCAGGTTCGACGTTCCGAGCTGCACCGCGCCCGGCGGTTGCGAGTACGACGGCGTGTCGGTCAGCGTAAACGATCGAAGCGTCGGCGCCGTGAGCGGATTCTCGATCGCATAGACGCGGAGGTCTCCGGCGGCCGCGTATGACGACACGAAGTACGGCGGCGAAGTGCCGTCCTCGTCATAATTGTTCACGTTGCCCAGCGAGATGAAGCCGGTGCTGACGCGCAGCGCGCCCAGCGAAACCGGCGCGCCCACCAGCGCGTCGGACTTGTCGACGATGAACACCCAGTTGCCGCCCGGCGAGCTGAAGAAGTCGCCGCACAGGTAGATCGCCTCCTCATCGACGCCCAGGTTCGGGAAGTCGAGGAAGTCGCCGCCATAGCTGGTCACGTTGAAGCGGTACTTGTGCCACGTGCCGTTCGGGTTCGAGTCGTCCGACACCGCCAGCGTGAAGTGTGCCGCGCCGCTGCCCTGCTCGGCCGCGGCGACGATGAACCGCCCGCTGTGATGGTCATAGACCGCGATCGGGTCGAACACGAACCCGCCCGCGCCCTGCGGTCCCCAGAACCCGCCGGCGCCGGCGATCTCGTCGCTGAACTGCTGCGTGCCGCCGTGCGTGAAGAATCGGATGCCGCCGTTTACCACCACCACGACGTGATCCGGGCCGACCGCGATGTCCGGATCGGGCGGATCCCAACCGGTGTTCTGGAATGCGATGAAGCCGAAGTCCGTTCCGCTGCTGCGCGTGTCCGGATCGGGCGGCTCCGGCACAAAGTTCGGGTCGTACACCGGCGGAATGGTCGCGTCGGCGAACACGTCGTCGCCGCACAGGTCCATCGCCGCGGGCGCCGCCGCAACCGCCGGCGGCGCGGGCGGCGCCAGGTCGGACGGCGCCAACATCGACAATGCCACGCCTTCCTTGTCGTCGCGACCGGTGTCGCCGGCCCAGACCGCGCCGACCACGCCCAGCCCGCTCCAGAAGACCTGCGTGCCGGTCGATGCGACGCGAAGCGCCTGCCGGCCGGCCGAGAACTCGTTGAGCTGGATCGGCTCGCCCTGCGCCGTGCCGTCCGACGCGAACACGTGCATCATCACGTTGGACGGAACCACGCAGCGCGACGGACGCTCGTCCAGCCCCGCCGCCGGCGGCTCCGCATACTCAAGGTTGTACAGCACGGCGTATCGCCCGTCCGGCGCGCACGCGATCGACGCGGCGCTGCGCCAGTTCGAGCCGTCCGCGACCACGCGCGTCGCGCCGACTGGCGCGCCGTCAATCCCGAACGGTCGCTGACAAACGTCGTACGCCTGCGCGGCGTCGTTCCATCGCATCCACGCCGCCCGCCAGCCGCCGTCCGCCGACCCCGCCAGCGAAGGCTCGATGCTCCGCTCGGCGTCGTCGTTCAGTTGCAGTTCGCCGCCGATCAACGCGCCATCGGCCGCGACGCGTCGGGCGTAGAGGTTCCTCGGAACATTGTCCGCGTCGGTGCGGCTCCAGGCGGCCACGAACTCGCCGCCGCGCAGCGCGCACGCGGCCAGTTGCACTTCGCGACCCACGCTCGCCTGCCCGAGCGCGATCTCCGGCGCCCACGTGCCGGCCGCAGTCCGCACGCGACCCATCGCGCGCGTCTCCGGACCGTGCCCCGAAACCCAGGCGAAGAACACGTCGCCCTGCGGGTTAGCGGCGATGCTCACTTCCGACTGGTGGCCGTCGACAGTGGCGTTGACGACGACTTCATCGGTCGAGGAAACCAGCGATTCGTCCGCGGCCACTTCGAGCGCGCGCGCGACGATGGCGCCCTGCGAGCCGTCCTGGTTGTACGATTCCCACGCAATCCAGGCGCGGCCGTCGGCCGCGATCGCGACGGCCGGGTCCAATTGATTCCCGGCGAAAGTCTGGTTGACGTGCACTTCCGTGCCGATCGGGCGACCGATTGGATCGAAGCGCTGCGCAAAGATGCCGGACGTGCCGAGCTCCTGCCTCACGCTCTCCCACACGACCACTACGGAGCCGTCGGACGCGGGGGCGACCGCCGGACTGCTCTGGCGGCTGCGCGTGAAGGTATTGACGCGCGCCTCATAACGCTGAAGCGCAGGCTGCGCCGTAGCGCGATCCGCGATCGACGCTCGGCCCGATCCCCACGCGGAAACTCCGACGACACCGGCGATCGCTGCGGCGCACAGGCCGACCGATCGCGCAATAGCTGTTCCCGTCACCCTGCACTCCTTCGGTGGCGAACGTAAAGCATTGAGAAAAATCGACTTCCGTCCCACGCGCTTTAGGGCGAGCCGGCCGGAACCCCGTACACTTCTGTACCAACGAACAGGATCGCGAGATGAATGCGCGACCTGAGACCTCGTTAGGCTACTTGACCAAAACGGCGAACGCAATGCGTTTATTCCCGACAGCAGAGAATCCGCCGCTGTTCGTGCCGCCCCGCGCGCGCGGCATCGCGCTCCGGCCCGCACGCGGCACGCGTTATCGCGCTCGCCGATCGCCGGATGGTGGAGTTCGCGCGGCAATGGCCGGTCCCAAGCGCCCCGACGAATCATAGGCGCGAAGCACCGCGTTCTTCCGCGCGTGCGAGAAATCGCGCTCGGGCTTCGTCTCGCGATTATCGGCGATCCGCGCCCGGGCATTCTCCCGCGCCGCGGCGATCGAAGTCGCGTACGATTGCACGCGTCGCTTTTTCGACGCGCCGGACGCCCCCCGTGACGGGACGCCCGCGCCGAAGCCGCGACGATTCCCCGATCTTTTTTTGCAGCGAGGCGGTCGGATTCCCATGGGCCTTGTGGCTCTGCACTCGGTCACTCGGCAGTTCGGCGGACGTGTCGTCCTCGACGACGTCACGGTCGAGCTGAGCACGGGCGAAACCGTCGGCATCGTCGGCCCGAACGGCGCCGGCAAGTCCACGATGTTCCGGCTGATCCTGGGTGAACTGACGCCGGACATGGGCGCGGTGCGGCGCTCCCGCGGACTGGAGATCGGGCATCTGCCGCAGGATCCGCAGCTCGACCCGAACCGCAGCCTGCATGACGAGGTGCTGAGCGCCTACGCGCCGGTGCTGGCGCTCGAACAGCGCATGCACGAGCTGTCCGAGCGGATGACGCACGCAGCGCCGGGCGACGACCTGGACGCGCTGATGCGCGAGTATGACCGCGTCAACGCCGAGTTCCTCGCGGCGGGCGGATACACGATCGAGCAGCGCGTGAAGGAAGTCTTATGCGGCGTCGGCTTCGCGGAGCGCGACTTCACGCTGCCGACTGCGGCGCTGTCCGGCGGGCAGCGCTGCCGCACGGCGCTGGCCAAGCTGCTGCTTGAGCCGGACGCCTATCTGCTGCTCGACGAGCCGACGAACCACCTCGACATGACCGCCGTGGCGTGGCTGGAGCGATTTCTCGCCTCGCGGCCCGGCGGCGCGGCGATCGTGTCGCACGATCGCTACCTGCTCGATCGGGTCGCGCAACGGATCGTGGAAGTAGACCGAGGCAAAATCCGCTCGTATCCCGGCAACTACTCGAACTACGTCCAATCGCGCGAGCGCAATCGCCTCACGCAGGTCCGTCAATTCGAGAAAGACCGCGAATTCATTGCGAAGGAGAAGGACTTTATCGCCCGCCACATGGCCGGTCAGCGCAGCAAGGAGGCGCGCGGGCGGCGCACGCGCCTGGAGCGACAACTGGCCGACGGCGAGCTGACGCTCGAGCGCCCGGTCGAGCGGCGCAAGTTTGAGTTCGATTTCGACGCCGACGTGGACGAGGGGCGCGTCGTGATCGAGGCAATCGGCCTGTCCAAATCGTACGGACCGCGCACGCTGTTTTCCGGCGTGAGTCTCAAGCTCGGATCCAAGCATCGCATGGGCATCATCGGCCCGAACGGCGTCGGCAAATCGACTCTGCTGAAGATCATCACCGGGGCGCTGACGCCCGACGCGGGCACGGTGCGGATCGACGGGCGCGCCCGCACCGCGTACTTCACGCAGGACGCATCCGATCTCGACCCGGAGCAGACGGTGCTCGGCAGCGTGCTGGCTGTCCGGCCGGACCTGGACGAGGCCCGGGCCCGCTCGCTGCTGGGGCACTTCCTGTTCAGCGGCGAAGACGTGTTCAAGCCGGCCGGGCGGCTGTCGGGCGGTGAACAGTCGCGGGTTCGGCTGGTTCGGATGATTCTGAGCCATCCGAACGTACTGATTCTGGATGAACCGACGAACCACCTGGACATTCGCGCGCGGGAAGCGCTCGAGGACGCGCTGAGCGATTTCCCCGGAGCGATCCTGGCGGTGAGCCATGATCGGTACTTCCTCGACCGGATCGCCGACCGCATTTTCGAAATGCAGCCGGAGTCCTGCCGGCTGATCCAGGGCAACTACTCGGACTATTCCCGCGTTGCGGAAGCGGAGGCGTCCGAAAGGGCACGCGCCGCGCGGGAAGAGCGCGCCCGCCCGGGCGAGCCGCGCGCCCAGCGCCCGGCGGAGAAACGAAGCAAACGCAAGCTTGCGGAGATCGAAGACGAACTGGCGCGCGTGTCGAAGGAAATCGACGCGATTCATGAACAGTTTGCTGATCCGGGAGTATACAAGGACGGGCCCCGCATGGCGGCGCTGCGCGCCGAACTCGACCGCTGCCAGGCGCGCTCGGCCGAACTCGAATCGCTCTGGTTTGAAGCGGCGGAGTAGCACGGCCTCGGACGCGACCGACGCGTCGCGTCAGCCGGTCCGGTTGGCGAAACCCCGCGCGCGGGCTATCTTGCAGAATTCGGGGAGTTCGGGACCGCGGAGCATTCATGCTGCGACCGGGACGCGCGGGTTTCACGGAGCGCGGGGTGAAAGGACGCATCGGCCGCGTCGCGCGGCTCGCGGCGCTGGCCGTCGCGCTAAGCGCGTCGGCGTGCTCGCGGACGCCGTCGCCGTCCGGCTTCAGCGGCGTGGTGGGCGCGGAGGAACGTCGCCCGCACATCCTGTTCGTGCTCATCGACACGCTTCGGGCCGACCGGCTCGGTCCATACGGCCATCGCGGCGGGCTCATGCGATTCGCGGAAGAGCTGGCGAGAGAAGGCGTGACGTTCGAGCACTGCGTGTCGGCGGCGCCGTGGACGCTGCCGTCCATCGCTTCGATCTTTACGGGCTATTACCCGTCCGTGCACAAGACGACGAAGTACGTTTCACCGGACGCGAAGCGCGTCGAGAATCGCCGCGACGAACAGGGCTTCGTCTCGGTGCTGCCGGACGAGGACTTCGTCACGCTGGCCGAGGCGCTCCGCGACGTCGGCTACCAGACGCTGGGCGTCTCGGCGAACCGCTTCGTGTCGCGCAAGTTCGGCTTCGCGCAGGGATTCGACCAGTTCTACGACGATTTCGAGGGCGATACCGTTTCCGGGTCGCTGGTGAACGCGGCCGTGTTCGACCAGCTTGCGTCCGCGGACCCTGCTCGACCGATCTTCCTGTACGTGCACTACATGGACGTGCACGGTCCGTATAATGCCGAGCCGCGGTTCATGGACCGGCTGATGGAGGACGTCGAGAAGCGGGCCGACAAGCGCCCGCTGAAGGCGGCCGAGATCGAGCAGATGTTCCCTTATCTGCGTCCGCCGCCGCCGGGCGCGACAGACCCGACGCGTCACGAGCGCCTGAAGGGCTACCGCGACTACTGGGAAGCGCGTTACGACGCCGGCGTCGCGGCGATGGACTTTCAACTGGGCGAGCTGCGCGCGTTTCTGCAGTCGCGCGGCATGTGGGACGACGCGTACGTCGTGTTCGTGGCCGATCACGGCGAGTCGCTGTGCGAACACGGCATGTGGGATCACGGGCACACGCTCTATGAGCCTGAGATTCACGTGCCGCTGATCCTGCGATGGCGTGAGAAGCTGCCGCCGGCGCGCCGCGTGCCCGGCGTGGTTCGCACGATTGATCTGCTTCCAACGCTGCTGGAGCAGGTTCGCGCGCCCGTCAGCGGCAGCACGCAGGGGGCGTCTCTGGTGTCGCGCGCCGTCGGCGCGTCGCAGGCGGCGGTCGTTCCCGCGCTGTCCGAGTCGCTGAAGGGCCGCCCGACGCGCTTCCAGCAGACCGTGGTCGAAGGCCCGTGGAAGCTCGTGCGGCGCGTTCAGGTCGTTCGTGGGGAGAACAATCGCCCGGTCGCGACGGGCGAACACGAGGTGTTTCTGTACGATCTTTCGTCGCGCGGCGGCGAGGATGTCGATCTCGCGGCCCGGCACCCCGATCGCGTGCGGTCGATGGAGCGATTCCTGCTGGAGCAGAACCGCATCAACGACACGCTGAAACCCGACCTCGTCATCGAACACGCCGCCGCGGACGCGAGCAAGCTGGCGGGATTGGGTTACGTCGGCTCGACGCCGGGCGACGACGAGGGAACGGTTCCGGATTCGCAGCCGTCGAGCGCTTCGTCGCCTGCTGGCGAGCGGCCGTAGCGGCGGCGCGTCGCCGGGTGATTTCTCAGAGGGTTGTGCAACGCATGAAGATCGTCTGGCTGGGACGCACGACAGCGGAGCGAGCGCTCTGGGGCGCCGCCGTCGCGGCGGCGCTGCTGGCGCTTTCCGCGCCAGGCGCCGACGGCGACGGGCCGGCCCGTGCGTATATCGGTCCGGGCGCGGGCATCGCGATCGTCGGCTCGGTGTTCACCGTGCTGATCGCCATGGTCTCCGCGTTCCTGTACATGCTGATCTGGCCGATCCGCGCGATCTGGCGTCTGATCCGCGGACGCCGCGCGTTTCGCAAGGCCAAGGTTCAGCGCGTGGTGGTGCTCGGGCTGGACGGGCTGGAGCCGTCGCTGACCGAGCGCTTCATGGCCGAAGGCGCGATGCCCAACCTGGCAAAGCTGCGCGAGCAAGGCAGCTATTCGCGGCTGCGCTCGACGTGGCCGCCGATTTCACCGGTGGCGTGGTCGAGCTTTTCGACCGGCACGAACCCGGGCAAGCACAACATTTTCGATTTCATCGCGCGGACGCGCAACTACCAGCCGACGATCTCGTCCGTTCGCATCCGCTCGTCGAACCGCGCGCTGCGCCTGGGCCCGATCGTGCTGCCGCTGGGCAAGCCGGACATCACGAACCTGCGGATGAGCAAGCCGTTCTGGACGGTCCTGGGCGAGTCGGGCGTGCTGAGTTCGATCCTGCGTGTGCCGATCACGTTTCCGCCCGACAAGTTTCGCGGCATGCAGCTCAGCGCCATGTGCGTGCCCGACCTGCGCGGCACGCAGGGCATGTTCAGCTATTACATCGAGGAAGGTCCGACCGGCGAGACGACGGAAGGCGACGTCGGCGGCGACCGCATCCTGGTGCATCGAAACGGCGTCGGCGTGCAGTCCTACCTGCGCGGCCCGACCAACACGCTCCGCAAGGAAGGCGGCGATCTGCGCCTGCCCTTCCGCGTGGTCGAGCGCCCCGGGGGGCGCGGCGCCTGGCTGGAGCTGGCCGGCGAGCGGCACGCGTTGCCGCTCAACGAGTTCAGCGCCTGGGTTCCGGTGGCTTTCCCGGCCGCCCCCGGCATCAAGGTCCGCGGCGTCTGCAAGTTCTACCTGAAGCGGCTCGAGCGCCCGTTCGAGATGTACTGCACGCCGATCCAGATCGATCCGGACAAGCCGGTGATGCCGATCTCGCAGCCGTCCTATTTCAGCAGCTACCTCGCGCGTCGTCAGGGCACGTTCGCGACGCTCGGTCTGGCGGAAGACACCTGGTCGCTGTCCGAGAAGCTGATGGACGAGGACGGCTTCCTGAAGCAGGCCTACGAGATTCACGCCGAGCGCGAGAAAATGTTCTTCGACTCGCTGGCCAACGTGCGGCGCGGGCTGGTGGTGTGCGTGTTCGACGGACCGGACCGCATTCAGCACATGTTCTTCCGCTTCCTGGACGACAAGCACCCGGCGCTGACCGATGAGCAGCGGCAGAGCCACCGCGACGCGATCCGCGACATGTATCGGCGGATGGACGACCTGGTCGGACGGACGATGGGCAAGCTCCGCGACGGCGAAGCGCTGTTCGTCATGAGCGATCACGGATTCAAGACGTTTCGCCGCGGCGTGGACCTGAACCGCTGGCTGAAAGAAAACGGCTATCTCGCCGTCCGGGACGGCAAGGACGTGACCGAATCGTCCTACCTCCGCGACATCGACTGGAACAAAACCCGCGCCTACGCGGTCGGTCTGGCGGGAATCTTCCTGAACGTGAAGGGACGCGAAGCGCACGGCGTCGTCGAGCCGGGCGACGCGAAAGCGCTCACCGAAGAGCTGTGCGCCAAGCTGACCGGCCTGCGCGACGACGAGATCGGCGAGGTCGCGGTGCGCGAGGCGGTTCCGCGGTGGAAGGTCTATAAGGGACCGTACACCGAAAACGCGCCGGACCTGATCGTCGGATACAACGAAGGCTGGCGCGTGTCGTGGGACGCGGCCATCGGCAAGAGCGGCCCGACCGTCTTCAGCGACAATCTGAAGGCTTGGAGCGGGGACCACTGCGTTCACCCCGACCTGGTTCCGGGGATTCTGTTCAGCAATCTGAAGCTGCGCGCGGAATCGCCCGAGATCATCGACCTGGCGCCGACCACGCTCGAGCTGTTCGGCGTGCAGAAGCCGGCATACATGGAAGGCAAGTCGCTGTTGAACGACGGGAGCGCGCCCGTGCCCGACCGGGCGGCGCGCGCGCCGACGCCGGCCTGAGCGGGTTGGGGCGCACGCCGCCCCGGGAGCGTGAAGAATGGGATGGACGACCAATCACCCGCAACGCCCGTTCGGCCTGCGCGCTGTCGGCGGCGCCGTGCGGCTTTGGCGCGCCGGCCGGCTCGGGCTGCTGGCCGCGGCGTGCCTGGGCATCGCCGGCTGCGGCGGCTCGGCGGACGCGCCGGAAGACCCGCGTGAAATGAAAGTGCTGGTCATCGGGATGGACGGTCTGGATCCCGAGCTGACGAAGCGCCTGCTGGACGAGGGTCGCTTGCCGAACTTCGCCCGGCTGATCGCGCGGGGCGTGTTCAGCCCGCTGGAGACCAGCATGCCGCCGCAGAGCCCGGTGGCGTGGTCGAACTTCATCAGCGGCGCGACGCCCGCGACGCACAACGTGTGGGACTTCATCCATCGACAGACCACGCCGTTCGTCGCGCCGGTGGCGTCGGCCGGCAAGGCGGTGGAATCGGAAAAAAAGGACTGGAACCCGGAGTTCGGACGCTGGCAGATTCCGGTGTTCGGCGGCTCGGTCGAGAACCTGCGTCGCGGTCCGGCGTTCTGGGAGTCGCTTGTGATCGGCGGCGTGGACACGACCATCTACCGCGTGCCGGCCGCCTATCCGCCGCCGCCGAAGGTGAAGGGACAGGGCGAGTTCCGCTGCCTGTGCGGCATGGGCACGCCCGATCTGACCGGCGGCTACGGCGAATTCGCCTGCTACAAGGAGGACGAACGCAACGAGAAGCGAACGGTCGCGGGCGGGACGTTCTATCGGCTCGACATGGTGGATCACCGCGGCGCGGGCAAGCTCTACAGCATCCCGAACTTTCTGCGCCGGGCGCGCGACAACGACCCGATCCCCACGATGGAACGCAGCTTCGAGCTGATCCGCGATCCGGAGCAGCCGTCGGTGCAGATCCGCATGGGCGACGCGAACGTGATTCTGCGCCAGGGCGAATGGAGCGACTGGATTCCGGTGACGTTCGACACCGGCATTCCGGGATCGACGCTGATCTCGGCCGCGGGCATTCCCACCTCCGCGAACGCGATGGTGCGGATGTACCTGAAGCAGGCGCATCCGAAGATCTGGCTGTACGTCTCGCCGCTGAACATCGATCCCACCTCGCCGTTCAACGCCATCAGCACGCCGACGGACTTCGCGGCCGAGATCGCCGCGGGCAGCGGGCGCTACTACACGACCGGCATTCCGGAGGACACCAAGGCGCTGCGGGCCGACGCGCTGACGGAGGACGAGTTTCTCTCGATGGTGCGCGTGCTGGTGGAGGAGCGCACTGCGCAATACCGGCAGGCGCTGGCGGACTTCAAGCGGGGCTTTCTGTTCTTCTACTTCGGGCACACGGACCAGCTCGCGCACGTCTTTTGGCGCGACATCGATCCGGGGCATCCCGGTCGCAAGCCGGAGCAGGACGGCAAGTACGACAAGGTGATCGAGAGCACGTATCTCGAGATGGACGAGCGGGTCGGCGAGGCGCTGCGGATCATCGACGACAACGACGTGCTGATCGTCATGAGCGATCACGGCTTCGCCAGCTTCCGCCGCGGCTTCAACGTCAACACCTGGCTGATTCAGAACGGCTATCAGCGGGCCCGTAGCGACGATCGCCGCAAGCGGGCGCTGGGCCTGGCGGGAGGCAACGTGGACTGGCCCTCGACCCGCGCCTACGCGGTCGGGATCAACGCCCTGTACATCAACGTCAGCGGGCGCGAGGCGGGCGGCATCGTGCCGGACAGCGAGCGTTCCGCGCTGGCGCATGAGATCGGCGACAAGCTGCTTCAGATTCGGGACGAGGACGGCAGCCGCGTGATCGAGAAGGTCTATTACACGTTCGAGGAGTATCCGGGCGCCGACCCGATGGTCGCGCCCGACATGCTGATCGGCTATGCCCGCAACTACCGCGGGAGCTGGGCCACGTCGCTGGGCGGGCAGCCGTTCGAGCTCCTGGAAGACAACCTGGACCGCTGGAGCGGCGACCATTGCATCGCGCATTACCTCGTCCCGGGGACGCTGGCGGCCAACCGACCGATCACCGTGCAGGATCCGGCGCTGATCGACCTAGCGCCGTCCATCCTTCAGCTCTTCAATCTCAAGCCGCCCGAGGCGATGATCGGGCGACCCATCTTCGGGCCGCGCTGAGTCGCGGCGGGGCAAGCGGGAACATCGACGGAGAGACCATGTTTGGCGGCGGCCACAAGATCAGGATCGAAGCGACCCTCTACGAGCAACTGAAGAGCATCGCCGAAAAGGGCGGCTACGCCTCGGTGGACGAGTTCATCAAGAACATCCTCGAGAAGGAGGCCGCCAAGTTCGCCGACGCGGACGACGACGCGGCGCTCCAGGAACGCCTGCGCGGCCTCGGATACATCGAATGACGCCGCGGCGCGCAGCCAGGAGCCAGTCGGAATGAACGGACTGCATGCGGCGCTGAACGCCCTGACCGCGGCCCTGATGCGCCCGCTGGCCGGCCTGCCGCCGTGGGTGGCGCTGTGCCTGGCGTCGCTGCTGTTCGGCGTGATTGCGGCGATCGCGTTCCGGTACACGTCCAACCAACGCGCTCTGCGCGGCGTCGCCGACAGCGTTCGGGCCAACCTGCTGGCGATGCGGCTGTTCAAGGACGACATGGGCGTGTCGCTGCGCTCCCAGCTCGGCATGCTGCGCGCGTCGGGCCTGCGGCTGGCGTATTCGCTACCGCCCATGCTGGTCATGCTCGTGCCGTTCGTGTTCCTGGCCGCTCAGCTCGCGATGTACTACGAATTCCGCCCGATCCGTCCGGGCGAGACCGGCTACGTCGAGCTGCGCGTGCTGCCCGCGAACTGGTCCGACTGGAGCCAGGCGCAGATTCAGCCGCCGGACGGAATTCGCGTCGAAGCGGTGGTGCGCGACGCCGCCACAAACACGATCACCTGGCGGTTCAAGCCGGAACGCGCGATCGGCGCGTCGTCGCTCCGCTGGCAGACGCCCGGCGGCGCCGCGATCGAGAAGTCCCTGGTGGTGGACGAGCGGACGTCGCGGCTGGCGTTCGTCAGCCCGGTCCGCGCCGGGCCGAGCTTCTGGGACCGCATTCTTTTTCCCGGCGAGCCGGCGTTCGGCTCGGACTCGCCCGTGCAGCGCATCGAGGTGCGCTATCCCAGCCGCTCGACGCCGATCTTCGGCTGGGACGTTCACTGGATCATCACGATGGTCGTCGTCTCGATCATCGGCGCGTTCGCGGTTAAGCCGTTCGTGAAGGTGCAGTTCTAGCGCAGTGCTTCCATGAAACCTGCCCTTATTCAGGGTGGTACGGGCGTCCCGCCCGTTCGTCCGGGTGAAAAACAGGCGGGACGCCCGTACCACCCTGAATGGAATCGCGCATTGTTTCTGAGGAACTACACGAGCGCGGTGCCTCCTTGAACACGCCGCGTATCCGGAACCGAGCCGCGACCGTCAGGGAGCGGGGATGAGGACCTTGCAGCGTATCGGGCGGACCCGGCTCCCTCACGGTCGCGGCTCAGAATGTCGCAGAACGTCCGAGGCACTCCAGGATCGCGATCGCCGCGGCACGTCACCGCCGCGGCACGACCGCCGGGTTCAGCCCCGACCACAGAGGAAAAAACGCCGCGCGCCACAGCCGCGCGCTGATGCGCCGGGCCTGCCGCTGCGCGCCTTCGCTCGCGCCGTCCGGAATGCACAGCCAGTTCACGCTGTCATCCCGCGCCGGATCGGGAGCGCTCAGCCCCCACTTGTCGACGCGCCACACGCCGTATCCGCGCTGTGCGAAGAACCGGTGCAGGTCGTGCGGAGACTGCTGATGATTCGCCATCAGCGTCGGCTCCACTTCCGCAACCACGACAGGCTTCGCCTGTTCGAGCAGCCGAGTCGCGCCGCGAAGCACGAACAATTCCGCGCCCTGCACGTCGATCGCGATCAGGCGCGGGGCGTCGAACGCCCCGGCCGCGAACTGCTCGTCCAGCACCACGCTCGGCACTTCGATGACCGCCTCGCGCGGCGCGTCGTGTTCCGCGATGCGCCCTTCGCCGAAGTTCATGCCGGCGTGCGGTTGCAGGAAACGCAGCACGCCGGCCGACTCCGACACCGCCGCCTGGTGCACGTGCACGTGGCTGAGGCCGTTCAACGCGAGCAGCTCACGCAGAATCCTGAAGTTGTCCGGCAGCGGCTCGAAGCACACCACGCGCCCGCGCGCGCCGACGACGTGAGCAAACAGCAGCGACTCGGTGCCGATGTTCGCGCCGACTTCCAGGATCGTCTCACCCCCCGACTCGCACACCGCGTTGGCGATCACCGCGTTGCCCAAGTCGTAAAAGCCGCGAACCGCAAACGCGTTCGCCACCCAGTCGGTGCGATCCGTGCGAACGATGAAATCGGCCAGGCTCGATCGGGCGGTGAATCCCGGCTTCTCTCGCGCGGCGCGCGTGGCCGGGTAGAAACGCAGGAATACGCCGGACAATCCGGGCGGCAGCAGGCGCGAGAGCCGCGCCGCCCACGCCAGCCGGCGCGACGGGGTCTGAATGACCGGCGCGCGGCGCGGCGCTGACCCGACGGCGCTCATGGGCGGACCGCGCGACGGCGCGCGCGTTTGACGGACGCTCCGCTCATGTCTGTCTCGCAAGGATGGCCGCGATCCGCTCCGCCGCGCTCCCGTCCCACAACTCGGGGACTTTCCCGCGATCCGGCTTGCGTCCGCGGCAATCGCGCCAAGCGGCGACGATGGCGCGCGGGTCGACGCCGACCAGCCGATTCGTGCCGTGCGAGATTGTGACCGGTCGCTCGGTGTTCTCGCGCAGCGTCAGGCACCACACGCCCAGGATGGTCGTCTCCTCCTGTATGCCGCCGGAATCGGTCAGCACGCAGGCGGCGCCGGACGTCAGACGAAGAAAATCGAGGTAGCCCTGCGGCTCGATCACGCGCACGCCGCGCAACGCCTTCATGCGCGCCGCCAGCCCCAGCCGCTCGAGGTTCGCGAGCGTCCGCGGGTGCATCGGAAATACGATCGGCGCGTCGCGCTGAATCTGCTCGAACGCATCCAGAATGCCGCCGAAGACGGCCGGATCGTCCACGTTGCTCGGCCGGTGCAGCGTGACGACGCAGTAGCCGTCTTCGGTCAGACCCAGTCGTGCGAGCACGTCGGACTGCTGGGCGCGGTGCAGGTGCGCGCGGAGCGTGTCGATCATGACGTTGCCGGTGAAGTGAATTCGTTCCGGCGGGACGCCCTCGCGGCGAAGGTTCTCGACACCGCTCGGCTCCGTGACGAACAGCAGGTCGGAGATCGCGTCCGTCAGGACGCGGTTGATCTCCTCCGGCATGCCGCGGTCGAAGCTGCGCAGCCCGGCCTCGACGTGCGCCACGCGCACGCCGAGCTTCACCGAGACGAGCGCGCAGGCGATCGTGCTGTTCACGTCGCCGACCACGAGAACCCAGTCCGGCTTCTGCTGCGCGACGACCTTTTCGAAGCGGATCATGATCTCCGCGGTCTGCGCCGCGTGGCTGCCGGAGCCGACTTCGAGATTGATGTCCGGCTCGGGAATCTCAAGCTGTTTGAAGAACAGCTCGGACATGTTGTGGTCGTAGTGCTGCCCGGTGTGTACGAGCACCGGGTCGATGCCCGGCGTCGCGCGAAACGCGCGCATCAGCGGCGCGATCTTCATGAAGTTCGGACGCGCCCCGCAGATGTTCAGGATTCTCATTCGCTACCGATTCCGACATGCCGGACGCCGCGCGATGTCCCGCCGCGACCGGTTGCCCGGCGATGCCGCGTTCGCTCCGTGCGGACGCGCGCACCGCCGTTCTCCGAATCGAGTATCGGCGCTGGCCCGCGGCGTGTCGAGCGCGGAGCAGGGACCGGAGCGCCGATCGACCGCGAACGAACTCCGTCGCAAGCTCACGAGAAGAGCGCCGCCGCCCGCTGGAAGATCGCCAGGCCGTCGCCCGCCTCCGGGCGCGGACGAGACGTCCAGCACGGGTGCGTGAGCGGATCGACGAATCGTTCCGGATGGGGCATGAGTCCGAAAATGCGCCCGGTCGGGTCGCACAGGCCGGCGATGTCGGCGTCGCTGCCGTTGGGGTTGTACGGCTCGCCGAGCGCGGCGCGGTCGTCCGCCGGCGGCACGTAGCTCAGGGCGTTCTGGCGCGAGCCGAGCGCGACCGCTCGAACGGCCTCGTCCCGGAACCGAACGCGACCCTCGCCATGCGCGATGGGCAGCTCGTACACGCGGCCGGCCTCGGTGAACGCGCACCGCGACTCGTTCGCTCGCAGCGTCACCCAGCGGTCCTGAAAGCCGGGCGGATCGTTGCCCGTCACCGAGCAAACGGGCCGCCGAGCCGCACCGCTCTCCGCCGGACCGTCCGGAAGGAGTCCGGCCTGAACCAGCACCTGGAAGCCGTTGCAGATGCCCAGCACGAGCTTGTCGCGCTCGACGAACCGCCGCAGCGGTTCGGACAGTTCGCGACGAAGTTGCAGCGCGAAGACCCGCCCGGCCGCGATATCGTCGCCGAAACTGAAGCCGCCGGGGATCGTCAGAATCTGGTAGGCGTCGAGAAGTCCGGGCTCGGCGACGACCCTCTCGACGCGCAGGCGTGTCGGAACGGCCCCGGCGATCGTCCAGGCATACTCGGTCTCGCGATCGCAGTTGGTTCCGGGTGCGGTGAGGATGAGGACGCACGGGCCGGACACAGACGCCCCTTTCGGGAAGGCCCAACGTTCGCACGTGGGACGTTTCCAGAATAGACTGTGATATGGAGCTTTACAAATCGGGGGGCAGCCGGTTGGTCCGGCGCTGCCGATCGGTACGGCTCGGACGCGCGCAACGCGCGAGGTGAGGCGGATGCGTAGGCGGTCGAAGCTGGCGGCGTGTGCGCTGCTCGGGCTTGTTTTCGCGATTTCTCCGGTCGCGAGCGCGCAGCAACCCGACCCGAACAACGCTCCCAACCCGGAGGAGCCACGTCGCGGGCGCATGCATCGCCTGCAACAGCAGGCCATGCGGTTCATCCGGCAGACGCGCGAGCTGGGCAACTGGGACGAGCACTACGAATACATCATGGACGCGGCCGAACGTGTCTACGACCGCAACGGCTGGTCCAGCGAGCCGGACTTGTTCTCGCTGGAGATGATGCGCGAAGTTGGGCGGATCCCGCCCTGGGAAGTGCAGCAGCGTTTCACGCAGATGCTCGACATGGTCGGCGAACGGTACCTGTTGAACGACGATCAGAAACAACTGCTTCAGAACATGGTGATGCGCGAGAGCTTCGGCATCTTCTCGCGACACGCTCCGCAAATCATGCAGTACTCGATGGAAGCGCTTCGAACGCGGGCGGCGGGCGAGCCGTTTACGCCCGAGCAGATCGCGCGCTGGACCGAGCTGGCGACGCCCGTGATCGAGGACGTCGTCGGACGCATCGATGCCGGCGCGCAGGTCTTCATGGAACGGCTCGATCCGGAGCAACGCGAACTGGTTCAGCGCGATCTGGCCGCGACGCACGGCCGAATCGAAACCGTCGCGGCGCTGGCGGAACAATGGCGCGCCGGACAGTGGGACGCGTCGGACTGGGGCCTGGAAGAGGACCCGATTCAGACCGGACAGAAGCGCCGACCCCAGACCGCGGAGGACGGGCCGCGGACCGTGTCCGCGCAGGGCGGAGACCCGGCCGCAGAGCAGGCCGAGCAGCGCCAGGGTTCGCGCGGCCGGTCGCGCCGCGGCGAGGACGCGTCGGGCCGAGCTGGCGACGAAGCGCCGCCGCCCCCGCCCCCGGACGCCGACGCGCGCCGCGGGGACCAGCCGGCGCCGCGCGACAGCGAGACTCCGCCCGCGCGCGGCGTGCGGGACGCAAGCGACAACGATCCGTGGACGCGCTACGTGCGCGAGTTCATCTCCAAGTACAAGCTCAACGACGAGCAGCAGCAGCGCGCCTGGCTGCTTCACGAGGACGCCGTCAGCCGCCGCGATACCTTCGCGAAGCGGGCCGAGCGACTGGCGGAGGAGCGCAAGTCCGGTGACCCAGCGTCGCCGACCAGCGCCGCGGCGACCGATTTGGCCGAACGGCAGCGGAGCGACGAGGAGCGGCTCTTCACGCAGCTCAAGCAGCGGCTGGAGCGGCTGCCCACGCGCCAGCAGCGCCGCGAGGCCGAGGCGGCGCAGGCGGCCGCGAGCCGTCCAGCCCGCAGGTCCGACAAGCCCTGATACGGCTTGCGATCGGCGGATCGGATGCTAGGATTCGGAATTCGGGTCGTGCGGCCCGGACGCCTCGCTAGCTCAGTTGGTAGAGCAGCTGACTCTTAATCAGCGGGTCGAAGGTTCGAGTCCTTCGCGAGGCAGTCCCCTTTTCACATCGACGATTCCGCGAACCCGCGCGAGCGGCGGCCGGCCGCGTCCGCGCCTAAGCCGCCTCAAACCTGCTCCAGCCGCCGGCCGCGCGTCTCGGGGAGCAGCGCGAACAGCGGCAATACGAATGCGGCGACCGCCGCGACGGCGAGGATGCAGGCGCTGAGCGACCAGCCGAGTCCGCTCGGCTCACCAGCGGCGGCGAAACCAAGCAGCTGGGCCGTGACGGACGCGGCGAACGTCATGAACAGGTCGGTCCAGGCGGATCCGGTGGCGCGGCAGTCATTCGGCAGCAGCTCCATCGTCGCGACGCGAAGTATGCCGAAAAGGCCGATCGACACCGCGTCCTGCGCCACGTAGGCGTACGCGACCATGGTCCCGCCGCGCGGGGCGAACGCCATGGTGACCAGCAGGCCCAGGTAGAGCGCGCCCGCGACGTACACGGTCGGGCGACGGCCCCAGCGGTCGGCCATCGCGCCGACCACGATCCACGCCAGGACGACCGCCGGCACCTTGAAGAACACAACGCGCCCGATGTCCGCCGGTGCGTAGCCGTGCTCGACGCGCAGATACTCGATGCTGATCAGCGCCATCGCCCCCATCGCAACGCCGGCGAAGCCGATCTTCAACGCGGTCAGCAGCCACAATGCTCTGGCAAGCGAGCGTCGGAACGGGCGCAGCAGGGACGAAATCAGCGCGCGCCCGCCCGCGATCGAACGCGGCGAACCGAGCAGCTTCGGCTCGCGCGTCAGCAGCAGCATGGGCAGTGACGCGATCAGCCCCCAGACGGGGAATTGCGCCACGCCGCGCCAGGCGGCGGGGTCGTCTCCCATCCGGGCGATCAGCAGGCCAAGCACCATCGCGCCGGTCGCACCGAGCCCGCTGATGATCGCGATGAATCTCGCCCGCAGCTTGGGCGGGGCCTCCTCGGACGCGACCAGCATCCACACGTCGGACTTGTAGAAGATCGCCAGCAACGTGAGCGTCGCGACATATTCGACGGGGCCGCGCGAAAACCCGACCAGCCACTGCAAACCGCACATGCCGGTGAAGCTGATCCACAGCATCCACCGCCGGCCATAGACGTCCGCGAGCCAGCGCGGCACGAATGCAAGGCAGGAGCCGAGATAGAGCCACGTGAACAGCCGCGTGATCTCGCTGAAGGAGATGCCGAAATCCTGCCGCACATAGGTGGTCGCCGAGTATCGGAACGTCGTGGCGAACGCGTCGTAGAAGCTCGACAGCGCCAGCAGCGCGCCCAGCATGAACAGGTACGGCGTCAGCCCGCTGCCGGCCGGCGGGTCGCGGCGAGAAGCGTCGCTACTCACCGATCCACCCGCGGATGAACCGCCGCAGCTCCTCCGGCCGGTCCGTCATGATCCAGTCGCAGCCGCGTTGCGCGGCGCGGCGCCACGAATGCGGCGCGTCGTGCTCGCGCAGCGTCACGCATCCGACCTCGACGCCCGCGGACCGTGCCGCAGACAGCTCCGGCGAATCGAGCCGCGCCGCAGGCAACTCGAGCGAGATGCGCGCTGCCCCGCCGGCCCGCGCGGCGCACACGCGCCAATCCTCCGGATCGCAGACCAGCCGCACGTGTTCACCGGGCGGCGACGGCAGCGCGGCGCGCTGATCCGGAGGCAGCCACACGAGCACGTCGCGCGCCGGTCGCGCTTCGCAAATGTGCACGAACACGTCGTCCGACGGCGCTGCTCGCACGTCCAGATACACGCGCAGTCTCGCCGCCGCCAGCGACAGCGCTGCGCGCAGCGTGGCCACCGGCTCATCGTCGGGGCTGGTCCCACGCTCGCGCCCGCACCGCATCTCACGAAGCGCCGGCCACGTGGTGTCGGCCACCGGTCCGACGCCGTCGGTCGTCCGATCCAGCGTTTCGTCGTGCAGGAGCACCAGCGCGCCGTCGGCCGTGCTGCGGACGTCCATCTCTACGCCATCCAGTTCAAGCCGCAGGCACGCGCGGATTCCCGCCAGCGAGTTCTCGGCGTGCGTACGGGCGAGCGTTCGGTGTGCGATCGCGATCGGCGGCATGATCGTCCGGTATTGCAGGCTCCGTCGTTCCGGTGCGCGGGAGTATAGCCGTACGCGCGGTTCGCGCCCGCGGCCGGCTCGCCGGGAAGTCCTTGATTCGCGATGCGTCCGATCGCTAGACTCACTGGGTTCCCGTCGGGCCGCCTGCTTTGTTTTGAGTTCGCAGCACAAGGCGTCACGAACCATGAGACACGCGATCACTGCCGGGATGGTGGTGGCCTGCATTTCCGCAATCGCGCCGGCACAGCAGCGCGTGCCGGATCGAGGCGAGAATCGGCCGATCTTGGCGCGTCCGTTGCACGGCGCTCCGGGCAAGAGCGTCACGGCGCTGGCCGGCGCCGACACGCAGGAGCAGATTTTCCGGTCGTTCACGGACGCGGGCGAGCTGGGCGGAATCGTGAGCATCACCGGCAAGGTGGACTGGTTTCATGCCGAGGGCAAGAGCGACGAGCAGTCGCAGATCTGGTCCGACTGGCAGTGGCAGGGGCCGGCGGCCGCCTATTTCGGCGTCGAGACGTTTCCACAGCTCGACCCGTACCAGACGCGTCGCGGACCGATCCCCTACCTTCCGCCGCAGATCTCGACGAACTCGTTCGGCGACCCCATGCTGCGGGCCGCGTTCAAACGCGCCGCGCTGCTGACGATCGAGCTTCAGCGGCCGCGCTTCATCAACCTGGCGATGGAGATCAACGCGTACTACGAGCAGCGCCCGTGGGATTTCCACAACTTCGTGTCGCTGTTCAAGGAGACGCGCGAGGAGATCAAGTCGATCGCTCCGGACACGATGGTGTTCGTCTCGTTTCAGTATGAGCAGTTCCTGGGAATCCCCGGCGGGCGCTGCTTCCTGCCGCCGCACGGACCGCACTGGGAGCTGTTCGACATGTTCGAACCTGACACGGACGCCATTGCGATCACGACCTACCCGTTCGAGCGATACTGCCCGACGTTCTTCCCGGCCCCGTCCGAGATCGCATCGGACTACTACCGCCAGATCAGCGACCACACCGACCTGCCGATTGTCTTCGCCGAAATCGGATGGCCGTGCGATCCGCAGTATGGCGGCTCACGGCTTTCACAGTGGCGCTTCATTTCCCGCCTGCCCGAGCTGACCGGCGGCATGAATATCGCCCTTGCGAACTGGTATTTCCTGAACAACGCCACCGGCTTCGGCCACTTCTTCGAGACGCTGGGGCTGGTGGACGACGCCGAGCTGCGCAAGCCGTCCTTCTTCTTCTGGAAGCACGCCTGGACCGGCACGAACGCGCAAGCCTGGGCCGAATGGCAGGAATACTCGCAGAACTGATCGTCGCCGGAAGCCGCGACGCGACGCACTGCAAAGAAGACAGGCCGGCCCACCGCGCCCACGCGATGGACCGGCCTGTGCATTCGACAGCCCGAGCGCGAAAAGCCTAATGGACTAGCGACGCCGCAGCGCCAGCGCGCCCAGCGCGAGCAGCGCGACGCTCGCCGGCTCCGGCACGTAAACTCCGGGGTTGCCCACGTTGCCCGAGAGCGACGCGTACGAACCGAAAGCGTCCGCGACCACCGCGAACTGCCACTGGTACACGTCGTTCGCGCCGAGCGCCGCAGGGCTGCTCGGAATCCCCGACGTGTCCTGCGTGCGGATCGTGCCGGCATACGTCTGGTCGCCGTACGCCAGAACGTCGGCGACCGCGTCGAGATCGTCGAACAGGTAAATCACGTCATTGCGACTGAGATTGACTGTGTTTCCGCCAATGATCGAAACGCCCGACAGACCCCATTCCGACGCGAACACGGCGGCGTCGATCTCGGTCAGGATGACCGATTCGCCCGCATCGACGGTGCCGAAGGCGCTCAGATCGACCGTGCCGGCGATGCCGCTGTCGTCGTCATAGCTCCAACCGGCCATGTCGATCGGCGAGGCGCCGACGTTCGTGAACTCGATGAACTCGCCGCCGGCGCCCGAGTACATCCACTCGGTGATCACCATGTCGGCCTGCGCCGCGCCGGCGAATGCCGCCAGCGCGCCCATCCCGAACAGAAACTTGCGAAGCATGCTCTTTCCTCCTCGACTCACGCAATGGGATCGCCGGTTCACACGAACCGGCTCGGAACGCTTTGCGAAAACGAAAATGCGCCATCCCCGTTCTGACAAAGCCGCGTGACCGTCCCCTCGCCGCGTCTCGACGAGGCTCGCGCCGGACCGCACGCGCCGCTCCGGCGTCCCCCCGCCTGCGATCAGCAAATCAGCCCGAACTCCTCGAGCAATGCGCTCAGGTCGGCCAAATCGACGTCGCCGTCGCCGTCCACGTCGCCTTCCTCAAACGTCGCCCCGCTCGAAATGCCGTAGTTCGTCAGCAGCGCGCTTAGGTCGGCCAGGTTCACCTGTCCACTGCCGTCCAGATCGGCGTCGCACCCGCCCGGAACGACCGTCAGCGCAATCGCGCCCGGATACGACGCGGCCGACGGATTGCCTTGGTTGTTCGTATGGCCGACCTTCAGTCCGCGCGGCGTGCTCGCGGCGAACTTCGCCAGCGTCGCGGCGCCCACCGACACGTTGGCCGAGCCAACCCCGACACACTCCAGCGTGACGCGGTAGAGATCGGACGCCGCCGCCAGCCCGTTCGCGAACGACGTCGAATAGCCGTTGACGCTGCGGACGCCGAGATCGCCGCCCGCGCCCTGAAGCGCCTGGATGCCGGCCCGAGTTGTCGCGAATGCGCCCAGCGGAGTCACGCCGGTCACGCGCAACACGCCGCCCGCGCTGATCGCCACGTCGTGCACAAACTGCATCACGCCGTTCTGCTGGCCCGCCGTGCTGTTCGCGCCGCCGGTCACCTGCGCCCGCACCGTCAGCTCGACCGTGTCGCCGATCCGGAGCTCCGAGAGCGGATGGCCGCTGCCCACCGACACCGACGTGCTCACCGTGCATGCGACGCCGGCATTGGAGTTCAGAACGACGCCCGTCGCGGCCGGCGTGGTGCTGTCGTAGCGCACGCCGACGACCTGACCGGTCGTGTCGCCCTGGAAGTTCAACGCCCACTGAAGGTCGCTGGCCTCGATGCCGTTGTCGCCGGTCTGGTCCACATCCCACGGACGCGTCTGCGTCGCCGGATCGCCGGAATCGCCCTCGGGCGACTCGGAGTAGCTGTTGCTGAAGACCCAGTTGTCGTTGCCGAAGACCGAAGCGATCTTGCTGATGTCGTCCGCGTCGGCGTCGCCATCCCGATCGGCGTCGCCGGGGATATAGCGCGTCGCCAGGGGATTAATCCGCCCGGGCATGATCTGGTAGCTGTAGCCGACGCCGTTCGGATCAACAAAGGCGTAGTCCGCGCCCGAGCCGTCGTCCAGCCACAGCGGAACGTTGGTCATGTAGGGCTGGATCGCGTCCGGGTTCGTATTGGCCGCGTTCGAATAATAGAACTGCGGCGGATTGCCCTGACCGCCCGTGCCGACCACGGACTCGCCGCGAATCCACTGCTCCGTCGCCGTGTCCTGCCAGTTGTTGCCGTTCGGCAACTCGCCGGTCGCGCCGGGCGCCGGCGTCCAGCCCGGCCCCTTCGTGCGATAGTCCACGCGCGTCATCGCGTCCGGATTAAAGCCCTGCGGATCGTCCAACGCGTGCACGCGCCGCTCCGGCAGACCGCCGATGGTGCTGCCGCCCAGATCGACGCGGCGTCCGTCCAGGTCGTACTCCCAGCCCTGGTCATGCTCGTAGCTGAGCTCGTCCACGACCTCGAGATCGTCGCTCACGTCGGCCAACGTGCTGACGCCCTTGAGGTCGAGCGTCGGATTGCCGAACGGGTTCGTGCCGTCGCCGCGGTCCAGGTTTCCGTCGCCCAATTGGTCGGCGAGGCTGCCGGGATCGTTCGGATCGGTCAGGATGCTGCTGTACAGCTCGAAGTCGCAGTCGATGTCCTTGCCCCATCGCAGACCGGCCGGGTTGCCCGGATTGGCCTGCGTGCGGCCGGGGCGGTTGCGAATGAGCAGGATCGTGTTCGCGCCGTCGTTGTTCAGCTTGCCGGGCGTGTCCAGCCCGCCGTTCCAGAGCGTGTTCCAGCGGCGGAAGCTGCTGTCCGTCAGCAGCGTCGTGTAGTTCGACTGCACGCCGACGCCGATTACCAGGATTCCGTTGTTGCCCAGCGCCAGGCCGTCCAGGCTGAAGAACTCGTCGATTTCCTGCGTCTCGGCCGGCACGGGCGGGATGCTGCCGTCCGGATAGTGCTTGCGCAGCGCGCCGTTGCAGAACGCCACGGCATAGCCGTCGAGCTTCATGCCGGGCGTGCCATGCAGCTCGATGAACTCGTGCGTGTCGTCCGCCGTGCCGCCGGGATTCAGAAACACTTCGCTGATGAAGACGCTCGCGTGTGCGGGCGGGGCGGCGAACGCGGCGCCCAGCAGGACCGTGAACAGGAATTTCTTCACGTGGCTTTCCTCTCCAGTTGGGGTTATGTCGGACGTTGGACGCGGCGAACGGGGCATCGAGTGCGAGCCCGACGTGTCGCGCGTCGCCCTACTGCAATCGCCAGGGATCCTCGGAGCGCCGACCGATGCTCAGCACGCCGTCGAACACGACGCCCTCATCCAGGTCGGTCTGCGTGTAGGGCGTCGCGTCGACGTTCAGCCCGAACTCGCCGTCGCGGTCGGCGTCGACGAAGACGCTGACGTGCCCGTCGCCGAACAGGACGTTCGCGCGATCGCGATCGTGATCCTTCTTGTTGCCGGAGATCAGGGAGCCGAAGCCGTGCGTCGGCCCCAGATCGGCATATCCTTGAATCTCGTAGGGCGCTCCGCCGTATGGACCGTCGGTCATGGTCTTGGCGTAGCGCTTGTTGTCCACTTCCTCGTCGGTGTCGGTCCGCCCGTCGCCGACAAACGGCACGCGCGACGCCGGCACCAGGTTCAGCCAGCGCTCGCGCAGCGCGCCCACCGTGCTGCCCAGGTGCTTGACCTGCCCGTCGGCCTTGGTGCACTGCGTACGACCCATGTACCAGGCCTGTGTGTAGTTCGTGTTGTAGCCGCGCGCGATGAGGTCATCGGCCTCGAGCTTTGTGTAGAACTCGAGCGTCGAGAATTCCTTCGGGCGGAGCTTCTGGTTGTATTGCGCCGGGCTGGTCGGACAAAGCTGCTGACCGGGGAACGCGGTCTGGGCATTCACCAGGTCCGCCACCCAGCCGACGCGGTCGACCGGACCGTCGCGGCCGTGATCGACGTCCGGATCGAACGAACCGCTGCAGAAGTACGTCTTGTTCTCGCCGGCGTAGGTGTGAAATCCGACGCCGAATCCGCGCAGGTTGCTCGCGCAGCGCACTTCCTGGGCCTGGTCCTTCGCGCGGCGCAGGCTCGGCAGCAGCACCGCCAGCAGCAGGGCGATGATCGCAACCACCACGAGCAGCTCGATGAGCGTGAAGCCCGTTCGGCGCGCGAAACGAACCTGCCGCATGCGTGCCTCTCCGTATCGATTTCGGACGGCGGATCGCGAAGTCTGCCAGCCGCAACCGACCTTCGGCGGCGGAGCACGGATCAGGGACGCGGATGAAAGCGGGTTTGCGTTAATGAAATGCGAGCTCACGGTTAATAAGGGCGCACGGGCGGGAATTCGAAGAATCGCCTTGCGTCCTGTGTTCGCTGTTTGTAAGGTGTTCAAAGACCGGGGGAAACGCCTTCGCTCAAAAGGAGCTGTCGATGGCCAGCAACGTTCCGCACGTCCCGGCCGGATTTCACACGGTCACGCCGTCGCTCGTCGTGAAGGACGCCGACGCCGCACTCGCGCTCTACAAGAAGGCGTTCAACGCCGAGGAGGTCATGGTGCTCCGGGCACCGGACGGCTCGGTCATGCACTCCGAGTTCCGCATCGGCGATTCGACGATCATGATGGGCGGCGAATGGGCGGACCACGGCATGAGAGCGCCCCTGCCGGGGCACAACTCCGGTGGGCTGCATCTCTATGTGAAGGACGCCGACAAGGCCTTCGCCCAGGCGATGAGCGCGGGCTGCACGGCGATCTTTCCGCCGTCGGACATGTTCTGGGGCGACCGCTACGGCAAGGTGATGGACCCGTTCGGTCACGTATGGGGCATCGCAACCCACATCGAAGAGGTCTCTCCCGAGGAGTGCGCCAAGCGCGCCGCCTCCTGGAAGCCGTGCTAGCGGCGGAATAGCCGGCGGCTGCGTTTTCGTTGTCTGCGGCTCCCGGGGGCAGTACAGTCTCGACCGGTCAGGATGAGCGCTGTCGAGCCGATCGCCCCCGATCCGCCGCCCTCGTCGCCGCCCGGCGACCCCGACCGCCTCACGCCCGCGATGCGGCAATACGCCGAGCAGAAGCGGCAGGTCGGCGACGCGCTGCTCCTGTTCCGCATGGGCGATTTCTACGAGCTGTTCTACGACGACGCGCGGGTCGCGGCGCGCCAGCTGGGAATCACGCTCACCAGCCGCGACAACGGGCGAACGCCGCTGGCGGGCATTCCCTATCACGCGCTGGACGGCTATCTGTCCAAGCTCGTCGCCGCCGGTTGGCGCGTCGCGATCAGCGAGCAGATCGAAGACCCGCGGCAGGCGCGCGGTGTGGTGCAGCGCGCCGTCGTGCGCATCGTCACGCCCGGCACGCTCACCGAGGACACGCTGCTCGAGCAGTCCCGCGCCAACGTGCTGGCATGCGTCTGGCAGGACGATCGCGAGACCGGCCTGGCCACGCTCGAGCTCGCCAGCGGGCAGATCGTCGTCGAACTGTGCGACCCGGACGCCGTCGTCGACGAGCTGGCGCGCATCGATCCGGCCGAGATCCTCCTGCCCGAAGCCGACTCCGTCGGCCGGCACCCGCTCGCCGACGCGCTGCGCGAGCGCGTCTCCGCCTCTCTCACGACGCGTCCGATCCACGACTTCAACGAGCGCCGTGCCGAACAGCTCCTCGTCGAACAGTTCGAAGTCCGTGGGCTGGTCGGCTTCGGCTTCGAGCGCATGGACGCCTCGCTTCAGGCGGCCGGCGCACTTCTGGCCTACGTCCGCGAGACGCAGCGCGGCGCCGCCGCGCACCTTTGCCCGCCGAGGCGGCGAACCTCCGGCGAACACCTGGCGATCGACCGCATCACGCTGCGCTCTCTGGAGATCGAGCGCACGCTCCGCGGCGGCACGCGCAAGGGGTCGCTGCTGTCCGCGGTGGACCAGACCTGCAACCCGATGGGCGCACGGCTGCTGCGCCACTGGCTGTGCTACCCATTGCGCGACCCCGACGCGATCCGCGACCGCCAGCGCCTCGTCGAAACGCTTCGGACCGAGCGCGCCGTGCGCCAATCGCTGCGATGCGCGCTGCGCGAGCTGGGCGATGTCGAGCGAATGGCCGGACGCCTGGGCGTGCAGCGCAGCCACCCGCGCGATCTCCGCGCCCTCGGCGACGGCCTGTCGCGCCTGCCCGCGCTGCGCGACGGTCTGCGCAGCCTGCGCGACGAAAGCGCCGACGCCCTCGCCGACCGGCTCGAAGGCCTCGACGAGCTGGCCGACACGCTCACGGCGGCGCTCCGCCCCGACGCCCCGCCCACCTCGCGCGACGGCGGAATCTTTGTCAGCGGTCACCACCCCGAGCTGGATCGGCTACTCACGATCGGCCGCGAGGGGCAATCGTGGCTGGCGGACTACCAGAAGCGCCTCGTCCAGCAGACCGGAATCGCGTCGTTGAAGGTCGCGTTCAACAAGGTCTTCGGCTACTTCGTCGAGGTCACCAACGCGCACCGCGACCGCGTTCCGCCCGAATTCGTCCGCAAGCAGACGGTCAAGAACGCCGAGCGCTACATCACCGACGAGCTGAAACGCTACGAGACCGAGGCGCTCACCGCGCAGTCGCGCGCCAACGAGCTCGAAGCCGAGCTGTTCGAGGCGTTGCGCGACGACGCCGCCACGCACATTCCGCGTATCCAGCAGGCCGCGGGCGTGCTGGCCGCGCTCGACGTGCTGTGCGGCTGGGCCGAGCTGGCCGCGGCGCGCCGCTGGTGCAAGCCGGAATTCGTCGAAGCGCCGATCCTCGAGATTGACGCCGGCCGACATCCCGTGCTCGACGCGATTCTGGAGCAGGAATTCGTCCCGAACGACACGGCGCTCGGCGCCGCCCACGCGCCGCCCGATGCCCCCAGCGCGCCGGAGTCCGCCCAGACGCCGCCGTCGCTCGCGCTCATCACCGGCCCGAACATGGCCGGCAAGAGCACCTACATTCGCCAGGTTGCGCTGCTCACGCTGCTTGCGCAATGCGGATGCTTCGTGCCGGCGCAGCGCATGCGGCTCGGGGCGGTCGATCGCATCTTCACGCGCGTCGGCGCCGCCGACGAGCTGGCCCGCGGCCAGAGCACGTTCATGGTCGAGATGCTCGAGACTGCCAACATCCTGCACAATGCCACTTTGCACAGCCTGGTCATTCTCGATGAGGTCGGACGCGGAACGAGCACCTTCGACGGACTGGCGCTGGCGTGGGCGATCACCGAGCACCTGGCGGGGCAGGTCGGCTGTCGGGCGCTGTTCGCCACGCACTATCACGAACTGACCGAACTGGGCCAGATTCTCGAACGCGTCGCGAACTTCAACGTCGCCGTGCGCGAGTACGAGGATCAGGTCGTCTTCCTGCACCGCATCGAGCCGGGCGCCGCCGACCGCAGCTACGGCCTGCACGTCGCCAAGCTCGCCGGCGTGCCGCGGAGCGTCCTGGAGCGCGCCAACGCCGTTCTCTCCGAGCTCGAGAAAACGTTCGGACGCGAGTCGCAGCGTCCGGTTCTCGCGGCCGCGCAGCGCCGCCGACAGCGCCAGCTCCGTCTCTTTGAAGCGCCGGAAGAGGCCGTGGTGCGCGAGGTTCGATCGGTCCAGGCGCACGAACTGACTCCGACGAGGGCGGCCGAGCTGCTGCGGCGCTGGAGCGGCATGCTGCGCGACTGACGCGCTAGTGTAGTGCCTCAGAAATACTGCGACGTCAGAGCCGTGACCGTGAGGGAGCCGGGGCTTGCCGATACTCTGCCAAGTGCCATTCCCCGCTCCCTGACGGTCGCGGCTCGGTTCCGGATACGTTGCGTCTTCAATGAGGCACTACACTAGGACGGCGCGTTCGGGCGCTCGTCGCGGAGAGCCGCAGGAGGTCCTCACCGTGCGAAGCGCGCCGGTCCTCGCACTGCTCGGTTTCGTCGTGCTGTCCGCCGTCGGAACGGTTACGCTCACGCTTCCCGCGTGCGTCGCGCAGGACGAGCGCGAGGCGCGCTACTTCGGCGCGCGGCGCGCCTGGGAAAGCGCGGTCGACGCGACCAGCGCCACCTGTGGTGCGGGGCTGCTGCTTCGCGATCCCGATCGGCACTACACGCCGGCCGGCCGGTGCGTTCTGACCGGACTCGGCCTGGCCGGCCTCCTGATCCATCTGACGGCGACGCTCGCCCTGCTTCGCGCGGCAGCGCCGCCCGACGTTCCGCTCCCGCGCACTTCGGTCGCGCTGCTTGCCCTGTTCGCGTTGCAGGCCGCGTCGACCGCCGCGTTCGGGGCGCTGCAATGGATCGCCGCCGAACCCGACGCGGACCCGCTTCGATTCGTCTGGCTTTCGGCGGCCGCGTTCGCGTCGCTGGGCTGGGCCCGACCGTCCGGCGCAATCGAGACGGGCGTATTCGTGCTGGCATCGGCGATCGGCGCCGCCGGCTGGCCGATCTGGCTGCTGGCTGTGCGTGCCTGGCGCGCGACGCTCGGCGCCGCGCGGCAATTCGGCCGATTGGCAGGCGTCTACGCCGTCTTTCTCATCGCCGCCGGCGCGCTGTTGTGCGCCGTGGAGACTCCGCGCGGCGGAGCGTCTCCGTCGAATCCCGCGTCGCTGGCCGCGCAGGACTGGCCGGCGCGACTCGTCCGCTGCGTGGCGCAGTCGATCGCGGCGGCCGGCGCCGGAACTCCGACCGAGGCGCTTCGCGACGGCGCGATGTCCGAGTCCGGCAAACTGACTCTCGCGTGCGTGCTGTTCATTGGCGGGTTCGCCGGCTGCGCCGCCGGCGGAGTGACGTGGTGGGCGGCGTGCTGCGCGCTGCGCCGCACGGCGCCCGCGGCCGATCCGCGCGGCGCGATCTGGGCCGGCGCGGCCGCTCGCATGCTGCTGCTGTGCGCGATGACCGTTGTCCTCTGCGCCGCCGGACTGCTCGCGATCGAAGGCTGGTTCGCGTCGCGGTTCCAATCGCCGCCCACGCTGGGCGATGCGCTGGTGGACGCAACGTCTGTCGTCTGCGGCGGCGCGCTGACCACCGGCGTGGTCGAGACGGTGTGCAGCCGCAACCTGGTCCGCGGAATCGGCCTGGGCGTCGATCAGTACCAGGTGGGGATGGTGTGGATCGTCGCGTTTCTGCTCGTCGGCCGCACGCTGCCGCTGTTCGTGCTGCGACGAGCTGCGCGCGACGCCGCATTGATCCCCGCGGCGCCGGCAACCGGCGCATAGGCCGACGCCCGCGAGAGCGGTTCTGCTACCATGGGGCGAGGTCGGCTCCGCGCGACACGCGAGCCGTGAGAAAGGCCCCGCGTGACGCCGCAGCAGCCGCGAACACTTTCGCGCGATCCGACGGCGCAGACCACCCACCATCCGCCGGACGACCGGTTTATTCCGGTCAGCGCCATCGATCTGCTCGCTGCGCTGGTCGCCGCGGAATCCGAGCTGGGACCGCACGTGCGCGCGCTGCCGGAGTTCGGCGCCGCGCTTCGCGACGTGATCGATTTCGAAGCCGTCGCGCTGGAACGCGACGTGCTCGAGCTTTATGCCGACGTCAACCCCGATCGCGACACGGCCCCGACAGCCGATGCTCTGCACCGTCGCGCCACGCGCGGCTGCGACGGCTTGGCCCGGCAGCTCGACTATCTCGCGCAGAAGGCGAACTTCGACCGCCTCGACACTCCGCACGTGGCCGCGGTGGTGCGCGCCGCGAATTCGCACGGACTGCGGGTGCGGCTGCGCCCGGAGCGCATCCAGCGGCTGGCGATCTGGGTTCGAGGTCGTTCGAACACGCGTCGGCAGGTTCGGACGATTCGTCATCCGTTCCGCGGGCGCGGCGTGACGCTGCCGGTTTACCGCCGCCTCGTGGTGATGGCGCAGCTTCGCGACGATCCGCACGTGCTGCTAAAGCTCTTCAAGGACATCCCCGTGGAAGACGTCGAGGCGTTGCTGCCGCACGCCGAGGTCACGATGACGTGGCTCGATCGGCTGAAGGCGTGGGGCGGCGGGGCCGGCGCGATCGGCTCGACCGCGGCCAAGCTGCTGTCCACCGCCGCGACGCTGGCCGCTCTCAGCAAGCTGCTGTGGGTGCTGCTGCTCGGTCTGGGCACGCTCGCCGTGCGGACGATCCTGGGCTATCGCCGCGCCCGCCTCAGCCGCGACTGGCAGCGGACGCGGCACCTGTACTACCAGAATCTCAGCAACAACGCCGGCGTGGTTCACACGCTCGTGGACATGATCGCGCAGGAAGAATTCAAGGAAGCGCTGCTGGCGTACGCGTTCTGCGGCGCGCCGAATGACCCGCCCGGGTCGCCGGCCGATCTGCGCGGGCGAATCGAGGGGTTCGTCGGCAAGCGGTTCGAGGTCCGGTTCGACTTCGACATCGACGACGCGTTGGAAAGCCTGACGCGACTCGATCTGTGGCAATCGCCGGACGCGCTGCGCGCCCTGCCGCCGCAGCAGGCGATCGAGAGACTCCGTCGGCATTGGCGGGAGGGGCGCTGCCGGGATTATCATCGTCTCGCGGCGCTGGACCGGACCGCGCTGGCGGTCGCCGCGCCGCGGACGCCGCCCGACGTCCTTCCGCCAACCGACGGAGACATGCCATGATCGACCCGCGTATGACACGCCTCGCCGAAACGCTGATCCGCTACTCCTGCGCCGTCAAGCCGGGCGAGAAAATCCTGATCGAGGCCATCGACATCCCGCACGAGTTCACGTGCGAGCTGGTGCGCGTCGCGGCCGCTGCCGGAGGTCTGCCGCTGACCACGCTCAAGAGCAACCGCGTCAACCGCGCGCTGATGCTGGCCGGCTCGATGGACCAGTGGAACCTCATCGCCGACACGGAAGAGCTGCGCATGAAGAACGTGCAGTGCTATATCGGCATGCGCGGCAATCCCAACATCAACGAGCTTTCCGACGTCCCCGGCGAGAAGCAGAAGATGTACGAGAAGACCGTCTGGAAGCGCGTGCACGGCGACGTGCGCGTGCCCAAGACGCGCTGGGTCGTGCTGCGCTGGCCAAATTCCAGCATGGCGCAGCTGGCCGAGATGTCCACCGAGGCGTTCGAGAACTTCTACTTCGACGTCTGCACGATGGATTACGCCCGCATGGGCAAGGCGATGGAAGCGCTCAAGACCCGCATGCAGCGGACCGACCAGGTGCGCCTGAAGGGTCCGCGCGACACGGACCTGACCTTCAGCATCAAGGGCATCCCGGCCATCCCGTGCGACGGCAAGCTAAACATCCCGGATGGCGAGGTCTTCACCGCCCCGGTCCGCGACAGCGTCAACGGCGTGATTCACTACAACACGCCGTCGCCCTATCGCGGCACGACGCACGAGAACGTCCGCCTGGTCTTCAAGAACGGCAAAATCGTCGAAGCCACCAGCAGCAACACGACCAAGATCAACGAGATTTTCGATACCGATGAAGGAGCGCGCTACGTGGGCGAGTTCGCCATCGGCGTGAACCCGTACATCACCAAGCCCATGAAGGACATTCTCTTCGACGAGAAGATCGCCGGCAGCATTCACTTCACGCCCGGCCGGGCCTACGACGAAGCCTTCAACGGAAACAAGAGCGAGATCCACTGGGACATGGTGCTCATCCAGACGCCCGAATACGGCGGCGGAGAAATGTACTTCGACGGCCAGCTCGTCCGCCGCGACGGCCGATTCGTCGTGCCGGACCTGGAGTGCCTGAACCCCGAAGCGCTGAAATAGCGCGCCACAGCCGGGTCAGCCGCTCGCCGCCGCGATGTTCTCGCGCAGGTGGTCCAGGCTCAGGCTGCCGACCACCGCGCTGCTCACGCCGGCGTTCGACAACACGAACCGCAGCGCGTCGCGCGCCGGCAGACGCCCCGAAGCGAGCGCCTTCTTCACCACCACGCCGACGCCGGCGCCGGCCGCCTCGGCGATGACCGGCTCAAACGTCCGCTCCGACGGGTGATACTCGAGCATCAGCGCGTCCGCCCATTGCAACGCCAGACGCGCAGCGCCGATCGACTTGGCCGAAAGTCCCACCGCCCGCGTCATCCCCGCACGGCGGAACTCCAGCAGCGCCGCCACCGCATCCGTCTCGCGCAGAATCGCCTCGTCGCCCGCCGGAACGTGCAGAAACACGATATCGACCGCCGGCGTCCGCAGTCGCGACAGACTCTGCTCCAGGCTCGCCCGAAGCGCTCCCTCGGAGAAGTCATAGCGCGACGTTCCGCGCTCGAACTGCTCGCCGACCTTGGTGCTCAACACGAACTCGCCGCGGCGCGGCGCGATCGCGCGACCGATCCGCTCTTCGCTCATCCCGTACGCCGGCGCCGTGTCGATGTACCGGATCCCCGCGTCCAACACCGCGTTCAACAGACGCTCCGCCTCGGCCTCCGTCGGCAGTGCGTAGCCACTGGGGTACTTGATCCCCTCGTTGCGTCCGATCTTGAACGCGCCGAAGCCGATCGGCGTCAGCAGGAGGTCGGATCGCCCTAACCGACGCGCTTCCACGACACATCCCCTTCCCACGGCGGATCGGCCGGCGTCGGCCGCGGCCAGTCCGTCGGCAACGACGCGTCCGCCCGCGCGCCCGCGGCTCGTCCGCCGCCCGGAAGCGCCTCGATCGCCTCCAGCACGCGCTGCACCAGTCGCGGCGTCAGCGCCAGCTTCGTCGGCCAGCCGCAGATGACATTCCCGCGGGCCGCGCACGCGGCGTCGTCCGGACGCGCGCCGTCCGCGGTCCGCGCTTCGGCCCGGTCGATCCGGTAGGTCGCCCACTCGACGCCGCGAAGCGAAACGCCCGGCAGCACCGAAGCCAGCTCCGCGCGGGCCCGCTCAAGAAGCGCTTCCGGCTCCATCTTCACGCCGTCCTCGGCCAGTTGCCCGCCGATCTGCCAAACGCGCCGCCCGGCCCGGTCCGTCCCCGATGTGATCGTGACGCGCGTGCTGGAGAAATCCGTGCAGTGCCCGAACAGCTCCGGCAGCTCGCCGCGCGCCATCGTCATGTGCAGCGGACGCCGCTGCATGCCCGCCTCTGCGCCCGCAAGTCGCTCCATCAGCGCCGCATTGCCCGCGCCCGCGGTCAGCACGATCGCGCCGCATGCAGCGCGAAGTGCGTCACCGCCCGCGTGCGCGCGAACGGCGACGGCCGCAACGCTGCCCGAGCCGGTCCGCTGCACGTCGATCCCCGCTGTCCATGAGTAGGACGCGATGCGTCCGGCGTGCGCCGCAGCCAGAGCCCCGACCAGGCTCGCCGGGTCAATGACCGGCTCCGCCAGCCGGAACACCTCGCCGGGAACGCCGTGGAGCGCGCCGGGGCGCTCGGCCGGCGCGAGTCGCTCCGGCTGCACGCGGAGCATCGCCCGCGCGCCGAGCATCCCCGCGCGCGAAGCCAGTGCGCCCGTCCGCCAGAGGTAGCAACAGGGCGACAGCACCGTCGTCGTGGTGAGGTTCGGCGTGCGCGCGCCGGCCAGGCATTCTCGCCACAGCGCTGGCATGTCGCGGATCGCGTCCGCGGCCGCGCTGAACAGGCCGCGCAGCGTGTATTTCAATCCGCCGTGCAGGATGCCCTGCGAGCAGAGCGTCTGACCTTGTCCGAGGCGCGCGCTTTCCAGCAGCAGCGCGCTTCGCCCGCTTCGCACCAGCGCATCCAGCGTCCACAATCCGGCCGCACCGCCGCCGAAAACCAGCACGTCCACCGTGATTTCGTGAATCCGCGGCACGATCGCATGTTCGGCGCGAGCCGCGCGCGTGTCAACGCAGCGGATCGGGCGTCGCGTGGTGCTTTACGCCGCGCGCTGATCCGGCTATCACCCGTTTCGACGCCGCCTCGGCGAAGGCGTCGCGCTGCCGCCCGATCGGGTCCGGGCTGCCGCGCTCCGGATCAGCTCGCGAAGGGACTACGCATGCCGGACGCGCTCTCGATGGCGTGGGGCGGACTGCTTCTCGCGGAAAGTGCGTACGCACCCTCCGCCGCCGCGCTGGTGTCCCATCCAGCCGGAATCCTCGCGGTTCTGCTGAGCGTTCTGGCCGCGATTTTCTGGCTGAGCGATCATCCCGTGTTCGGCCGGCTGTTCCGCGTCATCCCGGCGCTGGTCTTCTGCTACTTCGTGCCCACCGCGTTGACCACGAGCGGCGTGATCCCGTCCGAATCGCCGCTGTATTCGTGGACGAAGACGTTTGTGCTGCCGGCGGCCCTGCTGCTGCTCATCCTGGCGCTCGACCTGCCGGCGATCGCGCGGCTGGGACCGAAAGCGCTGCTGCTGATGCTCACGGGGACGCTCGGAGTGGTCATCGGCGGACCGGTGGCGTTCTGGTTCTGGCATCCGTACCTGCCCGAGGACGCCTGGCGCGGCATGGCGGCGCTATGCGGAAGCTGGATCGGCGGCGGCGCGAACTACGTCGCTATCGGGCAGGTCGCCAAGGCCAGCGACAAGATGATGGCCACCATGGTCATTCCCGATGTGTTCGTCGCCAACGTCTGGATGGGCTGCCTGCTCTATGCGGCCGGTCAGCAGACGAGCATCGATCGCTGGCTTCGAGCGGATGCGTCGGCCATTCGCGAGCTCGAAGCGCACATGACCGATTTTCAGCAGCGCGTGGCGCGGATTCCCACGCTGAAAGACTTGCTCGCCATCGTCGCGCTGGGCTTCGCCGTAAGCTACGCTTGCTACGAAGCCGGCCGCGCTCTGCCGAAACTCGGCGATTTCGTGGACGCGACCGCGTGGCGCTACATCCTGGTCACGACCGTCGGCGTGGCGCTCTCCTTCACGCCCGCGCGGCGTCTCGAAGGCGCGGGGGCGTCGAAGCTCGGCTCCGTGCTGCTCTATCTGCTGGTCGCGTGCATCGGCGCCAGCGCCGACTTCCGGCTCATACTCGAAGCGCCCGCCCTGATCGGGATGGGCTTCACGTGGATCGCCGTCCACATCGTGCTGCTCGTGACCGTCGGGATTCTCGCCCGCGCGCCGGTGTTTCTCATCGCGGTCGGCTCGCAATCCAACATCGGCGGCGCGGCCAGCGCGCCGGTCGTGGCGGCTGCGTTCCATCCGTCGCTCGCGCCGGTGGGGGTGCTGCTGGCGATCCTGGGATATGTGCTGGGAACGTACTGCGGATTGGTGGTCATGCGCGTGCTGATGGGGATGGCGGGCGATTCGCTCTAGATCGGTTTCAAGACTTCCGTTGCGCCCGAATCACGGAGACGGACCGCTCCCTCACTCTCGCGGCTCGGCCCGGTACGCCGTCGTTTTCCGGATCCTCAATCGACGTCGGCGGGCATCCTGAAAGCAGCAAGTACCCGGCAGCCAGCAGACATTTAGTCGCGTTCCAGTTCATCAGGTGTTCCTGTCGAAGCAGGCGCACATTCTGCGGGCGATGTGGGCGTCGCGCGTCGATGGCCGCATCGACCGCGCCGAGCCTTTCACTGAGGTTGGCGCGAAGAATCTGCCAACGCCCGGAAGTGGCGGTTGCGCCGCGTGCGGACGGAAAGCGTCCGCCGCGCGGTTGGAAACGGCGCCGCGCTCCGCGGTTCGCGCCGCGTAGCGAATTCGCGCGGCGCGCGCGACGTCGAGCGACGTCGAGCGAATTCAGGGAGCGGTAGACTGCTCGATCGGACCGGCGATTCGCTGGTGCACCAGCGGCGAATTGCGCACGACAAGCTTGTTCTGAAACGCGGCGATCGTGCCGCGCCCGCCCGCACCGGCCCACGATTCCGGTTCGATCGTGGTCGTGATGATGTGGATCAGTTCGCGGATTAGGCGCGCGCGATCGACGTCGCCGCCGCCCGCGTCCTCGCCCTGGTAGAACACGCCGCTCTCCACTTCGTCAATCACCGGCTGAACCGCGACCGCCCCGCCGGCCGTGGCGACCGTGTTACTGATGGGAACCTGGCGCGTGCGGCCGAACGCCACTTCCGGCCTGCGAAGCCGCTCGACCAGCAGGTCGGTGATGTCGTAGACGCGCACGATCATCTCGCCTTCGAAATCTTCAGCGGTCGAAACGACGATCCACGCGCCCTCGGCCCGATAGGCCAGACGCGCGTCCGAAACCTGCGGCAGGTTCAGCATCATCCACAGCACCTGCTCGAGGCTGACGTCCTTCGCTTGGATCGTCACCGGCGCGTCCTGAGCGACGCCGACCGACGCCAGCCGGTCCCACCGGACATAGACCTGCACGCCTGCGAGCTGCCCGATCAAACTGCATGCGTCCTCCAGCGGCGCGTCGCGCAGATCGATCGCCGGCAAGCGCGTCCGCAGGACCTGCTGCGTCGTGAGCTTTTTCGCCGCCGCGGATGCGGCCACCGGCGACTGCGCAAGCGTCGACGCGGTCAGCATGGCAGAAACCAGCAGGCAACTTGCCCGGATCATGAAGTCGCTCCAAGCGCGCGTTCCGATCACACCGGTGCGCGGCGGTTCGACGCCGAACCGAGTGCACGCAATGCTGGGATTCTCACCGCGCTGCCGCGCGTTTGCGAGATAATTCCGACGCGATTCCAAACAGTTCACCGCCCGCAGCCGATTCGGTGCGCCCGGGTCATGCCCTATAATCTCGATGGACGAACCGGCCTCCGCGACGGCCGGCGAACCGTTGCGAACGCGCTCAGCACATCCGAGGTGAGCCATGAAAATGCACCCCAAACGCGTGCTCTGGCCGACCGATTTTTCCGAACTTTCGTTGGAGGGCGCCCGCTACGCACGTGCCTTCCGGGATGCGTACGGCGCGGAGCTTCACGTGCTGCACGTCATCGCCCCACCGCTGAGCCCGGACGTGTCCGTCATGATCCCGGCCGAAGTGCCGATCAGCTATTCCGAGCCGGAGCTGATCGAAGCATCCCGGAAGTCTTTGGAACAAATCGTCTTACAGAATTTCGGCGACACGCAAGCCCGCCGCGAAGTCGTCTTCGGCGACCCGGCCATGACGATTTGCGCCTACGCCGATGAACATCAGATCAACCTGATCATCGTCACGACGCACGGTCGCACCGGACTCGGCCACGTGCTGATCGGCAGCACCGCCGAACGCATCGTCCAGCACGCGCCCTGTCCGGTCCTGACGCTCAAGGGCGGCCAACGCGGATTTCTAGCCGATTGATCGAACGCCGCGATCACGTTCTTGCTCCGCGGACTCCGCGTTTCCCGAATAGTGCGTCCGCGACCGCGAATTCCCCGTTGCAGGCGCGCGCCGGCCTCGAAATCCTGGCGACAGACCCCGATAGGAAGGAATCCCATGGGAATGCTCTACGCCCTTTCGACCGCACTGCTGGCCGCCGACGAGGAGACGCTCGCAATTGTCTTTGGCGTGGGCGGAACCGTGGCGGTGTTCGGAATCGTCACCTACCAGTGGCGCCGGGCCAAGGAAGCGGCCTACAACGCGCGGCTCAAGCAGATGATGATCGAACGCGGCATGAGCGCCGACGAGATCGAGCGTGTCATCCACGCAGAAGATGCGCGCCGCCGAAACCGCTGCGACATCAGCTGATCGACCGAGGCCCACCGGCCGAAGGCCGACAATCGACGCAACCTGCGCCAGCCGTCACGCCCGAGAGGGAACAAACACGTCGGGATAGTGCGCCACGTCCGCGAGCTCCCCCGGCTCGCCGACCACGGTCACCAGGTCGAAGCGACACACGCGCGCCGACCAGCGTCGCTGCGCGCGGAAGGCCGACACCGCGCGCGAAAGCCGGGCGCGTTTCTCCGGGGTGAGCCGCTGCTCCGGGTCGCTTGCGGCGCGCGAAGACTGCGTCTTCACCTCGACGAAAACAAGCGTCTCGCCGTCGAGGGCCACCAGGTCCAGTTCGCCGAACGGGGTTCGATAGCGCCGAGCGACGATCCGCATGCCCAGGTCGATGAGACGACGCTCCGCGACGCCCTCGCCCCAGCGGCCCAGCGCATGCCGCGCGTCCACTTCCGCGGGGCGCGGTCGCAGCCGATGAGTCAGCGCCGCGATCAGGCGAGACCAGAGTGGAATGCGGGCGGACACGCGGGCTCTCGGGTGGCGACGCGCGCGCCGCGCGTCCGCGGGATCCGTCCCACGGGCGCGGATTCGAACGTGCGGTCCAGGATGAATGGCGATCAGTCGGACGTCGCAGCGCCGGCCGGCGCAGCCTCGGCTTCCCGCCGGGCTTTCGCCGCGCGGGCGTCCGCCGCGGCTTTGCGCGCCTCGGCGGAGATGCGGCGCTCCTTCAGCTTGCGCGCCTTGCCGACGCGCTCACGCAGGTAGAACAGCTTGCAGCGGCGAACCTTGCCGCTTCGCCGCGTCTTGATCGAGGCGATCTTCGGCGAGTGCAGCGGGAAGGTGCGTTCCACCCCTTCGTCCGCGACCAGCCGCCGCACGGTGAACATCTCATCCAGGCCGCTGCCGCGGCGGGCGATGACCGTGCCCTCGAAGTCCTGGAGCCGCTCCTTGCCGCCCTCCGCGATGCGGAGCGTGACGACCACCGTGTCACCGACCTGGAAATCCAGCTCGCTGCTGCGCTTGTACTTATCCCGGACGGCGGTCAGAAGAGGGTGTTGCATGGGAGCGCCTACCTTTCGTTCACAGGGCCGCTTGCGGCGCAGGCCAGCGCCGGCCCGGATCGCGCCACGCGCTGCGCGCCGCCGGACCCGCTTCAGGCTCAGTCGCCGACGGTGGACACAGGTCCGGACGTCGCTCGCGCGTCCGCTGTGCGGACTGCGCACGACGCCAGGCTTCAATCTCGCCGTGATGCCCGGACACGAGCACCTCGGGAACGCAGTGCCCGCGAAACTCGCGCGGCCGCGTGTACTGGGGGAATTCGAGCAGCCCGTCTCCGAACGACTCGATTTGCGCGCCGGACTCGTTCCCCAGCGCGCCTGGCAGAAGCCGAACCACGGCGTCGATGACCGCCAGTGCCGCGATCTCGCCGCCGGTCAGAACGAAGTCGCCCAGGCTGATCTCCAGCGGACGCAAGACGTCGACGACCCGCTCGTCATAGCCTTCGTAATGAGCGCAGATCAACAGCAGACGCTCGCGCTGCGCGAGCTCCTGCGCCAGGGACTGATCCAAGACACGGCCCTGCGGAGTCAGAAGGATTCGCAGGGCCGGCGCGGGATGCTGGGCTTCGATCGCGGCGACCGCGTCGCAGATCGGCTGACACCCGAGCACCATGCCCGGTCCGCCGCCGAACGGGCGGTCATCCACCTTGCCGTGCGGGTCGCTTGTGTAGTCGCGAAGCTGATGAGCGCGAATCTCAGCCACGCCGGACGTCTGTGCGCGGCCGACGATGCTGGCCGCGACATACGGCTGGATGACTTCCGGAAACAGCGTGACGACGTCGATTCGCATGGCTTTGTTCGCGCATTATGCCTAGCGGTCCGGCTGGGGCATCGCGGCAACGCCGTGCCGCGACAACAGGTTGCGCACCGTGTCGCTCGGTTGCGCGCCCACGCTCAGCCAGTATTGCACGCGCTCGGCCCGTACGACGACCTGCTTCGACGCGTCGCGTTGCGCCGGGTCGTACGTGCCGAGTTCTTCCAGCACGCGGCCGTCGCGCTGATTGCGCGAATCGACCGCCGTCAGCCGGTAGAAGGGACGATGCGTACGCCCGAACCGCTTCAGCCGGATTCTTACCGCCATCGTGATCTCCTGGCGCGGCGGCGCGGATCCGCGCGCTCGCCCGCTGCGGAAGCGCCGGGGGGTCCGGACGGGACGCCGGCGCGAGCCGTGTACTATAGGCGAACCCGGGGCGGACGCCAAGGGGGGAGGGCACGGCCGCCAACCGGCGGGCCGATCCGAACGGCGACCGCGAATGGAGCGGGGCGGGCGCTCCGTCGGCCGCCCGTCGCCGGCCTGCGATGGGCGGCGTGGCGGGAACGCGGCGGCGGCGGCGGACTAGCTGATCGACCCGTGCGTCGGCTTGGGCAGATCGTCGCGGATCTTCTGCTGTTTGACCGATTCGGAGTCGCACGTGAACAGCATCATGTCGTCGTCGATGCGGGCCTGCAGGTGCGCCGGCCTGCCCCAGATGGAGCGGACGTTCTTCAGCACTTCATTGGCGTACTTGATCTCGAGGTCCACGCCCAGGTGCTTGTGCGCCAGGTATAGCTCGCCGCGGTTGGCGTAGTTGCCGTCCACGACATAGATGTACGGCTGGCCGTGATTGGTCAGCATGAACAGCAGTTGCTGCTTGATCTGCTGAAAGTCGCGGTTGACCGCCACCATGCGACCCGTGGCGGGATCCTGGCGGTAATGATAGAGGTTGTAGCGCTCGACGAACTCCGGCGTGAGGAATTCGTCGATGAACGTCACGTCGTTGTGGACGCGTCGCACCTCGAAGATCTTCTCGCGCCCCTGGTTGGCCTGCGTGTCCCATCGCCGCCGCTTCTCGATGTCCTCGCACTCGTCGAATTCCTTGCCGAAGCGGCCCTTGTTCCACCGGTCTTCGATGTCGCGCAGCAGCTCGACGCCCACCTTGTACGGGTTCAGCCGCCCGGGAGCGCTCGCCAGCGTGCCGGAGTGATGATCGCAATAGGTAATCAGCTCGTCCGCCCGCAGATGGAACTGCGTCATCATGCGCGAGTGCCAGTACGTCGCCCAACCCTCGTTCATGATCTTGGTCATGCCCTGCGGCGCGTAGTAATACGCCTCCTCGCGAATGATCGACAGCACGTCCGCCTGCCAGTCCTCCAGCGGCGCGTAGCCCAGCAGGAATCCCATCACGTCGCGGTCAGGCTGCGGCGGGAACTGGCGCTTCTCGGCCGTCAGACGGTCCATTTCGCGTTGGCGCTCCTCCGCCAGCAGCTCAGGCGGATTGATGTATCGCTCCATGTACGGTTTGGCCTGAAACCGCACCACGCCCTCTTCGGCGCGCTGCCGCAGGTGCGTCGCGCGGCGGACCTGCTGCTCGTGCTCGTCCGGCTGGCGCTTCATGAACGGCGCATACGGGTCGATCAGGTTCTCGATCGACAGGCACACGTCGATGAACTGCTCGACGCGCTCGAACCCCTCGCGCTCGACGTGTCGCGACACGCGCGTCGAGTGGTTCGCCATCTCGTCCATCATCTTGCGGTTCGTTTTGCTGAACCACACGTTGTGCTTGAAGAAGTCGCAATGCCCGTAGACGTGAGCCATCACCGTCTTCTGATCCACCAGCTCGTTGTCGGCCAGCAGATAGGCATAGCACGGGTCGTTGTTGATGACCATCTCGTAGATCTTGCCCAGACCGTAGGCGTGCTGCTTGCGCAGCCGCTCGTACTCCATCCCGAATCGCCAATGCGGATAGCGCGTCGGAAAGCCGCCGTACGCGGCGATCTGATTCATCTGGTCAAAATCGACCATCTCGAAGACGGTCTCGTAGAAGTCCAGACCCTGCTGCCGGGCGCGCTCCTCGATCACGCGACGGTGCTTCTCAAGCTCCCTCGGAAATGTGCGAAGCAACGGAGTCTCCCTTCACTCGACTCATTCTATCGGCCGGCTGCGCGGCCGCGCTCGCGAACACCTCGGCTTACGGCGGCGCGGAAGCGGCGCTTCGCGGTCCGGTCACCCGATGAATGAATCCATGCGGGACGAATTCGCAGCTCTCCAGCAGCCATTTCGGGCAATACGCCGGCTCCGGGGCGACCACGTACAGCCGCCCGCCGTCCAGCCACTCCCGAACATTCTCCAGCGTGCGATCCTCCGCATCACCGGCATATCGCAGCGGCGGCCAGATCGTCGCGACGCTGCGAAACGCGCCGGTCAGCCGGGCGTAATGGATCGGCCAGCCGGTGGTCGAGTCTGCCAGCAGGTAGGCGTCGTCCGGCAGCAGCTCGCCCATCTCGCGCGCGAAGATCGCCGCGCCGCGATAGCCGGTCTTCCACGGCCAGAGGTAGTAGCGCGCCTCGTCGCGGAACGGCACCACCCGCGCAGGCAGCATGCGGCGCAGACCGGCCCGCTCGACCAGGGTCGGCAGCGCAAAATAAACCGCGACCGGCAGCAGCGCGGCGACGACGATCGCGGCGCGCGTCCAGACGGCGATCGCGGCCAAACCGGCGGCGCCCAGGCCGATGCAAACCGAAAGCAGCACGACGGTCGGGATGAAGAACGTGTACTGATCCGGAATGTTATAGCGCATCGCCCACGCGAAGTGAATCGCGAGCAGCGCTGCGACGGCGATCCCTCCGGCCGGGCGCGATGCGCGCCGCAGTCCGTACAATCCGATCGCGGCCAGCAGCAGCGTCGGCGTGGGGAAGTTCAGCCCGACGTACAGCAGCGAGTTCAGCAGCAGGCGCGGCGTGACGGACGTATTCAGCACGTTGTGGGCGTAGTTCCCGAACAGCGCCGACGAGATCACCGGCCAGGCGCTCGGCGCTCCGAGCAGCGCGTCCAGCACGATCCAGAGATAGACGGACGCGCCCGCCGCCCAGCACGCCGCACAGGCCGCCAGCGTCGCCGCACCGACGCGCCGGGTGACCGCGCGATGCAGCGTGAGCGAGCCGAACACCGCCAGATCGAGCGCCGCGAGCAGGTGATTGCTGACGCCCAGTCCGTTCACCAGAAGCAGCAGCGGCAGATACGCGGCGCGGCCCGTGCCGCAATACGCCGCCCAGATCACCAACTGCGCGCTGAGCGTCGCGGCGTACAGCGCGTAGGTCTCGGCCATCGCAGCGTGCTGCCAGAATGTGTGCGCGACCGCCAGCGACAGCGCGCCGACTCCGGCCGCGAATCGACAGCCCGACAGCAGCCGCACCAGCAGGTAGACGTTTGCGACCGTGACTGCGCCGAACAGGACCGAGACCAGGTTGACCCGCAGGGCGGGTTCGCCCAGCGGCAGCGCCTGCGCCGCCATCGCGATGAGGTAATAGAGCGGGTGACTGAGCGCCAGCCCGCGCTCGCCGATCAGGTCGCCTGTCATGGCGCGGACCTGCGCCATGCCGTTGTCCTGCCAGAGCGGTCCGGGCGCGACGCTGACGCCGTACAGCGCCAGCGCGAGCGCGAACACCAGGGAATACTCGCGCGGCAATCGCCCGCGCGCAGGTGTCGCGCTCGCCGGGACAGGCAGGTCGCCCGCGTTCACGCCTTCGGCCATTTCGCGTCGGTGAAGCGCCCGTTGCGGCTGATGATCTTGCCGTCGGCCTTCACGACGACGCCGCGGCGCAGGTCGCAAACCATGTCCCAGTGCAGGCCGCTCTCGTTCTTTCCGCCCGTCTCGGGATAGGCGGCGCCGAGCGCGGCGTGGAACGTGCCGCCGATCTTCTCGTCGAAGAGCGTATCGCGGACGTAGTTCTTCAGCCTGTAGTTCGTGCCGAGCGCCAGCTCGCCGAGCACGCGCCCGCCGCGATCCTGGTCGATCATCTTCAGCAGAAAGTCTTCGTTCTTCGTGGCCGATGCGCTGACCACGCGGCCTGCGCGGAACTCCAGCCGCACGCCATCCACTTCCCGACCTCCGTACATCGCCGGGAAGGAGTAGACGACCGTGCCCTCGGTGGCGTCCTCGATCGGACCCGTGAAGACCTCGCCGTCGGGGAAGTTCTCATGTCCCTGGCAGTTGATCCAGCGCCGACCGGCGACCCCGAAGCGGATGTCGGTTCCGTTCGGCGCGGTGATATGAATCTCGCGGCACTTGCTCAGGTGGTCGGCCAGCCGCTGCTGCGCGACGCCCATCCGCTTCCATTCGCGGACGGGGTCCTTTCGGTCCAGCTTGCCGGCGGAAAAGACGAACTCGGTCCACTCGTGCAGCGACATCTCGGCGTCCTGGGCCGCGGATTCGCAGGGATAGGCCGTGCCAACCCAGCGCAGGCGCTTCGGGTCGCCCTGCGGCAGCGCGGCTCGCTTCATGAACGTGTTCATGATCGTCTTGCCGGCGCGGCTGGCTTGCGCCTGTCGCTTCGGGTCCACGTTGCTCAGCTCGCGCGAATTGCTGGCGGCCCAGATCGAGATGTACACGTTTGCGGTCGAGATGATGTGCTTGTCGATCGGGTTCACGAACCCCAGCTGTTCGTCGCCGGCGCGGTGATAGAACTCCCATTCCGCGCCGCTCGGAATCAGACGCACCCACGGATGCGCTCCGGCCTCCAGCGCCGACCGATAGAGCGCCAGCGCCAGCGGCTCGGCCATAGCGGGCGACTTGATGTACACCAGGTCGCCCGGCCCGGCGGCGACGCTGTATCCGATCAGCACGTCGGCGAGCTTGTTCAATCGTGGATCATGCACGCTGCACCCCGATCCTCGCCAGGCACGCCGGGCACGCGATGGGTGGTGCGAACCCGGCGGCTCGCACTGCGGACGCCGAGAGTCGGCGCGGCAAAACGCGGCCGGCGGCGGACGGAAGAATAGCGGTGAGCGCGACGCGCGGCCAGTTGCACCGTCGGACGCGGACGAGCGTCTGGCGCGGTTCGGGTATGATGTCACGGGCAGCGAGGAGGCATCTTGTCGCTGGATGAATACCGGCTGAATCGGTCGTTCGTGGACGTGTCGTCGCTCGACGCGGACGACGCGCGTGAATTCTGGCGGGCGCAGACGCCGGAGCAGCGACTCCAGGCGCTCGAGTTCCTGCGGCAGGTTTTTTATGGCTGCGACCCGGCTGCCACCGGACTTCAAAGAGTTATTGAGGTTGCTGAACTCCGCCCGGGTTGAGTTCCTGATCGTCGGCGGATTCGCCGTCGCATTCTATGGATATCCACGCGCGACGGGCGACCTGGACCTCTGGATCGCCCTCGATCCGGAAAATGCTGCCCGTGTCTCGGCAGCGCTGCATCAGTTCGGATTTCCACCCAGCGCCGTTTCCGCGACGCTCTTCCTGAAGCCGGGCAGAATCATCCGCATCGGTGTTCCGCCGGTTCGCGTCGAGTTCCTGACCGGCATTTCGGGTGTGACGTTCGAGGAGTGCTTTGCGCGGCGCACGCCGGCGGAATTGGACGGCGTGCCGACCGCGTTCATCTCGCGAGCCGATCTGGAACGGAACACGCGCGCTGCAGGTCGCGCGAAAGACAAGGCCGACCTGGAAAACCTGCCGGACTGAGGCCAGCCTACCCGCGCATCTTCCGCACGCCCTCGGTCAGCGCCGGAACAACCTTGAACAGGTCATCCACGATCGCGTAGTCCGCGACCTTCATCATCGGCGCTTCCGGATCGGTGTTGATCGCGACGATCACCTTGCTACCGCGCATGCCCGCCAGGTGCTGAATCGCTCCGCTGATCCCGCACGCGATGTACAGCTTCGGATTGACCGTCTTGCCCGTCAGCCCGACCTGACGACTGTGCGGTTGATACCCCGCGTCGCACGCGGCCCGCGACGCGCCCACCGCCGCGTCGAGCTCGCCGGCCAGCTCGTACAGGATCTTGAAGTTGTCGGCGCTCTTCATCGACCGGCCGCCCGACACGATGATGTCCGCCTCGCTCACGTCCTTGACCGTTCCGCCGGCGCGAATCACCTCGGTCGTCTGCATCCGGTCATCGCCAGCGGACGCCACGAACGGCGCCGTCTCGCGGCCGCCACCAGCAGCGCCGGAGGCCGCCGGGAAGGCGTTTACGCGTACCGTCGCGATCGCGAGCCGATTCGCCGGAAACGTCACGTGCGCAAACGCCTTGCCGTTGTAGACCGGTCGCGTGACGTCCAGCCCGCCCCCGTCGCCGATCGCGAGTGCCGTCACGTCGGTCGCCAGGGCGGCCTTCAGGCGCATCGCCACGCGCGGCGACAGGTCGCGGCCGAGGAACGTCGCCGGAATCAGCACGACACGCGGGTCCAGCTTCGCGATGACTCCGCACAGCGCGGAGCGATAGCGCAGCGCCGAATAGAGCCGCAGCGTCGGGTCGCTCACGGTCACGACTCGGTCGGCCCCGATCTGCTCGGCCGCCGAGGCGGCCGCGGCGATCGCGTCGCCGATCACGCAGGCCACGACCTTGCCGCCGGTCTTCTCAGCGAGCGAGCGGGCCGCGCCGACGGCCTGCGCCGCCGCGGGGTGCAGCTTGTCTTCACGTTGTTCAGCGAGTACGAGAATGTCTGGCGTCATGATCTCGGGTCAATCTGCTTGAGTGTCCACTTCAGCCACAGCGATGCGGCGGTTCGACGCGTCGGGCGGCGGGAACGAAACCGGTCCGGCGCCGGACGGGCGTTCGCCGCGCGGGTCAGATCACCTTCGCTTCCTCGCGCAGCAACTTCAGCAACTGCGGCGCGGTCTCGCTCACGTCTCCCTTGAGCACTTTTCCGGGCGGGCGCTGCGGCGGCGGGGCCAGGCGATGCATGCTCGTGCCGCCCACGTCGCCGACGAGCTTCTCGAAGCCCGGCGTTCCGGCGGCGTTGATCGTCTTCAGCGGCTTCTTCTTGGCTTTCATCAAGTTCGGCAGGGACGGGTAGCGCATCTCGACCAGTCCCTTCTCGATGGTGAGCAGAGCCGGGAGATCGCACCGCACGGCCTCGTCGGCGCCTTCGATGCGCCGGTTGGCCGTGAGCGAGCGGGCGTCTGCGGCGATTTCGAGCTTGGTCACGGCGCCGACGTGCGGCCAGTCGAGCGCTTCGGCCAGCGCCGGGCCGATTTGCCCGCTGTCGAGGTCGATCTCCTGCTTTCCGCGGAGCGCGAGGTTGTAGCCGCCGTCGCGTACGACGGAGGCGATGAGGGCGGCGGTTTGCAGCTCGTCAAGCGTTTCGAAGGCCGGGTCGCACAGGTGCACGGCCTCGTCCGCGCCCACCGCCAAGGCGGTGCGCAGCGCTTCGGCGGCGGTCGCTGGGCCGACCGCAAGTGCGGTGATGTTCTCGACATCCGGGCGGTTCTCGCGGAGCTGGACGGCCAGCTCGATGGCGAACTCGTCGAACGGGTTGACGACCATCTTGACGCCGGCGCGTTCGATGTCTTCGCCGTCGGCGCGGATTTTGATGGCGGTGGTGGAGTCGGGGACTTGCTTGACCAGGACCAGGATTTTCATGCAGCGACTCGTTGCAGGCTACGCGAATGCTCGTTAAGAAGACCGAATGATACTGGCGACGCCGACGCCGACAAGATGCGCGCTCACGGCGCCACTCCGAGGATCACAAGCGGCACCGGCGGACTGCCGCGGCCGTGGCGGAGCAGGTTGTACACCTCGCATTCGAAGTACGCGATGCCCGTAGACATGGACCGGCCACCGCGTACGTCGCGCAACATGCCCTTCACCGGGAGGATTTCCACTCCCACGTCGATTACGCTCCCGCTATAGAACAGAAGATGTTTTACGAAAAGGTCGTAGGCGACGAACGCATACTTGCCGAATTGGACCTCGACGGCGATGCCGTCCTTGACGAAGTCGGTTTGCTTCTTGGACCAGAGCGGATCGCTGGCGCCGAGTTCCAGGAGGCGGACGCGTTGCTGCTCGAATGGGAGCGAGACCACCTGCTCCAGCAACCGGCGGTCTGTTGCGAGATAGTAGCGATACGTTTGTTCCAACCAATCTCGGGCCCGGAAGTGAGTTTTGAACTGCGCATTGAGCTCCTTGGGACTGATCAGTCGTTTGCCAGACATCGTCCTTTCGCGGCTGATCTTCGTCCGGCAGGCATCGACATTGATCGCCGAAACGACCTCGCGAATCTCGCGGTAGGCGGCCTTTCGCCGCACCAGCAGGAATTCCTCACCATTCAGGTGAGAGTAGACGTCCGCGATGATCACCGCGCACCCCGCGCGCTTGTCGTTGTTCTCATCCGCTCTGCCCGCCAGCCAAGTGGAAACCGGACGGTCGACGCGTCAGCGGGGAATTGGTCGGCGGCTCATACACCGGTCGCTGACGCGGACGAACGGGCAGCGTGCCGTGAAAGGCCTGAACCACGCGGTCGCGCGCGACGCGAAAGTAGTCAACCGAGACCTCGGCGCCGGCCGCCCGGCGACGGTTTCGAACCGCGGCGGCCGGCGCCGAGCCGACGCCCATAAAAGGATCGAGGACCAGCTCGCCCGGGCGCGTCATGCCCAGCACCAGCCGCTCGATCAGCTCGACCGGAAACTGGCAGGGATGAATCGTTTTTTCGACGTGATTGTGTTTGACGTTTGGGATGATCCACACGTCTCCGGGATTCTTGCCGAGCGGATTGCACGAATAGGTTCCCGCCTTCGGGCCCTTGAAGTACTTCTTTCCGGGGTACTTCTGCGGAACGCGCAGGGCGTCCAGGTCGAAGTAGTAATCGTCCGACCGAGTGAACCAGAGGATGACTTCGTATCGACCGGAAAAGCGTCGTGAGCAGTGTAACCCGTGCTCGAAGTGCCACACGACGCGATTGCGCAGCTTCAATCCGTGCCGCTGAAACCGTGGATAGAGCAGGACGTCGAGCGGCAGGATCGCGCCGTCGAGCACGTGGTTTCCTACTTGCCAACAAATGCTTCCGGCCTTCGCAAGAAGGCGCACGCACTCGTCGATGACGGCCGACTGCTCTTCCACGTAGCGATCGAGATCGAGGCGGGCCTCATACGCCTTGCCGATGTTGTACGGCGGCGAGGTCACGACCAGTTGGGCGCAACCGTCCGGCAGCGAGCGCAGAAACTCGCGGCAGTCGCCGTGGAACAACGTCGCGTCGTTCTCCGGCTGAAACTCCGGGCGAACAACCGGAGCGCTGAGTCCGTCCAGCAGCGAGGGGTCGCGTGTCCGGCGGGTTCTCGGTATCCGATGCACGCTGCCCATTTCTCAACGTCCATCCCGCAGAAACGCTCGCCCCGCGTCGGCGAGTGTTCGGATAATGTTATATTTCCCGAGCGCCCACCATAGTCACCGGCCGCAATGCGCCGAACCGCGGCTCGGTCTCCGCGAACTCCGGTCCACTCCACATGCCGCGGGCGACAGCCAAGGCCAATCCGATTCCATTGCGGCGATGTTCCGAATTGTAGCCGCTTGCCCTTCCGCGAGAAGGGGGCGATGGACGCGATTACGCCCGATCCGATAGATTTGAGTCATGCGCATCCGCGAACTGCTCTACACCGGCCGGCCGTGCATCTCGTTCGAGTTCTTTCCGCCCAAGGACGAAAGCGGCTTCGACGCGCTGCGCGCCACGCTCGCCTCGTTGCGGGAGCTGCGCCCGACCTACGTCTCCGTCACGTACGGCGCCGGCGGAAGCACCCGGCGGCAGACGCTCGAGCTCGTGACGCACATCCGCGACGACTTCGGGATCGAGGCGATGGCGCACCTGACGTGTCTGGGTTCGTCCCGCGACGAGAACCGCGACGTGCTGAAGAGGCTGGCGGAAGCGGGCGTGCAGAATGTGCTCGCGCTCCGCGGCGATCCGCCCCGCGGGCAGACCGAATTCTCGCCGCACCCGGCCGGGTTTCGCTACGCCAGCGAGCTGGTGGCGTGCGCCCGCGGAATGAAGCAGTTCTGCGTGGGCGGAGCGTGCTATCCTGAAAAGCACGTCGAGGCCCCGAGCCTCGAGACCGATCTGCTGCACCTGAAGGCCAAGGTGGACGCGGGCTGCGAATTCCTCATCACCCAGCTGTTCTTCGACAACCGGGTCTATTTCGATTTCGTCGCGCGGGTCCGGGCGATGGGCATCGGGGTGCCGATCCTGCCCGGAATCATGCCGATCACGAACGTGTCGCAGGTGGAGCGATTCACCAAGATGTGCGGCGCAGGCATCCCGCCCGAGCTGCTCGACGAGCTGCGCCGGCTTCAGCAAGACCCCAACGCCGTGCTCTCGCTGGGCGTCGCCCACGCCACCGCGCAGTGCCTCGAACTGCTGCACCGCGGCGCGCCGGGCATCCACTTCTACACTCTCAACAAGTCTCCCGCCACGCGGACGATCGTCAAGGCGATCCAGAACGTCTATCCGCCGGCGCGCTTCCCGGCCGGCACCTGGGATTGATCGGGCGCGCCGCTCAGCCGGGCGTCGAGCGTCGGGCGTCGTCGGCCAGCTCGATCACCAGCCGGTCGAACGCCTCCCACTCGCGCTCGAACGCGTCCACGACCACCGGGTCAAACGCCGTGCCCGCGCCGCGCGCCAGAATTTCGCGAGCCCGCGCGCTGGGCAGCGGCGGCTTGTAAGGTCGCTCGGTCGTCAGCGCGTCGAACACATCCGCGACCGTCAGAATCCGCGCCGAAAGCGGGATCTCGTCGCCCATCAGTCCGCGCGGATACCCGGCGCCGTCCACACGCTCGTGGTGGGCATGCGCGATGTCCCGCGCCATCTCCAGGAACGGAACGTCCGGCGCGCGATCGTGCACATACGTCAGAGTCTGCCAGCCCGCCGTGGTGTGATTCTGCATCCGCTGGAACTCCTCCGGCGTCAGCGGACCCGGCTTGAGCAGAATCGAGTCGGGCACCGCGACCTTGCCGATGTCGTGCAGCGGAGCGGCCCGCTCGAGCGAATGCAGGAATTCGTCCGTGATCGCCCCGGAGTACGGCGACCGGCTGCGCAGGCTGCGCGCCAGCACCAGACAGTATTGCGTGACGCGCTCCAGATGCCGGCCGGTCTGCTGGTCACGCTGCTCCGCCAGCGCCGCGAGCGAATAGACGATCGAATCCCGCGCCACGTCGCGCGAACGGCGCGTCATGACCTCGTGGATCGTCGCGCCAGCCGTCCCCGCCAGGAGCTCCAGGCTCTCAAGTTCAGCCGGATCGAACGTGAGCCCGTCCAGGCGATTGGACGCAATCAGGACGCCGATCGTCCCGATCGCAGACGGAAGCGGCGCGATCAGCAGCGGCGCGTCCGCCAGAAGAATCGCGTCATCCGCCGATGCGAACTCGGCCGCCTGCTCCGGAGAATTCAGCACGATCGGATCGCCGAGCTGCAGCACCCGCCCGCAAGCCGAGCGGGATACGGCGATTCCGCGCTGTAACGACGCCACGCGTTCGGGATCGCTGGACCAGGCGATGCGAAGCAGATCGGACGACTCTCCGCGGAGCAGGACGTGCACGCAGCGGCATCCGGTCAGCGCGACCGCGGTGGTCGTGAGCTGCTGAAGCGTGTTCTGCAGCTCGGGACTGCCCAGCACTCCCTGCGAGAAATCCAGCAGCAGCGCCAACAGGTGAGCGCGGTTGCCGTCCTGAAGGTGAGCTGCGGCCGCTCGCCGCCGCTCCTGCGCGGCGCGCAGCCGGTAGAGCAGCTCCAGCGATCGGATCGGCTTGAAGACGAACTCGTCTTCGCCCGCCCAGGCGCCGGTCGCGTCGAAGTCGCGCCATGCGCCGACCAGCACGATCGGCACCGCACTCCACGGCCGCGCTCCGCGCAGCGCCGCAATGGCCTGAGCGGCGTCGCGCCCGCAGTCCATCACAATTCCGGCCGTGTTCGCGCCCGGAAGCGATGCCAGGGCATGCTCGACGTCGGTGAACTGCTGCACGCGGAACCCGGCGGTCGAGAGGGACTCCGCGCAGTCCTGGGCTGCCTCGTCCGCCACTCCGATCAGCAGCACTTGCTGCACGTCCGGAGAATCGTCGCGTTCGCGGCAATCCGGCGTTTCGAGGGTCACGATGGGCACGAACGGCTCCGGGATCGCGGGCGAAGACACAGCGCGCGCCGCGACTGCATTCTCGGCGATCGGTGCGGTCGGCCTGAGTGGGCGGCGAACGGTCCGTGTAAATCGCCGCGCGGATGGCGCAGACTGGCACCGGAGCGCAGCCGCCTGATAATGATCCGGCCTTCGGCGCGCCGAGCGCGTCGCGGCGGCGCTCGTGGAGCGCAGGCGCGGCGAGGAACGGATGAGCGACGCTTCGACGGACACGTATGCCGGACCGCGCAACGGGTCCATCCTTGTCACCGGCGCAACCGGCTACATCGGGGGGCGGCTGGTCGCGCGGCTGCTCGATGAGGGTCGCGCGGTGCGCTGTCTGGTCCGCTGTCCGGAAAAGCTCCGGTCGCGCCCGTGGTCAAATCACCCGGGTCTTTCGATCCAGCCCGGCGACGCGAGCGATCCGGACGCCCTGCGCGCGTCCATGCAGGGGTGTCGAGCGGCGTACTACCTGGTGCATTCCATGATGGCGGTGGGCCCGGAGTACCGCCGGCGCGATCGCGCGATCGCGCTGGCCTTCGCCCGAGCTGCCGCGGAATGCGGATTGTCGCGGATCATCTACCTGGGAGGATTGGGCGAGACGGGCGACGGCCTCAGCGATCACCTGGCTTCGCGCAGAGAGGTCGAGGACGCGCTCGCCTCCACCGGCATTCCGCTCACCGTGTTCCGCGCGGCGATGATCATCGGCTCCGGCTCCGCGTCGTTCGAGATTCTGCGATACCTCGTCGAACGGCTGCCCGTCATGGTGACGCCGCGATGGGTGCGCACGGAGTGTCAGCCGATCGCGGTGCGCAACGTGCTTCACTATCTGACCGCGTGCCTGGACGAGCCGGCGACCGTGGGCGCGACGCTGGACATCGGCGGCAGCGAGGTCATGCGCTATCGAGACATCATGCGCGAGATGGCTGCCTCGCTCGGCCTGCGCCCCCGGATCATCGTGCCTGTTCCGGTTCTCACTCCCCGGCTGAGCTCGCTCTGGATTCACCTGATCACGCCCATCAGTCATCGCATCGCCCGTCCGCTCGCCGAAGGGCTCCGCAACCGCGTGGTGTGTCGCAATGACCATGCAAGAACGCTGATGCCGCAACGGCTCCTGGGAGTGCGCGAGGCGATCGACGAAGCGGTCGGTCGCCGCCGCGCCGATCAGGTCGAGTCCTCCTGGTCGGATGCCGGACCGATCCCGGGCGACCCGGACTGGGCGGGGGGCAAGGTCTTTCTCGAGCGCCGCAGCATCGTCGTTCGCGCGCCGGCGGCGCAGGTGTATGCGGCCCTGTGCCGGATCGGCGGCGACCATGGGTATTTCGGCGCGGACTGGCTCTGGCAGATTCGCGGGATGCTGGATCGCCTCGCCGGCGGTCCCGGAATGCGTCGCGGACGACGAAGTGCGACAGAGCTTCGGTACGGAGAGGCGCTGGACTTCTGGCGAGTCGCGGACGTTCAACCCGAGCGGCGACTCACGCTGCGGGCCGAGATGAAGCTCCCGGGCAAGGCCGAGCTGACGTTCGAGCTCGAGCCGAACGGCGACGCGCCCGGCGAGACCGTGCTCCGCCAGACCGCTCGCTTCAAGCCGTCCGGGCTGCTGGGCCTTGCCTACTGGTGCGCGGTCGTTCCGCTTCACGGAATCGTCTTTCCGCGCATGCTGCTCGGGATTCGCGCGGCGGCCGAGCGGGCCGCCGGCAAGGCATGAACCGCTCGGCGTCATCGTGCGGAATTCCGTCAGGCGGGGAAGTCGCCGATCGCTCGCGCGGGTTTCGACGGAATCTCGTCCGAAAATCTCGCCGCTCGGTTTGACTCTTGTCCAAGCTGAGCTAGTTTATTGATAGACAGCGCATGCAGCGCTGCCGGCGACGCTCGTCGGAGGCGTGTATCGACCTCACACAACCGACCGGATAACCCCGATCTCTCCGCCTCGCTCGCGGACGCGAACGGCGACGAAACGCCATCATACTGCTTCATTCGCGTCATCCCCCTCCGTCAGCGCCGCAGCGAAAGGCCGTGGCGCCCGTGGTCCGCGAGGACTGCTGAAGTGTCCCTCGTTCGATCGATTTTCTTGCGCGCGTAGACGTTGGACGTTGCGCCGGCGCTTCGCCGCGCGCCGCGTCTTGCGAGGAGATGTCGTCATGGCCGCCACGAATGCGATCTGGGGAGTCGAAATCGGGCAGTGTGCCCTCAAGGCGGTGAAGCTGCGGGCCGCGCCGGACGGCAAGGTCGAACTGCTGGCGTTCGATCTGATCGAGCACGCGCGCCTCCTGTCTCAGCCGGACGCCGAGGCCGAGGATCTGATGCGCGCCGCGCTCGAGAAATTCGCGTCGCGCAATGAATGGCAGGGCGACAAGTTCGTCATCGGCGTGCCCGGGCACCAGACGTTCGCGCGATTCTGCAAGCTGCCCCCGGTCGAGGAGAAAAAGATCCCGGACATCGTCCGGTTCGAGGCCGGCCAGCAGATTCCGTTCAACATGGATGACGTGGTCTGGGACTATCAGGTCTTCCAGGCGCCCGACATGCCCGACGTCGAAGTCGGCATCTTCGCGATGCGCAAGGACCTCGTCCGCAAGCACCTCGATCGATACGGCGCGTTCGGCATCACGCCGATCGTCATTCAGACGATCCCGTCGGCCCTGTTCAACTTCAGCCGGTTCGAACGCCTCGGCGGCGACGAAGAGGGCGTCGCGACGGTTCTGGTCGACGTCGGCGCACAACACACCGACCTCGTCATCGTGGAGAAGAACAGCGCCTGGACGCGAAACATCCCCCTGGGCGGAAACGCCTTCACCGAGACGCTCGTGAAGGCGTTCAAGTTGCCGTTCGCCAAGGCCGAGGCGCTCAAGCGCACCGCCGCAACCAGCAAGCACGCCCGGCAGGTGTTCCAGGCGATGCGTCCGGTGTTCGCCGACCTGGTGGCCGAGATTCAGCGCTCGCTCGGCTTTTTCGCGTCCACGCACCGCGAGATCGAGCTGAAGAACGTGATCGCCTGCGGAAACGCATTCAAGCTGCCCGGCCTGCTGAAATACCTCGAGAACAACCTCACCGTCGAGGGCGGCGTGCAGCGGCTCGAGAAGTTCGAGGGCCTCCTCGCCACGCCGGCCAGCAACGCGCCGCAGTTCGTCGAGAGCATCTCGGCGCTCGCGCCTGCGTACGGGCTGGCGCTGCAAGGGCTGGGCCTCGCCGCGATCGGCTCGAACCTGCTGCCGCCGGAACTCGCCCGCGTGGCGATGTGGAACAAGAAGCGCCCGGCGTTCGTCGCCGCCGCCGCGTGCATCGGCCTGGCCGCCGCGTTTCCATGGATGCGATCATCGATGGATGCGTCGGCGCTGGCCTCGACCGAGGATCTCGGATCGCAGGCGCTGTCGATCGTCAACAGCGTGTCCGCGCTGCAAACCCAGTATCGCGAGGCGCAGGCCGAGTCATCCAGCAAAGCCGGGGAGGTCGAAAAGCTGCTCGGTCTGTTTGATCGCCGCGATCTGCTGCCACGCGTGGTCTCGTTCGTGCACGAGGTGCTTCCGGCGGTCAACCCGGCGGTCGCCGCCGCCGACACGCCCGAGAAGCTCAAGGCTCTGGTGCAGTCCGACCCGGGGCAGTATCAGCGAACGAACCGCCGACAGGTCTTCCTGGAGTCGGTCGATATCGAATACTCGCCGACGATCGACACGCACACTGCCAAGCAGCGCGCCAGCGCGCCGCGTGCCGGCGGCAGCAGCGACGACGAGTCCTTCAGCAGCGATCCGGATCCCGGCGCGATGATGGTCGGCGGCGGCGGGCGGCGGCGCGGCGCAGCGCCTCCGCCCCCACCTCCAAAGCCTGTGCCGACCCAGGATGACGGCGGCGGCGACAGCGCCGCAGCCGCGGGCGGCGGGTTCTACATTTCCATCAACGGCTATTTCACTTACGGCGGTACGCAGGTCGAAGCGTCGCGATTCCTGACTTCCGAGCTGATTCCGACCATCCGGCAGCTCGGAAACGTCCCTGGGCGGGGCTTCTTTGTCCCGGATTCCGACCCCGCCAATCCGACCGGACAGAACCTGCCGACACTGCCGGTGATCACGCCACGGTTCGACCGCGGGGCAGCGCTGACCCCGACCCCCGGTTTGCCGACGACGCCGAGCGTCGCGGGGACACCTGACGCGACGAAGCCCACGGCGCTCTACCCCGACCCGGTGACGGGCGAGGAAATGGTGACGGACTGGCGATTCCAGCTCGGCTTCAAGGTAAAGCTGGGCGATCCGCCGGCGCAGCCGGCCGCCGACGAGGCGACCGCGACGCCGGAAGGCGACGGCGAGTAGCCGAGGACGAGGCGGATTCGAGCCTCGCAAGGAGATAGGTCATGCAAATGGTGCTGAAGCTGATTCGGACGCACCTGATCTCGCTGCTGTCCGGCGTCGCGATCATCGCGTTCCTGACACTGGCGATCCTGGGAATGACGTCCGATTCTGTGAAGACTCGAATGGACGAGCAGATCTCGCGCACGAAGGCGACGTCGATCCGTTCGCTGATGAGCACCCCGGTGAACCAGGACATCATCCGCGCGGAGAAGGCGCGCGGCGAGGAGTCCAAGGAAGACTTCGCCCGCGCACAGTCCGCCATCCAGCAGATCAACCGCCGCGAGCCGCTGATGGACGGCGTTTTCCCCAAGCCGGCCGGGCCGGTGATGCCCCTGGAATACCGCGACCGCTACGTGCAGTCCGTTCTCGAGCTGCCGCGCACACTGCTGGCCGACACGCTGCCGACCGACGCCGACATCCAGGAGGAAAAGCAGAACGTCGACGACCTGCTCGAGCTGGAGCGCGAGAAGAAAGAAGAAGAATCGGCGACGGCCGAGCCGCAGCCGGCGGGCGGCGGGGCGCCCGCGCCGCCCCGTCCGCCGCCCGACGAGGACGATTCGGTCGGGTTGGGCGATCCGCTGGGCGGTCCGATGATCGTCGGCGCCGGCGGACGGCGCAATCGCCCGCGTGGCCCCACGGGCGGACCTGCCGGCCCAACGCCCTCCACCAACATTCCGCGGGGAGAGCCGAAGTACGACCCGCTCTTCCGGGCGCGGGTGACGAAGGCCCGCAGCATTCGCTGCTACATCGAGCCGCAGACGTTCCATGTCAGCCCGCTGGCGCGCGAAATGACCGCGCCGGAGCCGGCCGAGATGTGGTATTCGCAGGTGGCGCTGTGGGTTCAGCAGGACGTGGTGAAGGCCATCGCCGAACTGAACGAGCGCGCCCTGGCGTCGGTCGATTCGGTCGAGTTCGAGCTGGAGCACGTACCGGTGAAGCGGCTGGCTGCCATCCGCGTATTCGGCTACGAGCTCTCGAGCGGAGTGCCGATCCGCTTCCGGACCGCGTCCGACGTGGGCCCCGGACCGTTCAATCCGGCCGAGCAGGCGGTTTCGTTCACCGGACGCGCTTCGGACGACAAGTTCGACGTGCTTCGCTTCGGCGTGCGGGCCGTGGTCGACCAGCGTCGTTTGCTGGATCTGGTCGATGCGATCACGAAGGCGAACCTCTACCAGTGCGTCGGGATGAAGTACGAAGCGGTGGATCGCGCGGTCGAGGAGACGCAGCTCGGCTACTTCTATGGCACGGCGCCGGTCGTTCTGGCGACCCTGGAGTTCGAGGCGTACATGGCGCGCGAAGCCTACGCCAGCCTGATGCCGCCGGAAGTCGTGGCGGTGCTGCGCGGAACCAAGCCCGAGGGAGAGTGAGCCGGCGACACCGCGCGACGCGCGCGGCGTGATTCGCGACCGAGTTCGCAGACAGAGGTGGAACATGAACAAGATCATCGCGCTCGCCGAACAGCACGTGGAGAAGGCCATCCTGGGTCTGGCTGCGCTGTTCGCCGCCTATTCGGCCTGGGCGTACCTGCTTCAATCGCCCAACCAGGTCGAGTTCGCGTCCAGGACGCTCGGTCCGCGCGAGCTCAACGCGGCCGTCCTCGCCGAAGCCGAGAAGCTCAAGCAGAAGATGGACTCCGCCTCCGCCGAAGAGGCGTCGGGCGATCGATTCGCGGACCTGGTGCGCCGCAAGCACGCCGCGGGAATTTTCGACGGATCGGGCGGGCTGGCGCCGGAGCTGCGCCCGACCACCGTGATGGGCCGCAAAATCGAAGTCCCGGGCCTGGAGGACGCGGAAGAAGCGCCGGGCAGCATCGCGCTCGTGCGTCCGCTGAAGCCGACCGCGCCGGTGGCGATCACCGGGCGAAGCCTCGCGGTCCGCAAGCCGCTGCGGCTGGATGATTCGTCCGTCCCGCCACCGGCGCCGACGCCCGGCAGTCCGACGGCGGCCGCGCCGGTCGAGACCGTGTGGGCGTCGGTCGCGGTGTATTTCGACCCGAAGGCGCAGTTCAACGAGATGATCAAGTCGGGCTATCCGCCGTTTCGTTCGCGCGCCTATGTCGCGGGACTCGAGCTGGAGCGGCAGGAGATGCTCTCGAACGGTCAGTGGTCGGACTGGACGCCCGTGAAGACAGCGGCGCCGCAGTTCACTCTCCCGGAGCCGGCGATCGACGACGCGACCGGAAAGCTCCTGAACAAGGACGAACTCGACAAGGCGTTCCAGCTCGTGAAGAGCAAGCAGGACACGCTGATGCAGCCGCCGTTTCACGATGTGAAGGCCGGAGATTTCTGGGAAGTGCCGCCCATCGCCGGATTCGAGAAAGACCCGGACGAAGAGGAGCAGAAAGAGGCGAAGCCCGAGCCGAAAAAGCCCGATCCTCCGCCGGCCCGACCGACCCTCGGCGGCAGGCCCGTCGGCGGCGGTGGCGGCGGCGGCGGTCCGACGTTCGGCGGCGGCGGCGGCGGTCGTTCGCGCGGCGGCGCATCGCCGACGCCGCGCCCGGCGGCGCCCCCGCCGTCGGAGTCGAAAGCCGATGCGCTGAAGCGCACCAAGGAGGCGCTCGCAGAAGCGGCGAGCGCGTTGAACCGGGGCGAGTATCAGCGCGCGATCGAAACGGCGCGCGCGATCGAGGACAACGACGACAACCAGAAGGGATTCCGCAACAAGGCGGAGAAAATCCGCAAGCGCGCCGAGCAGTTGATGGAGCGCCGTCAGAAGGCGGGACAGGATGGCGGTCTGATCAAGCACCCGGAGACCGGCGTGCCGGCGCTCTGGGCGCACGACGACACGGTCGAATCGGGCAAGACCTATCGCTACCGCGCGCGGGTGCTGCTGTGGAACCGCTACGTCGGCAACCTGCGGGCGATGAAAGACCCGGCCGACGCGCGCAAGACCGTCGTGCCGGGCGACTGGTCGCTGATCGGCGATCCGATCACGGTCCGCCCGAGCACATACTTCTTCGTCCGCGGCCCGAAGATCGGGACGGACGCGGCCAGCCTGGAAGTGTGGAAGTGGCGCGACGGCAGCTGGGTCTCTCAGGCTTTCGACGTCGAGCGCGGCGGCGCGATCGGCGGACCGGTCACGGGCGTCCGGACGGGCGATTTCGACGCCAAGGGCGACGAGGTGCGGGCCGACGTGGACTTCACCACCGGGGCGATCGTGCTCGACATCCGCACCGACGAAACGGTCATGGAGCGGATCAAGGGCAGCGACGGATCGTTCACGTATACGCCCAAGACCTCGATGGTCGTGACATATCTCGACCCGGCCGACGGCCAGGTGAAAGAGCGCGTCCAGCTCTTCGAGCGCTACGACCCGGTCAAGAAAGAGCTGGAAGCGCAAGAGCTTTAGCGCCGCCGGGCGACCGTCCGAGACCTCGTCGCCGGTGACAATTATCACCCTCGCGGACGATGTATTGCCGGAATACTCAGGCTTCGGCGCAGGTCATGGGCTCGCCGTGGTTGAGTGCGGACCGCGCGGACGGTAGCGTAAGCGTCGATCTCGATGGGCAGACCGCTGCGCCGTGCCGGGGGGCAGGGCCGGGACGCCGTCCAACAGCGAGGCAGGATTCCGAATCATGAGTTCATCCGCCGTCGCACCAGCAGGGTCTGTGCCGGAGTTTCCGCGATCGTTCGTCGCCCGCGATGCACGGTTCGATACCTGGGCCGTCGCCGAGCCGTACTTTCGCGAGCTGGTCGAGCGCCCGATCGGCAGCGCCGACGAGTTCGAAACCTGGTTGCGCGATTTCAGCGAACTGGAAGCCGTCTTCGACGAGGAGGGCGTCGTGCGCCGCGTCGAGATGACGCGGCAGACCGACGATCCGCAACGTGAGCAGCGTTTCCTCGATTTCATCGAGAACGTACAACCGCACGCTGAACCGTGGAGCCAGCAGCTTCGCCTGAAGCTCGACGAGTGCCTGCGACGCTTCAACCTGCCGTCCCGCCGCTACGAGGTCATCCGCCGGAGCGTCCGCAACGCGATCGAGCTCTTCCGAGAGGCGAACATCCCTCTCGAAGTGGAACACGCCAAGCTCGTGCAGCAGTACCAGAAGATCGTCGGCGCCATGACGGTTCGATACCGCGATCAGGAGCTGACGCTGCCGCGGCTGGCGCAATTCCTGGAAGAGCCGGATCGCGCCGTTCGCGAGGAGACTTACCGTCTCGGCGCCGAGCGGTTCCTGGCCGATGGCGACGCGCTCGACGCGCTCTATGACCAGATGGTCGAGCTGCGCGGTCGGATGGCGCGCAACGCCGACTGCGCCGACTTCCGCGCATTCGCATTCCGCCGAATGGAGCGGTTCGATTACGGCCCGGACGAATGCATCGCGTTTCACGAGTCGATCGAGCGCGTCTGCGGCCCGGCCGTGCGCAAGCTCGCGGAGCAGCGCTGCCGCAAGCTGGGACTGCCGTCGCTGCGCCCGTGGGACACGGCCGTCGATCCGGACAACCGTCCGCCGCTGCGGCCGTTCCAGACCGACGCCGAGCTGATGGACGGTTGTCAGGCGATCTTCGCCAAGGTAGACGGCGAGCTGGCCGAGATTTTCGCGATCCTGCGCTCACGCGACCTGCTCGATCTGGGCAGCCGCAAGGGCAAGGCGCCGGGCGGCTACATGTCGAGCCTGAACGAACAGCGTGCGCCGTTCATCTTCATGAACGCGGTCGGTTCGGAGAGCGACGTGCGTACGCTGCTGCACGAGGGCGGTCACGCGTTCCACACGTGGAGCTGCCGCAACGAGCCGCTGCTGTGCTACCGCAACTACCCGATCGAGTTCGCCGAGGTCGCGTCGATGGGCATGGAGATGCTCTCGCTTCGCCACCTCGACCACTTTTACGGCGCGGAGACGCCTCGGGCGCGCCGCCGATTCCTCGAGGCCATCGTGACGTTCTTCCCGTACATGGCGCGGGTGGACGCCCTGCAGCACTGGGTCTATACCCACGAATCGGCCACGCCTGCGCAGCGCAACGACTACTGGCAGCAGCTCACGCGCCGATTCAGCCCGGAGATGGACTATCGCGGAATCGAGTCCTACGATCGCCGTTCCTGGCACCGCAAGCTGCACTTCTTCGAGGTGCCGTTCTACTACGTCGAATACGGCATCGCGCAGCTCGGCGCGCTGCAGGTCTGGCTGAACTCCAACCGCGACTACGAGCAGGCCGTAGCGATGTATCGTCACGCGCTCTCGCTCGGCGGCTCGCGCCCGCTGCCGGAGCTCTTCGCCGCCGCCGGCTGCAAGTTCGACTTTTCCGAAGCGACGCTCCGCCCGCTGATCGACGCGGTGATGAACGAGCTGGACCGCGCGTAGCAGGCGGCGCGCGCCGGAATACCTCGGACAGCGCGGGCCGATCCCAGCGCGACGCGCCCTCGACCGCATCGCCGGCTGCGCCGCCGGCCGATACACTCCGGCTGTGATCCATTCGCTTCCAGACCGAACCTGGCGGACGTGATGACACGCGCCGGATGGATCCGCCTCGTCCTCGGCGGCGCGCTGCTGGCCGGCTGGCAGACGATGTTGCTGCTGAGCGAGCCGTGGATCGAGATTGACGCGCGTTTCGCGCTGTTTCCCGCTCCGGTTCCACACGCGTACTACGCGATGGGCCGGGGCAATCTCCAGACCAAGGCGCGCGTGGTCGAGCATTGCCGCTCGTTTGCGCGCGGGCCGGATGGGGCCGTCTTCGGTGAAGGCGACGGCGGCTATTACCTTGTGCCGCCCGATGGCGAACCGCAGCGCTTTCCCGGTCGCCAGGCGTGGCAGGAGTCGCTGCGAGCGCGATATGGTGCGGCGGCGGCGTTGCCCGCGCTGCGCTGCCCATCGCGCTGGCAGGATCGGCAGTTCGTCCGCGGGCAGGCGGCGTGGCTGGCTCTCGCGATCGCATTTGCACTGACGGCGCTGCGGCGCCGCTCGGACGCGGCGTCGGCGAGATAGCGCGGCTTGGCCGGGTTCTTTCGGCCTGTGCGGCGAAACCGGACGGCTCGCTGCAGCGCTCGACTCGACCGGAGCGCCGCGTCATCCGCGAGTCGCTCGCGCGCTGCTACTCGAACACGCCGTGCAGACGCCAGCGGTGATCCACGCCGCTGCGGAACACCCAGAACCGTTCGCCCGATTCGGTCGTCACGCAGAAATAGTCGCGCCGCACGTCCGGCCCGCGCCACCAGCCGGTCTCGATCCGCCGCGGGCCGATCGCCTCGGTCACGATGTATTCCCGTCCGCGCACCAGCATCCACGTCGGCGGTCCGTCCACCGCGTTCGAAATCGCCCGGATTTGCAGCGGCTCCGGCAGCAGCCGCGCCGGAAGCGATGGCCCGGCCTCGCCCGCGCGCGAACCGTACTCGCGCCGTCCGCCCGCTCCGGCATCGCCCGGCGCTTCGGGCGGAAGGCCCGTCTCGGCGGTGCTCACGTAGCGGTACGCCGCTTCGGGCAGGTGCTCGTCGGCCGGCAAGCTGCGCACGACCGCCTCGTGCCCGAGCCGGTTGGCCAGCAGGTCGAGCAGGCGGGCGAACTCCGGACCGTCCACGCCGCTCATCGGCTCCAACAGCTCGCCCTGCTCGGCTCGCCAGCGCTCCGTTTCGGAAGCCGTCAGCCGCACGCCGCAGACCCCGGCCGACGGGTCGATTCGTTCGAGTCGCTGCCGCAGCAGTTCGAGCATGTGCCCGCGCTGCCGCGAGGCGCGCGACAGACCGACGCGGACCACCTGCGGGACAGCCCGGTCGAAGATCAGCGCGCAGTCGAGCCGGCGGGCCGCCAGGTCGCGCAGCAGCAGCGCCGCGCACACCCGCTCGAGCAGATCCTCGGCCACCGACTGGATCGGCGGCAGTTCCGTCACCGGCAGTTCGAACAGCGCCTCGGCCGCGGGCGGATTGTGCGGGGTGTGCGGCGTGAACGGCTCGCAGACTTCGCCCAGAGCCTGCTGAAGCCGCAGCACCACGTGCGGGCCGAAGCGGGCGGGCAATTGCGACCACGGGATCATGAGCAGGTCGCCGATGCAGCGGATGCCCACCTGCCACAGGCGGTCGGCGGTTTTTTCGTCGATGCGGAGCGCCGTCGGCGGCAGGCCGGCCAGGCAGGCGACAGACTCGCCGGGCGGCGCGATGAAGACCGGTTCGTCCGCGGCGACGCAGATCGCCCAGGCGGCCCCGATCGTGTCGGCGATCGCGACGCGCGTGTGGAACCCGTTTTGCTGCAATCCCTCGTGAGCGCGCCGCGCCAGATTCGGCTCGCCGCGGAACAACGGCCCGCAGCCGGTCACGTCCAGCAACAGCGCGTCGACGCCGGCGATCTCGACAGTCGGGCTGAAACGCGTGGCCCAGTCGGCCAGCCGCTCGATCGCCTGCCGGTCGAGCGTGGAGTCGGAAGGTTCCGCCCGCAACCCCGGCGCGATCGCCAGGGCCTGCCCAAGCGTCATGCCTACGCCGACGCCCAGGGCGGCCGCGTGTGGACAGACCGACTCGATCCGCAGCGACGCGCCCACCGGGCGCGTCAGCGCGAGCGCGCGCGGGTTCGAGCCCTCTACGTGATCGGACCGCGGCGCGTCGTGGCGAGCGCGATCGGCGGCCAGGTGCGGCAGCCATATGCACATCGCTCGGCGCGGCGGGTTGCGCGGATCCTGTAGATCACGCGGATCGTGCGCGTCGTGCGGATCGTGCGGATCGTGCGGTTCCCGTGCGCCGCCCAGGTCGTCGAAAAGCGATGTTTGCGTCGGGCAGGGCACGCGAGACCTCCCGATCGGCGTGGCCGCCGGACCGCCGGCGCGCATCGTCGCTGCGCATCGCGAACGCCGGCGCGACGCCGCGCGATTGCCGTCGCGCGAGTCTTCGTCGCGCGGGATTTCAGAGAAGCACGCCCAGCAGAATCATACCCTAACAAAAAACGAATTTCAAGAGGACTGGACCGCGGCGAATCCGTGCATAGACGCACGATCCGGCGATCGCAAGGACGTGTCTAACAAGAAAAAGAACCCGGGCCGCGCGGCCGGTGGATCGCGCGACCCGGTGATGAAGAGCGGTCCGCGACGCGCGGGCGAAGCCGCGCGAGTTCGAGTCCCGGGACTTCGACGCGGTTGGACCGGGGCGGGCACATTTCCCGCGCTCCCGAACCGAACCGAATCGAAGCCCCGGACTTCCGTATCGGCGTCGGCCACGGAGGGCCGACGCTGCTGGGTCAACCAGCCGCCCGCGGGTGCCGCAGGCCGCGCGATGGAATCCGCTCGAGCAACAAACTCCGAGCCGGCTGCGGACTCAGGGCCGGCGTCTCACGGATGCCTAGCGTCCGACAAACTGCGCGTCGAGCACGCGATCGATGCGCGACTTGCAGTCGACCAGGTGCGCCCGCGAGGCGAAGTCGAGCCTCGAACCGCCGTCGCTGGTAGCGGCGCCGGCCAGCGTCTTGCCGATCTGCTCGCTCAGCTCGGTCATGGCGTAGCGCAGCATGCCGTGCACGTCGGCCGACATGAGCGCTCCCGGCGGAACCTGTGCGTAGGCGGTCATCGCGACGAGATACTCGCGCTGCAGACCGCGCGTGATCGAGCTCAGGAACGGCTCGGCGTCGGTGTACTGGCGGTCGCGCGGCTGGTTCAGCGGCGCCCAGACGATGTCGCGCAGGGTGCGAATGTGCTCGGCCGCCGTGAAGCGGTCGGGCGCGCTGCTCTTGAGCTCGGCGTCGTAGATGCGCTGAAGGATGGGCGGCGCCATGATTTCCATCAGCGTCCACGCCTGCAGGTAGCTGATCCAGTCGTGCGCGGCGAAGTCGGTGCGACCGCCGTCGTTCGATCCCCAGTGCGACCAGCGCGACGGGGCGAGGTTGTTCCACAGGTCGGCGTCCACCTTGAAGTAGGCGTCGCTGAAGACGGTGTCCTTGAGCATCTTCAGCGCGGCGCGCTGCACTTCGGGATTCACGTGAACGAACGCCGCCCGCTGGTTCGGGTCGCCCTTGTGGTCGCGATGGAAATACTGGCCGCCGATGAGCCGGCCGACATATTCGAGGTTGCGAGCCTTCTCGACGGTGATGGCCTGGAAGGCGCGCCGCGCGAAGTAGCGCGACTCGCCGTCGCGAACCGACCAGTCGAGCAGGTTGGTCATGAGCTCGTCGCACAGCGCGGCCCGCTCGCGCGCCCAGTCGATCGGATTGGCGCCCATGTCGTAGCGGTTGGTCACCGGGTCGGTCGCGTTCATCGTGTCGGCGTCTTCGTCGGTGCCGTAGTCATGGCCCGGCTCAGCGCAGCGGGAAGCGGTCTCGCGCAGGAAGTCTTCCTCGCTCTTGCCCTTCTCCGGAATGCCGTAGCCATACGCGATGGCCCAGTCGTCGTACGGACCGACCGTCGGCGTGATGTAATGGCGAACCTTGTCGGCCTCGTCGCCGGCGAAGAACAGCAGCGGGTTGTAGTCCATCACCGACGCGACGGTCGGCTCGTCCGACTCGTTGCGGCGGCGCTTGATCTCGTCCAGCGTCAGCCAGGCCGAGGCCTTGAAGTTGTGCCGAAGGCCGAGCGTGTGGCCGACCTCGTGCGCGACGACTTCGCGGATCGCCTCGCCCAGCAGGTGCTCGGGCAGCTTCTTGCCTGTGCTGGTCGCCAGCATCGCCAGGTGCGCCATCGTGAGCTGGTGGCGGAAGCCGTCGGCCAGCGTGCAGACGTGCCGCCCGTTGGCGCGCATCTTTTCCATCGCCGTATCGAGCAGTTCGTCGGTCGGAGACGACGCGAAGCGCTCGACGCCGGGCAGCAGTCCGGCCAGTTCCGGCTGCGACTGGGCCCACTCGGCGAAGCCGTGACCCTTCAGGCCGGAAACCGGCGCCCGGGCGAACTGGTCGAGGTCTTCCATCCAGACGCGAATGAACGAGTCATCCATGATGATGTCCGCGTCGAGAATCTGCCCGGTGCGCGGATCCACCCGCGACGGACCCATCGCGAACGCACGGCCGGAGACGATCCAACGGAAGAAGTTGTAGCGCGAGTCCTCCGGGTCGATGTTGGCGTACTCGTTGTCCTCGGTCTGCTGCTGCGCGACGACGGCGTCGACGAAGCCCAGCTTCTCGTAGGAGCGGTTCCACACTTCGATGCCCTGGCGAACCCAGCGGCGCCACTGAATCGGCACGGTCTTCTCGATGATGAAGACGATCGGCTCCTTCGGCGGCGACATCTCCAGCGACGGGTCGCGCTTCTCGAGCCGCCAGCGGTTCACATAGCGGTCGAACGTGTCGCGCTCGTTGTGCTTCTTCGACCAGTCGACCCGCGCGGTCAGGAAGTAGCCGATGCGGTCGTCCGCGGCGCGCGGCTTGTACGACCCGAGCTTCGGCAGCTTGCGGAAGGCATACGCCACGCCCAGCGAGCTTCCGCCCTCGCGCCCGCCGACGGCCAGATCGACCTCGATCAGCGCGTTCTCGGGGAAGTTCTTCACCTTCGTCCACGAGCTCAGCTCCGGACGCACGCCGCCGCTGGCCATGAACGACACGTCCGCCAGGTTCGACTTCAGCAGCGCGCCCAGGTCGAACACCGGATCGCCGCCGACCATTGTGATAATGGGCACGGCGGCCAGAAAACGGTCGGTGTACGTGCGGTTGACGACGTCCGTAATCGGGTCGCCGTCATTGCGGACGTAGTTGGTGTCCGGCGTCACGAGCTTGAGCTGATTGCCGACGATCTTCCAGCGGATGAGATAGTCGTTCCACATCCAGCTCGTGAAGAAACCGCCGCGCGAAATGCTCGTGGCGAATAGCAGGTCTTCGTCGAGCAGGTTCCGCGGGATGCGGCAGAGCAGTTTTTCGGTGTCGTTTTCCTTGTCATCCGGCGCGTACCGGTAGAGCGTGAACAGGCCCGGAATCTCCTGCATGTCCTTGGTCACTTCTTTGATGTCGGGCCAACGCTCCGATTTCTTGCCGCCCTTCTCCCCGCCCGCTTCACGCACGGCCTGGGCCGCGTCCGGTGGAAGCGCAGATGTGTCCTGCGGATTGTCCGCGCCCACCAGCAGCGCGGCCCCGCTCAGGCCCACCACGGCCAGCGCCGCGGGAAGCCATCGAACCCGTTGATTGTGCCTGAACATGCAGGAGTCTCCTTTGTGCAACGCTGCCGTGATCCGGACATGAGAACGGGATCATCCGCGCGGCCGCTGCCGCACGGCAACGCGGCAGCACGAAACCGACGAACGCGGATCGTCTACGGACCTTCAAACCGCGGCACGCGCGAAACGCGCGCCCGCTGGATGCTACGAATGAGGCGGCTCCCACCTCGTCGCCCGAGCCGGGTGAAATTCTAGCGACGGGAACGGGATCGCACCACGCGGATTGTCGCCGCGACGAGGGCGCGGCGACGCCCATCCGCAGTGGACTATTCGCCGCCGCCGGCACGGGCGAAAAATCGGTCGAAACGCGCGCCCCGGCGGCACGCAGGGACCGCCGAATGCGCCGCATTTCGCCGGGCCGAGCGCGCACCGGCAGAACTCCGCGGCGCCCGCGTACACTACGTTCCGCTCCTGTCTTTCGCGTCGCCGCGGGCCGAATCGGGAGATTCCGTATGCGCATGTCCGATCTGGTGAAGTCGCCGGTCGAAGCCGTCGCCAGCCGCGAAGCGCCCGACGATGGGTCGGCCGAACTGCGGGATGAACTCGCGCTCTGCCTGTCCGGCGGCGGCTATCGAGCCATGATGTTTCACGTCGGCGCGATCCTGCGATTGAACGATCTGGGGGCGCTCGCGAGGCTGCGGCGCGTGGCGAGCGTTTCGGGCGGCTCCGTCACCGCCGCAACGCTCGGCAAGAACTGGTCGAAGCTGGCATGGGACGCCCCGCGCGAGCGCGTGCGCGCCGAGAGCCTGACGGCGCTGCTGGTCGAGCCGATCCGACACCTCGCCCGGCAAACCATCGATCTTCCCGCGATCGGTTGGGGGGCCGCGCTGCCGTGGCACTCGATCAGTGAATCCCTCCAGGCCGCCTACGCGAAGCACCTGCTTGGAGAATCCACGCTCCAGGATTTCCCCGATGAGCGCGCAGGAAGCGGGGACACTCCGTCGGCGCCGCGCTTCGTGATGGTCGCCACCAACGTCAAGACCGGTTCGCTCTGGCGCTTCTCCAAGCCGTACATGGCCGACTATCGCGTCGGAATCGTAGACCGACCCAGCGTGCCGCTCGCGGCGGCCGTCGCGGCCTCCAGCGCGTTTCCGCCGTTCCTGTCGCCGATGCGGATGGACCTGCGAGGCTGCGCGTTCCGTCCGGGCGTGCCGCGCGAACCGGTCGCGCCCCCCCTGCGCGAGGAAGCCGTGCTGACGGACGGCGGCGTATACGACAACCTGGGTCTCGAGGCGGTCTGGAAACAGTGCAAGACGGTGCTCATCAGCGATGCCGGCCGCCGCATGCCGGATGATCTCGCGCCGGCCGGCGATTGGCTCTGGCATTCGCGGCGCTTGATGGACCTGCTGCAACACCAGACGTCGAGCCTGCGCCGGCGGCAGGCGATCGCAGCGTTTCGCGACGAGACGGAACCGCACAAAGGCACGTACTGGGGGATTCAGACGCTCCTCGCCGATTACCGGCAGCCCGACGCACTGCCGTGCCCGCCCGACCGCACCGCGGCGATCGCGGCCATCGATACGCGGCTGGCGGCGCTCAGCGACTCAGATCAGGAGAGGATCATGAACTGGGGCTACGCCGTCTGCGACGCGGCGATGCGCTGCTATGTCGATGACTTCAAGTCGTCGCCCGCGCCGGCGGGCTTTCCGTTCCCGGCGACGGGGCTGGGATAGCGCGTCGCCGAGTGAAATCGACACAGGTAGGCCCTCGCGGGCTGTCCCTGTCACACCACCGTGCGTACGG
>CAZKJT010000017.1:4874-82805 GCA_964553225.1 uncultured Planctomycetales bacterium | reverse complement strand
CCTAGTATTACTAGGATGTTACGCGCTGGCGCAAAAGCCTCGTCAGGGAGCGGGGAATCGGACATGGCAGCTTCTCGCGCAGCCCCCGCTCCCTTACGGTCGCGGCTCTGAACGGCGCAGTATTTTTGAGGCACGACACTAGGGAGCGCTCACCGCTCCGGACGGCTGCGAGGCGGAGGCCCGCGCGGCCAGCGCTTCGTAGTAGGCTTCCAGCAGCGCCGCCAGCGACGGTTCGACACGCTGCTCAGGCGGCGGCGCGATGGCGCACAGGTCGCTCGTCAGACTTCCCTGCGTGCGCCGGCCGAACCCTGGGATCGGCGCGCCGGGCGAAACGGCCGAGTCGCCGACGTCCCGCTCCGGCCTCCAGCGAAGCGGCGCGCCAGCCGACCAGGCACGCTCTGCCAGCGCGCGCAGCTCACGGACACGCTCGAGGAGCAACGCCTGCCGCTCGGGCGTCCAGCCGGCGTGCATCAGCTCTTCCTCGAGCGGCGCGTCCGGCGCGTTCAGCAACTCTTCCAGCGCGCGGCGGGCGCGCTCTTCCAGTGACGACCCGGTCGCGCTTGAAGGCGAATCGCGATCGCTCACGGCCGGATCGCCCGACGCGCCTTCAGGGCCGCCGTCGCCTTTCGCGCCGGATTCCACTTGGGACTCTCCGTCGGCGTCCGTTGCGCCGTCAGCGTCCGCTGCGCCGTCGACGTCGTCGCTGGGTCTGCCGCCGGGGACATCGACGCCGAGTCCGCCAGCGTCTGCGCCGCCGCCGGCGACATCGGCCTCATCTTTCGGATCGCTGCCACCGCGGCCGCTGCTCGGAGCGGCTGCGCCCGTCGGAGCACCGCGACCTGTCGGATCACGCTTCCCGTCATCGGGCGATGATTCGCCGCTCGACTCGCCGCGGCCGATCGCGTTCGACGCCCCACGGTCGCGCTCCGGCGTCGTGTCCGAGCTGGACGGTTGCGATGCGGCGTCGCCGCTCTCCGAATCGCCAGGCCCCGATCGCTTCTGATCCGTTAACGGCGAGACCTCATCGGAAGACTCCTGCGAAGTCGGTCCGTCGCGCGCGTGACGTTCGGCGGCGTCGTCGCCCGTCGGCGGCTCACGGCGATTCACGTTCGGAGGGTCGGGTGCTTCCGCTGCGCCTCCCGCGTCCGCCAGCTCGTCGCCGAACTCACGAAGCACTTCCTGAACGCGACGCTCGAACTCCTTCTCCAGCGAAGTCGCGTTCGATTGCGACGCCGCGTCCGGCGCATCGACGCTCGGCGAGGCGGAATCCGGCGCGCCGTCGCCCGCTTCGGCGGCGGGTGGAGCTTCGCGCTCGGGCACGCCCCCATCGCTGGAATCGAGCGCGTCGTCGGACACGTCCGGCGCTTCTGCCGATGCGGAATCGCCCGGTTCGCTCGCGCCTGCGGGAGCCTGCGCATCGTCGGCGCGATCGCCGCCGTCGCCTTTCGCGCCGGATTCCACCTGGGACTCTCCGTCGGCGTCCGTTGCGCCGCCGCCGGAACCGGCAGGAGATTCGCCGCTTCCGGATTCTCCGCTCACGTCATCACCCGCGCTCGGCGCGTCCGCACCCGCGTCGCGGCCGAGCGCGTCTCGCTCGTACGCCTCCACTCCCGGCATGCGGCGGAGCCGCAGCGGCGCGGTCCGAGCAGACTGCGGGGCGGGTTGCCCCGCGATCTGCCGGTTGTCGGTCACCTCGAGCCAGACGGTCGTTTCGTGTTGATTCGAGAGCGGGATCGTTTCAACGGGCAGCGCGAGCACCTCGCGCACACCCGCCGGCCACGGATCCGGATGCGTCGCCGGAAGCGGCAACTCGATTCGCATCTCCTGTTCGCCGCACTGGGCGACCAGCGTGGCCGCCGAAAGGCCGACGTCGTCGCTCGCGGCCGCACGCAATTCGGAAATTCGGCTCGGGTCCAGCGGCGCGTCGTCGCCGGTCCGGGGCGTCTCCCATGCCGCCGCGGGCGGCGCGTCCGCAACGACGCTGAGCGACCGTTCCGGCGTCGTCGCCGAACGCCCCCAGCGGTCCTTCATCTCGACGTGGTAGCGGACCGATTCGAGCAGCGGCAACGCGACCTCAGCCTCGCGCGAGGCAGACCCCACCAGCGACATGCGTGTGCGCGCCGTCGCGCCGCCGGTGAAGACGAGCACCGGCTCGCGGATCTCGGTGCTGGCGACCAGACGCACAACCGCCCGAGACCCCGCCAGCACGTCGAGCTCCGGCGGCGCGTCGAGCTCGAACGGCGAACCGGCATACACGGGCGGCGTGATCGTGAGTCGCAGCGATTGCTCGGAGGGAATCGGACGCACTTCGAGCGTGCCTTCCAGCGCCGCGTCGCCGGCGCGGCAGCGGTAGGCGATCGTCCCGGTCAGCTCGTTCGGCGCGAGCGTCGTAGACCAGAGGCGACCCGCTTGATCGCCGGTCAGTCGCCCGCAGGATCGTGTCAACGCGTTCGCCGGGTCTGCGCTGTCCGGCCAAAGGTCGAGCAGCACTTCCGGCGCATTCCGCCCGTCGACGCGAAAGACCAGTTCGACCGGCTCTCCGACATAGATCGCCTGGTCCGAGGTCGGCCGGACGAGCTCGATCCGCGTGGCGCGCGGCGCCGGAATGTCTGCCCCGAAAAATCGCGCGATGGATGGGCCGACGGGCTTCGGCGTCACCACGAAGAGTGCGATCCACCCGATCGCCACCGCAACCGCCGCGGTGAACGCGCGCGACAGACCGGCGGCACGGTCCGGCGACACGGCGCGCGGCGCCGAGTCGATCGCTTGCAGCGCCTGCGCCGCGCAGGCCTCCGCCGCGGAAGACGGCGTGCGCGAGAGCAGCTCGGCGTTCAGCAGCGGGTTGTGCGGCAGGCGGTTTGCTCGTTCGGCGGCGCGCGCCAGGTAGGCCGGGTTCCAGGCGCGACGCCAGGCGATCACGGCGCCGACCGCGGCCGCCGCGAGGCACGCGGGCAGCGCCATCGCGCCCATGCCGGCGATCAGCAGCCGGGGAAGTCCGCCGGGGCGGGCGTGATCCAGAGCCACGGCCGCGAGCGCGACGACCGCGAGCCCGGCGAGCGCGGCGATGACACGTGCGGCGACCGAAGCGAGGCGGGCCCGCGCGTCCCAGTTTCGCAACAGCGCGCGGAACTGGGCGCGCCGCGATGGCGCTGCGAGCGATGGCGTGGATCGGTGATCGGCCAATCGAGGTTCTCGCGCTGCCAGGCGTCCGCGACCCCGTTTATTCTATCGACGAGCGGCGTCGCTCGGCGTTGGTCCAGGTCGAGCGGGCGATCGTATGCTCCCGGGGCGTCGGTGTTTGACGCCCTCGACCGCGTGCGTACAATCGCGGCCAGCCTGAGAAGGAGGATCGTGATGCCCCGATACCTGTCGCTCGCGCCGCTTCTGGCGGCTCTGCTGGCCGGGTGCAACTCGGCCGGACAGGGTCAGGACGGCGTGACGGCGTCGGCCGTTCGCGATCCGGTGATTCAGGACATTCCGAAGCCGTCCGGATTCCGGCTGGTGGATAAGAACAGCCAGGCGTATGTCAGCGGTCAGTACCGCATCGCCAAGTGCGAGTATATCGGATCGACGGACCGCCCGAACGTGAAGCGCTTCTATGAAGACTTCATGCCCTCGGCCGGATTCGAGCTGCGCACCTCGAGCATGGACCGCGGGACTTATTCGCTCGTATTCGAGAGCGAACGAGAGACGTGCTCGGTCCGGATCGGGCCGTCCTCTGGCAAGACGGTGGTGAACATCGAGATCGGCCCGCGGCCGGTCGGCAATGCGGAACGCGAGCCGCCGGCGCCGCGCCGCCGCCCCGAGTAGCGCTCGCGACGAACCCGAACGAGCCTGCGACAGCGCACGTCGGCCCGGGTCGCCCGGCCCGGCCGTGAGGATGAAGAAATGGACGCTGACACGCGTCATCAGTTGAAGACCAACGAGCTGGGCGAAATGCTCGATCAGCTCGTGCACCTGCGCGATCGGCGCGTGATCTACGGAATCGCGGCGGTTACGTTGGCGATTCTCCTGTATGTCAGCTACCGCGTCTGGTCCTGGAGCGCTCGGGCCGCGGTCGAATCCGGCTGGGCCGCCCTTCAGCAAGTCGATTCGACCGATCCCGCGCTGGGCGACGCGCCGCTCGATCAGCTCCGCCAGATCGCCGGCTCCACCGCGAACGAAGCGCTGTCGGCCACGACCCGCCTCAGGCTTGCCGAAGCGCTGCACGCGCGCGGCGCGTCCGGCGATGCCGCCAAGCTCAACGAAGCGCGCGCCGAGCTTGAGGCAATCACGTCCGGCGGCGGACCGGCGGTCATCCGGGCCGCCGCCATGTATCAGCTCGCGGCTGTGTTCGAGTCAATGCGCGAGATGGATCAGGCCCGGGCGACGTATGACCGCCTGACCCAGAATCCCGAGTTCGCCGGCTCTCCGTTCGTGTCGCTGGCCGGCTCGCGGCGCGAGTCGCTCGACCGGGTTCCGCGTTCGATCACGATGAATCCCGGCCTTCCGCCGCCCCCACCGCCTCCGGCGTCCGCGCCGGCTGCCAGCGCTCCAGCGAGCGCGGAATCGCCGGCCGAAAGTCAGCCGACCGACCCGACTCCCGCCGATCCGGCGGGTGACGCCAAGACCGACGCCGACGCGCCGGCGGCGAGCGATGCGCCGGACGACGGCGGCGCGAGTCCGTCTGACGGTGACGGCGGAGCTCGATAGAGTCCAGTAACCCGCCCCGCGGTTTCGGCGCGTCCGGTTCGCGCGGGCCGGCGCGGGCCAGCCTTCGGTGAATTCACACCCGTGATCTCGGAAGAGGACGAGCTTCTCGACCAGCCCGCCCCGGCGGACGAAACCGGCGTGACCCGCGCGCGGATTCACATCCGCCGCCGCCTGCCGGGCCGACGGCTCGACAAGTACCTGCACGGGCGTTACCCGCACCTGTCGCGCACAGCGATCCAACGCCTGATCAAAGAGGGCGCGATCACGGTCAACGGCGCGCCGACCAAGAGCAGCTACGAAATGCGCGGCGGCGACCTGGTCGACCTCCTCATTCCCGACCCAACGCCGCCCGACGTCGTGCCGGAGCCGATCCCGATCGACGTGCTGTACGAGGATGAGCACCTGATCGTCATCAACAAACAGGCCGGCATCATCTGCCACCCGGCGCACGCCGAGCAAACCGGCACGCTCGTGAACGGGTTGGCATACTACGCCTCGACGCTCAGTCACGGCTCCGACCCGTTCCGCCCGGGCATCGTTCACCGGCTCGACAAGTGGACGACCGGCGTGATGCTGGTGGCGAAGACGGACGAGGCGCACTGGCGAACCTCGCTTCAGTTCGAACGGCGCACCGTGCGGAAGATGTACGTCGCCGTGGTCGAGGGCCGCGTGCAGCTCGACAGCGACGTCATCGACGCGCCCATCGGCGTGCATCCGACGGTGCGCGAGAAATTCGCGGTCATGATCCGCGAGAACAAGATCGACATCGCCAAGCCGGCACAGACCACGTACGAAGTGGCGGAGCGATACCGCGGATATTCGCTCGTGCGACTGCTTCCCAAGACAGGCCGCACGCACCAGCTCCGCGTGCACATGTCGCACCTGGGACACCCGATCGCCGGCGACACGATGTACGGCGGCCGACCGGTCAGCGAGCAGAGTCTGACGGGCGAGGGCTCGCCCGAAGCGTTCCTGCGAACGCAGGCGCTGCACGCTTGGAAGATCTCCATCCGGCACCCGATTCTCGAAAAGATCATGGAGTTCGAAGCGCCCTTTCCGGAGCCGCTTCGGCGCATCGTGCATCTGCTGCGGAGGGCATCCGGCATTGACGCGTGAGCAGAGACCTCGCAAACGATTCGCCGCCGTCGCGCTGGCGGCGCTGACCACGCTGATGTGCAGCGCGGCGACGCGCGCCGGCGACTTCGATTCCACCGAAAAGCGACTGATCGCCGTGCTGAGCCGCGTGCCGCAGCGGACGCTGGTCGGGCTGGTCGTCGCCGACGTCCAGTCCGGCGAGACTCGCTTCGCCCGCGAAGGCGACCTTCCGCTCAAGCCGGCCAGCGTCATGAAGCTGCTCACGACGGCCGCGGCGCTGGAGCATCTCGGACCGGGCTTTGCCTTCGAGACGCGCTTTCTGCTCTCCGGCGACGAGCTGCTCGTGCTCGGCGGAGGCGACCCAGGGCTGGGCGACGAGCGACTAGCGCAGCGGCGCGGACGTCCGCTTCACTATGAGCTGGATGAATGGGCCGCTGCGCTCGCCGCGCGCGGCATCCGGCGGCTGCGGACGCTGGCGCTCGACGATTCCGTCTTTGACGCGGTCGGCCGGCATCCGGACTGGCCGTCCGACCAGCACCAGGCCTGGTATCAGGCGCCGGTCGGTGGATTGAACTTCAACGACAACTGCCTCGATTCCTCCATTCGCGTCGCCGACGGGCGCGTCACGCTGACGTTGCGGCCGGACGTGCCCGAGAGCTTCTACACGAACGCGCTGCGCGCCGGCGGGCGGCACGAGCCGGTGGTCCACCGCGAATCTTCCAGCGACCGATTCGAATTCCGCGGGACGGCGGCCCGCAGCGGCGATTTCGCGCCGGTCAGCGTCAATCGCCCGACCGTCTTCTTCGGGTATGCGCTCAAGCTCGCGCTTCAGCGCCGCGGAATCACGGTGGAAGGCGAGGTCGTGCGACGGAAGCTGACGCCGGAGGCGGTCGCGACGGCGGACTTGCTGTTCGTTCACCGGACCCCGCTCACCGACGTGCTGTGGCGCTGCAACACGTTCAGTCAGAACCTGTTCGCCGAATGCCTGATGAAAGCGCTCAGCGCCTATGAGCTCGGCGGCGCGCGGAGCCAGACGCCGGGGACGTGGGAAGCCGGGGCACGCGTGATGGCGCGGCGGCTGGAGGAGCTGGGCGTGAATCTCCGCGCCGCGACGCTCCGCGACGGCAGCGGCCTGAGCCACGAAAACCGCGTGAGCGCGGCGACGATCGTAGACGTGCTGGTGGCGATGCGCCGCGGACCTCACCGCGCCCTGTTCGTCGACAGCCTCGCCGACCCGGGCGACGAAGGCACGCTGTCTCGCCGTTTCCGCGAGCCGGGCGTGCGCGACTGCGTGGTCGCCAAGACCGGAACGATCCGCGGCGTGCGGACGCTGGCGGGCTATGCGACCGACGCCGGCGGCGAGACGCTGGCGTTCGCGCTGCTGGCCAACGGCGCCCCCCCGGGCGATCTCTGGGAAAGCGTGGTCGAAGCGCTGTGCGCGCGATAGGCGGGTTCGCGTCGCCGCCCGCGCGTGAAGTCGATGCAGCGGTTCGCCTGGATGCGATCGCGCCGCGGCCGGTCGCCCGAACGCTTACTCGCCGGGCTGGCTCGCGGCGGCGTCGAAATCGCGCAGGCGCGTCTCCCAGCGGCGAATCGCTTCCTCGCGCTCGGCGGACGCCTCGGCCGCGTGCCACTCCCGATTGTGCCGTGCGATGTCTTCGAGCGCGGAGCGGAGCTGCGCGCGCGGCGTGTCGGACGACGCTTCCATTCCCGCGACGCCGCGCGTGATCCACTCGTCAGCCTCGGCGAACCGACCCTGTCGCGACAGGCAGGCGCCGAGCCGCGCTTCGGCGAACCATCGGCTCCAGTGATCCGGGAGCTGCTCGCGGCGAATGTCCACCGTTTCGCGAAAGGCCGCTTCCGCTTCGTCGAATCGGCCCAGTTGCATGAGTTCGAAGCCGAGGTATCCCAGCCCGATCGAGATCTGAAAGTGCCCGGCCGGCAGCGTTTCGCGCCACAATCGAACCGACTCGCGCAGCCGCTCGATCGCCTCGGCGTGGTCGTTCCGCGCGGACGCGGCGTCGCCCAGGTCGTAGAGCAACTTGGCGATGACGAGCCGGTTGGGCGATTCGCACTTTCGAGCGATGTCGAGCGCCTCGCGCAGCAGCGCCTCGGCCTCCTGCTGGCGGCCTTGAATGAGCACGATTGCGGCCAGGTTCCCCATTCCGAACGCGATGTCGGAGTCATCGCCGGCCAGGCGGGAGCGGCGCATGCGCAGGCTCTCGCGGGCGTAGGACTCTGCCTGCGCCCAGTTCCCGCGGTCGTACGCGAGGCTCGACAGGTTGTTCAGGGTGATCGCCAGGTGGGGATGATCTTCCCTCAGCAGCCGTTTGTAGAGCGACAGCGTCTCCTCGAGCAACGGCTCGGCCCGATCCAACAGGCCCATGTCCACGCACAGCGCCGCGAAGTTGCTGAGCGTCCTCGCGAGGTCGAGTTGCCGGCGGGTCGGATCGCCGCGCAATATGCAGATGGCCTCGTCATAGGCCGCCTCGGCCTCTCGATATCGGCCGAGCTGCGCGAGCAGCACGCCGCAACTGCTGAGCGCGGTCGCCAGCTCCGGATCATCCGGCCCGCGATGCGCCCGCTGGATGCGCAGCGAGTCCTCGCGCAGCCACGCGGACTCGGTCAGATCTTCCCGCTCGCGGCGAGCGCCGGCCAGGGCATCGAGCGACGCGGAGACGTTCAGGCTGTCCTCGCCGAAGGCCCACTCGCGCAGGGCGAGCGACTCTTCGGCGAGCGTCAGCGCCTCGTCCGTCCGATCGAGCACGGTCAGCAGCGCCGAGAGCTTCGTTCGGAGACCTGCGTCGGACTCAATGTCCCAGTCTGGCGCGAGCTGCGCCAGTTCCAGCGCGCGGCGCGTCTGCCGTTCGGCGGACTGCATGTCTCCCAGAGACTCGTACACCTGCCCAAGCGTCGAGTGGACGGCGCTCTCCACTTCCGGCTGTCCGCTCAGCGCTCCGGCTTCGAGCCGATGTGCCGCGTCATCGACCGCTTCGCGAACCGTCAGTTGCCGACCCTGATTCACATCCGGATCGGCCGACGAAAGGAGATCTCCGAGGAATCGGCTGACGGCCGCCGACTTCGCCGCTTCGAGCTCGGCGCGGCGTCGGCTGCTCTCGGCATAGGCGCGCTGCGCGGACTCGGCCGCCCGCGCGCTTTCGGCGCGCCGCGTCAACTGCGTCTGCCGCTGTTCGGCGGCCAGCACGCGACGGTATTGAAACGTCATTCCGACCAGACCGAACACCAGAGCCGCCACGACGCTGGCCGTCGCGATGAACTCGATCCGGTGACGCCGGACGAGTTTGCCCACGCGATAGCGAAGCGTCGGCTCGCGTGCCGAGACGACGTCCCCGCGCAGAAAGCGCTCGACGTCGCCGCCCAGCTCGGCCGCGGACGCGTATCGCCGCTGCGGCGATTTCTCGATTGCCTTCAAAACGATCCAATCCAGGTCGCCGCGCAGCGCCCGGCGCAGCGCTTCCGGACGCAGACCGCGCACGGCGCTCGCCTCGGGCGCGGCGTCGGCGGACGAGAACCGCGCGCTGGGACGCGGCGGATCCGTCTCCCGGATCGCGCGCAGCAGGTCCTGAAGGTGCGGCTGGGACGGCTTCGATTCAAACGGCAGACGGCCCGTAAGCAGCTCGTAGAGCAGCACACCCAGCGAATACACGTCCGTGCGGGTGTCGATGTCGGCCGTGCGATAGTCTGCCTGCTCCGGGCTCATGTACGCGGGCGTGCCGACGATTTCGCCGTACTGGGTGACGAGCGTGCGATCCGGTCCGTCCTGCTGAAGCGCCCGCGCCAGCCCGAAGTCGATCACCTTCGGCGCGGGTTTGCCCCCGACTTCGGTCACGAGCACGTTCGACGGCTTGATGTCGCGATGGATGACGCCCTTCTGGTGCGCGTGATGCACGGCCTGGCACACGTATACGAACAGCTCCAGCCGAGCCGGCAGCGCCAGTCGGCGCTCGTCGCAGTAACGAGTAATCGGCTGACCCGGAACATATTCCATGACGAAATACGGCCGGCCTGAATCGGTCTCGCCGGCTTCGTACACCGCCGCGACGTTCGGGTGGTTCATCAGCGCCAGCGCCTGCCGTTCGGCGTGAAAACGCGCCAGGGCGGACCGATTGTCTACGCCGGACTTGATGACCTTGAGCGCCACCACGCGCTGCACCGGCCGCTCCTGCCGTGCCAGCATCACGGTGCCCATGCCGCCCTCGCCGAGCCGCTCAACGCATTCGTACGGTCCGACGCGTGTGCCCGGCTCGATCGAATCAGCCGCGGTGGCCGACGGCCGCAACGGCGACGGAACGGACGCCTGCGTAGCGTCGCCGCCCGTTCCCAGGATCAGCCGCACCGCCGAGAGCAGTTGATCGTCGCCGCCACAACTGTGCGTGAGGAACTCGTCGCGCGCCGGACCGTCCAGCTTCACCGCGTCCAGGAACATGCGCTCGATCTGCCGCCAGCGCGGCATCGGATCGGGACTGATCTGGCTCTGGTCAGCCGCCATCGAACAGCCTCCGCGGTGACGCGGTTCGGAACGCTCGATCCGAACGACGTGACGGCGCATTGTATGCACCCAACGCGACTGCCGGCATCGGCGACGCGCAGGGACGGCGGGCGCGCCCACTCCGATTCCCAGGCCGCGCAAGCAGCGCGCGGTCTGAGAATCCGCGGGTCCGCGGCATCCCATTCCACGCGGCGCGAGAGTGCCGCGCAAAGGCGTCGCGACGCCAGGGCGTCAGGCGGCGCAACGTTCCGCCGGCCGCTGAATTCTCCGCCCGCCCCGCCCCGATACTGACAGCATCCCCGTTCGAACCCACCGCGGGGCAGGCAGGTTTTTCCGGCCGCAGGGAAGCGCCCGGTCCGACAGTGATTCGCTCGATGCGGCGGCTAGGGCCCCCACGCGCGGAGTGGCGCGGCGAGCGATCATCGGCTAAAGGAGGCGCTTTCGCATGACCCAGCTTCTGCTGACCCGTTATCTCCAGCCGCTGCTCGCCGGGCGGCGCGCCGAATGCGTCACGATGATCCAGGAAGCCGTTGCGAGCGGCGCGCCGGCCGAATCGCTGCTGTGCGACGTGGTCTGGCCGGCGACGGCGCAAATCGACCGGTTGTTCCGCACGGACCGGATCAACGTGGCGGCTGAGAGCATGGCGGCGCGCATTAATCGCACCGTGGCCGATCAGTTGCAGCTCCATCTTCCCCGGCGGACGTCGAACGGGCGGCGCGTGGTGATCGTGGGAGCGCCGCAGGAGCGCGAGGAGATCGGCGCGCAGGTGATGGCGGATCTGCTGCAAGCGAGCGGCTGGGAAGTGTACCTGCTGGGACCGAACGTTCCGCACGACGAGATGGTCGCGCTGCTGGGACAGGTGCGGCCGGATGCGTTGCTGATTGTCGGCGCAGCGCCGCAGTTCGTTCCGGACATTCGCGGTCTGATCGATCGCATTCGCGAGATCGGTGTCTGCCCGAAGATGAATGTGGTCGTCTCGGGCGGCGTGTTTGAACGCGCGGACGGGCTGTGGCAGGAAATCGGCGCGGACGCTTCCGCCGACGACGCGCGCGACGCGCTCCGCCTGCTCGACTCGCTCGCGCCGCGCGCCAGCGGGCCGCCACGGCGCGGCATCGTCAAAAAGCGCCACCGCCGGCGCAAGGCGCAGCCCGCGACTAACGACCGTCCGACGCCGGTGACGACGCACGCATAGCGGATCGGCTGCGCAGCCGCTCGCGGCGGCGACACGAGGCGTCCGCGACAACGACGCCGCGCGAACGCAAGGGACGAACTCAGACCTGTGCAGGTCGAAGCGTCCCCAGCTCGGCCAGACGTTCAGGCGGCGGCGGCGGCACGGGACTGCACCAGGCCGCCAGCAGGCTGCTCGTTTCTCGCTCGGTGAGCGACCGGGCGTCGACGCGAACGGCCGGATTCCCGGACCGCATGCGCCAGACTTCCGCCAGCCAGCCCGAAGGACCGGGGCGAAGCATGAGCGTCGCATCACGCGCGGTGCACAGTTCGATCCGTTCGTTCAATCGCCATGGCGCGACGCGGCGTATCACGACCCCGCCCGGCACCAGGTACCACGGAACGGACAGCAGGCCCACCACGATCGCACCCAGCACGCACGCCGCCATCACCCCGATCCAGATTCCCACGGTCGTCCAGGATCGCGTGGCGAGTATGTTGACCACGGCGTTCAAGGGCAGAACGATGTAGAGCGCCAGCGGCACGCCCAGGCGCGTTGCGGCGCGCGAAAGCGCCGACCCGCGTCGCCTTCGAATCGCCGCGTCAACGGTCTGACCGTCTGCGAGCGCCGCGACGCCCGGGTCGCTTTCGACCAGGCGGGCCGGCTCGAATGGAGAAGCCGCCGGCGTCCACGTCAGCTCGGACGATCGCCATTGCGGCAGTGTCTGGATGACGACGATCGGCGCCAGTCCGTGGTGCGCGCGAACCTGTTCGATACGGGCCACCGCGTAGGAAGTATCGCGCCACGCCGCGGCGGCCACGGCAATCTGGTCGAGCTCGTCGGGCGCCAGCGTGTCGCAGGAAAACGTGGCGGGTCCGAGCGGCGCGTCCAGCTTCGCCCAGACGACGTGACACGCCGGCGGCGGCTTGCTCGCGCTCACGCTGGCCCGTCCGCTGGACGCCGTCCGGTCAGTGCTTGCCGGCGAAACGCGCCGCCACCGCGTCCCAGTTCACGACGTTCCACCACGCGGCGATGTAATCGGGGCGGCGATTCTGGTAGTTGAGATAGTAGGCGTGCTCCCACACGTCCAGCCCCAGCAGCGGCGTGTGCCGCTTCATCAGCGGCGAATCCTGATTCGGCGTGGAATAGACCTGGAGCTTGCCGGCCTCGTCGGCGACCAGCCAGGCCCAGCCGCTCCCGAAACGCGTCGCGCCGGCCGTCGCGAAGACTTCCTTGAACTTGTCGAACCCGCCGAACGCGCTCTGGATCGCCTCGCCCAGTTTGCCGGAGGGCGCGCCGCCCTTGCCCGGTCCCATGGTCTGCCAGAACAGCGCGTGATTGGCGTGCCCGCCTCCGTTGTTAATGACCGTCTGGCGGATGGCCTCGGGCACGCGCTCGATGTTCTTCAGCAGTTCTTCCACCGAAAGCGCCGCGAGGTCAGCGTGCGCCTCGAGCGCTTTGTTCACGTTGTTGATGTACGCCTGGTGATGTTTGCCATGATGAATCTCCATCGTCCGGGCGTCGATGTGCGGCTCGAGCGCGGCATGCGGATACGGCAACTGCGGCAACTGGTAGGCCATGAGGTCACTCCTGCGAGCAAGTTCCGTTGCCGGCGCACGCTTCGGGCGATCCCGATCCGCCGCGGCAAGCGTGCCGACCGGCGGATTGTATTCCATTCGCGCCGCCATGCGCGCCCGCGCGGCAGCCGACGACGGGGCGCCATCCCGGCGCATCACGGCTCGTCGCACGCAATGCCGAAATCGAGCACGAACGCCTTGCCCGAGCCGCCTGTCCCGTTCGTGAACTGATCCGCGCCAACCACCGCCCGATCGGCATGCAGCGCCGCCGCGCCGCCGAAGCGGTCGCTCTGGCTTGCGCCGGCCGGCGCGTACGCCCGCGTCTGGACCCACGCGAAACCGTCGAACTCGAACAGGTATGCACTTCCGGCATCGGCCACGCCGGGATCGTCGAGCAGCGCGCCGGCGATCATCCGCGCGCCGTCCAGTCCGACGCTGGTGCCGAACCGGTCCATAAAGCCGTTCGAGCTCGACGTGAGACGCGCCGCATGCTCCCAGGTCTGCTCCTGAAGCGCGAACGCATGCACAACGCCTGAATCGGTGAACAGATCGTCGGTCTGCGGCGCGCCGATCATCGCGACGACGCCGCTCAACGCGACGGCGACGCCAAACCGATCGGACGCCGCGCGCAGCGGCGCGAGCAGCTTTGCGCTTTGCGACCAGGAGTCGCCCACGCGATCGAAGACGTACGCCGAGCCCGACCGGATGCCGCCGTCGTTGTCGCCCGGCGCGCCGATCAGCGCCCTCCCGCCGTCCAGCGATACCGCGGACCCGAACTCGTCGTTGTTCGCGGCGTCGATCGACGCCAGCCGCGCGTGCTGCGCCCAGACGCCGTCGCTGTATTCGAACACGTATGCGGCGCCCGCGCTCACGCCGCCGATCTCCGCGAACGACGCGCCGACCAGCACGGTCGCCCCGTCCGCATCGACCGCGCTGCCGAACTGGTCCCCGGCGTCCGCGCCGGCCGGCGTCAGCTTCTGCTCGAAGTTCCAGCGTGCGCCATCGAACCGGAACACGTACGCCGATCCGGAATTCGCCCCGTTGTCGTCGTCCTGCCGCGCGCCGACGACGATGTAGTCTTCGCCGGCCGCGACGGCGCAACCGAAGCGATCGTTGCCGGCGCCGTCCGGCGCGACCAGGCGCGCCTCGCGAGTCCAGCCGGCCGATCCGCGGCGGAACACGTAGGCCGCGCCGGCGTCGGCGGCGGCGAAATCATGGCGATCCGCGCCGACCACGGCGACGTCGCCGCGGATGTCCACGGAGAACCCGAACCGATCGAGCTGCTGCGTTTCCGGCGCGACCAGCCGAATCGCCTGGACGTCGTCGCACTGCTCGCAATCGTCCGGAATCGCGTTGAAGTTGAAGTCTGTCGACGCGCCGAAGTAAAGATCGCACTCGTCCGAAACGCCGTTCCCGTTGCAATCGGGATTGCATTCATCCGGCCGGCCGTTGCCGTCGCAGTCTTCGCTCGTGCCGGCGGCGAGGTCGCACTCGTCCGGCAGGTCGTTGCGATTGCAGTCGCCGCTGGCGCCCGAGGCGATCTCCTCGGCATCGTCGATCCCGTTGCCGTTGCAGTCCGTCGCCCGTCGCGCCCACGGGCACGACGTGCCGAACGAGCGCAGCAGCGCCAGGAGATCGGCGTCGTCCACATCGCCGTCGGCGTCCACGTCGCCGTCCGCGGATGTCGCGCCGCCGCCGACGCCATAGTTCGTCAGAAGAATGGACAAGTCGGCGAGGTCGGCGCGCTCCGAGCCGTCGAAGTCGGCCAGGCACTCGCACTCGTCCGGCACGCCGTTGCCGTTGATGTCATCCGATCCGCCGCCCGCGATGTCGCTCGAGTCGGGCGCGCCGTTGCCGTTGCAGTCGTGCTCGCCGATGCGAACGAAGTAAACGTCCTGGCCGCCGTTGAACGTCGCCGCATAGGCCACGCTGGCGCCGACGTTGTCGGAGGCCATGTCGATGTAATCGCCCAGCTTGTTCTGATTCGGATAGCCGAGGAAGTGATTGAACGGCGGGCTGACCGCGACGTTCGGCGCCCAGCTCTGGCCGCCGTCGTCCGAATACGAGTAGTACAGCTCCGAAAACGTCGGTGTGTGGCCTAGCGGGTCATCCGGGTTCACGTCGTTGCGACAGTCGTACCAGACTGCGTCGATACGCCCGTTCGGGGCGACGGCGATCGTGCCGAACCACTGCCACGCGCCGTGCTCGATCGGATCGTCGTTGATGCGGATCACCCCGCTCCACGTGTCGCCGCGATCGGTGCTGCGTCGAAACAGGAAGTCGTGCGGATCGACGCCGAGCGGGTCGATGTCCGCCAGCGGATCGAGCGTCTGCCCGACGTAGACCGAGTCCGCGTACGGCCCGTCCGATCGGTCGCAGTCCACCCAGCCTTGTCCGGTGATGCCGCCGGGATTGGGGCTGCTCGGGTTGAAGCCGTTGGCCAGGCCCATCGCGATGTTCGCCGAGCGCTCGAACGTGGGCGTCTGCCGCGCGTCCCAGGCGTTGCTGGCGCGCGCGAACGCGCCGTTACCGCCGAACACGTACAGTTCACCGCCCGCGCCCACCGACATCGTGCCCCAGAACGGCGCCCCGGGAAGCGGGCGCGGCGCCTCGTACTCCAATCCGCCGTCCGTCGATCGGGTCTCGATGTTCGGCCCCGAGGGCGACGCGAACGGACTCCACAAAGCGTGCACAAGGCCCGCGCCGGGACCCGGCGTGCGGTTGATCGTGAACCACTGCTTGTCGCCGCCGAACGCGGGGATCGGCTCGCCCCAGCTCTTGCCGCCGTCCAGCGAGATGAACATGTCGCAGGCGAAGCTCTCGCCGGTCAGGCTGTAGTAATAGAACCAGCCGCGCGAATCCGACTCGAGCACCGGGTCGCTGCGAAACTCGCCCGGCGTCAGCACGCCGGGAAACGTCCAGCTCCGTCCCGCGTCGCGGCTGTAACCCACGCCCGCCTGCCGGAAGTTCGACTCGATCGTGTCGAATTGCCGCCAGCCGATCGCGGCGCGGATCGGATTGTGCGGATCCACCGCGATCGAAGGCTCGTTGGCCGCGTCGCCCAGGATGTCGTTTCCGAATGCGTCCACGTTGACCTGCACGCTGACGAAGCCGCTTCGCGTCAGCGCGCTGGGCGGCAGCGGTCGCCGCGTCAGTCGCGACGGCGCGAGCGGCAGATCGAACGGGTATTCGCCCTGTGAGCGCGGGGCCATCGCGGGGACGGCCGAGACGGGGGCGGGTTGCGCCGGCGCGACCTTCTCCGAAGTTGGCGGGGGCACAGCCGCGTACAGGACTGACGGAACGCTGGAGCTGAAGGCCAGGATGACGAGGCGCGTGCGCATGTTCGGCTCCCGCTTCGGGGCGCCGCGCCGCGACAACGACGGACGCGTCGCTCGCGCGCGGGCCGGGTTCGTCGTTCGTGGCGGAGAATGGAAGCGCGCTGCGAGGGAGCGACGGTTGCGCAGCGCCCGAGCGGGCGCGGCTCGTCGGCCGGTCAGCGCACCATAACCCTGATCTTAGATGGGACGGCTGGCGGACGGCAATAGAAAATACGCCGGCGGACCCGCTGGGCGGGCGCCGCGATCAACTGTCGCCGGCCGAATCGGCGATCGCGTCGGCGAGGTTCAGCGACGAAAAGATCACGTCGCCGGTCTGCCCGAATGCGCGCTCAGTGAGCGGAATGCCGATCAGGAACGCGGCCAGTCCCGCCAGAATCGTGCGAAGCCTGGAAACCATCGGCTGCTGCTCCGTGAATGAGCGTGAACGGCGCGGCCGAAATCGCCGAAACAGGTCGCCGTACCGCATCTTTCTTCTTGGACACATCCGACCGGAAGATGATAGGCTCGCTGCGAATCGCGAGCCAACCCGTCCGGCGGAACCCGGGCGGCCCGCCGATCGACGCAGCCGGCGGGCAATCACGACGCCGGTTCTTTCGCGCCGGTCCACGCCGAATCGCCCGCGACCGGGGCCGGCGCGCATCGCGGATGGAGACGGTCCTGCCAGGCCAGACAGATCGCGATTCCCACGCCGCAGGCGACGGCCGCCCCGATCACCCACGATACCGGCGCGCCGGCCTCCGCATCGCCATAGCCCAGCCACGCCAGCAACGGCCGCAGCCCATCGTCGCGCGAGGACATCAGCACTATGCCATTGTGCATCGCGTGAGCCAGGACGCACGGCCAGATCGACCGGAACTGCACGGCGAGCAGTCCCAGCAGCACGCCCAGCCCGACGGTCATCCCCAGGCGAAACACGCTGTAATGAAACAGGCCGAACGCGAGCGCGACGACCAGCAGCGCCGTCCACTTTCCCGCGCCGGATCGCACGCCGCTGAGCACGTAGCCGCGGAAGAAAACCTCTTCAGTCAGCGCCGGCACAAGCGCGAGATAGAACAGGCTCGCCACCCACGGCACCGATGACATCCAGCGGGTCTGCTCGACCAGGGCGTTTTCGATGTCCGGCGGCAACGGCAGCCACGTCTGCTGCCAGCGCCACCACGCCCCCACCAGCAGCCACGTCGAGCCGCCAAAGCACACGGCCGCCAGAAAAGCCCGTGTCGGGGGCACGCGAAGCTGAAACGCCGTCGTGGGCGTGATTTTCATGTATCGCGCCGCGAACCAGGGACCGAAGCCGAGCAGGACGATCAGCGTGAGCGCGACGGCGTTCAGGTACGGCAATCCGCTCGCGAGCCGCGGCGACGACGAGATCGCCTGCTGAAGATAGAAATTCAACGTGTAAATGACGACGAGCACCAGCAGCGCCGCGGCCGTCGAAGGGGTCTCGCGCGGCGTGAAGAACCGCCGGTCAAAGATCGTCGCGACCGATCCGGAGTCCGCGAAGAGCACGGCTTCCTGTCCAAAAAGCTTTGCGGCGACGGCCACGGCCGCGCCGGCGTAGAGGCAAGTCGAGAGCAGCACAAGCAGAATGGCGTCGGCGTCGAAGCGGTCCAGGAAGAGGTCTCGCGCCAGCACGACGATGTTCGCGACCGGCATGATGAGAATCGGGCCGTCGAGGCGCGTGCCCGGCAGGATTCCCACCACGCCGGGAATCAGCGCCGCCATCATCACCGGCACGACGTAGTTCTGCGCCTCCTTGAAGCTGCGCGCGAAACTGCACACCGCCAGCAGCGTCGCGCTGAACAGCACCGCCAGCGGCGTCATCAGCAGCAGAATCCACGGCAGCGCGTGAAACGGAAACTGGAGCGTCTCGCTCTGCGAGAACAGCGTTCCGACGCCGGCCAGGTAGATCGTGCCGCCGATCGACGCCAGATTCAGCGCCGCGCTCAGCAGCCCGATCAGCGTGACGACCACGAACTTGCCGGCGATCAGATCGAGCGCCGGCACCGGCGCGACCATGAGAGTCTCGAGCGTGCCGCGCTCGCGCTCGCCGGCCGTCAGGTCGATCGCGGGGTAGATCGCGCCCGTGATCGTCATCAGGATGAGCACCAGCGGGACGATCTGTCCCAGCACCGAGCCGGCCAGTCGCTCGCTGGGCGCGATGTTCTGCTCGTGGATCGCCAGCGGCGCGATGAATTGCACCGACAGCCCGCGCGATCGCAGCCGCGCTTCCAGCAGGCGCGAATTGGTCCGCTCCAGCACGCCGGACAGACCCGCCGACGCGATCTGGCTGCGAATCTCCGCATCGTCATAGAGGATCGCGGCGGCCGCCGATCCGACCTCGCCCGGCTGCGGCGGCGGACCTTGAAACGCGAGCCCGACGTGAACGGCGCCGGCGAGAATCGCCGCGGGCACGTCGTCCAGAACGTGAATCTGAAACTCCGGTGGCGCTTCGCGCACGCCGGCCCGCGCGCTCTGTTCCGCGCCGCGCCGCGGTCCGCCGGACGACTGGCTGGCGGCCTCGTCCTGCACGAGCTGTTTCAGGAACCGAGCGTCGTCGTCGATCACGCCGCGCAGCCATGCCTGCGTGGCGGCGTTTGGCACGCCGACGGAGTACTTCTCCGTCACGAGAAAGCTGACCTGCATCTCGACCGCCTGGAGCGAGCCGATCATCAGCGCGGGGTACAGGACCATCGGCAGGAGCACCATGGCGGCCAGCGTCCGCAGATCGCGGAGCGTGTCCTTCAGCTCCTTGCGCCAGATGGTGTTAATCCGCGATAACCGGCTCATCCGCGTGCACCAGATGCAGGAAGATTTCGCTCAATCGCTCGCGTCCCGTCTTCCGCCGGAATTCCTCCAGCGTGCCCTCAGCCAGCAGCCGCCCGTCGTGGATCAGCCCGATGCGGCGACACAGTTTCTCGATCTCGTCGAGCGCGTGGGTCGAGAGCAGCACCGCCTTGCCGCGGGCCGCCTGGGTGCGGATCAGTTCCAGAATCAACCGGTTGCTGAGCACATCCAGCCCCAGCGTCGGCTCGTCGAGAATCAGGATCGGCGGATCGGCCAGCAGCGCTCGGGCGATGTTGACGCGCTGCTTCTGCCCGGTCGAAAGCGCTCCGCAGCGCAGCTTGTGGAAACGCTGCATCCCGAGCCACTCCGACAATTCGTCGATCCGGGCCCGCGCTGCGTCCGGCGGAATGTCATACAGCGCCGCGAAGTACAAAAGCATCTCGGTCGGCGTCAAACGCGCGTACAGCCCGGTATTGGCCGTCAGATACCCGATCCGCCGCTTGATCCGTTCCGGCTCGTCGGTCACGTCCGATCCATCGAGCAGCACACGCCCCGAACTCGGCCGCAAAAGCCCGCTGACCATCCGAAGCGTCGTAGTCTTGCCCGCCCCGTTCGGCCCCAGCAGCCCATAGACCTCGCCCGGCGCGACCGCGAAGGAGACGTTGTCTACGGCCGCCTTGCGCGTGCCGTCCGGCTGTGGATAGAGCTTTGTCAGTTGGGAGATTTCGATCACGTCGTCGCCAACGTCCGGCCCGCCCGCTTTCGCCCGGCCGCGCGAGGGCGTCCCGCGGGCCGCCGGCGCGTCGGCGCGTCGGCGCGGCGTAGACTAACTGGATCGGCCGAACCTGACGAGCGAAACGAACCCGGATCGGCGGACTGGCGGATTCTTCCACGGCCGGGCGACTACGCTGGCTCGACGTGCCACGCCGATTCCAGCTCCAGAAGCCGTTGCTTGAATGCCACGCCCGACGGGCCGGAGTATCCGCCAAGCGAACCGTCGGAGCGCGTCACGCGATGGCAGGGCACGACGACCGGGCAAGGATTGCGCCCCATCGCCCGTCCGACCGCGCGCGCCGCGCCAGGGCTGCCCGCGCGCCGCGCCAGCTCGCCGTAACTGATCGTGCTTCCATGCCCGACTTTCCGGCACGCCCGCCACACGTCCTGCTCGAACTGCCCGAAACCGCTCCAGTCGCAGGCGACGCTGAACTCGACCGGCTCGCCGTCCGAATAGCGGGTCAGCTCGTCGGCCAGCGCGCCGGTGCAGCGCTCATCCGCGACGGCCTCGGGCGCGGCGGCGCGAACGGCGGCCAGCGCCTCCGCGCGTGTGCGCACCGGCAGTCGCACGTTTCGCAGTCCGGATTCGCTCAGGATGATCGCCCAGTACCCGAGCGACGTATGAATCACGCGGTAGCGGAGCATCGCCTCTGTCCTCCCTGGATTCCACCCGCAGCACCGGCTACGCGCATCCTACACCCGGGGCGTGCAAAAACGCAGCGCGATGCGCCTGAGCGCGGGACGCGCAAGCGATATACTCCGCACGATGAGCGATCCGGTCGTTCTTGCGGTCGCGGCAGCCGCGATCGCCGTCATCCTCCTGGCGCTGCTGTTCTCGCGAAGCGAGCGGCGGTCCGAGCAGCGTCGCCTTCAACGACGACGCGACGAGGCCGAGGCGCGCCGCGCCGCCGAAGCGGAGGTGCGCCAGCAGCGCGAGCGGCTGTGCGGGATGATCCTCGCGACCAGTTCGACCGGCGAAATCCCCGGCTACGCGATTCTGCGTCAGGTGGAGGCCGTATTCACCGACGATCACGCCACACCGGTCGAAGCCGTCGCGGCGCTGAAGGCGATCGCCGCGGCGAAAGGCGCCAACGCGCTCATCAACCTGGGAACGCAGCGCGCGCTGAACGCCAAGTGTCAGGCCCGCGGCGACGCGGTCGTCGTACGTCTCCTGCCGGGCGGCGGCGCTGAGGAGCCGCCCCCGTCGCCAAGCATGGGAAGCACCGAATGACCGCGTCTGCGCCGGAATCCGAACGCGATCCCGCGTCACCCGGCGCCGGGCGAACCCCCGCTGCGGCGCCCGCCCTTCCGCGCCCGTCTCTCGTCGCGTGCCTGGCGGCCGGACTCGCCGCGACGGCCCTCGCCTCGACCGGCTTCGCCTTGCTCGAGCTGCTGGCGGGCATGCTGCTAACGCCGGTGGAGACCTACGAGGAGACCTGGCCGATTTGGCTGGTTGCGGCGGCCGCCGGGCGGGCGATCGTCACGTACTTCCTGTTGTTGCTCGGTCCGCTGCTAGCGGCGGCTCTGGCCTATGCCGCGTGGCTGAGGCGGCCCGGGACATCGTCGGCCCCGTGGCTGGTGTGCGCAGCTTGCCTGTGCGTCACGTTCTTCATACTTCCGCTCGACCTCGAGATCGCGCGCTCGGCCGACTGGGTCAGCGTCGCGCTGGTGTGGTCGATTGGAATCGTCGCCTCGCTCTCGATCTACGCGATCGGGCGTGCCTGCGCCGGGCGACTCGGCGCCGCGCGGTTCTCGCGCGTCTTCGGCGTCGGGACGGCCGCGGTGGGCGCGCTCGCCGCGCTGTTTGCGGTCGTGTTCATGCGATCGCCCTTGCTGGACGCCGACGGCTATCGCGCGCCGCGCGGGCGCGCCCCGGCAGCGGCGCAGCCCGCGTCTCCTCACGTGCTGCTGATCGTGCTCGACACGGTTCGCGCGGACCGGCTGGGACCCTACGGACACGAGCGGCCGACCACGCCGTTCCTCGATTCGCTCGCCAAGCGGGCGATCGTGTTCGAGAACGCGATCGCCAACGGCATGTGGACCGTGCCGACGCACGCGTCGATGCTGACCGGCTTGCCGGCCCGCACGCACGGCGTCGGGCACGTGACGATCCGCCTGGACGACGCGTTCGAGACGCTGCCGGAGGTCTTCGGGCGGCACGGCTACGCGACGGCCTGCTTCTCGAACAATCCGCTCATCAGCCCGGCGACCAACATGTCACAGGGATTTGACCGCAGCGTCGTTCCGCAGGAGTTCCAGCGCGTGTCGCGCTTCGCGATCGAGCACTGGATCGAATCGCGCGGCATTACGCCGCCGGTCACGTGGTTCGACGCGGACTACGGCGGGGCGATCACCAGCGCGTTCGTGGCGGAGTGGCTCGACGAAACCGCCGGCCGTCCGACGTTCATGCTGGTGAACTACATGGCGGCGCACCTGCCCTACCGCGTTCCGATCCGGTATCGGCGGATGTTCATGTCCGAGGAGAACGTCCAGCACTCGTACGACCTGCGGCAGAGTCTGTACGGCGACATCGAGCACACCTTGAACGTGGACGCGAACATCGACGGGGACGCGTTCCTGACCGATCAGGATCGCGAGACGCTCGTGCTTCAATACGAGGCCGCGATCCGGATGCTCGACGACCGGCTGCAAGACCTGTTCGACCTGTACGCGTCGCGCGGGATGCTCGAGAATACGATCGTCGCGATCACTTCCGACCACGGCGAGTATCTGGGCACGAAAGGCATGTGGTCGCACCACTTTCAGCTCTACCAGGATCTCATCCACGTTCCGTTGATTCTGCAGACGCCGCGCCGCACCGAGGGCATCCGCTGCTCGGCGCTGGTGCAGCAGACGGACCTCTACGCGACGCTGGTTCGCGCGGCGCTCGGCGCCGAGGCTGCGCCCGCCGGCGGGCGCGACCTGGTCGCGATCGCGGAGCGCGGCGAGACCGGTGGAACCGCGATCGCCGAATGCTACGAGCCGGACCCGCATTCCCGCGAGCGCCTGCGACAGCTCGACGACCCGGAGCTGAGACGCCGCGCGTGCGCGCAGACCGCCGTGATTGAAGACTCGTTCAAGTACGTGACCTCGAGCGACGGGCATCGCGAGCTGTTCGACCTGTCGCGCGACCCGGGCGAAACGGTGAACCTCGCGAGCACCGATCCGCAGCGCGTGATGAAGCTCCAGCGCGCCCTCGACGCCTGGCTTCGAGTCACGCCCGCCTACCGCCGCCAGCAGGGCGAATCGCAGATGTCGCCGGAGCTGCTTCAAAAGCTCCGCGCGCTGGGTTATATCGGCGATGATGGGTCGTAGCGCCGCGCCGGACGGGACCGGCGGAGGACCGCGCGTGACCGGCACCTCGCCCCGGGACTCTACGCTGGACGCCACGCCGGCGACCGGACTCGACGCGATCCTCGATCAGCTTCGCGCCAGCGACGCCAGCGAAGCGATCGACGCGCTGATCGCGGCGCACCCCGAACGCGCTTCCGAGATTCGCCAGCTCGTCGCCGTGCTGCGGCTCGCGCGGCAGGTCGGGCAAACCGAATCTGCCTCCGTCGCCGCGGAGGCGCGCTTCGGCGACTTCCGGCTGATTCGGGAACTGGGTCGGGGCGGCATGGGCGTCGTTTACCTTGCCGAGCAGGTCAGTCTGAAACGCATGGTGGCGCTAAAGGTGCTCCTGCCTGGCGTGCGCGTCTGGTCACACGCAATCGAGCGATTCCAGCGCGAGGCGCGGGCCGCCGGCGGACTCCATCACGCGCACATCGTGCCGGTCTACGCCAGCGGCGAGCAGGACGGCATGCCCTACTTCGCCATGCAGCACATCGACGGCGTCACGCTCAGCGACGAAATCGCCGAGCGCCGCCGCGCCGGCCGCGCGCCACAGGGCGCCGAGTTCCGCCGTCTGGCCCGCATCGCGGCGCAGGTCGCCGACGCGCTCGACCACGCCCACCGGCTTGGCGTCATTCACCGCGACGTGAAGCCGTCAAACATCCTGATCGACCGCGACGACAACGCCTGGGTGATGGACTTCGGCCTGGCGCGCGTCGACGCCGCCGCCGCCCTCACGCTCTCGCACGATCTGGTCGGCACCGTCCGCTACATGTCGCCCGAGCAGGCCCGCGGCGGCGGGCGCGTCGACGAACGCAGCGACGTCTACTCGCTGGGTGTCACACTGTTCGAGATGGCCGCCCTGCGGCCGCCCTTCGACGCGCCCGATCGCGAATCCGCGCTGCGGCAGGTGCTGCTCGATCCATTGCCGTCGCTCCGCTCGCAAAACCGCGCCACGCCGCCGGACTTCGACGCCATCGTTTTGTGCGCTGCCGCGCGCGACCCGGAAGACCGATACGCCAGCGCCGCGCTGCTGGCCGACGATCTTCGCTGCTTCGCCGAGGGCCGTGCGCTGCGAAGCCGCCCGCGATCGCTGCTGGCGCAGTCGTCCCGGCTCGTTCGGCGTCATCCGAGGATCGCGGCGTTTCTCGCCGCGGCGCTGCTGCTCAGCGCCGGCTTCGGCGCGGCGATGAGTGTGCTCTATGCCCGCGCCGAGCAGCATCGGCAGTCCGCCGAGCGCGGGCAGACCGAAGCCGCGGAAGCGACTCGCCGCGAGGCCGAACTGCGCTCCACTGCGCAGCAGCAGCTCGCCAAGTCTCAGCGCGTTCAGCAATTCCTGCGAAGCATGTTCACCACGCTCTCACCCGAATCCGGACACGACGCGGCGCTGCTCTTCGACATGCTGGACGAAGCCGGGCGCCGCGCCGACGCGCAAGCCGCGGACGTTCCCGCGGCCGCCGCGGCGATTCACGAGATCATCGCGGAGGTCTACGCTCGCTTCGGCCGCGCCGAGAAAGCGCGCGAGCACGCCGAACGCGCGGCGAGCTGCCGTGACGCGGACCGATCGTCGAGCGAGTAATGATCGCGGCGCCGGCAGGCGTCGGCCGGCGCGAACCCGCGCTTCGCCGAGTGCCTGCAACGTTCGCCGTGTGGACGCGGCGTCCCAGCCCGGCCGCGAGCGAGAACGAGCGGTTCGTTTCCGCAGCTCACACGCGACGGCTCTCTAGAAGGTGAGCTACGGCGCCGGCTCGGAACCGGACCGCTCGTCGGATTCGTCGGCGCGCTTCGAGACGACGCCGCTCATTACGCCGCCGTGGTCACCGGCGGACCACACGCCGCTGTAGTACCGGCCGTGGAAGAGCACGCGCGCCGAATAGGTGCCCATTCCCGGCAGCGTCAGGTCCTGAACGGTGATGACGGGCGTGTCTTCGGCCCAGACAACCCGGACGCGCACCGGCAACACGACGTCGTGCTCGCCATACTGAATCCGGCACTGAAGTTGCCACCAGTCGGACTCAGCCTTGTGCGCGGCCAGGATGTGATACGCGTCGCCGCGCGGCTCGGACAGGCGCCCGCCCTGCCCGTCGCTCATCTGCCATGTGCCCGACATTCGCGCGTCCGCAAGCAGGTCCGCGAATGCGCGCTCCCGCTCGGCCTGCGTCGGCAACGAACTGGGCGCCGCGGGCTGGCTCTGCGCGGTCGAGACCATCGCGGCGAGCGCGGCGCCGGTCAGCGCGAGAGCCGCAAGCGCGGCAGCGAGAACCCGCTGGATCGCGAATTCACGGACGATTAAACGGCGTCGTGCGGTATTCGGAGCGTGCATGCCGCGAACCCCATCGGGAGGATTGAAACCGGGAGCGCGCGCATCGGCTCCGCGAGTCGCTCACGATTCGTCCGGCAGGCGATCAGCAGCTCAGCCCGAAGTTCTCCAGCAGCGCAGAAAGATCGGCCAGATCGACGGAACCGTCGCCGTCCAGGTCGCCTTCCAGCCCACTGCCGGACAAGCCGAAGTTCGTCAGCAGCGCCGAGAGATCCGGCAAGCCGACCGCGTTGTCGCCATCGATGTCGCCGGTCAGCCCGACCGTGAACGTGATCGCCTGGGCGGCATAGGTCACCGTGGCCGGCGACGCGGGAGACGCCGTGGGCGGCGTCTCGATCGAATCGAGCGTGTTCGCAACGCCGTTCGCGATTCGGACGGTGAACTCGCCGCATGCGGACGGCGCTTCGAACGAGCCGCTCGCGAGCAAGACCGAACCGCCGTGTCCGACGGCGGCGTCCACGATCGCGTTCTCGCCCACGCCGGAGCCCGGCGGAGAGGCGACGCCGAAGTTGTTCTGTCCGCCGCCGATCTGAATCAGATCGTACGCGCCGATCGAGCCGCGCTGCACGCCGACATAGCCGGTCGGGCCGCCGCCCTCGCCGGGATTCGAGATGCCGTCCGGGCGGCTGAAGTTTTCCATGCCGGCGGGAACGCCCTCGGCCGGCTGAAGCTCGATGCCGGCCGGGTTGCCGCCGTCCTGCACGAGATCAACTGACAGCAGCGCCAGACCGTCATTCGTGGATGGCGTGTCTTCCGAGACTGTGAACCAGATCGACCACTCAATGGTCTGTCCGCCGGCAACCGTCAAACCGTCCTGCGGCGAACTCAGCGTGACGGCGACCGTCTGCCCGCCGGACGGCGTGACCATGCACAGCAGGCCGATCGTCAGCGGTAGTAGCGAGCGCAGCATAACCCGTACTCCGAATCGGGGCGGTTCAGTCACTATGGATTGTCCCCTGCGACACTGATCTTACCAGCCACGCCGGAACGCGCCTACCGATTCTAGCCCAGCGCGGCAGCATCCCGACCGGGCGTGGCGAATGTCCGACCCGCGTCTTCCCCCCGCTCCAACCGCGTGAACTGGGGGAAATCGCGCAGTCGCGCCCAGGCGGCCCGTCGGATTCCCCGCAGGCGGGCCGCTCGTACCGTCACGGCGCGGCACGCGGCTTGCTAGAACCTCTCGTAGCGCGGTTGCGGCCGGACCGCTGCCGGCGCACGGGAGAAACCGCGATGCCACAACGATCCCTCGTCTCGATCGATGGAAACCAGGCTGCCGCGCACGTCGCTCACCGTCTAAACGAGGTGATCGCGATCTATCCCATCACGCCGTCGTCCAACATGGGCGAATGGGCCGACGAATGGTCCGCGGTCGGGCGAAAGAACCTCTGGGGCACGGTACCGCTGGTCGTCGAGATGCAGAGCGAAGGCGGCGCCGCCGGCGCGATTCACGGAGCGCTGCAGACCGGCGCGCTGGCGACCACGTTCACGGCCAGCCAGGGCCTGCTGCTGATGATTCCGAACATGTTCAAGATCGCCGGCGAGCTTACGCCGACCGTCTTTCACGTCTCGGCCCGCACGGTCGCGACGCACGCCTTGAGCATCTTCGGCGACCACAGCGATGTCATGGCCTGCCGCTCGACCGGCTGGGCGCTTCTCGCGTCGGGATCCGTGCAGGAGGTCATGGACAACGCACTCATCGCGACGGCCGCGACGCTGCGGTCGCGCGTTCCGGTGCTTCACTTCTTCGATGGATTCCGCACATCGCACGAGGTGCAGAAGATCGAGGAACTGGCCGACGACGATCTGCGCGCCTTGATCGACGACGAGCTCATCGCGGCGCACCGTGCGCGGGCGCTGTCGCCGGACCGCCCGGTGCTTCGCGGCTCGGCTCAGAACCCGGACGTGTTTTTCCAGGCGCGCGAGGCCTGCAACCCGTTCTACGCCGCGTGTCCGGGCATCGTGCAGGAATGCATGGACCGATTCGCCCGGCAGACCGGGCGCGCCTATCACCTGTTCGATTACGTCGGCGCGCCCGACGCGGACCGCGTGATTGTCCTGATGGGTTCCGGCGCGGAGACTGCGCACGAGACGGTCGAGCACCTGTGCGCCCGCGGCGAAAAGGTCGGGATGGTGAAAGTCCGCCTGTATCGCCCCTTCTCGGTCGAGCACTTCCTTGCGGCGCTTCCCAAGACGACCCGTTCGCTGGCTGTTCTGGACCGCACCAAAGAGCCGGGCGCGGCCGGCGAACCGCTCTACAAGGACGTGTGCACGGCGCTGGCCGAAGCGGTCGCGGACGGCACGCGCGCCGCCCTGCCGCGACTCGTGGGCGGACGATACGGCCTCAGCAGCAAGGAATTCACGCCGGCGATGGTGCGATCGGTGTTCGAGAACCTGTCCGCGGCGTCACCGAAGAACCACTTCACGATCGGCATTCACGACGACGTGTCGCGGACCAGCCTCGATTACGACGCCTCGTTCTCGACCGAGCCGGACGACGTGGTTCGCTGCGTGTTCTACGGCCTGGGCGCCGACGGCACGGTCAGCGCCAACAAGAACTCGATCAAGATCATCGGCGAAGGCACGAAGTTCTACGGACAGGGCTATTTCGTCTACGACTCCAAGAAGGCCGGCAGCGTCACCGTTTCGCACCTGCGCTTCGGCCCGCGGCCGATCCGATCGAGCTATCTGGTCAGCCGGGCGAACTTCGTCGGCTGCCACCAGTGGGTGTTTCTCGAGCGGTACGACATGCTGGAGTGCGCCGAGCGTGGCGCGGTGTTTCTTCTGAACAGCCCGCACGGGCCGGAAGACGTCTGGGACCGCCTGCCGCGCGCGGTCCAGGCCCAGATCGTCCACAAAGAACTGAAGCTCTACGTGATCGACGCGTACGAAGTCGCCCGCGCGACCGGCATGGGCGTGCGCATCAACACGATCATGCAGACCTGCTTCTTCGCGATCTCCGGCGTGCTGCCGCGCGAGGAGGCCATCGACGCGATCAAAGACGCCGTGAAGAAAACGTATGGCGTCAAAGGTGATGAGGTGGTGCGGCAGAACTGGCGCGCCATCGAGCAGACGCTCGAGCACCTGCACCCGGTTACCATCCCGCGCGATCGGCTTGGAAACCTCCCGGTTCCGCCGACAGTCTCGCCGGACGCGCCCGAGTTCGTCCGCGACGTGCTCGGAGCGATCATTGCCGGCCGCGGAGACAGCATTCCCACCAGCCGCCTGCCGGTGGACGGCACATTCCCGACCGACACCGCCCGCTGGGAGAAGCGCAACATCGCACAGGAGATCCCTGTCTGGGACGAGGTCACGTGCATTCAGTGCGGAAAATGCGCGCTGGTCTGCCCGCACGCGGCGATTCGCATGAAAGCCTATGACCCGGACCGGCTCAACGGCGCGCCGGAGGGCTTCAAACACGCCCGCGCCATCGGCGCCGAGTACAAGGGCATGCTCATGACGCTCCAGGTCGCGCCGGAAGACTGCACCGGCTGCGGAATCTGCGTCGAGTGCTGCCCCGCCAAGAACAAGCGCGAAACGCGGCTCAAGGCGATCAACATGGCCCCGCAGGCGCCGCTCCGCGAGCGCGAACGCGCCTGTTACGACTACTTCCTGCGACTGCCGGAGCTTGACCGCAGCGTGCCGAAGATCAACACGGTCAAAGGCTCGCAGTATCTGCTGCCGCTGTTCGAATACAGCGGCGCGTGCGCCGGCTGCGGCGAGACGCCCTACGTCAAGCTCATGACGCAGCTCTTCGGCGACCGCTGCGTCATCGCAAACGCCACCGGTTGCTCCAGCATCTACGGCGGCAACCTGCCGACCGCGCCGTGGGGCGTGACGGCCGAGGGCCGCGGACCCGCCTGGTGCAATTCACTCTTTGAGGACAACGCCGAGTTCGGTCTCGGGTTCCGGCTGACGTTCGATAAGCAGCGCGAGTTCGCGGGCGAACTGCTCGGCGAGCTGCGCGGGGAGATCGGCGCGGACCTGGCCGATGCGCTGATCGCCGCGCCTCAGAGCACGGAAGCCGAGATCGCCGCGCAGCGCGCCCGCGTCGAGCAGCTTCGGCAGAAACTGGCGAAGTCCGCGTCCCCCGCGGCGCGGCGGCTGCTGACGATCGCCGACTCGCTCGTCCGCAAGAGCGTGTGGATCGTCGGCGGCGACGGCTGGGCCTACGACATCGGCTACGGCGGGCTCGATCACGTGCTGGCCAGCGGGCGGAACGTCAACGTGCTCGTCCTCGACACCGAGGTCTACAGCAACACCGGCGGGCAGTGCTCCAAGGCCACGCCGCGGGCGGCCGTCGCGAAGTTCGCCTTCGGCGGCAAGCCACAGCGCAAGAAAGACATGGCCCTGCTGGCGATGACCTATGGCAACGTCTATGTCGCCACCGTCGCGATGGGCGCCAGCGATCAGCACACCGTCAAGGCGTTCCTCGAAGCCGAGAGCTACGACGGCCCGTCGATCATTCTGGCGTACAGCCACTGCATCGCGCACGGAATGAATATGGCCAAGGGCATGGAAGTGCAGAAGATGGCTGTGCAGAGCGGGCACTTCCCGCTGCTGCGCTTCGACCCGCGCCGCGCCGAAGCGGGCAAGAACCCGCTCCAGCTCGACTCGAAGCCGCCCACGGTGCGCTATCGCGACTTCGCATATGCGCAGAACCGATTCAAGATGCTGACGAAGAGTCGCCCCGAGGCGGCCCGCGAATTGATCGAAAACGCGCAGCGCGACGCCGATCAGCGCTACCGCCTGTATGAGAGTCTGGCGGCAGTCTATGGCGGAAGCGGCGAGCCGGCCGCGGCGCCCGCAACGGCGGACGCGGCCTCGAAGGATGAGTGACAGGCAGACCCGGCGGCCGAACGACCGCCCGAGCAGCAAGGACAGAATCATGGACCTGACGACCACGTACCTCGGTCTGCGGCTGAAGAGCCCGATCGTGCCCAGCGCCGGCCCGCTTTCGGCCGATCTGGGCGCCATCCGCGACATGCAGGAAGCCGGGGCCGGCGCGGTGGTGCTGCACTCGCTGTTTGAGGAGCAGATCGAGCACGAGCGCGAGGAGCTGCATCACCACCTCGGTCACGGCGTCGAAAGCTTCGCCGAGTCGCTCAGCTACTTTCCGCTGGAGCACGAATTCCGGCTCGGACCGGACGACTACCTCGACCACATTTCGCGCGCTCGAGACTCGGTGGACATTCCCATCATCGCCAGCCTGAACGGCGTGTCGCCCGGAGGCTGGACCGACTACGCCCACCGCATGCAGCATGCCGGCGCCAGCGCGATCGAGCTGAACGTCTATCACGTCGCCACCGATCCCGACGAGTCCGCTGCGCAGGTCGAGCAGCGGTACCTCGACATCCTCGCCGGCGTGAAGTCGGCCGTGACGATCCCGGTCGCGCTGAAGCTCAGCCCGTTCTTCAGTTCGGTCGCGAACGTCGCGCGGCGGCTGGACCGCGCGGGCGCCGCCGGACTCGTGCTGTTCAACCGGTTCTATCAGCCCGACTTCGACCTCGAAACGCTCGAAGTCACGCCGAACCTCGTGCTCAGCTCGCAGCCCGAGATGCGCCTGCCGCTGCGATGGATCGCGATCCTGCACGGCGTGCTGCGCTGCGACCTGGCCGCCAGCTCCGGAGTCTCGACCGGCGTCGACGTCATCAAGCTGTTGCTCGCGGGCGCATCGGTGGCTCAGTGCTGCTCCGTCTTGCTGCGCCGCGGCGTCTACGAGATCTCCGCGATGCTCGACCAGATGCAGGAATGGATGGACGAAAAAGGCTACGAATCGGTGGACCAGATGCGCGGCGCCATGAGCCGCAACTCGGTCGCCAACCCGGCCGCTTTCGAGCGGGCGAACTACATGAAAACGCTCAACAGTTACGCCTGATTCGCTCGCCGGCGGCCGCCCCCGGAGGCGCCGTCCATGCAACGCGCCACGCTGAACCTGATCGTCGATCTGGCGACGGCCGCCGCCGGCCTGTTGATGGCGGTCACCGGCCTGGTGATGCGGCTGGTTCTGCCGCCCGGCAGCCGCGGCGGTCACGGGCTGCAGCTCTGGGGCGCGACGCGCCACGATTGGGGCGACCTTCACTGGTATTCCGCCATCGCGCTCGCCGCGCTGGTGCTCGTGCACCTGGCGCTGCATTGGAACTGGGTTTGCACGGTCGTGACGCGCTGGGTGCGACCGGCGTCGGCGCCTTCGGAGCTCCGAAGTCGAAACCCGCATGTCGTTCTGGGTTCCGCCCTGCTCGTCACCGTGCTGGCGGCCTTGGCGGGATTCGTGTGGTGGGCGCGCGCCGAGGCACGGCGCGAGGGCGCGCACGGGGAGGGCCGAACGGAGGCGTCCCATGTCTACGACGCTCGAAATGGACCGGTTGATCGAACGCCAATTGCGCAACTGGGAGCTGTCACGGGCGCAGTAGCCGACGGAGCCCGAACCGGTCGACCCGGCCCGCGTGGCGACGTTCCTGACGATCTCGCGCGAGGTGGGATGCAACGCCGAGCCCGTCGTTCAACGGCTTCACAGTCAACTGAAGTGGCCGGTGTTCGACCGCGAGATTCTGGCGGCAATGGCGGGCAATGACGCGCTGCGCCGACGACTCTACGAGCGCCTGGACGAGCGCGACACCACCTGGCTCGAGTCCATGCTCCGCGCCCTGCTGCGCGGGGAGTTCCCGCGCGAAGACTTCTTCAGCCAGTTGAGCGAGACCGTGCTCGCCATCGCGCGACAGGGGCATGCGATCTTCGTCGGCCGGGGCTGCCACCTCATCCTCCCGGCTCGTTACGGACTGCGCGTTCGGCTGATCGAGCCGATCGAAGCGCGCGTGCGGCGAGTCGCCGCGACCTGTGCCGGCGACCGCGACGCCGGCCGATTGGAGATTGAACGCCAGAACGAGCAGCGCCGGCACTTCTTCCGGCGGCACTTCCTGACGGATAACGACGATGTTCTCGGGTACGACCTGGTGCTGAATCTCGATCGGCTCGGCCCGGCGCAGGTGACCGACACGGTGCTCGCGGCGCTCCGCGCGATCACGGCGAAGAAATAGCGCGGTCGCCGTCTCGGAGCGGCCTCTCAGCCGAACCGCGAGCGCGCGCCGGCGATCCGCCTGAGCGCTTCAGTTGCGAGAGCACCCTCGAGAACTCCCTGGAGCGCGCGCCGCCATCAGCGGCCGGTCTCGACGCCGCGCAGCGCGGCCATGCGGATCATGGAGACCGCCTCACCGGTCTGCGGAAAATAGTGCTCCTCGACGCCGTCGAATGACATTCCCGCACGGCGATAGCACGCGATCGCGGACGCGTTCTCCGGAAACACCACCAGCGTGACCCGCCGAGCGCCGTGCGTCCTGAACGCGCGCCGCAGCAGCAGTTCCGTCAGGACGCGCCCCACCCCGCGCCCGCGCATCTCCGACGCGACCACCAGGTGACCCAGCCAGAATTCCCCGCGCCGACCGCCGAGCGGATTCACCTCGCCGTAGCCTGCGAGCGCGCCCCGCGCGCGCTCGCGCAGCAGGCATGCGTCGCCCGCGTCGCGCGTCCACTCCAGCACTTTCGGGGCGGACAGCGGCGCGGGCGTTCGCGGCGCGAGCCAGTATGCTTCCGCGTCGGAGCGCACCCACGACGCGACCTGCTGCGCATCGCCCGGCGCGAATGCGATCAGCTCGTAGTCGTTCGTGAGGGCCCGGGGTCGAGTCTCGATCGACATGCGGTCCTCGGGACGGCGGCTCAAGCGACGTGATGTCGCGCTCGCGACGGAAAGTCATCGTAATCCAGAGCGGATCGCACTCCAATGTCTGAATCCCCCCAACCCACGATTCACGGATACCCCGTGCGAGTGCGTCTCTTCGAAATCGCCGGCACGACGCTCGAACTGCTCGGACCGGACAACTACGAAGAGCTGATCGACGACCCGCGCGTCGCCGAGCGGTTCGCACGCGACGAATTCCTGCCTTACTGGGCCGAGTTCTGGCCGGCCTGCCTGCTGCTGGCCAATGAGGTCGCGCGCTGGCCGCGCGCCTCGGGTCCGCCCGCCGCGCACCGCGTGCTCGAACTCGGCTGCGGCCTGGGGCTGCCGAGCCTGGTGGCCGCATCGCTCGGCTACAGCGTGATCGCGTCCGACTACGACGATGACGCACTCGCGTTCGTCGCCGCCAGCTTCGCCCGCAACGGCCTCGCGCAGCCAGAGCTGCGCTACCTCGATTGGCGATGCCGATACCCGGACCTGGTTCTGGATCGCATCATCGCGGCCGAAGTGCTGTATGAAGCGCGCAGTGTCGAGCCGATCGCGCAGTTCCTGGCGGCACACCTCGCCCCGGACGGATTCGCGCAGATTCTCGACGGCAATCGGCGCATTGCCGACGCCCTGCCGCGCGCCGCCGAGGCCGCCGGTCTGATCGTCGAGAAAACGCCGCAGACATTGAACCAACCCGGCTTCGAACGCCCGGTCGAAGGCCGGCTCTTCACGTTACGGCGCCAGACGTGAGGTCGATTCGCGCGGCGCACTGGCCGCGTCGAACGCATTCCTGAAGAAAGCGTGAATGATGCCCTGAACCCCGTCCACGTTGTCGACGACCGCGTCCAAGTGCGCGCCGCTCGACAGCAGCAGGAATTTCCGCGGCTCGCCGGCCGCCTCGTACAACTCGCGGCCCAACTCCGGAAAGCAGATATCGTCTTCCGGCGCGGCGATGACCAGCAGTGGACGCGGAGCGATCCGCCGCACATGCTCCACCGGCTCGTACTCGCCCGACAGCCACGTCGCGGCCACCGCGCGGCAGACGAATGGCACGAACAGGCGTGACTCCAGGTGCCGCGCGGCGATCCGGCGATAGCTGCTGAACGTTCCATCCAGCACGACCGCTCGAACCTCCGGCACGTCGGACGCGACCACCGTCGCCACCGCCCCGCCCAGCGACTGCCCAAAAACCCCCACGCGCGCCCGGTCCACGTCGTGCCGCCCGAGCGCGTAACTCATCGCCGCCTGACCATCCAGAATGGTCCCGGCCCGGCTCACCGAACCGCTCGACCGGCCGTACCCGCGGTAATCGAACATCAGCACGTTGAAGCCGGCCGGCGGCATCCACGAAATCAACGCGACGTGGTTCGTCACGTTCGCGGCGTTGCCGTGAAAGTGAACGATGGTCCCGAGCGCCTCCCCCTTCGCCGGAAGCCACCATCCGTGGAGCGTCTCGCCGTCCGACGTGCGGATGTGCACGTCCTCATGCGCCAGGCCGAACTCCTCCGGCCGGTACCAGACGCGAGCGCTGGGGTAATAGAACAAGCGGTCGCAACCGATCATGGGTGTCAGACCCAGCAGAAGCAGCACGCCGGCGCGCACGCCCCATCGCACAACGCGGCCTCGAGGCCAGCGGCTCGCGCTCGAAGGTTCTGTCGCCGATTCGGTTGGCGGCGGCATCGTGCTATCCCCGCGCCGCGCGCGGCGGTCGGCGTCAGAACCGTCCGCCGAACTCCAGCAGCATCAGCCGAAGATCGTCGATATCCACGTCCAGATCGCCATCGACATCGCCGACGCACGCGCCGGAGCAATCCAGGTCGGCCAGCAGCGCGCTCAGGTCCGCCAGGTCTACGTCCGAATCGAAATCAACGTCGCCCGGAACGCCGGCCGCGATCTCCCACGCGCCGCGTCCCTGCGTGCCGATCACAGCGCGGTTCCGCGGCAGATCGAGCACGATGTCCGTCACCGCCGCGGTCGGCAAATCCCGTCCGACGCGACGCCACGAGACGCCGTCGTCGAACGAGCGATACAGCGTCTGGTCCGATCCGGCGTACAGCACGATCGTGACGCCGCGGACATCCGCCGCAACCACGTTGATCGGCACGTCGGGCAGGTCGCCGTCGAGCGTCGCCCACGTGTGCCCGCCGTCGGTCGAACGGCGCACCTTCGGCGCGCCGAACACCGCTCCGGCGAGATACACCGTCATCGGATCCTGCGGATCGACGAACAGCTCGCGCGTCGTCCTCGGCCAGCCGGGATTGTCGTCCAGCAGAAGCGTCCAGTTCGCGCCGCCGTCGTCGGAGCGCAGCACGTTGCCGTCGTTCGTCGCGGCATAGACGATAGTGGAGTCGGACGGCGCGATCGCCAGCGCGCGGATCGCGCCGGCGCCCTTGGTCAGGTCGCCGCTGATGGCCGTCCAGTTCGTGCCGCGATTGACGGTCTCGTACACGCGCTGCGTGCAGTAGAGCATGCGGACGTTGTTCTCGCTGTTCAGGTCAACCAGGTAGGGCGGGAGGAAGCAGTTTCGGTCGCCGAACGCGATGCCCGTGCGCACCCCGACCCACGTCCCGCCGTTGTTGTTCGAGCGGAACAGGTTGCCGGTGCCCTGAAACTCGGTGTACCAGCGCGCCGGGACCGCCTGCGCGATCTGCGTCCAGCCGCCGTCGCCGCCCTGCACGTGCTCCCACTCGAGCGAGTCCGCGCGGCGAACGTTCGAGCCGTTGTCCTGCGTGCCGCCCAGCACGACTTGCTCGTCCTGCGGGTGCAGCGACAAGCCAGGGTAAAACTGAATGATGCCCAACCCGTCGTTCAGCGTCTCCCAGTCGTCCCCCAGATTGTGCGTGCGATGCACGCCGCCGTCGTTGCCGCACAGAAGATGCCCATTCGCATCCCACGCCAGCGCGTGGATGTCCACGTGCGGCGGCGTCACCGTCTGCCACGCCTGCCCGGCGTCGTTGCTGCGCACCAGGTTCAGCCCGCCCATGAGCAGCATGTTCGGATTCGTCGGATACACGGACACCACCGACAGGAACCACCCGTACGTCGCCTGAAGGTTGGGATCGAGAGATTGCAGCCGAGTCCACGTCTGTCCGCCGTCCTGGCTCCGATAGCCCCCCTGCGTGCTGGCCTGGCCGCCCGTCGCGTCGGCCGCGTTGGTGATGAGCGCGTAGACCCGCGTGCCGTCGCTCGGCGCGATGCACACCGTGATCCGCCCAATGACCGCCCAGTCTGCCGGCAGCCCGACCGACAGCCGCTGCCAGCTTTCGCCGCCATCGGCGCTGCGATAAATGCCGTTGCCCGCATCACCGAAAATGTCCCCGATGCCGCAGATGAGCACGGATGGATTCGTCAGGTCGATCGACACCGAAGTCGCCGACAACGCCGGCAATCCATTCGTGAGCTGCTCCCACGTCTGCCCGCCGTCCTGTGAGCGGAACAAGCCCACCGGACCGGTCGCCATGGGATGACGCTTCGCGGCCGCAAGCTCCGGGAAGCCTCCCGCGCGCGTCACCGCGGCATAGACGATCTGCGGCGACACCGGGTTCACGACGATGCTTGAGAAGCACCGGCCGGCGAACGTCGCTTCCCCCAGTTGCTGCCACGTCGCACCGCCGTCCGCCGATTTGAACAGCCCCAGTCCGTAACGGCTGTGATTGGCGTAATTCGCTTCGCCCGAGCCGGCGTAAATCACGTCGCTGTCGGTCGGATCGAGCGCCAGCGCTCCGAACGCCGACGTCGGCAGCTCGTTTGTCAGCGGAATCCACGTCTGCCCACCGTCGTCGGTGCGCCACACCCCGCCATCCGCGGCGGCGACCAGGAAGCTGTCAGCCTGACCGGGGATGCACGCCAGCGCCGCGACCCGCCCGACGTTGTCGTCCGCGAACTGCGCCGTCGGCGCCGGACCGAGTTCACGCCAAGCCGCCTGCCCCGACGCCTGCGGAAGTTCGAGCGCGCAGCTCGCAAGCCCGATGACGCACGCGCTTCGCGCGTGACGGATGCCCCAGGTCATTCGTCCACCCCCTGCAGCGTAACTTCGAACGAAAGCGTTCCGCTGTAGAGCGTCACATCGCCGCCTTCGGCTGCCGGCGTCGCGGCATGAAACTCCAGCCGCCATACGCCCTGACCGTCGATGCGAATCGCGGCGATGCCGCTGCGATCGGCCTGAACGTCCTGCGTCGAGCCGGACGTCACATTCGTCGCCCGTATATTCACCCCGCCGAGTCCGCTGCCGCCCACGTACGCTCGCACCGCGAGCTCGCCGCCCGGGCGCAGCCGCGTCGGGTCGAAAAGCGGACGAATCTCGACCGCCTGTCCGGTCTTGCTGGTGGCGTACGAGGCGCCGGCCGTCTCGGTTTCGACCTCGCCCACGCGCACGACCGTCCGCGCCGATTCGACCCGGCGCACCCGCAACCTCGCCGATGGCTTCAGCGGGCGAATTCCCGCCGGCATGGCGAGGGTGTGGTCAGCCGCCCAGGCGTCCAGGTCGCCTGGAGCGATCTCGACAACGCGCGGCTGCGGGTCGTAACCGAGCACCAGCGCGCCCGGACGCGCGTCACGCAACTCCACCAGAAGACCTTCCGAATCCACCGTCTCGACTCCGTGCAGGTTCCGCTGAATTCCGCCGCCGCGGGCAAACAGCCAGCCGGCGGACTGCCGCGGCCAGGCGACCGGCGTCGCGTTCTCCGCCGCACCCTGGGCGAGCGACACGCGCAGCGGCTGGTTCGCGTCGATGCGGTACGCACTGGGCGAAAGAAACGTGGTCGAGAGATCCGCTGCGCTGACCGGTCCGGCGAGTGCGACCAGCGCGGCTGCGGACTGAATGAGGCGCGATAGCAGAGTCATGGTCGATCCTCGAAGCAGCGGAACCGGAGGCATTCGACGGCGATCGGACGCGCGGGGGAGTCGCTCCGATCGGCCGTCCGCGTCGGAATCGAGACAGTCGCATCGCCGCGCCGGATTCGCAGGTCTTCCCCGGGATGTGACTGTCGGCTTCATCCATTGTAGCAGGCAGGTGCGTCGAAATCCCACGCAGCGACGGCCCGATTCATGCTCCGTCGGCTCGGCGCCAGGCGTTCGCGCGCCATCGGAGCCGAAATTCGGTGGGCCATGCGGCTGCACCGCGTGTGCCGCTCGCCGGGACCGTTTGCCCCCTGCGGCGAAACACGCGAGTTGACGGCGAACACGCGGATATCCAGAATGCGCCCGCGTTCTCCGACGAGCGATTCGGACCGACGGGTCAGCCGAGACCCGCACGTTTATCGGCAGGACAGGTGACGATTGAAATCGTGGCAGGTTTTGCGCAATGCAATCGACCGGGTTGGCGTGAAGGCCGTCGCGGCGAAGCTGAATCTGAGTTCCGCGTTGGTGTACAAGTGGTGCCAGGAGCCGCCCGCCGATGAGCCTTCCGGCTCCGGCGCGAGAAACCCGCTCGACCGTCTGCTCGTGGTCTATCAGCTCACCGGCGATACGGAAATCGTGAACTGGGTCTGCAACGCCGCCCGCGGCTTTTTCGTCGAAAACCCGCGCGTCGAGCCCGGCCGGTCCGAAGAACAGTTCCTCGGCTCCACGCAGCGCATGGTGCAGGATTTCGGCGACATGCTTTCCGCCGTCAGTCGCAGCATCGAGAACGACGGCATCATCACCAAGGCCGAAGCCGAATCGATTCGCCGCGAATGGGAGCAGCTCAAGGCCCAGGCCGAGCGGTTCGTGATCGCCTGTGAACGAGGAATCTACCTCGGACGCAAGTCCGTCTAGTGTAGTGCCCCCATAAATCCCACGCCTATTCAGGGTGGTACGGGCGTCCCGCCCGTCGCTGGAACGGGCCAGAGGCCCGTACCACCCAAGAGCAAGAAATCCTGAGGCATTACACTAGCCGGCGCTACAAGAGCTCCTGCATCACGTCGCGCACGGCGGCCGCCACGTAATCCGCATCGCCTTCCAGCATCGTCCGAGGGTCCAGCAACACCCGGCCCGCGCGGACGCGGCACAGCACCGGCCGATCCCGCTCTCGCAGCGCCGCCGCGAGATGATGCGCCGCGATCGCGGGCGACGAGACGCTGACCACGACGGTCGGCAGCATCACCGCGGGCAGCGAGCCGCCGCCCGCTTCGGATTCGTCCGCGCACACCTGCACGTCGGCGCTCGGCGCCGCCGTCCGAATCTCCTCCGCCAGCAAGTCCGCGTCCCGCTCCAACGATCGGAGGTCGCGCAGCAGCATTCGCAGAACCGGGATGCGCTCGGCCGCCGTCTGCGGGTCGCGGTACGCGCGCAGCGTGTGTTCCATCGCGGCGAGCGTCAGCTTGTCCGGACGCAGCGCCCGCATCATCGGGTTGCCGCGCAGCCGCGCGATCGCTTCGCGACGACCGACCAGAATGCCGGCCTGCGGACCGCCGAGCAGCTTGTCGCCGCTGAACAGCGTCAGATCGACGCCGGCCGCGACGCTCTCCGCGACAGTCGGCTCCGACTCGAATCCGCGCGCTGCCGGACCTCCCGCATCCGAATGCCCGGCGGCAGCCCGGTCGGCCTCGCTCGTCCGCAGTCGAAACAGCAATCCGCTTCCCAGGTCGTCCAGAACCAGCAGCCCCAGCCGCCGTGACAAAGCCACCAGCTCCGCCAGGGGCGTCTGCTCGACGAATCCCACGATGCGGTAGTTGCTTGTGTGCACTCGGATCAGCGCGGCCGTCGTGGCATCCACCGCCCGCTCATAGTCGGCGATGCGGGTGCGGTTCGTCGTCCCCACCTCGATCATCCGGCACCCCGCGGCCGCCATGATCTCGGGCATGCGATAGCTGCCGCCGATCTCGACCAGCTCGCCACGCGAAACAACGACGCCGCGCCCGGCGCACAGCGAATGCAGCGCCAGAAACGTGGCCGCGGCGTTGTTGTTCACGACCAGGGCATCCTCGGCGCCGGTCAACTCGCGCAGCAGATCGCTCACGTGCGCATGGCGGTCGCCGCGCGCCCCGGCGTCGAAGTCGTATTCGAGGTTGCTGTAACCGCTCGCGATCTCGGCGACGGCGTCGGCCGCCTCGCGGGAGAGCGGCGCTCGTCCGAGGCCGGTGTGGAGCACGACGCCGGTCGCGTTCACCACCGGGCGGAGATTCGATCTCTGCCGGCGGATCAGCGCCGCGCGCACCTCGAGTCCCAGCGATCGAAAGTCGGCGTCGGGATGATGTCCGGACCGAATCTGGACGCGACGCGCCTCGAGCACAGTGCGCACTGCGGCGAGAAGCTCGCTGCGCGGGAACTCGTCGGCGAGGCGGGCGATCACAGGTTGGCGCAGCAACGCATCAACGGACGGCAGATGCCGCAGGGCGGAATCATCCGGCGGAATCGTCGGCTCGTGCATGGGCGCGATGATATCGCGGCTCTTCCAGCGGCTCGACAGTTCCAACGCGTGCACGGACCACAACCCGCAACGATTCCCCTGTGGATTTTTTCGCGCAGCGAGCGAAGTTTTGGTTGATCGCCGCAATCGGTTTCGCCAAAATCGAAAGATGGGCGGCGACGCGTCCCGCGGCGCGCCAACTGCGAGCCGTCTGGGCAACGCCTCGCAGCGCGCAGCTCGCACATCCGACCCGGGCCCGGCCGCGTCTACGAGTCGCATCTTCTGCTCGAACAGTCTCGAATCAGGAGGAATGATCATGCGCACACGTTTCTCGATTTCGTTCAGCCTGTTGGCTGCCGGAGCGCTCGCCGGCGCCGGCCAGGCCGCGGTCGTGCCCGGATTTGTCGTCGCGAAGCAGGGCGACGCCGTATCCGGCTCCACAATCTCATCGCTCAACACGCCCTTCACCGACGGCAACGGCGTTGTGAGCTTCGTCGCGGGACTTGCGGACAACAACCGCATCGTCTGGAAGGGCGCCGGACCGATCTTCAACAGCAGCAGCGCCCTGCCCGACGTGCTGACCGGCGGCGAGAGCACCATGGGCAGCGGTAACGCCGGCCAGTTCATCTACAGCCCGTCGTTCAATGGCGCCGACGCCGTCTATACCAACGGCGGAAAGCTGCTGGCCGACGATGACCCCATCCCGGGACATCCGGGACTTTTCTCAGCATTCAACAGTCGCCCGCAGATGGGACCGGACGGAACGGCATACTGGGTCGGCGGGTACGCCACCGCCGTCGGCGGCAGCACGGTGGGACGCATGATGCTCCGCGCAACCGATCCGACCGACCCCGGCACCATTCAGGTGCTGAATCAGACCGGCGACACGCTCGACGGATTCAACATCGGCACGACCGGCGTGGGCTTCGATTACCAGTTCTCGGACAATGCCGCGCACCGTATCCAGACTTTCATCCTGGAGACCGGCAGCACCGCGCACGACGACTTCGTCTACGTCGACGGCGTGATGGTCGCGCGGGAGGATTCGCCGACCGGCCAGGGCGACGACTGGGACAACTTCGACAACATGTCCATTAACAACGCCGGAAACTACATCTTCACCGGCGACACCGACGGTGCGTCCGGCTCGGACGAGTTCATCGCCTACAACGGCGCGATCGTCCTCCGCGAAGGCGCCACGGTCGATGGCAGGTTGCTCGGCGCCAGCCTCAACGGCGCCGCGATCAACGACAATGACGACATGGTCTTCATTTGGAACACCGACCTGACCGAATCGCTGTTCTTCGGACCGGCCGCCGACCCGAGCATGTCGATCGCGCTGTTGTCCGTCGGCGACGAACTCGATCTCGACGGCGACACCATCGGCGACTGGCTCGTCACCGACTTCAATCCGTCCAATGTCATCGGCCCCGGACTCGACCTGGCCGAAGACGGCTACGTCTACGTCGAAGTCGATATTCAGCCGATCGACGGAGGCGCCAGCATCGAGGCCGTGATACGGCTGGTGGTGCCCGAACCGTCCACCCTGTCGCTGCTCGCGCTCGCCGCCCTCACGCTGTGCCGGCGACGCCGCTGACGAGCGTCGCAAATCGTCCGACAGGCCCCGCACTCCCGGACCGGCCGGCGCGCCCGCGCCGCGCCGGTCCGATTCTACGTAAACCCGGACGACGCGCGGGTTTCGCATTGCCCTGAACGAATGTTGGACGACCCGCCCGATTCTCGTACCATCTTCAGTGCGCGGAGAGACGTTCGCAGGTTCGCTCATCCCCCAAATCGCCGCGCGCGGAGGAGTCTGAAATGCCCTACGCTTTTCGATGGCCCGGCGCGACGCTCGCCGTCGCCCTCGTCGCGCTCTGCGCGGCCGCGCATGCGAGCGAGAACGAACGTCCGATCGGCGACCTTCGAGCGCACAACAGCGCCATTTCGCACGTCCGGTTCAACCACGACGGCACCTTGCTGGCCAGCGCCGGCGCCGAGCCGGGAATCTTCGTCTGGAACGTCGAGCGCCGCAGCCTGGTCCGCAAAGTACAGCCCATCGGCCGTTCGGTCTCCGGTCGGTCCGAACTCGTCGCGCCCACGCGCCGGATCGAATCGTTCGCGCTCTCGCCAACATCCAACCTGCTGGCGGACGCGGCCGACGAAGGCGCCTCGGAGGGTTTCATTCGCCTGTGGAATCCCGCCGACGGCAGTTCGGTGCGCGTCCTCGCGGAGAAGGTGCGGAACATCCGCGCCGTGGAGTTCAGCCCGGACGGACAGCTGGTCGCCGCCAATCTGCGCGCCCCGTCCGAAGCGCAGCACAGGATCGTCCTGTTCGACGTGCAGACGGGAGCGGAATCGCGTCGCCTGACCGGCGATCGACTCGCGGCGACGCTGTTGACGTTCTCGCCGGACGGGACGCGCCTGGTCAGCGCCGGCGGCAACAACATCTGCGTCTGGGATCCGGCGACAGGCAAGGCAATCCACAACTTCGAAGCGCACACGAAGCCGGTCCGGGCGATCCGCGTCTCGCCTGACGGAAAGCTGCTGGCGAGCTGCGCCGACGACGACCTGATCCGCGTGTGGGACATGGCCGCCGGATCGAAGGTCCGAGAGATCGAGGCCGAACAGGACGGCGTAAACGACGTGGCGTTCAGCGCCAGCGGACAGACGCTGGCGAGCGCCGGCGACGATCACACCATCAAGCTCTGGGAGCCGGTCTCGGGCCTGCACGTCAAGTCGCTCTGGACCCACCTGGACCGCGTGCTGTGCCTCGATTTCAGCCCGGACGGCAAGCTGCTGGCCAGCGGCAGCGCCGACAAGACCATCGCCCTGTGGCAGTTCACCGACCCGACGCTCAGCGCCAAGGATCGCCGCAAGAAAGAGAAGGAAGCCGAAGAGAAAGAGAAGGAAAAGCAGCAGGAAAAGGAAAAAGAGGAACGACGCAAGCGGGAAGGCGGTTGATGCCCGCGTCCGACCCCACCGCGCCCGCCCGCGGGCTTTCCGCCATGCTGGCGGTCGCCTGCGGCGGCGCAGCCGGCGCCGCTCTCCGGTATCTCGTCTCCGGCTGGGCGCAGAGCATCGCCGCCCGCCTGGGTGCGGCGCCCTGGCCGTACGGAACGCTGGCCGTGAACGTGACCGGATCGTTCGCGGTCGGCTTTCTCGCAGTTTCGCTGATGTCCGCTTCGCGCGGCCTGCCCTACCGCGAGTTGGTCTTGGTCGGCCTGCTGGGCGGTTTCACGACCTTCTCCGCCTTCGCTTTCGAAACATTCGCGATGCTCAACGAGGGGCAGCGCACAGCAGCGCTCCTGAACATCCTGCTCCAGAACGGCGCGTCGCTGCTGGCCGCCGCCGCCGGATATCGCTTTGCCGAACGCCTTGTCGGAGTCACCGCCTGATGGAATTCACCGACGCCGTGCGGATGCGCATCTATTGCGGAGAATCGGACAAGGCGGGCGGCCGCCCGTTGTACGAGGAGATCGTGCTCCGCGCCCGCCGGGCCGGGCTCGCCGGCGCGACCGTGATGCGCGGCCCGATGGGCTACGGCCTTCGAAGCGTCGTACACACAGCCAAGGTGCTGCGGCTTTCGGAGGATCTGCCGATCGTCGTCGAGCTGATCGACTCGCCGCCGTCGATCGAACGGTTCATCGACGACTGCGGCAGCCTGCTGTCGAACGTGCTCGTCACGCTCGACAGCGTGCGCGCGTCGCGCCGGACCGCTCCGTCTGCATGACCTTTGCCCCCGTGCGTTCAGGAAGGATGTCGATGTCCGCCCGCGTCCACGTTCAGACGCTCACCGTGCTCCTCGCCGCGCTGCTGCTCGGCATCGCCGGCGGATGCTCGCGCGACGAGCGAGGCGCTTCCTCCGGCGAGGCGTCCGACGCCCGACTGGACCGCCTGCTGAACGACGCGCCGGACGAACCCGGCGAGTTTCGCCGCTGGGCGGGCAAACAGCTCGCGGAGCTTCCCGCGCCCGTGCCGATGCCGGTCGCGTCGATGCCTCCGGCGAAGTGGACGCTCGTCCGGCTCGACGACCCGGAACGAATCGCCAGCGCACGCGTGCAGACCGGATGGTCGCCGTCCGCGTCCGAGTCCACCGTGCTGGCGGAGGCCGGCCCCCTGCGAAGCGATCGTCCCGACGATTGGCTCTCGCGCCGCGTCACGAAAGAATCCGGCGCCGACGGCAGCGACGCGCTCGAGCTACGCTTCGGCGGCTTCCGCGTGCGATCCGCCGATGTCGGCAGCATCCTCCTGCGCGTGCACGCGCCCTATGGCCGGCACATCGTGCTAAGCTGGTCGAAGGCCGGACAGATCACAATTCCGATTCCGACGCACGACGCGAGCTTCCCCGTCCGCATTCCGACCGACGGCCTGGCCGAGTGGAACGGCCCGCTGACCGACCTGACGCTTCTGACAGACGGAGTCGCCGAGCAGCCGGTCGTGCTCGATCGGCTCGCGCTGTTGTCGCGGGTCGATGCGTTCCCGCTGCCGCTCGGCGTCTCGCGCACCCGCATCGGCAGCGAAATCCGCACCGCCGTCTATTCGCATACGCCCACCGAAGTCCGTTTCGACAACGTGGTCGTGCCTCCGTCGGGGCGGATGCACCTGGGTCTGGGCGTCGTCAGCGACGAAGACGGCGACGCGTCGTTCGAAATCTCCGTCGTGGAATCGGGGCAAGCGACGATCGTGCTGAATCAGGCCGTCGCGTCCGGCGCAAGCTGGCGCGACGCGCGGGTCGAGCTCGCCGAGTGGTCCGACAGAACCGTCTCGATCGTGATGAAGGCCGGCTCGGCGTTGCGCAAGGCGGTCGTGCTCTGGAGTAATCCGGTGCTGTATGAGCCGATCGAGGCGCCTCCGGTCACCGTGCTCTACCTGATCGACACGCTCGCGGCCGAGCACGTCGATCTCTACGGCTACTCGCGCGCCACGACGCCCCGGCTCAGCGCCCTGTCGGCATCCGGCGCGAACTTTCGCAACGCCGTGTCCAACTCGTCGCGGACCGTCGAGTCGATCCCCGACATGATGCTCTCCATGCCGGTCGAACGGCACGGCGTGCACCACAACTCCACGCCAGCCGCCGCCGAGCTCGTGACGCTGGCGGAGTGCATGCGGAGCGCCGGCTACGCGACGATCTCGCTTTGCACGAACGTGAACGCCGGACCGCGACAGGGCATGGACCAGGGCTTTGAGACGTTCATCGACAAGATCGGCTACTACTGGAGCGACGGCGACCGCACCATCCCGCTCGAAGACACGGTCGCGTGGATCGACTCGCACGCCGACCGCCCGATGTTCATCTACGTCCACACGGCCGAGCCGCACGCGCCCTATACCCCGCCCGAGGGCTTCGCCGGTCGCTTCGACGCAAACTACACCGGCCGCATCAACGGCACGTACAACCGCGAGCGCGGCTTCCGCAATATCCGCAATCCACAGACCCAAGCCCGCGACCTCGAACACGTGATCGCGCTGTATGACGAGGAGATTCTCTATTCCGACACGCGTCTGGGACTGTTCCTCGACGAGATGAACGCGCGCGGCATTCTGCCGCGCTGCCACTTTATGCTCGTCTCCGACCACGGCGAGGAGTTTCTGCAACACGGCATGTGGGAGCACGGCCTCAACCTGCACAACGAACAGACGCGCATCCCGTTCGTCGTCGTCGGTCCGGGCGTCACCGCCGGGCTTCGTGTCGACACGCCCGTCCAGATTCTCGACGTCATGCCGACGATCCTCGAGCTGGCCGGCGTCGCGCAACCCTACCCGCTCGACGGACGCAGCCTCTGCCGGTTGCTCCGCGGCGAGGACGATCCGCAGCTCGCCGCCCGCGACGTCTTTCTGTCCAACCACAACTACCGAATCAGCCACAAGCTGATCGAACATGCCGTCATCGAGTCCGGACGATGGAAACTCGTCTACGGCTGGCGCGAGTGGCCCATCGGCCCCGGCGGTGGAAACTCGCACTGGGTGCTGTTCGATCTCAGCAGCGATCCGCGCGAACGCAACAACGCCATCGGGCAGCAGCCGGACGTCGCCCGCCGGCTTATGGAAAAGCTGCTGCGGCACCTGGCGACGCATCCGCCCTACGGCGGCGTTGCCGACCTGGATCAGTACCTCATCACCCCGGAGCAGATCGCCGACCTTCAGAACCTAGGCTATGTCGGAGGCGAGGCCATTCCCGGACAGGACGACGCGACGGAAGCCCCGGCGTCACAACCGCCTCCCTAGGATCCTGCCTCAAAAACACTGCGCCATTCAGAGCCGCGACCGTGACGGAGCGGGGGCTGCGCGCGACGCTGCCATGTCCGATTCCCCGCGCCCTGACGGTCGCGGCTCGGGTCCGGATACGCAGCGTCTTCAATGAGGCACTACACCAGCGCGGTTTCCGTTCAGAATCGGCGTCCCAGCCGAGCCGCAAGCGCCCGCGAGCCGTCTTCTTCCCTCGCTCAGACTCACGAAGTGCTCTCGAATCCACGCTCTCGTGGAACTCGTCCTCGTCTGACGGCGGGGATCGTCTGCGTGCCGGGCGAAACGGCGCGGCGCGCCCTCAACGCGAGCAGTCCTTCGGCGCAGGAATCAGGCAGATGAACTCGAGCGGAGCGGAGCTGGTGTTGCGAAACTGGTGCATCTCGTTGGCCGGAACCCAGATCACGTCGCCTTCGCGAAACGTCCGCTCGCCGCGGTCGCTCTGCGCGACGCCCTCGCCGCGAAGAATCAGAATCTCGTGCTCGTAGTCGTGCTGATGATGCGGCGTGAATCCGCCCGGCGCGACTTCGAAGTGCCGCATGTGGAAATGCCTTGCGCCCTCGGCCGGACCGACCAGCATCCGCATCCGCGCGCCTTCCGCGCCCGGCATCGTCACTTCAACCTGCTCGTGTTCGTTCACGGGGCGGATTTTCATGAGTGGCTCCTCGGGCGGTGACGAGGGCATGGTACCGGCGCCGCGTCGGGCGTGCGACGACAAGGCGGCGTGGAGTCGGTTTCAACGGCCCATCGACAGGATGCGCGTGGTCTTGTCGGCGATCGCGTTCAGGCTCAGCCCCAGCTTTTCGCCGACCTTCACCGGCTCGCCGTGCGCGATCGCGCGGTTGTTCACCAGGAGTTCAATGGGCTCGTCCACGCCCTTCTCGAACTCCAGAATCGTGCCCGGCGAGAGCCGCCGCAACAGCCCGATGTTCATCTTGCGCTGCGCCAGCAGGACGATCACCGGAACCCGGATGCGCAGGATGCGGGCCACGTCCGCGCGCTGAGACGCATGGACACCGACGCCGCCCGCAGGCGTGGCGCGCGGCGTCGGCAGCCGGCTCGGCGCCGCCGGTTCCATCCCCGCATCGCGGAGCAGCGCGTCAATTTCGTTTTGATCGACAAGAATCGAGATATCGGACCTCCCCCGGCCTGAAATCCAGCCGGCAGCCTGCACGTTTCATCGGCGTGCCGTGCGAATCGGCTGAATGTCATCCGCTCGCGCGTGCGCGCGACGTGACTTGCAGAACGCCCGACGCGGTCTGGCGCTTCAAGCCGCGCTGGGCCCCCACTCCCGCCACCACGCCTCCAGCATCAGTAGCGCCCACAGGCGGTGCGCGTGATCCGCCCGCCCTTCCAGATGATCCGCCGCAATCCGACGCACGGCCGGCAGGTCGAGAAGGTGCGCAAGGTGTGACTCGGGTGACAGGACATGCGTCTCGAGTGCCGGGCGAAGCTCGCCACGGAGCCAGTCTGCCATCGGCACGCCAAAGCCCATCTTGCGTCGTGCGAGTATCTGCGGCGGCAGGAGCGGACGCGCCACGTCGCGGAACACGCGCTTGCCCGCTCGCCAGCGCTCCGGCAGCGACAGCGCGAACGTGACCACGTCCGGGTCCAGCAACGGACAGCGACACTCCAGCCCGACTGCCATCGACGCGATATCGACCTTCGCCAGAATGTCGAACGGCAGGTACGTCTCGAAGTCGAGTCGATTGGCGCGCTCGGCCGGCGACCCGTACGCCCGGTCATACGCGGAGGTGAACGCGCGCTCGACCTCTTCCGCCTGCGCCTGCTCCAGGAATTCTTGCCGACACACCGCCCGCAACAGGTCCGGCGTCCACACGTTCACCCACGACAGGTAGCGCGCCGCCGGAGGGAGCGACAACGCTTCCAGGAAACGCCGCGCACGACGCGCCAGCGACCGCGGACCGGCCTGAGGCGTCGCCCGCGCCCCCAGCGACAGCATCGATCGGATCGACCCCGGCCAGGCGTCCAGCCGCGACGCGATGGCGGCCGCTCGATACCGGTCGTAGCCCAGAAACGCCTCATCGCCGCCGTCGCCGGTCAGCGCCACCGTGACGCTCGAGCGCGCGTGCTGCGCGACCAGAAGCGTCGGAATCGCCGACGAATCCGCCAGCGGCTGGTCATACTGACGCGCCAGGCGGCGCAACATCTCGGCTGCGCCGGGCGCCGCGCGCTGCTCGTGATGTTCGGCGCCGACCGCCCGCGCGACGGCCCGAGCGTGCTCCGTCTCGTCGAACGCCGCCTGTGCGAATCCAACCGAGAATGTGCGCAGGGGCGAGACGCCCAGGCGGCTCATGAGCGCGACCACGGTCGAGGAATCCAGTCCGCCCGACAGAAACGCCCCCAGCGGCACGTCGCTGATCAGACGCCGCTCGACCGCCCGAGTCAGGCGCAGTCGTAGCTCCTCCCGCGCTTCGCCGTAGCTTCCGGCGAACCGCTCCGGCGTCGGAAGCGACCACCAGCGCTTTGGCTCAGGGCGCGCGCCGCGACCGGCCGGTATCCGAACGCGCGTGCCCGGCGGAACCTGGAAGAAGCCCCGCAGCGCCGCCGCCGGCGCGGGTACATACTGGTACAGCAAGTATTCGTAGATCGACCGCGGATTCAGCCGCCGCGGCGCGCCCGGCAGCGCCAGGATCGCCTTCGCCTCGCTCGCGAAGTAGAGCATTCCGCCGAACTCCGCGCAAACGAGCGGCTTCTTGCCGAATCGATCTCGCGCCAGCAGCAGCTCGCCGGCTTGCTCGTCCCACACCGCCAGCGCGAACATCCCGTTGAGCCGCTCCAGGAATCCGTCGCCCCAGACCGCGACCGCGTGCAGGATCGTCTCGGTGTCGGACTGTGTGCGGAACGGGCGCCCGGCCGCAATCAGCTCGTCGCGCAGCTCGCGAAAGTTGTAGATTTCGCCGTTGAATACGATCCAGGACGAGCCGGGCTGCGCCGTCATGGGCTGATGACCGCCCGCCGGATCGATGACCGACAGGCGCCGAAACGCCAACCCGCAGCGCCCCTTGGGATCGACGTACGTTCCCTCGTCGTCCGGGCCGCGATGGGCGATGGGGGCGGAGAGCGCGCGCAATTCGGCGGGGTCGATCGACTCGTTCGGGGAAAGCGCGACGATGCCGGCGATTCCGCACATTCCGGTCTACGCTCGATGGACTGCGCGGGTTCGCCCGCCCCGCGGCGTCCGCTGGCACGCCGGGCAGACGTGCGTGCCGCGCTGTCCGACGCGCAGATACTGAATCGGCGTGCCGCATCGCCGGCAGGGTTCGCCGGTTCGTCCATAGACGCGCAGGTGATTCTGCATCCGCCCGCCAGGATAAATCCAGTCGAAGCTCGTGCCGTTCGAGGCGATCGCGCGGTTCAGAACGCGGCGGATCGCGCCATGCAGCCGGCGAACCCCGTCGGGACCGATCGAATCCGTCCGCGCCAGCGGATGCAGGCCGCTGCGATGCAGCGCCTCGTCCACGTAGATGTTGCCGAGCCCCGTCACAATGCTCTGATCCAGCAGGAACGGCTTGAGCTGGCGCGAGCGAGACCGCATCAAATCCGCCAGGATCGCGGGCGAGAACGCGTCCGAGAGCGGCTCGATTCCGATTCGCGCCGACGCGCCCTCGAAGTCATCCGTCCACGCGATGCGCGCGAACTTGCGCGAATCCGCCAACAGAAGCCGCCCGCCGCCGCGAAAATCCCACCACGCCCGCACGTGCCGCGAGGCGTCCGCCGCCGCCGCCGAACGGGCTTCGTCCGGCGCCGCCCATTCCAGCCGGCCGCTCATGCGCAGATGAATCATCACGCAGCTGCCGTCGTCGAGGGTCAATACGACGTGTTTGCCGCGACGTGTCACGCTCTGGACGACGCGCCCGCGACACGCCTGCGCCATCGCGCGCGGCGACGGCGAGCAGTTCCGCGGCCATGTAGAGCAGAATGCGTCGATCGCGCGCCCGCATACGTGCGGCCGAACCGATCGCACCACCGATTCCACCTCAGGCAATTCCGGCATGGGCGCGGAGTATAGCCGCAGCGGCGATCATGCCGGCGCGTCCCAGGCGGCGATGCGAGCCGCTACGACGTCCACCACCGCAAGCATGTTTCGCAGTCCCTCGTGCGTGCGGGCCGCGATGTGCGGCGTCAGGATACAGTTGTCGAGCTGAAAAAGGCGGTGATCCGGCGGCAGCGGCTCCGGGTCGGTCACGTCCAGCGCCGCCCCTCCCAGACGCCTCGATTCGAGCGCCCGCAATAACGCGTCGGTATCCAGCACTTCTCCCCGAGCGGTGTTCACGATCGCCGCGTCCGGTTTCATGCGCCCGAGAGCGGCCGCGTCCGCCATGCGCCGCGTGTCCGGCGTCAACGGCAAGTGGAGCGAGACGATGTCGCAGGAGCGCCATAGCGCATCCGTGTCCACCGCTTCGGCCGCGAAGGAAAACGGCCCGACCGGGATGATGTCATGATAGAGCACGCGCGCGCCGAATCCGGCCGAGCAGATGCGACCCACGCGCGCCCCGATCCGTCCCATGCCCACGATACCGACGGTGGCCGAACGCAGCTCGCTGCCGTGCGCGTGGCGGCGGGCGGCGTGAAACTCCCCCCGTCGATAGGCAGACGCGAGGCGTTGCACCGGACGGCGCAGCGCGAGCATGAGATCGACCGCGAGTTCGGCCACGGCGTCGGATGCGGCCGCCGGCGTGTTCACGACTTCGACGCCGCGGGCGCGGGTTGCGTCCAGATCGACCTGATCCAGCCCGACGCCGGCGACGCCGATCAGCCGCAGCCGCGGAGCGGCATCGAGCAGCGCGGCGTCGATGCGCGTCCGTGTTCGTGCGACGAGCGCGTCGCATTCGGCGGCGAGACGCCGCAGGGTCTCGGACTGAGCGTCGGGCGCGCGGACCAGTTCGCCGGCGCGTTCGAGGCGCTCTTCGGCCTCGGGGCTGAGCGGTTCGGCGAGCAGAATACGCGGCATTGCGCGACTCGCGTGCGACGAGAGCAGCGGTCGATTCGCCCCGGGGCGGCTACGACGCCGGCGGGAATCGCGAACCGCCGCGATTATCTGAACCGGCGTCGCCCGATTCCGACGGGCGGTGGCGACGCGTCTGCGAGCCGAATCGACGCCTTCGGGCTTCGGCCCGGGACACCGTATACTACCTTGCGAGGGCCTGCGGAGTTCGGCCGAGCCGCCGCGCCGCTGCCTGGTGGAGTTCCGACGCGCCATGAACCCTCAGCAGGTTTCCCGGATTCTCGACCGCGCCAACGAGTTGCTCGAGTCGGGTAAGCCGGCCGAGTCGCTTCGATGCCTGCGACGGCTGGTACAGGCCCGTCTTGACGACGAGGACCGCATCGAATTCGTGTCGCTCAGCGCGTGGGCCTTGTCGGAGCTGAGCCGTTATTCCGAGGCGCTCGAGCTGCTTTCGGGCGCGATCGACGAGTTTCCGGATTCGGCCCGTCTGCGGGGCACGCGCGGCGTGGTGCTTTCCAACGCGGGCGATTTCGAGCAGGCCTGCTCGGAGCTGGAGGAGGCCTGCCGGATCGACGGCGAGGACGAGGTCGCGGTCGCCAACCTGGCGCTGGTGTACGAGCGTTTGCGAGAGTATGACCGCGCACTGGAGCTCTACGAGCGCGCCATCGAACTGGGCGCCGACATCGACTGGCTGCTTCAGCGGAAGGCGGCCGTGCAGAACGAGCTGGGCGAGCTGAAGGCCGCCAAGAGCTCGTTGAGCCGCTACCTGTCGCTGGAGCCGGACGACGCGGAACAGTGGGTGAACCTGGGAGTGCTGCACAGCGACGAACGGGAGTATCCGCAGGCGTTCGCATGCTACCGATCGGCGGAGCAGATCGCGCCCGATTCGATATCGCTGCGGCTGAACTGGGGCGTGACGGCCGTCCGGGCGGGCGATCTGGACCTGGCACGGCAGCAGCTTCGCTATCTCGAGCGGCTGGAGGGCGAGCGTTCGCGCGTCCTGCTGCTGCGTGCGTTCATCCTGGAGGAGGAAGGCGCAGTCGCCGAGGCGACCCGCGCCTATGAGCAGGCGCTAGATCGCGTCAGCGCGGATAACGAAGACGAAGCGGCGTATGCCCTCGAGATGTCGATGGACTTCGCCAGCCGGCACGAGCAGGTGGCGTGGTGCGAGACGCTTCTCGACCGCGCCTATCAGCAGAACGTCTGCACGGTTGAACTGTGCGAAGCGCATCGCGAGGCGACCGGCGAGTATCTGGAACAGGGCGTGTGGTTCAGCATGCTCATCGAAGGCGCCTATCGCTCGGGACTGGTCGAAGTGCCGGATCTCGACCGGCAGACCAGGCCGCCGTTCACGCGCTTCCTGCGAAACTTTCAGGTGATCGCGCGCGACCGCGACGAGGCGGTCGCCCTCGCGCTGGAGTTGTGCGAGCGCATGAACGAGAAGGACGCGCGCATTCGCGAAATCGTCAGCGAAGAACCCATCGACGACACGTATACCGGCCTATACGAGATCGACCGCCAGTCGCTCGTGTTCAACGATGAGGACGCGTAGTCCGCGCGCGGCTGCTTCGTCTTCCGGTCGGGGTCCGCGAAAGGGACACCGCCGAAACTGGGCCGGGGCGTTCAGCTTCGTTTCCGATGCGAGCGGGGTCCGGGCTCGATGCTCCGTGTGGTTTCGCGAATGCCGCAGCGTCTAAACCGCGGAAGCGAGCCAAGGACGCGAACGGGGGGAAGCGAACCGGGGACGCGAACCGATGGCTCATGCGCGCGGCTCGGCCGGAACGCCGACGCAACGCTGGAGCCGCGCTAGTCCGCGCGGTCGCGCCGCTTGCGTTTCGCGCGCCCGGATTGCGGCGCAGGGCTTTCCGCCTGCCCGCTTTCGCCCTCGCGCGGGCGTATCTCGATCCGGAGCGCGTCTGGAAGACCCTTCACGTTCAGCACACTTCGACCGGCGAGCAGGTCGAGCAGCCGCTGACCGACAAAACGCTCGCGCCAGCCCCGGAGCACCGCCGGCCGATGCTCGGTCGCGCCCGTCGCGAAGTCGAGCAGCTCGCGCAGTCGGGACGCAGCGCCGACCAGCTCGGCCGCCACGCCCTCGTCGTCGCACACGGCACGCACGAACGCATTCAGCAGGTCGAGCACGGCGCGCACGCGCGGCGCGTCCTCGCGGGGGATGACCGGCTCGGGCAGTTGATCGCGCGGAGTCTGCAAAGCCTGGCGGACGGTCTCCAGCACGTCCGTCACCAGCCGTTCGTTGCGCGCCTGGTGAAAGCCGCGCAGAAGCCGCAGGTCCTCGGCCGTCTCGCAGCGGCGACGCGCGATTTCCACCAGCACGTCGTCGCGAATCACGGTGCGCGCCGGGCGATTCTGTCGCTGTGCCCAGCGATCACGGAGTTCGACCAGCCGCTCCAGCGCGGCCAGTCCGCGCGCGTCGAGCCGCGCGGCGCCGCGGAGCCGCGACGCGCGCTCATCGGCCGGGGCGCGGTAATGCTCCGGGTCTTCGAAGCGGGCGAATTCTTCCGCGGCCCAGTCGCCGCGCCCGCGCTGGGAGAGCATGCCGTCCAGCCGCTCCTGCATGGAGGACAGGTACTGCACGTCCTCGACCGCGTAGCGCACCTGCGCGTCGGACAGCGGGCGTCGCAGCCAGTCGGTCAGCGTCTGGGCCTTGGCGATGCGGTGATCGAGCAGCGCCTGCACCAGCCTCGAGAGGCTCAGCGGATAGCCCAGCCCGACGAAGCCGGCCGCGACCTGCACGTCGAACACGTTCCGCGGCGGGCTGCCGAACTGTCGAAGGCAGAGCTCGAAGTCTTCCTTTCCGGCGTGGACGATCGTGAGCACGTCCGGATCGGCGACCAGCTCCCAGAATGGGCGGACGTCGAGTCCGCCGGTCGGATCGACGAGCGACACCCGTCCGCCGGGTTCAGCGATCTGGACCAGGCAGAGAACCGAATCGTAGGTGTTGTCGCGGATGAACTCGCTGTCGAACGCGAAGCGCCCTGCGCGGCGGACGCGGTCGCAGCAGGCCGCGAGCTGATCGGCGCGGTCGATGGTCGCCGGAAGCTCGCTCATGCGCGCACACTTGCTCGACGGATCGAGAACCCGCCCCCGCGCCGGGGACGGGTGAAAAGCGGCGGCACGCCGGCATACGAGCAGACGCAGCAAGCGCAGCAAGCGCGCGCTCGACGTCGATCAGGCGCCCAGCTCCATGCGGGCGAACCGGCGAACCGTCAGCTCCGGGTGAACGGCCTGAAGCACCTGCGCGACGGATCGCTTATCGTCCTTGACGAAGGGCTGCTCGAGCAGCACGAACTCCGCGAACCACCGGTCGAGCTTGCCCGCGACGATCTTCTCGATGATGTTGGCCGGCTTGCCCTTCACTTCGTCGGTCGCGATGGCGCGTTCACGCTCCACCTCGGCGACGTCGACCTCGTCGCGACGGACGCAGCGCGGCCGGAGCGCCGTGATATGCATGCACACGTCGGCCGCGAGGTCCGACGGGCACTCGCGGCTGAACTCGACCATCGCGCCCTTGCGGAAATCGTGATGAATGTAGCTGGCGACCGAACCGCCGAAGGTCTCGACGCGGCCGATCTGGATGTTCTCGCGAATGCGATTGACCAGTTCGGTCAGACGATCGCGGACGGTCAGCGAGGCGTCGCCGATGAACTTCGCGTCGGCGATCGACTCGGTCGTCGCGCCGGGAGTGGCGGCCGCCTGTCGCGCCAGCGCGGCCGCGAACTGCACAAATTCGTCCATGTTCGCGACCGGTTCCGTCTCGCACCGGAGTTCGACCATCGCGGCGCGGCGATTCGCGGCGTCGGCGTGGAACGCGACGCGGCCCTGCGACGCGGTGCGGTCGCGCAGCTTCTCGACGCGACCCTTGCCGGCCTTCCGCAGCCACTCCATGGCCGCATCCATATCGCCGTTGGACTCGACCAACGCCTTCTTGCAGTCCATCATCGGCAGGCCGGTAGTCTCGCGCAACTGGCGGACGGCCGCGGCGCTGATTTCCATCGAACACTCCTCCCGTCCTATGGCGACACGGGCGGGATGTGGACGCCCCCTGCCCGCACTTGGATTCCGTTGACTTCGGACGCCCGCCGGCACCCCGGAGGCGTTCTGAGGAGACCGGTTCAGCCGGGTTCGCCGGCGCCGCTCGGACCGGTCGCCGGCGCGGGCGGCTCGGCCGGCATCGACGCGGCCGAAACCGGGGCCGGTTCCGGCGCGGGGCCGCGCCGTCCGCGGCGGCGACCCATGCCGCTTTGACCGACGTCGTCCCCGGCGGATTCGGACACGTCCGGACGGGCGCGACGGCCTTCCTCGACCGCGTCGGCCAGGCGCGTCATGATCACGCGGATGGCGCGCATCGCGTCGTCGTTGCCGGGGATCGGAATGCTGGCGAGATCGGGATCGCTGTCGGTGTCGATCAGGCAGACCGTCGGAATGCCCAGGGCGCGGGCCTCGCGAACGGCGTTGATCTCCTTGCGAACGTCGATGACGACGAGAGCCGCCGGCAGTCGCGTCATGTTTCGGATGCCGTTGAGGTTGCGCTGAATCTTCTGGAGCTCGCGCGAGAGCATCGACTTCATCTTCTTGGAGTAGCCGGTTTCCCACTCGGGGCTGCTGACAAGACCTTCGAGCTGCTCGAGGCGCTGAAGACGCGAGCGGATCGTCCGGAAGTTCGTCAGCGTTCCGCCGAGCCAGCGCTCGGTGACGCAGTGCATGCCGCAGCGCTGGGCCTGCTCCACCACCACCTCGCGGGCCTGACGCTTCGTTCCGACGAAGAGCACCTCGTCGTTGTTCGCAACGACCCGCGAGACGAACTTCTCTGCCCGCAGGAGGCCCCGCAGCGTCTCGCGGATGTCGATGACGTGGATGGAGTTACGTCGGCCGTAGATGTACGGCTTCATCTTCGGGTTCCAGCGGCTGCTGTGGTGACCGAAGTGAATGCCCGAATCGAGCAACTCGCGAACCAGCTCGGATGACAAGGCGATCGCCTCCCTCGTTTCGAATCTCGCATCGCGGCGCAGCAGCGGATCGCCCGGCCGGCTCCGGCCGAACAGCCCGACCCGGATCGGAGGAGCGCGAGCCTCCGTCCTTAGAACACGGCAGAATAGTCACGAGGGACGGGCGGCGTCAACCCCCGTCGGCAATCCGGTACCGGAAGCGGACGAGCCGGGGCGTTGATGGTCCGGTTGCGTGTCGCTCGTCCGACGAGGGTCGCGGGAATCATTCCGTGTGGACGGCGAATTCGAGCGCGGGCGCGTAGTCGCGGTCCGCCGACGCGAGATACGGCGCGACGAAGCGCTTATTCCATCCGTACTCGCCCTTGCCGGCGTGCGTGCCGGGATGGCCGGCCAGCAGCGAATCGAGTTGCCAGGCCTCTTGCACGAGCCTGTTTCGCAGGGACTCGTCCGGAACGGCCCGCTCGACATTAAAGCCGACGGCGCCCGCTGCCGGCACGTTCTGCCGGTCCATCGTGCCGAACACGCTCGTGCCAAGCCCAAGGATCACCGCGTCCAGCGGCGAATAGTAATTCACGAGCCGGCCGTCGATGTGCGTGAGGGCGGCGGTCAGGTCATAGTCGGGACTGACCGCCGCCTGCGCGAGAACCACGTTGCGGACTCGGACACGCTCCGAAAGCGCTTCGAGCGCGAACAGCGCCAGCCCTCCCCCACCCGAGTAGCCCAGCAGATCGATCGGAGCGGCGGGATTCGCGACGCGGAACGTCGCGATCTCGTCCGCGATCTCGCCAGCCCGCTGCCGGTTCAGCTCGTGATCGGTGAGGTTCGCGAGCGGGTTCAGACGCCACCAGTTATACACGCGGATCTCGGCGTTGACGCCGGAGTCGCGCAGCGCGCGATAGGCGGCGTGCACCGACCACTCGCCGCCCTCGATGCCCGGGAAAATCCAGACCAGCCCGCGATCGCGCTCCGCGTCCATCGCGATCGGCGGACGCCAGCACCCGGCCGATGCCGCAGCAACGCACGCCAGCAGCACGGACAACGCTCGGGACGCGCCGCGGATCGCGCTCGATCTACGGCGACGGCCGGACTCGAAGCCGTCGCGGGCTTCGGCGCGGGCCGGCACGGGGCGAGCTGCGTCGTTCCAGGTCACATCGTTCATATCAGTTCTTAGCGTTCGGGCCGTCCCTTCTGACGAATTCCACGCACGTTCGGACCCCACATTCCGGCGCGACGTCCGGCCGCCGTGCGCGTGCGCGGCCGGAACGCCCCTTTATACGCATGGCTCGGGGCGACGGTTTCAGGGAACGGCTCGCCTTATGGGGCGTCGCGGCGGCCGCCCTCGACCCGACGGAATCCGCCGGAGGACTCGATTCACACGCGATCGAGGTGTCGAAACGCTGTCGGCGCGGACCGGATTGTCGTTATAGTAGTGTTTCAAATCGTGCTGCGGCCGACAACCCCGCTCCGATCGCGGGCGTCGAGGAAACGTAACCCGTCGCAACGCGGTTACGACCGCTGCGGAATCTGGCGAGCTGGAATGCGTGAGACACAGCTTTCGAACCTGGAAGAGTGCCAGGAGCGCATCGGATACCGCTTCCGGGACGTCGAGCTGCTCCGCGCCGCGCTGACGCACTCCTCGTCCGCGCAGACGCGAGTAGACAGCAACGAACGCCTCGAATTCCTGGGAGATGCGGTGCTCGCCCTGGTGGTGTGCGAAGAGCTCTTCACGCGCCTGCCGGATGCGATGGAGGGCGAGCTGACCAAGATCAAGTCGGCCGTCGTCTCGCGCCGTTCCTGCGCCCACGTCGCGACGCGTCTTCGGCTCACCGAGGCGATGGCGCTCGGGCAGGGAATGTCGTCGTCCGACGAACTGCCTTCGTCGCTTTCGGCCGCCGTGCTCGAGTCTCTCATCGCCGCGATTTATCTGGACGGCGGCCTTGACGCGGCCGGCGCGTTCATCCGCGAGCATATGGGTCCGGAAATCGACGAAACGGTTCACTCCGACCATCAGCACAACTTCAAGTCGAAGCTCCAGCAGCACGCGCAGCGGGCGCTGAATCAGACCCCGATCTACGAGCTCCTGGATGAGAAGGGCCCGGATCATTCCAAGTGCTTCGAGGTCGCCGTCTCCATCGGCCCGCGGCAATACCCGAGCGCCTGGGGTCCAAGCAAAAAAGACGCCGAACAGAAAGCCGCGCGGCTCGCGCTCGAATCGCTCGGCGTAATCGCCCCGTCCAACGACGATCCGGACCTGGACGAGTCCGACGCCGCCTGATCGCGACCGCAATGCGCGCCGGGACCGATCGACGATTCTGCCGCCGTTTTCAGAGTTAATCTGCAACCGACTTCCGCGTTTGCTGTTAAGGACGATTCGCTGGCGGACTCGCGAGGGCACGCGTCATGGCACAACCGCCGGACGATGAGCTGAACCTGATCCGCGCTGCGATCGAAGGCCGACCCCGCGCATTCGAGGCAATCGTCGCCGCCTACGATCCCCGGCTTCGGTGGCTGGCCGAACTCCGCGTCAGCGGCGCGCTGAGCGCGCGAGTCGGGGCCGACGACCTGCTCCAGGAAACCTGGCTCACCGCCAGCCAGCAGATCGGCACGCTGCAAGTCGAATCGCCGGCCGCGTTCTGGACGTGGCTTTGCCGAGTCCTGGAGCAGCGCCTGATCGATTTCCATCGTCGGCACCTCCAGGCCGCGGCGCGGGACGCGCGCCGCGAGGCGCGTCCGCCACCAGCCGGACAGCGCACGTCCGGCGTCGGCCTGTCCAGCGTGCTGGCCGACCCGGGCGCCTCGCCCAGCGGACAACTGAAAGCAGCCGAGCAGCGCCACGCCATTCGCGCGGCGCTGGACCAGTTGCCGGAGTCGTTCCGCGAGGTGATTGTCCTTCGAATTCTGGAAGGCATCAGCGTCGAGGAGACAGCCGAGATCATCGGCCGAAGCACCGGCGCGACCAGCGTGCTGCTGCACAAGGCCATGAAACGGCTGGCAGGCGTGGTGTCCGACCTCTCGATCTTCGCTCCGCAGACACGCGGTTGAGCGCGCCGAAGGGCGGCAGTATGCGATCCGACTCGACCGGTCCGCAGCCCGTCGCTTGCGCCGACCTGCTGACGCGCGTGCTCCAGGAGCTGGACGCAGGAGGCGAGCCCGACGCCGCGACGCTGGCTCTCGAATTCCCCGAAAGCGAGTCGGAGATTCGCCAGCTCATCGCCGTCGTGCGCCTGGTGCGCGGCGCAGGTCCGCCGCCCGCGGGCGCCGCGATCCTCGACGCGCGTCCGGCCGGGATCGCGCCGTCCGCAATCGTCGGCGCCTATCGCCTGGTCCGCGAGATCGGCCGCGGCGGAATGGGAATCGTGTACGAAGCCGAGCAAACGAGCCTGAGCCGGCGCGTCGCCATCAAGTTTCTGCTGCCGGGCGTCTCGCCGCAGGGGTTGGAGCGGTTCTCGAGGGAGGCAGAGACGGCCGGCGGACTGGCGCATCCGCACATTGTTCCCGTATACGAAATCGGCGATTACGACGGCGCGCCCTACTACACCCTGCGCCTGATCGATGGCCCCCCGCTCTCGCAGATCATCGCCGAGCTGCGCGCCGCGCGCGCGTCTCCGGCGGCCTCGCATTATTCGACCGCGGCCGAGTGGATTCGCCAGGCCGCCGAAGCGCTGGCGTTCGCGCATACGCACGGCGTGATTCACCGGGACGTGAAGCCGTCGAACATCCTGATCGAGTCGGGACGGCACGCCTGGGTGACGGATTTCGGGCTGGCAAGGCGCCAGGCGGCCGCGACGCTGACGATGTCGAGCGACGTGATCGGGACCGTTCGCTACATGTCGCCGGAACAGGCCCGTGGCGGAAGCCTGCTCGACGCGCGGACCGATGTCTATTCGCTCGGCGCGACGCTCTACGAGCTGGTCGCGCTTCGCCCGGCGTTTCATGCCGCGGACCACGCCTCGACGCTTCGACAGGTGCTGATGGACGAGCCGCCGTCGCCGAGGGCGGTGAACGCGCGCGTGCCCGTGGCGCTCCAGGCGATCGTGATGCGCGCCATGGAGAAGAACCCGGAGCGGCGCTATCGCAGCGCCGCGGAAATGGCCCAGGACCTCGGAGCGTTCCTGCGCGGAGCGCCGACGCTGGCGCGCCTGCCCAGCCTTTCGCATCGGGTCGCCCGTCTGGCGCGTCGATACCGCGCTCCGCTGGCGCTGACCGGGGCGTTGTTCACGCTTCTGGCCGCGTTCGGCGTCTGGATGGGCGCGCTCTACGCGCGCGCCCACGTGCTGGCGGAAGACGCTCGTCGAAACCAGGTGGCCGCCGCGGCGGCGCGAGACGCCGAGACCGCGTCACGCCTCGCGGCGGAGGCGGCTGCCGCCCGCGCGCAGAGCGTTCAGGATTTTCTTCAGCAGGTGCTTTCGTCCGTCGATCCGCAGGTCGCGCAGATGCGCGACACTACGCTGCTTGCAGACATGCTCCGCCGCGCCTCGGCCCGCGTCGACGCCGAGCTTGGAGCGGAGACCGACGTTGCGGCCGCGGTGCACGCGACCGTTGGCATGACGCTGAAGGCGATGGGGCGCTACGACGAAGCCGAGCCGCACCTGCGCATCGCGATGGACACGCAAAGAGCGCTTCTGGGCGAGGCGCACGAGGCGAGCTGGCTGAGCCGGATGAACTGGACAGACCTGGCGCACGATCGCGGCGATCTGGACCGCGCCGAGCGGCTGGCGGCGGAGCTGGTCGAAAGCAGCGAGCGGCTCTACGGCGCTCAGCACGATCACACGCTGGCGGCGCGCCTGGCGCTTTCCGAAGTGCTCGGCGATCTCGGGCGTCTGGACGAGGCCGAGGCGTTGTGCCGAGAGGTGCTGAAAGTGGCGCCGCGCTCCGCGGGCGCTCGCAGCTACAACGCGGTTGCGGCGCTGAACAACCTCGCGACGCTGCTGCAGCAGCAACGTCGGTACGAAGAGGCCGAATCGCTGCTCCGCGAGGCGCTCGCCATGAACGTCGAGCGGCTCGGCCCGCAGCATCGCGACACGCTGATGATCCAAAGCAACCTCGCCAGCGTGCTGAACCGCATGGGCCGCTCCGACGAGGCCGAGCGCGGCATGCGCGAGACTCTCGCGGTCCGCGAGCGCCTGCTGGGATCGGACCATCCCGATACGCTCGTGTCACTGAACAACTACGCGCAATTGCTTCGCCGCGCCGGGCGAATCGACGAGTCCGAGCCGCTGCTGCGGCGGGCCTGGGCGGGATTCCGCCGCAACCTGGGCGACGAGCATCCTTTCACGCTCGTCACGCTGTACAACGTGATCGGGCTGAGCCTCGAACTGGGGCGACTCGATTCGCTCGACTCGCTGACGCCGGACCTGATGGACTTCTGTGCAGCCGTCTACGGCGAATGGCATGCCGAGACAGCCGATTCCCTGACACTGGCCGGACAGTGCCTAATGGAACTCGGCGAGCTGGATCGGGCACGGGACGCGCTCGAACGCGCCTGGGTCGGCGCTGCAACGTCCGGCGATGCGGCGCTGCTGGCGGGCGCTGAGCTTCGACTCGGCGCTTGTCTGCTCGCGCAGGGCGAACAAAGCGCCGCGCGGACACGGCTGGAGTCGGCATATGACGAGCTGTGCGCGTCGCTGGGCGCCGACCACCCCGACGTGCTCGAATGCGAGCGGCTGATCGCCCGACTCCCGGCCGAGTCGTCCGACAAGCCCGCCCCCGCCGCGAGTCGACCGCCGCCCGCGGAGTGATCCCGGCGACGCCGGCCCCGCGCATCCGCGCGCCCCGATGTCAGTCGAGGGCAGGCAAGCGGCGCACGTATTCCAAACGATCCGCCGCGACGAATCTCTGACGCAGGACGCTAAGGCTGGACGTGCGACGCCAGGACGCGACGCCTCGGCTCGCGTTCGGCGTTGCGTGTCGTGAGGGCGGTCGGCTTCAACCCGCGATCGCCGGCGGCCGCGAAAAGCGACTCGTAGGAAAACACGGCAAAATCGCCGCCCAGCCGCAGGCAGTGTTGAAGCTGCGCATCCAGCGCTTCCGGCGTCTTGTGCATGTATGCGCCGATCCCGGGAATCACCCGGGCGCCCGGGGCGAGCTGGCGATAGGTGGCGACATATCCTTCAAACTTCGCGGCGTCGGGCGTGTAGGCCATGGGATACAGCGCGTCGACCTGATGCGTTCGCACCCACGCCACCGCGTTCTGGAAATATTCGTGATAGCCGCGGCTGGGATCGGACCAGACCGCGGCCGTAAGCGTCGCGCCCGGGCAGACGCCGCGTATGGCTTCGCGAATCTCGGCGACCAGCCGCGAAAGCTGATTGGCTCGCCACGCGTCCCAGGCATTCGGGTCGTCGTCGGGGCGCTTGCCCGTCTGCTCGGCGAAGAGCTGAAGCGTTCGCGGATCGCGCGGATAGAGCTGCCGCGCGTTCGGAGTGGTGTCCCACGCGAAGCGCACGTAGTCCATGTGCAGGCCATCGACGCTGTAATTGCCGACGATCTCCTCCATGACGGAGACGATGTATCGCCGCACCTCCGGCAGGCAGGGATTCAGAATCTGGTAGAAGTCTCCGGGCGGTTGGCGCTGCCCGGCCGCGTCCCACAGGAACCACTCCGGATGCTTGTGGAAGATCTGGTCGGCGACCGGAGGCGGCTTCACGCCCTTCCAGCCGGGCATGACGTTCGCCCACGCTTCGATGCGCAGGCCGAGGCGATGCGCCTCCTCCGTCGCCAGCGCCAGCGGATCGTAGCCGGGATCCTCGAAATCAAACTCCTCCGCCCACGGCTCGATACGCGAACGGTAGGCGACCGTCGCGTTGCCGCGCACCTGCCAGAGCACGGTGTTGAAACCAAGATCCTTCGCATTGCGCAGAATCGTGCGGACGTCGTCCGGATAGCGGTAGTGGAACCGCGCCACCCAGACTGCTCGGATCGGCTGAGGCGTCGGCACCGGACGCCGCCGCGCCTCTTGCCCGGTCTCGCGATGAGCGGCCGCGATCGGCGCCGAAGACGAACGGAAGTCCCGGCATCCCGCAAGGATGAGCGTCAGCAGCGCTGCCGCCGCGGCCCAGGTGACGCGGTTGTGGATTCGAGTATTCATCGACCCTCCGTGGTCAGCAGGTCCGCGATCGCTATGCGCCGCCGGCCGAAGCCTGTCCGATCTCGATCCGGCCGCGCTCGACGCCCTGCCAGGCGTGCGAGCGCAGGGCGCCGACGATCTGCTCGGCAAGGCGGACGGCGCGGACGCCGTCGTCGGCGCTGACGGGCGGCGGCTTGCGGTGTCGAACACAATCGGTGAACGTTTCGAGTTCGTCTCGCAGGGCGTCCTTGTTCTCGATGGTCAGCGGCTCGACGTGCACCATCTTGCCGAAGTCCATCCCGGCGAGCTGCGAGAGATCCTCGACGTTGCGCTCGCGCGCCAGCTTCAGCACGTCGAGATTGCGATCCTTCGTAATGGCGATGCCGTGACGGGCCTGGTAATCGAGCGAGACGTAGGCGTTGTCGCTGAAGATGCGGAGCTTTCGCTCGGTCTTCAGCGCCAGGCGCGACGCCGTCAGGCTGCCGACCGCGCCGCCGTCGAACAGGACGCGGGCGTTGGCGATGTCCTCGTGGCGGCTGAGCACGCTGACGCCCACCGCGTGCACGTGCTGGACGTTGCGCTTCAGCAGATGCAGCACGATGTCGATGTCGTGGATCATCATGTCGAGCACGACGCCCACGTCGGCCGAGCGGAACGTGAACGGGCTGATGCGGTGCGTTTCGACGAACTGCGGGCGGATTCCGAGCCGCTCGGCGGCGCGCACCGCGGGATTGAATCGTTCCGTGTGACCCACCTGCACGATCGCGCCGCAGCGGCGGGCCAGCTCGGCGATCTCGGCGGCTTCGTCCCCGGTCGGCGCGAGCGGCTTTTCGATCAGCACGCCCAGGCCGCGCTCGATCAGCGGACGCGCGACCGCCAGATGCTGCGTGGTCGGAACCGCCACGGAGACCGCGGCGACGGCGCCCAGTCCCGGGTGCAGCGACTCGGCCGCGGGCACGCCGAGCGGCTCTGCCAGCGCGCGGGCGCGATCCAGGTCGGCGTCGACCACCGCGACGAGCTTCACGCCGGGCATGCCGGAGTAGATGCGTACGTGGTGGCGGCCCATGTGACCGGCGCCGACGACGGCGACTGGCAGCGGCGTCACTCGCGAACCTCCTGTCCGCCGGAAGCATAGTACGCTTCGCGGTCGGCGTCCTTGTCGGTGCGGAAGTGCTCCCGGACGCGCCCGTAGATGCCGATCTCGAGCTTGCGGCGCAGGAATCCCACCAGGTAGCGGACGTGCTCATCGCTTGCCAGGCCGTCGGCTTCGATCTCCCGCAGGGCCTCGGCCGTCCGGCCGGGAGACTTGCCGCCGCGGCGCGCGTAGAGCATCCGCGCGCACGTCTTGACCGACTGGATCGATTTGTCGGGAATCTTCCAACGGCGCATGCCGTGCCCGTTGACGCCGCGGACTTCCTGGTCGTAGCCGAGGACTTTCATGTACGGCGGCACGTCGTGCGTGACGCGCGTCATCCCGCCCACGAACGAGTAGCGACCGACCGTGACGAAATGGTGCATCGCGGTCGCGCCGCCCACGTTCACGCAGTCTTCGATCCGGACGTGCCCGGCCAGGAGCACGCAGTTGGCGAGGATGACCGAGTTGCCGATGTCGGCGTCGTGCGCCACGTGCACGCCCACCATGAAGAGGTTGCGGCTGCCGATCCGTGTGACGCCGCAGCTCTGGCGATCGACCTCGGTGCCACGATGCACCGTCACGTACTCGCGGAACTGATTTCGATCGCCCACTTCGAGCGAAGTCTGCCCTCCCCGGTACTTCAGATCCTGCGGCGCCGCGCCCAGGACGCAACCCGGGAAGAATTCGTTCTCGCGTCCGAACGCGCTCGGTCCCAGCAGCGTGACGTGCGAATGCAGCACGCAACCGGGCCCGAGCCGCACCTGCGGTCCCACGTGGCAAAGGGGACCGACCTGCACGTCGTCGGCCAGCTCGGCCCGGGCATCGACCACGGCGGATGGATGGATCAGCGGCATCGCAGGGTTCTCACGTCGGGTCGGCGTCCACAAGCATGAATCGAATCTCCGCTTCCGCCGCCAGCTCGCCGCCGACCGTCGCGCGGCAGAACACCTCGCCACTTCGGCTCTTCACGCGGCGCGATGTCGCTTCGAGCAGCAACTGGTCCCCCGGCGTCACCGGGCGGCGGAACTTGGCCTTGTCGAGGCTCAGCAGCACCGCGATCTTGCCGGTGTGCTCGAGCTTCTGCGACAGCAGGATGCCGCCGAGCTGCGCCATCGCTTCGATGAGCAGCACGCCGGGCATGATCGGCTGCCGCGGGTAATGGCCTTGGAAGAACGGCTCGTTGATCGTGACGTTCTTGATGGCGATCGCGCGGCGATCGGCGTCCATCTCCACCACGCGGTCGATCAGCAGCATCGGATAGCGGTGCGGCAGAATCCGGCTGACCGCGCGAATGTCCAGCGACGGCGGCCCCTGCAGCCGCCGCTGCATCGAGTTCCGCTGCCGCTGCTCGATGAGCTGGCGGACCAGCTCGTGGTTCAGGCTGTGACCGCTCTTGCGCGCATAAACTCGCCCACAGACAAACGAGCCCATCAGCATCATGTCGCCGATGAAGTCCAGAACCTTGTGCCGCACGCACTCGTCGGCGAAGCGGTAGCTGTTCTCGATCGGACCATTCCGCCCGATCACCAGAATGTCGCTGTAACCCAGGTGCACGCCGAGCCCGGCCGCGCGGAGCTGCGCGGCCTCCGTCTCGGTCACGAACGTGCGCGCCGGCGCGATTTCTTTCAGAAACGTCTCGCGGTCGAGCGTGGCGCGAAACACCTGCCATCCGAGCGTGCTGTCCGCGCCGTAATCCAGCTCGTACGTCACCTCGAGCACGCCGGGCGTGCCGGGCCAGGCGACCACTTCCGCTTCGCCCTCGGTCACGCGGATCATCTCCGTAATGTCCAGCACGTGACGATCGGCGTCCTGCTCCTCCACGCCGGCTTCGCACAGCGCCTCGGCGAACGACTTCGAGCTGCCGTCCGCGCCGGGCAGCTCGCAGTTGTCCAGCTCGATGTCCAGGTTGTCGATCGACAGGCCGCGAACCGCCGCCAGGCAGTGCTCGACCGTTTCGATCGCAACCGTCCCATTACGCAGAGAAGTGCGCCGGGCGCGGCGCGTGAGATTCTCAATGCGGGCCGGAATGCGAATCGGAGACGGCTGATCGCAGCGCACGAACGTGACGCCGCTGCCGACCGGGGCGGGCTTGAAGCGAACCTTCACCGGCGCGCCGGTGAAGAGCCCGCGCCCGGTCAGTTCAGCCTCGCGCTGTATCGTCTGCTGACGACTCAAGCTGCTTCACCCGTTCAACCAAATCGCGGATCGCCGCAGCCATTTGCGGGAGCTTGCGCGACAGGGAGTGAATCCGCATCAGTTCCCGCAGACCGACCGCGGGAGTGCCCATCACAGTGTCTCCCTCCGGCACGTCGCGCATGATGCCCGATTGCGCACAGACACGGGCAGCGCGACCGATCCGGACATGATCCGCGACCCCCGTCTGACCACCCAGCATCGCGTAGGGTCCGACCGTCACCGTGCCGGACAAGCCGACCTGCCCGACCAGAATGCTCCCCTCTCCCACGTCGCAATTGTGTCCGATCTGGACCAGGTTATCTATCTTCGCTCCCCGACCGATGCGGGTCACGCCGCTCCGCGCGCGGTCGATCGCGCAGTTCGCGCCGATTTCAACGTCGTCCTCCACCACAACCGTGCCGATCTGCGGCACCTTTACGTGCTGCCCGCCGCGTTGCAGATACCCGAACCCGTCTGCGCCGATCGTGCTGTTCGAGTGAATCACCACGCGATCGCCCAGCACTACGCGCTCGCGCACAATGACGCCAGGGTATAGCACGCATTCGCGCCCGACTTGCGCGTTCTCCCCGACGTATACGCCCGGGTGAAGCTGCGTTCCGGCCCCGATCACTGCCCCGGCGCCAACAAACGCGTGCGCGCCGATCGACACGCCCTCCACCACCGCGCCGGCCTCGATCACGGCCGACGCGTGCACACCCGCCGCGACCCGCACTGGCGGCGGCGCCAGCCAGCTCAGCAGCGAGCACATCGCGACGTCCGGGTCGGCCACGCGGATCAGCACCGGACCGCCGGACGCTTTCCATCCGGTCGGCACCACGATCGCCGCGGCGCGCGACTCAGCGAATTCCGCGGCGTACTTCTCGCTTCCAAGCCAGGACAGCTCGCTCGGGCCGGCCGAACTCAGCGGCGCGACGCCGACGAAGGTGACCGTTCGGTCGCCCTCAATCTCGCCGCGGATGCGCTCCGCCGCTTCCGCAACCGTGTAGCGCCGGATCGCGCCGGCCGAAGAAGACATGACCTCACGGCACCTGCAGCATCGGCTTCTGCGGCTGCGACCGGTACTGATTGTTCAGGCGGTCGAGCACTGTCTGGGTCAGATCGATCGTGTCGGCCGCATAGAGGACCTTCCGCGAACGAATCTGGTCGCGGATGACCTCCGGGTCCAGCCCGCTCGGCTCGAATTCGTCGCGGAACATGACCAGCGCCACCCCCTGCGACTGGGCGACTTCGCCGACCGAAGTCGTCACCTCGCGATAGATGCGGGTCGTCCAGATGCCCACCTCGCGCGCCATCGCGGCCTGGTTCACGTCGAACCAGTTCTTGTAGTCGATCTGCTGCTGAAGGAGCTGACGCATCTTCTCCGCGTACGTCGGGTCGTCCGGGTGCATCGCGTCAAGCGTGGCCTGCGCACTGTCGATCTGATCGCGGCGGCGCTGATTCTCCTTTTCGAGCCGGTCCTGCGTCCGCTTCATCTCCTCCGTCAGGTCTCGCTGCCGCTGGTATTCGTTGAACACTTTCACCACGTCCACGACCGCGGCGCAGCATTCCCCGGCCGCGGTGCTGCTCGACGCCGAGAGGCGTCCGGTCGCCAATCCGAAGGCCGCAGCGACGGCAAGCCCGGCGACCGACCCGATGTACAAAGAACGACTCAAGGTGCTCTCCCACAGCGAATAAACGCACGCGACGTGACGGGCCGGAAAACCGGCGCGTCCAGACGACTGCAGTCATTGTCGCAGGATGCGCGCCGGCGACAAGGGCTTGCCGAACGGCGAGTTACGCGGCGAGCGCGTCGCCGGGCGCAGCCCCCGAAGGCGCAGCAGTTTGCGAATCGGATCATCCGGCTCTACGTTGCGCGGTTGCGGCGAATGCTCGGCGCTCCGGCCGACCCGCCGCGGCCCGCCGAAGGGGTTTTTTACCCCACAGACGCGGCAACCGCGGCCGCCCGAGCGGGTATAAACAGACGGCGGAGTGCCGCATTCGTCTTGGGGTTGAGGCTAAGAATCTGCAACTACGAGAGTTGGAAACCATGCCGGTTGGCGAAGCACTCGTCTCCAAAGGAGTGATCAGCAAGGACCAGCTTTCTCAGGCGTCGGCCGCCGCCACACCCGAGGAGCGCCTCGATCAGACGCTCGTGCGGCTGGGGATGGTGTCCGAGCGCGACATGCTGCGCGAGTATAGCGAGCAGTTCGCGATGCCGGTGATCGAGCTGAGCGAGGGGGACATCGACCCGGAGCTTCTGAAGCTCGTGCCGAGCCGATTCGTTCACCGCTACAACATCATGCCCATCTGCCGCAACGGGCGCGGCGTGCGCGTCGCCACCAGTGATCCGTACAGCCTTTACGCGCTGGACGAGCTGCGCTCGTTCCTGAATCAGCCGGTCCAGGCCGTTCTGGCCAGCAAGCCGGACATCCACCGCATGATCCGCGCGTTCTACGGCGTGGGCGGCGACGTCATTCACACGATGGTCGCCGAGACCGGCGAGATCGAAGTTGTCGATGAAGCCCGCGTCGAGAGCGGCGACATCGACGTGCAGATGGCGCAGGAAGCGTCCGTCATCAAGCTGGTCAACGAAATCCTCGTCGAAGCGATCCACCAGCGCGCCAGCGACATCCACTTCGAGCCGTTCGAGCACGATTTCGCGGTGCGCTTCCGCGTCGACGGCGTGCTGCGCTACGCCAACGTCCCCGCCGAGATTCGCCGATTCCAGAACGCAGTCGTCAGCCGCATCAAGATTCTCGCCGGGCTGAACATCGCCGAGAAGCGCCTGCCTCAGGACGGCGGCTTCAAGATCAAGGCCAGCAACCGCGAGATCGACCTGCGAACCAGCGTGATCCCGATGGCCTTCGGCGAAGGAATCGTGCTGCGAATTCTCGATCGGACCTCGGTGCGGCTGTCGCTGACCGACCTCGGCATGCATGGCGAAATCCTGACTCGCTTCCGCGAACTCATCGACCGCCCGCATGGGATCGTGCTCGTCACCGGACCGACCGGTTCGGGCAAGACCACCACGCTGTACGCCGCCCTGGCCGAGATCGTGAACCCCGAACTCAAGATCCTCACGGTCGAGGACCCGATCGAGTACTACCTCGAAGGCATCAACCAGGTTCAGGTGCTGCCCAAGGTCGGCCTGTCGTTCGCGCGCGCGATGCGCTCGTTCCTGCGGCACGACCCCGACGTGATTCTTGTCGGCGAAGTTCGAGACCTCGAAACGGCCGAGACCGCCATCAACGCGTCGCTCACCGGCCACCTCGTTTTCAGCACGCTGCACACCAACGACTCCGTCTCGGCCACGACGCGCCTGCTCGACATGGGCGTCGAACCGTTCCTGATCTCCAGCTCGGTCGAGGCCGTGCTCGCACAGCGACTGCTGCGGACCATCTGCTCCAACTGCAAGGAGGAGCACGTGCCGGACAACCCCGAGACGCTCCCGCGAGACTTCCATTACCAGCCGGGCGAGACGCTTTGGAAAGGCCGCGGGTGCCGCGAATGCGGCAACACCGGGTACGCCGGCCGCCGGGCCATCTTCGAGCTCCTGGTGATGAATGACGAAATCCGCGAACTGGTTGTTCAGCGCAAGAGCGCGGCGCAGATGATCCCGATCGCGCAGCGCACCGCCGGACTCACGCTGCTGCGCGACGAGGGTTGGCGCAGCGTGCGCGCAGGCATGACGACGTGCGAAGAAGTGCTCCGCGCAACGAAGGTCTGACCGTCCCGCTCACGGCGTCAGCCGCAGCAGCGGCTCGCATCGCCCGCCGGCGATGATCTCCTCCACCGCCTCGCGCACCGCGGCGCGCTGCCCCGGCCAGAGGAACTCGCGCCGCGCCTCCTCGCCCGACACCCAGCGCAGCGCGCAATGCTCGTCGCTCAATCGCACCGCTTCGTGCGGTTCGACTTCGGCCAGAAACGACGGGCAGAGGTGAATCGCGTCCTGCGACGCGACATAGAACGCGTTGACGTGTTCGAGCTGCCAGAACCGGCGCAGCGTCAGACCCGTCTCCTCCCGAAGCTCCCGCCGCGCGGCGGCGTGCGCCGTCTCGCCCGGCTCGATGTGCCCGTGCACCGACTGCCACGTGCCCGCCAGCGGAGTTCCCTCCGCCCGCAGCAGCATCAGAAACTCGACCGCGACTTCCGACGCGCGGCGAAACACGTATACATCGACGATCTCAGATCGAACCTGCGGCATGCCGCTCTCCGTGCCGGCCGCACCGCCGCGCGGCGCAGATCCCGAAAGGTGCCCCGTGGAGCGGTGCAGTTTCGCCGCCGCGCCGCGATAATGCCAGCCATGCGCGTCGTGCACATCATCACCCGACTGATCCTCGGCGGCGCGCAAGAGAACACCATCCTGACGTGCGAAGGCCTTCACCGGCTCGGCGTTGCCGTCACGCTGCTCTCCGGACCCACGATCGGACGCGAAGGCAGCCTGGTCGAACGCGCCCGGGCCGGCGGCTACGAATTCGTCGAGGTGCCCGAGCTGGTGCGCGCCGTCCGGCCGATCCGCGACTGGCGGGCGCTGCGCCGCCTGACCGACTGGCTTCGATCGCGATCGCCCGACGTCGTGCACACGCACAGCAGCAAGGCCGGAATACTCGGACGTTTCGCCGCGGCGCGGGCCGGCGTGCCCGCGATCGTTCATACGATCCACGGCATGAGCTTCAACCGCACGCAGGCGGCGCCCGTGCGCGCGTTCTACGCAGCGCTCGAGCGCCGCGCGGCGCGCCGCACGCACGTTCTCATCGGCGTCGCCGACGCGATGCTGCGGCAAGCGCTTGAGGCCGGCGTCGGAGACGCCGACCGCACGCGGACCGTCTATTCCGGCATCGAAGTCGAGCGCTACGTGGACGCGCCCGAAGCGCGCCGCACGTGCCGCGCCGAATGGGGCGCGTCCGACCGGGACGTCGTCGTGGGCACGGTCGCGCGGCTTTTTCGCAACAAGGGCTACGAGCAGTTGCTCGACGCGATGCAACGCGTCGCGCAGCAAGACCCGAACGTGCGCTTCGTGTGGGTGGGCGACGGCGCCCAGCGTCCCAGATACGAGGCGGAACTGGATCGGCGCGGCCTCCGTCAGCGCACCCGACTGACCGGCCTCGTGCCGCCCGAGCGCATCCCGGCGCTGATGTCCGGCTTCGACCTGCTGGCACACCCGTCGCAGTGGGAAGGCCTGCCGCGCGCCGCCGTGCAGGCGCTGCTCATGCGCGTGCCGGTGGTCGCGTTTGACATCGACGGAACGCCGGAAGTGGTGCTGGACGGGCAGACCGGACGCCTCGTTCCGCTCGGCGATCTCGACGGGTTCGCGAAGGCGATCTTGCAGCTCGCCGCCGATCCGCCGCTTCGCGCCGGCATGGGCAACGCCGGCCGGGCGCTGTGCCTCGAGCGCTTCGATCATCGGAAAATGGTGGACGATCTGTACAGGATTTACCGGGACGCGCTGGATCGCTGCCGCGCTGCGGGGCCGCTTCGCGCGTAGACCGAGGCGGTCGGCACGCCGCTCTGCTGCCGCTCATTCGATCGCGGCGCGGCCGCCCAGCGACGAGCCGCGCGCCGCGCGCTCGATCAGGTCGCGCAGCTCGACCGGGCGCGACACGTGCTCCCAGGCGACGGGCGGCGCCGACGCGTTCCGCGACGCAACGATCAGGGTGCCGATCCGAAGCAGTCGCTGGACGGGCGTCCGCTTGAGCCGAACCTCGCCGACGCGCGCCAGCAGGCACTCGCGCAGCTCGATCGTCAGGACGCCGCGAAACCGCACAATTCGCCGATTCGTGAGCAGGTAGGCCCGGCTGGCCCACTGCAGCGCCGCCACCGACACGCGCACCAGCGGTATTCCCATGATGACGACGAACAGCGTGGTTGCCAAAGACTCCGTGAAGCCGTGTGACAGCGCTGCCGCACAGGGCGCCGCCGCGGCCGTCACGAGCAGCGTCCGCCACGAAGTCAGGAGCAGGAACCAGAGTGAGGGCTTGAGCGAGAGCTGAACGATCTCGTCCTCGTGCAGCGCGATGACGACCGGGCGCGATTCCTCGAGCGCCGCGGCGCTGTCGCGCGCGTCGACGTGGATCGTCTCGATCGGCGCCGTCATCGCAGAACGTCCGCTCGAAGCACCGCCAGGTGCGGATAGTTCCGGTAGAGATCGTCGTAGTCCAGCCCGTAGCCGACGACGAACTCGTCCTCGATGTCGAATCCCACGAAGTCGGCGTTCACGTCCGGCGGGGCTTTGCTGGGCTTGCGCAGCAGCACGGCGGTGCGCAGGCTGGCCGGCTCGTGCTGTCGGACCATGTCCTGCACGTGCCGCAGCGTGCGCCCGCTGTCGAGGATGTCGTCGATGATGAGCACGTGTCGCCCGGTCACGTCGCCGCTGAGCGACATGACGGTGCGAGCGTCGCCGGGCTGCGTCGTCTTGCCGCGATACGCGGAGAGCTGCACGAGGGCGATCTTCATCTTGACCGGCAGCTCGCGAATCAGGTCTGCCAGGAAGATGATCGATCCGGCCAGCACGGGTACCAGCGTCAGTCCCGAGCGGGGCGCGAGCGGGGCGTACGTCTCGGCGATCGCGGCGCCCATCTCAGCGACGCGTTGCCGGATGCGATCGTGGTGCAGAATGACGCGGTCAATGTCTTCATGCATGCCGGACCGCCTGCCTGATCCCTGCCGAGGATACGGTATCGCGATCGGGCGGGCGACGGAAGCCCGCGGGGGCCGTGCCGTCCGCTGGGACCGGTCGCCCGATGTCAGTATCATGCCTCGTCATGGCCAACGAAATCCTCGTCGAAGCGCGCGGACCGATCACCGTCCTGCGGCTCAATCGTCCCGACAAGCTCAATGCGCTGAACCTCGCCACCATGGAGCAGCTCGTCGTCGAGCTGGAGCGCTGCGACAGCAACCCGGATGTGCGATGCACGCTCATTTGCGGCGACGAACGCGCCTTCGCCGCCGGGGCCGACATCTCGGAAATGGCCGACGCGTCCATGGTGGACATGTACAATCGCAACCAGTTTGCTCGCTGGGAACGCATCCGCCGCGTCAGCAAGCCCATCGTCGCCGCGGTCAGCGGCTACGCGCTCGGCGGCGGCTGCGAGCTCATGATGCACTGCGACATCATCGTCGCCTCCGAAACCGCCCGGTTCGGCCAGCCCGAGATCAACATCGGCGTCATGCCCGGCGCCGGCGGAACGCAGCGCCTGACGCGCGCCGTCGGCAAGGCCCTCGCGATGGACATGGTGCTCACCGGCCGCATGATCACCGCGGAGGAAGCCCTGCGAATGGGGCTCGTCAGCCGCGTCGTGCCGGTCGAGCACTTCTTCAGCGAAGCCCTGCGCGTCTGCCAGGAACTCGCCGCCAAGAGCCCGCTCGCCCTGCGGCTGGCGAAGGAATCCGTCTGCAAGGCGTTCGAGACGTCTCTCGCCGAAGGGCTCGAATACGAGCGAAAGCTGTTCTACATGCTGTTCGCGACCGAGGACCAGAAGGAAGGCATGCGCGCCTTCCTCGAAAAACGCGCCGCGATCTTCTCCGGAAAATGACCCGCAGCGCCGCCGCCCGAACCGAGGACTAAGACCCCATGAGCGTCGCATTCACCAGCATCCAGACCCATTCTTCCGCAGGCGTACTCACGATCGTCCTGAACCGGCCGGACGCGCTCAATTCCCTGGACGAATCAATGAGCGTCGAGCTGTCGGCTGCCCTGCGCACCGCGCAGCGCGATGACGCCGTGCGCTGCGTCGTGCTGACCGGCGAAGGCCGCGCGTTCTGCGCCGGTCAAGACCTGCGCGAAATCCAGGAGAGCTATCCGCCCAGCCATCACACCGCAGACCTCGATTTCGGCGCGCACCTTCGCAAGCGATACAACCCGATCGCCTCGCGACTGCGATCCATCGAAAAGCCGGTCCTCGCGTCGCTTAACGGCATTGCGGCCGGCGCCGGCGCAAGCCTCGCGTTCGCCTGCGATCTCCGCATCGCGTCGCGCTCGGCGGCTTTCAGCATGGCCTTCGCGGCCATCGGACTTGTGCCGGACTGCGGCGCGACAATGACGCTGCTCCAGCACGTCGGCTATTCCAAGGCGCTCGAGCTGTGCTGGCTCGGCGAGAAGCTGACGGCCGAGGAAGCCCACCGCATCGGGCTGGTGAACAAGCTGGTCGAGCCGGAGGCGCTCGCCGAAGAAACGCAGGCGCTCGCGCAGCGCCTGGCGCATTTGCCGACCCGCGGCCTGGGAATGACCAAGCGCGCGTTCAATCGCGCGTGGACCGCGTCGTTGGACGACCACCTCGAGTATGAAGCGTTTCTTCAGCAGTCCGCCGGCGCGACGCGCGACCACTATGAAGGCGTGCGCGCATTTCTCGAAAAGCGCAAGCCTGCGTTCGAGGGTCGCTGACGCCGCCCCGCCATCGGCCGGGCGCCTGTCGCGACCTTTCGCGGATCGGCAGCTCGACGCCGCTACGCCAGTTCGACCTGACCCGGCATCGGGACCGGACGGATCGGCAGGTCGCCCATCGCATACGTCCCCGGCGACAGGTCGAGCTGCGACGACTCCATGATCCATTTCCAGGATACTTCACGCCCCGTGTACGCCGACATGCGGCCCATGATCGCCGTCAGCGTACTTTCGGCGATTCGCCGCCCCTCGTTCAGCGGGCGACCGTTGCGGATGCTGGCGATCCAGTTGGCGTGCTCGCGCTCGTACGGGTTGGCCCACTCGCCGCCCGGCGGCTCATACTTCCATGCCTTCGGGCCGAAGATCGTCTGCGCCTGAATCTCGCCGGACGGATCGCACGTGCCGCGCGTGCCGATCAGGTATTCGGCGACCCGGTCCGAAGCGCCCGGGGTCTGGCGGCACATGCTCAGCACTCGCGCGCCGCTCGCATAGACATACTCGATCGCAAAGTGATCCCAGATGTTCCCGTATTCCGCGCCCGTGCGCACCTGGCGTCCGCCCATGCCCAGCGCCTTCACCGGCGGGCCGCCCATCGCCCAGTTCATCACGTCCAGGTTGTGCACGTGCTGCTCGACGATGTGATCGCCGCTGAGCCAATCGAAGTAGAGCCAGTTGCGGCACTGCCACTCCATGTCCGACCAGCCGCTCTCGCGCTGCCGCACCCACAGCGCCCCCTGGTTCCAGTAGCACTGCCCCGAGACAATGTCGCCGATCGCGCCGTCCTGCACGCGCTTCATCGTCTCCTCGTATTCCGGGTCGTGCCGGCGCTGCGTGCCCGCCACCACGGCCAGCCCCTTCGCAGCCGCCTCGTCCGACGCACTCATCACCAGCCGCGCCCCGACCGGATCGACCGCCACTGGCTTCTCCATGAACACGTGCTTGCCGGCGTCGACCGCCGCCTTGTAATGCAGCGGACGGAAGCCCGGCGGCGGGGCCATAATCACCGCGTCGATGTCGCACGCCAGCACGCCCTTGTAGTTGTCGAAACCGGTGAAGCAGTGCTCTGGCGAAACCTTGAACGCCTCGCCCAGCTCCGCCAGCTTGCCGCGCGAAGCCTCCAGACGATCCGCGAACAGGTCCCCCATCGCGACGATCTCGATGCCCTGGTTTGCCTTCACGCAGTCGATCGCCGCGCCTGTGCCGCGCCCGCCGCAGCCGATCACGCCGACCCGAATCCGGTCCGGCAGGCCATGCCCGATCGCCGGCGCAGGACTGCCGGCCGGACCCGTCCGGTCCGCCGTCGCGCACCCGCCCACCAGGGCGACCGCCGACGCGACGGCCGACGATTGCAGGAAGTGCCTGCGCGACAATCCGGCATCCTTGAGATCAGAGGACATGCGATTCTCCTTGAAACGGGGTCGAGCGCGGCCGCACGCCGCGAATGATGACTATTGACAACATGTTGTAGCACACGCTACAATCTATCGGCCGCCGCGATTGCGACGGTCGAAAGGACCTGCCATGAACTCGGTCGACGCGTTTCGCATTCTCCTGTTGTGCGTGATGGCTTTCGGAATCGGCACGCGAACGTACTTTGAGCTGAACGCGCGCCGCCACGGCGGCCCGATCGGCTCGTATCGCGAGCCGAGGTGGTACTGGGCGATCGCGATCACCATCATGCCGCTCATTCTCGCGCCGGTCGCGGCGTTCGTCATCAACCCGGGCTGGCTGGCATGGAGCTATCTGCCGGCCCCGTTACCGCTGCGCTGGCTCGGCGCAGCGCTGATGCTCGCGGTGCTGCCCGGCGTGGTCTGGGCGTTCCGCTCGCTGGGCGCTAACCTCACCAAGACCGCTACGCCCCGGCGAAACGCCACGCTCGTGACCCACGGTCCGTATCGCTTCGTGCGTCACCCGCTGTACGCCTTCGCGATGGCCGGCTGGATCGGCATCACGCTGATGCTTGCCAACTGGCTCGTTGCGCTCGGGATCGTGGCCGTATTCCTGCTGATCTCCTACCGTGTGCCCGTGGAGGAAGCCCAACTGATCGAGCGCTTCGGCGACGCCTACCGCGATCGCATGCGTCGCACCGGCCGATTCCTGCCGCGATTCTCCTGACTCGTTGCCAAAAACCCTCGATCGGGTACCGGTCTTCTTCCGCTTCCCCCCGGGGGACCGGTCTCCCGACCGGTCTTTCCCTTTTTCTGATTCCCCCTTTTCCTGCTTCCCCTGGGGGACCGGTCTCCTGACCGGTCTTTCCCCTTTCCCAGCTTCCTCGGGGGACCGGTCTCCTGACCGGTCTTTCCCCTTTCCCAGCTTCCTCGGGGGACCGGTCTCCTGACCGGTCTTTCCCCTTTCCCAGCTTCC
>CAZKJT010000017.1:0-4774 GCA_964553225.1 uncultured Planctomycetales bacterium | reverse complement strand
CCGGTCTCCTGACCGGTCTTTCCCCTTTCCCAGCTTCCTCGGGGGACCGGTCTCCCGACCGGTCTTCCCCCTCTTCGCCACTGAGGGTCCCATCTCCTGACCGGTCCCACAACTGCGCGCTCCCACCTGCCGATCCCTCGCACCGTTCGCCCTCAGCCCGAATCTGCATCCCGGTAGGCCTGGATCAGCGCCAGTTCGCCCTCCTTGCCCGGTTTCGCGTTGCCGTGCTCCATCCCCACGATTCCGGCGAAACCACGCTCGCGAATTCGCGCGAACACGTTGCGATAGTTGATCTCGCCCGTGCCCGGCTCCTTGCGCCCGGGATTGTCCCCCACCTGGAAGTACGCAATCTCGCTCCACGCCGCTTCGAAGTTCGGAATGAGATTGCCCTCGCTGATCTGCTGGTGATACAGGTCGTCGAGGATCTTGCAGCTCGGGCTGCTGACCGCGCGGCAGATTTCGTACGCCTGCGGCACGCGCGTCAGATACTGATTCGGGTGATCGCGGAAGTTCAGCGGCTCCAGCACCAGCACCAGCCCCGCCGGCTGGCACACGTCGCAGCACGCCCGCAGATTGTCGATCACGTACGCCGTCTGATACTCCGGCGCGACGCGCGGATCGACCGGCCCCGGCACGACCGTCGACCAGCGCGCGTTCACGCGCTTCGCCACCTCCACCGCGGCGCGCATCCGCCCCACCAGCATCTCGCGCACTTCGGGCTTGCTCGTGGTCAGTGTCGGATTCTGCCACTCCGCGTAAGACACGAACACGCCCATCGTCATCTTCAGGCGCGACATCTCCCCCGCGATCCGCTCCTGCTCCTGCGGCGAGCGGTCCATCATGCCGTTGTCTTCCCACGCCGTGAATCCCTGGTCGGCCGCAAACTTGAGCTGCTCGATCGGGTCGTCGCCGGCGTGCGCCGCGAACATGCCGAAGTGCGGCGCGTACTTCAGACGAAACGGCGCCAGCGCGGCGCCCGCGTCCTGTGCGTTCGGCGTCAGCGAGGCGCGCGCCGCCATGGGCGCGGCCAGCGCGCCCGCGCCGATCGAACCTGCTGCGGCCGTGACGGACCCGGCGAGGAAACTGCGTCGATTCATAGCGATGAACTCCGGTTCAAGCAGATGGGACAGGGCAGGCGAATGCGAGCGCAGCCGCGATTCAGAACGGTGCGTATCGTCGCGCGGTCCCACGCTTGGAAGGCAACCGCGCACGCGCGGCAGTCGTACTAGCGCGGCCATCGCGCCAGAATCCGGCTTCGCCGAGGCGGATGGTCGCGCGCCGCGGCGCAAGAATCAAGGCACGCGCGCGGCGTTCTGCCCGGACGGCGAGCGCAGAAGGCCGCGGGAAAAGGCGAACGCCGCGAGCAGCTTGCGCCACGCGCGGCGTTCGTTTGAGTCAGGACTGCCCGCGGCGAACCGCGAGCTTCAGCCTAGATCCGCAACCTTAGTTGCAGTTCGTGCCGAATTCCTCGAGCAGGGCCGACAGGTCGCTGAGGCCGTTCGTGCCGTCGCCGTCGATGTCGGCGTTGGCATCGTAGCAAGCATCAGCGCTGGTGCAGCCGAAGTTCTCGAGCAGGTCGGACAGGTCGCTCAGGCCGACGATGCAGTCGCCGTCGAGGTCGCCGTCTTCGCAACCCGGGAGATTGCAGCCCGGAGCGGCCGAACCGAACAGCTGCAGGTGCCAGTTCGAATACGGCGCGCCGCCGAACCAGAACGTGCCCTGATAGAAGAAGCCGGCGTTCGGGTCGAGGCACGGATTGTTCGGATCCTGCAGATACAGGTCGAACGAGTCTTCCGAACCCGTCGCGAACAGCGGATCGTTCGGGCCATTGATCTGCGGGCCGGTGTAGCTGCTGTCGCCGTAGCCGGTGGCGCCCAGGAAGCCGTAGTAGTAGCCGAAGTCGGCCAGACCATCGGCGTCGAGGTCGAGATCACCGAGCGGGAAGTCCAGGCCGCCCAGATCGAGGTCGAACGTCACCGTCCAACCCACGAACTGGTACGGGAAGCCCGGCGGCAGACCCGGAAGGCCGGCGATGAAGCCGGTGATCGGGCCGGTGTTGTCGTTGAAGCCGTTCGCGTTGTCCTGGAACAGAATGGTGCACTCGACGGCGTTCGGATCGGTGCTGGCGTCCGTCGCGTACGCGATCTGGAAGCCGCCGATCTGCTGGGCCGGGATATCGCCCCAGTCCATCAGGAACGCGTCGATCTGATCGAAGCTCGGGTCGAGCTGCAGGCAGTTGCCAGCGGGGAAGAAGAAGCCGCTGTTGAAGTTCGACGACCAGATCTTGGCGCCGATACGCTCGACGCCACCCTGACCGACCGGCTCAAGCTTGCCGGTGGCCGTGTTGTACACCGCATGCTTGTAGCCGATGCTGTTCGGCTTGATGATGCGGCTCGACAGGTCTGTGGGCTCGCCGAAAGCGCTCACCGCGAACGCGCCGGCAGCCATCACTGCGAGAAAACGAAGCATACTCTTACCTCCCATGCGACTTTTCGTGGAACGAAATGAGAGAACCGTCAGGCGGCCCCAGCTACCCTCAGGTCAGACGCTCTGATCTCAGCAAACCCGCGACGCGAGCGAAAAATTCCGAAAGCGCGAAGTCGCGATCCAGAACACCGCTCAGCTGACCCAGTGCCTGCGTCGCCGGAATGCTTCGGAGCGGCACCAACCGAAGTGCCCGAAAGCTTCCGCCTCCTCGGGCCACGCGAACGCGACAACGGCTCGCATAAACCGCCGGCGCTCCGCTACCCTTACGAATTCTTATAGAGGATTCAATCGCGCGTGTCAACACTCAATGCTGCGATTTGAACTCGGCGCGGTGCGCTTAACCGCTTGTCATTCCAGCATCGAAACCGATTCTATCACCAGAGAGCGCTTTCCCGGACGCACACGTCATGTTCGGCGTCTGATAATCAAAGCGCAACTCCTGTCACCAAGCCTCGGCCACGCCCGCCGCACCCCGCCACGGCGGCCGCGAATCCCCCCGCCCCGCGCGCACGCTCGATTGTCCCGCACTCACAGCCCGCTCCGGCCACCGCCCGACACCGGGAACAGAAACCGCAAGACCTGATCGAATCGAGCCGCCCAGGCCGCCTCGTTGTGCTGACCGTCCGCAACCTCCAGAGATTTCAGGTTGACACCCTCCTCGAAGCCGCGCGACCGAAGCGCGGCCACGAACGCGCGAAAATCCTCCAGCGACTCGTCATCCCCCGGCCGGAGCGCACGTCCCTCGCGCCCGCCCATGTCCACCCAGAGGCGTCCGCGCGGCGAAACGTCCGCCGACCCGACCAGCTTCAAAATCGCCCGATCGCCCCACCAGACCGAGGGCGAAAGCGCCGCTCCGAACCCAAACGTGTCCGGCCGCGTCAGCACCGCGTAGGCCGAGATCAACCCGCCGAGCGACGAACCCGCGATGCCGGTGTGGACGCGGTCCGGCTTTGTGTGGTAGGTCGCGTCGATCATCGGCTTCACGGTCCCGACGACGAAATCGAGATAGGCGTCGCCCTCGCCGCCGCCGTGCTTGTCGTCCGGCCAGGGCGTGTATTCGAACATTCGCCTGCTCGTGTTCGCGATTCCAACGAGGATCACCGGAGGAATCTCTCCGGCGCGGATCAGCCGCTCGGCCGTCTCATCGGCGCCCCACTCGACCCCCGCGAACGAGGTCGCCGCGTCGAACACGTTGTTGCCGTCGTGCAGGTAGAGCACCGGAAAGCGCTGCTCTGGCGACGAGTCGTAACCCGGCGGCAGGTACACCGCGATCGTCCGTTCGTTGCCGAAGTGCGCGCTCTTCACGCCCGGATGAAACCGCACGTCGCCCGTCAGCGTGGACGCCGCTATGCGCCGCGGCATGACCGGCGCGCCCGAAAGCGCCACGCTCCGGCCGGGCGCCGGCGATCGATCGGCCCAGCGCGCGACGACATGCAGCACGATTCGTTCGCCGACGTCCGGGTCAGCCGCAAGCATGCGGTTCGGCAGCTCGCCGCCGTCGGCGGCCTTCTCGACGGCATCCCAGGAAGGCGTCCGGACAAACTTGTATTCCAGCTCGGTCCCCGCCGGTACGCGCCAAGCACCTTCGTACAGCGCGTCGCCCACGCGGCGCAGCGCCCGTGCGTCCGGCGTCCAGCCGTCGACATTCGTTGCGCAGTAGATCGAATCCGGCTGATCTACGGGCGCGTCGGGTGTGGCCACGATGATGCGCACGAGCGTCTCGCGCGGCGGATCGTCGCCCGCGACCGACGGCACGAGCGACCAGCTCGCCAGCAACAGGACCATGCCGGCGGCCGGCGGGAATCGCCGACCGACGCACGAGCGGATTGCGACGCCGGCGCGCGTTCGGCGTGCCAGGCTCTCAAACCGCGGCATTATGCCGGATCGCGGGAGCGATTTCGGCGGGGAACCTGCGTCAAGGGCGCATGCGCATCCGCCGATAGGCTCCGCAGGGGACGTCACCGCGCGCCGCGCGCATCGCGTGCGCGTGGCGATGTCCCGTTTCGGGACAATCCACGCAACCGAGGAGTCGCCAATGTTCTGGGCTGCCGTGATTACGCTGTTGATGAGCATGTTCAGCGCGCTGTTCTCCTTCGGCGGCGTCGAGGCGAGCTAGTCTCCGCCGCGTGACGCGCCCATTCCATGGGCGCGCCGGTCTCAGACCCTACTTCCACGGGGGACCGGTCTCCGACCGGTCTTCCACGGCGCGCCGGTCTCAGACCCTACTTCCACGGGGGACCGGTCTCTGACCGGTCTTTCACGGCGCGCCGGTCTCAGACCCTACTTC
>CAZKJT010000016.1:0-83262 GCA_964553225.1 uncultured Planctomycetales bacterium | reverse complement strand
CCTAGTATTACTAGGATGTTACGCGCTGGCGCAAAAGCCTCGTCAGGGAGCGGGGTCCGCGAAGAACGCTCGCCGATGCGCGCAGCTCGGGAGTACTCGGCCAATCGACACGAGTACCGGCGCCGGCGCCGTCCGCGCGCTGCCGACGCATTGAATCGCCTCGGCGAAAACCCGTCGCGTTCGGTCTCGAGATCGATTCTAGCTTAGTGCCTCATTGACGACGCGGCGTATCCGGAACCGAGCCGCGACCGTCAGGGAGCGGGGAATCGCGCATGCCGGCGTCGCGCGCAGCCCCCGCTCCCTTTCGGTCGCGGCTCTGAATGTCGCAGTATTCCTGAGGCACGACACTAGCTCGCGGGGGGCTCGGGCGGTGCGGCGTCCGTTGCCGCCGGATTGGCGGGTGTGTCGTCGCGACGCCGGCGGCGCACCGCGTCGCGCAGAATGAACTCCACCTGACCGTTCACGCTGCGCAGCTCGAGGTCGGCCCAACGCTTGATCTCGTCCCAGAGATCGGGAGGCAGTCGAAGCAAAAACGTCTTCTTCTCAGCCATGCCAGTTCACCCGTCGTCCGGTTCGCTCGCGGGTCGGGCGGCGGCGTACGCCGCCGCAAAAAACTCCGCCGCGCGGACCCATGGCCCGCGCGGATCGGGTGCGCCGCCAGGGCGCTTTCGGGGGGGGCGGCGGTCGCCGGCGTCCAACGTGAACCCGGTTAACGCCTGCGCCACTGGCGGCGACACGGTCCCGAACTCAGCTGTACAGCGTTCCCGCGTTCACCACGGGCGTCGCCTCGCGCTCGCCGCACAGCACGACCAGCAGGTTGCTGACCATTGCGGCCTTGCGCTCGTCGTCGAGCAGCACCGTCTGATGCTCCTGAAGCCGCGAGAGCGCCATCTCGACCATTCCGACCGCGCCATCCACGATCCGCTGGCGGGCCGCCACGATCGCCTCGGCCTGCTGGCGACGCAGCATCGCGCCCGCGATCTCGGAGGCGTACGCCAGGTGGCTGATGCGCGCGTCATCGACCACCACGCCGGCGTTTCTCAGGCGATCGCTGAGCTCCGACCGCAGCGCCGCGGACACCTCGTCCGTCGCGCCGCGCAGCGTCAGTTCGTCGTGCTCGCCAGTGTCGTATGGATAGCGCGTCGCGAGGTGTCGCACGGCCGACTCGCTCTGCACCTCGACGTATTGCTTGTAGTCCTCCACGTCGAAGCTCGCCTGCGCGGTGTCCTCGACGCGCCAGACCACCACCACCGCGATCTCGATCGGATTGCCGCGGCGGTCATTCACCTTCAGCCGCTGGCCGTTCAGGTTGTGCGCTCGCAGCGAGACTTTCTGCTTCGTCAGCAGCGGGTTCGCCCACCGGAAACCCGGCGTACGTACCGTGCCGCGGTAGTCGCCGAACAGCAGCAGGACGGCCGACATGTTCGGCTGAAGCGTGAAGAAGCCGCCGCAGATGAAGGCCCAGGCGAGCGTAGCGACGATGCTTGCGGCGAGCGCGATGATGTGCGGCTTGGGACCGAACGTGGCGCTCCAGTAGTAGCCGTAGCCGATCGGGAACGCGGCCAGAATGAGCCCGAAGAGCACCGGCCATCCGTTCGTTACCGTCACGATGCGTTCGCTGGTCATGGTCGATCTCCGAGTTGTTGGAGCCTTACTATCACAATGATATCATGAGAATATCTCATTGTCAATTCGTGAGTGCGATTATTGATTATAGGACATTACTCCGCAGGCACAGCGGGAGCGCGTTCTACCAGGGCGATGGCGACGAATTCCCGACACGGTGGCGACGGCACGCGCAGCGACGCGGCTGGCGCGGGTATACTTTGCCGTTACAGACTTCACGCGCACGCTTGCCGCGACGCTTCCGGCCGGCAACGTCGGCAGTTCCTGCGAACGGATGGTGTCGAATGTTTACACGAACGCTTCCTGCGATTTCACTCCTTCTGACTTGCACCGCCTCTGTCCTCGCCCAGGAGGGCTGGGACGGACGCCCGTGGCGCGAGCGCGGCGGTCCACCGGGCGAGCGCGGCGACATGATGCAGCGCATGTTTGATCGCGTGGCGCGGGATCTGGACCTGAGCGACGATCAGAACATCCGCTTCCACGAGCTGATCGAAGCGCGCCGCGACCAGCTCGACGCGATGCGCGAGCGATGGCGCGAGGCAGCCGAGGCGCGCCGCGAGGAGGGCGACGGTCCGCCGCCGGCGGACATGCGGCGGCGCATGATGAACTTCGAAGGTCCGGACGCCGTGCTCGAAGAGGTGCTCGACGAGCTCGCCCCGGATCTGGACGACGCGCAGCTCGACCGGCTCGACGAAATCCAGAACCGCATGGCCGAGCAGCGCGAGCGCCGCGACACGATGCGTCGCATGACGGTCGAGCTTCCGGACGAGCTCGGCTTCGATGATGAGCAGCGCGCCGCGCACGAGGCTATCGTGCAGCGCCGCGGCGAGGAGTTCGGTGAGCGGATGCGCGAAATGCGCGACATCGGCCGCCAGCTTCGCGACGCCGAAGAGGCCGGCGACGCCACGCAGGCGGAGGAGCTGCGAACGCGCATGGAGGAGCTGCGCCGCGACCCGTCCGAAATGGTGAGCGGGTTCCTCGACGAGCTCGCGCCGATCCTTCACGACGATCAGCGGACCGCATTCGAACAGGTGCGCGCGGAATTCGCGCCGCAGCCGACCGGCGGTGCGGACGCCGCGCCGGCCAAGGCGCCGTCGCTTCGCAACGTGCTGCGTGCCGCGCGCCGCGCCCGCCCGGAAGCCGCCCAGCGCGACCAGATGAAGACCATCGAAAAGGACGCGATGCAGGAATCCAAGCGCATCCCGCGGACCGACCACGCCGGGCAGTCGGCGCTGGTCGAACGCGTGATCGGTCAACTCCACGAGCTGTTCAACGAGGACCAGAATGCGGCGTTCGACAAGCAGCTCGAACGCCTGCGGACGCGCTGAACGCCCCGTCCGGGGTATTCTGCGCCGTCTATGGATGGACTGATCGTCCTGAACAAGCCGGCCGGCATCACCAGCGCGAAGGCGCTCTATCGCCTCCGGGCTGCCTGCGGGCAGAAGAAGAGCGGGCATTCGGGCACGCTGGACCGGCTTGCGGACGGCGTGCTCGTGATCTGTCTCGGCCGCGCGACGAAGCTGGTCGAGTCCATCATGGACCTGCGAAAGCGCTACCGGGCCACTGCTCGCCTGGACGTCACCAGCCGCAGCCTCGATTCGGACACGCCGCTGGAACCGGTCGCGGTGCGGGGGTTTCCGTCCGCTGAAGCGGTCTGGTCAGCGCTGGCTGCTTTCCAAGGCGAGACTCTGCAACGCCCGCCCGCGGTGAGCGCACTGAAGATCGGCGGCACGCCGTCGTATCGCCTGGTGGCTCGCGGTCGCGAAGTGGAACTGAAGCCGCGCCGGGTGCGGATCTATTCCGTCACCCCGATCGCGTACGAATGGCCGATCGTCTCGTTTGAAGTGCTGTGCGGGCGCGGAACGTACATTCGATCGCTGGTGCGGGATCTGGGGGGGCGGTTCGACGCCGGCGGCTGCCTCACATCGCTGACGCGCTCGGCGATCGGGCCGTTCACGCTCGATTCGGCGCTGTCTCTTTCGGATGTGTCTGCGGAGTCCGTTGCCGGCGCGCTGATTCCGCTGGACGAAGCGCGCGAGCGAATCGCGGCAGGTTGATCGGACCGATCAGGCGTTATCCGCCCGACAGCGCCTGCATGACATACACCTCCGCGCCGTCCGGCACGTCGTCGCTGAGCGACGCCCGATCGCGAATCGGCTTGCCGTTCACGAAAACCACGACATGCCGCCGCACGCTGCCCTGCTCGTCCAGGATGTAGCCGCGCGCCCGAGGGTTGGCGTCGAACACGGCGGCGAGCACGTCCCGCACGGCGCCGGGTTGGACCTCGGCGGCCGGACATTCCACGTGTCGCTGGATGTTGTCGGTAAAGCGTACGGTAATCACGATTCGCCTCCGCGGGCGCGCGTGGGCGTGGATTCGCCCCCGCCTTGGGGCAGTGTACCGCGACCGGGGAGTCGACGACCGGCCGAGCGCAGCAAGCAGGCCGCGTCCGGTTCGGCGCGGCCTGCCGCAAAGAAAGGGGCGGGCGAGTCGAGCATGGGCGTTTGGCGGGACTCGACTCGCCCTCGTCAGGGGAACGGAGATTGTTAACCGGCGAGCAGTCGGGGCTCGTAGCGGCCTGCAGCCGGCACGTTTTGAGGGCCAGCGTAAGGCACGCCGTCCGTGGTCCGACTACGAGCCCGACTTCTCGCCAGCCGCGCCGCCCGCCATACCGTGGCGCGGTGCGGGCGGGCGCTTGCCATCCAACTTCGTTATTCGGGCGACGACGGCGCTCGCCGGGTTGCCGCGGCGGGCAGCGCCTCGCGCGCCCGTCCGATCGCCGTCTCGGGGACAATTCCCCAGGCCCGAAGTTCACTTCGCAGCAGCTCGCTGACCAGCGCGGCCGTCAGCGTCTTGTATCCCAGACCCAGCACGCGCCGCTCGATTTCCCCGGAGACGATCCGCGCCGTCGCGTGCCCGACGCCGTATCGCTTTTCGAGAGTTCGTGTCACCCGGCCGCGATCCCACGGCACCGTACGGCCTTGAGCCCGCCGCGCGCCGATGACGCAGAGGTCACGTCGCTGGGAATCGCGTCGCCGACGGAACAGCGCGAACTGCTCGCCCACGTCGGTCAACCCGGTCTCACTCAGCACTGCCCGCACGCAGCGAAAGACGTACTCGGTCGTCGGATGCCGCCGCGCCGACTGATCGATGTGCAGGGTCACGGCCCGGCAAAGCGCGTCCGCGTACCGATCCTCGTAGTGGCAGGTTCGCATCGCGGCCGCCACCGAACGCCGCAGCTTGGCGAATTCGAACGGCTCCTTCGATCCGTCGCGTTTGACGACCTGAACACGCCGTACATCGCTCACGTCGCCTCTTCCTGCTGCTCGAAGAGATTCTGCTGACCCGGAATATCCTCAGCCGAGCGTTCGATGACGTCCTGAGCCTCGTCGATGAAGTCGCCCACGTCCTCGAAGTCCCGATACACGCTGGCGAATCGAACGTACGCGACCTTGTCCACTCGCCGCAGCACTTCCGCCACTTTTTCGCCGATCGCGTGGCTCGGGACTTCTTTATCGAACGTCGCGGTGATGAACTCCTCGACCTCGTCAACCGCCTGCTCGAGCCGCTCTGCGGTAATTCGCCGCTTGAACGCTGCCTGGCGGATGGACTCGAATACTTTGCGACGGTCGTACGGCGAACGCGTGCCATCGCGCTTGATGACGGACAGCCGGACGCGCTCCTCCGGACGCTCGTAGGTTGTGTAGCGCCGCTTGCACGACAGGCACTCACGACGCCGACGGATACCGCGACTCCCGTCGGTCGCACGGGAATCAATGACCTTGTCGTCGTCCGCGTTGCAGAACGGGCATCTCATGCCGTCTCGTTCGCCCCCTGCTTCGGCCGGCGTGCTGGAAATCCGACACCGGTCGATCGGGGCTTCGGAGGTGTCCCGTTCTGAGTGCGTGCGACCAGCCACGCACTAGAACTTGGTATAGCGTAAGATTACCACACAAGATATGGACTGTCAACGCCATTTTCCCAATTTGCCAAAAACGACGCCGCGTGGCGAGACTTTGGCGCGGCAGCCCGCTATAACCGCCGGCGATGGCCCTGCCCGAATTCGTACACGGCGGAATGCGCATCCTGGGAGAGTCGTACGCGGGCGTCGAATCCGTCGTGCTCGTGCCCGACCTGAATCTCGCCTTCGACTTCGGCCGGTCGCCCCGGGAACTCGTCCCCATCGACAACGTCTTTCTTTCGCACGGGCACATGGATCACGCCGCCGGACTCGCGTACTACTGTGCTCAGCGGTTCTTCATGGACATGACGCCCGGAAGCGTATTCGTGCCGCACGAGCTGCTCGGCGCGTGCCGAGAGCTGCTCGGCGTCTGGGCGAAGATCGACGGCAACGAGCCTCCGGCGCGGCTCATGCCCGCCCGCGCGGGCGAAGACATCAGCGTTCGCCGCAACCTGATCGTGCGGCCATTCGCCGTGAATCACCCCTGCCGCCGTCGCAACGGACCGACCGTTCAAAGCCTCGGATACGCCGCGGTCGAAGTGCGTCAGAAGATCCGGCCCGAATATGCTGGGCTGAATTCGCAGCAGATCGTCGAGCTGAAACGCCAGGGCGTCGAGATCACGCGACGCATCGAGATGCCGCTGATCGCCTACTGCGGCGACAGCGCGCCCGGCGAATTCTTCGCGCTGCCGCACGTGCGCGACGCGTCCGTGCTCGTCATGGAATGCACGTTTCTCGAACCGGAACATCTCGACCGCGCCCAGGCCGGCGGGCATACGCACGTCTCGCAGCTCCCGGCCATTCTGCGCGAGCTAAGAAACGAGCGGATTCTGCTGACGCACCTGTCGCGGCGCACGGCGATTCGCGACGCCAAGCGCCTGCTGCGAACGGCCATCGGCGACGAGCTGGGCACGCGGGTCTTCCTGCTCATGGAGGGCCGGCGGCGACGCCCACAGTCCGTAATCCCTGGCGCATCGGGTTCGGCGCCGACGCAGGGCGGTGATCCGGACGCCGCGCGCGAAGCCGACGCGGAGACGGACGACTAGGGCGGTTTCGACCATGCCGTTGCGTCTGAGCCGCGGAAACGGACCGCTCGCTCGCGGCTCGGTCGGGACGCCGTCTCAAGACAGATGCCGCGCGAGCACAGCGCCTCATCGAAGACGCTGCGAATCCGGAACCGAGCCGCGACCGTCAGGGAGCGGGGAATTGGACGTGGCAGAGTTTCGCGCAGACCCCGCTCCCTCACGGTTGCGGCTCGGGGTATCGCAGTATTCCTGAGGCGCCACGCTAGCCGCTCCGCAGGTGTTCGATCACCGCGTCGATCTCATCCTCCAGCCGGCGGGCGGCCGCGAAGCCCATGATGCGACGCGCCTGCGACGGATCGGCGATGCAGTTCCGCAGCTCGCCGGGCTGCTCCGGCAGGCGTGCGGGAACGAGCCTTGGATCGATGCGCTCGCACAGCAGCGCGGCGATTCGATTCACGCTGGTTGCCACGCCAGTGCCCACGTTCGCGATGAATCCGGACGGTTCGCACGTCATCGCTCGGGCGCACGCGCTCGCCACATCCGCGACGTGGATGAAATCGCGCGACTGCTCGCCGTCGCCGAAGATGGCCGGCGCCTGCCCGGCGAGCAGCCGGCGGACGAAGATGCTCACCACGCCGACGTAGGGCGTGTCGGCCTGGCGCGGACCATACGTGTTGAAGAACCGCAGCACGATCGGCTCGACGCCCACGCGCGGCGCGACGCACAGGACATACTTCTCGCCCGCCAGCTTCGAGATTCCGTACGGGCTGATCGGCTCGACCGGATGCGTCTCCGGGTTCGGCTCCGGGCGCGGCGAATCGGCGTAGACGGCCATGGAGGACGCGAACACCAGCCGCCGCGGGCGGGCGCGCCGACACGCGCGCAGCACGTTCAGCGTGCCCGTCAGATTCACATCCGCGTCCTCGTCGAACCGGTCGATCGAGTCGCGGATCGCGACGCGGGCCGCCAGGTGAAACACTGTGTCCACGCCCTGCGCCGCCGCGGTCAGCGCATCCGCGTCGCGCACGTCGCCGACCACGAGCCGCGCTTCGGCCGGCAGGTTCTCACGGCGGCCCAGGCTGAGGTTGTCGTAGGCAATGACCTCGCAACCGCGCGCCAGCAGCGCGTCGGCCAGGTGCGAGCCGATGAAGCCGACGCCGCCGGTGATGAGAACGCGTGGACTGGACATGGCTGGGGCTCGTCGGCGGCGATCGTCGCGCGGCGCCGCGTCGATGCGGCTCGGTCCGGCGGCGGCTGGGCGCGCAGGCTATCCCGCCGGCATCGGGCCTGCAACGCAGGCGCGGCAGCGCGTCCGAGCCCGGCGACGGCGCGCTCGTTTCCGCGGCCGTTTTGGCTACACTTGCGGACATGTTCGAGACGCTCAGCAAGAAACTGGGAGACGTGTTCCGCAGCATCCGCGGACGCGGGCGCATCACCGAGGGCAACGTCCGCGACGCGATCCGCGAGATTCGCACGGCGCTGCTCGAAGCGGACGTGAACCTGGACGTCGCGCGGAAGTTCTGCGAAGACTGCCTTCAGAAGGCGCTCGGCACGCAGGTGCTGGACACGCTTCGGCCCGAGCAGGTGCTCGTGAAGGTCGTGCACGACGAGCTGGTGGCCCTGATGGGGCCGATCGAGACGCGCATCCCGTTCATGTCGCAGCCGCCGACCGTGATCCTGATGGCCGGGCTTCAGGGGTCCGGCAAGACCACGACCTGCGGCAAGCTGGCGCGCTATTGCATGCAGCGCGGCAAGAAGCCGCTGCTGGTGGCGGCCGACCTGAAGCGCCCTGCGGCGATCGATCAGCTCGAGATTCTGGGCGGGCAGGTCGGCGCGCCGGTGCACGTCGAGCGCGATCACCAGAGCCCCGTGCGCGTGTGCCGCAACGCGATCCTCGCGGCGCGCAAGCTCGATCGCGACGTGGTGATTCTCGATACGGCCGGCCGGCTGGCGATCGACGAGGACATGATGCAGGAAGTGGCTCAGGTGGCCACCTCGACCAGCCCGCATCAGATTTATCTCGTGCTCGACGCGATGACGGGGCAGGACGCGGTCAGCACGGCGCGGGCCTTCGATCAGCGACTGGAGCTGGACGGAGTCATCCTGACGAAGTTCGATTCCGATACGCGCGGCGGCGCGGCGCTCAGCGTGAAATCGGTGACGGGCAAGCCGATCAAGTTCATCGGCGTGGGGGAGAAGCTCGACGCGCTGGAGGAGTTTCACCCCGAGCGCGTCGCCGGGCGCATTCTGGGCATGGGCGACGTGGTCTCGCTGGTCGAGAAGGCGCAGGAAGCGTTCGACCAGGACCAGGCGACTCGGGCCCAGGAGAAGATGGCCAAGGGCGTCTTCGGGCTGGATGACTTCCTCACGCAGCTCGATAGCTTCCGCAAGATGGGTCCGATGAAGCAGCTCCTGAAGATGATCCCGGGAGTGGGGTCGGCGCTCGATCAGATCGACATTTCGGACGAAGACCTCAACCGCTTCCGCGGCATGATTCACTCGATGACGCCCCGGGAGCGCCGCGATCCGGATCTTATCGAGGCCTCCCGCCGACGACGCATCGCGCGCGGCGCCGGCGTCGAGCCGCAGGAAGTCAGCGCGCTGGTCAAGCAGTTTCTTCAGATGCGCGGCATGATGAAACAGATGGCCGGCGCCGGCCTCGGGCAACGGCTTCGCATGACACAATCGCTGTCGCAGATGGGCGCTCTGGAAGGCGGGCGCATGCCGAAGCTGGCGAAAGGCTCCACGAAGTACGACCCGCGCCGGTTCGACAAGAAGCGCAAGCGCCGCCGGCGCTAGCGAAGCGCCTCAGGAATACCACGACATCCAGAGCCGCGACCGTGAGGGATCGGGGGCTGCGCGAGACTCTGCCGACTCCAAATCCGCGCTCCCTGACGGTCGCGGCTCGGTTCCGGATACGCAGCGCCTTCAGAGAGGCACTGCCCTTGCGAAGCGGCCTGCAAAACGCGACTTCAGGTTCGCACCGGGCAGCGCTGCGTGACGGCGTCGAACCAGCGGCCGGCCCGGCGCGCGCAATGGCCGGGGCGCTTGCGCGGCCCGCGGCGTCTGCGGATTCCGAACCCGCGATTTCGCAGATTGAGCTTGTCCCACCCTGCGGGAAGTCATTACATTCGGGTCGCATGCCGCGGCCGGCGTTCGCCCCGCGGCCTCTTTGATCGCGCGGAGTTCCAGTCTGGCGTGAGAAGCAAGCTTTCAGTCTGCCGTGATGCGCATCGTGGCGCGGCGCGGCGCGGCATCGTTGTGTCGCGATTCGCCCGCGCGATCTGCGCGCTCGCGCTGCCGTTCTGGGCGCCGCTCTTCGGCTGCGAGTCGGGCCAGCCGTCTGGCTGGGGATTTTTGGGCCAGTCGGCCGGCGCGACGGGCGTGCCAGCGGAGGAACCGTACGAGCCGGACATCGTTTCGCCCGCGTCGGCGCAGGACGAGTCGCGGCCGGTCGAGATCGGCGCGGACGCGCTGCTCGCCGTGCTTCACCTGCGGATTCCGGAGCGGCACGCGGCGGCAACGGAGCGTGTTTGGACGTTCTTGCGTGAAAGCTTCGCCGACGAGGATACGCACTTGCGTTTGCGTCGGAACGGGATTCGCTGCGGGATTGGCAGTGTCAGCGACTGGATCGCGATTCGCGGGGCACTGGACGAGTTGGAGGGCACGCAAACCCTTCAGGCGCAGCCGGTTCGGGTGCCGGCCGGGTTTCCGCTGGCACTCGAGCTGGACGAAGCGCCGCGCAGCCAGACGATCTTTCACGTGGACGAATCGGGCGTGCTCCACGGTGATACGTGGCAGGACAGCCGCAACGTATTGACGGTGACATATGGGGCCGATCCGCGGCGCCCGGCGCAGTTCCTGCTGCGAATCGCGCCGGAAGTGCACCAGGATCTGGACGGCTGGCGCTGGGTGCGGACGGCATCCGGATTGTGGCAGGTTCCGGACAAGAATCGACAAGTCTTTGTTAATGCTGAATTTACAGTTCCTCTGCGGCGCGACGAGTTCATTCTGATTGCGCCGATCGCCGTTGCGGATAGTACGCTCCTGCTGGGGCGCGCGTTTCTCACAGCGGCCGGGGAAGATGGGCGATACAATTCGTATATGTTTTTGAGGCCGGAAGTTACCGATGTCAGCCAGCACGACTAACACGCCCGCAGGACCGCCGCGACTGGACGGCGAGCAGTTCGAGCGCCTGTTCGAGGGCGCCGGTCTGGCGATCCTGTCCTGCGATCTTACCGGCGCATTGATTGCGTGGAACTCGCTGGCGGAGCGACTCTTTCGCGACCGGCGTGACTGTCGAACAGGGGTGCACCTGAAGACGCTCCTGCCCGAGTGCGACCACGCCCCGTTCGACGAACACCTTCACTCCGTCATCCGAACGCTCGAACCCAGCGAAATCCGAACCACAGTGCAGGCGGGCGGACACGCCGTCGAATACGCGCTCTGGATCACGCCCATTCTCGAGAACGACGGCTCGATCCAGAGCGTGACGGTCTGGTTCCACGACATTACCGCCCGGCTTCAGTACCGCCGGAGCGTACGCAAGCGCGAGCGGCTGAACATGCTCGGCATGTTGTCCGGCTCGGTCGCTCATCATTACAACAACTTGTTGTGCAGCATCGCGACCAGCCTCGAATACGCCTTGAACATGAACACCATGTCGGCGATGCGCCGCGCGTTGCAGCGCACAGCCGACGCGGTCAGCCGGGCGGCCGCCCTGACGCAGCAACTGCTTGCGTTCGCCCAGGCCGACTACCGCACGTTCGACATGTCCGACCTGACCGAAATGGTTCTGCACTACTTTGACGATCACGAAGAAACGCTCCGCCGCGCCGGAATCGAATTGACGCTGAACTGGAGCGCCGGCTCGATGGTGGCGCTCCCGCGCGACCAGTTCAAGGTCGTGCTGAGCAATCTGGTCGAGAACGCCCGCGAGGCGATGCCGCAAGGCGGTCGGCTGACGGTGACGCTCTCGAGCGCAGACGGACACGCCGTGCTCACGATCGCCGACTCGGGCGCGGGAATCGCGGCCGAACACATGGAACGCCTGTTCGAGCCGTTCTTCACGACCAAGGGCGAGCTGGTCTGCGGCCCGTGTCACAAGGCGGGCATGGGACTGGCCGTCGCGCACGGCCTGGTCAGCGAGATGGGCGGCACGATCACGGTCTCCAACGTCCCGAGCGGAGGCGCGTGCTTCGAGATCACGCTGCCGACCGGCCTGCTCGAATCCCGCCTCTGCGATCGCTGAATTCGCCCGAAGCGCCCGGTTGCCGCCGAGTCCGCGCATTCTGTGCCCGCCCGGTTGCGACTCCGCCGACGCCGATCCGCATTTCACCGCCGCGCTTGCCCGCCGATGCGTGCGCCGCGACACTCTCGTGCCGAAAGGGGATCGCCCATGGAGAGCCGTCCGACGCGCGCCGCGGCGCGCGACGCGTCCGCGGTCATGCCTGAGCTGGCTCTGAAACCGCCTGTGCAGCCGCGGCCGCTGCCTGAGGGCGTCGCGTTCGAGACGATCTGCTCTCACTATGCCGACGACCCATCGGCGCACTTCGGCGCCGCCGCCCCGCCGATCTACCAGACCTCGACGTTCATCTATCCCGACCTTGACGCCTGGGAGCGGCGCCGCAGCGCCGCCTCGCCGCACTATGACTACACGCGCGTCGGCAATCCGACCACGCAGATTCTCGAAGCCAAGCTCGCCACGCTGGAGCGCGGCGACTGGTGCGACTGCTTCGGTTCGGGAATGGGCGCGATCTCGGCCGCGATTCAGGCTACGGTCGAAAGCGGCGCGCACGTCGTCTGCGTCGCGCAGGCCTACGGCCCGACGCGGTGGTTTCTGACCCATCTGGAGCGCTTCGGCATCAGCACAACGTACGTGCACGGCGACACGACCGCGGACTACCTCGACGCCATCCGCCCCGAGACGCGCCTGATCTATCTGGAAAGCCCCACCAGCGGGCGCATGGACGTGCCGGCGATCGAGCCGATCACGCGCGAGGCCCGCGTCCGCGGGATCGCCACGATCTTCGACAACTCGTGGGCGAGCCCGTACTTTCAGAATCCGCTCGAGCTCGGCGTCGATCTCGTTCTGCACAGCATCTCGAAGTACATCAACGGACACAGCGACGTAATCGCTGGATGCGTCATCGGTCGAAACGGGCCGTTGCGGGCGCGCGTCGCGAAAGAGGTCGAGCTGGCCGGTGCGACGCTCGATCCGCACGCGGCGTGGCTCATTCTTCGCGGGCTGCGAACGCTGCCGGTTCGCATGCAGGCGCATCAGCAGAGCGCGCTGGCCGTCGCACGGATACTGGCCGAGCACCCGGCCGTCGCGAAGGTGATGCACCCTGGACTCCCGACGCACCCGCATCACGCCACCGCCTGTCGGCAGCTGCGGGGCTGGTCCGGACTGTTCAGCTTCGCGCTCCGCGACCAGACGAAGGCGGCGATGAACCGCTTTCTCTCCCAGCTGCGTCTGTTCGGCGTCGGGGTGAGCTGGGGCGGGTTCGAGAGCCTGGCGCTGGGCGGCACGTTCTTTCGCTCGCGCCCGGGCGAACCGGAGTGGGTCGTCCGGATGAGCATCGGCCTGGAGAACGCGGCCGACCTCGTCGCGGATGTGCGGCAGGCGCTGGAACCCTCACATTGACAAGCGGCGCGGATCCGTCAGCGACCGGCGATCCGAAGTGCGCGCGACGCAGAAACGGAGACACGATGCCCGCCCTTCCGCGAGCGCAGCATCCGCTCGATTCCCGGTACGCCTCGCCGGAGATGTCGGCCGTCTTCAGCGAACCGCGGCGCTACGGCACGTGGCGGCGCGTCTGGCTGGCTCTGGCCGAGGCGCAGCACGAGATGGGCCTGCCCATCCGCAAGGCGCAGCTCGGCGCGCTGCGCGCGGCGCTTGATACGGTGAATCTGCGCGCCGCGGCCCGGCATGAGCGCCGCACCCGGCACGACGTGATGGCGCACATCCACGCGCTGGGCGACGACGCGCCGTCCGCCCGCGGCATCATTCACCTCGGCGCCACCAGCATGGACGTGGTGGACAACGCCGACCTGATGCTGGCCCGCGACGCGCTCGGCCTGCTCGCCGGACGGCTGGCGGCTGTCTGCGCGGCGCTGGCGCGCTTCTGCGAAGCGCACGCCGATTTGCCGACGCTCGGCTTCACCCATCTCCAGCCGGCTCAGCTCACCACGGTCGGCAAGCGGGCCAGCCTGTGGCTTGCGGACGTGGCGGCCGACCTGGCGCGGGTGTGCGAGCTGCGCGCGGCGCTGCGCTGCCGCGGGCTGCGCGGCGCGACCGGCACGCAGGCCTCGTTTCTGAATCTGCTCGGCAGTGCGGCGCGCGTGGCCGAGCTGGAGCGCCGCTTCGCACACAAGCTGGGCTTCGAGTCGTGCTATCCGGTCGTCGGGCAGACGGTCTCGCGTCGCGTCGATGCGGAGATCGTCTTCGCCCTGGCGAACTTTGCGGCCGGCGCGCAAAAGGCCTGCAACGACATCCGTTTGCTGGCGATGATGAAGGAGATCGAGGAGCCGTTCGAGAAATCGCAGGTGGGCAGCTCGGCGATGCCGTATAAGCGCAACCCGATGCTGTGCGAACGCGCGACCGGCATCGCGCGGTTCCTCGTGAGCCTGTCCGCCTCGCCCGTTCAGACACACGCCGCGCAGATGCTCGAGCGCACGCTCGACGACTCATCGAACAAGCGGCTCGTCTTTCCGCAGGCGCTACTGGCGGCCGACGCGGTCGCGTGCCTGCTGCATCGCATCTTCGACGGACTGGTCGTCTATCCGCAGACCATCGCGGCGCACATCGCAGCCGAGCTGCCGTTCATCGCGAGCGAGGACATCCTGATGGCGGCGACCGCGGCCGGCGGCGATCGCCAGCAACTGCACGAGCGCATCCGCACGCACGCTCAGGCCGCCGGCGAACAGGTCAAACGTCACGGCCGGCCGAACGACCTGATCGAGCGGCTGCGATCCGATGCGGCCTTCGCGCGGGTGAACTGGTCGAAGGCGCTCGATGCGCGACGCTACGTCGGCCTCGCCCCGCAGCAGACGCGGGAGTTCGTGCGTCGGCACGTCCGCCCGCTGCTGAAGCGACTGGGAGTGAAGCCGGCAGTTGCCCGCCCGATCGAAATCTGATCGACGAACGACCCAGCGAAGCCGCGACCGTGAGGGAGTGGCCGCTTCGGCGCGCTCCTGTGCGATCGCGTCCGGTCCGCCCAAAGAAAAGATCGCGCCGCTCTGTAAGACCGACCCACCCTGCCGCCAATTTCCCGCGAGTCGATTGCTTCGAGCCGAGAGCCCCATGCAACAAGAAGGAGAACCCATGTTTACCCCACGAAAGCTGGCGGCGTTCGCCGGCGCGGCGCTGTCCGTCACGCCCGCCCTGGCCGTCGAGAAGTGGATTCAGCCCTGGACGCCCGATTTCGCGTCGCAGGAGTCGCGGGTCGTGGCGTGCAACGACCGCACGCCGCTCGACCGAATCGCGATGGACGACTTCGAGTTCGCGCGCGATGGAGAGATCGTGTCGGTCTGCTGGTGGGGCGTGGTGTCCAGCGCCCAGCAGCGCCAGCGACCCTACCTGGTTCAGTTCTGGAGCGACGCGAACTGCACGCCGGACACACGGCTTCAGTTCGAATGCGTCACGCCGGTGAGCAAAGTGGTCGGACAGGACTGCCAGGGCCGCAACGTGGTCCGCTTTCGCGCGCCGCTCGCCGCGCCGTTCGCAGTCACGGGCGGCACACGCTACTGGTTCCAGGTCTCCGAGGCCGACGAAGAGAGCGTACGGCCCGAGAGTCCGCAGGTTCCGAACGCGGAGGATTTTCGCTGGTCTGAGCACTTTCCGATTCGCGGTTGCGCTGCGGCCCAGATCGAGCCCGGTCCGGTGTTGCACCAGCCGCTGATCGACGCCTGCTACGACGTGCCGGTCGATCTGGCGTTCTGCCTGATCAAGCGGGCGGTGACGGGCGTGATTCCGGGCGCGGCGGCCGTGCGAGCCGCGACGCTGGAGATTCGCGATCTGCAAACGAACGCGCTGCTCGAGACACTGCCGATCGACGTGGACGACGATGGCTCGTTCGAGGCCGCGCCGGAGCTGCCGGACGGCACGTACCGCGCGGTGATCTCCTCGTTCGGGATGAAGCGCCTGACGACGGTGGTCACGCTGGCGGACGGCACGACCGCGCCGCTGACGTTCAGCGAGACGGCTGCCCTGGGCGACCTGGACGGCGACAACATGATCGGCGTGGGCGACCTGTCGCTGCTGCTGGAGAGCTTCGGGCTGTAGCGAACCGGTCGGCCGCGATCGTGCGGCGTGATGGTCGCGATCACAATCGTCATTGGGGCCCCGCGAGGATCAATCGCGGGGCCCGCGGCGCGTCATCGATCGGGCTGCAAGTCTACGCGTAGTCCCCGCAGCGCCGCGCTCACCTCGTTCATTCGCATCACCGGCGGAAGCGGACCGGCTGTCGTCATGACAAACGCGGTCGATCCCGCGGCGCGCAGGTTCCCGTGGATCGCCGCGCCGGCCATCATGCGGTCGAACGTCTTCGATCCGAAGAAGACGCCGTCGTCGAGCGAAAGCAACACGTCAGGCGTGTGCACGAAAAGACCGTCGAACGCCCGCCACAGTCGAAACAGCGGGTCGGGGAATTCGTGATCCGCCGTCGCGGCAAACCAGTCCGCGTCCGCCGCGAACTCGCCGCCGCCCGAGTTTCCGTTGCCGGAGAGCCGGCCGCTCGCGCGCAAACCGGCCGCGATGGACGCCAGCCGCAGCGGATCGCCGCGGACCGCTTCATACGCATAGCGATCGCCGTCGCGGCGAATCCGCGCGAAGCCGTCGCGCGACAGCACCGCGACGGCGCTGTCGTCCAACCGGTACGCCGCGAGTTCCACGCCTTCCAGGCCGACCAGGTCGCCCGCCACGCGCTGCGGCGAGCGCGCATGCACGGATGCGCACGTGACGAGGCCCCACGCCGGCAGGACGACGTCGCGCGGATCGCGCAACGCGGCGCCGACGCGATATCCGCAGCGGCGCAGCTCCTCGTCGAGCGCGATCCGCCGGCTGGGCGTGAAGTTGTGTCCGTGATCGGAAAGGAGCGTGATTTCCAGCCGGCCGCGCGTCTCGAGCATGAGTTGCTGGCACAACCGGTCGAGCCGGATGAGGGCGGATTGGTGCCCGTCTCGCCCGCTCTGGATCATGAGCGCCGAGGTGCTGACGAAATACGAGACGAATGCGTTGCGATCGGACGCCAGAAACCGGTCGTGCGTTCGGCGCATCTCGTGATCGAACCACGGGTGCGGGTTCGCGTAGCTCTCTCCGTGCAACAGCGACCAGAGCTGGTAATCGCAGCGCGCCTGCCAGGGCGCGTTCGCGCCGCCCAGGTACGTGTCCAGCCCGGACTTCAGCTTCGCGCCGTCGAAGTGCAGCGATTCGACCGCCAGCCCGGGCGAAACGCCGAACAGCTCGTTCAGGCAGGGATCGGTCATGACCGGAAACGGGCTGATGACGCGGCTGGGCGGATGAAACCAGCGGAACCGCCCGCTTTCGCGCAATTGGCGGACCTGCTCGAACGCGACGCTGTCGAGCAGGATGACCAGATGCCGACGCGGCGGCGCGTCGGACGCGGACGATTGCGTCGCGCGATCGATGGACAGCTCGAACGAGCCGTCGCCATCGAGGTCGGCCTCAAGCTCGTTCACAAGGCCGTCGCGGCCGAGCGATTCACGCACATCGGCCCGCCCGTCTCCGTCGAGGTCATACTCGCGGGAGGCCATGCTGCTCCCGACCGGCGCGACGGGGAAGATTCGCGGCGCCGCGGCGGCGCATCCGCCGACGAGCGCGCCGAGCAGCATCAGCAGGAGCTGCCGACTCCCGCGCGCCGTGTGGCGAGGCGCTGGGAACCCCGAATCAGGTTTGTGCCGGGCCGACGCAGACAAGCGATTCATAGACTTCCTCGATCTGGCGCACCATGCTGGCGACGGAAAAGCGATCGGCGGCGCGCTGTCGCGCGCGGGCTGCCAGCTCTGCGCGGAGCGGCGCGTCGTCGGCGAGGCGCACGACGGCGTCGGCCAGCTCCTGCGGACTGCGCGGCTGGATTAGCAGGCCTGTTCGCTCGTGCTCGATCGCTTCCGGGGTGCCGCCGACGCTCGTGGCGATGATCGCGCGGCCGGCGCTCATCGCTTCGAGGATCGCGACGCTCAGCCCCTCCGAAACCGACGAGACCACGAACACGTCGGCCGCCGCGAGCAGCGCCGGCACGTCGGTTCGAAAGCCGGCGAAGAGCACGCGATCCTCCAGACGGTGACGCCGCACGAGCGCGCGCAGTTCGCCTTCGAGCGGTCCGCGTCCGGCCAGCAGCCAGCGGATGTCCGGGCGCTTCGGCGCGACCAGCCGCGCCGCCTGGATCAGACACGCCAGGTCTTTGTCGGCCTGGAAGCGGCCGATGTTCAGGCACAGCAGCGCATCGGGCGGCAGGCCGAACTCGTGGCGGATGGCGGCAGCGTCCGCGGGCGTCTGAAACCGCGACACGTCGACGCCGTTGAGAACCGTGACGGCGCGGGCGGCGAGCTGCGGATAGCGCTGGACGAACTCACGACGGATCGCTTCGGCGACCGGCAAGACGCGGTCGAATCGCCGCAGAACGCGCTCGTCCACGATTTCCCAATGCCGCAGCCACCAGTGCCGGCGGAGCGGCTGGTGCATGGTGGCGATCAGGCGCGTCGATCGGCGGCGAGCGGCGAGCAGCGCGATGAGGTTCGTGCGGTGATCGTGCGAATGCAGCAGGTCGATTTCGAGCCGGTCGAGCAGACGCCGCAGCGCGCCGACGCACGTGGGATCCCAGGCGTGCCGGGCGGGAACGGCGTGCGTGACGATGCCGAGCGCGCGGACCTGGCGATGCAGCGGCGTGTCCGGCTCGGCGACGCCGGGCGCCGCGAAGGTCGCGACGGAAAGATCGAAGCGATCGCGGCAGATGAAGCGGGCGATGTCGATGATGAGCGACTCCGGGCCGCCCCCGGTCGGCACTTCACGCCGGAACAGCAGCACGCGCGGGCGACGACTCACGTGGCACTCGCCGGGGCGCAGGAAGACGGCATCGAGCGACCGGCCGCGATCAGCGCGACCAGCAGCCACCATTCCTTGCGGTCCTGCGCGTGGACGAACGTCGCGGAGAACGCGAAGACGATGAGCGCCAGACCCACGCATTCCCAAAGCAGCGCCTCGCGACGATCGCGTGACGCGCGGCGGAGCCGCTCGGACTCGACGATCGACCACGCGATCAGCGCGACGAGCCACAACAGGCCGGGCACGCCCAGTTCGGCTGCGGCCTCGATGTACATGTTGTGCGCTCCGATGGCCTGCACGGGGTACAGCTCGGGCACTCGAACGCCGTAGGCCAGCGCCTGAGACTCGTAATTGCCGGGACCGACGCCGAGCAGCGGCTGGGCGCGAATCATTTCCCAGCCGGCCCACTGCTGGCCGATGCGCGTCAAGCTCGAGCTGCTTTCCCGGTAGTTCACGATCGACTCGACGCGGGCGCGCAGCGCCTCCGGAAGCAGCGGATAGGCCGCCAGCGCCAGCGCGGCGCCGGCGATCAGTCCGATTGCGCCGGCGCGGCGGCGGAGCACGAAGAGTCCCGCGCCGAGCGCGACTCCGACGAACGCCATTCTGCTGAAGGTCGAATAGACGCCGAGCGCCTGCACGAGCAGCGCCGCCACCGCCGCCGCCTGTTGCCGGCGACGGTCGGCGATCCACGCGAAGTAGAGCGTGAGCGGCACGACCAGGCTGACAAAAAGCCCGAGCCACGCCGGGTGCGAGAAGGTGCCGGTCGTACGGAGCATCTCACCGAGCGCTTCCTCACCCACGTCGAGCACCGCGCCCGCCTGTGCGACCCAGTCCTCCGAGCTCATCGTCGCGCCGAGGCCGCGCTGAACGAGGCTGTGCGCGGACGCGGCCGTGGCGCTCAGCACCAACACCAGTGCGGTCTGCCGCAACCTTCGCGTGGAGTCGACGAAGTGGATCGCGAACAGCACAAAGAAAAACAGGAACCCCATGCGCACGAGTTCGCGCGCGCTCTCCTCGGTCGCGCCGGACAGGGCCGCGATGGCGGACCAGGCGATCAGCCCGGCCGCCAGGAAGGTCTGAGGCGTGGCGAAGCGAGTCATCCGCACGGCGCGCTGCGTCAGCACGACCGCGACAAATTCCGCCGCCAGCGTCCAGGCGGCGAGCAGCTTCGTCACGGACAGCACGGCCGGGGCGTCGACCCCGCCGATGACGCCGGCGACGTCGGCCGGCAGCGATGCGACGACGAGCAGGAAGCCGACGTAGGGACGCCAGAGGATGACGACGCCGGCGACGAGACCGACGACGCCCAGCGGCGCCCACACGCCCACGGCTGGAATCGTCGCCCCGAGTATTGCGGCGGCGGTCAGACCGGCCAGCCACGCGAGCCAGGCGCGCATCGGGCCGGCGGACCCTCGCAGCAACGGCATCGCGCTCACGGCTCTTCACCGCCTTCCAGTTCGGCCAATGCCGCGCGGGTGTCGGCCGCGCTGGACTCCGTGACTTTGGCGCGATGTTCGCGCGAACGCGGCGGCGCGGCGTCTTGTCGGACGGCTCCCCCCGCGCATATGCTTCACGTCGCGATCGGAGTCAGATTACCCGGAAAGCCCGCGCGGGGGACATCCGGGCCGCGCGTGAAACGAAGGATCATCGCCCATGCCGCTGCCGCTACGCCGCACGTGCGCCGCCGTCGTGAAGATCACGGGGTTCTGCATCGCGTCGTCCGGGTGCGTAGGCGGGACCGACGACGGGACGTCCGGAATCCGTCAGTTCCCGCTCGACACGCTGCCGACCGACACGGTCCAGGTCCGTGGCAACACGTTTCGGACATGGCTGGCGACGACGCCGGAACAGCAGGCCGAGGGGCTGATGCACGTCCCGGAATCGGACATCGCCGATGACCAGGGCATGCTTTTCGTGTTTCCGGACGAAGCGCTGCGCGGCTTCTGGATGAAGGACACCATCACGTCGCTCGACATCGCATTCGCGCGGATGGACGGCACGATCGTCGCGATTCACACCATGCCGCCGCTCACGCTGCGCAATTTCTGGTCGATCGAGCCGGCCATGTTCGCGCTGGAGGTCAAGGCCGGCACATTTGCGCGGCTGGGGGTCGCCGAAGGCGACGTGATCGAACTTCCGGCCGGCGTGTTCAAGTCCCTTCCGTAGACTGCCGACTCTACTCGAAAGCCCGCCCGCGATCAGCGCATCCGCTTTCGAGGAGAGGAAAGCTTGGCCACGCGGCACGCGCCCCACATACTCATTCTTCACGCGACGGAGCAGCGCTGCGAGCCGGTTCGGGAGCGACTGGCTCAGCGCGGATTGAGCAGTGACTGCTTCGATCTGCGCGTCGGGGGCGAAGACCCGTCGCCGAAGTCCGCGGACGTGGCCGCATTCGTTCTGTCCGACGACACGACTCCCGAGCACGTGGCGCGCGTGCAGGCGCTTCTCGATCAGCTCAGCAATCTGCACGTCGCCAGCCTGGTCTGGGGATTGCCGGCCGGGACGGCGCTGACCGGCGGGAATTTCGTCGATCGCGCGTCGCCGGAAGTCACGCCGGACGAGGTGGTCGGGCGCCTGAGCGTGCTCGCGCAACTCTCGCCGACGCTTCGCCGCATGGAGCTCGAAATCAACCAGATGCAGCGGCTCGGCGCGCAGGTGAACCGCTACTTCGAGGAGATCGACAAGGAAATGCGGCTGGCGGGTCGTCTGCAGCGCGAATTCCTGCCGAGCACGCTTCCGAGCCGCCCGAAGCTGCGATTCGCCGCCCTGTATCGCCCCGCGGCATGGGTCAGCGGCGACATCTATGACGTGTTCGCGATCAACGAACGGCGGCTCGGCGTGTTCGTCGGCGACGCGATGGGGCACGGCACCGCCGCGGCGCTGATGTCGATGTTCCTGCGCACGGCGCTGACGGTGATCGACACGACGCAGGGCGAGCCGCGCGTGCTTCCGCCAGAGGAAGCGCTCGCGGGCGTGCATCGCAGCCTGTGCCGGCAGAACCTCCGCCGGACGCAGTTCGTCACCGCAGCGTACATCACGATCGACCCGGAAACGCTGGAAGCGAGCGTAGCGCGCGGCGGTCATCCCTACCCGATCCTGGCGCGCTCGGACGGCACGTTGGATGAGATTCGCCCCGAGGGCGGCCTGATCGGAGTGGCCGACCTTGAACCGGAGTTCGCGCACCAGTCGCTCGCGCTGCACCCTGGCGACAAGGTCATCGTGTACACGGACGGCCTCGAGGACGTCATCGTGACCGAGCGGACCGGGCGTGACACGGCCGCGCAGTTCACCGAGCACCTGTTCGCGTGGAAAGACCTGGGCGCGGACGAGTTCATCGCCGCGATGAACGAATTCCTCGACCGCCGAAGCGGCTCGCTCAATCCGGAAGACGACATGACCGTCGTCGTGGCGGAGGCGATTCGGTAGTTCGCCCGATGGGGCCGAACTGCGTGCGTTCGTGGGGGACCGGTCTCTGACCGGTCTTGTTTTTTTGTCGGCCTGGGAGGGAGATCGAACACTTCGGCGAGGGAGGGAAGGCGAAGACGCCGGTCACGGAGGGCCGGCGCTACTGGATCGATGCAGCCGCTCGCGACGGCAAGCCGCGACGAAGTGTGCTCGGTTCGCAGCGGCTCTCATGAGAAGAGCGCGGGCGTCGGCCGATCGACCGACGCCCGCAGTTTTTTCCAAACCGGTCGTGTTCGCGGACAGGCGCGGCCGCGAGGCCGCGACCGTCAGCGCCGTGTCAGCACGGCAGGCCGAACTGTTCGAGCAGAGCCGACAGGTCGGCGAGATCGACATCGCCGTCGCCGTCCAGATCGCCGTCTTCGGCGGTCGCGCCGCTGGGCGTGCCGAAGTTCTCGAGGAGCATCGACAGGTCGCCCAGTCCGACTGAGCCGTCGCCGTCGAGGTCTTCGTCGCAGCCCGGGGCACAGACCAGATCGGTCATTCGCAGGTCGTCGATCGCGGCTTCGACGATCGAGCCGCTGCCGGCGTCCTCGGCGATGAATCGCAGGCGGATCGTGCTGGTCGGCGTGACGAAGTCGGCGATGCGGAATTCGTGGTAGATCCAGCCGCCGGACGTGCCGGCGCCGCTCGGGCCGACCGTCTCGACGTTCGTCCACGACGCGCCGTCGTTGTTCGAGATGTCGATCGTGAACACGTCGGCGTTCGGCGCGGCGCCCTGGTCGTTCGAGTACCAGCGCCAGTAGCTGAGGCGCGGCTCGACCAGCCCGGACGCGTCGAACGTGGCGGAGCGCAGCGTCGTGCGGCCGCTATCGACATCGTTGTCGCCGACGCCTCCGCCCGCGACTCCCTGTCCGGTGACCCAGCAGCGGGTGCCGGCGACGGTGTGGTCGTCTTCGGGCTGGGCCGCGGTGCCGACCGGATCGACGCGGACCCACTGGCCGGTGGCGGCGGTGTCGCTGCCATTCGGGTTGATCGACCAGCCGTTGGTCACGGCTTCGAAGGTCTCGTCTATCAGTGTGGTGATGCCGTCGACCGCGAGCGCGTCATAGGAGGCGGCCGGCGCGCCGGACGGGCTGACGACGGTTTCGTCCTCTTCGCTGGTGCCGGAGACGTAGTAGGTTGCGGTGTCGCCGCAAGGCACCGGCGGGAACGTTCCTTCGTAGAGGCCGCCGCCCAGCGGGCTCATCGGATAGGCGACGTAGCCGCTGCCGGAATTGACGTAGAGCGTGGGCGACGTGACATCGAGCGTGCCGCCGAACTGCTCGACGAACTGCACGTCGATCGTCGTGCCGCCGGACGGGTCGAGCGTACTCGGGCGGCCGGCGGGGAACTGGATGGCCAGCGGGGCGAGGTCGATTCGCCAAACAAAGAGGCCGCGCTCCAGATCGCTGCCGATGACTGTGCCGCTCGGGAAGAACGGGTAGTTGCTCCACAGGCCGTTGAAGTTCGCGCTGTTGCTGCCCGGGTAGGTGTCGAAGTAAGCGACTTCGATGGGTGCGATCGGGTCGCTGCGGTCGAAGACGCGCAGGCCGCTGCGGTAGTTCGCGGCGTAGGTGTAGTTTCCAGCGGTGTAGAGGTTGTGGTCGATCGCGGTCGAGCCATTCGTGTACGTTCCAACTTCGACCGGATTGGCCAGGTCGCTCACGTCGATGACGCGGGTTCGCGTGGAGTAGCCGAACGTCTGCTCATCGAGCTCGTCGTCCAGATAGAAGTACTGCCGGTCGGGCGAGAGCCAGCCCTGGTGCGAGTAGCCGGCGGTGCTGTACTGGATGCGGCCGAGAAGCTGGATACTGGCCTTGTTGGTCACGTCGAGGATGTCGAGACCGGTCTGATCGAATCCTCCGTTGAAGCCGGAGCAGGCGAAGACGATCTGCTTTCCGGCGTAGGGGCCTTCGGTATATGTGACGGCCTGGCAGTCGTGAACGTAGCGCGTGGACCACGATGCGACCAGCGCGGGCGTCGTCGGGTTGGCGAGGCTGTAGATGCGGATGCCGTTGTTGTCTCCGCCGCAGCGATAGAGGAAGCCGCTGACCGTGTCGAGCGCGACGTTGTGCGTAGCGGTCGTTCCGCCGGTCGTGATGGTGTTGACGAGCGAGACCGTACCGTTGTCGATCTGGCTCATGTCGAAGACCTGGATGCCGCTTCCGCCCTCGCTCACCGTGTAGGCGTAGTGCTGATAGACCTTGATGTCGCGCCACAGGCTGTCCGGCCCGGAGAGCGTCGCGACGATCTGGGCGTTGCCGGGATTGGTGATCTCGACGAAGCTCGTCGCAGCCGACAGACCCATGATGGCGTACTCTCGCCCGGATGGCGAGACATAGCCCCAGCAGTCGTTGCCGGACGAGAACGAGCCGAATTCCGATAATGGGAGCCAGCTCAGAACTTCGACGCCGCTTGCCTCGAAGCCCAGGCTGCCGCGCAGTCCGTCCACATCGAGCCGCCAGGCGGGGCCCTCGTATCGCGGCTCACGATCGAGGACTTTCGGATCGTCGCTGTGCGCCAGAACGGGCGCGCAGCAAACCAGCGCCAACAAAGCGGCTCGGCGGACGTGCATGTGGTTTACCTTTGAATGGTGGTGAATCCGCTTCAACTCGGCTCGAACACGGGCGATCATACTATAACCCATCCGCGCCGGTTCCGGCAAGCCCAAACGGACCACGGGAAGTGGTCTCGGCTGGCCGAGTCCTTCCGAGCTGCGCGCGTCGGCGAGCGGTCTTTGCGGACCCCGCTCCTTCACGGGCGCGGCTCTGATTCAAACGCTGCCGCCACTCGACTACGGCGCGGCCGCGGGTGGAGCGACGCCGACCGCTTCGACCGACGGTCCGGGCGGAGGGCGAATGAGGTCGTCCGGCAGCGGAGCGCCGCGGAGCGAACGCAGGAACGCGACCAGGTCGCGCGCTTCTTCGGGCGTCAGATTCAGCGGCAGCAGGATCGTCTCCTGCCGATGATGGCCCATTGGAACGGCGTTTTCTCGGGTCGAGTAGAACCGGACCACCTGCTCGAGCGATTCGAACTGCCCCTGGTGCATATAGGGCGCAGTTTCCGAGACGCTTCGCAGGCTGGGCGTCTTGAACAACCCCCAGTTCTCCGGCCGATTGTTCAGGAAGTTCAGAAGCTGCGCGGGGAGCGCGGCGCGATCGTCGCTGTGCTCGCCGCCGGCGTTGAACGGGTCGCGCAGCAGTGCATCGATGCCGGCAAAGCGCCCCGCGTCGGTCTGCGGCTCGTTGCGAAGCGGAGGCACGCCGGTGTTGTGGAACTCGCCGTCGGTGAAATTCGGACCGGAATGACACAAACGACAATTCCCCCGGCCGATGAAGAGCTTCAGCCCACGTTGCGCATCGAGCGGATAGTCGGCTGCCCCGGCGTCGCCGGCGCGAAGCGCGGCCGCGAAGCGATCGAAAGGCGAATCGCGGCTGACGAGCCGGCGCTGATACGCGGCCAACGACTTGCCGACGTGGACGAACACGCGGTCGACCGCCGCCTGATCCGCGGCGCTCATCCGTGACCACGCGCGGTGCGCCTCGCTCTCCGGCGTCTGCGGAGTGGGCTTGGCAGTTGGCGGGAAGCGCTCCGGATCGGACAGATCGGCCAGCGGCTCGAAGAGCGCTTCGTAGGCGCGGCGAAGCGACGCATCGGCTGCAACCAGCCGCGCCAGCGCGGTGCGCGACGAAGCCAGCTCGCGTACGTTTTCCAGCGGCTTGAGCGCCTGCGACCAGAGCGTGTCGGCCCGGCCGTCCCAGAAGTACCAGCGGTTCAGCGCGACGTTGAACAACGACTGCGAGTGCCTGGGCCCCTCTCCGCCGACGCCGCTGGGCAGCGGTTGGCCGTCGGCGAAGCCCATGTCCGGCGAATGGCACGTCGCGCAGGACACGAGCCCGTTTGACGAGAGCCGCGGGTCAAAGAACAGGAACTGCCCGAGCCGCGCGGCGCGCGGATCGTCCGAGACGCGGTTGGTCGGATCGGCCGGCGGCTCGGCGGGCAGGTCTGCGTGCTGAAGAATGAGTCGCACTTCGGCATCGGTGAACGCGATCGGCGACTCCGCGCGGACGACGCCCGCGGCGAACAGGAGGAGCATCGGCACTACGCGCCGTGCGACCCTCGTACGATGTAAACGATGCTGCGACGATTCGGCGGTCATTCCAGGTTGACTTCGAACTGCGCCCGCTCGGTCACGCCGCCGCGCGACACGTCCACGTAGATTTCCCAGTACCCGGGCATGTGCAGAAGCATGCCGTCGGCGAGGTATTGCCCGCCGCCCGCGTCGATCACGCGCGGCGTCAGGTTCATCCCGTGCCCGTGCTCCGGCATCGCCGCGTCCACCTCGACGCGCACGTCGCGTGGCGGCGCTCGCTGGGCGTCGTTCGCTAGCACGCGTACGCGCAGGCGAAACAGCGCGTTCATCGGGATGGGCGACGGCTCGGGCACGCACTCGACCACAAACGATCCGGCGTTGCTGATCGCCGTCAGGGGCGGCTCGGACTCCGTCGGCGGCGCGGCGGACGGGTCGGGAGCGGGCGCCACGTGCGGCGGCGGCGGCGGATCGGACGGCGGAGGCGACGAGTCGTCGCGCGGCGTCGGCGCGGCGACGCCGTGCGGGTCGCCTGGGGAATCGGCCGGCGCGTCAGACTCCAGGATGGGCGCCGGCGAATTCCGCGGCGATTCGCAGCCCGCGAGCACGATGCACGCCGCGAGGACCGCCAGAGTTTGCGCACTTCGTCGAATCATGCGGTGAATCATGTTCACAGTGTACCGAAATGCGCGCGATGCCGCGAAACCAGGCCGGGCGCTTCGACGCGCGGTCGTGCAGCCACGATCTCACGGCGTCCGCGTTCGCGTGGGCAGGACGTAGAGACGCGCTCCGAACGCGGTGACGAACTCGCCATCGGCCGTGAGGATCTGCGCGCGGTGATTGCCGTAGTCCAGGACAATCCATCGCCCGCGCGCGTCGCGCGCCAGCCCCATCGGTCGCTGAAACTCGAGCGCGCCCAGCCCGCGCCGTCCGTACGTTCCCAGAATGGCGCCGTCGGCAGCGAATCGCACCAGGGCGTGCCGCCCTGAGTCGGTTACGCAGATTTCGCCGTTGTCCGCCACTGCAACGCATGCAGGACGATCGAGCGTGGTCGCGCCGCCGTCGCCGAGCGTCTGCAACACCGCGCCGCTGTGGGCGTCGAGCACGAACACGCGCCGAGCCAGCTCATCGGCGACGAGCAGCCGCGAGCCGGGCGCGATCGCCACGTCCGTCGGGCGATCCAGAAGCGGCGCGTCGCCGACGCGCGGCGCGTACACACGGACCAGCGCGGAGAAATCGGCCGAAAAGGTTGCCAGGCAGCGATTGCCGGCATCCAGAAGGAGCACCGCGCCGGACGCGTCGCGTTCGATCGCGACGGGGCGGAACCTCGCGGTGCGGTTCTGCGATGGAAGCAGATCGGAGAGCGACGCGAACTCGACTCCGCGGACAAACTCGGCCATCGCCGGGTCGAAACCGAGCTCGGCCTTCGGGTCGTACCGCAGACGGAATTCGTCGATGCGGCGTGCGCCCGCATTGATGACCAGCAGGCTGCGGCGCTCGAAGTCCAGATGCACGTCGGTCGGATGGACGAATTGCCCCGGGCGAGCGCCGTAGGCGCCGATGGTGGTGAGCAGAATGGGCGGGTCGGTCTGCGCGGTATAGATCAGCACGCGCTGGCTGTCCGGCTCGGTCAGGACCAGAAGCGGGCCGTCGCAGTCCACATTCGGACCGAAATGGGCCGCGCCGCCCTGTTCGATCGACGGCGGCGGACCGAGCGATGGCTCGATCGGGCCGCGGCGGAACAACTGAATGCGATCTTCGGACGATTCGCACACCACGGCGAGCTGCCCGTCGCGGGAGACGGCGACGTGATCGGGGTAGTGCAGCTTGCCGTTGCCCTCGCGCGGACGGATGGCATGCAGGCCGAAGGAATACAGCGGCGCGCCGTCCGAGCCGAACACCTGCACTCGGTGATTGCGCGTGTCTGCGACGAAGATCAGCGAGTCGTACGAGCAGATTCCCAGTGGCGCCGCCATCAGCCCGGCGAATGAACCCCACTGTCCGACGCGCCAGCGCATCGTTCCGTCCGCGGCGAAGCGCCGCATCTGCGTTTCGCCCGCGTCGACCACGCACACGTCGCCGTCCGGCGTAAGGCTCGCCGCGGTCGGGGCCGAGAGCGGCGCGAGCGCGGCCCGGCCATCCACGGTCGAAAGCAGACGCCCGTCGTACGAGAACACCTGCACGCGCGCGTTGCCCGTATCGCAGACGGCGACGCGATCGGCATCCGCGGACACCGCCCGCGGACCATCGAATTCGCCGTCTCCCGCGCCGTACCGCCCCCAGCCGCGCACGAATCGGCCGTCTGCGCTGAACACCTGCACACGGTGATTTCCCGTGTCGGCGACGAACACTTCTCCACCGGGCGAGAGCGCGATTCCCTCGGGCGCGCGGAGCAGGCCGTCGGCCGTTCCGAACCCGCCCACGGTCCGCAGCTCGCGCCCGGTCGCGTCCACAACGCGAACGCGGTGAGCGCCGCGCTCGACGACCCAGATGCTGCCGTCATGGGCCAGCGCGGCCGCAGTGGGTTCGGAGAATCCGCCGATCTGCGTCTGAAATGCGCCGAGCCGGGCCGGTTGGGACGCCGGCGATTGCGCGGCAGCGGGCGAGACGCACACCCATCCGGCGGCGCAGAGAGCGACAAACCAAACTCGAAGCCGGTTGCGACGGAACGCGCATCCGGAGCGGCGAACGTCGGGGAGCCGGGAGTCTTGCGTGATTCCGCTGGCGCGACTCCCCCGCTTCGTGAGGGTCACGGTACGGATCGGGGTTCGGAATCGCTTCAGGGATATCGACACGCGGCGAGCGCACAGCCGCATCACAGGCACTCCTGGAAGGCAACCGAGATTCATGCTCCGCCCGGACCGAGCCTTTGAGAGAGCATCGCCTGACATTCGGCGGCGGCTCGGACGGTACGCCTCGTTGGCGAGGACGAGACCGATCTACGGCTTCGCTTCGCCGGCGCGCGTTCGAGCATCGTCGAGCCATTGCGGCGGGGGTTCGCCGGCCAGCTCGATCGCGCGGCGGAATGCGCTTCGGGCCGCGTCCGTTTCGGCGAGCGCGTCGCGCGCCAATCCCAGTTGATAGTACGCCGCGGCATAGTCGGGTGCGAGGCGGACGGCTTCCTCGAGCGTGACGGCCGCGTCGGCGGCGCGTCCCGTCGCGACCAGCACCGCGCCGAGCGTGTGGTGCACGCGCGCTTCGTGGCGAAGCTGCTCGACCGCGCGGCGGGCGTGCGTCTCGGCCTGGTCCAGTCGCTGGCCGAGGCGATAGAGCGCCCAGGCCGTGTTGTTGTGCAGGATCGGGTCGTCCGCTCCGGCGGTGATCGCGGCTTCGTAGAGCGCGACGGCGTCGGCGAGCCGGTCGGCCCGCTCGAGTATCTGTCCGAGCGCGGCGGCCGACTGCGCGTGGGCAGGGCTAACGCGGAGAGCGTCGCGCAGCGCGGCCTCGGCGTGGGTCCAGTCGCCGCGGGCGGCATACACCTGCGAGAGGTTGTAAACCGACTCGGAGTTGTCCGGATTCGCGGCGAGCGAACGCTTGAGCATCTCCTCGGCATCGTCGAGCAGACCGCGGCGCGCCAGGGCGATGCCGCGATACAACGGCAGCAGCGCGTCGAACGGCTCGGGCAGCGGCGCGGCGATCCGTTCGCGTGCGACGGCGTCCGCCGGCTCCTGCACGTCCGGCTCGGCCAACAGGTCGCCGAGCAGGAAGAGGGCGCGCGGGTTGTCGGGGTCGTCGCGGACGACGTTCTGCACGAGTTCGAGCGCGACAGCGAAGCGACCGAGGTCGATTTCGGCTTGCGCCTGAATGATGTTTCGGTGAAGCGGCAGGCGGTCTTTCGGATCGGCGCGCGCGGCGTCGTCGTCGGCCGACGGTATGACGCCGCCGGCATAGCCGAGGGCGATCAGTTTGCGCAGGCTCTCGTCGTCCTGCACCGGCTCGGCCTCGTCGGCCGGCGCGTGGCCCAGCGCGGCGCGCTGCACCGCTTGCAGCGATTCTCGCAGGCTCGGGAGCCGCGCGTCGCGATCGTCGTAGAGGTTGCGGGATTCGGCGGGATCGTCGCGCAAGTCGTACAGTTCCGGCCGCGGCGCCTGGATGTATTTGAGCCGATGGCTCAACACGCCTTCGAGCGGGCTCCAGCCGTAGGTGTAGTACGCGAGGTAGGCCTCGAAGTAGACACTGCGGTCGGAATCGACGCCCGGCTCGTCCGGCAGAATCGGCAGCGCGCGACCATGCACGGCATAGGGCGCGGCGATGCCGAGCCATTCGAGCACGGATGGGTAGATGTCGGCCAGCGAGACGGGCGCGTGCACCACGCCGCGGGCGTCGGGTCGATCCGGGCGATGGATGATCAGCGGGGCGCGCAGGCACTCGTTGTAGACAAACAGCCCGTGCGTCGGCTCGCCATGGTCCCAGAGCGCCTCGCCGTGATCGGCGCAGAAGATGACGAGCGTGTCGCGGCCGGTGTCGTGTCGGAGCTTTCCGGCGAAGCCGAGCAGGCGGTTCAGGTGTTCGTCGGCATACGTGATCTCGGCTTCGTAGGCGTGCTGTGTGGAGGCGCCGGCGTCGAATCCCGGCGGAGCATAGGGCGCGTGCGGGTCGTAGTAGTGCGCCCAGAGAAAATAGCGCCGTCCGCCGAGCTTTTCGAGCCAGGCGATCGCCGCGTCGGTCACCGCTTCGGCCTTCCGCTCGGGATACTCGAATTTCGAGCCTTCGCGGGCCGGATCGAAAGCGCAGTCATACACATCGAAGCCCTGCGCCAGGCCGTATTGCGCTTCGAGAACGGCCGCGCCTAGGAACGCGCCGGTCGCCAGCCCGGTGCGCCGCAGGACCTCGGCCAGCGTTTCGAAGCGATCTTCAAGCGGGCCGACGCCGTTCGTGCGCAGGCCGTGGTGAAACGGGTACAGCCCCGTCAGGATCGTGGCATGCGAAGGCAGCGTGATCGTCGCGGGAGCGAAGCAATTCTCATAGCGCACGCCGTTCTGGGCCAGCAGGTCGATCGCCGGGGTACGCGCCGCGGAGTTTCCATAGCAGCCGAGGCGGTCGGCGCGCGTGGTGTCGAACGTTACGAGCAGCACGTTCCAGTCGCGCCGCGCCGCGGTCGCCGGCGCCGAGCTCGTGGCGGATCGATCACATCCCGCCGCTGTGAGCACGGCCGCCAGCAGCGTCAGCGTGACGCGTGCGCGGCGCGGGCGGCGTCGGCGTGGCTCGGGCGCGCGCGCGGCGATCACGGCGTGTCGCCCTCCGGCTGCGTCGTCACGTCGGCGTCCTCGCCCTCGATCGGCTCGTCCAGGTCGCTGGCGGCCGGCTGCGACTGCCCGCTGTGCGTGGCGTGCGACTCGATCTGGAAGCGGATGAGTCCGGCCTCGGGCTGCTGCGAATCGAGTTCGAGGCTGCGTTGCAGGTGGAAGATCGCCTGCGCAGGGCGGTTGAGCTTCAGCAGCAGCGCTCCGAGGTGTTTGTGCGCCAGCGCGTATTTCGGATCGATGCGGATCGCGCGGCGCAGGTATCGCCGCGCGGTGGTCAGGTCGTTGTCCTGCATGGCTTTCACGGCGAGGTTTGCCAGCGCCACGGTGTTGTACGGGTTGCATCGCAGGGCGGAGCGGAAGCACTCCACGGCGTCATCCACGCGGCCCTGCCTTAACAGGAGCTGCGCGAGATTCTGATGCAGCACGTCGTAGCGCGGCTGGGCGTCGATCGCGTCGCGATAAATCTGCTCGGCCTTGGCCTCGTCGCCCTTCAGCCGCCACGCCAGGCCCAGGTTCGCCGCCGCGGCTGCGAACTTCGGCGCGATCGCCAGGGCGCGCTCGGCGATGCGGATGGCTTCGTCGAGGCGGTTCGCGCGGATGTGCACTCCGGCGAGCACGGCCAGGGCGCGGGCCTGGACGGGGTTGAAACGAAGCCCCTGCTGAACGTGCTCGGCCGCCTTGGCGTCGTCGCCCATGGCGACATAGACCTCGGCGATTCCGGCGTGAAGCTCGCCGTTGAATGCGTCGGTCTCGAGCCCCTTCTGGTAGACCGCGAGCGCCTCGTCGCGCTGCCCGAGCTGCATGTACACCTCGCCGAGATTGCGTCGGATGCTCGAGTCGTTCGAGCCGCGGTCGAGCTCGAGCGCCTTTTGCAGGTGTTCGATCGCCTTGGCGTATTCGTGCCGCGCGCTGCACACGTTGGCGAGCTGCATCTGCACGCTGGGATGATCGGGATCGATCCGGCGTGCGCGTTCGATCGCCTCGAGGGACTCTTCCAGGCGGCGCAGGTGCGTCAGCACGCCCGCCTGCCCAAGCGGGAGCGTGATGTCGCCGGGCGAAATCTGCTCGGCGGCGCGGAGCATCTCGAGCGCGTCGTCATGCCGGCCGTAGGTCTGATAGGAAGACGCCAGAACCTGGCGCGCGAACACGTCGCCCGGCACCTTGCGGACGCACTCTTCGAGGATCTGGATGGCGCCGGCGACGTCGCCGGTGTCGCGCTTCAGCACGGCGGAATGCACGGTCTCCCAGTGCAGAACGCCGTCTTTCGGGTCGATCAATTCGGTGAGCGGCTTGTCGTCGCCGTCCTGCTCGAAGTGCGTGGTCACGTAGCCCAGGGCGGCGAGCTTCTCGATCGACTCGGCGTCCATCGCGAGGTTCTGCTGCACGTCGGCCGCGACGAGCGGGTCGTCTCCGACGAAGCGTTTCAGCTCCTCGTGCAGATCGACTGCAAGGTCGGGCCGCTCCTTATACAGGTTGTTCAGTTCGCGCGGATCGGCGCGCAGATCATAGACCTCCGCCCGGGGCGCGAAGATGTACTTGTAATCTTCGCGCCGCACGCCCATGAGCGGGGCCCAGCCGTGCAGCGTCTTGGACGAAAGCGTCTCGATGTAGAGCGATCGCGGAGCGGGCGGCAGGTCGCGAATCAGGCTGACGCCGTCCATCGGCGCCGGCGCCGGCACACCCAGCAGGTCGAGCAGGGTCGGCGCGACGTCGATCAGGCTGACCTGCCGATCGAGCCGCAGCCCGGCCGGCAGCGCGCCCGGCGCGTTCAGGATCAGCGGAATGTGCATGGTCGAATCGTAGATCAGCAGCGAGTGCGTCTGCTCGTTGTGCTCGCCGAGGCCCTCGCCGTGGTCCGACGTCATCACGACCAGCGTGCGGTCGCGCACACCGAGCTCGGTGAGCAGGTCCAGGATGCGCCCGAGCTGCGAGTCGGCGTAGGCGATCTCGCCGCTGTACGGATCGGTGGCGTACTCCGTGCGATACGGCTCGGGCGGCAGGTAGGTGGCGTGCGGATCGAAATAGTGCACCCAAGCGAAGAACTTGCTTCTTCCGTTCTCCCGGAGCCAGGGCAGCACGTCCTCGTTGGTCAGCTCGGCCGCCCGCTCGCGGAACATGTTCGGGGCATACTTCATGCCGCGCGTCAGGTCGTCGAAGAACGTCTCGAAACCCTGCCCGATGCCGAACGTCTCGTCCAGCACGTAGGCGGAAATCGCCCCGGCGGTCCGGTAGCCCTGCTCCCGAAGAATCTCGGCCAGCGTGTGCACGCGATCTTCCAGCCGGAACGTGCCGTTGGCGCGAACACCGTGATTGAACGGATACAACCCGGTCATCAGCGATGAATGCGCGGGCAGCGTCGCCGGCACGGTCGTAGCCGCGTTCGCGCACAGCACCCCGCCGCGGGCCAGCTCGTCGAGAACGGGCGTCTTGACGCCGCGGTGGCCGTAGGCGCCGATGTGATCGGCCCGCGTCGTGTCGAACGTGACGATCAGGACGTTCCAGTCCCGACACGCGCCGGGCGTCGCCTCGACACGCTCGGACGGGCGCAGGTCGGCGATGACCTGTCGCGTGACGCCGGGAGTCGTTGTCTTCAGAAAGCGATTCCAGACCGCCACCAGGCCGCCGTAGCCGATCAGCACGACGCCGAGCGCGATCACGGCGATCCGGCCCCAGGAGATCCCGCGGCGCGGCGGGCGCGCCTCGGGCGAAGCGTCGTTCGTGCTCATGCTGCCTCTCTTCGAACCGCCCGCGTGGGCGAGCGGGCTTGTGCTGCGCGCCGGTGAAGCTCGCGCGATTCCGGCGGCACGGCGACGTCTCGCAGCGACGCAAGACCGGTCGTGCCGAATCTCAAAGACGTACGTGCCGGACGGGCAGGCTGCCGTCCAGCAGGCCCCACACCAGCTTGATGCCCCAACCGCCGACCAGCAACAGCAACAACAGCCAGAACAGAAGATGGGGCGAAGGCTCTCGCAGCAGCATCGTCGGCAGCCGGCCGGTGAATATCGCCCAGCCGCTGAGCGCCGTCACCGCCGCCGAGGCCAGCGCCAGCGCCAAGCCGGCCGGCTGCGCGTAGAACGCGGCCAGCAGTCGGCCCCGGATCGCGTAGGCGAATGCGGTCGTCATTCCGCACGTCGGGCACGGATACCCCGTGCGGATCAACATGCCGCATGCCCCCATCCCGAGCTGCTGATGCGTGCCGTAGCCGCGCGAATCAGGCTGCAGATAGGCGGCGACGCCCAGCACGGCAAGGCATCCGCACAGGACAAGCCCCGCGACCGCGCGACCGCGCCAGCCCATGCGGCGGACCGGCGAGACGCTCGTCGTCGAATCGAGCGGAGGCCCAGCATCGCGCAAGTCGGGCTGCACGCGCCGTCACCGCCGGATGGCTGCGCTGCGCCGCACACGCGGCGGAACGTCCGAACGACGCTTCGGCTTTCGCTCGCCGAGAACCACTTGTGCCTTCGCTTGGTTGCTCACCTTGAAGATGCCCAGCGTGTTTCCCCCGCGGGCGCCGGTGGTGCAGTAGGCGTAGTGCACGTTGATCGTCTCGGCCGCGAGACGCTCGACCACGTCGGCCAGCGCTCCCGGGCGGTTCGGCAGCGTGACCGACAGAACGGTGGTCTCGGTCGTTGGAAGATCGAGGTCGGTGAGCGCCGCGCGGGCCGCGTCCGCGTCCTCCACCACCAGGCGAAGCACGCCGTGCTCGGTCGAATCCTGCATGCTCAGCGCCACGATGTTGATCTTCCGCCCGGCGAGCTGGTGCGCGATTCGCTGGAGCACGCCTGGCCGATTGACGAGAAATAGCGAAAACTGGGTATCCACCCGGACCACGGCGCTGTTGCTCATGATTTGGACTCGCTGCGAGAAACTCCCGCGATCGGCGGCGCGGCCGATACCCGACGCACGCGTCGGTCGCGGCGTCGATGCCGGCGGCGGCCCGCGGAACCGGCGCGCGACTCGCCCGCACGGGCTTCCGGGGCAGCTCTCCCGGTTTGGAAACATCGAGTATAGCACGGAGCGGCGCTCCACGCGATCCGGCCGACGCCCTGGTACTGGTGTCGATTGGCCGAGTACTCCCGAGCTGCTCGCATCGGCGAGCGGTTTTCGCGGACCCGGCTCCCTTACGGTCGCGGATCGGATTCAGAAGCGGCCTCGACCGACGCCCTCAGGGCGGACAAGGCACGCGGCGATAGACGAACACCGCCTTGTTCGCCCAGGTGATCGGCGTCAGCCGCTGCGGCTCGCGTGGAAAACGCTTCTCCAGCCGATAATGCCGTCGCCACCAGGCTCGCGCGTCGAGCGGTTCGCCGTCGGCGGTGAGCACCAGCCACGGCGGCAGCTCGCAGGGCTCGAAATCTGCCGGCGGCGACGGTGGCAGCAGCACGGCGCGGCGGTGCGTGAAGTTCACCGGCGGAACGGAATAGGGCGCGGGCTCCTGAGTCAATGCAATCGCGTCGCCCGGACCCAGCGCGCGCTCCATCCACTGCGCGGCCAGCCTGCGACTCTCGTCGAGTCCGCCGGCGTCCGCCGCGAACGCGCGAACGTACGAATAGCCGGACTGGAGTCCGACGGCCGCGACGAACGCCACGCCGGCGAGCCAGCGCGAACGAACCGCGAGCCGGCCGAGGCTCGCACCCGCGCCAACGCACGCCAGCACCGCCGGAAGCAAGAGGAACCGCGCGAACTCGGCCGGCTTGCCCGCGCCGATCGACACCGCAAGCAGCGCGATTCCGATCCCGGGAAGCGCCGCGACCAACAGCCGCCCGCCGAAGCGGCGCGCCAGCAGCGCCGCCGCGATGACAGCCAGCAGCGGCACGCCCGCGCCGACGCTCTCGACCAGCAGCGATCCCACGCGCGCGGCGCCCGCGTCGAATTCGCCCACGCGGTACATCGCGGTGCTGTTGCCCAGATTGCTGCTCAGCGCGGCGCGGTTCGCCACGGCGTTGTACAGCACGTACGGGTTCGTCAGCGCGTAAACGCACAGCGACGCCAGTCCGGACGCGAGCAGGGGCCGCGCCGCCGCTCCGCCGGCGCGCCGCCGCACGAGCCACACGGCCGGCCAGAGCAGCCAAGCCGCCGCGCCGTTGAGCACCAGCCCGGCCGCCGCGCCGCTGAAGAGTCCCATCCGCAGCGCGTCGCGCATTCGGCCGGTATCGCAGTAGCGCAGCGCCGCCAGCGCCGCCCAGACCTGCATGCACACCGACGGCAGATGCGGCTTGGCTTCGAGCGCGCCGCACAAGACCACGGGCGCCGTAGCCGCCAGGCACCACGCGGCCCAGCCGGCCGTTCGTCCGCCGGCGAGCTGCGCCAGTCGGGCCGTGCTGAGAAGCAGCCCGGCGGCGAACAGCAGGGTGACGACGCGCGCCACGACGTAGAAGCGCGCGAACAGCTCCGGCTGCTCGAGGTAGACGTTCACGTCGGAGGAGAGCGTCGCCAGGCCGCACAACGCGGCGGCGCCGAGCGACGCGCCGATCAGATAGATGTACGCGCCGCCATACTGGTAAAGCCGCGGGTCGAAGTCGCCCTGGCTCGGGCGCATGCGCTGAAGCGCCATGAACGTGATCATCTCGTCCGGTTGACGCGAGAACAGGCGGTATCGCGTGAGGATTTCGGCGCGTTGCTCATGCGATGCGGTCAGATCGATGATCCGGTCTCGCCCGCCCAGCGGGTTGAGATCGGTGTCGGCGCCGCTGCCGCGCGCCTGGCGCTGCTGCGCTGCGCTCCCGGCCGACAGGCGCTGCCCCGACCACGGTTCTCCGCCGAACAGCAGCGGATCGGTTTCGCGTCCTGGAAGTCCCCAGCCGGCTAGCGGCGCGACCGCCACGAGCCACAGCAGCGTCGCGTGGGCGTAGCGCGGGCCGCGGCGTCGGGTGCGCGGGGCGTCGCGCGGCGGCTGCGGGTTCACGCCTCACCTCTGCGGAAGCGACAGGCACACGTCCAGCACTCCCAGAACGCCGAGCAGCAGACCGACTGCGCCGTTCAGGGTGAAGAACGCCAGGTTCACGCGGCTCAGGTCTTTCGGGGAGACGATGGCGTGCTCGACGATCAGCAGCATCGCCACCGCGCCGACACCGACAACATAGAGCCAGCCGAGGCCCGTCGCCTGTCCCAGCGCGATGAGCGCGGCCAGCGTCAGCACGTGCAGGCCGCGGGCGGCCCACAGCGCGCCGGCGACGCCGATCGCGGCAGGCAGGCTGTGCAGCCCCGCGCGGCGGTCGAAGTCCACGTCCTGGCAGGCGTAGATCACGTCGAACCCGCCGATCCAGCACGTCACGGCCAGCATCAGAATCCACGCCGGCGCGCCGAGCGTGTCCGGCGAGATCGCGATCCACGCCGCGACCGGCGACAGCGCGATCGCGGCGCCGAGCACGACGTGCGAGTACCGGGTGAAGCGCTTGCAGTACGAATAGCAGCACAGCAGCGCCAGCACCGGCAGGCAGAGCCGGATCGGCCAGGGATTCGCGAGCAGCGCGTAGAACCCCGCGCAGCCGGCGACAAACACGCCAACCGCGACGAAAAAGAACGTCCATGCGGCCGACAGCGAGATGCGTCCGGTGGGCAGGTGCCGCATGGCGGTGCGCGGATTGGCCGCGTCGACGGCGCGATCGACGATGCGATTGAAGGTCATGGCGGCGCTGCGCGCCGCGACCATGCAGACGACGATCAGCGCGACGGCGTTGATCGACGGCAGCGCCGGTCGAGCGGCCAGGAACGTCGCCAGCAGCGCGAACGGCAGAGCGAAGATCGAGTGGCTGAACTTGATCATCTCGCCCCAGGCGGTGACGGACCCGACGATCGTTTCGTCGGGCGCCGAACTCGTCGCGGATCGGTCCGCGCCGGGGGAGTCGGTGTTGAACCTGACGCCGCCCATCGAAGGCGGCGGGCCGCCGCCATCACAACCTGCGGTACCGGTCTCTGGCCGGTATTTCTCGCTGACGTCCATCGACCTTCTATCCATGGGCTCGGTCCGATGCGACGAGCCCATCGCGCATTTCGATGACGCGCCGGCACCGCGCGGCCACCGCAGGGTCATGCGTCACGAGCACGATGGTGATGCCGCTCGCGTTCAGTTCGTCCAGCATCGCCAGCACGGTCTGGCCGGTCGCGCTGTCGAGGTTGCCGGTCGGCTCGTCGGCCAGCAGCATGGCGGGCTCGTTCATGAGCGCCCGGGCGATGGCCACGCGTTGTTGCTGCCCGCCGGACAGTTCGGGCGGGCGGTGATGCAAGCGGTCGGCGAGTCCGACCCGCTCGGCGAGCGCCTCGGCCCGCTCGCGGCGCTCGCGCGGCGACACTCCCTGGTAGAACAGCGGCGTCTCCAGGTTTTCCAGGACGGTCTGGGCGTGAATCAGGTTGAAGCTCTGAAAGATGAAGCCGATCCGCTGCCCGCGGATTTCCGAGAGATCGTCGTCGTCGAGCTGCGAGACGTCGCGCCCTTCGAGCAGATAGGCGCCGTCCGAGGCGCGGTCGAGGCAGCCGAGGATGTTCATCAGCGTGCTCTTGCCGCTGCCGGACGCGCCGATGATCGCCGCGTATTCTCCGCGGCGCACGGCGAGCGTTACGCCGCGCAGCGCGTGCACCTCCACCTTCGCCCCCGGCTGGCGATACACCTTGACGATGCGTTCGAGCTGGATGACCGGCTCGGCGGCTTGTGCGTTCTCGTGCATGCTTCCTCGCGCGGCCGGCGAACGGCACTTCGATCCGCCTGAATGATAGCCGGATCGGGCGGACGCGCCCGGCGCCACCCCCACGCGCCCGCGTTTGCCGCATAATGTCCGCATGCGCACGCTGCGAACGCCGCAACTCGGCGATGCGTTCCGCGCGGCGCGTCCCGGAGAAGCCGCATGACCTCGCTTCTGCTGCTGCTGGCCCTCGCGGCCCAGGAATCGCCCGTGCTGGTGGTCGATCGCGACGACGTTCGCATCACCGAGTCGTGTCGGGTGCAGGTGAAAGGCGATCGGATCGCGGACGCCCAGGGCGACGGCGTGATTCACATCGTCGCGGACGGCGTCACGGTCGATTTTCAGGGCGAGACGCTTCGCGGCGCGGCGCTCGATGCGCCGCCGGACACGTTCTCCGGCGTGGGCGTGCGAATCACCGGCAAGAACGTGACGCTGCGCGGTTTGATCGTCCAGGGATTCAAGACGGGCATCTGGGCCACGTCGGCCGACGGTCTGACGATCGACGCGTGCGACGTCTCGCACAACTATCGCCAGCGACTGAAGTCCACGCCCGAAGCCGAAGACCTGTCGGACTGGCTCTGGCCGCACAACAACGACGCGAACGAGTGGCTGACGAACTATGGCGCGGGCATCTACGTCGAGCAGAGCCGCGGCGTGACGGTGAAGGGCTGCACCGCGCACCACGGGCAGAACGGGTTATGCCTGCGCGAGGTGCACGAGTCGCGCGTGTTTGACAACGACTTCAGCTTTCTAAGCGGCTGGGGCGTAGCGATGTATCGGAGCACCCGAAACATCCTGGCGCGGAACAACTGCGATTTCTGCGTGCGCGGCTATTCGCACGGCGTCTATTCGCGCGGGCAGGACTCGGCCGGCTTCCTGGTCTTCGAGCAGTGCACGGACAACCTGTTCGCCTACAACTCGGCCACGCACAGCGGCGACGGATTCTTCGGATATGCGGGCAACGAGGCGCTCGACCGGGCCGAGACGCCGCGCACCGGCTGCAACCGCAACGTGCTCTACCGGAACGATTTTTCCTACGCGCCGGCTATCGGCATCGAGATGACGTTCTCATTCGACAACCAGTTCGTCGAGAACCGGCTCATGGGCGGAAACTACGGCATCTGGGGCGGCTATTCGAAGGACACGCTGGCGGACGGGAACGCGATCGAGGCGAACCTGATCGCCGGCATCGCGGTCGAACACGGCAGCGGCTGGCGCATCCTGCGAAACCAGTTCCACGGAAACGCCCGGGCGATGCAGCTCTGGTGGGACGAGGACAAGGACCTGCTGGCGAAGCCCTGGGCGAAGCTGAACGGGGCCGAATCGAAGGATCACCTGATCGGTGCGAACCGCATCGCGTCCGAGGGCCAGCAGGTCGGTATCGAGCTCTCCGGTGGAACGACCGGCGTGCGCGTGCTGGCGAACGAATGGACCGGCGGCGAGCGCCGCATCGTCTGCGACGAGACCAGCAAGTTCACGGAACAGGACGCGCCGGTCCCGCTCGCGCCGTTTCACGACGAGCGTCTGGCGAATCTGCCGGGCGAACGGAAAGCGCGCGGGCACCGCAAGCACCTGGAAGGCCGCGACAAGATCCTGATGACCGAATGGGGACCGTATGACTGGCAGTCGCCGTACCTGCACGAAGTTCGCTCGTCCGGCGCCGGCGCCGCATACCGCCTGCTCGGCCCCGCCCCCATCCACTCAGCCCGCGCCGACGGCGAGGTGGACCTGCGCGTGAACCGCGACACGTCTCCGCCGACGATCGACGTGGTCGCGCGAAGAGCGGATGCAGTCGTTCCGTACACGCTGGTCGTGGACACCGGCGAAGGCGAATTCAGCGCGTGGGGCGTCGTGGTCGGCGCGAAGTGGACCGTTCGCGCGTTCGCGTGGACAATCGATCCGCGTGAGGACTACGACGCCTGGCGAAAAGCCGCCCGCGAAGGCGTGTCGTTCACGGCGGACGCGCTGCTGCTGGCATACGGCGGCGACGGGCCTTCGCAGCTCGCGGCGAGCAACGACGCCCTGCGGAGCGCCGACCTACCCAAGGACCGCTTCGGCACGCTGGCCGAAGCCGCTGTCGAGTTTCCGCCCGGCCGCTGGCGGCTGACGAGCACCTCCGACGACGGCATCCGCGTGTATCTCGATGACGAACTGCTCATCGACGACTGGACGTGGCACGCGCCGAAGACGCACACGGCCGACGTGGAGTTCAGCAAGGCGACCGTCGCGAAGCTGCGCGTCGAGCACTTCGAGCTGGACGGCTACGCGACGCTGTCGCTGCGGATCGAGCGCGCCCCGGAATAGCCGCACACTCGCATGGTGCCGTCCGATCCGTCAGCCTGCCGGGCGCGGCGCGGGACGCCCGCCGTAGCGCTGCGTCGCGAAGCCCACGATCGCGCCAAGCGCCATGCCTGGGAGCGTGATGCGCAGGTAGTACTTGTCCTGCATCGCGGCGACGAGATACGCGAGAATCCCGCCCAGGATCACGCCGAAGATCACTCCGGCCGGCACCGACTTCATCCACTTTGCGAAGAATCCCGCCGCCACGCCGGTCATTACGCCCTTGAACGTCGAACCGATGATGATCCCCAGGATCCCGTCGCGCACCTCCGGATCGGTCCGCGCGTCGATCAGCGCGGAGACGCCGTCGATCGCGCCCAGCAGCGCGCCCAGCACCAATCCCACCAGCGGCTTGCCCATGCGAATCTCCCGGATGAAGTGTTGTCGTCCATTCCATTGTGCCTATTCAACGTTTGCGACCGGACGTGTACTCCCGCGCCGCGCGTTTGCCGGAATTTCGGCCGGCCCCGCCCGTCAGAGCAGCAAGGCCAGCGCGCGAACCAGCAGATACGCCGCCACCAGCAGGATCGGCGTACGAAACTTGCGAGCGAGCCGGATTGCGGCCTCGAGCGGCGGCTCGCGGTAAGCCGCGGGCGAACGGTGTTCGAGGAAGCGCGTCACGTCGCGGCGCAGCTCGCTGACGCTTGCATATCGGTCGCCGCGGTCCGGCGCGAGCGCCTTGCGGACGATGGCCTCGAGGGCGCGCGGCGCGCGACGGGTCCCGGCGTCGCCTCGCGGCAGGCGCGGCGCGTTGTCGCCGACGGCGCGCGGCGGCGGGAAGCCGGCGAGCATGGTGAACAGGATCGCGCCGAGGGCATAGACGTCCGACCGTTCGTCCACCTGGTCGATCTCTCCGCGCGCCTGTTCGGGCGCCATGTAAGCGGGCGTGCCCATGACCGCGCCCGCGGCGGTGCGAGCGGTGCGCGTGTCGGATTCGTCGGCGGCGGAGGGCGCCAGGCGCGGCGGCGGCGCGTCGGCGCGTGGGTCCGGGCACGAATCCGCGCGGACGCGCGCGATGCCCCAGTCCAGCACGAGCACTTCGCCGAAATCGCCCACCATCACGTTCTGCGGCTTGAGGTCGCGGTGAATCACGCCGTGCGCATGGGCGAACGCGACGGTCTCGCAGATGCGCTCGAACACCCGCAGTTTCTCGACCAGCGACTCGCGCTCGACGGCCCATGCGTCCAGCCGCTGCCCGCGGACCCATTTCATGACGTAGAACAGCCGCCCATCGGCGAGCCGCCCGACATCGTGCACGGGCGCGATGCCCGGATGCTCCAGCCGGGCCACCACGCGCGCCTCGCGGCGCATGCGCTGCTCGCTGTCGGCCGCCCCTGGCGTGTCGCGCAGAACCTTCATCGCGGCCGGGCGGTCCAGCTCGACATCGTGCACCAGGTACACCACGCCCATGCCGCCTTCGCCCAGACGCCGGCGCACCTGATAGCGCTCGTGCGCCGGCTCGTCCGGCGCGAGAACGCGCCGCAGGCGCCGCAGCACGTCGTCGGAGAGGTCTTTCACGGCGGACCGCCCAGCAGCGCCCGCAGGTCGCGCTCGAGCTCGTGCTCATCGCCCGAGCACGCGCGCAGGCAATCCGAGACGGCCGCTCGGAGCATGCGGCGCGCCGCCGCGAGATGGTTCGTGACCTGGGTGACGGGGATTCCGGCGCGTTCAGCGAGCTGGGAATACGTGGGACGGTCGGCCGGATCGCCCTCGTGCAGGTCGTACGCTTCGAACAGGCGAAACAGCACGTCTTTGGACGAAGCCGCGCACTGCCGCCGCAGCGCGTCGACCGCGAGCGTCAGGATGCTTCGGGCCCACTCCTGCTCGAATGCCTCCTGCGGATCGGCCGATCGATCGGCCGGCTCGAACGCCGCGGGCGCATCCTGGGCGAGCCGTTCGAGCGACAGCGGCGCGCGCCCCCCGCCGCGTTTCAGCCGCGCGCCGGCCTTTCGTGCGTTCGAAACGAACGCGTCGAGGCACATTCGCAGGTAGTGACGGAACGACCCACGGGTTGGGTCGAACCGGTCGAACTGCCCCTTTTCGATCGCGTGCAGAAAGAAGGCCTGCGTCAGGTCTTTGGCCTGCTCGTTGTCGGCGCGCCACTGTGCGCGTACGTGGCGATACGCGGGCTTCCAGTAGGCTTCGATCAGCGCCTCATAAGCTCGGGCGCGCTCCTGCGCGTCGGCGCTGCCGGCGGCGGCGACGGCCGAGCGGCGCGTGGTCGCGAAGTGCGCGAAGTTTCCGCCGATGTCGGTGTCGCGCTGGGACATGTCCGTACCGCCGGTCGGTGGCGCGGGCCGATCCTCGTGCGGAGCCCGCGCGACGGCGCCGGTCCGCCACCGCAGCGACCGCTCAGAAGAAGCGGCTGATGTCCTGGATCGTGACCACCAGGCCGATCAGGATGATCGCGGCCAGGCCGACCAGTGTGCTGACCATCTGCGTCTTGAAGCTGAGCGGCTTGCCTTTGATCTTCTCGATAATCAGGAACAGCATCAACCCGCCGTCCATTACAGGCAACGGCATGAAATTGATGACGGCGAGGTTCAGCGACAGCACGGCCAGAAAATAGAACAGCTCGCTCAGGCCCTGCCGCGCCTGCTCCATGGCGATGCTGACGATGCCCACCGGGCCGGACACATGCTCGACGCCGACGTTCTGCTTGGCCATCTGCGTGAGCGTGGCGTAAATCTGCCGGACGGCGCGTGCGACCGAGTCCACGCCCATCGCCATGGCCACGAAGGGATTGCCGCCGGCCGTCACGACCTCGGTCATGACTTCGAACCCGAACGGGTCGTAGATGTACTGCACGCGCATCTGCCACGGATCGACGTTTTCGGCCCGTACCGCGAACCGGGCCTCTTCGATCGGACCGTTCACCTGTCGGACGAAGCGGATCGTCACCGTCTTGCCCACGCGCTCGGCCAGCAGCTTGCGGACGGCGTAGACGCCGGGCAGCGTGAGCTCACGCTCGCGTCCGTCCGGGCCGATCGTCTTCACCGATCGCTGTCCGTCGACCGCGTGAATGCGGGCGCTGGCCGGCAGGCCCAGCTCGTTCACAACACTGCTCGGAACGTGCAGGACGCCGTCGGCTTCGTCGGCGCCGCTGCGATAGCGGACGGTCACGCTGCGCCCGGCGGCGGACTGGAGCGTCTCCGACACGTCGAACCAGCTTTCGACCGGCGTGCCGTCGATGCTCACGATCTGCGAACCGCGCGGCATGCCCAGCTCCGCGGCGGGCGTGCCGGGCGCGATCGCCGCGACGACGGCGCGGTCTTCCTCGCCGCGCCATGCGAAGTCGACGCCCACGCGCGGCTTGGCGGCGCTGAACAGGCGGAACGGCCGCTTCGGCGTCACCGAGAGGCGATGAAGCTCGCCGCCGCGCGACACGACGACCGGGATGGGCGCGACCGGCTCGGCCGTGACGGACTCGAGGATTTCCTCATACGTCGGGTTGGGGACGCCGCCCCACTGCTCGATCACGTCGCCGCGCTTCAGGCCGGCGCGATCGGCCGCGCCGCCTTCTTCGACCAGGTTGATCGCGCGGCGTCGCATGAAGCCCAGCAAGTGGGAGTTATCGACCAGGGCGGCGGCGCCGGTCGGGCGTTCACCCGGTGGGTCGGCGGGATCGATGACGAGCGTGCCGCGCTGCGGGCAGACGACTTCTTTCGGGTTTGAGGCGGGTCGGTCGGGGTCCTCGCGCCGCACGGTGAGCTTCAGTACGCGCCCGCGGCTGTTCTGAAACGCGACCAGCACGTCCAGCCCGTCATCGACCGGTTCGCCGTCGATGTGCGTGATGACGTCGCCCGCCAGAAGGTTCGGGCCGTTGCCGACCGGGTCGCCCTCGCGCGTGCGGCGCGTCGTGAGAAACGGGCTGAAGTCCACGCTGGCGAGGTTGATCGACGGGTCGCGTTCCGGCTGCACCAGGATCGGTTCCGGAAGCGTCTTGCCGTCCCGCTCGATGGTGAATCGCAACGGACCGTCCGACAGCGCGGCCGCCTGCTTGATGTCCACGAAGCTGAGGACGGTGTCGTCGTTGATCTTCAGGACGCGGTCGCCCGGCAGGATCTTGCCGGCGGCGCTGCTGTCGGGCGGCACCATGCCGATGACGGGCGAAGGCATGCTCTTGCCGACGAGGAAGACCGTCATGAGCAGCAGCGCCGCGAACAGGACGTTGAAGATGACGCCGGCGCTGACGACCACCATGCGCTGCCCGACGGTGCGGTTGGTGAACGCGCGCGGGTCGTTCGTCAGCCGGACGTCGCCGGTGTTGTCGTCGATGATGATGTCTTCCTGGCCCAGCATCTTGACGTAGCCGCCGAACGGCAGCGCTTTGATGCAGTAGTCCGTCTCGCCCCAGCCGCGCTGCGCGACCTCGTCGCGCGAGATTTCGGGTCGGTTGCCAAAGGTCAGCCCTTCGCCGCGACGATAGCCGACCAGGCGCGTGCCGAAGCCGACCGCGAAGCGGTCCACCCGTACCCCGACCCATTTGGCCGCCAGGAAGTGCCCGAGCTCGTGAACGAAGATGATCAGCGAAAAGCCGATCAGCACCTTCACGAACATTATCGTGTTGTAGACCCACGCCGGCAGCTCGCCGGCGGCCAGCAGCGACGCCGCCGCCCCTACAGCGTTTTGCATCCAGTCACCTCACGCCGGGCCCAGCCGTCCGATTCCATGAGCTGCTCGAGCGTCGGCTCGCCGCGGCGCTGATGCCGCGCGCAGACCTCCGCGACCAGCTCCGCGATGCGCCCAAACCGAATCCGGCCGGCGCGAAAAAGCTCCACCGCCGCCTCGTTGGCGGCATTCAGCGCGGCCCCGCTCGTGCCGCCCGCGCCGGCCGCGTCGAATCCGAGCTTCAGCAGCGGGAAGCGCTCGAAATCCGGCGACTCGAACGTCAGCCGGCCGATCTCCGACCAGTTCAGCCGCCGCGCAATGCCCGGGACGCGCCGCGGATACGTGATGGCGTACTGGATCGGCGTTCGCATGTCGGGAGCGCCGAGCTGAGCGATCACGCTGCCGTCGCAGAATTCGACCATCGAATGCACGATGGCCTCGGGATGCACCAGCACCTGCACCTGCTCGGGCGGCAGGCCGAACAGGTGCACCGCCTCGATCACCTCGAGCGCCTTGTTCATCATCGTGGCGCTGTCGATCGTGATCTTCGGCCCCATCTTCCACGCCGGATGATTCAGCGCGTCTTCGAGCGTCGCCGCGGCGATCTGCTCGATCGTCCAGGTCCGGAACGGTCCGCCCGACGCGGTCAGGTAGATGCGCGACACTTCCTCGCGCCGCCCGGACGCCAGCGATTGGAACACCGCCGAGTGCTCGCTGTCCACCGGGATCAGCCGGCTTCCCGTTCGCCCCGCCAGCGGCATCAGGATCGACCCGGCGACGACCAGCGATTCCTTGTTCGCCAGCGCCACGTCGATCCCGCGCTCCACTGCGGCCAACGTCGCCGGCAGGCCGGCCGCCCCGACGATCGCGGCGAGCACCAGGTCGGTGTCCACGGCCCGCACCATTTCGACCAGTTCGAACGCGCCGGCGTACACGCGCGTGCCCGCCGGGACCGCTTCGATCAGGCGCTCACGGCAGGTCTCGTCCGCGATCGCGACAGCGGCCGGCAGGCATTTGCGAGCCTGCTCCGCAAGCCCGCGCCAGTCGGCGCCCGCTGCGAGCGCAACGACGCGCGTCTCCGGGGCGAGGGCGCACGCGACCTCTACCGCGGCGCTTCCCACCGAGCCGGTGGAGCCGAGGATCGTGATTCTTCGATGCACTGCGAGGGCACTATACCGCCGGACGGCCCCGGCGGCACGGCGGTCAGCGGGAGCGAATGGGACGCGCTCGCAAAGCGGTCGCGGACCGTTTGCGCCGCTCGAACGAGCACGCGGGTCAGAAGCCGGCGGCGCAGCCGTCTTTGCGCGATTCGGACGCGGCGTGGTAGACGCGCGTGGCGGGATCGAGCGCGATCGCCTGGTATCCGCCGAACGGACCGATCACGTCTTCGAGACGATGGCCCATCTGTTCGAGCGCGCGGCGCACTTCGGGCGAGATGCCGGATTCGAGCGCGACCACGCCGGAATCGGTCATGCGTTCGTCGGTCGGCTCGGATGAGCCGGTGTGATACCAGCGGGTCGCGTCGCCCGCCTCCTGGAGGTTCATGCCGAAGTCGATCACGTTGCAGAGCACCTGCACGTGCCCCTGCGGCTGCATATCGCCGCCCATTACGCCGAAGCTCAGCCACGGCTCGCCGCCGCGCGTGACGAAGCCGGGAATGATGGTGTGGAATGGGCGTTTTCCGGGCGCGTAGACATTGGGATGCGCCGGATCGAGACTGAACATCTCGCCGCGGTCCTGAAGGCAGAAACCCAGACCGTCCGGGCAGAGCCCGGAACCGAATCCGCGATAGTTGCTCTGGATGAGCGACACCATCATGCCGTCGGCGTCGGCCGTCGCGAGGTAGATCGTGTCGCCCTCTCGCAGCCGCTGGTCGGCGTGCGCGAGCGCGTCCGGTCGCAGGCCGAGCGAAGCGCCGCCGGCGGGCGGCGGATCGCCCGGGGGGAACTGGCGCGCGGCGCGCTTCGGATCGATGAGCGCGCGGCGCTGCGCAGCGTATTCCTCGGACAGCAGCCACGCGATCGGGATCGACGCGAAATCGGGATCGGCGTAGTGCCGGGCGCGATCCTCGAACGCCAGCTTCTTCGCTTCGATCATCAGGTGCAGCGTCTCGACGGTGTTGTGTCCGAGCGCTCGCAGGTCGTACGCCTGAAGAATCCGGAGCATTTGCAGCGCGGCGATGCCCTGCCCGCTGGGCGGCAGCTCCCACACGTCGTATCCGCGGTAGTTCACGCTGACCGGATCGACCCATGTGGACGCGTGCCCGGCGAGATCGTCCTTCGTCAGCGCCGACCCGACGCGCCGGAAGAACGCATCCATCACCTCGGCCAACTCGCCGCGATAGAACGCGTCTCGCCCGCCCGCGGAAAGCTTCTCGAGCGTGGCGGCCAGCCGCGGATTGCGGAAGATCGCGCCTTCGCCTGGCGCGACGCCGTCCGGCAGAAACGTCTCCGCAAAGCCGGGATACTCGCGCAGCACGCGACCGCCGCGTTCCCAGTAGTAGGCGACGAGCTGGGTGACTGGAAAGCCGTCGCGCGCGTAGCCGATCGCAGGCGCGAGCGCCTGCGCCATGGGCAGGCGCCCGAACCGCGCGTGCAGCTCGAACCAGCCGTCCACGCAACCGGGAACGGTGACCGGCAGCGGTCCGAAGCTCGGAATTTTTTTCGCCTCGCCGAGCTTGCCGCGCAGCGACTCCAGCGATTGACCGATCGGCGAGCGTCCGCTGGCGTTCAATCCGTGCAGTTTGCGCGTTTTCGGATCCCAGACGATCGCGAACAGGTCGCCGCCCAGGCCGCAACTGACCGGTTCCATCAGTGCCAGGCACGCGTTCGCGGCGATGGCGGCGTCGACGGCGCTCCCGCCCTGCCGCAGCACGTCGATCGCGGCCTGGGTGGCGAGCGGATGGCTCGTGGCGGCGACGCCGTGCTGCGCGAGCACCTCGGACCGCGTTGCGAACATTCGGCCGCTGATGCGGTCCGCCCCGCGCGCGGCCGCGCACAGCATCAGGGTCGAAGCAATCGCGAACAGGGCGAACGAGAAGCCGGCGCTGCCCGACATGATTTGCCTCCGTCGATTCGGCTGGGGCGCGGGCATTGCGTTCGCGCCGCTTTGCCAGCCTTCGTGTTATACAATGATTTGATTCCGCCCGCGTGAAAGGACGAAGGGAATGAGCGTACGGATCATTCGATGTGCAAAGCTCGATCAGGATCTGCCGGCGATCGACGTGGATTCTCCGGAAGGGTCGCGGTCTCTGAAAATGGTCACGCTGATCGCCGGGCCGGAGTTCGCGGCGCGCGTGCGCGAACGGATTTCCGCCCAGGCCCTGCGGCAGTGGAATGACCACATGCTGATGGTGATGAACGAGTACCGGCTCGACGCCACGTCGGACGAGTCGAACAAGATCCTCAGCAAGTTCATGGAGCAATTCTTCTTCGGCGACGAGCAGGCGATCCCGAACTTCGTGCCGCCCAAGAGCTGACGCCGGCGGAGCGAGCGGACGGGCGCGCTTACGCGCTGGGCGCGGGGCTGGCTTTGCGCGGAACGCTCGCGCGGACGGCGCGGCGCGCCCGCAGCGCGACGCCTCCAAACACGACGGCCAGCAGGCACTGCACGATCAGCCCCGGGATCAGCGTCACCGGCGGCTCGGCCAGAAGCAGAAACGTCCCGACCGGCGCGAAGACCGAGAATCCGCCCATGGCGTCGCCGCCGGTGCCCTCCGCGCGCAGTTCCGCCTGAAACGCTGCCAGGCCGTCGGCGAGCACCGGCACGCCGTTCAGCGCGCCCAGAATGAGCAGCAACGGCAGCAGGAGCCTTCGGCCGCGCGACAGCAGCCAGTACATGATGCCGAAACTCGTCGCGAGCATCGCCGCGCATGCGACCGCAACGCACGCCGGGGCAACCGTGGGAGAATACGGCCCGAAGAAGTGGTCGCTGGCGCCGGCGAAGCCCACCCAGACGAGTGCGAGCCACACGCCGAGCGCGCCGAGCGAGAGCAGCGCCAGTCCGGCGGTCGCCCGCATCCAGGCCGCCGCGGACGATCCGACGCCGTGCCGCGACGCGACGTCCGCGCGCAGGCATTCGGAAACGAGCGCAGCCACCGTCAGCAGGGCGACAGCGAGGAACGCGATGATCGAAGCGGCGACCTGAAGATGCGTGCCCCAGGCGTCCGCGGATCGCGAGGGAATCCACCGCAGCGCGTCCGCGTAGCGCAGCCCGGCGACCAGGGCGATGGCCCAGAGTCCGAGCAGCAGCACGCCCTGCACGAAGGAGAACAGCGAGCGCTCCGGCGCGCGCAGCTTTCGGGCGGTCGCCCAGAGGCAGATGCCGGCGATGCCGACCTGAAGCAGCGCCGCGGCGACCACCGAGCCCCACGCTGTGATCGGGCGGCCCTGAATGACGTTGAACAGCGACCCGACGCCGAGCAGCCCGAGAATCAGCGCCGCGCCCGGCACGAGAAACACCACGCCCCAGCCGCCGAACACGGCGATGAGCACGATGACGCCCATGAGGTTGGCCTTGCCGGCGCTGGCGACCGCGGCGAGCAGCGAGATCGCCCAGAGCAGGATCGCCAGCATCAGCACGAACGCCTGCGACACGTACCACGCCGGCAGCAACAGCCCGAAGGCGGCGCCGGAGGTCGTGCCGAGCGTCGCGGCGCCGGCGCGGGCGGCGAAGAAGCCGCCCATGAGAAGGCAGACGCCGTACAGCATCATGACCTGCATGACCGGGCCGGTGAGATAGCCGTACACGATCGCCGCGTTGCTCATCGGCGTGATGCGGTGCGACTCCATCATTCCGGTCTGGTAGTCGCGCAGCACCGCCTTGCGGATTGCGTTCGGCGCCATCAGGAGGATGAAGAACGCCTGCGCCGCCGACACGATTCCCAGCCAGATCGCGTCCATCGACGTCCCGGGCGACGCGTTCGCGAAGCTGATCGGCGCGAAGATCGCGACCAGGATCACGAACGCGGCCACGACGCCGAACTGCGCCGCCGGGCGCCCGGAAATGTTGAGGTTCAGGTAATGAAACGGGCTGATCACCGTCGATCACTCCACCTGTCGAATGCCCTGCCGCAGGTACACCTGCTCCAGGTCGGGCGCGAGCGGCTTGAATTCTGCCACGGGCAGTCCGGCCGCGATCAGCCGCGCCAGCAGCCGCGCGGCATCCTCGCGCGCGCCGCTGTAGTCCAGCTCGATCGTGTCGCCCGTGGTTTCGACGCGGCGGATGTCCGCGACCTCCGCCAGCCGGGCGTGCACGTCTCCGACGCGCGCCGCCAGCACGATTCGATATCGCGACAGGTCTTCGTGCCCGGCGCCGGCCACCTTCGCGACCGGGCCGAACTCGCGCAGCCGCCCCTGCTCCATGATTGCGATGTGCGTGCAGTACTCGGACAAATCCGCCAGGATGTGGCTGGAAACGATGATGACTTTGCCCTGATCGCGCAGCGACGCGAGCAGTTGCCGGAACTGCGCTCGGCCGGCCGGATCCAGCCCGGCGGCCGGCTCATCCATCAGAATCACGTGCGGATCCGGCATCAGCGATCTCGCCACCGCGAGCCGCTGGCGCATGCCGCGGGAGAGCGCCGAGATGCGGGCGTTCTTCTTGTCCGTGAGCCAGAGCTCCGCCAGCCAGTGGTCGATGCGCTCCTCGGCCATCGACCGCGGCAGGCCGTAGCAGCGCGCGATGAACCGCAGGAAATCGACGACGACCATCGTGTCGTAGACGGCGGGCGTGTCGGGCGTGAACGCCAGGTGCGCGCCCACCGCGGTCGGCGCGCGAAACACGTCATGTCCCAGCACGCGCACGTCGCCGGTGCTGACCGGCTGAAGCCCGGCCGCAGCCCGCAACGTGGTCGTCTTGCCCGCGCCGTTCGGGCCGATCATTCCCAGAAGCTGTCCGGCGTGGAGCTCGAACGACACCCCGTCCACCGCGGTGAAGCGCCCATACTGCACGCGCACGTCGCGCAGGGACAGCAGCGGAGTCGCCATGGATCCACGCCTCTCGATCGTGCAAGCGGACGGCGCGCCGGGCGGCGGATCGCCGGACCGCAAATCATCGGACATTCGTCGCCGGCCGACAAGCGCGACGGTCTTCGCGCCTCTTCAAGTTCAGGCCAGCTTCCGCTATGCTGCATGGTCTGCGACCCTGCGCGCGACCACACAGCGCCGGGGTTCGCCGGAGCTGGAGTCGAGATGGCGAAAGGTACAGCCAGCGGCGGTGAGCGGAACGCGGAGGCGGGACGCCCGGCGTTCAGCGACGCCGACAAGAACAAGGCGCGGGCCTGGTTCAAGAAGGCCGAAGCCGAGCGTGAGCGCCGCGCCTATGACTACGCCATCGAATGCTACATCACCGGACTGGCCCTCTGGCCGGAGGCGGTCGAGGAAGGGCACATGCCGCTCTGGTCGCTGGCGATTCAGCGCCAGCAGTCGGGCGGCAAGAAGCCGAGCATGATGGAGTCGTTCAAGCGCCCGATGACGGGCAAGAACGCCGTCACGGCGATGCTGAACGCCGAACTGCTGATGGCGAAGGACCCGACCAACGCCACCTACATCGACAGCGTCCTTCGCAATGCCGTGAAGGCGCAACTGGCGGAGACGGTCCGGTTCATCGCACCGAAGGCGCTCGATCTGCTCCGCAAGGAGAAGAAGCCGAACGTCGGCCGATTCAAGATTTTCCGCCAGACGCTGGTCGAGATGGCCGAACTGGGCGACGCCTGGGGCGATCCGCCGCTGGCGGCGTGGTGCTACGAGCAGGCGGTCAACGCGCTCGAGCTGCTGATGTCCCTGAATCCGGGCGACATGACGCTTCGCGACGAGCAGCGCGACCTGTCCGGCAAGCTGACCATCGCCAAGGGCAAGTACTCCGACGCGGGCACGTTCCGCGATTCGCTGCGCGACGCCGATTCGCAGAAGATGCTGCACGACGCGGATCGCGCCAAGCAGGGCGAGCAGACGCTGGATCACGTCATCGCCGCCGCCCGCCGCGAGCACGAGGCCGACCCGAAAGCCCCGCTGAAGGTCAAGGCCCTGGTGGACGCGCTCGCCAAGCGCGAGCAGGACGATTCGGACGACGAGGCCATCGCCGTGCTTCGCAAGGCGTATGAGCAGCTCGACAACTACAGTTACAAGGTGCAGGCCGACGACATCGTCATGCGCAAGCTCGGGCGCGCCGTTCGCGCCCAGCGCGAGCGCGCCGCCCGCAGCGGGTCGGAGGAAGACCGCCAGCAGCTTCGCCTCATGCGCATGGACGAGCTTCAGACCGAGCTCGAGATTCGCCGCGAGCGCGTCAAGATGTACCCGACCGACCTGCGGGCGAAGTTCAAGCTCGGCGGCGTTCTGTTCTCGCTCGGCAAGTTCGACGAGGCGATTCCCGTGCTTCAGGCCGCGCAGGGCGATCCGCGCAGCCGGGCGCGCTGCCAGCTTCTGATCGGGCGGGCGTTCTTTCAGACCAAGGCGCCCGAGCAGGCCGCCGCCGTCCTGAGCGAGGCGCTCGAGGCGCAGGAAGCGCAGAACGACGAGACCGCTCGCGAAATCCTGTGGTGGCTGGGGCAGTCGCACGAGGCCGCCGGCGCGATGGAACGCGCCAAGGACGCGTACGGCAAACTGCTGCGGCAGGACTACAACTATGCGAACGGCGAGGCGCGGGCGCGCCTCGAGAAACTAGGGTAGACCGCGGCTGCGGCCGGGCGTGTGCCCGCGGCGGCTAACGTTGGATTCACTGGCAACTTCTTCAGGAGACCGGACTTGGCTCACTCGATTTCGGCGCGCAAGCGCATGCGTCAGAACGAAAAGCGTCGCATCCTCAACCGGGCCCGCCGCGCCACGCTCAAGTCGGCGATGCGGCGCGTCACCGACCCGCTTCTCCACAACGACCCGGGCAAGGCCGAAGCGAACCTGAAGTCCGCCGTGAAGCTGCTCGACCGCGAGGCCACGCGCGGCCTGATCCACAAGAACGCCGCCGCCCGCACCAAGAGCCGGCTCGCCAAGCGCATTCGGAAGCTGAAGGCCAAGGGCGCGACGAGCTGACGCGAGTTCGCCCGCGCCGCCGGGCGAGTCGATCCGGGCGGTTCCGCGCGCCGGACGCAGCCGTGAGAGCGAGGCAGCTTCATGCGAAAGCCGGTCATCCTCATCACCGGGGCGAACGGCGAGATCGGCCACGGCCTGATCGAGCACTGCGACCGCAACTTGCCCTATGGCATCGTCGCGCTCGATCTCAAGCCCATCGAGGCCCGGCTCGGCAACCACTGCGTCGCCTGCATCACCGGCGACATCCTCGACCACAACCTGCTTCAGCGACTGGTCAGCGAATACGAGATTCACGTGGTATACCACCTCGCGGCGCTTCTAAGCACGCGCAGTGAGTACACGCCCGACACGGCCCACCGCGTCAACGTCAACGGCACGCTGAACCTGCTGCAACTCGCACATGAGCAGGCCCGCTGGCATGGCAACCCCGTGAAGTTCATCTTCCCCAGCTCGATCGCCGCCTACGGACTGCCCGACCTCGAAACCAAGAACCGCGCCGGCAAAATCTGCGAGGACCACTGGAACCACCCCACCACCATGTATGGCTGCAACAAGCTCTATTGCGAGCACCTTGGCCGATACTTCAGCCAGCACTACCGCCAGCTTGCGGCGGAAGCCGCTCCCAGCGGCGTCGATTTCCGCGCCATCCGCTTTCCGGGGCTCATCAGCGCGCTGACCCTCCCGGCCGGCGGGACCAGCGACTACGCGCCGGAGATGATTCACGCCGCCGCACAGGGCAAACCCTACGCCTGCTTCGTCAGTCCGGGCACACGCATTCCGTTCATGGCCATGCCGGACGGCATCAAGGCCCTGGTCGATCTCGCGGCCGCCCCGACCGAACGTCTGACGCAGCGCGTTTACAACGTGGGTGCGTTCAGCGTGACGGCGGCCGAGATCCGCGAGCGCGTGATGTCCGCGTTTCCGCAGGCGCAGATCACCTTCGAGCCGGATTTGGCGCGAAACGCGATCGTTGATTCCTGGCCGGCGGACGTGAACGATTCGCCGGCTCGTCAGGACTGGGGCTGGAAGCCGGACTTCGACGCCGACCGGGCGTTTCACGAGTACCTGGTGCCGACGATTTCTCGCTACTACCGCGAGGGCGGCGCTCGCTGAACTCGCGCGACGTCCGCGCCGACGGCGCACTCATCAATCCCTGAACTCACGATTCCTCGAACCGGGAGCGCGGGCGTCCCCCCGCCCTCGCGGCGCCCGGCACGTGGCGGGCTCTCGGCGTTCGCCGCCCGCGCCGGCCGCTTCGGTTTTCCGCGGTCCACTCAAAGAAAAAAAATGGACCGGTCCGAAGGCCGGTCCGCGATCGAGTGGATGGTCAGGGAAATGCCGCGGGCAGTCAGGCCCGCGGGTGCGCCTTTTCGTATTCCTCGCGCACCACGTCGCTGGTGAGGTGCGTGTAAATCTGCGTCGTGCTCAGGCTCTGATGGCCGAGCATCTGCTGCACGCTGCGCAGATCGGCGCCGCGCCGCAGCATGTGCGTGGCGAAACTATGCCGCAGCGTGTGCGGGCTGACGCTCAGGTCCAAACCGGCAGCCAGCAGGTATTTGTCCAGCTTGCGGCGGACGCTGCGCGTGCTCAGGCGCTGGCCATGCTTGTTGATGAACAGCGATTCGTAGTCGGCCCGCCCGTTCGCGCCGGCGGCGCGCCGCAGGTCCAGGTAGTGCACGATGGCCCGCACCGCGCCGGGACCGAGGGGGATGGCGCGCTCGCGTTTGCCCTTTCCGCGGACGCGGACGACGCTGGCGGCGAGGTCCACGTCGTCGATGTTCAGCGCGACCAGCTCGCTGACGCGAATTCCAGTCGAGTAGAGCGTTTCGAGAATCGCCAGGTCGCGGGCGCCCAGCGTGGTAGTCGTGTCGCAGTTCTTGAACAGGCGTTCGACCTGCTCGACCTCAAGGTATTTCGGCAGCCGCTTTTCCTGCTTGGGAGTGCGAATGCTCTGCACCGGATTGGCGGTGATCACGCCGCGGCGAACGAGGAACTTGTAGAAGCTCCGCAGGGTCGCCAGCTTTCGCGCCACGGTGCTCTTGCAGTAGTTGCGATCGCGAAGCTCGGCCAGAAACTCTCGTACCTTCTCGACGTCCACGGCGCGAAGGCGCGCGTCGCACGCCTCGGGCGCGGGCTTGTGGGCTTTGCCGGCCCCGTTCACCTCGCCGCCTGTGGCGCCTGCGCCGAGCAGGTACGCACAGAACTGCTCCAGGTCCGCCGTATAGCACCTCGCGGTGTGCGCCGAGAAGTGCCGCTCCGACCGGAGATGGCGAATGAACAATTCGACGAGTGACTCTTGAGTGCTCATGACGCCTGCCGTCGTTGCCGCCGCGTCCGCCCATCGGACGCCGCCCGCGTTGCCGTTTCCCGAGTGCTCCATGGCGGTTACCGCACCGCCCCGATCGCCGTCGGACGCGTGTCCCGCCCCATCTGGAAGCTCAGCATCGCCGCGTCGATCCAATCGAGCTCGTGATCCGGGTCGGCCGCGTACTCGAGAATCTGCGCGATCACCTCGGCTTCGAACCCGACCGGATACGTGAACACGTATCGATGCGGACCCTTCCGGAGACTGATGCAGCGTTGCGTCCCGTTCACACGATTACTCCGCCGAGTGGTCCGGCGCCTGCGTCCGGTATCCGCCTCGTTGTGTGAGCATCGACTGAATCGCGGACCAGCACGAGTAACGGACGAAGAGTTCCTGGCTCTTCACGTATACGCGCCAGTCGTACGGACTTCCGTGCCCGTCCCGGTCATCCGCATAGTCCCGAACTTCTTCCAAAACCTCTTCATCCGCCGCGCTGAATACCCGCTGCACCTGCACCGCCGGCTCTCCCATCCCGGGCTCCGACGCCAGCGCCGCGCCGCCGCGCTCAGCCGGAAGGACGCCGTCCGTCTCGTACCACTGCATCACCCACGCGATCCGGACCGGCTCGTAGGGGCTGAACTCCGTGACCGCGGCCACAAGCGTCGCATCCGCGCCCAGAAGCCGCGCCAGCGCGCGGGCGTCTTCCGGCGATTCGACCCGCCGCAGCCCGGCGACTTCCAGCGCGGCAAGCGTGCGGTTCACCGGCACCACCGCCGCCCCGTGGAATCCCGACAGCTCCGACGCCAGCCAGTCGGTCACCCGCAGCTCATCCCAGTCGCTGCGATCGCTCAGGTTCAGCACCGGCGTGACCACCACCACCTCGACCGACGGCGGAAACTCCGGCTCGGGAGCGGTTTTTGCCCGTTGCGGAGCGCAACCTGATACGGCAACCGCCGTAATCGTCATCACCCAGGGGATCATCGTTCGTCGCCCGCAGCCGGCGCGAAATCCCAGCGATCGCGCGGCCGTATGGTTTACGGAGGTGGGAGCCGTGCAGATTGTATGAGCGCACTTTCGTGTCGGCCAATCCGGGGGCGTGGAATCGCAGTTTTTCTCGGAAGAACTGACCCGAGGCGTGGTGTGCGTCTGTCCGCCGATCAAATGTCGCTTGAGTTTCTGAGAATTCAAGTCACCGTCCCCCTGGCGGTACGACGCCCGCCAGAGCCGGTCCGGCACGCTCGGCAGGCTGCACGATTACCGATTCCGGTCCCAGCCGAGCAGAGCAGAGGTGCTCGCCAGCCGCCGACTCGCGGACGAACAGCAGACGTCCGTCGCGTTTCCAGACTGCGTCGAACAGCGCATCGCCGCCGCTTTCCACGGTCAGGCGACGCCGCGCGTCTGGTGCGATCAACGTCAGGCGCGCCGTCCGCAGACGCGATACTCCGGGCGCGGCGACGCGCTCGCGGAGCGGGACGGCGGACGCGATGATCCACGTTCCGTCTTGCGACCAGCGAGGACCGACCAGGTTGGTCGATTCCGAGGCAGCCACCTCGACCGCGGTTGCGTCGGGCTGCGCCGCATCAACGACCCAGATTCCGATCGCCGGCTCACCGGGTGTTCGAGACCGCTGAAACGCGATTCGACTCCCGCATGGCGACCAGGACGGAAACATCCCGTCCGTCAGGAAGCTCCGCACGGCAGGAGCGTCCGTTTCGAGGATCCAGATTTCCCAACGGTGCGCCCGCTCGCTCCACAGGCTGAACGCGAGCTGCTTTCCGTCCGGCGACCAGGTCGGACACAGCTCCGCGCCGCGGTCGCTGGTCAGGCGCGTCGGCTCGGAGCCGTCGGCGCGCATCATCCAGAGATCCCAATCGCCCGCGCTGTTCGACGCGAACGCGATGTGCTGCCCGTCCGAGCTGAAGCGCGGCTGAATGTGATCGCCGTCCGAATTCGTGAGACGGACCGGCTCTGCGGCATCAAACCGCTGCATGAATATGTGCGGGTGCGGCCCATCTCGCGTTGAGGCGAACACGAACCGCGCGCCATCCGGGCTTGCGTCGGGGTCGAAGTCGCGCCAGTCCTCTTCCGCGGTGAGATTCGCGCGCTCCAGCAACTGCGCGAGATCGACAACCTGTGACGAAGACTCCGGCGAACCGGGCAGAGAATCATCCACGGCGGCCGGGAGCGACTCGATCGGGGCTCGCACCGGCATACCCGTCGTCGCGCAGCCGGTCGCGGCCCAGCCGGCGAACAATCCCAACGTGGCCGGAACGAGTCGCCGCAGCGCTCGATGCCGACGATCACCCTCTCTGCTCGTCATCGGCGTTACCCCAGGGAGCTGCGTTTCCGCGCGTCCGCACGGACCACCCCGAGGGTGTTATCGGCACAAGCGCGGGGGCGAGTTGAGTTCGCATCCCGGCGCCCACCAACGTTCACAAGTTATTATTTGATTGGCAGTTAGCTATCGAATTGAAGAGTCATGGGGCGGTCGGAACTCCCGAGGCGCGGGCGACAGACGGGCCGGCCTGTTCCAGCGCCGCAAAGACCGCGCTCTGCGTCAGCAGCACATCCAGGACGATCGGCGAGTCCGGCTTGCCGGCCGGGTAAATCAGGTTCAGCGGCACGCTCGGGCGGCCGAACTTCTTGATCTCCGCGAGCATCTTCGGATCCTGGTTGGTGAAGTCCGCCTCGATGGGGATGACGCCCAGCTCGCGCATGCGCTGCCGCACGGCGTTCGTTTCGAGCACCAGCGCTTTGTTCACCTGGCAGTTCACACACCAGGTGGCGGTGTAATCGACATAGACGCTGTAGCCGCGCGCGGCCAGCTCCGGCGCGAGACCCGGCGCGTAGGGCGTCCACGGGATGCCGTCGGTCCAATCCGATTCGTGCACGAACTGGACGACCGACTCCGGACTGACCTGCGCAATCTCTCGCTTCGGCGGCTCGTACATCACGCCGAAGCTGAACCATCCGCCCGCGAGCGCGACCGCGGCCGCTGCGCTCCACCCGGCGACGCGCGATCCCGACTCCCAGGTCGGCTTGATCTTCCCTACGATCCACGCCGCCAGGCCCAGGAAGCTCCAGAAGCCGACCGTCCAGACCACGCCGCTGGCGCCGAGCTGGTCCGCCACGATCGTCAGCAGCCAGATCGCTGTGCCGAGCAGCACGAACCCGGACGCCTGCTTGAACGTCACCATCCACATTCCCGGCTTCGGAACGAATCGCATCCAGGCCGGATTCGCCGCGAGCAGCAGGTAGGGCGCGGCCATCCCGAATCCGGCCGCTGTGAACACGATCAGGCTGATCGCCAGCGGCTGGGTCGCGGCGTAGACGAGCGCCGCGGCGAGGAACGGCGCGGTGCAGGCGGTGCCCAGCAGCGTCGCGAGGAAACCCTTAAAGAACGCGCCGACGTATCCCTCGCGCGAGGCGATCGCGTCGAGCTTGCCGGCGGCGCTGCCCGGAAGCAGCACTTCGAAGATGCCGAAGAGGTTGAGCGCGAACACGAACACGACGGAGCTGATCGCGACGACGACGGGCGCGTGCTGAAGCGGCAGCTGCCCGAAAGCGGAGAGCGCGGCGAACAGCCAGAACCAGACCATGATTCCGGCGCAGAACACCAGTCCCAGCTTCAGCACACGACGCGGATCCTCGCCGCCCTGCTGCACGAAGCTGAGCACCTTCAGCGAGATCACCGGAAGCACGCACGGCATCACGTTCAGGATGAGCCCGCCCAGCAGCGCGAACACGAGCACGAGCGGCAGCGCCATCGCCGTGGTCGCGGGCGGCGAATCGGACCCGGACGTGACGCTCGCGACAGAGATCGCCGCAGACACGTCGTCGTCCGGGCCGCGCACGCGATACAACGCGAGCCGCTCGTCGGGCGGGTTCGGCGTGTCGGCGACGAAGCGGACCAGTCCGGCCGCGAACTGGGGCGCGAAGCACTGTCCCTGCTCGGTGCAGGCCTGGTAGTGAAACAGGGCCCGCAGCTCGACCGGTCCGGAGGGAAACATCTCGTCCACGATCTGAATGCCGGTGCGAATCACGACTTCGCCGGATTGCTCGCGGACGCTGCCGAATCCGGGGATTTCGCGAACTTTCGCGGTCGGCCAGAGCTGCTCGGCCTCCTTCGCGATCTTCAGGCCGTTGCGGCTTTCGATGAGCAGTCGCGATCCGATCAGGAACTCCGAGCCGGGATCGCGATCCTGCACGTGCAGGCCTTCGCGCACGCGAATTCGCGCGACGATCTCGGCCGGCTGGCCGACCTGAAGTCGCTCGGCGCTGATCGTGATTTCGCTCTTGTCCAGGTGCGGCGCGTCTCCGAGCGTGGGCGTCAGCGCGGCGCGCGCCTCCTCGACGACCGGCTCGTTCGCGAGCGGGCCGTGCTCGGCGCGGACCGGCAGCGTCAGCTCGGCGGATGCGGCGACGGGCACGCAGGCCTCGATGCAGGCCAGCGCGGAGACGTGCGCCGAGATGCGCAGCGCGTCGCCGACGCGCGCCTCCGGGGCCGCGTGCAGCGTCGCCAGCGCCAGGATCCGCCCGGATAGTTCGAGGTATTCAATCCCTTCGAGGTCGTCGAGCGAGGGGCTGGGCAGGCGCAGGTTGTCGATGCGGACCTGTTGCGGGCCGATGAACCGGATTTCCGTCGGCATTCCGGTATCGAGGATGATCGGGTGATACAGGTGCCACGGCGCGGAGAGCTCGAGCACGACGACGATTTCGGTCTGTCCGCCGGGGGCGACGGCCGCGTGCTGCGGCAGCAGCGTCGCGCGCAGGGTGGGCGGGAGAGGCGCGGCGGTCGGCGTGGTCTGGAGCGAAGCGATCAGGGCGAACCAGGACAACCACAACGGCATGCGTCGCTCCGAAGCCACGGCGCGGGTCCGCGGGGCGACGTTCGCCCCCGTGCTTCGGGGATTATAGCGGTCGCGGCGCGCGCTTCGGGGCGCGGGCGATCAGCCGCGGTCGCTGACGCGGCAGGCCGGACAGACGCCGCCTGCGAACTGCGGGTCGGGATGCGCGTCGAGGTAGGTCCGCAGCAGTTCCCAGTACGAGTCGTCCTCGCGCAGGCGGCGGCACTGGGCGCAGATCGGCAGGAACCCCTGGAGGGTCCGGACGTGCCGGAGCGCGTCGCCCAGCTCGGCGGTGACGCGCCGCAGCTCGAGCTGCGCGACAACCTGCCGCGCCAGCGCTTCGAGCGTCGCAACGTCGTCGGGCGAGAAGACGCGCGGCTGATGGTCGATGGCGCACAGCGCGCCGAGCGCGAATCCGTCGGCCGAAATCAGCGGCGCCCCGGCGTAGAAGCGGATGTTCGCCGGACCGGTGACGAGCGGATTCTCCGCAAACCGCGGATCCTGGCGCGCGTCTTGGACAATCAACGGGGTGCGTTGGCGGATCGCGTGCGCGCAGAACGAGACCTCGCGCGGCGTCTGCGACGCGGCGATCCCGACACGGGCCTTGAACCACTGCCGATGTTGGTCGACGATCGAGACCAGCGCGACCGGCATGTCGAACAGGCGCGCCACCAAGCGCACGACGTCGTTGTAGACCTGCTCAGGCTCGGTATCGAGCACGTTGCAGCTCCGCACGGCGTCCAGGCGGAGCGATTCGCGACTGTCGTCGCTGATGGACAGGGGCGTGCTCTGGGCGAGTGCGTTCATCGCGGGGCACCTCGGCTCGTGCGGCGGGCGGAGTTCCATGTCTTCGCATCGCGGTCCGGCGGGCGGCATGTCGCATCGTGCGCGTCTCGCCGGGGCGGCGCGTCCGAACCATGATCGGTTGAATCGCGTCGCGAGTTTCTGAAAGACGTCGCATGGATCGGCTGCGCGCCGCTTACCGGCCGGGGCGGAAACTGCGCCGATTCGGGAGCACGATCAGAACTCGTCTGCGCCGCCGGCCTCCGTGCAGGACACTCCGATCGCTGCGGTGCAAAGCCGGGCGAGCTGGTTCAGCTTCGGGCGGACGAGATTGAGATCGGCGTCAGGCTTGACGAGCGTCGCGGCCTGGTCGGCCACGATCATGATCTGGTCGAATCCGTAGGCGCTGGCGTCGGCGCGGAGCTGCCGGAGCTGCGCGGCGATCGCTTCGAGATTCGACGCGCTGAGAACCTCTTGAAGCTCTTTGAGTCGGGGTCCGAGCTTGGACACGAACAGGTCGATCGCGTCATAGAACTCGGGCTGATAAATGAACGAGCTGATGATCGGGTCCGACCGGTACGAGCTGAGCATCGTCTCGAGCGCGTCGCGCGTGAGCGGCTTGGGCACCCAGAGGTCGAACAGGCCGGCCGAGCGGGCCACTTCGGTCTCTTCCTGCGTGCACGCGGTGACCGCGATCAGCGGCTGCATGAACCACTCGGCGCGTAGCTGCTTGGCGAGGTCATCGCCGGTGCCCGACGGCAGCGACCAGTCGATCAGGATCAGGTCGAACGCCTGCGATCGGGCGGCCTCCAGCGCCGGCTCGATATCGGCGGCCGAGGCGACGTGGACGTTCTCGTTGACGAGCAGGCGCTTGACGATGGTGTGCACGCTGGCGTCGTCGTCCACGAGCAGGATTCTCGTTCGGATCGCCTGCCGGTGGAAGATGCTGATGTTCACGGGCTTGGTAAAGCGGATGCCGACTTCGTGCAGCCTTGCGGTGCCCTCGATGTAGCGGCAGTACGCCACTTCGCCTTCCTGCGTGATGTGCTGGTTGTGCAGAGACACCAGGCGCACCTGCACGCGCGTCTTCGGGTAGACGAAGCGGTTGAAGATCATCCCGATCCCGCGCGAGGACAGGTTGCGCGTGGGGCTCATGAAGCACTGCCACTCGTTGCCCGACAGCACCTTCACCTGAAGCGCGCGGACGTGATAGTCGAAGCGCGGCAGGCGCCGCTTCGAGGCCGCGCCCGCCTGCTGCTCCCGCGCCGAGAGGCGGTCCAGCAACTCGTTGAGCCGACCGGGTTCGTCGTACCAGTTGCCACTGCTCATGGAAGACGTTTCATCCCGTCGTCAGGGCGCAGGCGCCGCGCGAGTCCGGCGGTGCAGCCGCGATCTTGGTATCGTCTATGTGGAAGCGGGTGGTGACATACGCTTCGACCACTTCCAACATTGGATGCCCCTGTCATCGGCCGAGCCCGCCCAGGCGATTACCTGCTGCGTCGAAACCGGCACCGACCCGGTTTGCGACCTTCATCACGGACCTGCCGCACAAACTCGGACGCTGCCGGGCGCCGCAGACGCTGCGGCCCTGCGGCAGCAGTGCGCGGCAGTCGAACAAGACCGCCTGCCGGATAGCGCTGGATGCAGAATGCGGTTGCGTCTCGGCCGCAGAAGCGCACCGCTCGCTCACGCGCGCGGCTCGGCTGGGACGCTGTTTGAAGACGGGCGCCGCGCTAGCCAGCCGCGCCGACCTTCGCGACGGTGCGGTTGATCTTCTCCGCCAGCGTCTCGGGGGTGAAAGGCTTGACCACGTAGTCATTGACGCCTGCCTTGACGGCTTCGATCACGCGCGACTTTTCGGCCTCGGTGGTGCACATGATGATGGGCAGGGACTTGTCCTTCTCGCGCAGGCGTTTCACGAACGTGATGCCGTCCATGTTGGGCATGTTCCAATCGACGATGATGAGGTCGGGGCGCTGCATGTTGACGGCGCTGAGCGCCTCGATGCCGTCAGAAGCCTCTGCGACCTCGTCGTGCCCGAGCTGTTTGAGTACGTTGCGCTGAATCGTTCGAATCGTTCTCGAATCATCCACCAGCAGAATCTTCATGCCCCGACTCCCGCCGCCGCCGCCGCAGGCGTTGCGCTGGCGGCGCGCTCCATTCTCATCGCCACGTCCACGTAGACGCTTCCCAGCCCGGTCTCGCACGGAATCACGATCCGCGGGAACGTGCGGGAAGACAGCACGCGCAGATCGTGTCCCATCACTACGCTCGGCAGGGAAATGCTCACATTCAGCCCCGCGAAGTGGGTCTTGGCGCTGCCGGCGACCATGTTCGCCAGCTCGCCGAGCGCGTCGGCAAAGTCCGCATCGGTGTCGCGGATCGGTGCGCCGGCGAATGCGGACGCCACCGCGCACGCGACTTCGCGCGGGAAACTCAGCGCAACCGAGCCCGACACGTCCCCGGAAAGCCCGATGATGCCGGACACGTCGGCGACCGGGTGCCCGTCATGCCGCAGCGACGGTTTGCTCACCGTCACGGTCGTATGAACCATCGTTTCGAAGACGCGACGAACGGCATGGATGAACGGATTGATGTAGCGAACGTCCATGGAATCCCCGGATGCCGTGCGAACGCTCCGAAGCCGCGCCTCATCCCTTGGGCGATATCGACTCGGCCGCCGCTCAGCTTGAGACGGCCTGTCGCTTCTCTGCCGGAGGCGCTTCGCGCAATTCCGGAGCTGCGCGCATTCGAACGCCCGCCAGCCAAGCCGCGCCCGCGCACGCCAGCTCCAGCGCGCCGGCCAGCACGAACGCCGTCCGCTGCGGCGTGGAGCCGTTCGAATCTCCCAGCGCGATCACCAGAGCGCCCCCCAGCATCGGACCGGCCAAGAAGCCGAGGCTACCCGCCGCATTGAAGCCCGCGAACGCCGCTCCGCGCTGCCCGTCCGGCGCCAACCGGCCGCACAAGGTGAGCGTGGGCGGGAACATCAGCGCGCTGCACACGCCGGACAGCAGCATCGCCGCTCCCAGCCATGCCGTGGGCAAGACGCCATAGAGCATCATCAGCACGCCGAAACCGGCGCTGCCGCACGCCAGCGGAATCCAGGGACCGACGCGCTCGACGACCCGCCCGCTCGGATAGCACAGCGCCGCGAACGGAATCATGAACATCGCCAGCAGCCCGCCGCGCGCGGCGGGGTCCATGCCGTGTGACTGCGCGAGAAACAGCACGAAACTCGACACGATCACGCCGACGCAGAAGCGATCGACGAACGCGAACGCCCAGACGCTCGCAATCACCGGCGCCTCGCGGCAGACGCGCAGAACCGCGCCGATGCCGCCTCCCCCGCCGCGACGCTGCACTTCGGCGGGCACGATCAGCGCTGCGCTCAACGCCAGGCCGCCGGAGAGCAGCGCTCCCGCTACGAACACGCGCGTCGGTTCCAGCCGGCCGATCCACCCGCCCAGCGGCATCCCCAGCGCCGTGCCGAACATCATCGACGCGCCCACCAGTCCCATCACTCGTCCGGCGCGCCCCGGCGCAGCGTGGTCGGCCGCCAGCGCCATCAGCGTCGTCAGCGCGGTGATGTGCGCCGCGCCCTCCAGAAACCGCAGGAACAGCAGCACCTCCAGCGAATCGACCGACGACATCAGCAGCAGAATCAACGAGTGCGCGAGCGCGGACGCCGCCAGCAACCGTCGGCGGTCCGTCAGCGCGTCCGCAAACCACGCCAGAATCGGACCGACCACAACCGCCGCGATCATGTTGACCGACATGAACGCGTGCGCCGCAAGCGCGGAGCCGCCCAGCCGATCGGCGGCAATCTCCTTCAGCACCGGGACCATCATCGTCACCGGGAGCATCGCCAGCAGCACGGTACCGGACAGCACCGCCAGCGGCGCTTCCCGCACGCCGCCGACGCGGCGCGCCAGCGCCATGCAGGCGGGCGGGCGCGAAGTCTCCAGCGCTCTAGAATCGGTGCGGTTCATTCGACGCTCCGATCGTTCGCGACCGCGCTCCGGCCGCGAAGCGGTGCGATCGCCGCTGCCGTCCGGGCGCGTTGCGCGAGCGCACGCGCCGCGTGAATCGGCGGCGCATGGCATCGCTCTCGTCCAATAAGACCTGACACTTGAGTCGGTCCTCGCGCTTCCCGCCGTGCCGTGCGGATTCGACCCTGAGATTGGCGTGATCCACGCGGATCACTGCCCGACGGGCAATTCCCGGCAGATCGCCACGCTCGCTGACATGCCGAGCCGCGACGCCCCGGCCTCAAGCATTGCGAGCGCCGTGCGGAGGTCGCGAATGCCGCCGGACGCCTTGACCTTGAGCGGCGCAGCGCACTTGCGCATCAGCGCGACGTGTTCGACCGTGGCGCCTCCAGTGGGGTGAAAACCGGTAGAGGTCTTGACGAAGTCCGCCTGGGCCTCGGCCGCGCATCGGCAGCCGAGCATGATCTGCGCGTCGGTCAGCGCCGTCGTTTCCAGGATGACCTTCACGAGCGCGTCGGCGCGCGAGCGCTGGGTCGCCTCGACGACGGCCGCAATGTCGCGCACGACGGCCGCCTTGTCCTGCGCGATCAGATCGGCGACGTGGACGACCATATCGATCTCGGACGCGCCGTTTTCGATGCAGCGCCGGGCCTCGAGCGCCTTGGCTTCGCTGAACGTCGCGCCGAGCGGAAAGCCGGCCACGCCGGCGACCCGCACCCCGGTCCCGTTCAGACGGCGCGCACAGCGCTCGACCCAGACCGGATTGACGCAGGCGCAATAGAACCCGTACTCGACGCAGTCGTCGCACAGCCGGTCGACCTGGTCGGCGGATGCTTCCGGTTTCAGAAGCGTGTGATCGATGCAGGCGGTCAGGGCGCTGCGCGTCAGGGTGGACATGTGGAATTCTCCCGTCGTTGTCAGCCATCCGCGGCCGACGGAATCGTGCGGTCCGACGCCGGCCGTCCGATCGAAGGGGTCGCATTCGGGGAGCCGGCGCGCCGCACCGATGGCGTACGCCGCAGCGCTCACCCGTCCGCGCCGGCCGTGTTCGGTCGCGAGATCAGGCACACATCCTGAACGGAATGACCGACCAGGCGTGAGATCGTCGCCTCGCGCCCGCGGCGATCCGCGCCGAGCGATTGCAGCACGAACAGCCGATCCCGATTGTCGCTGAGCGCCACGACCACGTCGTCGGACACCCAGGCGCGACGGATCGACGCGTTTGGCGCCATGAGCTGGGCGGTGAAGCTCTCGTCCGGGTAGATTGCCAGAACGCCGTCGGCGCCGACCGGCGCCACGACCTCGATCAGGTCGTCCCATCGCCGCGCGGAGAGCGTCTCGACCGCGTCGCGCGCCCGATGCGCCTGCCACCAGTCATCCGGATGCCGCAGGTCGAGCTGCATGATTCGCCCGCTGTCGGTTCCGACGAACACGCGCTGGCCAACGGCCGCGACGCTGTGAATCACGTCGTCGGCCGTGCCGAGCGCGGACAGCTCACCGCAGCTTGGATCGAAGGCGTGCAGGCAGTCATCGGCCGCGAACAGGACACGGCCATCGTCCAACCCGACCGGGCAGCGCACCGAACGCGGCACTCCCGAATGCGGCTGAAGGATCGAATGCGCCGGTCCGTCGCCGTCGAGTGGCCAGCTCCATACGCCCAGCGCGGAATGCGTCGCATAGAGCCGGTCTCGCCATTCGAGCACGGCGTTGAAGCCGGTCCGCGGCGTGTCCACGCCGGCAACGTCGTAGCGGCCCGCCACGGCGCCGTCGTCCGTCGAAATCGCCCATACGCCGCGCGCCGCGCCGACGAGCAGCCACGACCGTTTCGGCTCGAAATCGACGCATCGCAGCCCGCCGAAGTCATCCGGCAAGCCGGCGCGTTTCAGCAGCTTGTCCGGCGACGCCGGATCGACCCAGACGACCTGGTTGCCGGCCACGGCGACCACCGCCTCGGTTCGAACGCGATCGGGCGTCAGCCGCCAGAGGTTTTCGAGCAGCCGCCCGCGCTCCGCCGGGGAGAGTCCGGGCAACAACTCGTGCCAGCGCATCTGTGCGTCGCCGGCGGGCAGCGATTTCAACCGCTCGAGCACGCCGTGAAGATCGTCGAGGCGGCGCAGCGTCGCGGCGGACGCGGCGCGCTCGATGGTCTCTCGGGCGGCGAGCTGCTCGACGCGCCGCTGGGCGTCGCGCTGAATGGCGCGGCTCTTGTCGAACGACTCGCTGGTAAACGTCAGCCGGGCTACGCGTTCGATCGCCAGCCCCGATTCGAAGATGAAGCGGCGGATCGGCTCATCCTGGAGCAACGCGTCGGAGAAGTCCTCACGCGGGTCGCCGGACAGCAGTTGCTCGACCGTCCGGGCGGCGACGAACCGGCGCAGCACGGCCTGCGCGCCGCCGTCGGAGAACGCGGCGTTGAGGTCGGCCAGCGAGAGCACGTCGCGACGCAACAGCGCCTCGCGCAGCGCGGCCAGGTCATCCTCGCGCGCGTGCCAGCGGACGGTCAGCAACGACCGGGCGGTCACGTCGTGCCCGCACTTCGACGTTCCGGCCGTCTCGATCGACAGCTCGATCGGGCGATTGCGGACGAGCGTGACGTGATCGCCCGGCGCGGCCCCGGGCGGCTCGCCGGATGGAACGAACTTCCGGCGTCCGTCGGCCCGTTCGATCAGCCCCATCCACTTGTCTGGAATCGGCGTCTCGGACAGGAAGCTCCGCGGCCAGTCCGCTCCGCGAAAACGCAGCGCGAGGACCGTCTCGTCTTCGAGCAGGTGCGGGGAGGCCGTCATGGCGGGAACTCCGACGTCGAGCTGACGACCGAGCTCCTTCGCGAAGCGCTGCGCGTGTACGCCCACGCGCCGGCTGCGCCGACTCCGATCCACACGAGCAACCCGCCGCCGCCGAGGCGGTTGACGAGGGCCGGGAAGCTGAACGCCCACACGATCAGGCCGACGATGAGGAACTTCTGGACGAGTCGCTTCGCGTCCTGCGCAGCCGCCACGCCGGTGGTCGGCGGCGAGGGCTGAACCGCCACGCCGCAGCGCGGGCAGAACCGCGCGTCGCGACGCAACGCCTCGCGGCAGAGGCGATTCGCGCACCGCAGATCGGTCGAGCCGGATGGTTGATCAGCCATGGTCGCAATCCCCGCGGGGCGACTTGCAATGGTCAACGGCGCTCCCGTCAGAATTCTATCGAACGGCGGTGAACATCCCATTCCAAAAGCGTCGATTGAATCTACCGCCGCTCGTGTGCTCACCAGCGCGGGGCCGCGATGCTCCGGTTTTTCTCGTCGACCAGCCTGGATATCGCGAACAGGTCATAGAGCAGCCCGATGCCGAGCAATCCCCAGGTCAGCAGCCACAGCAGGCCGGTTCCACCGCGTCCCAGGTAGAACCGGTGAATGCCCGCGACGCCGACCACGCACAGCGCCCACAGCAGGTATGCGGTTCCGGCTGAGCGCGGGTACTCGATCACGGCGCGCCGCATCGGCACGAACGCCAGCGAAAGGTGACGTCCGCAGCTCGCGCAGAACTCTGCGTTGACGACGTTGACGCCGTGGCAATCCGGATAGGGGCAGCGATACTGTTTCATCCCGCAGCACCTCCTCTCAAGAAGGATCCAGAAGGATCGCCCTCGGCCCACGGAGGTTCAGTTGCCCGACCACTGCTCGTACTTGGCGACATCCTTCGGGCTGACCGACGGCGGCACCTCGGCGATCACGTCCATCAGGTCCGACATTCGGATGGCGCGCGGCTCGGCGCCGGAGATGGACTCCAGAAACGGGCGCGTCGCCGAACGACCACAGATGGCCTTGATGTCCGCCCCGCTGTAGCCGCTGGTCCGTTCGGACAGCGCCGCCAGATCGACGTCATCCGCCAGGGGACGCTTGGCGAGGTAGATTTCGAAGAGCCGGAAGCGCGCCGGCGCGTCGGGCAGCGGGATGTAGACGCGCGTGTCGAAGCGGCCCGGGCGCATCACGGCTGCGTCGAGAATCCACGGCTCGTTCGTCGCGCCGAGGAACATCAGGGCCCGGCCGGCCTTGCGGTCGAAGCCCTCCAGCTCCTGGAGGATCTGCGGCACCACGCGCGACATCACCGTGGACTGCTGACCGCGCCGCGACGGAACCAGCGCCTCGATCTCGTCAATGAAGATCACGCTCTTCGGCTCGGACTTGGCCGCGTCGAACAGCTTTCGGACGTTCTGCTCGGCTTCGCCGACCCACTTGCTGAGGATCTGCGCCGGCGTGATGACGAACATGGTCGCATCCAGCTCGCACGCGATCGCCTTGGCGAACATGGTCTTGCCGGTGCCCGGCGGTCCGTACATCAGCAGTCCGCCGCCCACGTCGATGTGGTATTTCTGCGCGAGCTCGGGATGCTGGAACGGATACAGCATCTTGAGCTGAATCTCCGCCTTCACGTCGTCCAGCCCGGCGATGTCCGCGAAACGCACGTTCGGCTTGTCGCGCACCACCCAGTCTTCGGCCTTCGAGCTGTCCTCGTCGTCGTCGCGCGCCCGGTCGCGACCGCCCGCGGCCATCGAACCTCTCGCGCCGGACCGCGCCCGCCGGTCGCAATCCTTCGCGAGCTCGATCAGGTCTTTCGCATAGGCCTCCTGCTCGGCGCGCTTGCCCGGATCGCTCGTCTCCTCGGCGAGCTGAACCATGCATTCCGCGGCCTGCACGAGGTAGGGACGCGCAGCGACGTAATCGCCGGCTTTCAGCGCGGCGATGCCTTTGTCCTTGAGCCGTGTGAAGGTCGCGAACGTCGCCATGGATCTCCACCGTCGAATCGCCGGGCCCCTGACGCCGAATCGCCCGATGTTCGCGGCGGCGATCCAGCCTATCCGGAATTCGCGCCGCCGCGATGAGAATTCCGGTCGGGCATTCTACTCGCCGCCGGCCGGCCGACAGAACCACGACGCCCGCGAGCGCGCGGCTGGAACAAACCACGCCCGGCCCGCACAATCGGCGCGCATGACGCAGAACGGCGAGCGCGAAACGGCGTGGATGCGGATGGCGTTGCGCCTGGCGCGCGGCGGCGAAGGGCGCGTCGAGCCCAATCCGATGGTCGGCTGCGTGCTCGTCCGCCGCGGACAGATCGTCGGCGTCGGCCGGCACCGGCGCTTCGGCGGACCGCACGCCGAAATCGAGGCGCTGCGTGCCGCCGGCGACGCGGCGCGCGGCGCGGACGCATTCGTGACGCTCGAACCGTGCTGCTATCACGGCAAGACGCCGCCCTGCACCGAGGCGCTCGTCCGGGCGGGCGTGCGGCGCGTCGTCGCGGCCGTCCGCGACCCCAATCCGCGCGTTCGCGGACGCGGTCTGCGCCGGCTCGCGCACGCGGGAATCCGGACCGAATCCGGTCTGTGCGCGGACGAGGCGGCAGCGCTCATCGCTCCCTTTGAGAAGCTCACGCGGCAGGGCCGGCCGTGGGTCATCCTGAAGTGGGCTCAAAGCCTGGACGGCGTGATCGCCACGCGCGACGGCGACTCCAGGTGGATCAGCGACGAAGCCGCGCGGCGGAACGCGCACGCGACACGCGGACGGATGGACGCGGTGATCGTCGGCGTCGGCACCGTGCTGGCGGACGATCCGCTGCTGACTTGCCGACACGTCCGCCCGCGACGGATCGCGACGCGCGTGGTGTTCGACACGCGCCTTCGCACGCCGCCGGACGCGGCCGTGGCGCTGGGCGCGAAGCGGGTTCCGACGTTGATCTGCTGCGGGCGCTCGGCGGACGCACGACGCGCGCGACGGTTGGCGCAGACGGGCTGCGAGGTGGTGCGGCTGCCGAGCAGCGGCGCGCGTGTGTCAGCGAGCGCGGCGATGGAGGAGCTCGGGCGGCGCGGAATGACGAACGTTCTGGTCGAAGGCGGCGGGCAGTTGCTCGGCACGTTTCTGGATGAAGGGCTGGCGGACGAAGTGCACGCCTACATTGCGCCGCGTTTGATCGGCGGCGCGGACGCGGTGCACGCGATGGAGGGGCGCGGCGCGGCGGGCGTGGCGATCTGCGCCCGGCTCGAGCCGCGCGCGGCGTTCCGCCGCCTGGGCGACGGCTGGCTGCTGGCGGCTCGATTGACGCCGGCGCGGCGAGCCGCGACGAAGCCCGCTCGCGCCGATTCGGACTGACCGCGGCGGCTCGGCGAATGGACGCGGAGCCGCCCGCGCGTTTCAATCTCCGCCGATTCGATGGGGAGAGCAGAATGATCGAACGTCGTGGCCGAAGCCGCTGGCCGTGGGCGCTGCTGGTTCTGACCGCCGGCGTCCTTCCCGGATGCGGCGGCGGACCGGGAGAATCGCTCTCGGCACGTCCGAAGTCCACCGAACTGGGCGGCTACGTCGAGCGGCCGCTCGAAGTGCCGAAAGACGTGCCGTTCTCGATCACGCTGGCCCCGTCGCAGAAGTCGCCTGGGCTGGAGGGCAAGGCCGACGCGTCGGCCGATGTCTCTGCCGACGGCGCGGGGTCCGCGTCGGCGTCCGTCGAGAACGGCGGGACCGCCAGCGGAACGGTGCAGATCGGGCATAGCGTCCGCAATGACACCGCGCGGCAGGCCGACGTGTCCGTTCGGTTCGCGTTCGACTTCGAGTTCGAGGTGAACGCGATCATGCCGGCGCGCTCTCCGGAAGCGAATGTCTCGATCACGCTGTTCGCCCGCGATGAGCGCAATCGCGAGCTGGCGACGATCGCATGCCTGAAGCACGCCAGCGACCAGGGCACGGCGTCGGGCAAGTCCTCGAAAGAGCTCGACCTGACGCTCACGCTGGGTCCGGGACAGTCGGCCAACGTCTACCTCGCGGCGTTGGCAGGCGCCTCGACGGAGCCGGGCCGGAAAGCGTTCGGAAGAGTGACGCTCCGCTCCGTCCGCATGGTGGTCACGACGCGGCCGGCGCCGGCCGTCGGGAGCGCGTCGGATGCAAGCCCATGATGTGAGCGCGGCGCGAGAGGAAGCGGAGCGGCTGCGCGCCGAAATCCGCCGGCACGATCGGTTGTACTTCCTCGACGCCCGTCCGGAGATTCCGGATCAGGAATATGACGCCCTCGTCCGCCGGCTGCGCGAGCTGGAGGCGGCTCACCCGAGCCTGGTCACGCCGGACTCGCCTACGCAGCGCGTCGGCGGCGCTCCGCTGGAAGGATTCGCGCACGTCCGCCACAGCGCGCCGATGCTGTCCATCGACAACTGCTATTCGGTGCAGGAGCTTCGCGAGTTCGACGCGCGCATCCGCCGCGCGTTGCCGGACGCCGCGTTCGACTATCTCGTAGAGCCGAAGATCGACGGCGTCGCGGCGGCGCTGCGCTATGAGCGCGGCGCGCTGACGCTGGCGGCGACGCGCGGCGACGGCGAGACCGGCGACGATATTACCGCCAATGTCCGCACCCTCCGCAGCGTGCCCTTGAAGCTGAGCGGTTCGGGCTGGCCCGACGTGCTCGAAGTCCGCGGCGAGGTGTACTGGCCGCGAACGGCCTTCGAACGCCACAACGCGCAGCGCGCCGAAGCCGGCGAGCCGCCGTTTGCCAATCCTCGCAACGCGACGGCCGGCACGCTCAAGCAGCTCGATCCGCGAAACGTCGCCGACCGCGGGCTGGCGTTCTGCGGGCACGGGCTGGGCGAGATTCGACCCCGGCCCTCGGTCGAGCGGCACTCGGAGCTGAACGCGAAGCTGCGCGAATGGGGCGTGCCGGTCAGCGAGCACGCCTGCGTGCTCTCCGGGGTCGAGGACGTGGTCGCGTTTCTGGAAGAGTGGGAGCCGCGGCGCGAGCGACTCGGCTACGAGACCGACGGCGTGGTCATCAAGATCGACGCGCTCGCGCTGCGCGAGCGCCTGGGCGTCACCAGCAAGTCGCCGCGCTGGTGCGTGGCGTACAAGTTCGCCGCCCAGCAGGCCGAGACGAGCGTGCTGAGCGTCGAATGGCAGGTCGGCAAGCTGGGCACCGTCACGCCGGTCGCCAATCTCGCGCCGGTTCCCCTGGCGGGCACGACCGTCCGACGCGCAAGCCTGCACAACGCCTGGAACATCGAGCGGCTGGACCTGCACGTCGGCGACGCGGTGATCGTGGAGAAAGCCGGCGAGATCATCCCGCAGGTGATCCGCGCGCTGCCCGAGTCCCGCGGCGCGGACGCGGCGCGCGTCGCGCCGCCGCGCGCCTGCCCGGCCTGCGGCGCCGAAACGGAGTTCGACGCGCCCGCGACCGGCGAGGTCGTCTATCGCTGCCAGAACTCCGAGTGCGTCGAAGCGTACACTCCGCGCTCGAAGCGCAAGCTTCCGACGGCGTGCGGCGCGTGCGGCGAGCCGGTGACGCCGATGTCGCACTTCCCGGCGCTCCGCTGCCCGAATCCGAGCTGCCCGGCGCAGATTCGCGAGCGGCTGGTCTATTTCGGCTCGCGCGACGCGCTGGACATCGAGGGTCTGGGCGAAAGCACCGTCGATCTGCTGCTCGAGCGCGGATATGTGAAGAGCCTGCCCGACCTGTTCACGCTTGAATCCAGACGGGCGGAGCTCGCGGCCGAGAAGGGCTGGGGCGAGAAGAGCGTGGACAAGCTGCTGCGCGGGCTGGACGCGAGCCGCGCCGCGCCGCTGTCGCGCGTGCTCACGGCGCTCAACATCCGGCACGTCGGCTCGGCGACGGCCGAGGCTCTCGCGCGGCACTTCGGGAACATCGACGCGTTTGTCGAAGCCGACGAAGCGGCGCTGCAGCGCGTCGAGGGCGTCGGACCGGAGATGGCGAGCTCGATCGCGCAATGGACGCGCGGCGAAGCCGGCCGGCAAGCGATCGCGGCGCTGCGCGCGGCCGGTTTCACGATGATCGAGCCGGTTCGCCCGGACGCGGGCAGACAGCCGTTCGCGGGCCGGACGTTCGTGGTGACAGGCACGCTGAAGCGGTCTCGCAAGGAAGCGGAAGCGCTCATCAAGTCGCGCGGCGGGAAGGTGTCGGGCAGCGTCAGCGCGAAGACCAGCTACGTCGTCGCGGGCGACGATCCGGGCAGCAAGCTGGACAAGGCCCGCGCGCTGGGCGTGCCGGTCATCGACGAGGCGGAGTTGGAGCGAATGGCGCAGGCCTGATCGGCGACCCCACCCGAGGCTCTACTGCCACGCGATCCCGAAGTTCCTGAGCAGAGCCGACAGGTCCGCCAGGTCCACATCCCCATCGGCGTCGATGTCACCGTCGGCGTACACGACGCCACCGTTCGCGCCGAAGTTCGTCAACTGCGCCGAAAGATCGGCCAGCCCCACGGCGCCGTCGCCGTCCAGGTCGCCTTCCGGGATGATCGACAGGTCGAACATCACTCCCGCTTCGACGAAGAACGGGCCGCCCGCCGTCGTCGCGTCGGCGTGCACCCATAACGAATGTCCGCCCGCCGGCAGCGACAGGACGAACTCGAACTCCTGCACGAGGCCGTCCGTTCCGGCGACGCCGTACGCGCCGTCCAGGCTGACCGAAACGTGCGCGAACGGGCTCGCGATCACCGCGCCCTGCAACACGAACGGCGTCCGATCGGACAGGTCGAAGACCACATCGCAATCCGATACGCCGACGCCGGTCCACTCGAACGCCGGTCCCCAGAGCATGTTCGCGCTGGCGCCGCACGATCCGCCGATGGATGCGCCGCCGATCGTGGTGTGTTGACTCGCGACAACATACGCCGGCCCAAGGTACAGGCCTCGACCCGCGTCGAACGGCCCGAACTCGACGGCGGCGGCGTCCCACGCGTCGCTGTCGTCCGGACCCGTCATGCGGATGTGCACCTCGCGACGCTGCGCCAGCGGCGTGAGGGCCGCATCGGCGACGCTCGCGGCTGCTGCCCCTGCGAGCAGGCAAATCGCCGCGGACAGCCGGATGGCAAGCCCACACCCGAGCGAACTGCGCGAGCAGCGCGCTCCAGGACCAGCGAACGATTCCAGCACTCGTGAGCCAGTCGACGCGGACATGGCATCTCACCTTTCCGACGCCACCGGCGAAGTGCGACTCGTGCTCGACCGGATGCGCGCAGCCGACGCATGAAGCTTGCCCGGCGCGGATGGGCCAGCAATGATCCGAACCAGCACGGCCACGGAGATTCGCCGATCGACGCCGCGAAGAGCGCTCCGGGCGAGGCCATGCGCGGTTCCCAACGCGGGACAGAGCGCGCTACCAATTATTATTCGTTGCTAGTTCGGCGCGGCAAGTTCCGACAGGGATTTCCCGCCGCGCGCCCGTTCAGGCGTTTCTGGCGCCGATCACAAATTCGAGAACGGCTGAACACACGAACCGCCGCCGGGAGTTCCGTTTCCGGCGGCAGGAGCGCTGGCCGACGCTTACACCGCTTCGCGCACGTCGCGCGCGATGGCGTGGAACTGCTCCAGCACGCGCGGCGACAGCCGCACGTCGAACAGCGCGCGCCCATCGTCGTACGTGACCTCGATGATCTCGGCGAAGCGTTCGAGGAACTGGATCGCCTTGCCGTCGCCGGCGGAAATCGACAGCCGCACGCGCCGCTGCTCGCCCACCATGTGCGATTCGACCGCGGCGCGCAGCGCGTCGATCCCCACGCCCGTCCGCGCGGACAGGTGGATCGCCTCGGGGTAGCGTCGCCGCAGCACACTGAACGCGGCCTCGTCGGCGATGCGGTCGGTCTTGTTCAGCGCCAGAAGCGTCGGTCGATCGTCCGCGCCGATCGCGCGCAGCGTCTCGTCCACCGCGAGAACCTGCTCTTCCGCCTCCGCGCTGGACGCATCGACCACGTGCAGCAGCAGGTCGGCGTGGATCGCCTCCTCCAGCGTCGCGCGAAACGACGCCACCAGGTTGTGCGGCAGGTTGCGGATGAAGCCGACCGTGTCGCTCAGCAGCACGAACCGCCCGCTGCCCAGCTCCCAGCGGCGCGTCAGCGTGTCGAGCGTCATGAACAGGCGATCGTCGGCCGCCGCGCCGGCCCCGGTCAGCGCGTTCATCAGCGTGCTCTTGCCGGCGTTCGTGTAGCCGACCAGCGAGACCGTGAAGAATTCCCGCCGCGCCCGCACTTCGCGCACGCGCCGCCGATCAATCTCCGCGATCTTGCCCTTGAGCATCGAGATGCGCTTTTCGACCAGGCGGCGGTCGATTTCGATCTGGCGCTCGCCCGGGCCGCGCGTGCCGATGCCGCCGACGGCGCCCACCCCGGTCGCGCCGCCCGCGCCGGCGATGCGCTCCAGGTGCGACCACATGCCGCGAAGCCGCGGCGCGGTGTACTCCAGCTGCGCGAGCTCGACCTGAAGCCGGGCCTCCGCGGTGCGGGCGCGCGACGCGAAGATGTCGAGGATCAGCTCGCTTCGGTCGATCACTTTGCGTTCGACCGCGCGCTCGATCTCGCGAATCTGCGACGGGGAAAGGTCGTTGTCGAAGATGACGACGTCGGCCTCGAAAGCGTCCGCCCGCTGGCGGATCTCCTCGAGCTTGCCGCGTCCGACGCAGGTGGCCGCGTCGTACGCCCGGCGGCGCTGCACCACCCGGCTGACGACGTCCGCGCCGGCGGACCGGACCAGCTCGGCCAGCTCGTCGAGCGGATCGCCGAACGGCGGCGTTCCGTTCGTGAGCACGGCGACCAGCACGGCCTGCTCGCGAACGACGGACAAGTCCTGTCGGGCGCTTCGATCTGCGAACGTGTTCTTTGCCATTCAACTCCCTGAGCGCGGGCGGAGTGTCGCCGCGTTTCAGCCGATTATACCGAGTCCTCCGCGAGTTCTCCTCGAATTGCGCGGCGCCCGGGCCGTGCCGAGCCGGCCGCGAACTCCGGCGGACGGCTCGATTGCGAATCTCACGCCGCGACGCGAAGATATGATTGGCGTCCGGTCCGCCCGTCGGACGATGTCGCCCGAAGCGCCGAGTCCAAAGTCGCTCTGATCCGCGGATCGGCGTCGGCTTCTCGGCGTCGCCGTGTGTCTCTCGCGCAGCCGCCGGAATTACAGCGAGGTCTTCCGTGCGTCAGACGATGAATGCCAGCCTGTTTCAGCCGCGTCGCCCCGGCACGCGGCGCGTGGTGGTCACCGGACAGGTTGGAGTGGACAAGAAGCCGTTTCTTCAAAAGGTGGCGGCGCTGGCGGAGAAGCGCGGACAGCGCATCCAGGTCTACCACGTCGGCGACCAGATGTACGCCGAGGCCCGCGACGTTCGCCCAGGACGCATTCTCGATCTGCCGCTGGCTCGGCTGAACGCCCTGCGCCGCTCGGTGTTCAAGGACATCCTCACGGACATCGATCGCCACGACCTGGCGATCGTGAACACGCACGCGGCCTTCCGCTGGAAGCACGGCCTTTTCCCGGCCTTCGATCACGATCAGATGCAGGCCCTCGACGCGGACCTCTACGTGACGCTGGTCGACAACGTCGACGCGATCCACGAGCGCCTGTCGCGCGAGCACGACCTGCCGCATTCGCTCAAGGACATCATGGTCTGGCGCGAGGAGGAGATTCTCGCGACCGAGATCATGGCCGAGAGCATCCGCGGGCACGGCTGCTATTACATCTTCGCGCGTGGCATCGAGGACAGCACGGTCGAATCGCTTTATCGCCTGATCGTCCGGCCCCAGACCAAGCGCGTCTATCCGTCGTTCCCGATGACGCACGTGATGGACCTGCCGGAGACTCTGGCGGAGATCGACCACTTCCGGGCGCAGATCTCCGAGCATTTCATTACGTTTGACCCCGGCGACCTGGACGAGAAGCGGCTGCTGTTCGAGGCCGGCGCGGCGACCCAGCGGGGCGAATCGCGCTTTGAGGTAGAGGCGAACGGGCGTCGGATGTCGTTCGACGTGTCGGAAGTGTCGCAGGTGGCGCGCGACATCGACGCGCAGATTTACGCCCGCGATTTCAAGCTGATCGACCAGTCGGACATGATCGTGAGCTTCGTGCCGGAGCTGCCCAGCGGCAAGCCGGGGCTGTCGAGCGGCGTGGAGCGCGAGCTTCAGCACGCCTACGAGACGACCAAGGAAGTCTACGTCGTGTGGAAGCCGCGATCGGAGCCCAGCCCGTTCGTGACCGAGACGGCGACGAAGCTGTTCCGCAGCACGGCCGAGACGCTCCAGTTCTTCCAGCAGAAGGGTTACGTCCGCGACGTTCAGCCGCAGCTCTTCGCGCCGGGCGCGCAGCCGCCGCGCGAACGCGGGCGGTTCGGCTGACGCGAAAGCGCGCCAGAGCGCGGTGCCTTGAGGCCAGACGTCGAAGCTCTCGTTCAATTCAATTAGACGGCGTCGCGTGCAGGGCTCGTTGGGTGGCATGCTCTCGCGGTACGCCGCGTGACATTCATCGAGCGCGGCGCGCTCGAGCGGCGAACGCGAACCGTCCGCGCGCGAATGGCCGACGCATGCTTACGCCTGCGGCGAAAGCATGCCACCCGCCGTCCATGCCCCGCAATCGGGGCGCGCGCGGGCGTCTCGCTCGCTCCAGACCGGTCAGGAGACCGGTCCCCCGGAACACCGGGTAGGCGGCATGCTCTCGTGGGCGGGGGGCGCACCGCTCAACCTTGATCGAACACCCACGTATGGCGCTGCTCTGCGCTTCTGCCACTGCTCTGCGAGCAGTGTTCGCCGCCGATGGACACGCCCTCCTCCGCCAGGGGGTTTGTCTCCCGCGAGTGGCATGCCGTCGCCGCACACGTGAGCATGCTTTGCCTTCGGCCCAGCGCGCGCCGGCAGCTCTCGCAGGCGTATGCCGGCTCCAATTTCCGCCGGCGTCACGGTCATCCCTGAGGCGGTACGCGGCGCCCATCGTTGACCCAGTGTAGTGCCTCAAAAATAATGCGCGATTCCATTCAGGGTGGTACGGGCGTCCCGCCCGTTTTTCACCCGGATGAACGGGCGGGACGCCCGTACGACCCACGCTGAATACGATGCGTCCATTGTGAGGCACGACACTAGAACAGACGCACGGCCCAAGCCGGCGCGACGGACTTGCCCGCGCCGCAGAAGTTTTTGGATCGCGGACTGGAATTCGGCGCAACTCCCGGCCTAGCATTCACGGCAATTCATCGAATCAGCGAGGAGACCATGCGGATGGATGCAACTGTCCGTCGCTGCGCGCTGCGCCGCGCGGCGGCTCTCGGCGTTTCCGCGATTTCATGCGCCATCGCGTGCGCCGACGTCATGCTGGTTGCGGGCACGGATTCGGGCGTCCCCGCGCAGGTGCAGGCGTTCGACGCCGGCGGAAGTCCCGTGCTCTCGCTCACGCCGTTCGGCGGCTTCACGGGCGGCGTCCGAGTCGCGACGGCCGACCTGAACGGCGACGGACATCGCGACGTGCTGGCCGGCGCGGGTCCTGGCGCGCCCGGTGGAAACGTGCAGGCCTATGACGGCGTCAGCGGCGCGCTGCTGCGAAACTTCTTCGCATACGACCTCGGCTTCACGGGCGGCGTCTTCGTCGCCACCGGCGACGTGAACGGCGACGGACGGGCTGACATCGTCACCGGCACGGACGCCGGCGCGAACGGGCACGTCAAAGTCTTCGACGGCATCAGCGGCCAGGAGATTCAGAGCTTTCTTCCGTATGGCGCGTCGTTCAGCGACGGCGTGCGCGTGGCCAGCGCCGACGTGAACAACGACGGTTTCGACGACATCGTCACGGGCGCGGGCGGCAGCTCGGGCGGGCACGTCAAGGTGTTCGACGGCAATACCGGGCAGGAGCTTCGGAGCTTTTTTGCATACGACGGATTCGTCGGCGGCGTCCATGTCGCTTCAAGCGATGTCAATCGCGACGGGCGGGCCGACATCATCACCGGCGCGGACGAAGGAGCGTCGGGCGGACACGTCAAAGTATTCGACGGCGCCACTGGACAGTTGACCGGAAGCTTCCTGACCTTCACCGGCTCCACGAGCGGCGTTCGCGTCGCGGCGGGCGACGTGAACGGCGACGGGTTCGCCGATCTCTCGGCGGCGCTGGGCAATCCCTCGAACGGGCAGATCAGTCTCTTGACGCCGGACGGCAGGCCGGACGACGCCTTGCTGCCGTTCGGGCCGTCCTACACGGGCGGCATCTTCGTCGGCATGGCGGCGATTCCCGAACCTGCGACGGTCGCGCTGCTCGGCGTTGCAGCGCTGCTCGCGCGTGCGCGGCCGTCGGTTGCTCGTGACCGCCGTCTACTCCGCCGGTAGCACGCCCAGCTTCGCCAGTATTTTCTTCGCCCGCTCGCGAGCCGTCGGACCGAGCGCTCCCTCCTCGGACGCGATGTTCAGCGCGAACACATGCTCGCGCCCGTCGCGCCGGACGAAGCCCACGAACCAGCCCAGAACTGCGGCGTCGCCCTTGCCCACCGTGCCGGTCTTTCCGAACAGCTTCGTGTCGCCTTCGGCGATGACCGTCATCACGTCGAGCAGGATGTCGCGCGAGCGGCTCGACACCGGCAGGTCGCCCCGCCGCAGCCGGTCCAGCCACGCCACCTGCTCGTCGGCCGAGATCGTGAGCGTGCCGTCGAGCCAGAAGCGGTCCACCGCGTCGCCGGTGGTCATGCTGCCATAGCCGAGCCGGCGCAGCCACGCCCGCATGTTCGCCAGCCCGATCTGCCGCGCAACGTCCTGGTAATACCACAAGGCCGAATCGCGCATCGCCGTGCGGAGCGTGTGGTCGCGGTTCAACTCGGCCCGCGCGTGCACCGTCCCGTCCCAGCGGATGGTGTGCTCGGCGTCCGCGAGGACGTCCGTCTCCAATCCGATCAGCGAATTGGGCACTTTGAACGTCGAGGCCGGACTGAAGCGCGTCGCGCAGCGCTTCGGGTTGAAGCGCGTGAGGACGTTCTCGCGGGGGTCGAACAGCACGAAACACGCCTGGAACGGCGACAGTTCCGCCGACAGGTCGATCTCGCGTTCGATCGACGCGGCCGACGACGAACTGGCGGGCGGCGTCGGCGAGCGTGCGGGTGGGGCTGCGAACGCAGTCGGCACGCACAAACCCAGGGAAAGCAAGAAGACCGGCGGAATTCTCATGCACATGACGGGCCTCCATACCCTGACCAGCACGCGCTAGCAGCGTCGGCCCTCCGTGGCCGACGTCCTGGTTGTTCTGCCTGTCCGGCGCTCCGGGCCATCAAACGCGGTCGACGGAAGACGTCGGGTCAAGCACCCTGACGCTACTGGTAAATCGTTCCGGTGTTTACGACGGGCTGGGCGTGGCGATCCCCGCACAGCACCACCAGCAGGTTTGACACCATGGCCGCGCGGCGCTCCGAGTCGAGCTCGACGGTGTTCTCGCGCGCGAGCATTTCGAGCGCCATCTGCACCATGCCGACCGCGCCCTGCACGATCTTGGTCCGCGCGTCCACGACCGCCTGCGCCTGCTGTCGCTGGAGCATGGCGGCCGCGATCTCCGGGGCGTACGCGAGGTGGCTGATGCGGGCTTCGATCACGTGGACGCCGGCTTTTTCCAGTCGTTCGTCGATGTCCTTCTTGAGTTGCTCGCAGACTTCCTCGGTATTGCCGCGCAGCGACACGATTTCGTCGCCCGCGTCATACGGGTGGCGCGACGCCAGCCGCCGCAGGGCCGCTTCGCTCTGCACTTCGACGTAGTTCTCGTAGTCGTCCACCTCGAACAGCGCCTCGGCGGTGTTGACGACCTTCCACACCACGACGGCCGAAATCTCGATCGGATTGCCGTCGCGGTCGTTGACCTTGGACGGGCGGCTGGCGGTGCGTCCGCGCGACTCGATCACTTTTCCGTCGGCGCCGCGCTTTTCGGGCGTCGCGACCGACCCGGTCTCGAAATTCCGCACGCGCAGCGAGACCTTTTTCTTGCTGAAGAATGGATTCACCCAGAAGAAGCCGGATTGCTTCACCGTGCCCTTATAGTTCCCGAATAACAGCAGCACGCGCGCGTCGTTCGGCGCGATCGCCATGAATCCGGCCAGGCACACGAATCCGCCGACGATCATCGGGATCGCCAGCCACAGCCAGTCCGGCGCTTCGTTGCGGGCCGCGAACACGATCGCGCCGAACCCGCCGAAAATCAGCACGAGCACCAGCACCAGATAGGGCCAGCCGCTGGCCGCGCGAAACTCGCGTTCGGATGACATGGTCGAGTCCTCCCACAGGCCGCGCGCGAATCGACCGGATCGGTCGATGCGCCGGGCTGCACGCATCTAAACGCCGCAAGCGTCGCAACGCCACTCGAAATATCGTCAACGTTTGTAGAACGTGGCGGCGCTAGTGTAGTGCCTCAGAGATGTTGCGACATTCAGAGCCGCGACCTGTAGAGGCTTTTGCATCAACGGGCGGATTTTCGGAGTGATTGGGCC
>CAZKJT010000015.1:0-86198 GCA_964553225.1 uncultured Planctomycetales bacterium | reverse complement strand
CCGTCTCGCCAGATTCCGGATACCGAGGGTGGCTCTGAATGACTACCGCGACAGTGATAGGCGTGAGAGGCTCTGTCTGTGAAACGTGTGTCGCTGACACGTCGTGAGATCCCGTTGACTCACAGCCAATGCCGAGGGTCGCAAGACCAAGACTCAGCAACAAGAACCGATACATGAATGTCTCCTCTTGAAAGCAGATTAGTCATGGCTTACCCGGCAGCCATGTGCCGAATCTGTCGACGATCTTTGTCACGATCTCGTGGTTTCGTCGCCTCAGGAGCTGATCGATGGCCTGAGCCTCCGTGTCCACGGTTGGGCGGTCTGCTGCGATGTTCGAGTCGCCTTCAAAGGCAGGATTATCGACCGCCTGCGACTCCACATCGACTAAAAGCATGCTCACGGTAATATGATACCTTTGCAGTCGAATGCCGGTGATTGTATTGGGTTCACCCCCTAAGTAACTGATGCGCGCAGTGACGGCGATCACGTATCGGCAGCGAGCATCAAGTAACTCTCGGAGACTGCGGGCATCCTGGTTTATGGCCGCCTGTAGCACCGTTCGCTGCGATTCTTCATCGAGAAACGCCGCTGAATCAAAAATCAGAGCAGGATGGCGCTGTCGCAGGCGTGCAAGGATCGGCCCCTCCAAGCTCACGAGTGGAGCCGACACACCAGCACGTTGGACTTGACCGATGACGAGCACCGAGCTTCGCACGCGCTCCCGAAGAGCCACGAGCCGCTGTCGGAATTCCCGTGTTAGCTCGACAATCGCCTCATCCCCACCGGCCTCATCCTCTAAGACCTTGATCGTCTGCTCCACGCCCCTGCCCGAACGCGCCTGAAGCGCCCGGTCGATTTCGTTGACCAATTCAGCCCGACGAACCTGTCGCTCGATGGCTTGAAGTGTGCCCGCTGCAAACTCATCCGGCCCGAACTCATCCACGTAGTCCCCCAGTTGCGTTCGAGCCGCCTGTATGTTCTCAAGCGTCAGCAGGCTGGCCAACCGCCGGATCTCGTTCTGGCGCGATTCGCGCTCGCGCTGACGTACCCACCTCGCGAGACCAATCGTCTCTGAGCCCTGAATGCGCACCTCGAACCACGGAGTCTGGTCCCTTCTGCATTCAGGTACATGCTTCCGTAAGTACCCGTGCAACGCATCGACCGTGACATAACCGCGAGCATCTGGAATCGCGTTGCGCAGACCTCTGACGAGAAAGTGAGTATAAACACTGCCCGTTGAAGGGAAGGAAGCCCCTGCTGGATCGGCAAGATCGCAGCCGCCTGCCCACGATCGCTCACCTGGCGAGCAGCTGGTCAGAACCACCTGGCCGTGGGGGCTCTTCAGCGCTTCGATAAAACTGGGCGTCATTGACGAGACTATCCTCTTGTCGCCAACGAACTCGCCCTTTGAGAGCCCCTCGTCGCGGTCGAGGGACTTGCACGCATCGACAATCACCAAGCGGATCTTCGCGCGCCCGCTCGCCAGTAGCATGTTCGCCTCGTCCAGAGACACGCAATTCCGCAAGTCCTCAAGAACGGAGTCCTTGGTTGCGAAAAAGTGACGCCGAGCTTCGGCCGGATTACGATCTCGATGGTCGGCGGTCCTGTTCGAGATGAAGCCGTGCGTTGAAATGTACACAATGATCATCGCGTCTGGTGTCGCGCGACTGGCCACCGTTGTGAGCGCCTCGCGAAAGCGATCTGCGGTAGGTTCGGCGATTTGAACCTGACCATCCAAGGCACGAGGCAGTCGGCTCGCCAAGGCGGCGTCGTCAATCAGAAGGACCATCTGAACCGGTGGAACACAGCCATCGGGGCCTCCGAAGGCCTCGCAGACTGCCAACGCGTCCAAGGGGTTCCCAGGAAGTGGGTTCAGTCTGGGATCGTCGAAGAAGCCCACTCCCATCGCGATGAGCCAGTTGTCGGCGCGAGTCTCGACGCCGGGCATCGACGGCCGGGTCGCCGCTGCGGTCAACGGCAGTGCTTCTGCAGGTCGTTGAGCGAACGCCGTCGCACCAAGCAGCAACGAAACGACGGCAACGATCGCTATGTTGAGCATGTTCAGCTGCATCGCCAGACTCCGCATTCACTTCACCGAGAAGGGCCGACCGCCATTGTAACAGGGGCGACTACGGGGCAAGCGGCGACCCGGAGGGGACCGCCGCTTGACACCCGTGGACGGGTCGCACCGGCGGGTCGCACGGCGCGGCCTCCCGACTCATTCGACAGCCGATTACATGCGAAGGCTGCCGAACATCCCGACGCTGAACGCGCCGAGCGACACGTCACCCATCTCGACGGTCGAATCGAAGGTGACATCGCCGCCGATTGAGCTGTCGGTGACGGTGGCAGATCCGAACCAGCCCTGCGCCCCGGTCCCGAGCTCGATGTCGCCGGTGGAGACGTTCGCATTGAAAGTCACGTCGCCGCCAAACTGGGAGCGCCATGACCCGAACGACCCGAGGTAGAGCGTGCTCATCGCCCCCATCTCGACGTCGCCAGTGCTCACGCGGCTATTGAACGTGAAGTCGCCGCCAATGTCCGTCTGATACAGTTGGGCAGATGCCGCGCTGATGAAGGCTCCCGGGCCGGTATTGACGTCTCCCATCGACAGCTGGCTGGTGAAGTTCACGTCGCCGCCGATCGAGTTCTGCCCCGAGAGATAGCGGTCGGCGAGCCCGCCGAAGGCGGCGCCGCCGATGCCATTGAGCGCTCCCATGCCCGCATCAGCGAGCCCGGAGAACTGTGCGAACGCCGGCGTAGAGAGTGCCAGCACAGCCACGAAGCCAATCACGTACTTCTTCATGTTACTTTCTCCCTTTCTTGGAGAGACCATTATGCACGGGCCACACGGCCCGCTGCTGTCGAAAGTGAGTGTCGTCGGGCCGCTCGGATGTTGCGCGAGGCACGATGCGAACTTCGTTAGCCTCGATACGCCGGAAGACATCCGACGGACCCCAGGGGCTCTCGACGGTCACCGATCCGAACGTTCGTGTTGTCGACGATGCATGTCCGGGGTCCACTCGGCTGATGCCGAACAACTCGACTGGTGCCGACGATCGCGGGGCGACGGCTAGGGTGAGCGGCTCGTCAAACCGCGCCACCATGTTCAGCTCACGAATCGGTGGCTTCGACATGTCGAACGGCAACGTCACGGAGCGCTCCGGGTTCATCAAGCCCCGCCCGTAGGCGACGTTGATGGTGCCGTACACGTCAACGAAGCCGCTCCGCACTCGGTGCTCCACGAGGCTCGCCCGGAAATCGTCGTCGGCGCTGGCCCGGGCGGAGACGGCGAGGACGCCAACAACCACAAGAAGCGACGGGCGCATGGTTCCTCCTTATCAGGATGGCCTTCGCTTGCCGCTGGAACGCCCAGCGGCGTCTGACAGTTTGTGGGCCGGCACGCCGAGCACGTTGCGCACGTGGCCGCGCGCTGCCCCCGCGTGCAGTGTCGGCCGCAGAGACTCAGCGGTGATCGACGACCAGGCGCGCGGTCAGCATGCCCATCCCGGGTGCCAGTGGCCACGTCAACCGCATGGCGCTCGGCAGCTTTGTCCGGCTGAAGACAGCTTGATCTGCTTGGGCAGCGATTCTGCGCGCCAGCATCTGGACCTCGTTCTGGTCGGCACGCGCATGCCGCCGAAACACTGCTTCCAGCACCTCGATCGGTTTGGCGCTCGCCACCAGGATCAAGTTCTCGACGCCGGGCTTCGCGTCCAGCGTGTAGCTGCCGCGCTCGGGAATCGTTCGTCGGGCACCGGCTGGAAGCTGCGCCGACGAATCTCCGGGCCGCGGGTGAAGCAGGCTGAATCCACTCGCGTTCTGAGCGAGCAAGTAGAGGAAACAGTCCGCGCTCGCCATTACCGTAATGGAGAACCGGTCGCCGCTGCGAAGTACTGCGGGATCGGTGTCGACGACATGGCCGGTCTCCGTCCGGATCTGATAGTGGAGGACGAGTTGGGTAGCTGCCGCCGCGTCCGGCGTGGCCTCCGCGGAGTGAGGCGCTGAGGAGCCTGTCATGTCGGATGCGGTGACGGACACGCGCGCGGGCATGCGCGGACGCGCCGCAGGCTTGTCGCCCACCAGAAATTGCTCAGCATCGACGCCCATCAGCTGGCCGCACAACTCAAGCACGGCTCGCGCGACGCAAACTTCGATTGCCTCCGAGAGTCCCTGCGTGAGCACTACATCTTTGGACAGCTTACCACCCGAACCAAAGACAAACACGCCGAACTGTGCGCCGTCTCTCTGCTTCAGCAACTCTGCCTTGATCTGAACCGAAGTCGGCGTCGCCTCGTACGTGGGCGCCTGCGTGCCGAGCGTAATGGTCATAACCGACACCGACTCCTCAACTTCGAAGTCGATGCTGCCCTCGACGTATCCACCGCCTGCCTCGGCCAATCCACGGATAGTCGCGTTCTTTCGAACCCGGTACACGTCACGATCCATGTGGGCGCTCGCACCGAGCAGGATCACCTCCGCCGGCGACTTGTCCGAATTCTGATGCCTCTGCTCGAGCAGCTTCAGGTCTTTCAGCGGGGGCTTCGCGTTGAAGTCGGGATCGCCCTTCTCGGTGAACCCGCCCTGTACGAACACGCGGCCCGAGTAGAAGTAGATGCCTGACGGCTGCAGGGCACCGAACGCACGCATCAGCAGCGGCGTCAACGGCGCCGCCTCGGCCGGGAGGTTCGTGTTCTTTTCGGTGAGCACGACGACCAGGTTGCCAAGGCCGTCTTGCTTCGAATCCCGCAGCCGCTCCAGCGGCACGTCCGGATCAACGATCCGGGGCTGTACCAGCGACGGGCGGGAGGGCAAGCTCTGGCAGCCGGACATGATGACGCCCACGACGAAGAGCATGAGCGTTGCGACACGGTTGATCATGCGGTTCTCCTTTGCAACAATGAGTCGATTGTCCTGTCCGTAAGTGTCATGGAGTTGGCTCAGTGTTGCGCGACGCGATTAATGGACGGACGCCCTGTTGGTCTTTTCGTCTTCGCGCAACACTCGCGGCAGATCGCGACACTAACGCCAGGTGGAGATCGACGATGCGTCAGGTGGTGCTGCTCGTGACCCTTTTGGCGGGTGCCGCTGCGGCACCCGCAGAGGATCGTGCACTCCTGATCTGGGTGCCGCTGGGCTTCGACGCAATGAAGGGCGTCCCGCCCGACATCGAGGCGATGCGGTTCCTGCTGGAGCAGGCATACGGGCTGGCCCCCGGCCAGATCGTGGAGCTCAGCCGGTGCGGCAAATCGGCGGAAGTCGGCATGCACTCTCGCTGTCCGTGTAGCCGCCAGTCCATATTGGCGGCGCTCGAAGAACTGACGACGTCGACCGCTCCCGGCGACCGCTTGCTGATCTACTGGTCCGGCCACGGAACACGCCGCTCGTCCGAAGGCCGCAAGCCCGAAGAGGACGATGAGTGCGATGAAGTCCTAGTCACGTGCGACTTCGACCTAAAGAGCGGTGCCGGCGGAATCGTCGACGACGAGCTCGGGGCGGCGTTCGAACGGCTCAGCGATCGCAAGCTGGTCGTGATCATCGATGCCTGCTTCAGTGGTGGAGCGACGAAGAACATCGATGGTGAGTGGGTACCGATTGACTACGCGGCGGTCGATTCACTGCCGGCGAAGTTCGTTCAGAACTTCTGTGAGAAAGACGGCAAACAACGCACTGGGCAGGCTTCCGAACCGACGCCGCCGTACGTGGCATTGCTCAGCTCAGGAAAGTGGCAGGAATCGAAATACAGGATGTTTCCGGAGAGGGGTGCCAGAAGCCTGTTCACCATGGAGCTCGTTGCGGCTCATTGTAACGCCAGTGCTGACGACAATCACGACGGCGTGCTGTCGTTTGCGGAGGCCATACGATTCGCCAAGAAAAACCTCGCCGCCGGACAGGACCCAGAGCTTCGCGGCCCAGCTACCACGCTCAATGAACCGTTCTTCTTTGCGCATCAGCCTCGTCTCTTTCCCGTTGTGACCGGAATCACCGGCGACAGTGTTACGATCTCGCACGGAAAAGTGTCGGGCCTCGATGGGCGATTCATTGAATACGAAGTTGTCCAGGGTGAATCAGCCTCGGCAGGCGCAGTGATTCGAGTCGACAAGGACCAGATAGGTTGGCGCGAATCGAAGGGCCGGTTAGTCAGCGGCGCTGCGATCAAGCCGGGCGACTGCCTGCGACCCAGAACTCTCAACCCTGCCTACGCTCCCTTGACCCTGGGCGCAGTGAAGGGCGACAGTGAATTGGCCAACAAGGATCTGGTCCGTATTGTTGACGCGAGCCCGGGCCTATCGTTGGCTCCGGAGGCGACGATCGCCGAGATTCACGTGCGGCTTCGGCGAGCCGAAAACCAATGGGTCGCGCAGGTTCTTGATGCCGGAGGCGTCGTCGTCGGGAACTCGGAGCCTGGCAGCCGCGAAGCTGCTGCCGCCGCCGTCGAGAAGCTCCTGCGCGGCCAGATCGCGGTTCGGGCGCTTCGTCACGTTGCCGCCGCGCCGCAGAATCAGCGACAGATCATCCGCAAGTTCGAAATTGCCGGTGGAAACCGCCCGCTTATCGCCGGAACGGGGATCGGCGCGCCGGCGATCCGATTCGAAATCGAACTCACGCGCGCCTGCTTCGTGACGTTGCTTTCGATTGACCCGATGGGAGAAGTGACCGCCGAATTCGGCACGTTCGAGATGGCCGCAGCGACGCCTCAGCTATTCCCGCCAGCGGGCGCCGGGCCTCTCTACGTCACCCCCCCGGCAGGCTTCGACCACGTCTTCGCGATCGCGTCTTTCGAACCAATCCTGGCGCGCGATGTCGCGGGCATCCTCATGGACCGCAATTTGCCCGCGGCGGTGACGAGCGATCTGCTTGAGAAGTTGAATCGAGCGACCCCGTGGGCAGTGGCGGAACTGGTTGTGGAATCGTACGAACGCGCGAAGTGAGTGCGAAACTCAGCGCCCGGGGCACTCGCATGGGCGCTTCTTATACACACCAGTTTCCAAGGCATCGTTTGTCACGTCGCGCAAGTGCGGCAATACCCAATTGTTGAACCAGACATTGAAGCTGGATATGTTGGAGCGCCACCTTCTGGAATTGCAGTCGCTGAATCTGCTGGCGTCGAGCCCATACGCCTCCTTCATAAGGTCGATTACTTCTTTCTGCGTGCGCCCCTCTAGGAATTTATAGCGTACAGCAAGCGCATGTGCGTAGGGTAACACACCCAGAAGTGTGTTGACATCGATGTACGGCTCATCCAGTGGCACGTCCTCTGGCACGTCCTCGCTCGCGGCCGATCTAAGAGCGGTCAACTCTCTCGGAATGGCAAGTCCTTCCTCAATCGCCCATTGCTCATACGCGCGGTCTTCCTGTTTCGTCGTCCACGCGTAGTCCTTGGGCTTGTTATTCTTCTTCGCCATGAACTCGGCTTTCTTTTTTCGGACGTACTCCTTCATGCGCGCGCGCTGCTCGTCATCGAGATCTGTTTTATCCGGAAATAAATACTCTTGCTTAAGGCGGATAGTCACCCGTGTCCGCTTGATTTGGTATCTTATCACGCTAAACAGATAACTGGTCAGCCGCGAATCCCCGTAATACGTGCAAAGGACATTCGTGCCGCCGGGAGAGAGGACGTCACCGATTGAGATCTCTTCGGGGTTCCGGCGGCACTCTTGGGCACGACGGAGCACAAGCGGGCGTATCCTACGCCAGATTTCGTGGACAGCCCAATTGTCGCCGCAACAACCGGAAGCTGCAAGCACGCAATCAGCCAAATCTTCTGGATTCGCCTTCGCTCGCAATACGAGGTCGTTCACATAGCCTACAAACTGGTCCAAAGAGCCGGCGCGTTGTTGGTGTAGCGCGATACACCAAAGGCGCAGGGTAATACAGCCAGCGCAGAGCGTGCGATCGAGGTGCGCGATGGGGAACTGCTCGCGAAGCGACTTGATCATGGCGTGGATTCGGCGAAGTGCATCGCGAACTGACTCTGATTCAGCGGATTGCAGCCACGCTGCAAAGGGATCAAGGTACTTAGGTTGCCTGTGTGGGGCTATCGTACCTCTCGGGGCAGACCACGCCGTGAAGGCGCGCCAAGCATGCCAGCCAGCAGCAGCCAGTTGTAACGGGTCGTTCGCGAGCTGCGGATCAACCGCCTCGACGATCGTCCGGAGCTTATCTCGCAACTGGCGCAACGAGAACGAGCTAGTGGGCACACTTATCTGCTGGAGCCACGCGTGGAAACCACTAACCGTGGGAGGAGGGCGCAAGGTCGAGTAGACCTGCCAGAGGAAGGCGCCGGCCCGCGCAAGCTGAGTGTCCGAAGCGACCTGCAGTGAAAACGCAGCCTCGATTTCTCGGAGCCGCCCCTCGATGGCGGCAAATTCGAAGGGAAGATTCTGCGCAATCGGATCGCCGCAGGGCCTCATGGGCGCGTCCTCACGAATACCGGTGGACGAATTCGCCGGGGATGATAACATGCAGCCTGCAACAGCGACAGGCAATGGACACCTTGCGATGACGGAAGCAGAACTGGTCGCGAGACTTCGGGCCGCGGGCCACGCGGAGCTTGCATCCCCGTCATTCGAAAACGTCGACAAAGCGACCGTTCTGCTCGATCGCCTTGAGCGCGGCGACCGGCTGTCGAACGCGGAGTGGAACTGGCTGGCAGACTGCGCGTTGACCGACCGGGTCGTAAGCGAGCTGCTCGCGGAGACGCTCCTGGCAAGGCGGAGACTTCGCAATCCGCTCGGGCGCGTGCTCCAACTCCGTCCCTTGCTCGCAGCCGCAGCGGTACTCGTGGTCGCTGTCGGGGTCGGTGTCTTCCACAAGACCTGGCCGAGCAGCCGTATGGACCTTTCCGCCATCCAAGGTTGGGCGATGACGGATTTCGGGCCGCTGGGTTCGAAGGGGGGCGCGTCTCAGGTCGATCCGTCGAATTACGAGCGGGAGGCCGGGCGGATTCGCAACGACCTGTCCGGCGTTACCGACCCGAGGGTCTTGGAGCGCGCGGCGAAGGCGGCGCTCGCGACCGGCAACGGCGACGACGCGGAGCGTTTCGCGGCGCGGTGGGTGGACATTCGCCCCGACGACGCAGCCGCGCTGAATGCACTGGCGCTCGCCTTCCTGCTGAACAATAAGCCGACTGACGCGGTCCGCCCGCTAGAGCGCGCCAGGCAACTGGACCCGACGAGCGCCGACACTTTGGTTAACCTGATCGTCGCCTCCGCGCGCGCCCTGCGGCCGGCGGACGATGTGCGCTCGCAACTCTTGAAACTAAAAGAACTTGCGCCGACACATCGAGCCCTGCCGGAGTTGGAGCACTGGCTGAAGGACTACCTCGAGTAGCGGGCTCGAGGCACGGGCATCGCGAGCAACGATTCGATTCGGCCCGGCCCGCGCAACACCCTTCGCATCCGGTAGCACCTACCTGTGGAAAACGAGTTCGCTGGCCCGCGCGGGCCGGGGGCCCGTCGGCTTCAGGTAGGAGCATTCCGATGACTCAGCGGTTCTTGATCCAGTTCCTCTTCTTGTCGAGCCTCGTCGGCTCGGCCCAAGCGCTGGCGGACGATTCGCCGGGCAATCGCGTACCGTCGACCATGCCGGCGACTGCGAAGGACCTGTTCTACAAGCCGGATGCGGCTCCCGCAGGCACTACGGCCCTGGCCATGCGGCACCAGCTCTACCTGCAGCGCGGCTCCGAGCGGGGCACCGTCCCTGACGGGTTCGCCTTCCAGACGGGCGACCGCATCAAGTTGCTCGTGCAAGTTAACCAGCCCGGTTTCCTGTATGTCCTGCACCGCGGATCGTCCGGCGAGTGGAAGTTCCTGTTCCCCGACCCCAAGCTGGACCGTGGCAACCACGCGGTCAAGGCGCTTGAGCCGCGCGCGATTCCCGACGATGGGTGGTTCGAATTCGATGCTCGAACGGGCAGGGAAGAGCTGTATCTGTTCTTCAGCAAAGAGCGCATTCGCGAGTTTCACCTGGCGAGCAGCAGCCAAAGCGAGCCGACCTTCCGAATCACGGTCGAAGCGTCTGTGATCCAGCAGGTCGTAGCCCGCCACGACGACCAAATCCGACGTGGTGCTGCGAAAGACATCGTCCACGTGGACGATTCTGCGAACGCAGACGGCGGTGCGGCTGCCGACGACGTCGGACCACCCGCCTGCCCCGAACGGCCGGAGCCCCGGCAGACCGCGACCTACACTACGTCCGTTTCGATTCCCGCTGACGGGACGGCGATCCGCAGCCTGTCGCTACACCACGCGAAGTAGCGCTCACGGGCTCTTTGGTATCGGCAGTCGGAGGTCGCCGCGGCTCGTGCCCCGCGGCGACCACGTCGTTCACCCGACACCGAGTTGGCTCTTGGAGGCATCGTATGACCATTGAGCAAGCCGCGAAGCTGCTCGATCTGAGTGTCAACGCGACTGAGACCGACCTGAAGATGGCGTTCCGGCGGGGGATCAGGCCGAACCACCCGGATCACCACCACGGCGAGAGTCAGAGTTCTCGGATGCGCTACAACCGAAAGGCCGCCAGGTACATCGAAGCCTACCGAGTTCTGCTGTCGAGCGCTCGCGGAACGCAAGCCGCTGGCTCCAAGCACGTACGCCGCCCGGCCTCACGGTTGATGGACGACTCGTTCGTGCGGGCGTTTGAGCTTCTCGGACTACCGGAGAGCGCGTCCACGGAGCAAGTCGACGAGCGATTCTTCTCGCGAAAACGATCACATGGCGGAGAGCCACGCCGGGAGGAAGTCGATGCCGTTGCCGAGTTGATACAGGCGTACCATCGGTGCAGAGCAGCAGCCGAGGAGCGTCGCCGCGCACTTCGCTCGATCTTCTGCGCAACAGGTTGACCTAGCCGGGGCACTCACTTGCAGAACGCGCGTATGGGACGCGCGGAGAAAGACGAAGCGACGAAGCCAGAAAGGAAGGTGGCGCGTGTTGAAGTGGATCGGGATCATCGGTTTGGTCTTTGCGGGCATCATGGTCAGCAAGCTGCCCGTCAGCCTGTGGACTGATGCCGGCGAGTGCGGTGGCAAGATCGTGTCGTGGGCGGGCGAGAAGGTGACTGGCGGGTTTGCGTGGGTTGCGAATCGCGTCCGTGACGAGGAGCGACAAGACGCGGCAATGTACGCGGACGCGGTCAAGGACCGTATTGCGCCGGTCATCGCCGGCGAAAGTCAGCGCGTCGTCGACGCGGTCACGCAGTCGAGCACGGCGATGGCTGACATTGCGAGCCGGCAGACGCAGATACTCGGCGGACTCTCGCAGCAGCAAACTGCTGCAATGGCCGAAGCTCGCTCGGATCATCGAATGATGGTCCGAGATCTTGCCCAGCTTCAGGCGGACGTGGTGGACGTTCGGCACGATCTCGACGCCCGCGAGATTGACTCGATCGTGTGGGTGCTCACGAAGGACGGTACGTTCCGCCAGTATCGGCTTGCCCCGGCGCAGCAGAACACGGAGCCGTCGGGGTCGGCCATAGATGATCGCGACAACGATAGCGAGGCTATTCGCATCGACTCGTGGCGCTTCTGACGCCTCGCAGCTCCTCGTTCGGGCATGAAGACGCTCATTCGCGCGGGACTGATCCGAGTGCGGGTCAGTCCCGCCGTTCTGTCATTTGACGTCGCGGATTGGGTGTCGTCACCTACTGCAATTCTCGCACCCTCCCTTCGCTGGCGTGTGGCGCAGTGCCGGCGGCGGTGCGCCAAGTGCGGTCGTGAGCGTCACAGCCGCACCGCTGTAGGCGGCCGCGGCAAGAATCCACGCGCCCACGTCGCACGGCCCGCGCGTCACGGCGTACATGGCGAGAGCCGTCCAGAAGGTCTGGCAGGCCCAGCAGCCGAGGAGGTACTGGAGCGCCCGCCGGGGCAGCGAGGTGCGCGAAAGGCGCTGAAGCTCGGTACGGCGCGCGTCGAGCTCGGGCTCGGTGAGCGGGACGGCGGCCGCGTGCTGCGAGCCGCGGGCGACATCCTCGTCCTACTTCGTCCGGTTCGCGACTTCCCAGTTGAGACGGTTGAGTCGCTGGCGTCGCGGGTTATCCCGCATGGCCAGCCGGTACTGCAGTTCCGCTGCCGGAAACGACCCGAAGATCGCCTTCGCCAGCGCGCAGACCGCCAAGGTCCAAACGAAGAAGGACGCCACGTGCGCCCAATCGGTGATGTCGAAGATGCTCGTCATGTTCCGGGCCTCCTTGCCCTCAGAGTTCGATTGCCACGTGCGGGGCTCATGCCTATCGCGCGGCGCACTGCTCGATGCGTTCGCGCAGCAGATGCCGGATGATCCGCGCCTCCGTTGGCGCGTTGCTCGGGTCCACGGTGAGCTCGCCGGTCTTCGGCAGCTTCCAGCCGGCGTCGAGCTTGGCGAAGAGGTCGGCGATCGCCGGGTCGCGCTTGATCAACCAGCGCCGCAGCTCGGCTTCGCTGGTGCCGTCGAGCAGCTCGGCGGCGCGGGCGAGCACGTAGTCGCAGCTCAGCAGCCCGAGCTCGTCGTCCGGGCAGTAGGCCGTCAGATGGACGCGTGCCGGTTCGCCGCGCACGCCCGCGCCGTGCATCCGAGCCAGCGATTCCCGCCCGGATGCGGACAAGGCGCGCCGGACTTCAGCAACTCGGCGAATCGCCGCGCGGACGGCGATCCCCGCCGGCGGCATCCCTGGCAAGTCACCAGCGCGCAGCCGGGAGCGTCGTCGGCCAGAGCGCGCGAGTGTTCGCACGTCTCGCAGACGCTCAGCCGCTCGGCCACCGCCGGCTCGTCCAGGTTGATCGAAGCCGCGGGCTTCGCCGCTTGCGCGGCGGCGGCGGTGATTCCGTTCGGACAGGAGAACAGGCCGTCCGGAGCGTCGGCCGGCAGCGTGTACGCCGTGCCCAGCGACGTCCGGAACGCCTGTCCACCCGTTCCGGGATCACGGCACGCGACGCAGTGCACCCGGCTGCGGCAGGCATAGGAATCCACGAAGCTACGCATACTGGAGCGTCACCTGTCCGTCGCCGCCGAGATGCATCCCCGGGTGAGCCGGGCCGCCGCACGGTGAGCCAGCCGTCGTTCCGCCGCACGACCCGATCAGGTTCGGGACGGAGATGCCGTTTTCGAGATCGAGAATCGGGTCATACGAGCACCAGAACCCCCTGAACACCCGCACCAGCCCTCCCAGCGAATCGAGCCCGACCTCAATTACGCACTGGTCGTTGAACGACCAGAAATGCCTGCTGATGCGGATCGAGACCAGGTACGCAAGCGGATACAGTTGAAACGAGCCCGTACAGCCCGGCAGGAAGTAGTCCCTGACCTGTCCATTGCCGAATGTGGAGTCATACAGGCACCACCCGTCCCCGCTGAACGTTCTCGGCGGCACTGCGATCGCGACGTTGACCGAGCTCGAGCTGAGCACCCGCTGCGAGAAGACCTGAAACTCTCCCTCGGGTCCGCCGCGCGGACAGCACGACCCCACCGGCACGACCACGCCGCTGAACGTCGCGATGATGTTGCGATTCCGGCACGCGCCCGGGCCGACCGACTCGCACGGCGGGCAGCACGGGACGCCGTTCGGGTCGTGCGCGTGCACCTGCCCGGCGTCGTCGAGCAGCACCTCGCCCCGCGTGTTCGTCACGATCTCAGCCGATGCGCACGGCACGGGTCATGCCCCCGCCGCGCAGCCGGCCGACCTGGCCGGGCGCTCCTGCAGGCAGTCGAGCAGCGTCCAGCGGTCGAGCGTCTCGTCGTAGTGCGCCAGACCGTACGAGAAGTCCGCCGCCGCCTCGTACTTCGTGAACGCCATCCGCGCGCGATGCGGCGACAAGCCTGCCGCGAGCGGCTCATCCTCCAGCGGATCGGCCGTTTCCGCCCAGATGCGATACGTGAACGAGCACGTCGCACCCAGGCTCCCGGCCGCGCCGCCGTCTTTCTGCACCATCACCATGCGTGGGTTTCGCTGCGCGGCGATGCCGCCGCCAATGCGAGCGACCGTCCAGGCGATCTCCGGGTCCTGCCGGTCCTCGACCGGCTCGACCCAGAGCAACCGGGCCGTGCCCGAATCGCCGCTCTCCAGTCGCGACGCGACGCCGACCGCCACGTCGGCCGAGGTATGCGCCTCGTCGACCATCCGCACACGGACGACGCACACGCCGTCCACGCAGGCGCGCACGATCGCCTGGTCCTTTGCGGGCTCGAGCAGAATCGCGAACTTGCCTGGATGCGGGCTGGACGGAACGATGCCGCGCAGCGCGACGCGCTGCTTGAACTCGTCCTCGTTGTCGATGCGCTCGATGATCGGTCCTTCGATGCCGAGCACATCGAAACGCTCGCGATCTTCGCCGCTCTCGTTGCGGACTAGCACGATTCCGGTGTCGCGCTGCTCACGGACGGCGTCGCGCCGGGCGGTGCGCTGGCGGTCCTGGAAGTCGCGGGCGGCGTCGATGAACGTGTTGAACGTCGCCGCCGGAATGACCAGCGGATCGCCGCGCTTCACTTTCTGCATCGGTCCGGCCATCGCTAACTTCCGTTCGGTCGCCCGCGGACCGGATATTCCCTCAGCAGCCGTTCGAGCGCCGAGATCAGCTCCGGCAAATACGACTGGTCGACCTCGAATTCAAACTTGTGCTGTTGCGTCAGATGATCGGGCGTGATGTCAACGACCAACGTGCCGCGACCGTCCTTCAGGTCGACCTTGGCGTTGAGATATGGCTCAATGCAGGCGAGTTCAGCGCTGCCCGTCAGACTCGCGTGTAGAGGCCTGAGCTGCTCAAGCCATCGTTGCACTTCTGATAGGTGCAGAATCGCGCCGGACGCACGCACGATCGCGCCCTCGGCACCACATTGGGCGAGTACGCGCAGCCAATTCCCGTCCCAGTAGTCCTCGGCCGCGTCAAACTCGCGGCCAAACACCCAGACACAGAAGCCCGCAATCTTGAAGTCCGGGGGGCCGTGCTGCTTGTGATTCTCGATTGACATTCTGTCGCTCTCCTCGACGTAGGCGCTTGTCCGCCATGCTATGCTCAAATCCCCAGCAGACTGAAATCGCCGTCGGCGTAGACCTTCTCGATGTAGACCGCGACCGGCTTCTTCACCAGTGCCTTGGCCGCCGCGTCCTCGGCGTCGGCGTAGCGCACCCAGAGGTACTCCCAGCCCTTCTTTGCGATGCCGGTGATGTCGCCGATGGTCAGGCCCGTGACGTTGGGACTGGCCGCGAAGCGGAAGGTGATCTCCCAGTCGCCCTGGCCGCGCTTCGTGCCCGCCGCGCCGAGGAACAGGCACTCGCCAGCGGCCAGACCCTTGAACGCGCCGCTGTTGACGCGGCCAGTGAGCGCAAACAGCGTCGCCTTGTACGGTTCGGTGACGAATGCGGCGTCGACGTAATGGGTCTCCGAAAAGTGGTAGACCGGGACGGTGACGTCCACGCCTTCAACGCTGTCGGCCGTGACGCCGATCGCGCCCTTGAAGTCGGGCGCGGTGCCGCCCGGCGGCGCGTACGACGCGACCGTCTGCCGGCTGTGCGTGATGTGCTGCGTGCCGCCGCCGGTGTCGAACGCGAAGACTGATTCGTTCGTGGCAGGCACCGTGCCGTAGCGGACGATGCCCTCCCACAGCATGTCACCGACCGGCTGCACGCTGACCGTGTCGCGCGGCAGGAAGAGCAGGCCGCCGCCCCAGGGGTCGTAAAGCGCCGGCGAGTTAGCGACCAGCGCGCTACGGGCCTCGACGTCGTCGTTCGTGCCGCGGATCGTGTAGCGCAGCTCGACCGACGGGTTTGTGCCCGTGGTGACAAGCCGGCTCTCGAACTTTTCCACAACCTCGATCATGCTCGCTGCGCTCGCTCAGGCTGTAGACTGGAGGCTGTAGGCCGTAGCAACGCAGCTCGCGGCACTGCCTCGCATTCAGCCCTCCAGCCTGCGGTCTACAGCCTCCAGCCTCATGCAAACGTCAGCCCGCCCGTGACTGCCGCGTCGGCCAGGCGTTTCGTGTGCTTGGCGATCTGCTCGGTGTTCCGCGCGGTGCGCTCTTCGGCATCGCCGCCGAGGCCCAGCAGTGCGGCCGGGTTGAACGTGCCGGTGACACTGATCTTGCCGGCCAGGACGTCGGCGATCCCGGCGAGCTGGTCCTTCAGATCACCGGGGAGCTTGGGCCTGCCGGGCGGGGCTTTCTCCGTCTCGGCTTCCTCGCGCTTGCGCTTCGCCTCCGCCAGCGCTTCGTCCAGCGCCTTGCGGGCCTCGGCGAGCTGGCGCTTGGTCTCGGCGATCTTCGCGTCGGTGTCGGCGTCCAGCGCCCGCTGCGCTTCCTCGAACTGCCGGCCGATCTCGGCCAGCGTGGCTTCATTGATAGCACCCGACTGCTCGCGCTCGCTCTGCCGGCGCTGTTCGCGTTCGGTTAGTGCGCCCGTGCGACGTCGTTCGATTTCGGCCGCGCCCTCGGCAAACTCCTGGTCGGCCATCTGCTTGGCCGCCTCGGCCTGCTCGTCGGTGAGCTGGCCGAAGAGGTTCATCAGGTCGAGCCAGCGCTTGGTCAGCCAGTTCTGGATGATGCCCCAGGCCTGGCGCAGGTCGGACGTGAAGTTCGTCCAGGTCTTCGAGAGGAACGCGGTAGTCTCGATCCAGGCGACCTCGAGGGCATGGAAGACCTGCTGCGCGGCGGCCAGCGCCCCGAACCACATGGCCTGCGCCGTGCCGATGAAGAAGCGCTTGGCCTCGAGCCACGCCCGGTTGAGCGCGTCCACGCCCTGTTGCCACGCTAACTTCAGTGCCAGCCAGAGGATCTGTGCCGCGAGGGTGATGTCGCCGGCCGCCAGGGCGTCGGTGATGCCGCCTCTTACCTTACTTACTATGTCGCGCAGCCGGCCGAACTGCTCGCCCAGCCACGTGAGGGCGTCGCCCGCGGCCCCGGAATAGATGACGGCGGCCACGCCGAGGCCCGCGACGGCGGTCACGACCAGACCGATCGGGGAGAGCATCGCGCCGATCGCAGCCGTCGCAGCGGCGAAGGCGATCTTCACGGCGGCGAGGATTGATCCGACTCCGCCGAGCGCGAACGCGGCCGCCTGGCCCGCGACGCCGAGTGCGACCAGCGTCGTGCCCAATGCCCCGACCGCCACGATCGACGCGGCGATGATCGCGACGGTCGCCTTGTTCTCGCGCACCCACTGGGTGAACTGACCGGTGACCTGCGCCGCAACGTGTGCAACGACGCGCAGCGGCCCGACCAGCGATTCACCCACGGCGATCGCCAGACCTTCCAGCGCGCTCTTCAGGATGATCGCGTTGCCCTGGAGCGTGTTGAGCTGCACGCCGGCGATGCGCGCCGCCACGCCGCCGGATTCTTGCAGCGCGGCCGTGTAGTCGCGCAGCTTGTCCGCGCCCTGCGACAGCAGCTCGGCGACGCCGGCGGCCGTGCGGGCCGGGAACAGACGGCCGAGCACATCCAGCCGCTCGCCGGTGCCCATGCCTTCCAGCGCGCGATTGAGGTCGTCGATGATGTCCGCCAGCGGCCGCACGTTGCCCTGCGCGTCGTTCACACTGACGCCCAACTCCTTCAGCTTGTCGGCGGCCTCCTTGCTCGGGCTCGTGAGCGCCAGGATCGCGCCGCGCAGCGTCGTGCCCGCCATCTCGCCCTGGATGCCCGCGTTGGAGAGGAGCTGAATCGCCGCGACGATCTCCTCGAACGCAACGCCGGCGCTCTTGGCGATCGGACCGACGAACTTCATCGCGTCGCCGAGCTGGTTCAGGTCGGTGTTGGCGGTCGTCATCGCCTTCGTGAGCACGTCGACGGCGTTGCCTAGACGATCGGCCTCGATGCCCATGCCCGCCATGATCTTGGCGGCGATGTCGGCGGCCTGGGCGATCTCGAGCTGCCCGGCGGCGGCGAGGTTCAGCGTCGGGCCGATCGCCTTGAGGATCTGCTCGACGTCGAAGCCAGCCAGCGCGAAGAAGCTCATCGCATCGGCCGCCTGGCTGGCGCTGAACACCGTCGTTTCGCCGAGGCGTTTGGCCTCGTTCGAGAGGCGTTCGAAGTCCTTTCCGGTGGCGCCGGAGAGCGCGCGGACGCGCGCCATGCGCTGCTCGAAGCCGGCGAAGACCGTGCCGCTGATCGCCAGCGGCGTGGCGGCCGCGACGCTGGCGGCGACGAGCTTCTGGCCGATCGAGCGCACGCCAGCGCTGAAGGTCTGGAGCTGGCGCTGGGCCTTCTTCAGCCCGGCGGTGAGTTTGTCGCTCACGCCCAGCTCGACGAACGCCCGTCCGGCCCGGATGCCCTGTGCGGCGGCCATGCGTCAGCCTCCCCGCACACTGTTGGCCCAGGTCTTCGGGAGGTTCGGGCGCTCCTTCTCCAGCGCGGGCCCCATAAACGGGCGCGGCTCATACTTCAGGCGCGTGCCGGCGGGAATGCGCTTGAGCCGCCGGGCCGTGAAGCGTCCCTTTTTGTCGCGACCGGTGTTGCCGATCGGCACCAGCAGAGGCTTCTTCGCGACAACGCCGCCGCCGAACTCCAGAAGATGCGGCGCGCCGGTCGAGCGGTTGAGCTTCACCGGGCCGACGACGACCGATTCGGTGCTCGGGTCGTAGCCGAAGAAGATGAAGCGTTTGAGCAGCCCGGTGTGCGAGTGCGGCGGCCGGCCCGGCGGCGCGGCGCCCTTGCGGCTGCGGATGCTGCTCTTGGCAGCGGTGCGGATGAACGCGCCGGCGCGCGAGAGGGCCTGGCGCTTGGCCTTGTCGACGGCGTGCACGACCGTCTGGCGGTCGAAGAACAGGTGCTTGATCCGCATGTCGATCATCGATTGCACCTCACGCTGCCGCCCCTGAAAATCGTGGCGTGAGCTCTAAGCTGCGCCAGCGATGTCGCATCTGCGGTGACATCCGCGACATGACCGCGGAGCACGTCATACCGCGTGCGGCCGGCAACGACCGGCGCCTGTGGGTACACACTCTGCAGAGCTTCGCCGTGGGCCTGCCGCGCGGAGCGCAACTCCAGAGGGGACTCACGCACTCGTCACTCTGTGGATACTGCAACAACATGGCCGGGACCCATTACGTACCCGCGTTCGTGCGCTGGACACGGCAGGCGGTCGAGTACCGCAGCAAACTGCCGGCGGGGAGTTCGGTCTTGCTGCCGTTTACGCTCCACGCGCTCTTGGTCGCGAAGGAGCTCGCTGTGATGACGTTGGCGATGTCTGAGCCACTATCCATCGATCTGCCGCACTTCCTCAATTTACGTCGTTTGGTCACTCAGCCGCGACTGAATGGCCGGACGCCCGGATTCCGTTTTTTCGTTTCCTTCCACTGCGGGCCGCCGGTCTTCGAAGGCGTGTTTGGCGCGATCGATACGTCGGGCGGCCCGAGTCCCGTCGTGTTATGCCAAGTCGGGCTTGAGCCTCTCGGGTACGTCGTTACCGCGGACGACGAACGGAGCATTGCTTGGGCAAACCGACTTGGCCTCTGCGACATCTCGTACTTCTTCGAGCAGCCGTACTCCGTCATTCGAAACGACCATTTACGACTTCGCTTCCTTCACGGTGAAATGCCATTTCGACCTATGGCGCAAGGTTCCTCTGAATGCCGCTGTGCGCCAGGTTGACCTTCAGCTTGTCGGCCGCGGTTGACCAGCCGATGACGGTCACGTACTGCGTGTTGACCAGATCGCCCACGTCCATGCACTTGCCCGCAGTCGGTGAAAGCACGAGCAGCAGCCCGACACTGAGGAACGCCGCATTGACCGTCACCTCGCCGCTCGCGACGTAGCTGATGGGCTGGCCCGCCACGGCCGAGTTCACGGCGATGCCCGCGACCTTGGCCTTGTCGACCGTCGCGTCGCACTCGGACTTGCGGGCCTTGCCATCAGCCGGGTCGAGGTAGACGAACTCGCCGGCGTTAATCGCCTCGCCGGCCAGCGCGCCCTGCGTCGCGCCGCTCTGGAGCACGCTGCCGCTGGTGAACGTGTACGTCGCCATTGCTGTGCCCTCACATGCAAAACGGGCGAGCGCCCGCGGCGCGCCGGTTCAGCGCGCCGCGGGTCGCCCGGGTTCAGTCATCATCCGCCGGTGGGCGGCGGCGTGGTCTGGGCCGTCTTGGCCCCGATCTGGCCGAAGCCCAGCGCCCCGATCAGGCTGCTGATCTTGCTGGCCACGTCGTCGCCGCTCATGAGCTTGTTGAGCGACACGGCCTCCTCGGCGTCGGCCTCGGTCAGCGCCTTCACGATCTTGCCCACGGCGGCGGTCAGCACGGTGCCGAGCGCCTGCTGCTGGGCGATCGCGTTCTGCGCGGCCAGGTTCTGCTGGTTGGTCGCGTTGCTCATCGCCAGGTTGTGGTAGAACGACGGACCGTCGCCCAGCGACTTGAAGTTGGTGGACGCCACACTCTGCACGACTTCTTCCGGAAGAGGCATACGCTTTCTCCTTGTGTTTGCCTCACTCGAACCCGCTCGGGCCTCCATACCCGGGCATCTTTCGATCGATGAACACGTCCTTCAGGACGGTGATGTCTGCCTTGGCGGTTGCGCCGCTCCTGGCGTGCGGGTCGAAATCCCTCGGCCGCAGCGCCCGCGTCTTCTTCGGGTCGCGATGGCAGTTGGCGGTCAGCGCCATCAGAGCGCTCATACGAGCCCACTCGTCGCGCGAACGGCCGTCGGCCATCGCCAGCAGTTCGCGCAGCGTCAGCTTGCCGGGCTCGATGCCGACGATTCCGGCGCAGCGCCAGATGAGCTGCCAGCATTCGCGAGCGCTCGTTCGACGACCTGCTCGAGCTCGCCGCTTTCGATCCGCTGCTCGATCAGGTCGCGGGCCTTGTCCATCACGTTCCACGTCGTCTGAAGCACGCGCTGGAGGTTCGCCCGATCTCTCGGGCTCGGGGAAAAACCCACGAGGTCCTCCAGCAGGGCCTTGGTCGCGTGCTCGATCGCGTCGCCGGCCATCGCGCGGCCGAACTCCTCGTCACTCACGTCCTTCGCATCGGCCTCGGGCTTGCAGACGGCGTAGACCACGTCGCACAGCAGCACCGGGTCGCGGATCAGCCGCTCGATGAGCTTGCCGTCGACAATCTCCAGCAGGTCCACGTCGAGCAGCGAGCGGACGCGCTTGATCGCGTCGACGTTGATCGCGATCGTCCAGGTGCGGCCCGCGTTGTCGTTGAAGGTCTTCATGGTTTACCCACCGATCCAGCTCGGCGCCGTGGCCGAATACGTCACCTTGGCCGTGACTGAGACCGTGATCGCCTCCTCCAGCGCTTCGCTGCGCGAGAAGGCCGTGATCATGAAGTCAGCCTGCAATCCCTGGCCGCCGGCACCGTCGAGCACTTGGAAACCGATCAGCTCGTTGTTGAGGTAGGCGTTCTTGATCGCGGTGAAGCCGGCATCCGCCGTATCCCAGACCATCTCGAACTCGACGCTGGCTTCCTTCAACGTCGCGACTGTCGCGCGCCAGCCGCTGTTGGCGCGGGTGGTGACATCAGCCTCGCCGGCCTCCGCCGAGACGGTGACGTCCCGCACGTTGGTCATCTCGTTCGTAGCAGATGATCCGGCGTTGCCGTAATACAGCTTCGCGTCCATGCCCAGAATGACATTCGGCATGCCACAGCCTCCTTACCGCGTATAGCCGACCACGAGCAGCAGGTGCCCGGATGCGCCCTGCACCTCGAACTCGCTGAGGTCCACGCCTTCGAACAGCGCCGCCGCACCGGGCGGCCACGACGCCGGCGTTCCGCCGCGGAAGCGCACGTTCACCGGGTTCGTGTTCTTCACGCTGGCGATGATCGTGGCGTTCATGACGGTCGAGAGATCCGCCAGCTTTACGTACTGGCCCGAGCCGAGGTTGAACGATTTCATGTAGACGTTGACCATCGCTCACCCGATTCCAATCTCGCCTTCGCCCTCGTTGGGAATCGCCTCAGCCTGCTCCACGACGTACTTGGTGCCCAGGTGCAGTGCGCTGCGCCCGCGCGGATGCGTTCCCGGTGCGTACGCCGCGACGAGCACTTTGTAGTTCGGTGCACCGCGGACCTCGATTTCCGAGAGGTCCACCGCCTCGAACGACACCGCTGCGCCCGGCGGCCACGAGGTCGTGATCCCGCCGCGGAACCGCACGCTGATGTTGCCCGCGTTCTTCGGATCGGCGATGACGCTCGCCTGGACCACCGTCGGGACGCTGGCCAATTGGGTCCACGTCGGCAGGCCCAGCACGATCGACTTCACCACCGCGTTTGCTGGCACTGATCATCTCCGCACCCGATACGTCACCGTCAGCACGCTCGTGAACTGCCGCCACTGCTCCAGGTGCTCGGACGCGAACACCGGCTCGTTGGCGATGTTCAGCCACGCGGCACTCGGCGCGTCGTCGAGCCGCTTCATCCGCAAGTGGTCGGCGATCTGCTCGACCAGATTCATCAACTCGTCGAGCTCGTCGGGCTCATCCGGGTTCACCTTCTTCTGCACGCCGATGTCGATCGCGCAGTTGAAGAACCCGCTGTCGCGGGCCGCCGTCGTGATCGCCAGCGACTCCGGCACGACGCTGACGTGCAGCGTCTCCATGTCCTGGAGCTCGAAGACCGGCTGGTACTTCCGCTTGGCCTCGAACTCCAGCGCGAACGAGCCCGCGTTCAGGCTGGCGACGACGGCGTCCGCGATGTCCAGGATCACGCTCACGGGTGTCGCTCCAGCAGCCGATCCAGCTTCGCCTCAATGCGCCCCAGCGACTTCTCGATGGTCTCGATGCGCGTGTCATGTACCGCGATCTGCGAGTCGTGCCGCAGCAGCCGCGCACCGCCGGCCAGCATCAGGATGGTCAGCAGCGTCAGCACGACGCCGGCGAGCCAGGCCAACTTCTGACGGGCGTTCCCATTGATCGGCGGTGCGTCAACGTCCACGACATCACTCCGTAGCCACGTGCTTCGTGTGAATCCGCAGCGCCTTGCGGTACGGATCGCTGTAGCGCCACGGCGGCTCGTTGCCCGGGGCCATGACCTCGTACACGAACGTCTGTGTGCCGACCGTCTCGCGAATGCGGTCGCCGGCCTTCGGCAGTGTTGGTGCGCCGGCCAGCACCAGGTCGGCTGCCCGCACCAGGAAATCCCGCGACTGGATGCGCTGCACGACGCCGTGCTCGTCGACCTGCTCGAACTCGGTACGGCCGATCGTCGCAGCGATCTCCACCGCGTCGCTGCCGCGCTGGTAGACGACTGTCCGCGTCATGTGGGCATGACGCTGGTCGTCCAGCCACGCGAGACCTTTTTCGAGCACGTCCGGCATCGCGAACCCTTCCCGGCTACTGCGACATCCGCACGCGCACCGTCGCGTCGGCGTCGGCCGCGGCCTTCACGCACTTGCCGATCAGCTTGTTCGCGCCGGCGCCGGCGTTGGTGGTCGCCTGGTTGGCCGCGTCGTCCCAGTAGACGTTGACGCCGATCGCGATCGCGGTGCCGCCGCCCGTGGCCTTGGCGAAATCGAACACGCCCGAGACAGCCAGCGCGCCCAGCGCGTTGGCCGCGATGGGCGTCTTCGCGACGCCGACCAGCTCGCCCTGCACGACCACGTCGCCCGCGGCGACGGCCGCGCCGGGCGTGTAGTCGATCGACGCGCCCTCATGCACGAATGTTGCCTGTGCCATTGCGATTCACTCCTACGTGGCTTCGTGCCTACGTGCCTGTCCGCTACACCTCGCCCTTGCTCTTCACGCCGCCGCGGGGTTCTTGCAGATTCACGCCGAAGTCGTGGTAGCCGCGCATCTGGACGCCCAGCATGTTGAAGTCCGCGTCGGCGGTCTCGATCGTGGGCGACTCCTGGCCGTTGAGAAATGCGACCTCGATCACCGGCAGGTCGGTCGGATCGGCCAGCAGGTACCACGCCTTGTCCGAAAAGCCGGTGTACTGCGTGTTGCTCAGATACCGGCTCACCTCGACGCGGAACTTGCCCTGGTGCGGGTTGGCGACCGGCGTCTTCGTGTTCGCGGTCGTGTCGCGGAACTCCAGCGACTTGAACAGCATCGTGCCCATCGCCGACAGGGCGGTCGGGACGAGGATCACCTGTGGCATCACGCCCAGCGGCTTGCCGTCGGGGTCGACCAGGTTGTTGAACGCGACCTCGGCCTTCGTCAGGCCGTCGATGCCCAGCGCCGTGTCGGCGCCGGTCAGGTAGTTGTTGTTGCCCGCCGTGAAGAACGCGGCGTTGTTCATGAAGATCGACCAGAAGACATCGTTGATCTTCAGGCCGCTGCCGCGCCCGAGCTTGCGGGGCACGGTGGTGATCGCGCCGAGGTCGTCGTTGATGATGTCCCGTCGGTCGATCGCGAGGATCAGGCCGTACGTCTCGGCCTTGTTCGTGTAGGCCTGCTCACCCAGCGTGCCATGCTTCAGCTCACCGCCCGGTGCGACCTTCTCGTACTGGTCCTTGCCCACCAGGCGATAGCTGGTGACAGTCTTGAAGTCGCTGACGTTGCGGACGGCGGTGATGTTCCGCCACGTCCGCTCGACGCTGAAGAAACCCTCGAGCAGGAACTTGTTCGTGACGTTGCTGAGGATTCCGCCGATGTCGATGGTCGAGAACCCGGCCTGGAGGCTCTGGCCGAACGCGCAGCGAAGCACCTCGCGGCTGTCGCGGAGGGTAGGGCGGGCATCCTGCCCGCCAGCGCCGGTGTAGCCGCTCTATGCCGCTTGTTCGCCGCCCTCCGTCACTGATCCGCGGCCATCCGCGAGCCATTCGCCCCCATTCCGGGGGGAGTCCTGCCCTTTCCGGACGGTCGGGCGCGGCCCCTGGCCGATTCCGACTCGCAGGTTTCGCGGGGAGGCTGTCCAAGGCATGCTTGACGCCGCCAACCCGGCGGCCGACAATAAGCGTGATCTCGGCAAGTGCTTGCGGCGAGGGACAGCTATGGCGGCCACGATTTTACTCGGCGAGTTGACCACGCAATTGGCACCATACATATACCGCGCATTCACAGAGCACGGAATCCCGGCGATCAGATCCGTGCTGACCGACCCAGGCGGCGTCCTGACACGCGTCGGCGATCTCGTCATCTGGAACGGGAGCAAGGGGGGCCTCTGAAAATCCCAGATTCCAGCGCACCTTTTGATTGAGCTTGTGGCATACTGCTTCTTATGGAACGCACACCTGAACACCCGACGTTTCTGGATGGCGCGGCGGCTGACCTCGGCGGGCCGCGGACGATGGCTTTTCTGGACAAGTGCGAGCGGCTGATCCCGTGGGACGAGCTGGCCCGCAGCGTGGCCGACGTGTTTTCGCGTCCGGCGAAGGGCGAAGTCTCGCGTGGCGGCCGGCCGCACTGGCCGGTGCGGCTGTACGTGAAATGCCTGATGCTGCAGAAGTGGTTCAATTTGTCGGACCCGCAGCTGGAAGAGCAGCTGCGCGATCGGATCAGTTTCCGTCGGTTCGTGTGGTACGACTGGCTTCTGCTGGGCGAGCTGAACGGGTCGAACGTGGTGCTCAAGAAGTACGCCTGGGGGCCGGATTTGAGCGGTCAATCGGGTGGGGGACCGGTCTCTGACCGGTCTTCTTTCGCCGGTCTTCTCTCACCAGTCTTCGCTCACCGGTCTGGCTCGGCTGGGGCGGGCGTCTCGCCGGTGGAAAGCGCCGGCGGGATCGGCGGGCTGCTGGGCTGCCTGGACACGCGGGGCACGGGCACGACGGCCGACGACGCGGCGTATGCATTCTTCTACGACGCGAACGGGAACGTGGGTCAACTGGCCGACCTGTCGGCCGACCCGAACGACCCGGCCGGGGCGCTCGCGGCCGCGTATGAGTACGACGCGTACGGGAACGTAATTGCCACGACCGGCGACTCCGCCGACAACAACCCGTTCCGCTTCAGCACCAAGTACTGGGACGACGAAGCCGGGCTGGGATACTGGGGCGAGCGCTACTACGAGCCGCGGCGCGGGAGGTGGGTGAGTCGGGAGCCGATTGGGGCAGACGGGAGTTGAACCCGCACTGGAGGGATTTTAAGTCCCCTGCCTCTGCCGTTGGGCTACTGCCCCGCGGCCGATTCTACGACGACAACGCCCGAATTGCCTGCGGCGGATCGCCGCACTCCAGCCCCTCGAAATCCGGCAGATTCGTGCGGAGATAGCCCAGCCCCAGCCACGCGCCGTCCGTCGGTCGGCGGACGATCGAAGTGACTCGCCCGGCGTCGCGCCCGGCGCGCCGGATCGGGGCAGGCGGCGCGAGAGTCGAGGCGTCCGTCAACCCGAGCCGCGCCAGTTTCCGCGCGACCGACCCGTGCGAACGCATCCGCTCGATGATTTCCTGACCCAGATAACAGCCCTTCTTGAAGCTGACGGCGCGCTCGAGCTGCCCGGTTTCCGCGGGGACCACTGTGTCGTCGATGTCTTCGCCCAGCCAGGGAATGCCCGCTTCGACGCGGAGCAGGTTCAGCGTGTCCTGACCGGCTGGGGTCAGGCCGCAGTCCCCGACGAGCGTGTCCCACGTCGCGGCGGCGAGCTCCATCGGAACGATCAATTCGATCCCCGGGGCGCCGGCGAAGTCATGTCGGAACGCGATCGCGCCCTCGATCGGCGTCGCGTAGCTCGACAACGCGCCCATGACATGCGGCGCGGGCAGCCGCCAGTGCGTCGCGATCGTCTCGGCGGCCGGTCCGGATGCCGCCAGCCGCGCAAATCTCGGCGACGCGTCCTCGAGCCGGGCGTCCTCGGTGATGAGGAAGCGATCGAAGTGGGTCAGCGCCTTGGCGGCGACTTGCCGCTCGACGTCAATCCGGATCGCGTCAGGTCCGCTGAGGATGCAAAGGTCGAACTGAATTCGGCCGCGCACGTCGCACGCGAACGCATAGTTTCCGGCGTAATCGTCGAGCGTTTTCACGGCATTCGTCACGAGATTGTGCAGCCAGGTCTTGCGGTCGTTACCGGTTACGAGCAGCAACCCGCGATCGGATCGGTCGAATAGCGCTCCGGCTTCGCGGGCGCGACGATACTCCACGGCCGGTTCGGCGAACGTCCGCGGCAGCGTTGCGGCATGCCACACGATCGTCGATTCCGGGGCGTACAACCGGCTTGCGGAAAGCGTCGAATTCACTCGCTTCCTTCGCTTTGCGGGAACGTGCGCTTCCGGGCCGCGATTCGCACGCACGGTCGGCCGCACCTAGAATGAGCGTACGGCGCGAGATCGCCCGTGGCAACGGTGGGAGCATGCTCGGCGCGACCGTAATCTCGATCGGCACCGAACTTACGCTCGGGCAGAGCGTAGATACCAATGCGGCATGGCTCTCGCGTGAGCTGGCGTCCGTCGGTGTGCGATGCGGGAGGCATGCGACCGTATCCGACAGTCTGGACGATATTTGCGAGGAAATGAGGCTGTCGGCGGCACGGTCGGACGTTGTCCTGATCACAGGCGGGCTTGGCCCGACTGAGGACGATCTGACGCGCGAAGCGCTGGCGCGGGTCAGCGGCGGCGCGCTGCGCGAAGATGCGGCCGCGCTGGAGCAGATTCGGATATTTTTCGTTCGGCGAGGCCGGGAGATGCCGGATCGGAACCGCGTGCAGGCGCTCTGTCCCGCGGGCGGGCGACTGCTGGAGAATCGCAACGGGACCGCGCCCGGCGTATTCGTGTCGATCGGGCGAACAGCGTGCTACGCGATGCCTGGCGTGCCGAGCGAAATGAAGGCGATGTTCGCCGAGCAGGTGCTTCCGAACTTGCGCGCGATGGGCGGCGGGCGAACGCTTCGAACCCGTCTGTTGCACACGATCGGCTTGCCGGAGTCCGAGCTGGGCGCGCGGATCGCGGACCTGATGGCGCGCGGGCGAAACCCGGAGGTCGGCACGACCGCGGACATCGGCGCGATCGGCATTCGGATTAATGCGGACGCGGCGACGACAAGCGAGGCCGACGCCATGCTCGACGAGACGGAGCGCGAGATTCGCCGCCGGCTCGGCGTCGTCGTGTTCGGGGCGGACTCGGACACGTTGGCCGGCGTGGTCGGCGCGCAGCTCGCCGCGCGCGGCGCGACCGTCTGCACTGCGGAGAGCTGCACGGGCGGCATGATCGCATCGGCCCTGACCGACACGCCCGGCAGCAGCGCGTATTTTCTGGGCGCGGTGGTGACGTATGCGAACGAGGCGAAGCACGACCTGCTGGACGTTCCGTCCGCGATGATCGCAGCGCAGGGCGCGGTGAGCGCGACGGTTGCCGAACACATGGCCGTGTCCGCGCGGCGTCGCTTTCGCGCAACGTATGCGCTTTCGAGCACCGGGGTTGCGGGACCGGCCGGTGGTTCGCCGGCCAAGCCGGTGGGACTGGTCTTCGTCGGGTTGGCGGGTCCGAGCGGCGTTCGCTCATGGGAGCACCGGTTTGGCGAGGATTCGACTCGCGCCGTAGCGCGGCTGCGCGCCGTGCGCACGGCGCTTGGGGCGCTGCGCGCAGCATTGCTCGCTACGTGAGCGCGTCGCAGGACGCCGATGTTACGAACAGCGCGCGGTCGCTTTGGTGGGGGGTGACGGGCGTGACGCCCGTCTCGCGGTACGTGCGAGCGGCGGAAGCGAGTGAATGCCGGGCGGCGAGAGCATGGAATGCGGGAGCGACTCTTGATGAGACGATGCGGGGTGTTGTGCCTGGCGGCGTGGTGCATGTCCGTCGCGGCGATGGGCCAGACGACCGGCGCGCCTGCGCCGACGCCGATCGCGGAGCTGCTGGCGGAGGCCGAGCGCCTGGTCGCGGAGGAAAAGTACGCCGAGGCCGAGCCGTTCGTGAACGCCGCGCTGGCGCAAGAATCGAGCAACGTTCAGGCGCTGTCTCTGAGCGGCGAGGTCTACGAAATGCTCGGGCAGGCGGCTCGGGCGCGCGAGGCCTACAACGCGGTGCGCGCGATCCAGCCGAACGAGTTTCGCGCGAATTTCGGGCTGGGGCGGCTGTACGTGGGCACGAACATGCCGCGACAGGCACTGCACTACCTCGATATCGCCGAGCCCGTGGCGCCGGCCGAGAAGAAAGCCGAGCTGCTGCTTCTGAAAGGGCGCGCGTTGCGCAGCTCGGGTCAGACGGCGAAGGCGATCGAGACGATCGAGAACGCGATTCGCGCCGACGAGAAGCACTTTCTGGCGTGGCAATACCTCGCGGTGATTCTGACGGAGAGCCAAGACTATGACCGCGCGCTGGTCGCCACGCAGCGGCTGGTGCAGATCGCCGAATTCGAAATGCAGCAGGACCGGTCCAACCTCGAGGCGATCGGACGGCTGAATGCGGCGTATGACTCGCGGCTCAGCGTGCTGCGCGAATATCACCAGCGGTTGTACGTGCCGAACGTGGACGGAACGCGCAGCGACGTGCTTCAGCCGGGCACCGAAAAGGCCGCCGCGGCGATGCTCCAGGCGGTGGTCGAGACGCTCGTGCTTCAGGCCGAGCTGCACCGCATGATGTCGTATCATCAGGCCATTCCGGTGGCCGAGAAGATGGTCGAATACGATGCGGCGACGCCCGGGCACTGGATGCAACTTGCGCTGCTGTATGTGAACACCGCTCAGGACGCCAAGGCGGCCGCGGCGCTGGAGAAAGTGCTCGAGCTCGATCCACAGAACATGGACGCACGCCAGCAGCTCGAACGGCTACCGCCCGAAGCGCGACAATCGGACGCCGCGGCGGCGGCTCGGACGCCGGCCGCCCCGTAGCGCCGGCTCCGAATGCCCGGCGCCGCTCAGCGATCGTTCAGATCGGACCAGCCACGAACCTCCGCTCCGTGCAGGTGCGTGGGGATCACCGCGCGAATGCGGACCGCGCCCGGTTCTCGCGCGAACTCAATCCTCCAGCGCGAACGCAGCGTGCCGCCCCCGCGCGATTCAGACCGCAAGTCGGCGATGTAGGCGGCTTCCGCAACGAAGCCCTCGGCGGTCGAAGCGACCACCCGCAGGTCGGTGCGCCAGACGCGCGCGATTCGAATCCGCTGCAGCGCGCGCCGCGTTCGATCGAGCAGGTCGTCCGCATTCATGCCTTCCGCGTGAAAGTTCGTACTCAGCGCCGCCTTCAGAGCGTCCACGCGCGATCCGAGCAGGTCGGTTTCGATCGCCTTCAGGATCACGCCCGCCCGCTCGCGATCCGTCGTGACCGCGGCCTGCACGGTGATCAGCGCAGCGGAGATCGCCAGACCGATCAGCAGCGGGCGCGCGCTGTGGCCTCGACGCCAGTGCACGAGCAGCGCGAACACGATCAAACCCAGCGCTGTTCCCAGCGCCGCGAACGATTCGAGCAGAACCCATTGAACGATCGCCATGCTTCTTCTCGACAGCCGCGCCTCGATGCGGACCGCGCGGCGGGGAATTCTAGCCGCCGGACGACCATGCGATTCGGGCGGTTCCGTGGCGGCGGAACGCCAGTTCGCCGCCGCGTCGCGCGATTTGGCGCGTGTCGGCGTTTACACTACGCTCGCGCCATGGACCTTGCGGGCAAGTTCATCGTGTTCGACGGTCCGGACGGATCGGGCAAGGGCACGCAGATTCAACTCGTGCGTTCGTGGATCGAAAGTTCCGGCACGCCCTGCGTCTATGCCAAAGACCCGGGCGGAACCGCGATCGGCGACCGCATCCGGCATATTCTACTCGGCTACGACTTGTCGGAGATGGCGCCGCGCTGCGAGACGTTGCTGTTCATGGCCAGCCGCGCGCAGCTCGTCGCCGAAGTCGTCCGCCCGGCGCTCGAAGCCGGCCGAACCGTGCTCGGCGACCGGTTTATTTCCGCCACGCTGGCGTATCAAGGCGCGCTGGGCGTGGCGGCCGACCTGATTCTCGATCTCGGTCGGCTGGCCGTGGGCGAGGTCTGGCCGCACTTGACGATCGTGCTCGATGTTCCGCCGGAGCTGGGGTTTCGACGGACCGGGCGGAGCCTGGAAGCCGGCGCTTCGCGACGCCGGACGCGCGACGGCGACCAGCTCGACATGTTCGGCGACACGCATGCGGACGCGATGGAGCTGCGTCCGATTGAGTTTCACGAACGCGTGCGTGCTCGCTTTCAGTCGCTGGCGGATCACTATCCACGGCCGGTGGTAACGATCGACGCGACGCGCCCTCCGGAGGCGGTGTTCGAATCGATCCGGGGAGCGCTTGAGCGTGCGTTTTGAGGACGTCCCGCATCAGGACCGCGCGATCTCGATCCTGCGGCGCGCGCTGCGGAGCGGGCGTGTGCACCACGCGTTCCTGTTCGACGGTCCGGAAGGCGTGGGCAAGCAGGCCACCGCGCGAGCGCTGGCGTGTCGGCTGCTGTGCGGGGACGAGTTGCTTGCGGCGCACGACAGCGCGTGTGGTCGATGCCAATCGTGCCGGCTGATGGCGAGCGGGAATCACCCGGACTTTCACCGGGTTGACCGCGAGCTGCGCAAGAACCACCCGGATCGGTCGGTTCGCGTTTCGAAGGGCCTGTTTCTGCCGGTTGACCTGATCCGGCACTTCCTGATTCAGCCGATGGCGAACCGTCCGGCGCTTGCGCGACGGCGGGTGTTCGTGCTGTGCGAGGCGGAGCGCATGAACGAGCAGGCGCAGAACGCCATGCTGAAGACGCTCGAGGAGCCGCCTGGCGCGGCATGCATCGTCCTGCTCACCGCGTCGGCCGATCGGCTGCTGCCGACGATTCGCTCGCGGAGCCAACGGATTCCGTTCGACCTGCTGCCTGAAGCGTTTGTGCGAGAGCGCGTGCAGGTCGAATGCCGCCTCGACGCGGATGAAGCCGCGTCGCTGGCGTCGCTGGCGCAGGGGCGTCTCGGCGCCGCGCTCCGCTGGCACGGCCTCGGCTTGTTGCCGGCGCAGAACGAGGTGCGCTCGCTGCTCGACGGCGCCGCGTTTGAGAGCCCGGAGCGTTTCGGCAAGTCGCTGGTGGAAATCGCAAGCCGGCTGGCGCTCGCGGCGGATCGAAAGGCTCCCGCCCGGTCGAGCGAATCCGACGACGAGCCGGACGACGCCGACGACGAGGCGTCGGGCGGAGCGGAGGGCAAGCGCGCCGTCGCGACGGACGCGCTGCGCGACGCACTGCGGCTGGTCTTCATGATCGTGGCTGCGCGCTATCGCGCGGAACTGCGTCGCGCGGCGTCGGGCGCGCCGCATGGGTCACGCCCCGCGGAATCGCTCGCCGACGCGGTCGAGTCGGCCGCGCGCGCCGAACGATTGCTCGATCGCAACGTCGCGCCGCAGCTCGCGTGCGAAAGGCTGGCGGTGGCGCTTTCGGGCGACGCGCCGTTCGTGGCGATTGTCTGATCCATTCTCGCGACGTCTCCCCTGCGGCCGATGCTCTCGCCACCGCGCACGCCCGCGCCCGGCGCGATAGCATGGCGGCGTGAACCGGACGGAAATCCCGATTCCGAGCGAAACTGAGGCCGAAGCCGCGGCGCGCGAAGCGCCGCCGGCCGGAGACACGGCGCGCGCTGCGCTGGATGCGCTGGCGTCCGAATTCGAGCAGCGACGGCGCACCTGGTCGTCGTGCGAGAGCGCGCGGTCGTGGGGGCGGCTGGGCCTGTTCGCACTGCTCGGCGCGCCGTGGCTGATTCCGGGCGCCGCGCCGTGGTGGGCGGCGGCGGGCAGCGCGGTCGCACTGGGTCTGTTCGTGTGGATGATCCGACGTCACGGCGCGGCGCTCGCGCAGCGCGAAGCGGCCGATCGCCTGGTGCTGGTGACGCGGGAGAGCCTGGCGCGGGCTGGCGGGCAGGTGGCGTGCGTACGGTCGCCCGATCGGCCGACGGACGACGCCGACGAAGACGCGGCCGTGGGTTCGCTGCTGGAACACGGCGCGACCTGGGCGCTCACCGCGCAGGAGCGCGATGACCTCGATCTGTTCGCGCGACCGGTGGGCGTGTTCGGGCTGCTGAATCGCGCCTCGACGCGACTGGGAGCGCGGCGCATCCGCGACGCGCTCGAACACTCGATGCTCGACGCTGATCGCATCGTCTCGCGGCAGAAGTCGGTCGCCTGGCTGGCGCAGCGGCCGCGCGAGCGGTTGGGCGTGCTGGCGGCTCTGGCGGCGCTGCGAACGGAAAACGACCGGTTGTCGCGCCTGGTGAAGGCGCTGCGCGGCACGCCCGCGTTTTCCGCGCGCGTCCCGCGCTGGGCGCTGCGGCTGTGGACGCTTCTCGTGCTGGCGACGACGGTCTACGCCGGGGTGACGGGCGCGAGCGGCGCTCTGGAGGTGGCGCTGTGGCCGTTGCCGATGCTGCTGGCCAACGCGCTTGCGCTGATGTGGATGCGTCGGGGTCTGCGAGAGGCGCTGACGCCTTGGCGCGAGGTCGGGTGGGCGGCTCGTGGTCTGCGCGTCGCGACGGAGCAGGCCGTTTCGCAGTTGCCGGGCGACGGCGAGCTGGGGGCGCTGCGGCATGCGCTTCGCGCCGCAGTGGACAGCGGCGCGCTGCCGCGGATCGAGTCTCGGGCGGCGTGGGCCGAGCATGGCGGGCTTGGCTACGCGATTCTGAACGGCGTGACGCTGATGGACGTGCACGGCGCGATGGCGGTGACGCGCGACGTGCTGCCGCACCGCGCGGAGCTGCTGAGCGCGGTTGCGGCCGTCGCCGACCTGGACCTGCTGGCGAGCCTGTCTTGCCTGGCGGCGGAACAGCCCGGCGTAACGATGCCGCAGCCGGCGACGGAACGGACGATGCTGGAGATCGACGACGGCACGCATCCGCTGATTCCGCCGCAGCGTGCTCGTCCAAACAGCGTGCGGCTGGACGAGCGCTGCCCGATGTGGGTGGTGACCGGCTCGAACATGGCCGGCAAGAGCACGTTCCTGCGGATGATCGGCGTGAACGTGCTGCTGGCGCAGCTCGGCGGGCCGGTGTCGGCTCGGCGGATGCGCTGGACGCCGATGCGACTTGTGAGCGATCTGCGCGCCCGGGACGATCTTGCCACGAGCGAAAGCTATTTCCTCTCGGAAGTGCGTCATCTGCGTCGTCTGGTCTCACCCGCGCCGGGCGCGGCGCCCGTGTTGGGGCTGATCGACGAGCCTTTCCGCGGAACGAATTCGCAGGACCAAACCGCGGCCAGCGTCGCGGTGGTCGAGCATCTGCTCACGCTCGACAACCTGCACATCATCGCGACGCACGACCGTGCGTTGACGGGTGTCTGCCGGGACGAGCGTGCCCGCAATTTTCACTTCCGCGAGAATCTGGGCAGCGACGGGCTGGTGTTCGATTACCGCCTGTATGAAGGGCCTGCACAGACGCGCAACGCGCTGGCGATCCTGGAGCGGGAAGGATATCCGGCGGAGCTGGTCCGCCGCGCGAGGGAGTGGCAGACGCCGAGGTCGGAAGACGGCGACGCGCGCTGAATCGCGCGAGATGGCGTTCACGGCGAGATCGCCGCGCCGGCGAAGCTCGTGTACTGCCTTAGGATTTCTTGATCGTGGGTGGTACGGGCCTCTGGCCCGTTCCAGCGACGGGCGGGACGCCCGTACTACCCTGAATGAGCGTAGGCCTTGTTGAGGAACTACACTAGTTCGGCACAAAGCGGATGATCTGAACGCACGTCGCGGTCTGGCCGTACGAATCGGTCGCGGTCCACGTCCGGCGAATCTCGCCGTCGCATTCGTCTCCGATCTGCACGTCGACGAAGTCGAGCCGGATTTGCGGATCGCCGCCGAGCGAGATCTGCGGACGCCCGACGCCGCGGCTGTCATAAACGATCCGCCGGGCCGACACGCCGAAACCGACGCGCGGCGCGTCCGGGCCCGTGAATTCCGGCGGCGGAATAGAAAGCGTGACCGTGCCGCTCAGTGTGAAACCTTCGGACGCGTCTCCGCACGCGACACGAAGCCCTCGCTCGCGGCCGGCCGAATCGGACGCCGTAACCTCCTGATCGAGCGGCGCGCCGTTCCACGAGAGCTGCGCGAGCTGCGCGGCGCAGTCCCGCGCGGCAAACAAATCGACGAACAGCTCGTCCGCGGGATCGCCCACGGGAATGTCCCGCCGCAGTGCGACGCCGGCCAGGCGAAGCGTGAGCACGCGCGACTCGGCGTCGAAGACAAGGCTGAAGTGGGTCGGCACGCCGCTGATGAGCGTCGTCGTTGTGCCGCCGGAGACTCCCGACGGATCGACCGGCGCGAGGCTCAGCAGAAGCGACACGCGCCCGTCGCCGGATTGCGAGTGAACGCCGATGGTCTGCGCCACAACGCCGAACTCCAGCTCCGTGAACAGCGGCGCCGCCTCATCCTCGTCGAGGATCGCCCGAGCGCCGCCCTCGCACGGGACCGGCGGGATTCCGTCCGGCTCGGCCGTCGCGCCGCACGGCAGCTCGATGTCCGGCGGGCAGGTGATCGACGGCACGGGGAACGGCGCTTCGCCGTCGTCGCCGGATTCCAGCCGGATGACCTGCGTGCACTCCGCGAAGTTCCCGCATGCGTCTTCCGCGCGCCACGTCCGAACAATTTCGGCCGGACAATCGCCGGTGAGCTTGTCGGTAAAGGTGACTTTGGGCGACGGATCGCAATCGTCGATCGCGCTGGCCGAGCCGCGCGCCGACGGGTCGATAGGCTGATCGCAGGCGATCGTCACGTCGGGGACGCACGTCAGAATCGGGGGCGTGCGATCCTCGACCGTGATGCGCTGTTCGCACACGTTTGTTCGGCCGAGGGAATCTCGTGCCGTCCAGCGCCGCAGAAGCACGCGCGGGCAGGCGGCTGAAATTTCCAGATCCTCGAACGTGACGGTCGGAAGCTCTTCGGGCGACCCGCCGGCCTGCGCGAAGCGCGTCACGGACGGATCGATGGAGCCGGCGCAATCGACGACCGCGTCGGCCGGGCAAATCAGGATCGGTGGCGGCGATTCCTCGAGCACGATGACAATGGTGTCGCCTTCGCGGAAGCCCTCACCCATTCTGAATGCCTGATCGGGCAGGGCGGCATCGCCGGACGGCAAACGCCGGAGCGCGCGCACCGTCACCGAGTCGGCCGCGTCCGGACCGGCCAGCAGGCGGGACTCACCGGCGGGAATGGCCCGCTCCGCTTCGTGTACGGTTTGGCCGGCCAGCCGCATTGTCAGATCGGCCACCACGGATTGCGGCAGGCGATTGACAAGCTGGACGCGGATGCGCGCCGAGAGCACCGAGGGAATCTCAAACGCGGAACTGACCTGCGCGACGTTGCCGTCGCCGGTCTGCACTTCGGACGCAGGGCAGCCTCCGGGCACGAGCGTGATCCATACGGCGCACGTCCCAACGAGAAGCGTCGCCGAAACGGTCGGGCGACGGGACGAACCCGTGGGTCGCGGAATTCGCGCTGTATCGCGAGCGTCGTCGTGCATCTGCGCGCCAAGTTCGACAATGGGTTGTGTTGTCAGAACGCGTCGGCGACCGCGGAGGCGGCCGTCCGAGAAAAGTATAGCCGCTCTGTTCGCGGACTCGCTGGAATTTCCAAAGATAAGTGTCGCGGAAATCGCGAATTGGGCGCACGGCGCCGCGGGCCGGTGAGCGCACATCAATTAGGGATTGGACGTGGGAGTGGCCAGCCGCACGGTCACAACCGCCTGCGCCGTCATGACGCGCTGGGTCAGATAGTCCTTGAACGTCGCCCGAATGGTGATTTCAGGATTGCTCGGCGGTCCGGACGACCACGGGCATCGCAGTGTGAAGTGATTCGTCAGCAGTTTCCCGTGCCACATGGTGATCGCCTCGTCGGGCGAGAATTGGACTTCGCCGACGCGGTTCTGACCGGCCGGTGCGGCGAGATCGTAGAGCTCGATGCGGATGTCGCCGGCGACCTTGACCGTGTCGCCGGTGCGGTCGACCGGCCGCAGGTACACCGCGACGGCGTCGTCACCCGGTCGGCCGTCGGTGTCTTCTCCGCCGGAGAGCGGGTCGATCACGAGTTTTTCCGGGTAGAAGATGCGTTGCAGATCGGCGTCCGACAGGCCGCGGACGACCTGAAGCTGCCGGTTGAGCTCGTCGATGGCGGCCTGATGGGACGAGAGCTCGCTGCGCGCGGCGGCCAGCTCGTTCTTGAGCCGCTCGTTTTCGCGCGCCACGTCCATGTTGACCTGCGGGGCGCAGCCGAGCGCGAGCAGGAGCGCCGCGAGGGCGTGCGCCCGAAGCGGGAGGAGAATCGCGGAGCGCGGACGCCGCGTGGCGCGCGGCGGCCAGACGAACGCGCAGGGCGGGTCGGTCTCGGGGGCGGCCTGGGGCATCCGGCGTCTCGTCAACGGACGGTGCGCAGCGGCGGCGAGCCGTCGGTGGGCATGCTTTCGAGCACGCGGTCGGCGATGCCGTAGGTGACGGCCTGCTCGGCGTCCATCCAGTTGTTCCGGTCGCAGTCGGCTTCGATCTGTTCGAGCGACTTGTTGCAGTGCTTTGCGAGCACCTTGTAGAGCTGCTTCTGCGTTCGCATCATTTCGTCCAGCTCGATCTTGATGTCGGTGGCCGGGCCGCGCGCCCCGCCGAGCGGCTGGTGGATCATGATGCGGGCGTGCGGAAGCACGTATCGCTTTCCGGGTCTTCCGGCGGAGAAGAGCACAGCGGCCATGCTGGCGGCGGCGCCGATGACGTAGGTTTCGACGGGGCAGGGGATGTACTGCATGGTGTCGTAGATGCCCATTCCGGCATAGACGGAGCCGCCGGGCGAGTTGATGTAGAGACGGACGGGCGCCTTGGCGTCCTCGTTGCAGCAGAAGAGCAACTGCGCGACGACGACGTTGGCCAGGTCGGATGAGATCTCGTCGCCGATGAAGATGATGCGGTCCTTCAGCAGGCGCGAGTAGATGTCGTAGGATCGCTCGGCGCGTCCCTCGCGCTCGACGACGATCGGAATGAGCTGGTAGTTTCGCGTCATGTCGGACTCCTCGTCGGCGCGGCGCGCCGCGGACGGACTCAGCCCTTCTTGCCCGGTCGGGGCGCTTCCTCCAGGATTTCGTCGATCAGGCCATAGGCTTTGGCTTCCTGCGCGTTCATGTATCGGTCGCGCTCGGTGTCCTGCATGATCTGCTCGGCGGAGCGCGAGGTCTCCCGCGCGAGGATGTCGCTGAGGGTGCGTTTGACCTTCAGGATTTCCTCGGCCTGGATGCGCATGTCGGAGGCCTGTCCGCCGACATATCCCCAGGGCTGGTGGATCATGACCTTGGCGTGCGGCAGGGCGAACCGCTTGCCCTTGGTTCCGGCGGCCAGGATGACCGCGGCGCCGCTGCTGGCAGCGCCGACGCAGTACGTGGCGATGTCGCAACTGACGAACTTCATCGTGTCGTAGATGGCGAGCGTGTCGTCGATGTCGCCGCCGGGACAGTTGATGTAGATGCTGATGTCCTGGTCGCGCTTGAGCGAGTACAGATACAGCAGGCTCTTGATGATGTGCGAGCAGACCGTGTTGCCGTTGACCGTAATGTGCGGGTCGAGCGGCAGGTCGAGAAAGATGATGCGGTTGTCGAGCAGCATCTCGTTGAGGCCCATCTGCCTCCAGTTCTGATACTGCGGCCCCTGGAGCTTCATTCGCATGCGCTCGGGCATGTACGCGGGATAGTCGTGCGCCATGGCTTCTCCTTGCCGGCTGCGGGCGCTGGGATCCAGCCGCCATCCGGGCGGCGCGTTCGGGTCGATCGATGCTGCTCTTTCGGGCGCGACGTCTACGCCGACGGCGACTCGGGCGTCGCGCCGACACGGATGACCTGCGCGCTTTCGAGCAGCGCCGCGGTGCACTTCTCCTGGCGGATCGCCTCGACCAGTTGCGGCAGCAGGCCGCGCGTCCGCAATTCGTCGCGGACGCGGTCGAACCGCTGGTTGTACAGCCGGGCGATGCGGGCGATTTCGGAGTTCACCTCTTCGTCGGTGACGAAAACGCGCATCTTCTGGGCGATCTTCTCGAAGATGAACTCGAGCTTCAGGTCGCGCGTGGCCTCGTCGCGAGCGCCGGTCCGCAGGTCGTCGATCTGAGCTTCGATAGCGTCCTGCGGCACGCCCTGCTGCTGTAGATCGACCACGCGGCGCATCACGGCGCGATCGGTCATTCGCGCCGAGACGTTCTCGGGCAGGTCGAGCACGGTGTTCTTCAGCAGGTAGTCGCAGACCTGCGCCTTTTCGGCGCGGCGGATCAGTCGGTCGCGCTCTGCCTCGAGCTCGGACCGGATGTACTTCATCAGCTCCGGCTCGGATTCGTAGCCGGTCGCTTCCAGCAGCGCCGCGACCGTGATCGGGCGCGTGCGCTTGATCTCGTGAATCTTGAATTCGAAGCGCCCCGGTTTCCCGCGAAGGTCCGGACGCTCGTAGTCGTCGGGAATCACGCAGTCGATCGAGCGCGACTCGCCGCTGCGGGCCCCCTTGAGCACGTCCGTCAGTTTCTCGAGCTGAATGCCGTCGAGCCGCGCCGGTCGAACGCCGAGCTGCAGGTTGCTCTCGGTCTTGACGACCTCGTCGCCGCTGCGGAGCGTGACGTCGGCCACCAGCATGTCTTCGGCGTCGGCCGCGGCGTCGGTCACCGGCTCATAGCGCCCGCGGATGCGACATTGCCGCTCGATCTCCTTGCGGGCCATCTCATCGGTCACTTCGACGTCGGGCGCCTTGATTTCGATGCCTTCGAGCTTGGGCAGCTCGAACGTCGGCTTCACCTCGATCTCGCAGACGAAGGTGAAGTCGCCCTTGTCGGGCAGGTGGATGTGCGGGAGGGCCTCGCCGAGGTCCATCAGCTTGACGCCCTTGGGCGTTTCCACTTTGAATAGCGGGTCGCCCAGCACTTCGAGCTTTTCGTTCTGGCACGCGGCGTAGAACGACTGGCCGAGGATGTTCGTCTTCACCGAGTCGCGCACCGACGAGCCGAAACGCTTCTGCACCAGCGCCAGCGGCGCGCGGCCCTTGCGGAAGCCGGGCAGCACCACGTCGCTGCGGATCTCGTCATAGTCCTTGTCGAGCCGGTTGTGGATCAGCTCGTCGGGCACGGTGACTTGCAGCTCTTTGCGGAGCGTGCCGACGTCGCGGCTCTCCGCGCGCACCTTCTGCTTGAGCTCGTCGAAGAATTTTTCGCGATGTTCCTCGTCGCGCTCGAGAAGTTCATCGACCTCGGACGCTGCGCCCGGCGTTTGCATTCCCATCTCCTCACTCTATCGGCCGCGGAGCGGACCGGGCGCCAGCGGCGCGCGGGCGGCTCCGAAGTTCGGCTAGGCCCCGAAGCTCCCGCCGCCAAGCTGCGACGCATCGCCCCCGAACAGGAAAGCGACGATGACGCTCAGCAGGGTGGTCAGGAATTCGAACCAGAGGCTGTTGAAGTTCACGTCCGAGACGGCCTGCAGTATCCCGAACGTCACACCGCCGGCCGCGACCGAAACCGCCCACCGGTACAGTCTGTTCATCGACCGCATCTTGCAGCTCTCCTGACCCGCCGCCGGATTTCCGTCTCAGTCCGGAAGGCCGGCGCGATCCGCCCGCTCGATGCGGCCGACGGTTCGCCGGAAGCCGCCCGCGGGGCCAAATGAGCAAGCCGTGTAAGGTAGGCGGCTTGAGCGGCGTGTCAAGCCGCGACGCCGCCCGGCTATACTCCGGAGCATTGCCGCAGGAGCCTGTGCTTGGAACCTCCTACCAGACGAGTTGAATCGCGCGCTCGCCACCCGCTGGCGGTCGAGCCAAAGCCCGCCGGCCCGGACGGCGCGCGCCTGCATTTGCTGGGACTCACGGAACCGGAGCTGCGCGCCTGGCTCGAATCGAACGGGCTGGAGAAGTTCCGTTCGACGCAGATGCTCCAGTGGATTTACGAGCGCGGCGCGGTCGATTTCGCGCAAATGACGAATCTCTCGAAGGCGCTGCGCGAATCGCTCGAGCAGGCGGCGATCGTCTACGCGTGCAGCGTCGTGCGATCGTCGGTCGCGAAGGACGAGACGACCAAGTACCTGCTCTCGACGGCGGACGGCGAACTCGTCGAGACGGTCGCGATCCCGGCCGAGGGACGCATCACCGCCTGCCTGTCGTCGCAGATCGGCTGTCCGGTCGGCTGCCGATTCTGCGCGAGCGGCGTCGCGGGCGTGAAGCGCGACCTGACGGCGGGCGAGATCGTCGAGCAGGCGATGCACGTGCGCGCCGATCTTCGGTCGAAGTCGTCGCCGGGAACAGGGGCGACGCCGCGCCTGTCGAACATCGTCTTCATGGGCATGGGCGAGCCGCTGGCGAACTATGACGAAGTGCTCCGCGCGATCCGCATTCTGAACGCCCCGTGGGGGCTGAACATCGGCGCGCGGAAGATCACCCTCAGCACGGTCGGCCTGCCGAAGCAGATTCGCCGTCTTGCGGCCGAGGAGCTTCAGATCAACCTGGCGCTGTCGCTGCACGCGCCGGACGAGCGCCTGCGCCGCCAGCTCATTCCGTGGGGCAAGGTCGCACTGGACGAACTGCTGGACGCCTGTGCGCACTACTTCCACACGACCGGGCGCGAAATCACGCTCGAATACGTGCTGCTCGCCGGCGTGAACGACCACGCGGAGCACGCAGCCCAGCTCGCGACCATCGCGCGGCGGCTGCGCGCGAACGTGAATCTGCTGCGATACAACCCGGTTCCAGACCTGCCGTTCGAGCGGCCTGACGCCGAGTCGGCCTACGCCTTCCAATCCGCGCTGCGGGCCAAAGGCGTGAACGCCCACGTCCGGCGTTCGCGCGGGCGCGACGTCGACGCCGCCTGCGGCCAGCTTCGGCGGCAGTCGATGCCCCCCGATCCGCCCGCGCCGACGCGGGGGTGAACGCCGCCCGCGTCGGCGCGGCGCTACGCGGCGCGCGGAGCGTCCGAAGGCGGCCCGTGTCCGCCGCCGCGGCGGCGCAGTCGCGCGAGGGCGCCGCGCAGCTCCGGTACGCCGAGCATCCACGACGCCGCGGCCAGCACCGCGCCGCCCACGGCCAGCAGCCCGAACACTTCGATCGATCGCTGAATCGCGATCGGCGCGGCAAGCTCGTCCGTCCAGTGTCGAGCCGGATCGCTCAGCGCCCAGACCGCGCCGGCCGCCGCCGCGGCAGACAGGAGCATCTGCCCGACGGCGCGGATCAGCGCGGCGTCCCACACGCGATGCTCGCGATTCCGCGCGAGCCGGCTTAGCCCGATCGTCACGCTCGCGGCCGACGTAATGACGCTGCTGACGGCGAACGCGGATTCCCGAACGCCGTCCCACCAGACCAGCGTCAGGCTCATCGCGAAGTTGACCGGCAACAGGCCGCAGCTGATCCAGACGGGCGTCCGCACGTCGCTCACGCTATAGAACGCCCGCAACACGATATGCTGCGCGCAGAACGCCCACATCCCCAGACCGTACCAGCGCAGGATCTCGGCCGACCGCTCGGTGTCCGCCGGCCCGAAGCGCCCGTACTCGAACAGCAACCGGACGATCGGCTCCGCCAGCGCGATCATCATCGCTCCGGCGGCGAATCCCTCGAACAGCGCGAGCCGCAACGTTCCGCGCACCTGCGCGGACCAGTGCGTCCATTCGCCCTGCGCCGCCAGGCGGCTGAATTGCGGCAAGGCGGCCGTCGCGAGCGAAATCACAAGCACGCCGAGCGGGAATTGATAGAGCCGCTGCGCGACGGAGAGGGCGGTGAGCGCGCCGGCCTCGAGCGGATAGGCGAATTCCCAGCCCAGCAACCGCCCGGTGTCGCCGCTCCGCACGCCGGTCAGCAGCGCGCACGCCTGCACGTCCAGAAATGTGCTCACAAGCACGGCGCCCTGCCCCAGCAGCACCGGACCCATCATCGCCGCCATCCCGCGGACTTCCGGGTCGCCCGGGTTGAGCGTCCAGGTCGGACGGAGCTGATGAGCGCGGAGCGCCGCCGCCAGCCACGCCAGTTGAAGAAGCCCGGCCACCGGCACGCTGATTGCGACGATCGCGGCGCGCTCCTCCGGCGCATCGGCCAGCGCCGGCGCGATCCACGCGAGCGCCACGATCATCACGCCGTTGAGCAGGATCGGCGCTCCGGCCGCGGGCGCGAAGCTGCCGACGCAGTTCAGAACGCTTCCGAAGAGCGCCAGCATGCAGATCGTGATCATGAACGGCAGCATCAGCGCCGTCAGGGCGAGCAGCAGGTACGTGTCATAGGCGACGGTCGCGTCCTCGCGGGGCGTGGCGACGGCGATCGCCAGCAGCACGAGCTCCAGCAGCGCGACCAGCCCGATCAGCAGCAGTCCCAGCACGGCGCGCGTGCGTCCGAGCAGCCGCGCGGCGTCCGCTCGCCCGCCGCGTTGAAGCGAAGCCGTGAAGCACGGCACGAAGACGGCCGCGAGCGCGCCTTCTCCGAACAGCCGCCGAAAGAGGTTGGGGAACTGAAAACCGTAGTTGAACGCGTCCGCCACCCAGGTCAGGCCGAACGCCTGCACGAGGAGCATGTCGCGCACCATGCCCGTGACGCGCGAGGCCAGCGTGCACGCCGCGATCAGTCTTGCGGAAGAGATGATGCGCGCCAGATCGGACATTCGCGCGGGAATGATAGCTCAGGCGCGCCGTCGTCGCGCGGGGCGAAGCCGGCGCGGCGCTCGCTGATTGCAGTGGGTGCGGCCCGGAGCGAAGTCGTGCGAGCATGGTCAGAGCAGGTCGCGGGAGACATCGGGGCGACTGCGCCGGCTTCCGGTCACTCGTTGACGCCCGGCCTATCCGCCGCTTCCGGCGCGGCAGAGGCGTCGGCCGCTTCGTTCGCGGATGAGGCTTCGGGAGGCGCGACGTCGCCCGTCGGGCGCGAAGTCGTCGGTGTCCCCGCGTCGTCTGCCGCGATCGAGGCGTCGGGCTCTTGCGATCGCAGGGCGGCCACGTCCGCCGCGAATTTCCGCAGGAACGAGCGAATGGTCTCCGGGTCGGACGTGAGGCGAGCCGATCCGACGACGCGCGTGCCGTCGTCGCACGTGACGTCGATCCGCAGGGTCGGAGGACGAATGCGGAACGGATCGCGCGAGATCGCGACCGAACCGCTCGTGAAATTGGCCTTGCCGCGAAGCCGGCCGACCTCTTGCAGAAGGAACCCGCGCGCCGCGGCCACATCGCCGGGGCGGATGGTTTCGTCGCGAGCGTCGAGCGGAAGGTCCAGGAAGACACGGAAGTCGCGCGGGCCGTCCTTGCGGCCCGGAAGAGGGAAGTCGACGAGTGCGAGTTTGCGCTCCCCGTCGTCGCTGACGGCGCCCCAGTCGCTGGCCAGCTCGATTCGCTGTTGCGCGGGCGGCGCCTGGGGCTGGGTCAGCGTGATGCGGGCGGTCGGCATGCAGCCGATACCGGTCAGAGTCAGTACGGCGATCGCGGACCAGGTCTCTGCGAGCGTACGAACGGGGTTCCGAGCGGCGCCGACGAGAGCTGCCATGAACTCAGCATACGGATTTCGCACCCCGGTCGCCAGCCGGAAGCGCGACGGCGGATGGCGCCGGCTCCGGCAGCGGAATGAGGGCGATCGTCGGGCTCGGCGCGACGCTTGCCGGCAGTTGCGAGAGGGGCGGCAGCCGATATGATCGCGGAATGGTCTTTTCCACGGCGGGACACCTGCTGCACGGGGCCTGTGCGCTCGGCCTGATGCTGGTCGCCGCGACGCAGCAGAAGGCGTGCGATTGGGCCGCGACGCGCGCAGCGGAGAAGGCGGCCCACGCCGCCGCCGGGCGGGTGGATGCGCCGAGCGAACCGCTCCTGCCGGATCCAAAGCGAACGAATCAGCGCCAAAAAGAGCCGGTCACGCACGCGACGGTGCTGCCGGACGTTGCGCCGGCGCGGTGGGGCGCCATCGCTCCGCAATCGTCCGCGCGATGTCGCCCCGGCGATGACAGTGGACAGCCGCCGGACGACGCGCGTTCGGCCCGCTCCGGCGAGGCCGACGCCGTGTGGGTCGTAGAGACCCACGCCGAGCGCGCCGGCCGCGGGCTCATCGCTCCCGTCACCGATTCGCTCGGCTCACGCCCAACGACCGGAAGTCGGAGCCCGGTGATGACCACGGGCCCGCCGCGCGCCGACTGATCGGCGCACGCCGCAGGTCGAGACGCCGCTCCCTTCGACCCGCCGGACGCGCCGACCTGATGCGCTGGGCAGGGCCTCAAATGTCGTGGGCGCCCGGCGACCCATCCGCAATGCGATTTCGTGACTCTCGAAGCCTCCGCACGCGCCATGGAATCGGCCCCCGCGCGGGCCGCGAACGGACCTGACGCAAGGAAACGCAGACATGTGGGAAAAGCAGCTGAATCAGCGATTGATCGTGATCGGGATCGTGCTCGTGCTGGCCGCGATGTTCATCTGGCCGCCGAAAGAGAAGCTTCGCCCCGGCCTCGACATCGCCGGCGGCGTTTCGATGATCTTCGAGATTCAGGAAGAAGAGGGCGAACGCGATCCCTACCTGGCCGAGAACATGAAGCGTCTGCTCCAGAAGCGCGTCGATCCGCAGGGCGTGTATGACCTGAAGTGGCGCGTTCACGGCAATAACCGCATTGAAGTGCAGATGCCGCTTCCGCCGGAGGACACCGCGCGACTGCGCGAGGACTACCTGGCGGCGCTCGAGAAGGTGTTCGCGGACAATATCCGGCGCGGGGCGCTCGAGGACGCGCTGCGCCTGTCTGAGCCGGAACGGGCGGCGGAGCTGGACCGGCTCTCGCACGGACTGGCAGACGCGCGCGACCGTCTGCGGCACGCGGCGACGGCTCATGATGAGTACACGGCCGCGCTCAGCGCGATGCAGACTCTGTCGGCGTCGCAGCCTGCGGATTCCCAGCCGGCGGCGCAAGGCGAGCTGGAAATCCTTCTTCGGGACGCGTCCGAGGAGCTGGAGGACGCGATCGACGCGGTGATGGAGCTGAACCTCAGCGAGCAGCGCTTCACCGAAGTGCTGGAGATGGCGACCGGCACAGAGCGGCGCACGAACGGCATTCAGGACTTCAAGACTCGGTATCCGACGCGTGCGCAGCAGATCGACGACTGTGTGCGCACATTCGATGCGTGGCGCGCGAAGCGGACGTTCCTGGACGGACCAGCCGACCTGCGGCGTCTGCTGCGCGGAGCGGGCGTGCTGGAATTCCGCATCCTGGCGGACCCGAGTCCGGAGAATCCGACGAAGTATGACCGCTATCGCAACCAGCTTCGGGAACTGGGTCCGCGACCACAGCCCGGCGACACGGAGCAGTGGTTCCGGATCGACAATCCGGTGGCGTTTCTGAACCTGCGTTCGCCGGCCGAGCTGCGGACGTTCGACCCGCGTTCCGCGACGTCGTTCGTGGTGGATGCGCATAACGAAACCTGGTACGTGCTGGCGCGGCGCGGCGCGGAGTACGGCCTGCTTCGGGCCGAGTCCGGCCAGACTCCCTGGCGGCTCAAGAGCGTGGGCATGTCGCGCGACCAGAGCGGTCGGCGCAGTGTCGCGTTCGCGCTGGACCCGTACGGCGGTCAGCTTTTCCGCAAGCTGACCGGCGAGAACGTGGACAAGCAGTTGTGCATCCTGGTGGACGACGTGGCGTACTCGTCGGCCAACATCATCGAGGCGATCGGATCGAACGGTCAGATCAGCGGCGATTTCAGCGCCGAGAAGCTGGGCTATCTGATCCAGACCATGCAGGCCGGCTCGCTGCCGGCGCGATTGAAGGACACGCCGGTCAGCGAACGCACGATCGGATCGAGCCTGGGCCAGCAGAACCTGGACAAAGCGTTCTGGGCGGGCGTGTATGGGTTCATCGTGGTCGCGATTCTGATGATGGTGTACTACGCGCTGTGCGGCGCGGTGGCGAACGTGGCGCTGCTGCTGAACATCGTGCTGGTCCTGGCGGCGATGGCGCTGCTGGGCGCGCGGTTCACGCTGGCGGGCATTGCGGGCATCATCCTGACGGTCGGCATGGCGGTAGACGCCAACATCCTGATCTTCGAGCGCATGCGCGAAGAGAAGGAGCGCGGCGCGTCGCTTCGCATGATCATCAAGAACGGATACGACAAGGCGTTCAGCACGATCTTCGACTCGAACGTGACCACGCTGCTGACCAGCGCGATCCTCTACTACGTCGGCAGCGAAGAGATTAAGGGCTTCGGCCTGACCCTCGGCTGGGGCATCTGCATCAGCCTCTTCACCGCGCTCTACGTGACGCGGACGCTGTTCACGTTGCTGATGAAGCTCGGCCTGCTGACGGACATCCGCTTCATGCGGTTCATCGGCGTGCCGAACATCAACTGGTATGGTCTGCGGAAGGTGTTCGTTCCGTTCTCGGCCACGATCATTCTCCTGGGTCTTGCGCTGCTTTGGCTGCGCGGACGTCACGATTCGCTCGACATCGAGTTTCTCGGCGGCGTCGAGGCCGAGGTGGCGTTGAAGGAGTCCGCTTCCGGCGAATACACGGATGTCACGGTCAAAGCGGCCCTCGAACGGGCCGGCCGAGAAATCGCCCAGCAGGCGGGGCAGCTCGCGTCGGTGAGCGCGACGCCGGTCGAGTCGGAGCCGGGCGCGTTCCGCCTGTCGGCCGGCGGGATCGAATCGTCGCGGCTGGCAGCGATGATCGGCGAGCCGCTCGAGGAGGCCGGCCTGATCGTTCGCCAGGGCATTGAACCCCTCATTGGAGAGGCCGCGGTGCTACTGCGCGTGCCGGAGGGCGTCACGGCCGAACGGGTGCTCGAAGTCGTTCGCGGTCTGGCCGGACGGGGAGAAGGCAGCGTGGTGCTCGCGGGCGACAACATCGCGCGCGCGAACGTCGGCTCGGTGATGGATGCGGGCGAGGCGGAGTCGTACAGCGTCACGACGACGGCGACGAATAAGGCGCTGGTTCAGCACGCGCTAGTGTCGGCGTTCGGCGACGACCTGGATGTGCAGCCGCGATTGACCTACGACATCGAGCTGCGCGACGGACTGCCGCTGCCGATTCGGGATCGTCGGCTGGAGGCGGTGGTCCCCGGACTGCCGGCGGGCGCCGGAAACGTGGCCGACTACCTGGGCGGCGCAGCCTATCACCTGACGCACATTTCGCCGCCGCAGCCCGTCGAGGCGCTGAAGACGCGCTTTCGCAACATGCGCTTGCAGCCGGATTACCAGGATCTGCCGTGGCGGACGTACGAGGTGTTCGCGATCGGTTCGGCCGGGCAGAATTCCGAGGGTCTGCCGGTGTTTGACGAAGCGGTCGTGGTGGTGGCGGACGCGGCCTACAACGCCGACCAGAATCCCGACCTTTGGGCGACGGAACTGGCGACGCCCGAGATGGGGCTGGTTCGCGCGGCTCTGGACACCGAGCAGACGCTGCGGCGCGTATCGCAGTTCAAGCCCCAGATCGCCAACCAGTCGCAGACGCAGGCGCTGCTGGCGATGCTGCTGAGCTGGGCGATGCTGATCGGATACATGTGGGTGCGGTTCGGGCGCGTTTCGTACGGCGTCGCGGGCGTGGTCGCGATCGTGCACGACGTGTGCGTGGCGCTGGCGTTCGTGGGCATCAGCGGCTGGATCGGCGGCAGCTCGCATCCGATCGGCAACGCGCTCTTGATCGACGATTTCAAGATCGACATGACGATCGTCGCCGCGATTCTGACGATCATCGGTTACTCGATCAACGACACGATCGTGATCTTCGACCGCATCCGCGAGCTGCGCGGGCGGCTGGGAGAGGTGACGCCGCGGATGATCAACGACGCGGTGAACCAGACGTTCGCGCGGACGATTCTGACTTCGACCACGACGTTCACCGTCGTGCTGCTGATGTACCTGTTCGGCGGGAGCAGCATCCGCGGGTTCAACTTCTGCATGCTGGTGGGCATTCTCACCGGCGTGTACTCGACGGTCGCGATCGCCGCGCCGATCCTGCTGATCGGCAAGCAGGTTCGCGACGACGTGCCGAGCCGGGCCGCGGCCGCGCCCGCCTGACGGGCGGTGCGTTTAGGGCGTATACTGCGGGGGTTCGCTGTCCGGCGCGGACGGCGAACCCGCTCGCCGCCGGAAAGGTGACACGCCATGCGGACCGAGATGAAGATCGGGATCGTCGTCGCGCTGGTCGGCATCGCCGCTTTCGCGTTCTGGATGGCCCGTTCGGGCGATGGGCTGGAGAAGATCCCCATCGACAAAAGCGCCATGGACGCGGCCGGCGGCGCCGATTTCGCCATGAACCTCGATGCCGGGCGGAGCGAGCGCAGCGGCGCGGGCAGCGCGACGCCGACAGTTGGCACGTCCTCGACGCCCCAGCCGGCCGGGAGGGCGCGTCCGGACCGGGCCGCCCCGGCCGAACCGCTCGCCGAGCCGCAGCGTCCGGCGCTGCGCGTCTCGCCGCCGGTCACGGCCAGCGAGCGAACCACGTCGCAGCCTTCGCCCGCGGCAGCGGGCGCGCCGGGTGATGCTTCGCTTCCGCCCGCTCCGGCGCTTCGGCATTCGACCTCGCAGCCAGCACATTCATCGGAGACCGCTTCGCCGCCGGCGGGATCGCGAACGGATCCGACGCACGCGTCGCCATCGCCGCAATCGGCGCCCACGCGCATCGCGACGGACGCGCGCGGAACGCCCGGCGACGCTCGCCCGCCGGTCGCGGTCGCGCCGCCGCGTTCGGCCGAGCCGTCATCGCCGGCGCGGGATTCGGCGCGAGAATCGGCGCAGGAATACACGATCCAGCCGGGCGACACGCTCATTGCGATCGCGGATGCCGTTTATGGGGATGAGTCCCTGTGGGCTCAGATCAAGGCCGCGAATCCCGGTGTGGACGAGAACCGCCTGCTGGTAGGCAAGAAGCTCGTCATTCCGCCGCGCGATGCGCGACGAACCGCCGCAACTCCGCCGCCGGCGGCTGCCGATGCCGGCGCCCCGCGCGAGCGGGCCGCACAGCCGGCTGCGGCGAGCCGCGCCGGACCGTCCAGCGGTCGGGCGACGTATGTCGTCGGGGACGGCGATTCGCTCATCAAGATCGCCCGGAACGTGCTGAAGGACGCCAGCCGCTGGCGCGAGATCTACGAGCTGAACCGCGACAAGCTCCGCACTCCGGACCACGTCGAGGTCGGGATGGAGCTGCGCCTTCCGCCGCTGAAGGGCGACGGCGGCTAGTGCGGTGCGTCAGAGATTCTGCGCCACACTTAGTGCTGCGACCGTGCGCGAGCGGGGGCTGCCGGATACTCGGCCAAGTCCTATTCCGCGCTCCCTGACGGTCGCGGCTCGGTTCCGGATACGCAGCGTCTCCGATTAGGCACTACGCTCGGCAGGCGGCGCGTCCGGGGGCGGCTTCAGCCCGAGCTGGCTGAGGGTGTCGTTCCAGTTGCGGAACTGCACGGCGCGGTCGTCGATCCAGACGTGCGCGATCGGCTTTCCCATGTGGATCGCGTCGTAGCACATGCCGTGATCGTCGAGCCACTTCTTCGTGACGCGCAGTTCGGCCCAGCCCCGAGCCGTGTAGACGACGATCGTATGTCCTGCGGCCCGCAGCGCGGAGAGCGCTTCGCGCGCCCCGGGGATGGGCGTCGCCAGCGGGCGGTCGAAGACGCGCTCCTCGGTGCAGATCACGCCGTCCAGATCGACCATGATCGTCATCGGCGACGTTCCCATTCGCGGCTCCCGCTCGTGAGTCGGCCCGGCCGACGCGCCTCCGGGCAATGGGTCGGTATAATCGCCCCAAGCCCCGGGGATGCACAACGAGCGCAACGCAAAATGATCATCACGATTGACGGACCGGCTGGATCGGGAAAGAGCACCGCGGCGCGCAAGCTGGCGGCGCGGCTGGAGATTCCCTATCTCGACACGGGCGCGATGTACCGTGTCGTCACGCTGGCGTGCCTGCACGAGCACACCGATCTGCGCGACGAGCAGGCGATGGCGCACGTCGCCCGCGACGCGCAGTACGAATTGGACTGCGGTCCGACGCACGTGCGCGTCGCGCTCGGCGGGCACGATGTGACCGAAGAGATCCGCACGCTGCGCGTGTCCGATCACACGCGATTCCTGGCCGGCTCGCCGGCCGTGAGGCGCGTGCTGGTGGAGCGGCAGCGCGAAATCGGGCGGCGGCTCGGCAGCATGGTCACCGAGGGGCGCGACCAGGGAAGCGTCGTGTTTCCAGACGCGGCGTTCAAGTTCTACATGGACGCCGACCTTCGCAAACGGGCCGAGCGGCGCTATCACGAGCTCATCGCCGATGGCGAGGACGCGACGCTGGAGAGCGTGTTGGAGGCCGTGCGCGAGCGCGACCGCGTGGACGCGGAGCGCGCCGTCGCGCCCATGACGCCCGCCCCGGACGCGATCCGGGTCGATACGTCCCGCCTCTCGATGAACCAGGTGGTCGAGCTTCTGATCGAGCACATCCGCCGCGCCGGCGTGGACGTGCCGGATCGCTCGGCCGAAGCGGCGCACCCTTCGTGAGGCGATCGTGGTACCGCTTCTGTCAGACGCTCTGCCAGTTGGCGTTGATCTGGCCGGTCCGGCTGCGCGTGTTCGGGCTGCGGTACGTTCCGCGCAGCGGCGGCGCGCTGCTGGTCGCCAATCATCAGAGCTTCTTCGACCCGGTGCTCTCTGCCGTGGCGCTGCCGCGCGAAGTGAGCTTCATGGCCCGGGACACGCTGTTCGGAAGCGGGCTGTTTACGCGGCTGATCGTCTCGCTAAACGCGTTCCCGGTGAAACGAGGCTCGGCCGACCTGTCCGCGATGAAAGAGGCGCTGCGGCGGTTGCGGAGCGGCGCGGCGTTGACCGTGTTCCCGGAAGGCACTCGGACGCCGGACGGCTCCATTCAGGCGATGCAGGCGGGCGTGATGCTGCTGGCACGGCGGTCGAACGTCCCGCTTGTGCCGACGCTGATCCTGGGCGCTTTTGAGGCCTGGCCGCGCAAGCGGAAGTTCCCTCTGCCGGGACCGATCCTGGTGGCCTACGCGCCGCCGCTGACGCCACAGAAATACGCCGGGCTGGATGATGAATCGTGCATGCGGATCGTCCGAGGGCGCATCGTGGACCTGGCGCGGCGGTATCGCGAGCATCCGCACGTGCGGCGGGTGATCTCGTCGCGGGTCCGCCGTCAGGATTCGGCGTCGCCTTCGCTGGAGAATTCGCCCGCGGCGGTTCACGCCAATTTCACCGCGGGTTGAGCAAATTTCCGCAGACGCCCGTCGCCCGCGCGCCGCACACACCGGTTCGACCGCATGAATTCGCAAACCGCGCCGTTCGGCGCTGGCACGCCGCTTGCTCGGTTCCCGGATGAGTATCGAGAACCGGCAACACGACCGAGAACTCGACGAACTGATGGAACAGGATTTCGAGAATAGCTGGAAAGAGCGGCGCGGCGCGGACCCGTCCGAACGCGACGGTCCGCCGGTCCGCTGAGAGCGACGCGCCGCCCGCACGACAAGCGAGGCGCATCATGGCTGACAGGCCTAAGCACATCCTGCTGATCGACGACGATCCAGACATCGAGCACGTCATCCGCGTCCTGCTGCCGGCGCCGCAGTTTCGGGTCGATTGTCGGCACTCGGGCCCGCGCGGCCTGGAGGCGATGCGCGCCGATCCGCCGGACCTGCTGCTTCTGGACATCATGCTGGCGTCTCCCTCCGAGGGCTTTCACCTGTGCTACGAGATTCGGCAGGACGAGGCGCTCCGGCACGTGCCGATCGTCATGATCTCCGCCATCGGCGCCCGTATGGGAATGGACTACGCGCGCGAGATCGGCAGCGAATATCTGCCGGCCGATGCCTTCCTTGAGAAGCCGCTCGAATCGGCGCTGCTGCGCAAGACCGTCCTGGACCTGCTGCGTAGGCAGGAGGCGCTCCCGTGAGCGCCGCCGTCGAGCCTGCGGACGCCCTGACCGACGGCGCGCTGCCGCCGCCTTCGCTGACGCTGACGAGCGCGTCGATCCGCTGGTTCGTTCGGCTGCGGTGGATGTTCCTTGGGGCCGCCGCCGGCGTTCTCGCGGCCGAGCGACTGGTTTATCCCGACGGGGTGCGTTCGTGGGGCGTCTACGCCGCACTGGGAATGCTGGGCGCGGCGAACATCGTGTGGCGCATGATCTCGCCGGCCGCGAGCGACCGGTCGGGGCGGGAGGACACTCGAGCCGCCTCGCCGCAGCTGCTGGCGATGGCGCACATTCAAGTCGCGACGGACGTTGCGGCGCTCACGATCCTGTTGCACTTCAGCGGCGGCGTCGAGAACCCGTTCGCGGTGTTCTACGTGTTTCACATGGCGATCAGCGCGCTGCTTCTGCCGACGGTGCACGCGCTCGCACAGTTCGGCCTGACGCTGCTCGTCTGGACCGCGTTGTTCGTGGCCGATCTGAGCGGCCTGCGCAGCGGACCGCTGCTGCCGATGGGTCTGGCGAACGAGCCGGCCAGGCTGGCGAGTCGGGTGGCGCAATTCACGGCGGTGAGCTGCGGCATCGCTGGTTCGCTGTACCTGACGCTGCACATCGCCGGGCGACTGCGGCGGCGCGAAGCGGAACTGGAACGGATGAACGCCGCGCTGTCGCGCGCCCGCACGGCGCTCCAGCACATTCAGGAGCGTCGCTCGCGCTTCATGCAGACCGCGGCGCATCAGCTCAAGAGCCCGCTGGCGGCGATCCAGTGCATGGCGAGCCTGGTCGCGGAGGGACTGGCGGAGGGCGACGCGGCGCGTCAAACCGCGAGCCGGATCGTGGCGCGGTGCCGCAGCGGCATCGAGCAGGTGGGCGAGCTGCTGACGCTGGCGCGCGTTCAGGACGACGATCCGGCACGGCACCGGCGCTCGGCGGCCGACGCGGGCGCGGTGCTCGACGAATTGATCCGTCGGTACGAGCCGCTGGCGGCTCAGAAGCGCATCGAGTTGACCTGCCGTGTGGATGACCGGGCCGAGCTGTGGGCCCGCGTCGATCGTCGCGACCTCATGGACTGCGTCGGCAATCTGCTCGACAACGCCATCAAGTTCACGCCGGAAGGCGGGCAGGTGCGGGTCTGGGCGCATCGCGCCACCGGCGCGCCGGTGCTGCGCCAGGGCGAGCCGCACCGCGTGGCGATTCATGTGGCCGACACGGGCATCGGAATGGAGCCGGAATCTCTCGGCGCGCCGGGCGGCGCGCCCGGAGCGGTGTTCGACGCGTTTCGGCGCGGCAACAACGCGCTGGCGGCGGGCATACCGGGTTCCGGGCTGGGCCTGGCGATCGTGCGGGTGGTGGTGGAGCAGGCGGGCGGGCGGATCGTGGCGCGTTCGGCGCCGGACGCCGGCACGCATTTCACGGTCCTCTTTTCGCTGCTTGGCGCCCCCGACGACGCCCCCCCGGTGCGCGACACGCGCGCCGTCGGCGTGGAAGCGTACGCCGGTCCGGCGCGCGGCGCGAGTCAGTCTTTCCGAGTGGAGACGCAACATGCTTGAGGCGGTGATCGCGCGGGACGACCTGCTGAAACAGATCGACGCGTTGCGGCGTCGCTGGACGCTGATTGGTCCGGTGCGCCGCGACGCGCCGCAGTGCCAGCCGCCGGTTCGATACTTCTACGAGCCGGTGGAGCGGGCCGAGCAGATCGCGCTGGATTTTTCGGCGTGCGTCTACAGCCCGAAGGCATACGTGCTGCCGCCGCGCGAAACGCTCTTCCGATTCGACCATGATCGCGGGCGTTTCTCCGCGCAGCCGGTGTTCGACCACACCCGCACGGCGCTGGTTGGCGTGCATCCGTGCGATCTGCACGCGCTGCGGACGCTCGATCGAGCGCTGGCGCTCGATGCGCCCGACGAACATTATTCCGCGCGGCGGGAGCACCTGTTCCTGGTCGGCGTGGACTGCGCGGGGCCCTGCCGCGAGGGCGTGTTCTGCGGCGATCTCGGGACCAACCGGATCGACGTGGGCTTCGACGTGCTCCTGATTCCACTGCGCAACGGCGACGCCCACGCGCCGGTGGAATACGGGATCCGCTTTGGCAGCGACGCCGGGCGGGCGTGGCTGCGCGGCTCTCCGGAAGGCGACCGAACGCGTCCGCCGGACGCGGCGGATGAGCGCGACCACGTGAGCTTCGAGCACCGCAAGCGATCGCGATTCCAGCCGGCCCTTCGATCGCGACGCGAGGACATCGCGGGCGTGCTGGCGCGCAGCTACGACTCGCTGCTGTGGGACGCGACCGCGCGCAGGTGTTATTCGTGCGGGAGCTGCAACCTGGTCTGCCCCACGTGCTACTGCTTCGACATTCGCGACGAGAACGATCTGGCCCCGGGGCGCGGGGCGCGGGAACGCGTCTGGGATGCATGCATGCTGCGCGAATTCGCGCTCGTGGCGGGCGATCACAACTTCCGCCCCAAGGCCGCGCAGCGCCTGCGGCATCGCGTCTATCGCAAGGGCGCGTGGATCGAGCAGCGGACAAACGCGCCCGGCTGCGTTGGCTGCGCGCGGTGCGACCGGGCCTGCACGGCGCGCATCGGCATCGTGGAGATCCTCAACCAACTGGCCGAGGAGGGCTGAGCATGCTTGCCGTTTCGCCGCGCATCCGATCGATTCACGGCAGCCTGTACCTGCCGGAGCCGGCCGTCGTCCGCGAAGTTCGAACCATGACCGCGCTCGAGAAGTGGTTCTCGATCTCGCTTGAGAGCGGCCGCCCGCTCGGGCACACGCCCGGGCAATTCGTGCAGGTGTCGCTGGCCGGCGTGGGGGAATGTCCGATCTCGGTGTGCTCGTCTCCGACCCGCCCGGCGGCGTTCGAGCTGTGCGTTCGGCGCGTGGGCGAAGTGACTGAGCGCATTCACGCACTCTCGCCCGGCGAGACAATCGGCATCCGCGGACCGCTCGGGCACGGGTTCGATCTGGATGAGCTGGAAGGGTCCGACCTGCTGGTCGTGGTCGGCGGACTGGGGATCGCTCCGGCGCGCTCGCTCATCCAGCTCATTCTCGACGAGCGCCGTCGATTCGGGCGATTCGACCTGATGTACGGCGCCCGCTCGCCCGCCGAGCTGCTGTTTCGCGACGACGTGCATGCCTGGACTGAAAGCAAGGATGTTCACTTCCTGCTGACAGTGGACCGGCCGGACGAAGGTTGGACCGGAAACCGCGGCGTCGTCACGACGCTGTTCCGTCAGATCGAACCGCTGGACCCGGCCCGCACCGCGGTCGTCATCATCGGTCCGCCGATCATGTTCAAGTTCGTCGTGCTGGAGGTGCTGGCGCGGCGGATTCCTCAGAAGAACGTCTACTGTTCGCTGGAACGCCGCATGAAATGCGGCGTCGGCAAGTGCGGCCACTGCCAGGCCAACAACGTGTACGTCTGCACGCAGGGACCGGTGTTCAAGTATGGCGAACTCAAGGCGCTGCGGGAGGCGATCGAATGACCACCGGAGTGTGCGAACCCGCGGTTCAGTCCGACGCGACGCGAAAGCCAGAGAAAGCCAAGCCGCGAATCGCGATCTTCAGCATGACCGGCTGCGAGGGCTGTTCGCTGGCGATTCTGGAGCTCGAGAACGAGCTGCTGGACCTGCTCGGCGCGGTCGAGATCGTCAACTTCCGCGAGGGAATGACCGAGCGCGCCTGGGACATCGACATCGGCTTCGTGGACGGCGCGGTCTCGACGCCGCACGACGAGGAGCACGCGCGGCGCTTCCGCGAGAGCTGCAAGACGCTGGTGGCGATCGGCGCGTGCGCGTGTCTGGGCGGCATCAACACGCTGAAAAACCATCAGCCGCAGGAGTCGTACCGGTCCTACGTGTACGGCGAGCAGGCGCGTTTCTTTGCCACGACCGACGCCCGCCCGCTCTCCGCCGTCGTGAAAGTGGACTACGAGCTGCCGGGCTGCCCGATGGTTCGGGAGGAGTTCCTGCGATTCGTGCGGACGGTGCTGGCCGGACGTCCGTTCCGGCTGCCGCCGTACGCGGTGTGCGTGGAATGCAAACAGGCCGGGAACCTGTGCCTGTACGAGCAGGGGCAGCTATGCCTGGGGCCGATCACGCGCGCGGGTTGCAACGCGATCTGCCCGCACTATGGTTCGCGCTGCGAAGCCTGCCGGGGGCTTCTGGGCGATGAAGCCCTGAAGACGTTCATGCAGAACATGCGCGAACAGTATCACGCGCCGCTCGACCGCGTGCTCTCGAGCCTGCGGCTGTACGGCGCGCATCAGAAGGAGGAACTGCCGTGAGCGAGGGCGCCGGTGAAGCGTCGGCGAGCGGGACCGTGACGATCGACGTCCGCGACGTGACGCGCGTGGAAGGGCACGGCAACATCGCCGTCCGCCTGGACGACGGCGAGATCACCCGGCTGGAGCTTCAGATCGTCGAAAGCCCGCGATTTTTCGAGTCTTTTCTGCGCGGGCGGCACTTCGAGGAAGCTCCGCACATCACCTGCCGCGTGTGCGGCATCTGCTCCGTCGGGCACACCACTGCCGCCACGAAAGCCATCGAGGCGGCCTGCGGAATCGTCCCAAGCGAGCAGACCGTCCGGCTTCGCAAGCTGATCTTCTACGGCGAGCAGCTTCAGAGCCACGTTCTGCACCTGTATTTCCTGGCCGTGCCGGACTACCTCGGGGTCGGCTCGGTCATTCCGCTGGCGAAGTCGCACCCGGACGTGGTGAAGCGGGCGCTTCGTTTGAAGCGTCTGGCGAACGACCTGTGCCAGATCGTCGGCGGTCGGCACATTCACCCGATCGCCTATCAAGTCGGCGGCTTTTCACACTTCCCGTCGCCGGGCGAACTGCGCGACGTGCGTGCGCGGCTGGTCGCGACGCGCGACGACTTTCAGCAGACGGTCGATCTTTTCGCGACACTCGAGCCGCCGGAGTTTCATCGCGACACCGAGTATGTCGCGCTCAAGGAGAGCGACAACGGCGAATATGCGTTCTACGACGGGCAGATCGTCTCAAACCGCGCGCCGACGCCGACGCCCGTGGCCCGATACGCCGAGCGCGTCGTCGAGGAGGTGGTGCCGCATTCGGCCGCCAAGCACTGCCGCTCGCCGCACTCCGACGCCTACGCGGTCGGCGCGCTGGCGCGCTTCAACCTCAACCATGAGCAGCTTCATCCGCGGGCCCGCGAGGCGGCCCGGCGGCTGGGCCTCAGCGCGCCCTGCGACAACCCGTTCCATAACAACACCGCGCAGCTCGTCGAAGTCGTGCATTGCGCCGAATCGGCGATCGAGCTGATCGACGAGCTGCTGGATCGCGGCGTGCGCGTCGAGCCGCGCGTGCCGCCGACGCGCTTCGGGCGCGGCGCCGGGGCGGCCGAAGTCCCGCGCGGGCTGCTGTTTCATGAGTACGAGATCGATTCCGACGGACGCATCTGCGATTCGAACCTGATTATCCCGACCGGGCAGAACCTGGCGAACATCGAGGCCGACATGCGCGCCATCGTGCCGCAGATGCTTCAGCAGAAGCGCACGCGCGAGCAGATCACGCAGCGACTCGAGATGCTCGTCCGCGCGTACGACCCGTGCATCTCGTGCGCGACGCACATGCTGAACGTGGAGTGGGTATGACCTCGCCGACCGCCCATCCGGCGAACCGGCACGGCGCGACGCACAGCGGCACGACGTCACCGGCGCGCGCGCTGATCGTCGGCTGCGGGCGGAGTCTGTGGAGCGACGACCAGGCCGGACTGCGCGTCGCGGATCATCTGGCCGCACAGCCGCTCGCGGGAGCGAGGGTTTCGCGTACGGAAGCGCCCGGCGGCGACATCCTGACGGAGCTGGACGGCCAGCAGCTCCTGATTGTGATCGACGCCGCGCGCGGGACGGCGCTCGGTCCGCCCGGCCGGCTGACGCTGATTCAGCTACGGGCGCGCGGCAGGCCGGCCGACGATCCGCGCCGGGTCGCGTGGATAGCCGAGTCGAAGGCGTCGGCGCACGCGCTCGGAGTGATGGACGCGTTGAACGTCGCAGAGTCGATCGGCACGCTCCCGCCGGAGGTCTGGGTCGCGGCCATTCGTGGCCGGCGGTTCGACTTCGGCGAAGCGCTCTCGCCGGAGGTCGCGTCGGGTCTCGGCGCGGCGTGCGAGCAGCTTCGGCAATGGCTTGCGGCCTGGCTCGCCCGGCCAGCCGGCGCGGAGTCCGGCGATGCATGAGTTCGGGATCGCACAGCAGATCGTACGCGCCGCCGCGGACGCCGCCTGCGCCGCCGGCTGCGGCGCGGTGCGCAGCGTCACCTGCCGCATCGGCGCGCTGCGGCAGATCGAGCAGGACACATTGGAACTGGCATTCGCGGCGGCAAGCGAGGGCGGACGCTGCGACGGGGCGACGCTGCGGATCGAGCGGACAGCGCTGCGGGCCCGATGCCGCGACTGCGCCGTCGAATTCGAGGTGCGTGACTGGCGTTGGGAGTGCCCGAATTGCGAGGGCGACGGCGAGGCGCTGCCGGGCGGCGACGAGCTGGAGCTGTGTTCGATCGAAGCGGAGGCGGGCCCGTGAACATCCCGATCATTCGCAAAGTGCTTCAGAAGAACGACGACACGGCCGACGCGAACCGCGCCAGGTTCGACCGCGCCGGTGTCGCGTGCGTGAACCTGATCGGCGGGGCGGGCTGCGGCAAGACGGCGCTGCTGGAGGCGGTGTTGCCGCGGCTGCGCGGGCGCTTGGCGGTCGCGGTCCTGGAAGGGGATCTCGCCACCACGCGCGATGCCGAGCGGATCGCGCGGCTGGGCGTGCCGACGGCGCAGCTCCTGACCGACGGCGGCTGTCACCTGACGGCCGATCACGTTGCGAAAGCGCTCGAAAGCGTTCCGCTCTGCGCGGACGGGCTGCTCGTGATCGAGAACGTGGGCAATCCGATCTGTCCGGCGAATTTCGACTTGGGCGAGCACGCCCGCATCGCGGTGCTGAGCGTGGCGGAGGGCGACGACAAACCTTCGAAGTATCCGCTGCTGTTCCGCAAGGCCGACCTCGTGGTGGTCAGCAAGGCCGACCTGCTTGCCCACGTGACGTTCAATCTCGACGCGGCCGTGACGGACGTGCGTCGCCTGAACCCGGAGGCGCAGTGCCGGCTGGTGAGCGCTCGGTCGGGACTCGGCTGCGACGCAGTGGCGGATTGGTTGATGGCGCTGGTGCGACGCCGCGCGGCCGCGCGACCGGCGGCGTCCGCGCGGGCATGAATGCCGTCTCGCGGGCGGGCAGCGGCGCGCTCTTCGACGTCGTCTCGCCTTAGCGGCGCTTGGACGATGCCGTTGCGTCTGAGCCGCGGAACCGAACCGCGCGCTGACGGGAGCGGCCCGGCTGGGACGCCGGTTCAAGTCTGAAACCGAGCTACGCCAGCCCGGCCGCGATCAGGTCGATGAGCCGCAGCAGGCCGGCGGGACGGTTGTCGTCCACGACGACCAGGTGGGAAATCCGGCTTTCGCGCATTTCGCGCAGGCACTCGACGGCCGGGCGCAGCCGGTCGATCGTCGAATGCAGGACGGTCGGCTCCGAGCGGGCGCGGCGGCTTTGCTCATAAGCGCCGCGCGCGTCGAGCCGGCGCGGGTCCGCGACGCGCTCGAAGATTCGCCGCAGGTCGCCGTCGGTGAACGTGCCGACGAAGCGGCCGGCGCGGTCCGTGATCAGCGCGATGCCGAGCTGCTTTCGCGTCATCTCGAGCAGCAGACGCTCGAACGTCTCGTCGCAACGCACCAGCGGCAGCTCGTCGCCCTTGCGCATCACGTCTTCGGCCCGCAGGAGCAGACGCTTGCCGAGGGAGCCTTCGGGGTGGTACTGGGCGAAGTCCTCCGCCCGGAAGCCACGGGCGTGCAGCAGCGCCATCGCCATAGCGTCGCCGGCGGCCAGCATCAGAACGCAGCTCGTGGTCGGCGCGAGACTGAGCGGTCCGGCCTCGGGCACGTCCGGCAGCAGCACGACGTGCTGACACATTTCGGCCAGGCGCGATTCGCGGACCTGCGTCAGGCCGACGACCGGGCCGCCCAGGCGCCGGAAATGCTGCACGAAGCGCAGGATTTCTTCGGTGTTGCCGCTGCGCGACAGGGCGATCAGGCACTGTCGTTCGTTGACGATTCCCAGGTCGCCGTGCAGGGCTTCGACCGGGTGCATGAACACGGCCGGCGTTCCGGTGCTGGTGAGCGACGCGGCGATCTTCTGGGCGATCGCGCCGCTCTTGCCCAGGCCGCTGACGATGGTCTGCGCGCCGGATTCGAGAATCGCGCGGACTGCCGCTTCGAGGCGCTCGTCGAGCATGGCGGAGAGGGCGCGCAGCGCCTCGGACTCGTCGAGCACCACCTGCCGCGCGACCGCGAGGACGCCGCTCATGGCTGCACCGGCTGCGACGCGGGGGCCTGCTCGGCCGCGGTCGGGGCAGTCTCGGGCGTGCCGCCGGCAGCGAGGCGTTCGAGCTTTTCGGTCAGGCGCTTGCGGACGTCGTCGTCGTCCGGGGTTGGCTGGCGGTTCGGATCGGCGCTGAGCGATTCCAAGCCCTCGCGCCACAGGCGCGCGGCGGCATCCGGGTCTCCCGCGCGAGCGGCCGCGTCGCCGGCGTGGTCATAGATGGTGGCGTCGCGCCCGTCCCGCAGCATCAGGGCGCGTTCGAGCCAGCGACGGGCATTCGCGAAGTCGCCGGACTTGTAGTAGGCCCAGCCGAGGCTGTCGAGGTAAGCCGGGTTGGTCGGCTCGGCGCGGACGGCGTCGCGGATCATGGCGGTGGCGCGGTCCATCTCGCGGGCGTTGTCCACGAGGGTGTAGCCGAGGTCGTTCTTCAGGCCGGGATCGTCCGGCGTGAGATCGAGCAGCGATTCCATCAGCGCCGCGTACTCGACGTCTCGCCGGGCGGCCAGCAGCACGCGCCGCTTGAGCGTCAGCAGCAGGTAGCGATGCTCGACTTCGCCTTCGGGCGTGTCGGCGAGCCAGCGGTCGCAGCGCGCCAGCGCGTCGTCAATCCGCCGCGCGTCGGTGAGCAGCTCGAGCACGCGGGCGCGCACTTCGCGCGTGTCGCCCTCGGTGAGCTGGCGCTCGTCGAGCATGGCGTCATACTCGCGCAGCGCGCCGTCGACGTCGCCGGTTTCGCCCAGGCACTGCGCAATCCAGACTCGACGACGCTTCGCACCGGACCAGTCGCCCTCGAAGGCGCGCGCCAGCTCGAGCGCGTCGGCTGGGCGTTTCGCGCGGATCAGCGTCTCGACCAGCAGGCCCATGTAGTCTACGTCGCGCGGCGCGGCCGAGAGCCACTCGCGCAGGCGAGCTTCGAGCTCGCTGAATCGCCCCGCTTCCCAGCCGGCGAGCACGTACGTTCGGCGGCGGACCAGGTCGGTCGGGTCGCGGTCGAGCCGCTCGCTCGCGAAGCGCCACGCCTCTTCGTAGCGCCGCGCTCCCAGCAGCACGCCGATGCGCCGCGCGGCGATTTCCTCGGCTTCGTCCTCGTTGGCGGCGCTGGCCGACCATTCGTCGAGGAGCTTCAACGCCTCGTCGGCCTCGCCGAACTCGTCGTACGAGCGGAGCAGCGCGACGCGGTGCTGAGCCCGGTTGTCCGGGTCGATCTCGACGAGCCGCCGCAGCGCCGTACGCAGCGGCTGCACCTGAAAGTCGCTCCACAACGCGTCGGTCAGCAGGCTCAACACCTCGCGCCGGTTCGGGTATCGCTCCGACAGGCGCGTCAGCGCGGCGATGGCGCCGGGCACGTCGCCCTTGCGGTTGAGCACGTTGGCTTCGAGCACGCGCACGGAATAGTCGTCGGGCGCCGCCGCGATCGTGCGCTCCAGCACTTGCTCCGCTTCGTCCAGCCGTCCCCACACGAACAGGCCCGCCGCGAGCAGCTTTCCGGTTGTGACATCGTCGGGCTGATCGTCGAATTGCCGCGCCAGCTCGCTCAGGTGCGCGTCGCGGAACGGTCGCTCGGCGAAACGGACGGCCGTGCCGATTCGCCGTATCGCGTCGCCGCTGAGCGCGGTCGCGTCGAGGTTCTCGAACTGCTTGCGGGCCAGCTCGAGCTTCCCGTCCAGCAGGTAGCTCTCAACCAGCCCCTCCGCCGCCGGTCCGAGCGACGCATCGACCGCGAGCGCCTCCTGGTAGAATCGCTGCGCGCTGAGCAGTTCTCCGACCCGGCGATAGTGTTCGGCCAGCGCCAGCTTGAGCGTCGCATCCTGCGGAGCCAGCCGGATCGCGGTTTTCAGCGCCTTCTCCGCCGCGTCGCCGGCATCGAGCCCGTCGCACGCCACGCCCAGCGCGTAATGCGCGAGAGCGAGCTCCGGCTGCGCTGCGGTCAACTGTTCCGCCGCCTGCCGCGCGGCGGACCACTCGAAACGATGCAGCAGCGATTCGATCGGCGCGATTTGCGCCCAGGGTGCGTCCGGGCGAGCGCGGCGGCTGGAGTCCAGCAGCTCGTCGGCGGCGACGAGTTGGCGGTCGGCGACGGCGAGCAGGCCGAGGACGTAGTCGGTCGCGGCGTCGCGATCCGGCCGGCGGCGGAAGGCGTCGAACTGCGCGCGAAGCGTCGCGGCGCGCGAATCGTCGCGCATCCAGCCGTTCATCGCCGGCAGCAGGCGCGGCACGCCGGTCGGCCCGCGCCGGACGTATTCGATCAGCGCTTCGAGGGCGCCGGGGGCGTCTCCGGTCGCGAGGCGCGCGTCGGCCAGCGCCCACACGACGTCGAACCGCTGCGACTCGCGCTCCCCAAGCGCCTCGGCCAGCGCGAGCGCCGTCGCCGCGTCGCCCTTCCGGATCAATCGAAGAACCACGTCGAGCGCCGCGGGAGCGGTCTGTCCGGATCGGATCGATTGCGCCAGTTCGGCGACCCAGTCTTCGATCTGCCCGGATGCGCGGGCGGCGTCGACCATCGCGGGCGCAAGCGCGGCGGACGCGCGTCGATCGCCGATTCGCAGGCGGCAGAACTGCGCCGCCTGCTCGGCACGCCCGGTCTCGAGAAGCGCGGAGGCGTGCAGGAGCGCGATGTGCTCGTCGTCGGGCCAGCGCTCGATCGCTTCGGAAGTTGTTCGCACGCGATCGTCGTTGCGCTCGAGCTTTCGAAGCAGATCGAGGCGAAGCTCGAGCGCGCCGTACGGACGCCCCTCGAGAAAATCCTGGATTTCCTCGGCGTTTCGCTGCTCGGCGTGGCTTTCCCAGATTGCCGTATCAAACCGCTCGTACGATTCGATCGCGGCCGAGAGATAGCCGGCTTCGGCCAGCGCCTGTCCCAGCAGCAACCACGAGAGCGTGACCTTCGTGTTGTTGAGTTCGCGATCCGCCGCGAGCGTCGCGGCGCGAAAGTGTTCGATGGCCGCGTCGAGATCGCCCTCGCGCTGCCGCAATCCGCCCAGGAGAAAGTGGGCGTCGACGCCGTCGGGACGGAGGCGGACGGCTTCATCGCCGGCGGCGAGCGCATCGGCTGCTCGGCCCAGCCGCGCGAGCACCACCGCGCGCAGGTGCAGCGTCTCGTACGTTCGGCCGGCCGGATCGGCCAGCAGTGCATCCAGTTCGATGAGCGCTTTGTCGAGCGCGCGGTCCTCCGCCAGGGTGCGGGCTCGTTCGTAGCGCTGCTGGAGGTCTGGATGCGATTCGAGCGTCGGGGCCGAGGCCGGGGGCGACGCGGCGTTCGGTTGTGCGCCGCCGATGGACGAGAGCGGCACGTCGCGGCGGGCGTCACGTTCGTCCTCGTGAGCGTGGGCCGCCGTGAGCGCAGCGATAGACGCCACGGCGATCGCGGTCACGATGCGCCACGGCAAGCTTCGAGCCGATGCCTTTCGCATACTTATCCTCGAGAAGCAGCGCCGAACACCGGGAGAAACCGCGGAGCCTGCACGGCCGGCCGCCGCGGGGGCCGATGAATGGCGCGTCTCCCTGCCGGGCGATCATCCCGCGTGCCGGAGCCGTGCGTCATGCGCTGCGCGCGTTGGAACGGCTGCGACGCGGCTTGGCAGGGGGAGTCGCGATCCGCGCGGCGGCGCGCGGCTTGGCGGCGCGCCGCGAGCCGCCGCCGTCCGAGCGAGCAGCTCGCTTTGCCGGCGCGACGGCGTCCGAACCGGCGCCGCGCGATCGACCGGCGCGTCGGGCCGCCTTGGGCGCCTCGATCGCGTCGTCCGGCGCATCGGCCAGTTCGGCGGGCGGTTCGGGCGTTTCGATTTCGTCGGGTTCGTCCGCCGCATCGCTTCCGGCCGACGCGCTGGCGACGGCCTGCAGCATGTTTCGAGAGGTGCGGTCGGGCGGGACGCTGAGGATTCGATCCACGTCACCTTTGCGGACTGCGGCGGCTTTCTCGTTCCATGCGGCCTTGCGCAGCAGCGCGATGAATTCGGGCAGTTCCTCGCCGCCGAGTTGCCGTTCGAGGAAGTTCTGCGCTTCTTCCAGCGAGCATTTGGGGTCGATCAGCCCGTTCTCCTTGGCGTAGGCCCACATGGCCTCGTCCAGCGGGGCGGCCGGCTGGCCCAGGCCGAGCAGGCGAATTCGGGCGATGGTATAGGCTTCGAGTCCGTCGATGCGCCGCAGATACGCGTCGACGTCCCGCCGCGAGGCCTTTTCGAGACACTGTAGCGAGACGGCGTGTTCAGCGAGAAAAATCCGGTTCAGCGCGCGGGACAGATCCTCCGCCTTGCGACGGGCATTGGGGAAGTCGCCGAGCGCGTCGGCCAGTTCGAACACCGGGATCACGCGGAGCTCGTTGTAATCGACCACGTGCGCGCGCAGCCGATCGAGCGCGTCGCGCGCTTTGGACTCGGGCACATCGCGCGACAGAATTCCGAGCATCAGTTGCGTGATCGGATCGCCCTGCGCCGATTTCGGTACGCGGCCCAGCTTCGTCCGGAGGGACTTGAGAATCTGCTTGACGCGCTTGGCGCACTGTGTCGCACCTCTCATCGCTCAATGACCCTCCTGCGCGGGGACGTCGGGCCCATCGGGCGGGCCGGGCGGATCGTTCGACTCGGCCGACTGCGGCACGTCGGCCTGCGCCGGTCGAAGCTCCGCCATCGCGCGCTCGATCACCTGCACGGTCTCGAACGAACGCTGGATCGAGTCGTCCAGGTGAAAGTGCAGTTCGGGCGCATGGCGAAGGTCGATGCCATCGGCCACCAGGGCGCGGATTCGGCCGCGCGCGCCCTCGACGGCGCGCAGCGTCAGGCGCTGCCGCGGCGGCGGGGCGAGCACGCTCAGGTGGATGTGAGCGACGGACAGGTCCGGGCTCATTTCGACCCGCGTGACCGACGTGAGCGGCTCGATCCGCGGGTCGTTCAGGCGGTTCTGGATGGCGTCGGCGGCAATGTCGCGAACCACGCTGGCGACCCGTTGCATGCGGCGAGACAAGTCCTGGTCCCTCAGAAGCGATTTGGCCGTCGGCCGGCGCGCCCGTCATCCGGGACGGCGCTCAAAGCAACTCGATGTCGTAATCCAGGAGCGACGCGCGACCGAACGCGCGAACCTCGTCCACGATTTTAGCGAGCGCGCTCCGTACGAACTTCGCGTCGTTCGAGATCATCGCCAGCCCGATCGTCGCGGCCTGCCGGTGGTCCAGGTCGTCGATTTCGGCCACCGAGACGTTGTGCCGGTTCGACAGGCGGTCCTTCAGGCTCTTCACGACGCGACGCTTGTCCTTCAGCGACAGCGACTCGAAGATCGCCAGGCGGAAACTCAGCACTCCTACGACCATCGATCTCCCTTCGCGCCGCCGGCGCGAAGCTATAGCTCGGGCGCGAACTCGACCACTTCGAACGCCTCGATGACGTCGCCCGGCTTCACGTCGTCGTAGCCTTCCAGCTTGATGCCGCACTCCAGGCCGGCACGGACTTCGCGCGCGTCGTCCTTGAACCGCTTCAGCGACGCCATCGCGACCCGCTCGACGATCACGCGGCCGTCCCGCACGAGCCGCACGCGATGGCTGCGGTGAATCGTGCCGTCCACCACCATGCAGCCTGCGATCGTGCCGATCCGGGCGACGTTGAACACCTGCCGCACTTCGGCCCGGCCGCGCTGTTCTTCCTTCTCCAGCGGCGTGAGCATGCCCTGAAGTGCGCGGTGCACGTCGGCGAGCATTTCGTAGATGACGCGGTACTGACGGATTTCGACGTGGAACTCGTCGGCCAGGCGGCGAGCCGCGTCGTCCGGCACGACGTGGAACGCGATGATGATCGCCGACGAAGCCCGCGCCAGGTGCACGTCGGCCTCGGAGACGGTCCCGACGCCGGCGTGCAGGATCTTCAGGCGCGCCTTGTCGGACGGGAACTCGGCCAGCTTCGACTTGAGCGCGTCGACCGATCCCTGCACGTCGGCGCGGACGATGACGCTCAGCTCCGGAATCGAATCGTCGCTCGCGCCCAGAAGCGCCTCGAGCGAGGTCGGCTTGCGCGTCGCCGTGAGCGACGCGGTTCGCCGCTGCTCGCGAACTTCCAGCGCGATCGTCTTGGCCTCGGCGGCCGATTCGAGCACATACAGCTCGTCGCCGGCTTCGGGCAGTTCGTCGAGGCCGGAGACCTGCACCGGCGTGCCCGGCTCGGCCTTCGGGACGCGTTTGCCCTTGTCGTCGATGAGCGTCCGAACGCGCCCGTGCGCGCCGCCGCAGAGGACGACGGCGCCCGTCTTCAATGTGCCCTCGCGGATGAGCACCTGCGCGGTGACGCCCTGGCCTTCGCGCATACGCGCCTCGATGACCGTGGCGCGCGCCGCGACCGTCGGATCCGCCTTCAGGTCCAGCAGCTCGCTCAGCGTGCTCAGGTGTGCCAGCAGGTCGTCCACGCCCATGCCCGTGATCGCGCTGGTCTTGATCACGTCGGTCGTGCCGCCCCATTCGGACGGCGTCAGCTCATGCTCCGAGAGCTGCGCGTAGATGCGGTTCTGGTCGAAGCTGGGCAGGTCGCACTTGTTCAGCGCGACGACGATCTGAACGCCGGCCGCCTTGGCGTGGTTCATTGCTTCGATCGTCTGCGGCATGATGCCGTCGTCGGCCGCGACCACGAGCACCACCACGTCGGTCAGATTCGCTCCGCGGGCGCGCATTGCGGTGAAAGCTTCATGGCCCGGCGTGTCGAGGAACGTCACGTGCCATTCGCCGCGATCGACGCGGTAGGCGCCGATATGCTGCGTGATGCCGCCGGCCTCGCCCGCAGCCACTTTCGTCCGCCGGATCGCGTCCAGCAGAGACGTTTTTCCGTGGTCGACGTGCCCAAGCATCGCCACGACGGGCGGCCGCGGCTTCAGGTGGCTTCGCTCCTGCTGCGCGACGCGATCCTGAAGTTTCTCCAACGCGCTCCGCGTCCGCGCGAGTTTCAATTCCACGCCCAGCTCCACCCCGAGCAGTTCGGCCGTCTCGAAATCGAGCATGTCGATGATTCGCATCAGCCGGCCGGTCGTTTGCATCAGCTTGGTCGAGAGTGTGTTGAACGGCACGCCGACCGCCGAGCAGAAGTCCTTCACGCTGATCGGCGTGCTGATCTCGACCTCGGCTCGACGTCCGCTCGGTGTCGGAGCGGCGGTCTGCCGGATGCGCTCCGCCGAACGCCGCGCGCGCAGGCCGTGCCCGGTCGCGCTCGCGAGCCGCTCCTTGCGCTCCAGCACGTCCTGGTCGCGCCACTCCTTCAGTCGTTCGACGACTTCGGTGATGCCGCCGCGCCGCGGGCTGCGCGGGCGGGCGGACGCGTCCCCGTCGTCCTTGCGTGGACGACCGTGGGGTCGCGCTCCCGTGTCGCCGCCGGCCGGCGGAGGCGCCGAAGTCGTTCCGGCGCGTGCAGCCGGCGCCTCGCCGGGACGGTACGGACCGGGGCGCGGACGGGGCGCGCGGACCGGTTCGGGCGCTTCGATCCGCACCACGCGCGGACCGCGAAGCTCGGCCGGCGCCGGGACGAGTTGGGGGCCGGCCGGCCGAATCGGCGCGGGCGCCGGTTTCGCCGGTGTCGGAATTTCGGGCGCCGGGGGCGACGGAGGCGTGTCTGAGACATCGTCGACCGCGATCTGCGGCGTCGCCGCGTCCTGCTCTGCGATTTCCGCGACGGCGGGCGTCGGTTCGGGTTCGGCGGTCGGTGCTTCCGGTGGCGCGATCGCGGCCGGGACCAGCGCGACTTCGGGTTGCGGAGGCGTCGGCTCGGAGTCGGCAATCGCCGCTTCGGCGGATTCGTCGGCGAGATGCGTTTCCGCGTCGTCGTCCGAAACGGTTGCGACGGACGCGTCGTGCCCCTCGCTGTCCTTGGCAGACTTTACGCGGCGTCGGGTGGTCTTCTTGATGCGATCCAGATCAACCGGCTCGGCGACCTCGACCGTCGTCACGTCGGCGCCCGAGCTGAACCACTCCCGGATGGATTCGGCCAGTCCGACCGAAATCACGGCCATGTGGTTCTTCAGATCCAGCCCTTCGGCGAGACACTTGGCCAGAATGTCCTTGCTGGAAACGCCCAGCTCCTTGGCCAGGGTATGGACTCGCAGTGTCTTGCCCACGCAGACCTCCGACACGCCGATTCTCGGTTCGCCGTAGCACGGTTCGGCCGACGAACGCGGGTCCGAATACAGACGACACCGGCGCGCAGGCACAATGACACGCCTGCAGCGCGCAGTCCCGACATGGATTCGTTCCGCGGCCGCGACGGCCGGACTACCCCATAAAATACCACCCTTTCGAGACGTACGCCACTGCTGGATTCGAGATTAGAGCCGCCGGTTCAGGCGAACGATCCGCTGGGGCCTCGCCGGGCACAGTCGGCCGGCGGTGCAGATCGGGTCGAGCGCGATCCACGGGCTGCGTGAGCGGTCGCGGGCGCTCCGACGGCGTTTCGTTTGGGTCGGGTCTCATTTCGACGATGCGGCGAGGCGACGGTCCCGCGCGCAACGAATGCAGGTTATCGGGAGCACGCTCGCGTTTGGGCAACGCGACAAGGGCGCGATCTCGTTCGCCGATACAGACATCGGGCGTCTGCCACAGGTCTGGCGGTCGCCCGGAGCGCCCGAAGGGTGGGCGGATCCGGAGGGACGGTTCAGTCATGGACATTGCGAGCATCATTGGCGTTCTCGTGGGAGTGGGCTGCCTGGGGTATGTGTTCTATGAGGTCTCGCATGGACACCTGATGATGTTCTATTCGCAGGAAGGCGTGCTGATGGTCATCGGAGGCAGCATCAGCGTGTGCTTCATGGCGATGCCCATGGACAAGATGATGGCGGTCCCGGGCTTTATCCGGCGTTTCATGTTCCACAAGTCGATCCCGACCCTTCAGCTTATTCAGCTGATGAGCCGCCTGAGCGAGAAGGCGCGCCGCGACGGCATCCTTTCGCTCGAAAGCGAAGTTGCGGATGTGAAAGATCGCTTCCTCGTGTCCGGACTGAAGATGGCGATCGACGGAATGCCGCCCGAGATGATCGAAGCGACGCTGCGCATGGAAGTGCTTGCGATGCAGGATCGCCACAAGGCCGGCAAGAAGTTCTTTGACCTCATCAAGCTCTACGGACCCGGCTACGGGCTGGTCGGCACGCTGGTCGGCCAGGTCGGCATGTTCGGAAACCTGGCCAGCGCCGACATCGGGAAGATGGGTCACATGCTCGCGGTGGCCGTCGTCGCGACCATGTACGGCGCCATCGTGGCGAACGCGATCGCGGGGCCGATCGGCGACAAGCTCGCGTTGCGCTCGTCGGAAGAGATCCTGAACCGCGAGATGATGCTCCAGGGCATTCTGTCGATCCAGGCCGGCGACAACCCGCGCATGACGACCGAGAAGATGGCCGCCTTCATCCCGGCGCCCGGACGCGCCAAGCTCAAGGCTGCCTGAGCCGCCGCGAACGTGGTCGAAGCTTTCGCACGCCGGAGACCCAACCGTGTCGGACGAGCACAAGCACGAATCGGGCGGCCATGGCGGCGGCGGCGGCGGCGGACATGGGCACGGTCCGCACGGCGGAGGCGGGCACGAGGAGCACGAAGGCGCCCCGGAATGGCTGATTTCGTTCGCCGACAACGTCGCGCTCATGATGGGATTCTTCGTCGTTCTGCTCGCGATGAATATGAAGCCGGAGGCGTCCAGCGGCGCGGCCGCGAAGGGCGATGACGCGGCAGACGGCGCGCAACAGAATGCGGAAATGCTCGACTGGGCGATCGGCATTCGAGAGGCGTTCAACAACCCCATCGACTTCGACGATCCGCGCGACGCACTGCTCGCCAAGCGCCTGCTCGAACGTCAAGCGAGCGGCGAAACCAGCGCGGTCGGGACGCGCGGCTCGGAGCACACGGTTCGATCCATTCGCCCGACGGAGCACACCGGGCTCGCAGGAGTCGTGCACTTCGAGACGGGGTCGGACGAGCTGACCGAGGACGCGCGCGCTTCCATCGGCGCGACGCTGCGACGCGAACGCGGGCATCGTGTCTTCATCGAGGTGCGCGGGCACGTCAGCGCCGCCGAATCCTTCGGGCGCGACGACCGAGGCATGGAGCTCGCATACCGCCGCGCGCGAGTGGTCGCCGACGCGCTAGTCGCCGACGGCATCGCCTGGGAACGCATGCGGCTGGTGGCGTGCGCGGACAACGACCGCGTGGCGCAAAAGGTCTACGACCACGTTGGCCACGCGGCGAACCAACGCGTCGAAGTGATTGCGACCGACGAGCCTCTGGGCGGCAAGCCGGAAGGCGAGCAAGCGGAGTCCCAGCCGGCCGAGCACGGCGATGACGACGCTGCGACGCTCGAGCCGAACCCGCCGGAACCTCCCGACGAGCACGCGGACGGGCATTAGCGCGAGTTCGATTCGATGCGGCGTCCCGGTCGAGCCGCGAGCGTGAGCGAGCAGTCGGATCCCGCGGTTCGGAAACAACGGCGTTTCCAGGACCGCGGAGGTCCGATTCCGGTTCATCGATACCGATTGGATCGCTCGATCGCGATGGGGTTCGGAGTCGCTTCATGACTCACCCTGCGTCCGGCGCTCGCAATCGTCACGTCCCATCGTGCGCGATCCGCTCGCCGAGCTGCGAGAGAAACGTGCGATTGCTATCCAGCAGCCGCGGCAGGGCGAGCGCCTCCGCGAGCGTGCACCATCTCCAATCCTGCACTTCGGCGGGATTGGGCGTCAGCGCGTCATCGAGCAGTTCGCACCGCCACCAGTACAGTCGCAGCCCGCCGTCCGGACGGTCGTACTGCCAGAGCCGCTCGATCGCACGCACGCGACCGCCGATCTCCTCGAAGAATTCGCGGCAGACGGCGTCGGGCTGAGACTCGTGCGGCTCGATCGCGCCGCCCACTAAACACCACGCGCCGCCCGCGAGAACGCCGGCGGCGCGTTGGATCATCAGGAATCTTCCGTCACGGACAAGAACCGCTACGACGCCTTCCTGCACGAGCGGCCTCTCCCGCGGCGACGGGCCGCGCCCGATCCCCCGCGGAGCGGCGACTAGCCGCGCTTCATCACCGCCGTCACGGTCTGACCGTGCGACTGAGACTTCACTTCCATCCTGTTATTCATGTCGATCAGTCGCGCGTCGTACATCACCTCTTTGCCTTCCGCGTTCTTGAACGTCAGCTTGCCGTCCCCGAACGTGTACGTGCCGCGGTTCGTCTCCATCTTGCCGTCCACGTTCCGCTCGGCCGTGTACGTGCCGTCCTCGTGCAGGTTCACGTTCACGAACTGGTAATGGCCCTTCGCGTCGGCTGGATCGATCGTATCGAGCTGCCACGTCCCGACGTGAGACGCACACCCGGTCAATACGAGCAACGCCGCACCGATCGCCACCGATTTCAACACTTGTAGCATTTCCGTTTCTCCTCAGCGAAACTTGAGCAGACCGCTTCCACAGCCCGCATTATCGGAGCGCCGTCGCCGATTGCAACCGTGGACGCTTAGCACGGCTCGCCGAACGCCGCCGACAACAGCCGCTCGCATCCGCCGGACAACGGATCGACGGCCGGCAAACCGAGTTCGCGCTCGATGCGTTCACGCTCCGCGGCAACCTGCGCCAAGTCCGCGCCGAAGCCATTCAGTGCCACAGCAACCACGCGAGCGGGATGGAGCAGCGCGGCGCAGCGCTCGTAGCCGTCACGCAGCGCGGCCATCGGCGGGATCGGCGTCGAGCCGCCGTCGGCCGAGCGATGCTCCCGCCGTCCGACGTGATGCTGCAAGATCAACGCGTCCGGGCACGCGCCGTGAAGCAGGCCCAGCGTCACGCCGGAGAATCCCGGGTGAGCGAGGCTGCCCTGACCCTCGATGACGCACAGATCGCAGTCGGCATGCGCCAGCAACAGCTGTTCCGCCGCTCCCGCGATGAAGTCCGCCACGACGGCGTCGATCACGATGCCAGCGCCGCAGACCATGATCCCGGTCTGCCCGGTGGCGACGAACTCGGCTCGAATGCCGCGCGATCGCGCCGCGTTCGCCAGTTCGACCGCCGTGACCATCTTGCCGGAGTTGCAGTCCGTGCCCACGGTCAGCACGCGACGACAGCGCGTCTGTCTCGCGCGGCCGGCGCCGATCGGGAGCGGCCCCGGCGGTGTGCGCAGGTCGATGACGCGTCGGCTGCGTTCGGTCGCCGCGGCGGAAATCTCAGAATCGTCCGCCAGCTTCTCGTGCAGCCCGCTGACCACGTCGAGCCCGGCGCGGAGCGCGTCGAGCACCGGCCGCCGCATGCCGGGCGGAAGCATCCCACCGGATGGCGCGACGCCCACGAAGAGCGCATCTGGACGCAGCGGGAGCGCCTCGGCGACGCTGGCGAGGATCGGCACGGGCGGCGCCCACGGAATCGCCGCGCGCACATCGCGGCCGGCCGCCTCGGAATCGATCAGCGCCACCACGTCCGCGGCCCGATATCGCAGCAGGCACGCCGCGGTCTTCGACGTGAACACGCCCAGCCGGCCTTCGGTGAGCACGGCGATGCGTCCGTAGTGCGGAAGGCGATGCACGGTGTTGGTCCAATCGTGGCGACGCGCCGATGCAGCCCCGTCGCGGATGCGCGTACGTTACCATGCCGCCCATGCTGCTGCCGCGCGTGGGCATCGCCGTCGCCGCGCTCCTGCTTCCCGGACTTGTGCTTCTGCCCGCGTGGCGGCTGGCCGGCCTGGGCGCAGGCGAAGACGACGTGCTCTACTACTTTCCGACTCGCTGGCTGTTCGGCGAGCTGATCGCGGGCGGGAACCTGCCCTGGTGGAATCCCTGGACCGGGATGGGTCGGCCGCTGCTGGCCGATCCGCAGGCGGCGGTGTTCTATCCCTTCACCTGGCTGTTCGCAGCGCTCGATCCGTTCGTGGCCTACGCAGCGTCGCTGTGGGCTCATTACACGCTCGCGCTGGCCGGCATGTATCGACTGCTTCGCGCCGAACGCCTCGGAAGAGTCGCCGCGCTGTTCGGCGCGGTGGCGACGGCGTTCTGCGGCTTCCTGCTCGCGCATCGCGCGCACCTCAGCATGCAGCACGCGGCCGCGTGGACGCCTTGGGTGCTGCTGGCGGTGCGCGACTATGCGGCGCGGGGCGGCGCGGGGCGGCTCATGGCGGCGGCGTCCATCGCGGCTCTGCAATGCTTCGCCGGGCACGTGCAGATCGCGCTGCTGACGTGGCTCGGATCGGCGGTCATGCTGTTCGCGACGGCCGACCGGTCGCTTCCGCTTCGCGCGGCGCGCTGGCTGCTGGCGTCGCTGGCGGCGGCGGGGCTGTTCGCGGTTCAGGCGTTGCCGACGCTCGAGTACGTGCGGCAATGCACGCGGACGCAGCGTGGCTTCCTCGATTTCACAGAGAACAGTTGGAATCCGGCGTCGATGGTGGGGCTGATCGCGCCGATGATGCTCGGACAGCGCACTCCCAACGCATTCAGCCAGTCCTATTGGGGTCCGTCGCACCAGTGCGAGCAATTCCCCTACGTCGGGGCAAGCACGTTGCTGCTGGCGCTGCTTGCGCTGCGCGGGAACTGGCGCGGCGATCCGATTCGGCGCGCGTGGGTGGCGCTGGCGGTGTTCGGGCTGCTGCTGGCGCTCGGCCGATACGGGCCGCTCGCGCCGCTGCTCTACCTGCTTCCCGGGGCGAACCTGTTTCGCGTTCCGGCCCGCGCGCTGCTGCTGGTGCATGTGGCGCTGGCGGCGCTGGCCGCCCATGCCGCCGGCGATCTCGGCCCGCGCCGTTCGCCGGACCGATCGCGCCTGCGATGGGACGCGATCCGGCTCACCGATCGACCGATCCGCCGCGCGGCGCTGCTGGTGCTGCCGCTCGCGGCGCTGCTGGCGTTCGTGCGGCCTTGGGCAACCGGCGGCTCGCTGGTCGATTCGCTCGGCGCGCTGGCGCCGTGGACATTGGAGACGCTCGCGCCGCTCCTGTGCTGGAGCGCGGCGCTGGGAACGGTCGGCTGGATCGCACGCAACGCGCGCCGGCCGGAATTGCGGCTGGCGATCCTGCCGGTGTGCGTGATCGACCTGGCGATCGTCGGGTGGACGCTCGACGTGCCCGCGCAGAAGCCGCAGTCGCTGCGCGAGTTCCTCTGGCCTGCGGGAAGGGCCGAGTGGGCGCAGCGCGTGCAGGCCGATCCGGCGAGGCTCTGGGTCGTGACGCAGCGTGGAGCGCAGCTTCCCGGCGAATACGATCGCCCGCTTCTGAAGGGCGTCGCCAACGTGAACGTGCTGGACGGCATCGCGAGCCTGACGGACTACGGGCCGTTCCAGCCAGTCGGATTCGATCGCGCGTTCGGATTCAAGCCGTGGGGCGAAGCGCCGCGCGCGGCCGAGCTGTTGGGCGATCTGTCCTGGGCTCAGTGGTACGACGTGGGCTGGCTGCTGCTTTGCGAACCGGAGCTTCCCGCGCCCGAAGGCGCGACGCTCGAGCTGACCACCTCCGAGGGCCTGCGGCTGTTCCGCCACGACGCGACGCGCGGGCCCGCGTATCTCGAAGATGCCAGCACGCCGGCCGCCATCCGGCATGAGGCGGTCACGCCGGCTCACCTGCGCACGTGGATCGATACGTTCCCGCGGAGCGGACCGGGGCCAGGCGCGCGGCTGATCCTGGCGACGAGTGCGCTGCCGGGCTGGTCCGCGACCATCGACGGCGCGCCTGCGACGGTGCAGGCGGCCGACGGAGTGCTGCTGTCGGTGCAACTGCCGGATCGTACGCCGCTGGAGGTTCAGTGGCGCTACGAGCCGAGCGGACTGCGCGGCGGCGGGACCGTCTCCGCGCTGACCGTGTGCGCGCTGCTCGCCGCGAGCGGCGCGCGACTGCTGCGCTACAGCCCCAGGTCTCGGACGAAGGCGTCCATGCTCGGCTCGCGTCCGAGGTAGTCCTTGAGCATGTCCATCTCGTCCATGGAGCCGCCCCGGCCGATGATCTTGGCGCGGTAATAGCGGCCGGCCTCCGGGTCGAGCACTCCCTTCTCGCGGAAGCGCGTGAACATGTCCTGCGCGAACACCTTGGACCACAGGTAGCCGTAGTAGCTGGCTTCGTACCCGGTCAGGTGTCCGAAGGAGGCCTGGAAGTAGGTGCCGGGCACGGGCGGATAGAGTTCGCACTCGGCCATCGTCGCCAGGCCGACCTGCGTGGTGTCCACGACGCCGTCCGGCGCGAGGTGGTAGCGCAGGTCCGTCATTCCGTAGAAGATCTGCCGCTCAGTCTTCATGCCGGACATGAGATTCTTCGCCGCGATCATCGCCTGGAGCAGTTCGTCGGGCAGGGGTTGCCCGGTCTGGTAGTGGCGGCTGAAGGTGCGCAGCACGCTGGCGTCCCAGACCCAGTTCTCGAGCATCTGCGACGGCGCCTCGACGAAGTCGCGCGTCACGGCCGTGCCGGAGAACCAAGCATACTGCGTGTCCGCGAGAATGCTGTGCAGGCAGTGGCCGAATTCGTGAAAGAAGGTCTCGACTTCGTCGTGCGGCATGAGCGAGGGGCGGTCTGCGGAAGGCGGCGAGAAATTGCACACCAGCGCGACCACCGGCTTCTGTTCCCGTCCGTCGCCCCACTTTTTCTGAGGGAAGAGTCCCCACTGCGCAAAGTGCGAGTACTTGTTTTCGCGGGGGAACAGGTCGAGGTACACGTCTCCGAGCGCGACGTTGCGCTCCTTGTCCCAGACTTCGTACAAGCGCACGTCCGGATGCCACAGCGGGCGCGCCCGGGACGCGGCCTGCTCGGTCACTTCGCGATACTCGATGCCGAACAACGTGGACGTGGTGCGAAACAGCCCGTCGAGCACGGCGTCGAGCGGGAAGTACTCCTTGACCTTCTCGGAATCGACCGCGTAGCGCGTCCGCCGCAGGAGATCCTCGTAATAGAACTCGTCCCACGCCTGCACGACGGCGTCCGCCCGGCCGGTGTGCTCGCGCTTGGCGGCCTGCATCTCCGCCAGGTCGGACTGCGCCTTCTTTCGGACCAGCGGACGCAGCCGCTCGTAGAAGCTTTTCACGTTGGCCGTGTTCTTGCTCATGAGCACTTCGGTGACGTTTTCGGCCGGGTTGGCGTAGCCGAGCAGGGCGGCCATCTCGGCCCGAAGCTTGAGGAGCTTGTCGAGCACGGTGAGATTGCGCTGCCCGCCGCGGCGCTTGTAGGCGACGTAGAGCTTCTCGCGTGTCGCTTCACTCGTGCAATACGTCATGAGCGGCATGTACGACGGGTAGTCCATGCCCCACAGCAGCAGGTCGCCCGCCTTCGGCTGCAGGTCGATGGTCTCTTTCGGGACGCCGGCCACCTCGTCCCGCGTGAGAGGGACGCGCGTCTCGTCGTCGCGGATGTTGCCGTCGAACTCGATCTCGAGGCGGTTCATTTCCATCTCGAGCTCTTTCAGCCGCTCGCGCTGCTCCGGCGGAAGCTCCATGCCCGCCCGGCGGAAATCGCGCAGCACGAAGTCGAGCAGGCGCTTCTGCTCTCCGGCGAGCTGCGGCTTCGTGTCCGCGTAGGCCTTCACCGCCGCGTACAGATCGTCGCGGTGAAACATCTCGGTGATGAAGTTGCGGACGTGCTCCTCGGCAAGCTGGCCGGCGGCGCGCTCCGACGCATCCGGCGAGACGTACGACATGAACTGCGTGAACTCGGTGCCGAGCCGCAGGTGCACGACCAGATCGTCCAGCGCGCCGAGCGTGTTCTCGAACGTGCGTTCGCCCGCGGGCGTCGCCACGATCGCCGCGATCGCCGCACGCGCTTTATCCAATTGCTCCGCGACCGGCGAATCGGCCGGCGTCGAAGCCCGCGCCGCGCCCGCCGCGCACACGCCCGCCAGCGCCATCGACAGCAGCCTTCTGCTCATTGCCCCCGACCCCCTTCGTTCGCTCATGTTCTTTCACCCCTTGAGCCGCGGCTCGTGCCCGCGGGCTGAGTCAATCTTCGGCATGCAGATCCTGGCTGAAAACGAACAGCGTGAGCATCGTTTCCTTCTGGTCGTGGCCCTCGACCACGGCCATGAAGCGCTGGATGCGCGCGCAGGCGTCCGCGATCAGCATCGGCTGATCGGCCTTCGTGTCGCGCAGGTCCGTGAGAATGCGGTCGGCCATGTGCAGCAGCTCGGCGTGCTCGCGGCGGATCGCCTCGACCTCGTCGGACAGCGTCGGCATCACGTCGGTCACGACCTTGAGATATCCGCCCTTTTCCTTCGCGGAAAGGATGCGGATCAGGTGCTCGCGCAGCCGCTCGAACGCAATGCGAAGCCCGTCGAGCCATTCACCGGGCTGGACGCCGGGCACCCGGATCAGGTGCTGCCGGATCACCCGCATCAATTCCGCCTGGACGTGCCGCTCCTGACGCAGCATGCGCGCGATGGCGCGCCTCGACTCGTCCGATTGCACGTGAAGCCTCCGCCGTGGTCGCCCCCATCGCGTCGAGCTCGACGCGCCCCGGCCGCATGACTTCGCTGCGCGAACGCCCGCACGGCGCGCGGCCGGCGTCTCGCTTCGTACTATACCCCCGCGCGGACTCGCGGTCTCGCGCCGCTGCCTGCGGTCGCGACCCCGCCGGACCGCCGCGGCGCGGCGGGCGTTCGTCGCAGTCGTTGCGGACGCGACTTCGGGACTTGCTCGATCAGTCCTCGCGCCTCGAGATCCTGCTTGACGGTCACAACGTACCAGTTCACCGACACGTCGGCCGTGAACACCTTCGGATCGAGACGCGCGCGAACCAGGTCGGGCAGGTCGGCGAACGCGACGCCTTCCGCACGGCGCGGGATCACACGCAGCAGGGCGTCCCGCATGACGTCATACTTGCGTCGGTCGATCCGCACGCCGTTCTTCTTCTGCGGGTGAAGCGTCATGATGCGGTCTGACGTGCGGCTGTTGCTTGCCATGGGAGCTCCCGAGTTGGCGCGAGACGACCCACGACGGAGTACCGCCAGGACGGGCACCGTGCAAGCCTGCGCCTTTGGGCTGCGTTCACGCGCCGCCGGCACGATCGCCGCGCGCCTTGCCGCGCGCCGCGATTTCGGGTAACCCACTTCGTCAAAGACGGGGCACTCTCCCAGTCCTCCAAGGCGAAACACACGAAAGGTCCATCGATGCTTCGCGCCCGCTCGCTGCGAGCCTTCGCGGCCTGTCTGCTTTCGGCGTCCTGGGGAACAATCGTCGGCGCGCAGTCCACGGCGTCCTCGCCGTCCGCTTCGCAGCCCGCCTCGACGCCGGCCAGCCAGCCGGCCGAGCCGGTGCCGTTCTCGGCCGAGACGTTTGCTGGGCTTTCGATGCGCCTGGTGGGAACGGCCTTGACGGGCGGACGCATCGCGGACATCGCCGTGAATCCGACGAACTACAACGAGTACTTCATCGCAGTCGCGTCGGGCGGGGTGTGGAAGACGAGCAACGGCGGCGTCACGTGGGCGCCGGTATTCGACGGCGAGGGTTCGTATTCGATCGGCTGCGTGACGATCGATCCGCAGAACCCGTTCACGGTCTGGGTCGGCACGGGCGAGAATAACAGCCAGCGCAGCGTCGGCTGGGGTGACGGCGTCTACCGCAGCCGCGACGGCGGCAAGAGCTGGGAGAACGTCGGGCTGAAGGAATCCGAGCACGTCGGCATGATCCGCGTCGATCCGCGCGACTCCGGCGTGGTCTACGTCGCGGCGCAGGGGCCGCTGTGGCGCAGCGGCGGCGACCGCGGACTGTACAAGACGACCGACGGCGGCGCGACGTGGCAGCGCGTGCTCCATGTCAGCGACGACACCGGCGTCAACGAAGTGCATCTCGATCCGCGCAATCCGGACGTGCTCTATGCCTCGGCGTACCAGCGCCGCCGGCATGTCTGGACGCTCGTGAACGGCGGACCGGAATCCGCAATCTACAAGTCCGAGGACGCCGGCGCGACCTGGCGGAAGATCAACAAGGGTCTGCCGGACGTCGATCTCGGACGCATCGGTCTCGCGATCGCGCCGGCCAATCCCGACGTGATCTACGCGATCGTCGAGGCGGCCGACGGCAAGAGCGGCATTTTCCGCTCGACCAACCGCGGCGAGTCCTGGGAGAAGCGCAGCGACTACATTTCGGCCAGCCCGCAGTATTACAACGAGCTGGTCTGCGATCCGCTGGTGGTAGACCGCTTCTACAGCCTGGACACGTTTCTGCACGTCACGGACGACGGCGGCAAGACCATGCGGCGGATCATGAAGCAGGACCGCCACGTGGACGATCACGCTTTGTGGATCAATCCGCATGACACCAGCCACCACCGCATCGGCTGCGACGGCGGCCTCTACGAGAGCTTCGACCGCGGCGAGACGTGGCGCTTCTTCGCGAACCTGCCGCTGACGCAGTTCTACCGCGTCAACTGCGACAACAGCGAGCCGTTCTACTTCGTGTACGGCGGAACGCAGGACAACAACACGGTCGGCGGTCCCTCCCGCACAAACGACCGCATCGGCATCGCCAATGAGCACTGGTTCGTCACGGTCGGCGGCGACGGCTACGAATCCATCGTCGATCCGCAGGATCAGAACATCGTCTACAGCCTGTGGCAGTACGGCGGATTGGTCCGCCACGACCGCCGCAGCGGCGAGATCATCGACATCAAGCCGCGCGAGAAGCCGGGCGAGGAGCCACTGCGCTGGAACTGGGACTCGCCGCTCATCATGAGCCCGCACAATTCCAAGCGGCTCTACTTCGCAGCCAATCGCCTCTTCCGCACCGAGGATCAGGGCAATAGCTGGACGCCCGTCAGCGGCGACCTCACGCGCCGGACCGATCGCAACCAGCTCCCCGTTTTCGGACGGATCCAGAGCGTGGACGCCGTCAGCAAGAACGCGTCCACGTCCTTCTACGGCAACATCGTCTCGCTCGATGAGTCCCCGCTGGTCGAAGGTCTCGTCTACGTCGGCACGGACGACGGCCTCGTGCAGGTCACGGAAGACGCCGGCCGCAACTGGCGTCGGATCGAAACCTTCCCCGGCGTGCCCGACAAGACCTATGTAAGCGAGCTGCTTGCCTCGCGACACAGCCCGGATGTGGTCTACGCCGCGTTCGACAATCACAAGATGGGCGACTTCAAACCGTACGTGCTTCGCAGCGCCGATCGCGGCCGGACGTGGACGAACATCGCCGGCGACCTGCCCGCGCGCGATACCGTCTACACGCTGCTCGAAGACCACGAAAACGCGGCGCTGTGGTTCTGCGGGACGGAGTTCGGCCTGTATTTCACCCTCGACGGCGGGACGAAGTGGATTCGTCTGAAAGGCGGGCTGCCCACGATCGCTGTGCGCGACCTCGAAATCCAGCGCCGCGAGAGCGACCTCGTCGTCGGCACCTTCGGCCGCGGCATCTACATTTTGGACGACTACTCGCCGCTGCGGACCGCGACGCCGGCGGCGCTCGAATCGGACCTGCTCGTGTTCCCGGTCAAGCCCGCGCTGCGCTACGTCGAGATGGCGCGCCTGGGCGGTCGCGTCGGGCGCGGAAGCCAGGGCAGTTCGCATTGGGCGGCCGAGAACCCGACGTTCGGCGCGGTGTTCACCTATTACCTGAAAGAGAAGCTTCAGACGCGTAAGGAGCGACGTCAGGAGCAGGAGAAGAAGGACATCAAGGACGGTCGCACCGTCCGCTACCCGACCTACGACGAGCTGAAGGCCGAAGACCTGGAGAAGGAGCCGGAGCTGTTCTTCGAGATCCGCGACGACAACAACCAGGTCGTCGATCGCGTGCCGGCCACGCGCGACAAGGGGATTCACCGAGTGAGCTGGAACCTGCGCTACCCGTCCGCGAATCCCGTGAGTCTGGCGCCGCCGCCGGAGGGCGCGCCGTGGGACGACGGTCCGGTCGGTCACCTGGCGCTGCCCGGCAAGTACACCGGGACGCTGATCCGCGTCGTGGACGGCGCGGCGTCGCCGCTGGCTTCGCCGGTCACGTTCGACGTGATCCCGCTCGACCTGGCGACGTTCACGGCGAAGGACCGCGAGCCGGTGCTGGCGTTCCTGCAGAAGGTCGCTCGGCTGCAACGCGCCGTCACCAGCGCGCAGCGTGCCTCGGGCGAAGCGCGCGAGCGTCTCGCGCATCTGCGAAAGGCCGTGAGCGACACGCCCGGCGCCGATCCGGCGCTGCTGGCGAGCATCACGGCGATGCAGAACCGCCTGCACGACATCGACGTGAAGCTGAACGGCGATCCGACGCTCAACAACCGCAACGAGCCGGCCCCGATGTCGATCTCGGAGCGGGTATTCAACATCGTCGGCAGCCAGTGGCGAGCCACCAGCCCGCCGACTGGAACGGAGCGGGACGAGTACGCGCACGCCGCGTCCGAATTCGCCACGCAACTGTCCGCGCTTCGGACGCTCATGCAGACCGACCTGCCCGCGCTCGAGGCCAAGCTCGAGGCCGCCGGCGCGCCGTGGACGCCCGGACGCCTTCCGGAATGGAAGCCGGAATAGCGGCGACGTGGCCGTGCGGCGGGCCGCGCTATAATCCGTGGTTCACGCGGCGAGCCGCCCGAATCGCAGCCTTCGGAGGCGTCCGATGCGCACGCTGATCGCGATACCGGTGTTCAACGAAGAACGTCACCTCGACCGCGTGCTGCAGCGCGTGCAGGAGCACGTGCCGGCTGAGCACGTCCTGGTCGTCAACGACGGCTCTACCGACGGCACGGCGTCCTTGCTGCGGCGTCGGGAGGCGCAGGTCATCGCACACCCGGAGAACCGCGGCTATGGCCAGAGCCTCATCGACGCCTTCGCGTACGCGCAGCGGCGGCGCTACGACTGGATCATCACGATGGACTGCGATGAGCAGCACGAGCCTCGGCAGATTCCGATGTTTCTGGAGGCCGCGGCTGAGGGCGACGCCGATGTCATCAGCGGCTCGCGCTACCTGTCGCCGCATGCCGGCGACGACGCCCCGCCGGAGGATCGCCGCCGCATCAACATGACTGTCAACGGCCTGCTCGAGCAGCTCATCGGGCTGCGACTGACCGATTCGTTCTGCGGGTTCAAGGCGCATCGCGTCGGCGCGATGCAGGCACTGGCGCTGGACGAGCCGGGCTACGCATTCCCGCTGCAATTTTGGGTGCGCGCCGTGCGCGCCGGCCTGCGCGTCCGCGAGGTTCCCGTCACGCGAATCTACCGCGACCGCAGCCGTGAGTTCGGCGGCACGCTGGACGACCCGGCCGCGCGCCTTCAGCACTACCTGGAAGTCCTGCTGCGCGAATTGCGGCGCGAGCCGACCGTGGTCGAGTCGCGGTGTCGTGAATCTTCGTGTCCGGGCTGCTGCTCGCTGGAATGACGCGCTACGAGCGGCTCGTCGCGCCGCGCGATCATCTCGAGTGCCTGGTCGAGCCCGCCGGGCACGAGCTGCGCGCGGCGGCGCTCGCGCACGCGTCCGAGTCGGGCGCGTCGCTCGCGCTGCTCGATACGACCGCCGGCGAGCTTCGCCGCGAGCTCCTCGCGACGCTGGAGCTGTCACGGCCGGTCGTTCTCTCCGGGCACCAGGCCGAGTTCTTTCACGCCGGCGTGTTCGCGAAATCCCTGGCGGCGCTGACGCTGGCCGCGCAGTTGGGCGGATCGGCCGCGTTTCTGACCGTCGATTCCGACGAGCCAAAGGCGACCGCGCTGCTTCTGCCGGTCCTGCGCGACGGACGACTGAATCGCGAGCGGATCGCGATTCCGCAATTGGACCAGCGCCGGGCGGTGGAGTGCCAGCCGGCGGCGTCGGTCGGCGCGTGGCGCGCGTGGTTCCAGCGGCTTCGCACGGCTTCGCTGCCCGCCCGCGCCGATCTGCTGGACGTCTACGAGCGCGGCTTTCTCTCCTCCGCAACCTCGGGCGAGCCGGCTGCGCCGCTGGGGCGCGCGGCCGCGTTCGGGCGGGCGGCCGTCGAAGAGGCGCTCGCGGGCGCCGCGGCGCGAAACGTCTGGTTGTCGGAGCTGGCGAGCACGCGCGCGTTCCGCGTCTTCGCCGCGGACTGCGCGCTGCGGGCGAAGGGTCTCGCGGAGGCCTACAACGCCGCGCAGCGCGAAGTCCGGCTGCGGCGGAAGATGCGCAATCCGGCGCGCCCGGCGCCGCTGCTGGCGATCTTCGCCGACCGGGTCGAGTCGCCGTTCTGGCTCGTCTCGAGCGACGGGGTGCGCCGTCGCCTGTTCGTGGCGCGCGACGCCGGCCGGTTGGCATGGTTCGCCGAGCAGGAGCACGTCGCATCGGAACGGATCGACCGGCTGGCGCGGTTCGACGCGCATTCCGAACCGCTCGAAGTCGAGCGCCGCGGCTGGCGCTTGCGTCCCCGCGCGCTGACGCTGTCCGCGTTCGCGCGGCTGCTGCTGTGCGACGTGTTCCTACACGGCATCGGCGGCGCGAAATACGATGAAATGACTGAGCTGTTCATCGAAACGGCGCTGGGCGCCCGGCTCGCTCCGATGGGCTGCGTGACGGCCACGATCCGACTCGCGCCGCCGCTCCAGCCGAGCGCCGCGCGCGAGGTGGCCTGCGCCCGCCAAGCGCTGCTGGACCTCGTTCGAAATCCCGACCGCGCGCTGGCTGCCACCCGTCCGGACGTGTCCGAGCGGCGCGCCGCGCTGCTCGAAGAAGGGCGGCGATTGCGGGCCGCCGGTCCGCACCGGCGCGCAGCGCGACGCGACCTCTTTCTGGAGATGAAGGCCTGGCGGGCGGAGCTGGCGCATGCGGCGGCGCCGGACCGGGCCCGCGCCGACGCGCGGCTTCAGCAGGCGCAGGAGCTCGCTAAGCAGGATGCGATCGCGGCCGATCGCGAGTACTTCTTCGCGCTGCATCCGCGAGCGACGCTCGCAGAACTGGACGCCCGGCTGCGGCAGGCACTGCATCACGCCGGCTGATGCGCGCTTTCCGGTCGCGTTGTTCGCTCGTACAGTGATTCAGTCGGCCGCGCGACGCGAATCCGGTCGCCCCGCGCGTGCCGCGCCGTGCGTCCAGCGGCCTTGCCCGGACGGGCCGGCACGCGAACGGAGTTGAAACGTGGCGAAATCAGGCACAGCGTCAAGCAGGAAAACGGGCGAGCGTGACCGCGCCGCCGCCGGGAAGCGCATCGCCGAACTGGCCCGCGGCGTCGTGGCGACCGTGTCGAAGGACGACGATCCGTTCCTGGACATTCCGTCGCGCACTCTCGGCAACGTTCGGTTCAACGAGAAGAAGCGGATCATCGAGCTGCTGGAAGGCAAGCAGCGGCGCTATTTCTTCAGCCTGCTCGGGCGGCGGAAGGGCGAGGGCAGCCAGGCGAAGAAGTTCATGCAGACGCTGAAGATCGCGGAGAAATGCAAGACGCTGATCGACGAGAGCATCACCACCAGCCTCCGGGAGGTGTTCTACAGCCTGAAGGTGCCGGTTCTCGGCAGCAAGGAGCTGGTGTTCTTCGACCAGAATGAAAGCGACCCGATCATCGAGGACGTGGAGGTTTCGGTCGAGGCGCTGCGCGAGGAGCTGGGCATTCACGCCGAGCCGAGAGGCGCGATGGTCGGACCGATGACGATCTTGGACAGCGGCGACACGATCGACCTGACGGCGATGGGCTCGGGCGGATGGCAGGTTCCGAGCGTGGTCGAGCCGGACGTGATTCAGTTCAAGAAGCACGCGGCCGAATTCATCCTGCTGGTCGAGAAGGGCACGCAGTGGAACCGCTTCAACCAGGACCGCTTCTGGCAGCAGCACAAGTGCATGCTGTTGCACGGATCCGGGCAACCGCCGCGCGGCGTGCGGCGGCTGATGTACCGCATGCACCGCGAGCTGAAGCTGCCGGTGTACGTGCTGGTCGATAACGACCCGTGGGGCTACTACATCTACAGCGTCGTGAAGCAGGGATCGATCAACCTGGCGTACGAGAGCCAGCGCATGGCGATCCCGGCGGCGCGGTTCATCGGCATGAGCAGCTTCGACGCCGAGCAGTTCGACATTCCGTCGCAGATCCCGATGTCGCTGAAGGACGAAGACATCCGCCGCGCGAAGGAAATCCTGGAATACCCCTGGTTCCAGAGCAAGCCGTGGCAGAAAGAGATCAAGCACATGCTCGCCACGGGCGTGAAGCTCGAGCTGGAGGTGTTCGCCAGCAAGGGCGACTTCCGCTACATCACGCGCGAATACGCCCCGCGCAAGCTGAAAGAGAAGAAGTGGCTGGATTGACAGGGCGTCGGCGCGCCTCGCGCACGAGAGCTCGCTCGGTGCGTTCAGCGGCGGCGTCTACGATCGCGCGTTCCCCGGATCCCCGCATCCCGGTCAATGCCCGATTGACCGACGCCCGTTCGTCGGACTAACTTTAGGGGCCTCTGAAAAAACGCAGACTCCAGCGCGCTTTTTGAATGAGTTTGTGGCAT
>CAZKJT010000014.1:0-92368 GCA_964553225.1 uncultured Planctomycetales bacterium | reverse complement strand
CCATCGATCTTGGCGATCCAACAGTCCCGGTGCTTCGCGGGCAGTCCGCGCGTGACACGCTCTCGCCGTAATCAACGTGAGCATGATCACGCCTTTCGGCGAATGCATGCCGCACGCACGCGACCATCGAGAAACCGGCGAGCGCCGGCCCATACCGGCCCGGATGCCGGCCGAAAGCCCGCTGATCGTCGCAACGAGCGAATGGCTTCGCGTGCTGGAACTGGACCTTGTAGCGGCCGGGTTTGCGCGGCGCGTGCGTGCGCAGCAATGGGAGGGCGCGGACTGCTGGCGTATCGACAAGCGCGAAACGCGGCCGCACGTTCGATTTGCACGCCTTCCGCACGACGTTCAATTCGCTGCTGGCCGGCGCGGGCGTCCCGCTGACCACGCGGCGAATCCTGATGCGCCACGCGGCGGAAGGCATCGCCGATGAGCACTACGCCGATACGAAGCTCATCGACCTGCGTGGGGCGCTGGACCGGCTGCCGGAATTGGCGCTGAGCAATGAACGCGAAGCGAACGTACAAGCGGCGAACGGGACCGACGGCGACGATCGCGCGCCAAGCACGTCACGCGGCGAACGTAACCCCTTGTCAGCAGCGGAGAAAAGCGACCATTTGCGACGTGGTGCGAACAAGGGAAGAAAAGCGGGCGATGGGATTCGAACCCACGACGTCCAGCTTGGGAAGGACGACCGCCCGAGCCTAAGACTCGCAAGCGACGCTACCACAAAGGGTTGCGGTTTGCAAGGAATGCGCGTGTTTGCGGCCAGTTAGGCGTATTCGCGGCCGCGAGCGCGGTCTTGACCGCGCGACCGCGCCGCGCTTCGCGTAGCGCGGGTCGCTTCGTCGTCGATATCCATGTCCCGATCTCGCTGCCCCAACCGCCAAGCGTCAAAGCTCGTTCGCTCGATCCGACGTGCGCCGCGGGTCTTCCCGTTCGTCACCAGCCTTCGACTTCCGGCAGCCCGCGACACCCGCGCCTTGGCCTGCGCGAATGTCAAACTGGGCAGATCGTTTGCGATGAGACGTGCACACTCCGTGACGGTCAGCCACCGCTCTTCAGGCACGCGCGGCCGAATCGACCGCAGTGCGTCCGGCAGTCCACCGAGGTCGAGCGATGCTCTGCGCGCGTTCCACGACGCGTGCTCGGCGAGCGACAGGACCGTTGGGCGAAGGCCGTCCCACGATTCGGTTTGCGGAATGCGTGCAGGTACGAGAACGACCGGGCTGGAGGATGCCCGCAACCGGCCCGCACTCTCGATCACCGTCCGCGCGTCGTCCCACGCAAGCCCGCGGGCGAGGAACACGTCAAGCGGCCCGCCGCCCGTCGGTAGCGTGCCGAGCAGGTGGATACGCCCCGGCAGCACGGGCGCGACTGCCGCGCCCAGGGCAACCGCGCTCGCCACGGCCGACGCGATGGCTTCGAAGGACGGCTCCCACTGGCGCAGCTCGTCGGGTTCGATGGTGATGCGGCCACAGCCGTCGCGCTTGCAGTAGTAGACGCCGACGACTTGGCCGGTTTCCGAGTTCTCGATCAGTTCCGGCGTGATCAGACACCGTTCGTCGCAGCCCTCGTAAACGATGCTCGTCGCCGGCTCTATCTCGCGCAGCAGGCCAGCGTCGATCATGGCCTTCGCCACGCCCGCCGGCCAGCGTTTCAGATCGGCGCACGTGACGACGGGGGACACTTCGTGGTCCAGCCGCGACAGGAGCTGTCGGATCGGATCAGTCACGGGCGATCCCCCAGCGCTTCAGGTATTTCTTGGCGATCTGGTCGTGACGGTCGTCCTTCAGGGTGCAGCGATCCGGGTACGTGACCTCGAACGTCAGACGCTTCGGCTGCCGGCCATCGACGGCCCGAAACGTGAACTTCAGCTTCGCCTGCGAGATCAGCACGTCGTCCAGCGGGACCCGTCGCTGATTGATCGCCTCCTCGATCAGCCGATGCAGCGCGTTCGGCGCGCCGGGCAGCGACGCCGCCGAAACGACGATTCGCCGGCCCGAGCCCTTCATCTTGTCGAACGGCAGGTCCAGCCGAAGAAGCTTCAGTTCCACGTCGCTCACCTGATCCTTCGGCTCCGTCGTGAACGGGAAGTCCGGCTTCTTCAGGCAGCTCAGATCGTACGGCTCCTTGCCGCTGTCGTCCGGCAATTCCTTCAGACCGAGGATCGCCGTGCAGAAGATCTCGGCGAGCTCCTCCTTGATCTTCTTCACGCCCTCGGCATGCATCTCGATATGGCCATCCTCCGGCCGATACACGAACACGATCTCGAACGCCGACCGCCGCGGGCGCCGGCTGAACTTGCCGCCGTCGTCGTAGCCGAGTTCGGTCGTGGCGATGTCCTCGGGGTATGCGAAAAAGCAGTACCGCTCCGGGTCGTGCCGCTGGTACACGTCGACGTGGCAGTAGCGGCCGCGCCCCTGGCGGCGGTAGAAGGCCTTGATTCGCCGGCTGAGCTGATCGATCGCGTCGCTGTCCGTCGCCGGCTCGAGCCGTTTGCCGACGAAGCGGCGCCACCAGCCGCTGAAGCGGTCCATCACGTGGAAGGCGCCTGCGACCTCAAACCGGCGGGGCTCATTCAGGAACGTCCAGAAGGCCCGCTCGTAGTCGTTCTCCATCTGCTCGAAGTCGGCCGACCAGTCCTTGCCCCAGAACGCGGCCTCCTCCAGGATCGCGCGCGTACCCGCCGCGCAGGCCAGCTCGTTGATCATCGTGAAGTCGCTCTCGACCGCGCCGCGCTGGGCATCGGGCAGGGCCTGCACGGCGTCAAAGATGGGATCGGCGTCGGTCTCGTCGAGCTCGTCCCAGTCGACGCCCAGGTTGAGGCGGCGCTCCCGGAAGTACTGCTGGAGCAGCGGGTTCGGAACCTTGCGGATGAAGTTCTTCGCGGAATACTGTCGTGCCATCGGCGCGCGCCCTCAGCCCGCCCGATGCCCGGGCAGCGGGCGGATGGCTAACAATACGCCCCGCGTCGCATCCATGCGACCCGATTCCGTGGCCTGCGGGGCGAACCGCCGAGAGCGGGAGGCACTGGCTCCTCGGAACCAACCCGGGCACCATAATGTTCGATTTATGTTAGGTCAAGCCCCCGCGCCGAAAACCTCCCGGAGCTGCCGCGCAGAGCACCATGCCGGAGCGACCTGCTCGACGAGCCCGTATACGGCGCCGCGGCCAAGACTTAAGATACGCTGCCTCGCCCCCGGTTCAACTCACCGTCTCGCGACTGGGGGCTGAATAACGGAATCGTCATGGCCAGAAAGCGACTACCCGAACAGCCTGTTAACGGCTCAGCCGCGAACCTCGGCTTCGAGCGAGAACTCTGGAAGCTCGCCGACGCGCTGCGGAACAACATGGACGCCGCCGAGTACAAGCACGTCGTGCTCGGCCTGATCTTCCTGAAGTACATCTCCGACGCCTTCGAGGCCAAGCGCGCCGACCTACTCGCCCAGCGCGCCCAGGGGGCCGACCCGGAGGACCCCGACGAGTACCGGGCCGAGAACGTCTTCTGGGTGCCGCCCGGCGCCCGCTGGCCCCATCTTCTCAAGATGGCCAAGCAACCGACGATCGGCAAGGTCGTCGACGACGCCATGTCGGCGATCGAGCGCGACAACCCGTCGCTCAAGGGCGTCCTGCCGAAGGACTACGCCCGCCCCGGCCTCGACAAGGCCCGCCTCGGCCAACTCATCGACCTGATCGGGAACATCGGCCTGGGCCATCCGGACAACCGCTCGCGCGACCTGCTCGGCCGCGTTTACGAGTACTTCCTTTCGCAGTTCGCCAGCGCCGAGGGCAAGAAGGGCGGCCAGTTCTACACGCCGTCCTGCGTGGTCCGCCTGCTGGTCGAGATGCTCGCGCCCTACAAGGGCCGCGTCTTCGACCCCTGCTGCGGCTCCGGCGGCATGTTCGTCCAGAGCGAGAAGTTCGTCGAGGCCCACGGCGGCCGGATCGGCGACATCAGCATCTACGGCCAGGAGTCGAACTACACGACCTGGCGGCTGGCGAAGATGAACCTTGCTATCCGCGGCATCGACGCCCGCATCACGCACGGCGACAGCTTCCACAACGACCAGCACCCGGACCTGAAGTCCGATTTCGTGCTGGCCAATCCGCCGTTCAACGACTCCGACTGGCGTGGCGAGCTGCTGCGCGAGGACAAGCGCTGGCAGTTCGGCGCACCACCGGCCGGCAACGCCAACTACGCCTGGGTTCAGCACTTCATCTACCACCTGTCGCCGACGGGGCTGGCCGGCTTCGTGCTGGCCAACGGGTCGATGTCGTCGAACCAGTCCGGCGAAGGCGAGATTCGCAAGGCCATCGTCGAGGCCGACCTGGTGGACTGCATGGTCGCGCTGCCGGGGCAGCTCTTCTACTCGACGCAGATACCGGTCTGCCTGTGGTTCATCGCCCGCAGCAAGAAGAACAGCCGCTTCCGCGATCGGCGCGGGCACACGCTGTTCATCGACGCCCGCAAGCTGGGCACGATGATCGACCGGGTCCACCGTGAGCTGACTGACGACGACATCCGCCGCGTCGCGGACACGTACCATGCCTGGCGCGGCGACAAGACGTGCAAGGTCAAGTACGCCGACGTCCCGGGCTTCTGCGTCTCGGCGTCGCTGGACGACATGCGCAAGCACGGCCACGTCCTGACGCCGGGCCGGTACGTTGGCGCAGCGGAGGCCGAGGACGACGGCGAACCGTTCGAGGAGAAGATGACCCGCCTGACGGCGGAGCTAGCGGCGCAGACGAAGGAGGCCGCCCGGCTCGACAAGCTGATCGCGGCCAACCTGCGGGAGATCGGGTATGGGTGATCTCGCGGGCTGGGTGGGCGTCGTGATCGCGGGCGGGTCACTGGTCGTCGCAATAGTCGCCCTGCGCAGGAGTGCCCGGGCGGCCGCCGAGGCCAACGCCGCGCAACGACGACTCGTCGCAATCGAAGAGGCGCGGGAGTCCGAGCGGCGCACACAATCCCAGAGGGCGCTTCTTCGGCCCTCGCTGAGGAAGACCGGCAAGTCTGACTACCGCCTATGTGTGAGTAATGCCGGCGCATCCGCCGCCAGGGACCTGCGCATCATGCTGGACGGAAAGCCGCTTGCTGAGCACGACGCAGCGGTTACGGGCGACACGCTACCGGACTTGGTCGGACCGCACAGCGAGGTGACGTGCCTCCTTGCGCTGCACATGCAGTGCGCTCCGCCGTTTCAGATCGAGTTGGCTTGGAAGGACGACTCGGAGCAGCCAGGATCGTTCAAGGGGACACTGACGTTCTAAAGGGTCAGGAAGCCGGCATGGCACTTGAATGGACGACATTCCGACTCGGTGACGTCTGCACCAAGATCGGAAGCGGTGCCACGCCGCGCGGCGGAAGCGGCGTGTACCTGGATCAGGGGGACGTTGCCCTGATACGCAGCCAGAATGTGCACAACGACGGGTTCCACCATGACGGCATCGCGTATTTGACCGAGGTCCACGCCGCCGAGCTCGACAACGTCGAGGTCCAGGAGCACGACGTTCTTCTGAACATTACCGGCGATTCCGTGGCGCGCTGCTGCCAGGTCGATCCGGGAATCCTACCCGCACGGGTGAACCAGCACGTCGCCATCATCCGCACTGACCCGGAGCAACTTGACCCCCGGTTCCTTCGGTATTTTCTCGTCTCGCCCGGCATGCAGGCTAGGTTGCTCTCGTGGGCGGGCGCGGGCGGCACGCGGAACGCGCTCACGAAAGGCATGATCGAATCCTTCGAGGTGCCTGCCCCAAAGGACGTGCGCGAGCAGCGCGCGATTGCGGCGGTGCTGGAGGCGCTGGACGACAGGATCGAGCTGAACCGGCGGATGTGCCGGACGCTGGAGGGGATCGCGCGGGCGATCTTCCAGTCATGGTTCGTGACCTTCTACCCCGTCCGCGCCAAGGCCGCCGGCGCCAAGCGCTTCCGCGGCATGCCCCAGGCCGTCTTTAACGCCCTCCCCGCCGCCTTCGCCGACTCCCCCCTCGGCCCGATCCCGAAGGGTTGGCGCGTGGTTGGCGTCGGCGATGTCGCAGATATCAATGGCTGGGTGCTCGGACGCTCAGACGAGCTCGAATACATCGATTACATCGAGATCAGCGAGGTAATGCGCGGCGAGATTGGCCAGGTCGTTCGGTACCGGCGTGGCGATGAACCAAGCCGCGCCCGACGGCGTCTCCGCCACGGTGACACAGTGTTATCAACTGTTCGCCCGGATCGCGGGGCGCACTTCCTGTGTCTAAATCCACCGGAGTCGTTGATCGCCTCGACCGGTTTCGCTGTCATGTCGCCACGCGACCGCATGTGGGCATACCTGTACTCTGCCATGACGCGTCCCGACGTCAGCGAAGAACTCGGCCGCCTAGCGGATGGAGGGGCGTATCCGGCAGTTCGACCAGAGGTCGTCGCTGGCCGCGAAATGGTGGTGCCGGGCGACCCGGCGATCAGTCGCGCGTTTGAGGCGGTCGCGGAGCCGCTGTTTGAGAAGGCCTGGCACAGCCGCCAGCAGTCGAAGACGCTCGCCGCCATCCGTGACGCGCTGCTGCCGAGACTGGTGTCAGGCGAGATTCGAGTGGGGCCCACGTGGCGATCGGTCGCGGTCCTGTAGGTGCGCCCATGAAGAAAGAAGCACGGCTGCTCTTCGACAAGGCGCTCGACTCGCTTCTGTTGGCGATTGACCACTTCAACCGGCCGTGGGATTGCGGCCGGATTGACGCCGTCCTGATCTTCCTTGACCACGCGTTCGAGATGTTGCTGAAAGCCGGCATCCTGCATCGGGGCGGCCGAATCCGTGAAAAGCGGGCCAAGCAGACCATCGGCTTCGACGTCTGCGTTCGCCGGGCGCTGTCGGACGGCGACATCAAATTCCTAGCCGAGGAGCAGGCGATCACGCTACAGACGATCAACAGCTTGCGTGACGCCGCCCAACATCACCTGGTGGACTTGTCGGAGGCTCACCTGGCCATCCACATGATGGCGGGGATGACCTTGTTCGGCGACCTGGCAAAGGGTGTATTTGAGTACGACATCTCGGTCGATCTGCCTGAAAGAGCGCTGGCCGTTTCGACGACGCCGAACCTCGATCTGGCGCAGCTTTTCGCCAGCGAGGCCGCCGAAGTGCGAAAGCTGCTTGAACCCGGGACCCGGCGACGCCTCGAGGCCCGCGCCCGCTTGCGCGGTCTGGCAATTGTCGACGGCGCCATTCGAGGAGAGCGCATCCAGCCGAGCGCAGGCGATTTGAGCCGCATCGGCGAAGAGCTCACCGCGGGCAAACGATGGGACCACGTCTTCCGTGGGGCTGCGTCGATCACGCTGACCAGCGACGGGGTCGGGCCCCGTCTCGACCTCCGAATTACGAAGAACGAGGGGACCCCGATTACGTTGGTGCCTGAGGGCACGCCGGGCGCCGCAGTTGTAGCGGTCAAGCGAGTGAATGAACTTGGCTTTTACAACCTCGGCCTGCGCGAGCTGGCGTCGAAACTGGGCCTCACTTCACCAAAGGCGCTTGCGTTGATCCGAGCCGTCGACCTTCAGAACGACGCAGAGTGCTTTAAGGAAATCCGGATGGGCAGCGCCGCGTTCAAGCGGTATTCGCAGAAGGCAATCGGAAGGCTCGAAGAGGCCAAGCAGAGCATGGACATTCAGGAGATCTGGCGGCAGTACGGCCCACGCGGTGGCCGAAAGCGTGCGCAATGAACAAGCCCGAACTCATCAGCAAGAAGACGCGAACAGAATTCCGGGAGTTCCTGGTCGGTTGGACGCTGCGCGAGATTGGGGACGAATTCGAGGCCGCGGGAATCACAGCGGACCAGAACTACCAGCCGCCGCTCGGCGGACAACGTCGGTGCTACGTTGAGCAGTTCTACCGCGCGCTCGATTTCGCAAATCCGTCCGACGTCGACCGGTTGCTGAAGGTCTATGAGAACATTCTCACGGCCGGATACACACGGCTTCAGTCTGGCGGTGGAATCTACGACGCGAAGACCTATCGGGCATCGCTGGACCAGCTCGTCGCGTGGCTGAAGAAGGACGGATACAGCTATCAGGACGGGCAACTCGTCCCCACCGGCCACGCGGCGTCGCTGCGGCACCTCAAGACGAAGGCAGTCGATTTCAACGCTCAGTACATGTCCGCGCAGATCGGCCGGATTGAGGCTGCGGTAGCAACTGACCCGGACTTGGCGATTGGTCAGGCTAAGGAACTGGTCGAGACTTGCTGTAAAACGATTCTGCGCGAGCACGCCGTCGAGGGCGCGGACAAGCTGGACGTACCGGCGCTTGTGCGCCGCACTATGGAGGTCCTCAGGCTCGTTCCCGAGGGAATTCCCGACGCGGCTAAAGGCGCAAAGACGATCAGGGCGGTTTTGGGGAACCTCGCAACGGTTGCGCAGGGGCTGGCCGAGCTCAGGAACCTGTATGGCACCGGCCACGGAAGGCATGGGAGCGCCAAGGGGCCGCAGCCACGGCACGCGAAACTGGCGGCTGGAGCTGCGGCCACGCTCACCACGTTTCTATTCGAGACGCACACGCAACACGCTTTTGACGCAAAGAGTCAGGCAGGCCCTGTAATGGTGAGCGCGAAGGCTGGGGCGTAGATGATTGAACCGATTCTCACGCTCGCGATGTCGATGCACGCCAACCCCGGCGTATACGCACTGCTGTTGGGCTCGGGCGTGTCGCGCGCTGCGAAGATTCCGACAGGCTGGGAGGTCGTGCTAGACCTCGCGGGCAAGCTCGCCAAGCTGCTCGGCGAGGATTGCGAACCCGACGCTGCCGCCTGGTACCGCAGCAAGTTCGGCCGTGACCCCGACTACGCCGAGTTGCTCGACGCCATTGGGAAGACTCCCGCAGAGAGAGCACAGCTTCTTCGGTCGTACTTCGAGCCGGACGCCGATGAACGCGAACAGGACTTCAAGCAGCCCACGCAGGCGCATCGGGCGATCGCGAAGCTCGTCGCCAACGGCTACTGCCGGCTGATTCTGACCACGAACTTCGACAAGCTGATTGAGCGGGCCATTGAGGACGAGGGAATCTCGCCGACCGTGATCAGCACTGCCGACGCGGTCGAGGGCGCGCTGCCGTTAGTCCATCAGCGCTGCTGCGTGATCAAGCTTCACGGCGACTACCTCGATGTCCGTATCAAGAACACGCCCGCGGAGTTGGCGGAGTACGATCCGCGGATGAACCGATTGCTCGACCAGGTTCTCGACCAATTCGGTCTGATCGTTTGCGGCTGGTCCGCGCAGTGGGACGCCGCGCTGCGCGCGGCGCTCGAACGTTGCCCGACCCGGCGGTTCTCGATGTTCTGGGCTGCCCGCGAACGACTGCTGGATGAGGCGCAGCGACTGGTCAACTTGCGCGCCGCTCAGGTCATTCGAACGCAGGACGCAGACTCGTTCTTCGGGCGCCTCGCGGAACTGGTCGCCGCGCTGACAGCGTCGCAGCGTCCACATCCCGTCTCCGTCCAGGCAGCCGTCGCCCTCGTTAAACGGTACTCGGTCGACCCCCGTCATCGCGCCGAGCTTGAAGACCTCGTGCACAATGAGACCGAGACTGCCCATCAACGCGTGGAAGCCTACAGTGAGGAAGTGCTGGCGTTGCCTCAGTCGAAGACGAAGACTGCCGACGCGTTCCGGCGCTACCGCGAGATCGTGGAGCTGCTTCAGGCGGTTCTCATACATGGGGCGGCGCAGGGCACGACCCAGCACGACCGCCTTTGGGTCACGGCCGTCGAGCGCATTGGGCGGTACGAAAAGCAAAGTGGAACCGTGCTCAAAGGGGGGATTCGGCAATACCCGACCGTGGTCCTTCTGTACTCGTGCGGGATTGCGGCCGTTGTGCGGGGGCGCGTCGAGCTCCTTGCGCGGCTGCTAACCGAGCCGCGATTGCGGAGGCACGGAGAGTCGCAACCGATGTTGCTTGGGATTGAATGGGGGGAGATGCACGAATTCACCAAGACGATCGAGGAACATCAACGGCAGTATGTTCCACTCAGTGAAAAGCTGTTCGCCGAACTCCGTGAGCCGCTACGGCGATACGTTCCCGACGATGACGAGTACGAAGAGAGCTTCGACCGTTTCGAGTATGTGCGGTCGCTAGTCTATGCGGACATCGAGAATGATGCGCTCTCGGCGGACGCGCGCCTGTGGGCTCCTCCCGGTCGGTTCTGCTGGAAGGCGAGGCGAGACAGGTCGTCAATCATCGTTCGGATCGGGCAGGAAATGGACGCGCTTGGGAACGAATGGCCGCTACTGAAAACAGGCCTTTTTCGGGGGTCACTGGAAAGGGCCCAGGCAGTGAAGCAGGGCGTCGATGCCTTTGTATCACGGCTCCAGATGTTCTAAGGACGAGGCGTAGTGCCGCGCACGGAAGCAGCCCGTGCGGCAGTTGAGATTATGAGCGAGCACACCTTTACCGAATCCACCGTCGAGCACGCCGCGCTGGACTGGTTGAAGGCGCTCGGCGTCTCGATCGCCAGCGGACCGGATATCGCTCCTGGCGAGGTCGGCGCCGAGCGAGACGACTACGGCCAGGTCGTTCTGGAGCGCCGGCTCCGCCAGGCGCTGGCGCGGCTCAACCCAGACGTGCCGGCCGATGCGCTCGATGAGGCGTTCCGCAAGGTAACCCGGCTGGACGCTCCCGACCTGGTCGCCCGAAACCGGGCATTTCACCGCATGCTCATCGACGGCGTGACGGTTGAGCACAAGCGCGAGGACGGCTCGATTGCCGGGGCGCAGGTGTGGCTGGTCGACTTCGCCGATCCGGAGCAGAACGACTGGCTGGCGGTGAGCCAGTTCACAGTCGTCGAGAACCGGCACGAGCGGCGGGCCGACGTCGTGCTCTTCGTGAACGGTCTGCCGCTGGCGGTGATCGAGTTGAAGAGCGCGACCGCCGAGGTGGCCACGATCTGGTCCGCGTTCAATCAGCTACAGACGTACAAGCTGCAGATCCCATCGCTGTTCGCGTACAACGCAGCGCTGGTGATCTCCGACGGCCTTGAGGCGCGCATCGGTGCGCTCACCGCCGACCGCGAGCGATTCATGCCCTGGCGCACGGTCGCGGGCGAGGAACTGGCGCCGGCGTCGATGCCGCAGCTCCAGGTCGTCCTGGAAGGCGTGTTCGAGGCGCGGCGCTTCCTGAACCTGAGCCGTCATTTCATCGTGTTCGAGGACGAGGGCCCGGGCGTCGTCCGCAAGAAACTGGCCGGCTATCACCAGTTCCACGCCGTGAATCAGGCGATCGAGGCGACGGTCCAGGCGTCGCGTCCGAGCGGCGATCGGCGCGTCGGCGTCGTGTGGCATACGCAGGGGTCGGGTAAGAGCCTGACGATGGCGTTCTACGCCGGACGGGTGATCCTGCATCCCGCGATGGAGAATCCGACACTGGTCGTGCTAACTGACCGCAACGACCTGGACAACCAGCTTTTCGGCGTATTCGCGCGCTGCAAGGAGCTGCTGCGCCAGGGGCCGGTCCAGGCCGAGAGCCGGGCAGACCTGCGAGCCAAGCTCCAGGTCGCCTCCGGCGGCGTGGTGTTTACGACCATCCAGAAGTTCTTCCCCGAGGAGAAGGGCGACACGCACCCGACGCTGTCGGAGCGGCGGAACATCGTGGTGATCGCCGACGAGGCGCACCGCAGCCAGTACGACTTCATCGACGGCTTCGCCCGGCACATGCGGGACGCGCTACCGAACGCGTCGTTCATCGGGTTCACCGGCACGCCGATCGAGCTGACGGACAAGAACACCCGCGCGGTGTTCGGCGACTACATCAGCGTCTACGACATCCAGCGGGCCGTCCACGACGGCGCGACGGTGCCGATCTACTACGAGAGCCGGCTCGCGAAGCTGGCGCTCGACGATGCGCATCGACCGCGGCTGGATGAGGAATTCGAGGAGGTCACCGAGGGCGAGGAACTCGAACGCAAGGAGAAGCTGAAGACGAAGTGGGCGCAGCTCGAGGCCGTGGTGGGCGCGGAGCGGCGCGTTCGGTTGATCGCCGAGGACCTGGTTGCACACTTCGAGCAGCGGCTGGAGGCGATGGATGGCAAGGCGATGACCGTCTGCATGAGCCGGCGAATCTGCGTCGACCTGTACAACGCCATCGTCGCGCTGCGGCCGGCGTGGCATCAGGATGAAGACGACAAGGGCGCGATCAAGGTCGTCATGACCGGCTCGGCGTCGGACCCGGTCGACTGGCAGCCGCACATCCGCAACAAGGCACGGCGCGAGGCGCTCGCCCAGCGATTCAAGGACCCGGCGGACCCGCTCAAAGTCGTCATCGTTCGGGACATGTGGTTGACCGGCTTTGACGTTCCGTGCCTGCACACCATGTACGTGGACAAGCCGATGCGCGGACACGGGCTCATGCAGGCAATCGCCCGCGTGAACCGCGTCTTCAAGGATAAGCCGGGCGGGCTAGTCGTGGATTACCTGGGCCTGGCGCACGAGCTGAAACGCGCGCTGGCGACGTACACCGAGAGCGGCGGCAAGGGCGACGCGGCGATCGACCAGGAAGAGGCCGTGGCGCTGATGCTGGAGAAGTACGAGGTCTGCCGCGGGCTGTTCCACGGGTTTGACTGGTCAGCCTGGGTGTCGGGGAGCCCCACGCAACGGCTGTCGCTCTTGCCGGCGGCGCAGGAACACGTCCTGCAACTGGCCGACGGGCGAGAGCGTTTCGTACAGGCTGTGCGCGAGCTCACGCAGGCCTTCGCCCTGGCGGTGCCGCACGAGGAGGCATTGCGCATCCGCGATGATATCGGGTTCTTCCAGGCCGTCCGCACCGCACTGATGAAATCCACCGGCGGGCCGGGCCGGCCGTGGGAGGAGATCGATCACGCGATCCGCCAGATCGTCTCGCGGGCGATCGCGTCGGAAGAAGTCATCGACATCTTTGCCGCGGCGGGCCTCAAGAAGCCGGACATCTCGATTCTGTCCGACGAGTTTCTGGCGGAAGTGCGAGGGATGCCGCAGCGCAACCTAGCGGTCGAGCTGCTGCGCAAGCTACTGACCGGCGAGATCAGGACGCGCGGCCGGAAAAACCTGGTACAGGCGCGCTCGTTCGCCGAGATGCTCGAAAACGCGATTAAGCGCTACCAGAACCGAGCGATCGAGGCCGCGCAAGTGATCGAAGAACTGATCGAGCTGGCCAAGGAGATGCGCGCGGCCGATCGACGGGGCGAGGAGCTCGGCCTGTCTGAGGAGGAGATCGCTTTCTACGACGCACTCGAGGTGAACGACAGCGCAGTGCGGGTCCTTGGCGAGCCGACGCTCCGTACGATCGCGCGGGAGGTTGTCGAAGCGGTCCGGAACAACACGACGATCGACTGGACCATCAAGGAATCGGTACGCGCCAGGCTCCGCGTGCTCGTGAAACGCATCCTGCGGAAGTACGGGTACCCGCCGGACAAGCAGGAGAAGGCGACGCAGACCGTGCTTCAGCAGGCCGAGCTGCTCTGCGCCAACGTGGCTTGAGACTCGCTCAGGGCAGTAGCACGCATTCCGCCGGCTGTACCACGCTCGACGCGATTTGCCGGTGCGTGCGTCCCTCTCCACGATGGCCGGCGTTCAGCCTCAACATGTCGGCGATCGGCGAGCAGCCGATCAGACTGCCCCAGTAGACAGGCTCGCAGGTTGCCGATAGGATTCTTGCCGATGTTCGGGAAGCTTTGTTCAGCGGTTTTGATTTCCGTCGTGGCCTGCTGCCCCATCATTTGCGGCAGCGCGCCGCTGCTGCATCACCACGCTGACTCGGCGCCGACGAGCGAAGCCCCGCACAGTCCGCACGATTCCTGCACGTTCGATCAGTGTTTCTGCAACGGCCCCTCAGTCCCGACGCACGGCCCTGCGTACGATCTGCCCGCGGCCGCGCCGGTGCTCTTGGCTTACCCGTTCGATGGCGTCCACGAGCTCGTGGCGTCTTCAGGCTATCTCGTTGCGTCCGACCGCCCGCCCCGCTCGGCGAATTCCGATCGATCGCTCCCGCTCTTGATCTGATCATTTCCATACGTCACTAGACGTGCCGTACGCGGCGCGCGTTTTTCTGTTTGCGCCGGCTTCTACTCGGGCCATCAGTCGTTACTCCTAATCCGAGGCCACTTTGATGCGGGAACTTCTGCACCGCGGAGCACTGCTGTTTTTTGGCACCCACGCACTGCTCGTAACCGGGTGCGCAACGGTCAATCCCAAGCCGGACTACGACTGCGTTGACCGCCAGGTTGAAGTGGCGATCGGTCAGCGCATGGCCTACCGCCCGGGCAACGAGCCAACCGTGCGATCAAAGGCCGAGACGTTGCTTGAAGGCGGACTGACAGTTGAGGAGGCCGTACAGCTCGCGCTGCTGAACAATCCCAAGGTTTGGGCGGGCCTGCTGCGGACCGGGATGGCGCGGGCGGACGTGGTGCAGGCCGGGCTGTTCAGCAATCCGACCGTCGGCATCTCTCTGCGCTTTCCGGAGGGGGGCGGGCTGGCCGACCTGGAGACCGGGCTGGCTCAGAACATCGCCGACCTGTGGATGATCCCGGCCCGGACCCGGGCGGCCGAGCGAGACCTTGACCGCACAATACTGGAAACGGCGCGCGAGGCCGCGACGATCGCCAATGACACGAAGGTCGCATACTACAACGCGGTCGCAACGCACCGGGCCTTGGAAATCTCTCGCGAGAACCTCGGGCTTGTCGAACAGCTACTGAAGATCACGGAGGCACGACTCGAGGCTGGCGCCGTGGGTTCGCTCGACGTGAACCTCGTGCGCGGCCTTGTGCTCCGGGCCGGAGTCGACGAGCGCAACGCGCGACTGGCAGCAGCAACGTCCAAGCGGACTCTTGCCACGTTGCTCGGGCTTGAATCTCCTGCCGATGAACTGATGTTGACCGACCCGTTGCCGGCGCCTGCGCAAGCAGCGATCGATGCGGAACATCTGGTCGAAATTGCCCGAGGTGCCCGGCTCGATCTGCGCGCAGCCCGCGATGCCGTCTCGGCCGCAGAAGCGCGCGTCGAATTCGAATACGCGAGGGTCTTTCAGAGTGTTGAAGTGGGGTTCGCTTTGGAGCGGAACGCTCGCCGGGCATTACCTGGCCGCGACCTCCTGGCCGATACCGCGCGGGCGTCAATCGCTAACGGCGGACTGACGGCGCCGGAAATCGAGTCGCGCGGCCAGCGCCGCCTCGCCCGAAGCCAGGAAATCGAAGCGATCCTGGGGCCGACGCTGAGCATCACGCTTCCGATCTTCGACCAGAATCAGGCCCAGATCGCGAAAGCCAAACTCGCGATGCAGGAAGCCGATGCGCTGCTGGCGTCCCTGGAGCGCACCGTCGCTCAGGAAACCCGTGAGGCGGTCGATCGGGCCACGACCGCGTGGGGCATCGCACGCACCTACGAACAAGAAGTTCTACCGCAGGCCCAAACAACCTTGGAACTGTCGCAATCCGCGTACCAAGCCGGCCAAACAGCGATTCTCAACGTGATCGACGCGCAGCGCTCGCTGCTGGAAACGCGCCAGGCGTATGTCGCTGCACTTCAAAGTGCGGCAACCGCCCTGGTGGACCTGGAGCGCGCGACTGCTCGACCGGTGCCGTTGCTGCTCCAGTCCGGCGCGGCAACCCGGCCGGCTTCCACGCAACCCACAGCAGCGCCCGAGACGGGTGCTCCAGGGGAGCAGGAGAGGAATCGATGATGCCCAGAACCGAACGATCGAGTCGTGGTCTATTGCGGATTGTCGCGATCACGAGCGCCCTCGCGCTGCTTGCCGGCTGCAATGGGCAGGCCGAAGCCGGCGCAACGCTTGGTGATTTCGTGCTTGAGTTCGCGCGCAGTGCGCTGGCCGCCTTCTTCCTGTGAGAGGTAGATGATGAACTGTGTACGTAATATCGCGCGTATCGTCAGGCCGGGCTGCTGGTGCGCGTTCGCAGCGCTTGGCGCCTTAACGCTAACCGTCCCGGCATGTCGGGACAAAGACGGAAAGGAAGCGCCGCAAAAGGCCGCGGCCGCGCACGAAGGCGATGAACGCGCCGGCCACGATCACGGGCACGACGAGCATACGGACGAAGTCACGCTCGCGCCCGAGGCAATCGAACGATACGGGATCAAGGTCGAGCAGGCCTCGCTCTGGAAGCTCAAACCGAGCTTCATCGCGCCTGCGCGCGTTGCGTTCAATGCTGAGGCGATGGCGCACGTCGGCTCGCCCCTCCCCGGGCGTGTGGTCGAGTTGCGGGCGAAGCTGGGTGACATCGTCGGCAAGGCCGACGTGCTGCTGGTGGTCGAAAGCCCGGAGCTCGGCGAGGCGCAGAGCGACTTCCTTCAGAAGCGCATCATGGCGCAGACCTCTGTAGCCGCTGTCGATCTGGCCAAGAATGCGCTGGACAGGGCGACCCGGCTCTACGAACAGAACAAAGGCATCGCGCTGGACGAGGTGCAGAAGCGCGAGGTCGAGTTCAAATCCGCCCAAGCCGCGCTTCAGACCTCGCAGTCCGCCGCCGTAGCGGCCGAAAACAAACTTCACCTGCTCGGTATGGACCAGGCGGCGGTCGAGAAGCTGGCCGAAACGGGCGAGGTGAACCCGCGTTTCACGATTGTGGCCCCGCTCGGGGGTCGCGTCGTCGAGCGCGAGGTGACGCTCGGCGAGCTGGTGAGCCCCGAGAAAGAAGCGCTGATCGTGATCGCCGACACGACCACGCTGTGGGTGCTCGCGGACGTTCCTGAAGCGCGACTGCCGGAGGTCACGCTGGGCGCGCCGGCGGGGCTCAAGTCCGGGGCGGTGAACGGTCACAAGCACGAAGGGAGCGTTTCGTACATCTCGCCGATGATCGACCCGCGCACGCGCTCGGCGCAGGTGCGCGTCGCCGTGCAATGCGAGCACGGCACGCTCTGGCCCGGCATGTTCGTTCAGGTCGAGATCACGGCCACGGATCAGGCCCACCCCGACCCACCCCCGGTGATCGCCGTACCGGAAGACGCGCTCCAAACGATCGAGGGTTCCCCTTCGATATTCGTGCCGGTCCCGAATGAACCGAACACGTTCACCCGGCGGGCCGTCCTGATCGGAAAACCGGTCGCTGGGCTGGTGCCGATTCACTCGGGTTTGGTCGAGGGCGAGTCATTCGTCGCGTCGGGGAGCTTCATCCTGAAAGCCGAGTTGGGCAAGGCGACCGCCGAGCACGAGCACTGAGCAGCCTGAGGACGACGGCGTGAGACGCTTGGACCTGAGAATCGACGGCATGGACTGCGCGGAGGAGATCGCCACGCTACGCGCGGCGCTGGGTCCCCTCACGGGCATTCAGCAGGTCGATTTCAATTTGCTCGAACGTCGCATGACCGTGCAATATGCAAGCGAACAGGTCCGACCCGAAGAAATCCTGCGCGCCGTGCAGCACACGGGACTGCGGGCCTCCCCATTCCACGAGGCCACAAGCGACGCGGAAGACGCTTCCCTGTGGCGCCGTTGGGGACGGACGCTCTTCACAGCGCTTTCTGGCATGCTGCTGCTAGCCGCGTTCTCAGCGCATATCGCTGTTGCCGGCTGGAGGGCGGCCATCGGTGAGCATGATCCGACCGCGATCCCGCTGGCCGTGCGCATTCTGTACTCCGCGGCGGCGATCACCGGCGCCTGGTTCGTGCTGCCAAAGGCCTGGTTTGCGCTCCGCCGGCTGCGGGCCGATATGAACCTGCTGATGACGGTCGCGGTCGCCGGCGCCGTCGCGATCGGCGAGTACTTCGAGGCCGCCGCGGTCGCTTTCCTGTTTGCACTATCGCTGGCGCTGGAAGCATGGAGCGTCGGCCGGGCGCGGCGCGCCATCGCCGCGTTGATGTCGCTGGCCCCACCGCAGGCCCGGGTCATTCTGCCTGACGGCAGCGAATCGATGGTGAACATCTCGGAGGTGCCAGTTGGCGCGCGATTCGTCGTAAAGCCGGGTGACAAGGTCCCGCTCGACGGGCGGATCGTTTCCGGACATACGACCGTTGACCAGTCACCGATCACCGGTGAATCGCTGCCGGTCTCCAAGCGCGTCGGAGATGAAGTGTTCGCTGGTTCGCTGAATCATGACGGAGCGGTCGAGGTCGAGGCGGTCAATCCGGCCTCGGAGAGCACCGTTTCGCAGATCATCAAGCTCGTGCGCGAGGCGCAAAGCCGCCGCTCGCCGGCCGAGCGCTGGGTCGAGACGTTCGCCCGCTACTACACCCCGACCGTGTTGGCGCTGGCGGTCGTTATCGGCGCGATCGTGCCGCTGATCGCCGGCAATTGGGGCGGCTGGTTCTACCAGGCGCTGGTACTGCTCGTGATCGCGTGTCCATGCGCGCTTGTGATCTCGACCCCCGTGAGCATCGTGGCCGCTCTGGCCAGCGCAGCACGTCATGGCGTGCTCATCAAGGGCGGCGAGTTTGTCGAACTGCCGGCGCGGCTTAATTCCATCGCGCTCGATAAGACCGGCACGCTCACCCAGGGACACCCAGCAGTTCGAGAGGCTGTGCCGCTCTCGGGTCACACGGAATCCGAGCTGCTCGAGATCGCGGCCGCGGTCGAGATGCGCTCGGAGCATCCGCTGGCCCGCGCCATCGTGAGCCATGCCGAGGCGCGGGGCATTCGTCCGGCGCCGGTGCAGCACTACCAGGCGCTCAAGGGGAAGGGCGCGACAGCGCTTCTCAACGGCCGCTCCGTGTGGATCGGCTCGCACCGCTACCTGGAAGAGCGCGGCGAGGAAACGCCGGAGCTGCACGACAAGCTTGAGCAGTTGGCCGGATCGGGCAGCAGCGTGGTCGTCGTGGGCGAGGATGGCCACTTGTGCGGGCTGATCGCGCTGTCCGACCCCTTGCGACCGGTGGCGCGGAGCGTTGTCCAGGACCTCCGGACCGCGGGCATCGCGCACATCATCATGCTCACGGGCGACAACACGCCGACAGCCAAGACGATTGCGGATGCGAGCGGCGTGGACGAGTTCCGGGCGGAGCTAAGCCCGGAAGATAAGGTCACGGCCGTTGAGGAACTGGTCCAGCGCTACGGCATGGTCGGCATGATCGGCGACGGCGTCAATGACGCCCCGGCGCTGGCCCGCGCGACCGTCGGAATCGCGATGGGCGCAATCGGCACCGACGCCGCGATCGAAACCGCCGATATCGCCTTAATGAGTGACGACCTCACGCGCGTACCGTGGCTGATCCGCCATTCGCGCCGAGCGCTGCGCATCGTTCGACAGAACGTCATCGCATCGCTCGCCATCAAAGCCGCCTTCGTCGTGCTGACGTTGCTCGGGCAGGCCTCGCTGTGGGCCGCCATCGCCGCCGACATGGGCGTGTCGCTGCTTGTGGTCGGCAACGCGCTGCGACTGCTACGTGACCCAATCGGGAGTAAGGTCCATGCTTGAAGCCGTTCTGCATTTCTCGATCCGCAACCGCTGGGTCATCGTGCTGTTCACGGCCATCGCGGCGGGCGTGGGCGTCTACTCGTTCCAGCGACTGCCCATCGACGCCGTGCCCGACATTACCAACAACCAGGTGCAGATCAACGTGATGTACCCGGCGCTCTCGCCGGTCGAGATCGAGAAGCAGGTCACGTTCCCGATCGAGACGGCGCTGGCGGGCATTCCCGGCCTGCAATCGACGCGCTCGCTCTCACGCAACGGCTTCTCGCAGACGACGGCCGTTTTCGAAGACCACGTCAACATCTACTTCGCCCGGCAGCAGGTTTCCGAGCGGCTCGGTGAGGCCAAGGAGAGCCTGCCGCCCGGGGCTGAGCCGATCATGGGTCCAATCGCGACCGGCCTGGGTGAAATCTACATGTACACGGTCGAGTACGAGCATCCACACGGCAAGGGCGCGCCCATTGCCGACGGAAAACCCGGCTGGCAGAGTGACGGTTCCTACCTGACACCCGAGGGCACGCGGCTGGTGACGGACCTGGAGCAGGCGGCGTATCTGCGCGAAGTGCAGGACTGGATCATCCGGCCGCAGCTCAAGGGAGTGAAGGACGTGGCCGGCGTCGAGGCCATCGGCGGCTACGTGAAGCAGTACCACGTCCAGCCAGACCCGATGAAGCTCGTCAGCTACGGCCTGACGTTCCACGACGTCATCGAGGCGCTGGAACGGAACAACGTCAGCACCGGCGCCGGCTACATTGAGCACAAGGGTGAGGCCTACGTGGTCCGCGCGACGGGGCGCATCGAGCGCACCGAACAGATCGAGTCGATCGTGGTCGGGACGCGCAACGGCGTGCCGATTTACATCGCCGACATCGTCGCGCTCGGCGGCGTCGGTGTGGGGCGTGAGCTGCGCACGGGTTCGGCCAGCGAAAACGGCGAGGAAGTGGTCGTCGCCACGGCAATCATGCTGATCGGGGCCAACAGCCGCACCGTCGCGGCCGCAGTCGACGAGAAGATGGGCGAAATCCAACGCACGCTGCCGCCAGGCATTCGAGCTAAGACCGTTCTCAATCGTACGAAGCTGGTCGATGCCACGATCAAGACTGTGCAGAAGAACCTGCTCGAAGGCGCGGTGCTGGTGATCGCGGTGCTGTTCCTGCTGCTCGGCAACATCCGCGCGGCGCTGATCTGCGCATCGGCGATTCCGCTCTCGATGCTGATGACCGCGACGGGGATGGTGCAGAGCAAAGTCAGCGGAAACCTGATGTCGCTCGGCGCCATCGACTTCGGCCTCATCGTCGACGGCGCCGTCATCATCGTCGAGAACTGCCTGCGGCGGCTCGCGCACAAGCAGCACGAAGTCGGGCGCGTCCTGACGCTCCAGGAGCGGCTGCACGAGGTGATGATTGCCGCCAAGGAGATGATCCAGCCGTCGGTCTTCGGCCAAGCCATCATCATCACCGTCTACGTGCCGATCCTCGCGCTAACCGGAGTCGAGGGAAAAATGTTCCACCCGATGGCGATGACCGTCATTTTCGCTCTCGTGGGCGCCTTCATCCTGTCGCTCACGTTCGTGCCAGCGCTGGTCGCCATCCTGATTCGCGGCAAGGTCAAGGAGAAGGAGGTCCTCGCGATCCGCTGGACCAAGGCACTGTATGAGCCCACCGTCCGCTGGGCCATACGACTTCGATGGATCGTCGCCGCGCTCGCCGTCGTGGCGTTCGCCGGCACTGTTCTGCTTTTTGCACGGCTCGGACAGGAGTTCGTGCCCACGCTGGACGAGAAGGACATCGCCATGCACGCGATGCGGATTCCCAGCACCGCGCTCACGCAGTCCGGCTTGATGCAGGTCGACGTCGAGCGCACCGTGGCGGCGCTGCCGGAGGTCGCGTTCGCGTACTCGAAGACCGGCACGGCCGAGATGGCGACTGACCCGATGCCGCCGAACGTGTCGGATACGTTCATCATCCTCAAACCACGCGAGGAGTGGCGCAGCGAAGCGAAGTTGGATCGGCTCATTGCCGAGAAGACCGAGGAGGTCGAAAAGCGTGGCGGCCTGCACGCGGAAGCCGAGGGCAGCCACGAGGAGCACGAACACGGAGAGACGACGGTTGCGGGCCACAAGGGTAAGCTCATCAAGCTCATCGAGCTGACTGTCCAGGCCCTGCCGGGCAACAACTACGAGTTCACGCAGCCGATCCAGATGCGGTTCAACGAGCTGATCGCCGGTGTACGCGGTGACGTGGCGGTGAAAGTCTACGGCGACGATTTCGCCAAGATGCAGCAGACCGCCCAGCAAGTGCTCGGTGTGCTTCAGAGCACAACTGGCGCCGCCGACGCGAAGACCGAGCAGACCACGGGCTTGCCCGTCATGACGATCGACATCGACCGCGCGGCGATTGCCCGCTATGGCCTAAACATCGCCGATGTTCAGGACGTCGTCGCCGCCGCAATGGGCGGGCGCGAAGCCGGACTCGTCTTCGAGGGCGATCGCCGGTTCGACCTAGTCGTGCGCCTGCCCGACGCATTGCGCGGCCGGCCGGAGACGCTGGAGACGCTGCCCATCCCGTTGCCTCGCGGCGAGGAAGAGCCGACCGGCAGCGTCCGCCTAGCCGCGCTCGGCGGCTCACACGGCGATCCGATCCCGACTCATGACGTGGGCTTCATTCCCTTGGGCCAGATCGCACGGATTGAAGTCGCGGAAGGCGCCAACCAGATCAGCCGCGAGAACGGCAAGCGCCGCATCGTGGTGCAATGCAACGTCCGTGGCCGCGACCTCGGTTCGTTCGTCGCGGAGGCGCAGCAGAAGATGCAGGCCGTAGTGCTGCCGCCGGGCGGGTGGCTGGATTGGGGCGGCCAGTACGAGAACCTCGTGGCCGCCAAGGAGCGACTCACGATAGTCGTGCCGATCTGCTTCCTGCTGATCTTCATTCTGCTTTTCAGTACGTTCAAGAGCGTGAAGTACTCGTTGCTGGTGTTCAGTGCCGTGCCGCTGGGTCTCACCGGCGGGATTCTGTCGCTCTGGTTGCGCGATATGCCGTTCTCGATCTCAGCCGCTGTGGGCTTCATCGCCCTCTCAGGTGTTGCGGTGCTCAACGGTCTCGTGATGGTCAGCTTCATCAACCAGCTTCGGCGCGAAGGGATGGCGCGTGACGAAGCGATCATCCAAGGCAGCTTGACGCGCCTGCGGCCGGTGTTGATGACGGCGCTGGTCGCGTCGCTCGGTTTCGTGCCGATGGCGATTGCGACCGGCACCGGCGCCGAGGTGCAACGGCCCCTCGCGACCGTCGTCATTGGCGGTCTGATCACCAGCACGTTGCTTACGCTGGTCGTCCTGCCGGCCCTCTATCGCATCTTCACGGGCTGGGATAAGGCCGGCCGGCCGCAACCGGTCGAGCAGGAATGGGAAGCGCCTGAGCCGGGACCGCTAGAAGTGTATCCCGTGCCGGCCAGCCCCAGCCCAGCAGCGCCAGCGCCGGCAATTCCGCCAGCACCGCCAGCGGCACCGGAGGATAGACGACCATGAACGAGCCGTTGGTCGCGCCGCGCGTGCGTCGCGGGCCGGCGCTCACAACACCGCGCAAAGGAGAAAGCAACATGAATCGGATCAACCTCAAGGGCGTGATCGTCGGGTTGGCGATTGGCCTTGCCGCCACGGGCTTAGTCGGCACGCTGCTCGCTCAGCAAGCCGGCGCACAGCCGGTCAAGAGCGAGACGCAGTACTTCGTCACCGGTGAAGGCGACGACGCCCACCTGTGGGTCCGCGAGGGCACGAACCTGCGCTGCGTCGGTCACGGCGAGTGCAAGGCCCACGGCGACCACAAGGACCACGATCATGGCAAGGAGACGCCAAAACCCTAAGCGGTGCGAACACTGCGAATCTCCGCGCCGAGGCAACCAGATCGGAAAGACCGCGCGTAAAGGAGCGCAGGTGGACAACGCGCGAATCTTCAGATTCGCGGGAGTACGTGATAGAATGATCCAATCGAGCGCGACGATGGCTGCAACGAATCAGGATTGTGCATTGATTTGCCAGGAGAGTCTGGAACGCTTTTTCGGCCAGCACCCTGACGCGGCAACGCAGAGTCGCGCCCTGAAGATCCTTCGATTGCTGACGGCATGCGAGGAGCCCCTCCGAGGCAATCCCGAAGGCTGGGCCGCGGGCATCATCTACTGGGCGGCCAACCACGACCGACAAGCGTGTGGCGTACATGGGCTGCTTAACAGCGAGGTCGAGGCGCTCTTCGGCGTTTCGATGGGGACGATCCGCAAGCGGGCGGCGCAGATCGAGCGACTACTGGCCGTGTGAGCCCGGCCGGCTCGCTGGGCCGCGCTCGATCCTCGCCCAGGCTACGGCACTATTTCCCGCAATCGTTGCAGCCGACAGCGCGCTCAGGCCCACGCGGCGGCGTACTCCTGCCGTGAACGGCGGACATCAGCACTGCTGCGGAAGAGCACGCGGCGGACGTGAATAACCACCCGGCAAGGTTGCCGATACCGCGCGTGATGGCGAAGACCAGCACCGTCGTCCAGAAGGCCTGGCAGGCGAAGCAGCCCATGAAGTAGGTGAAGGCGCGCCAGGCGAACGACGTGCGAGCGAGCTGCTGGAGCTCGCGGCGCTTCGATTCGATCTCTTCGTCGGTGAGCGGCTGCCTGGCCGCATGCGGCGAGCGGCGGGCGACGTCCTCGTCCCACTTGGCGCGGTTGTTGATCTCCCAGTTCAGCCGGTTCATGCGCTGGCGGCGCGGGGCGTCGCGCAGCGACAGGCGGTACTGGAGCTCGGCCGCGGGGAGCGAGCCGAACAGGGCCTTGGCGATGGCGCAAACGGCCAGCGTCCAGATGAAGAACGACGCCACGTGCGACCAATCGGTGATCTCGAAGATGCTCGTCATGATTCACGCCTCCATGCTCTGGTTTCCGCGGCCGTCCTGGACAGCGGGTTCGCCGTTGTTCTGATTCACTTCTTTCCTGCAGTCGCACGCTTCGGGCGGCCGCTGAGCCGCGCCTGGCGATCCATCGTCGCGCATGCAGCAACCGGCCGCGCGCCCATCTCTCGAATCGACTGAGCGCGGCGCGACGATCGGGCCGACCGCGTTCATCACGAGCTCGGCGGTCGGGCGGCCGGCGCACTGCTCGATGCGTTCACGCAGCAGATGCCGGATGATCCGCGCCTCCGCCGGCGCGTTACTCGGGTCGACGGTGAACTCGCCGTTCTTCGGCAGCTTCCAGCCGTCGTCGAGCTTGGCGAAGAGGTCGGCGATCGCCGGGTCGCGGTCGATCAGCCAGCGCCGCAGGTCGGGCTCGCTCGTGCCGTCGAGCAACTCCGCCGCGCGGGCAAGCACGAAGTCGCAGGCCAAGAGGCCCAGCTCGTCGTCCGGGCAGTACGCGGTCAGGTGGACGCGCTTCGGACCGACATTGACCGAGATCACGGGCATCGCATCACCTCATCGCTCACGCCACGCCTCCGAACACAAGCCGGCGTTCCCACATCCAGCGGATCTCCGTCTGCCACGACGCCGATGCGAACGCGACCAGCGCCTCCAGCTCGGCGAAGCGCGTCGCGCCCGGATCGCGGTTCTCGCCGCCAATGTGGATCGAGCCGACGTTCGGCGCCCCCGTCGCCTTCGCGAGGTCCTGTGCCAGCCGGCGGCAGCGGCCGTACACGTTGGCGTCGAGCATGATGTAGAGCATGCGGTAGAGCGGGATCGCGTTCGTGATGTACGTGAGCTGCTCAGTGGTCGGGAGCGAGCCGAAGAATGCCGTCGCGACCGAGGCGTTGCCCGGCTGCATGGCGGCCGTGACCATCAGAGCGTCGAACGGACCCTCGACGACGAACAGCGTGTCGCCGCCGGCGAGCACGCGGTCGGGCTCGTAGATGACGGCCTTGTGGCCGCCTTCGACCGGATGACTGAGCCAGCGCTTGCGCTGCTTGGCGTCGATGGCGCGGGCGGTGTAGCCCAGGTCGATGCCGCCCTCGCGGACCGGGAACACGACACGCCGCTCCTGTTCGTCGTAGCGCAGGTCGAACAGCGGGATCAGCGCGTCGAGCCGGTCGGCGGGCACGCCGCGGCTGAACAGGTAGTCGTAGCCGTCGGCGGCGACGCCGCTCGGCGCGAGCACGGGCAGGTCTTTCAAATCACGCATTGGCCGGCCCCAGACCAGGTTTCACACGGGCAATCGTGCATCCACGTCGCCGGGTCTTTCGTCAGGTCGTAATCGCGCAGGCGCGGCACGCCGCGGCCTTCGTACGGCGGCAGATTGCCGTTGCGGCCGGTGAAGTTGCGGTACGGCCGGCCCGAACCGTCGAGGTTGAGATCGACCGCGACCCACGCCGCGTCACCCTTGCACACCGGGAAATCGCCCAGCGAACATTGGCAGATGTGGCCCGTGCAGCACGCGCTGCCGTTCCAGGCCGAGAAGCAGCCGCTCAGCGCATCGACGAACTGCGCGCACAGCGGGTCACCGTTGAGGTCGTGATAGCCGTAGCCCGGAATCTCCGGCGGCAGCGCCAGCGTATCGCCGAACGAGCAGTCGGAGCTGCAACCCGGCATGCCGTTGCATCCGGGATACCACGAGGGCACGAGGCCTTCCCAATAGATGCCGGTGACCTCGCTGAACCACAGGCCCAGGTCAGGCCCGCCCGGAAAGGTGTCGCCGCAGCCGAACATGTCGCCGAGGCAGTTTCCGCTGAACTCGTTACCCGGCGGCCCGGTCGCCTTGCCCCACAGGCCCGAGCAATCCAGCCCGTGACACCACTCGTGGTCGAGCCGGTTCTTCTTGTACGGCCCGCCGTGGTCGTCGTCCCAGCCGGCGTTGCACTCGCCCGGCGTACAGGCGAAGTACGAATAGCCCTCGACGCGCCGCACGCAGTGATAGCCCTTGTGCGGGTCGGTCACGCACTGCTGCGTCTGCCAGTCCCAGCTCTTGCAGCCCTTCTCGTCGCGGTGATAGCCGCAACCGGGCGAGCCCTCGCCGCCGAAAGGCCCGAACGGGTCGTAGCCGTCGCAGACCGTGTCTTCCCAGTAGCCGCGGTCGCAGGGGCAGTCCGGGTTGCCCTCGGGCGAGTACTGCGAGTAGCCGCTCTTGCGGCTCATCATGTGGCACTTGGCCTGCGAGCAGTTCTGCATGCACTCCTGCCAGGTCGGCGTCGGCCAGCTCTCGCAGGTGTCGGGGTACTCGGTCCACTGGTCGTCGTAGCCCGGGCCCCATTGGTGATACCAGTAGCCGAGCACGTGGTTGTAGGGCCAGCAGGCCTCGGCGTTAGCGCAGCACTTGTCGCAGCCGATGCGCCACTCGGCCCCGCTCGTGCCGTAGCAGTCGGTGTAGTTCAGGGCGTAGTGGTAGCCGCAGTCCTTGCCCATGAACTGGCCGGGCGTGCGCTTGCGCGTGCAGGTGCCGATCGAGGTCCACGCGCCGTTGTCGATCAGGTAATCGACGGCGTCGATGATCTCCTGGATGTGCACGGCCTCGATCACGTCGCCCGGGCGCAGGCCCCACGACGGGTACTTGGCCCAGACCCGCGCGTTCTCGTCCCAGTTCGGCTTGTACATCAGCACGAACGTGCCCGGCGCCGTGCCCCACGAGTACCCGCCGCCGTAGAACGGGTTGTCGAAGTGCGCGTCGTCGGTGTAGAGCATGTTGATGCCGCGCCAGGTCTTGCGGGCCGCCTGACTGCCGGCCTGATCGTCGCGGTTGTGCAGCGGGCGGCTGTCGAGCGGGCCGGCCTTGCCGCCGGTCATGTAATGCGGGTGGACGTTCGAGCCGCTCCAGCGGAACTTGATCGGCATCGGCACGCAGCACAGGCCGTGGTCGCCGCCGCGGAAGCGCGGGTTGTGGTGGAACACGTCGCTGCGGTCGTCGGTCTCGGCACAGGTGTCGTACTCGCCGGTGCAGCAGTCGCCGCCGAACCAGCTCAGCACGAAGCGGGCCATGTTGATCAGCTCGGGCTGGATCGATTCTGAGCCGTCGAACTGGTAGTAGTCCGTGCCGCGCCGCACGTCGACGCCGCCGTAGCTGTCGAGCATCTCGGGCAGGCCGTAGATGTACGGGTTGAAGTGCGTGTACCACTGGAGGTAGTAGGCCTCGGCGTCGGACGGCGGCAATTCATCGCCGGGGTCGAACTTGGTGATGTCCGGATCCTGCGGGTCCGGATCGTCATAGAAGTAGCGGATGTACCAGCGGAACTCGGTCCCGTGCGGCTGGGCTTCCCAGGTCGCGCTGTACGTGTCGCCCGCCGGCGTCATCGTCATCGCATCCCAGCCCGACCACGAGCTGCCCGGCAGCCGGCGCTTCCACCAGAGCTGCACATTGGTGGGCGTCTGCACGCCGCCGGGCTTCGTCCAGCGGAACGTGACCGCCTGACCATCTTTCTCCTCATACCCGACGCCGTCCGTGCGGCCCGGCTGCGTTGCACCGAACCAGCCGTATCCTTCCGGGTCGAACGGCTCGCCGGCGAAGTCACGGCTTACACTGCCGAGCGGGAAGTACGTGCGGTCGTGGACGCCCTTGATGAACTGGAACGCCGGATCGCCTGAGCGCGAGCGGATCGGCACCTCGGGCCGAGGCATCGGACAGCACGGCGGCGACTCGCCCAACGCAGCGTATTCCTTGCCGCTCTCCTGATAGTCCCAGCACTGCCCCTCGGGTCCACAGCCGTAGGTGCCGCCAAAGTCGAGCAGTCGGCGTTCCCAGGTCTCCGGTCCCCACAGGCAGCGCGGGTGCTGTCGGTCGTACCACTGGCGCTTGACCCAACTGTTGCCGTTCCAGTGCGCGTGCGGGCGCGAGCCGAAGACGGCGTACAGCAGGCCTTCGAGCTTCTCCAGTGCCAGGGCGAACTTGCCGCCCAGCGTGTCCTCCCAGTTGATCTCGCCCGGGCTGGCTGGCGGCGAACCTTTCGGCAGCACCTTCACGCCGGGCGGATGCAGGTCCGACCACTTGAGCTGCGCGGGGTACTGCCCGCCGGGCGTGGCAAAACCCTCCTCGCCGTGCGAGTGCGTGCCGTAGAGGGCGTGCTGATCACTGGTGATGTCGACGAACGGCATCAGACGCCCTCCAGCTCGAAGCGCACCTTCGCCGGCACGCGCAGCGTGTCGCCGTTCGGCACGTTGACCGGCGGGGCGATCGGCGTGACCCACATCAGCTCTTCGGCGCCGCCGACGGTGCCATAGATCGCCAGGCCCCCGAACGGCCCAACAGTGCCGCCCGTCGAGTTGAGCCACTGCGGCGTGTTGCTCGACTCGACGCGCGGCGGCGGGCCGGCGACGTGCGTCCAGGATGAAAGCCCGACCGCAGCGAAGTCGGCGTGGAAGTGCGGCTCGAGCTCGGCGTACGTCGTGCGGCGGGTGATCTTCGGGGTGCTGCTCAGCAGCGGCCGGCAGTAGATGGCGTCGTAGCGGCTGCCCGTCTTCTGGAAGGCATACCTGGCGAAGCGCAGCGCGAAGTCGCGCGAGACGCGCGTTCCGAAGATGCGCGCCTGGTAGCGCACGTGCAGGCTCGTGCCCGGGCGCAGCAGCACCGGCGCACGGAATGCCGCCGCGGCGACGAGCTTGCTGCGGCTGCTGTCGGCCAGGAACGCCAGCGTGATCGGGAAGCCGCCGATCTTGCGGAAGTCGCACAGCCAGTCGAGCTCGCCCGAGGCGTCCCACTGGTGCATGTAGGGATAGATGCAGACGTTGGGGTTGTACGGGTCGCAGTCGGTGCCGCAGCGTTTCCGCGGCCGCTGCCACGGGTAGCCGAGCACCGGCTCCCACGATTCCTTCGGCGTCCACTCGGGCGGCGGCTGCTCGATCTCCTCCGGCGTCCACGGAAAGTCCCAGGCCGAGCCGGCCTGCGGGCTCCACGCGTGGTCGTTCGGGAACGTCACCTCCGGCGATACGACCGCGCCGCCGTCGGCCTCGAGCGACGCCGTGAACGCGACCGCCTGGCGCGCGTAGCCGAACGACGTGCGCATCGGGCTCGTGTAGCAGCCGCCCTCGTTGGCGTTGGCGTCGGTGCACTGCGCGTACGTCAGGTTCGGGCCGAACGACGCGCCGCCGGCCGGGTTCGGCGAGCTGTTCGGGTAGCCGACCGTCGCGCCGCACACTCCGACCTGGAACGTCATCACCGCCTGGTACGGCGGGAAGATCTGGCGCAGCACGTACTGGATGCCCTCGTACGCCAGGATGTTCCGCGCAGCGAAGCGCAACAGCTCTTCGCCGCTATCCAGATCAACCTGTCGCAGCAGGAAAACGCCCATCCGTCACTCGCTATTCGCTACTCGCCATTCGCAATTCATCAGTACGTCCCCCGGTAGTGAGATCGCGTGCAGACAAACGCGTCGATGCCCGGGTCAGGGGCAGCGAAGATCAGCACCACGTCGCCGACCACCAGCGGGTTGACCCACTGCCCGCCGGCGCCCTGCTCCTCGATGTTGAAGACGTTGTTGTACGCCGCGCCGCCGCCGACCTGCGTCCAGACGCCATCGGCGTCCATCGTGGCCTGCACGGCCGCGTAGCGGAACGGCGGCGAGCTGCCGGTCTTCGACATGATCATCGCGAACGCGGCCGTGACGCTGCCGCCGCCTCCGCCGCCGATGCGGGCGACGGTCCAGGCGATTTCCGGGTCCTGCCGGTCCTCGACCGGCTCGACCCAGAGCAATCGGGCCGTGCCCGAATCGCCGCTCTCCAGGCGCGAGGCGACGCCGACGGCGATGTCGGCTGAGGTGTGCCCCTCGTCCACCATCCGCACGCGGACGACGCACACGCCGTCGACGCAGGCGCGGACGATCGCGTCATCCTTCCCGGGCTCGAGCAGGATCGCGAACTTGCCCGGGTGCGGGCTGGAAGGCACGACGCCACGCAGGGCCACGCGCTGCTTGAACTCGTCCTCGTTGTCGACGCGCTCGATGATCGGGCCTTCGATGCCGAGCACGTCGAAGCGCTCGCGATCGGCCCCGCTCTCGTTGCGGACCAGCACGATTCCGGTGTCGCGCAGCTCGCGGACGGCATCGCGCCGGGCGCTGCGTTGGCGCTCCTGGAAGTCGCGCGCGGCGTCGATGAACGTATTGAACGTCGCCGCCGGGATGACCAGCGGGTCGCCGCGCTTCACTTTCTGCATCGGGCCGGCCATCGCTCAAATCCCCAGCAAACTGAAGTCACCGTCGGCGTAGACCTTCTCGATGTAGACCGCGATCGGCTTCTTCACGAGCGCCTTGGCCGCGGCATCCTCGGCGTCGGCGTAACGCACCCACAAGTACTCCCAGCCCTTCTTGGCGATGCCCGTGATGTCGCCGATGGTCAGGCCGGTGACGTTCGGGCTGGCGGCGAAGCGAAACGTGATCTCCCAGTCGCCCTGGCCGCGTTTCGTGCCGGCCGCGCCGAGGAACAGGCACTCGCCGGCGGCCAGGCCTTTGAACGCGCCGCTGTTGACGCGGCCGGTGAGCGCGAAGAGCGTCGCCTTGTACGGCTCGGTCACCAGCGTGGCGTCGAGGTAATGCGTCTCGGAGAAGTGGTACACCGGGACGGTGATGTCCACGCCCTCGACGCTGTCGGCCGTGACGCCGATCGCGCCCTTAAAGTCCGGGGCGGTCTGGCTGGGCGGCGCGTAGCGCGCAATATTCTGGAGACTCTGCGTGATGTGCTGCGTGCCGCCGCCGGTGTCGAAGGAGAAGACGCTCTCGCTCGTCGCGGGGATCGTGCCGTAGCGGACGATGCCCTCCCAGAGCATCTCGCCCACCGGCTGCACGCTGACCGAGTCGCGCGGCAGGAAGAGCAGCCCGCCGCCCCATGGGTCGTACAGCGCCGGCGAACCGGCGACGAGCGCATTGCGGGCCTCGACGTCGTCGTCGGTGCCGCGGATCGTGTAGCGCAGCTCGACCGACGGGTTCGTGCCCGTGGTGACGAGCCGACTCTCGAACTTCTCCACGACCTCGACGGGCACTCGCAGCCCTCCGTGGCTTCATGCTTCCGTTACCGGCCGGAGGCCGATGCTCCCCATCACGCAAACGTCAGTCCGCCTGTGACCGCCGCATCGGCCAGGCGCTTCGTGTGCTTGGCGATCTGCTCGGTGTTCCGCGCAGTGCGCTCTTCGGCATCGCCGCCGAGGCCGAGCAGTGCGGCCGGGTTGAACGTGCCGGTGACACTGATCTTCCCGGCCAGGACGTCGGCGATCCCGGCGAGCTGGTCCTTCAGATCACCGGGGAGCTTGGGTTTGCCGGGCGGAGCCTTCTCGGTCTCGGCTTCCTCGCGCTTGCGCTTGGCTTCGGCGAGCGCTTCGTCCAGTGCTTTGCGGGCCTCGGCGAGCTGTCGCTTCGTTTCGGCGATCTTCGCGTCGGTGTCGGCGTCGAGCGCCCGCTGCGCTTCTTCGAACTGCCGGCCGATCTCGGCGAGCGTCGCCTCGTTCACGGCGGCCGACTGCTCGCGTTCGCTCTGCCGGCGCTGCTCGCGCTCGGTGAGCGCGCCGGTGCGGCGGCGCTCGACCTCGGCCGCGCCCTCGGCGAACTCCTGGTCGGCCATCTGCTTGGCCGCTTCGGCCTGCTCGTCAGTGAGCTGGCCGAAGAGGTTCATCAGGTCCAGCCAGCGCTTGGTGAGCCAGTTCTGAATGATGCCCCACGCCTGGCGCAGGTCGCTGGTGAAGTTCGTCCAGGTCTTCGAGAGGAACGCCGTGGTCTCGATCCAGGCGACTTCGAGGGCGTGAAAGACCTGCTGTGCGGCGGCCAGCGCGCCGAACCACATGGCCTGCGCCGTGCCGATGAAGAAGCGCTTGGCTTCCAGCCACGCCCGATTGAGCGCGTCAACGCCCTGTTGCCACGCTAACTTCAGTGCCAGCCAGAGGATCTGCGCCGCGAGGGTGATGTCGCCGGCCGCCAGCGCATCGGCGACGCCGCCTACTACCTTATATATTGCGTCTCGCAGCCAGCGGAACTGCTCGCCCAGCCAGGCCAGGGCATCGCCGCCGGCGCCGGTGTAGACGACGATCGCCGCCCCCAGGCCGGCCACAGCGGTGATCGCCAGACCGATCGGCGAGACCAGCGCGGCAATGGCGCTGCCGATGATGCCCAGCGCGGTTCCGATGCCAGAGACGATCGCGGCCAGTCCGCCCAGCGCCGCGCCGAGCGCGGACGCCGCCACGCCGAGCGTGATCAATACAGCGCCCGCGGCCGCCACGCCCGCGGCGACCTGAAACACCGTCACGACCAGCGCCTTGTTCTCCTTGACCCAGTTCATGAACGCCACGACCGCCCGCGTGACCTTGTTGGCCAGCTCGGTGACCGTCGGCGCAAGGGCCGAGCCGATCGTGAATACCGCCTGCTTGAGCACGCGCCAGACGGTATCGAGCGCATCCGCGAGCACGGCCGCATCCTTGGCCGCCTGCGTGGAGACCGTCAGCCCCAGTGCGCTGGCCTGCTCCTGGAACTTGGCGAGCCCCTTCGCGCCGTCCTGGATCAGCGGCAGCAGGCGCGTCCCCGACTTGCCAAAAACCTCCATCGCCAGCGCGGCGCGCAGCGTGGGGTCGGTGATCCGGCTGATACGGTCGGCAATGAGCTTGAACTGCTGCTCGGGATTGAGGCCCTTCAGGTCGGCGATGGAGAGACCAAGCTGAGTAAGCGCATCCGCGGCGCTCTTCGATCCGCCGATGGCTTCCGAGATGGTCTTCTGCATCTTGCGGATGCCGGTCTCCAGCGTCTCCATGTCGGCGCCGGCCAGTTCTGCCGCGAAGCCCAACTCCGACAGCGTCTCGACGCTCACGCCCGTGCGTGCGGACATCTCGTCCAGGCTGTCGCCCATGTCGGCGAACGTCTTCGCCGTGCCGAACAGCGCGGTGAGCGCCGAAGCGCCGATCGCGCCCAGGCGCGTGCCGATCGAGCGCAGCCCCTCGCCGAAGGCTTGGAGGCGCTTCTGCGCCGCGCGAAGGCCCTTGGTGAGCTTGTCGCTCACGCCCAGCTCGACGAACGCCCGACCTGCGCGGATGCCCTGTGCGGCGGCCATGCGTCAGCCTCCCCGCACGCTGTTGGCCCAGGTTTTCGGGAGGTTGGGGCGTTCCTTCTCCAGGGCAGGGCCCATGAAAGGGCGAGGCGCGACGCGCACCTTGCGCGCGCGGACCTTGCCCTTGCGGCGGCGCTCGATCGTGGTCGTGCCGCCGAACTCGAGCGTGTGCGGTGCGTCGGTCGTACGGTTGATGCGCGCCGGGCCGACGACGACCGACCCCGAGGTTGGGTCATAGCCGAAGAAGATGAAGCGCTTGAGCAGCCCGGTGTGCGAGTGCGGCGGGCGGCCTGGCGGCGCGCTGCCCTTGCGGGTGCGGATACTGCGCTTGGCGGTGGTGTGGATGAATGCGCCGGCCTTCGACAGCGCGAGGCGCTTGGCCTTGTCGACGGCGCGCACGACCGTCTGCCGGTCAAAGAACAGGTGCTTGATCCGCATGTCGATCACGGGGCGGGGTTCCTCTGGATGCCGCTGTGCGCCAGGTTGACCTTCAGCTTGTTCGCCGCGGTGGACCAGCCCATGACGGTCACGTACTGTGTGTTGACCAGGTCGCCGACGTCCATGCACTTGCCGGCAGTCGGCGAGAGCACGAGTATCAGGCCGATGCTGACGAACGCCGCCGCGTCGACCGTCACCTCGCCGCTGGCGACGTAGCTGACCGGCTGGCCGGCGACGGCCGAGTTCACGGCGATGCCCGCGACCTTGGCCTTGTCCACGGTCGCGTCGCACTCTGCCTTGCGGGCCTTGCCGTCGGACGGGTCGAGGTAGACGAACTCGCCGGCGTTGATCGCCTCGCCGGCCAGCGCGCCCTGGGTCGCGCCACTCTGGAGCACGCTGCTGCTGGTGAACGTGTAGGTCGCCATCGCTGAGTCCTCTCATCGAAAACGGACGGGCACCCGCGGCGCGCGATTTAGCGCGCCGCGGGTCGCCCGAGTTCAGTCATCACCCGCCGGAGGGCGGCGGCGTGGTCTGGGCGGTCTTGGCCCCGATCTGGCCGAAGCCCAGCGCCCCGATCAGGCTGCTGATCTTGCTGGCCACGTCGTCACCGCTCATGAGCTTGTTGAGCGACACAGCCTCCTCGGCGTCGGCCTCGGTGAGGGCCTTGACGATCTTGCCGACCGCGGCGGTCAGCACCGTGCCCAGGCCCTGCTGGACGGCGATGGCGTTCTGCGCGGCCAGGTTCTGCTGGTTGACCGCGTTGCTCATCGCGAGGTTGTGGTAGAACGACGGACCGTCGCCCAGCGACTTGAAGTTGGTGGACGACACGCTCTGCACGACATCTTCCGGAAGAGGCATACGCTTTCTCCTTTTTCGCTTGCCTCACTCGAACCCGCCCGGGCCTCCGTACCCGGGCATCTTTCGATCGATGAACACGTCCTTCAGGACGGTGATATTTGCCTTGGCGACCGCGCCGCTCTTCGCGTGCGGGTCGAAATCCTTCGGCTTCAGCGCCTGGCTCTTCTTCGGATCACGATGGCAGTTGGCGGTCAGCGCCATCAGCGCGCTCATGCGGCCCCATTCATCGCGCGAGCGACCGTCGGCCATCGCCAGCAGCTCCCGCAGCGTCAGCCGGCCGGGGTCGACGCCGACGATTCCGGCGCAGCGCCAGATGAGCTGCCAGCATTCGCGAGCGCCCGCTCCACGACCTTTTCCAGTTCGCCGCTTTCCAGCCGCTGCTCGACCAGGTCGCGGGCGCGGTCCATCACATTCCACGTCGTCGCGAGCACGCGCTGGAGGTTCGCCCGATCCCTCGGGCTCGGGGAAAAACCCACGAGGTCCTCCAGCAGGGCCTTGGTCGCGTGCTCGATCGCGTCGCCGGCCATCGCGCGGCCGAACTCCTCGTCACTCACGTCCTTCGCATCGGCCTCGGGCTTGCAGACGGCGTAGACCACGTCGCACAGCAGCACCGGGTCGCGGATGAGCTTCTCGATCAGCTTGCCCTCGACGATCTCGAGCAGGTCCACGTCAAGGAGCGAGCGGACGCGCTTGATCGCGTCCACGTTGATCGCGATCGTCCACGTGCGGCCGGCGTTGTCGTTGAATGTCTTCACGTGCGATGCCCTCCGTGGCTTCGCTGCTGCGGGCGAGACGCCCGCGCTACCCTTACCCACCGATCCAGCTCGGCGCCGTGGCCGAGTACGTCACCTTCGCCGTGACCGAGACGGTGATCGCCTCCTCGAGCGCCTCGCTGCGCGAGAAGGCCGTGATCATGAAGTCGGCCTGCAATCCCTGGCCGCCCGGACCATCGAGTACCTGGAGTCCGATCGCCTCGTTGTTCAGGTAGGCGTTCTTGATCGCGGTGAATCCGGCGTCCGCCGTATCCCAGACCATCTCGAACTCAACGCTGGCTTCTTTGAGCGTCGCGACCGTGGCGCGCCAGCCGCTGTTGGCACGCGTGGTCACGTCGGCCTCGCCCGTTTCGAGATTGAGCGTGACGTCGCGCGTGTTGCCCAACGCGGTCCACGCGCCGCCGCCGCCCTGGCCGCCGACCTTGTAGTTGAGCACGGCCTCCATGCCGAGCTTGATGGCCATCTCAATGCCTCCTTACCGCGTGTAGCCGACGACCAGCAGCAGGTGCCCGGATGCGCCCTGAACCTCAAACTCGGTCAGGTCCACGCCTTCGAGAAGCGCCGCTGCGCCGGGCGGCCACGACGCCGGCGTGCCGCCGCGGAACCGCACATTGACCGGGTTCGTGTTCTTCACGCTGGCGATGATGGTCGCGTTCATGACGGTCGATACGTCGGCCAGCTTCACGTACGAGCCCGAGCCGAGGCTGAACGACTTCAGGTAGACGTTGACCATCGCGTCACCCGCCTCCGGTGGGGGGCAATTCGCCGCCCGTCTCGCCGGTCCCACCGTTGCCCGGAATCACCTCTGCGTACTCCGGCGAGTATTTCTGACTGAGCCGCAATGCGCTTCGACCGCGCGGCCGGCTGCCGGGCGCGTAGCCGGCGACCAGCACTTTGTAGTTCGGTGAGCCGCGCACCTCGATCTCCGACAGGTCCACCGACTCGAACGACACCGACGCGCCCGGCGGCCAGTTTGTTGCGATCCCGGCACGGAAGCGCACGCTGATGTTGCCTGCGTTCGTCGGGTCGGCGATCACCGTCGCCTGGACCACGGTCGGGCTCTCCGCCAGCTTGGTCCACGTTGGCAGACCGAGCACGAACGACTTCAGCACTGCGTTCGCCGGCACAGTTCATCTCCGCACCCGGTACGTCACCGTCAGCACGCTAGTGAACTGCCGCCACTGCTCCAGGTGCTCGGGCGCGAACACCGGCTCGTTGGCGATGCTCAGCCACGCCGCGTTCGGCGCGCCGTCCAGCCGCTTCATCCGCAGGTGATCGGCGATCTGCTCGACCAGGTTCATCAGCGCATCCAGCTCGTCGGGTTGATCCGGGTTCACCTTCTTCTGCACGCCGATGTCGATTGCGACGTCGAAGAACCCGCTGTCGCGCGCCGCCGTTGCGATCGCCACCGACTTCGGCACGACCGACACGTGCAGCGTCTGCATGTCCTGGAGCTCGAACACCGGCTGGTATTTCCGCTCGGCCTCGAACTCCAGGGTGAACGAGCCCGCGTTCAGGCTGGCGACGACGGCGTCGGCGATGTCGAGGATCACGCTCACGGGTGGCGCTCCAGCAGCCGGTCCAACTTCGCCTCGATGCGCGCCAGCGACTTCTCGATGGTCTCGATGCGCGTGTCGTGCACGGCGATCTGCGAGTCGTGGCGCAGCAAACGGGCACCGCCGGCCAGCATCAGGATCGTCAGAAGCGTCAGCACGACGCCGGCGAGCCAGGCAAGCTTCTGGCGAGCGGTTCCGTTGATGGGCGGTGCGTCCAGCTTCACGACATCACTCCGTCGCCACGTGCTTCGTGTGAATCCGCAGCGCCTTGCGATACGGGTCGCTGTAGCGCCACGGCGGCTCGTTGCCCGGGGCCATGACCTCGTACACGAATGTCTGCGCGCCGACCGTCTCGCGGATGCGGTCGCCGGCCTTCGGCAGCGTGGTCGCGCCGGCCAGCACCAGATCGGCCGCCCGCACCAGAAAGTCCCGCGACTGGAGCCGCTGCACGACGCCGTGCTCGTCGACCTGCTCGAACTCGGTGCGGCCGATCGTCGCGGCGATCTCGACCGCATCGGCGCCGCGCTGGTAGACGACCGTGCGCGTCATATGGGCATGACGCTGGTCGTCGAGCCAGGCGAGACCTTTTTCGAGCACGTCCGGCATTGCTCACCTTTCGCGGCTACTGCGACACCCGCACGCGCACCGTCGCGTCCGCGTCGGCCGCGGCCTTCACGCATTTGCCGATCAGCTTGTTCGCGCCGGCGCCGGCGTTGGTGGTCGCCTGGTTGGCCGCGTCGTCCCAGTAGACGTTGACGCCGATCGCGATCGCGGTGCCGCCGCCCGTGGCCTTGGCGAAATCGAACACGCCCGAGACAGCCAGCGCGCCCAGCGCGTTGGCCGCGATGGGCGTCTTCGCGACGCCGACCAGCTCGCCCTGCACGACCACGTCGCCCGCGGCGACGGCCGCGCCGGGCGTGTAGTCGATCGACGCGCCCTCATGCACGAATGTTGCCTGTGCCATTGCGATTCACTCCTACGTGGCTTTGTGCCTACGTGCCTGTCCGTTACGCCTCGCCCTTGCTCTTCACGCCGCCGCGCGGCTCCTGCAGATTCACGCCGAAGTCGTGGTAGCCGCGCATCTGGACGCCGAGCACGTTGAAGTCCGCGTCGGCCGTTTCGATCGTGGGCGACTCCTGGCCGTTCAGGAACGCGACCTCGATCACCGGCAGATCGGTCGGATCGGCCAGCAGATACCACGCCTTCTCGCTGTTGCCCGTGTACTGGGCGTTCGAGAGGTAGCGGCTGACTTCGACGCGGAACTTGCCGGCGTGCGGGTTGGCGATCGGGTACTTGGTCGACGCGGTCGTGTCGCGGATCTCGACCGACTTGAAGAGCATCGTGCCCATGGCGCTCAGCGCGGTCGGCACGAGGATCACTGCCGGCATGATGCCGATCGGCTTGCCGTCGGGGTCGACCTGGTTCAGGAACGCGACCTCGGCCTTCGTCAGGCCGTCAATGCCCAGCGCCGTGTCCGCGCCGGTCAGGTAATTGTTGTTGCCGGCGCTGAAGAACGCCGCGTTGTTCATGAAGATCGACCAGAAGACGTCGTTGATCTTCAGGCCGCTGCCGCGCCCTAGCTTGCGTGGAACCGTGGTGATCGCGCCGAGGTCATCGTTGATGATGTCGCGGCGGTCGATGCTCAGGATCAGGCCGTACGTCTCGGCCTTGTTCGTGTAGCTCTGCTCGCCCAGCGTGCCGTGCTTCAGCTCGCCGCCGGGAGCGACTTTCTCGTACTGATCCTTCCCGACCAGCCGGTAGCTCGTGACGGTCTTGAAGTCGCTGACGTTGCGGACAGCGGTGATGTTCCGCCACGTCCGCTCGACGCTGAAGAAACCCTCGAGCAGGAACTTGTTCGCGACGTTGCTGAGGATGCCGCCGATGTCGATGGTCGAGAACCCAGCCTGGAGGCTCTGGCCGAACGCGCAGCGCAGCACCTCGCGGCTGTCACGGAAGTTCCAGCCGGTGTAGCCGTTGGCCCGCGCGACCTCGAGCAGCAGCTCCTGGAGCCCGATCCCGCCGCGGAAACGCCGCGCGGCCGCGTCGAGCGTCTTCTCGTCGTACAACTCGTCGATCTTCGTGACCTTGCCGGTCATCATGCAGGCGGCTTCGAGGACCTGGCCGCTCATCGTGTCGCTCGACACGTGGATGGCCGGCGCCTTCGGGCGGCTGGCGCGCAGCTTCTCCAGCTCGGTCTTCTCCTCGGTCCAGCCTTCGGCGATCGCCTGCTCTTCGATCTGCGGGAACTTACCCCCGCAGATACGGCGGATCGCGGTGATGCGCTTCGACTCTGCGATGGCCTGCGCCCGAAGCTCGGTGACGGGGTTGACGGACGGGGCGGCCTCCTTGCCGTTCCCGTCCGTCTGCGCGGCGCGCGTCGGCTCCGGTGTTGGCTTCGTCTCATCGGTCTGCGTGACCTGCGTGTCGTTCGTCTCGTCCATGAGATCGTTCTCCTGCTGCTGAGCCGCGATGGTCGCGGTGGTGCCGCCGTCGGCGCCGAGGTCCACGAAGCTGATCTCGCCCAGCACCGTGCGGCGGGCGACGTAGAGCGGGCCTTCAAACGTGCGGCCGTTGACCGTGACGCTCTTGCCTCCGCGCACGAACTCGGCCTGCGCGACCTGCGCGCCGATCGAGGCCTGCCAGGGGAAGCCGCGTTTTCCACTCGCTACGACTTCGCGCGCCACGGCCGTCTCGCGCGAGACCACGCCCTCGGCGATCAGCCGCCCGGCTTCGATCACGATGCGCTCGGTGTGCCCGACGCCGGCGTACATGCTGTGGCCGAAGCGGACCGGCCGCCGTTGTGACGGGATCGAAAGGCCTTCGAGATCCACCACAACCGGGTAGCGCCAGCCCTCGACGGTCATGGGCTCGCCGGTGTAGGCCAGCATCGTGAAACGCGGGATCGCCGGGGCGTCACCCTCGACGGGCGCGGCCTCCAGCGTGATGCGCTCGGCCTTGCAGGCCAGCGTCAGCCGATCGGGAACCTGATCCGCGTCCTCACGCGGCTGCTCGGGCGCCTTCGTCTTCCGTGACATCGCCCTCATCCTCCGTGTCGCTATTGCTGGCCGCGCTCGGCGCGGCCTGTTCCGTCGTCAATCCCAGCTCGCGCATCAGCGCGAGTTCGCGGCCGCGTTGCCGAAGCTCGCTCTCCCAGTCGAGTCCTTGCTTGGCGAATTCGGCGGCCAGCGTCGTCGTGTTGCTCGCCAGCCGCGTCGCCTGGGCGTTGGCTTCCTTCGCCGGATCGACGTGCTCGAAGCCGTCCCAGAACCACTGATGTGGGAACTCGGCGTCTCGCGTCCGCAGCGATTGCGGCAGATAGCCCTCGATCAGCACCGCCTCATTCAGCCACGCACTGAGCACGCGGTCGAGGACCACGTCACCGAGGTAGGCCTGGTCGATGCGAATCTTCTTGAAGAACGCCTGGTGATCGAGCCGGCCGGACGCGTAGTTCATCTGAGCCGAGTTGCCCAGCGCGACGTTGAGCGGGATCTCCAGGCAGCGGGCGATCTCGTTGATCACCTCGCGCTTGAAGTCGCCGTAGACGGTCGTCGGCTGCTCGGCCCGGACCTGGTTGATCTTCCAGCCGTACGGCATCGTCAGCCACGTCCCGCGATCCATCTCGACCGTGTCCATCGGTTCGACATTCGAGGCCTCAGCGTCGGCGGGTGCGTCGGTGTAGATCACGCCGCTCGGCAGTGCAGCCTGCTCGGCCGCGCCGAGCACCGCCAGCGTGTAGCGCCGCAGCATGGCGAACAGCGGCAGCGCCGGCGTGATCTCCGGGATGCCGCGGCTCTGGCCGGGACGTTCGGCGCGGAAAAGGTGGATGACGGACTCGACCGGCATGACGTCGAAGTCGGTGCCGCCGTTGCGGAACGCCGTGTTGTCGCCGGGGTGCCGGCGGAGGATCGTGTACGCGACCGGATTTCCGAACTCGTCGAAGACGACGCCGTCGACGACGGTGGCGCGGGCATCCTGCCCGCGAACCCGCTGCTCAGGCCACGGTGAGGCGACCTGGTCGGCCTCGATCAGCCGCAGGTCGAGCTGCACCGGCGCCGCGATCCGCGGGTTGCTGGTGAGCAATCCGAAGCACTCGCCGCTCTCGCACTGCCCGACGCGCATCGTGCGCAGCTTGTGCGCCAGGCCGACCGCCTTCGCCCAGCGTGAGAACTCCTTCTCGACGAGGCGGTTCGCTTCGGGATCGTCGGTGAGCATCTGGAGCCGCGGGCCAGTGCCGACGATGTAGTTCGCGAGGGTTGCGACAATCCCTCGCGCGTAGCTGTTGTTGGCGACCTCGTAGCGCGCCCGGCTGCGCAGGATGCGTCGGACGTCGACGTTGGCGGCGGCGTTCGCCGAGAGATGATCGGCGTTGGCCCAGTGCCGGCGGTTCTCGTGCGTGGTCTGCGCCGCGTCGTACTTCCCGCGCACGACGGCGAAGCGCGGGCGGAGCACGCGCGAGTCGCTACCGCGCTGTCCACCGTCGCCAGCGGCTTTCCGCGAACCGAGCTGTCGCAGCCACTTCAGCAAGTCACACCGCTCCAGGCGGGACCACCTTCGTCATCCGCACGCCGAGGCCCTTCTTCGCGGCCTCCTTCGACGCCAGGTAGCGGTCAGCCTCGATCTGGTCCTTCAGGTCGTGCTGCTCGACGCTGCCGGCGTCGCCCTGCGCCCGCTTGGGACCCTGGGCGTTCTCCTTGATCGCGTCCTGCAACCCGTCAGCCATCGCACATCTCCGATTGCGGGAGCGGGATTCGAACCCGCGGCTCCGGCGAATGAGGCCGGCATGTTGCCGTTACACCATCCCGCCGACCGTCCGGGCGTTCCGCGAGGCGAGGCCAAACGAAAAGGCCGCGCGGGGGTACGGCCCCGTACGGCCTGTTTGCTCGCGTGAGAGCCGGCGGGGATCAGCCGCCGACCGCTCGCCTCCGGGAAGACCCGGCTTGGTCGTCTACCCGTTACCTACGTCAACGCCGAGATGACTGCAAGGTGGTTCGGGCTGTGCAGCGAAGATCGTTACATATGTAGAAGTGGCGGCCCCAAAAAAGCCCGTCTGGGCGCTGACACCCGTTAGCCCGATTCAGCCGTCGGAAGGTGAGCGAACGACGGCCGTCTGGTAGCCGGCTTTGGCCAGGCGCTCGACAAGCGCGGAGGGGTCCAGCGTCGCGGTATCGAACAGCACCTCGATCCGCTGGTCGCGGGCCCGCGCGCGAACCCGATCGACTCCCTTCAAGCCCTTGAGCGCCTGCTCGACGCGCTGTTCGCAGCCGTCGCAGACCATCTTGTGGCCGCCGACGACTTCAAGGCTGATCGACTTGAGCATATGCGCACCTCTCACGCTGCCAGGGGCTTTGCCGGGATCGCCGGGGCGTGGCCGACCGTCTGGATGGCCTGGAAGAAATACGTGCCGCGGCTCCACAGGGAGTTGATGAAGATCGAGGTCACGCTCGCCGCCATCGCCACCATGCCCCAGATGGGGTAGATCAATCCCGTGGCCGCCGCTGGAATACCGATCCCGTTGAACGTGAACGCGAGGATCACGTTCTGTACCATCTTCCCATAGCTGTAACGGCTGATCTCATAGGCATCGAGAACCGCGCCCACCCGCTTGTTGAGAATGATCACGTCGGCCGATTCGATGGCGATGTCGGCCCCGCTCCCAAACGCGATGCCGACCTCCGCCTGCATGAGCGCCGGGGCGTCGTTGATGCCGTCGCCGACCATCGCGACCCGGGCGCTCTCCTGAAGCCTGCGGATCATGGCTGCCTTCTCGGCGGGCAGCACGCGAGCGTGGACCTCTTCAATGCCGGCGGCGCGAGCGAAATGCCGGGCGGCGCGCTCGTTGTCGCCAGTGATCAGGCTGGTGCGGATGCCCATTTCGTGCAGCCGACGAACGGTCTGGGCCGCGTCCGGCCGCAGCGCATCGCCGAGGGCCAGCAGACCAAGTAGCGCGCCGTCTCGTGCAGCCGCAATCACCGTAAGTCCCTGCGATTCGTGTTCTCGGATCCGCGACTCCTGGGGCGCAACGCTCACTCCTTCGCTCTCCAGAAACGCCGGGCTGCCGACCAGCAAGGCATGGTCACCAAGCCGCGCCCGAACGCCTCGTCCTGGCACGGCCTCGAACCCCTGTACCTCGCGTATGGCGAGCTCGCGTTTGAACGCCTCCTCCACCACCGCGCGGGCCAGCGGGTGTTCGGAGCCGGCCTCCGCGGCCGCGGCCAGCGCGAGCAGTTCGTCCTGCGTTCCCGCCGCGGGTTCAATGGCCCGCAGGCCCGGCTGACCCTCGGTCAGCGTGCCGGTCTTGTCGAAGACCACGCGCTGGACGCGCCGCAGGGCCTGAAACGCCTCGCCGGTGCGCATCAAAATGCCCCGTTCCGCGGCCTCGCCCGCTCCCCGGACGATGGAAAGCGGCGCCGAGATACCCACGGCGCATGGGTAGCCCATGACCAACACGCTTAGCCCGGCGAACATGGCGCGCTGCACGTCGGGAGAAGCTCCGATCACCAGCGGAGCCAGGAGCCAGAAGACGGTCGCCGCGGCCGAGGTCAGCAGCACGATCGGCGTGTAGACGCGCAACACGCGGTCCACCAGGTGAAGCAGGCCGGGCTTGAGCGCCCGGGCATCCTCCACGCTGCGGATGACCTGCCGCAGAAAGCTCTCTTCGCCCACCACACTGACGCGGACCAGCAGCGTGCCGTGGCCATTCAGCGATCCGCTGATGGTCTTGTCCCCCGGCCGCTTCTCGATTGGCTCCGGCTCGCCGGTGACCAGCGACTCGTCCACGTCCGACTGGCCTGATTCAACCACACCATCGACCGGCACGCGCTCGCCCGGGCGGATGCGAACCAGGTCGCCGACGCGAACGTCTTCAAACGGAATGTCGATCTCTTTTCCGTCACGGAGGACGTGGGCGATGTCCGGCTCAAGGTCCAGCAGCTTCTTGACCGCCTGCGAGCTGCGGGTCTTGACGATCAGCGACAGCCACTCCGAGAAGATGTGATACGTCAGCACCATTACCGCGACCGAGAAGAACGCGGTCGTCGGATAATTGGCAGGCTTCAATGCCAAGCCGACGATCCCTCCGGCAAGTCCCGCAAAGGCCCCGAATTCAACGAGCACATGCTGGTTGAGGATGCCGCGCCGCAGCGCTGCTGCCGCCATGTGCACGATGTGCCCGCCGACGCCGAAGATGAGCAAGATCGCAAGCGCTCCGGCGAGCCAGGGAGTGGCCGCGCCCCACGCGCCCAGCAACTGAAGGGCGTACACGCCCGTGCCGAATGCGGCGAGGAAGCTTGAGCCGGCGAGCGCCACGGCGGTCCCGAAGCTTCGCAGTACCACGAACGAGAACACCACCAGGCTGGCGATGGAGAACGCACACAGCCAGAACCAACCGCTATCGAGCGGGTAGCCAGCCAGCCCCATCGCGGCGATGCTCGACGCCAGCGCGGTCAGGAAGCGGCCGCGCTCGCGGACCAGGGCACGCTCTTCTTCCTCGAACGGACGCAGCTTGCGCGGGTCAGAGACGGTGTAGCCGATGTCCTTGAGCGTCTGGAGCAGGTCCTCGGCCCGCGTCACGCTGGGGTTGAACTCGATGAGCGCCTGTTCGTGCGTGAGGCTGACCGCGACCTTGTCGACTCCCGGCCGTCTGCCAAGCGCCTTTTCGATCGTGCCGGTGCAAAGCGAACAGTGAAGCCCGCCGATATGGGCGCGGATTCGCCGGCGGCCCGGCTGGCTGGAAGGTTCCTCGCTCCAGAAACGTGGAGCGGCGTCGGTTGCTACCGCGATACTCATGCTGAAACCTCGTCTTCAATCATCTTCAAAGCAAGCTCGCGAAGGCTCGAGCGTAGTACAGGCTGACCAGGACCAGGGCACATCCACTGAAGAGCTGAATCGGGCGTCGCCAGAGCGACAGGCGCCCCAAGCGCATCAGCGCGCCGGCAAAAACACCGATCATCAGAAACGGGAGCCCCCGCCCGATGCCGAACGCCAATGCCAGCAGCAGGCCGTAAAGCGTGCTTGCCTGACCCGCCGCGATCGCGAGCAAGACCAGCAGCGGTGCAGCCGACGTGCCCAGGCTGAAAACGAACCCGTATGCGAACGCGCCGATGAGTCCCGGCCGGCGGAGAGCTTCCAGCTTCTCGACATCAAGACGCGGCCCACGAAACGCGACGATGGCCGCACCGAATGACAGGACAGCCATCGCCAGCGTCCAAAGGCGTCCGAACGATTCGGTCAGAATGGCCCCCAACGCCCCGGCGAACGCGCCGAGCATCGTCAGATTCAAGACAATGCCGACGAAGAACGCGAGCGCGATGGCAAAACCACTCTTCCGGGCCTGAGTTTCTGCGCTGCCCACGACGCTCGCGACGCCCAACCCCACAGGCACCGTGCATGGGCAGACGGCACAAGCGACCACGCCGGCCAGGAGCGCCACGCCAACGGCGATGGGCGACCACTCCGGCAGCCCCGAGCCGAATCTGGCGACGACGTCTTCGACGGTCACTCGCCGCCTCCCACGGGCTCGCCGACCTTGTACCCCAGCTTCGTGATCGCCTCACGGATCTGCTCCGGCTTGACCGTGCTCTCTTCGTAGCGAACGGTCGCGCGCTTCTGTTCGAGGCTGACCTCGACGCTTCGGACGCCATCCAAGCTTGTGACAGCCCGCTTGACGGCGGCGACGCACGATGCACAGGTCATTCCGTCCACAGAGATGACGAGCTCCTGCGTGCCGGCGGCTGGCTCGACCACGGCGTCTTCATCGGAATCCTGTGTGTTCGTCCCGAGCAGCGCCCCGACGTAATTCGGGAACAGCGCCAGCGCCAGCACGACAGCCGACGCAACCCACAGCATCACGCGATTAAAACGCTGCACCTTCAGGTTGGGCGTGGCGCAGGTGCCGTCCGGTGCGCAAACGGGCTTGCGGAAGTAGTTCAGGTAGAAGCCGAGGGCCAGGAACACGGCTGCCCCGGCCAGGAAATAGGGGCGCGTCGCCTCGAACGCGCTGCCTGCCCCCGCCGCCGATACGCCGACCGCCAGCAGCAGCAATGGCAGCCAGCAACAGGCCGACGCGATAGCCGCCGAGATCACTGCTGCGCCTGTGCTCCAGAGGGCCAGTCGCGTCGGGCGGTGCGCTGGCTCTGGCGCCAATGCGCGCTCCGTTTCCAAAGGCTGTGCACCGCGCGTATGTTCCATCGCCGTTCTTGAACTTTCGCTCATCTTCAGACGTCCCTAGGTGGCGCAACAACTTGGCGCCTCATCGGATGCTGCGCCACCGTCGCCGGCGAATGCGTGGAAAGCCTTGAGCGCCCACATCTCCCCGACGCACCCGCCCATTGCGGAGGCGACGGCCAACATCTCGCCGAGTTCCTCGCGGCTTGCTCCGCGCTCCCGCGCCTGCCGAACGTAGTACTTGATGCAGGGTTCACAGCGGGCGGATACGGCCCACAAAACGGCCGCCAGGGCCTTGTGGCGCGCGGCCAGCACGCCGTCGGTGAAGATGGCACGCTGCCGCATGGTCTGGATCGCCTGCGTCGTTGCGGCCGCCAAGCGCGAGAATTCCTTCATCAGGCCCAGCGCCGGGTCAATCGCCTCCAGATTGCTGCTCATCGAGTGCTCCTTGCGGTGGCCTGCCGAGTTCAAGGCCGAATCACTTCGCCTTCCTCGCAGCACGCGCCGCAACAGCTTTTCGTCTGGCTGTTCGCCTTGGCGCCGAGCGGACAGCGATCGACGCACACCAGCTCTCCGGTCTGCGGGCATTCGATCCGGCCGGGGCAGTCCGGGCGGTCGGGATCGACGGTCGGGCACTGGTCGCGGCAGATGAGCTGCCCGGTCTGCGGGCAGACGATCTTGCCAGGGCAGTCTGGCCGATCGGCAGTTGCGGCCAATCGCATTGCGCCGAGAGCGGCAACGGCGAGCAGCGCCACTGTGGATGCGGCTACGGCAATGGTAGATGCACTGCGCATCAGGTTCTCCTCTTGGTCTTGTCGGGGCCGATTTCTTTCAGCACCGGGCACTCTCCTTGCGAGCGCTGGCACCGGTCCAGGGCGCGGCCCAACACGACCTGAACGCGTTTGAGGTCCTTCATCTTCTGCTTCACGTCGGCGAGGCGATGCTCCAACAGACGCTGCACCTCGGAGCGGCAAACCCTCGGGTCATCGGCATCGAGGTCCAGAAGCAGTCGGATGTCGTTGAGCGTGAACCCGACGGCTTGCGCGGCGCGGATGAACCGCAACCGCTCAATGGCGTCGGCGTCATAGAGTCGATACCGCGCGTGCGAGCGCAGCGACGGCCGAAGCAGTCCCTCGCGCTCGTAGTAGCGGAGCGTCGTCGCTGCCACGCCGGCTGCCTCGGCCGCCTGGCCAATCGTCAGAAGCCCGTTTGTCGAAAGCGTTTCGTTCACTCTGGAAGGAGTATACGCCTTAGAGTTGGGTGCAAGGTCAAGCCCGGAATCGTGGAATTCTTCAAATTCCGTAAGTCTCTGTGGCTAAATTGGTTGCAGCAGAATCGTGGTTTACGAGGCGGATCACCCGGCCGTTCGTTCGTAGGTGGTGACGCGCGACCCGCAATGACGACATTCGCGGCGGCGGATGATGCGGTTGCCCCACGCAGCGCGGGTGTAGAGCACGCGAAAGTCCGTGCATCCGCACCGCGTACATACGAGCCCGCGCTTCGGAGTCTCAACTTGGAGCTTCGAAGCTTCGCCTTTCATCGCCGCCCCCCTTGAAGAGCAGACAGCCGAACACGCGGTCGTTCGACGGGCTTCGTTTCGGTGCCGAAGAGCGTCGCGCCCTGCATCGACGCTGTGACGGCGCAACCCACGAGGCAGTCGAACCAGTGGTTGTCGAGGCCGTCGACGCGGAGCTTCCACTCGTCCACGGTCCGGCCGCGGCCTTCGGTCTTCACGCGGTACTCGCTGGTCAGATGCTCGGCGAGCAGCCGGTGCTTGTCGGCGGCGCGGCCGAACAGCGACAGGCAGCCCGGATCGCCCATCGGGACCGCTAGGCGGGCGTAGACGAAGCTCTTCCAGTAGTTCGTGTCGAACACCGCGTGCCGGACCGAACGCCGGCTGCCGACGAGCGGGATGCGCCAATTCAGCCCCACGCGGTCGCCGCGCTTGCGCTTGTAGTCGGCGAATGGGATCGACGATGCGCCGACGTACCGTCCGTGCGCCGGCATGACGACGCCGGCGTGCTTGCTCTGGCGACAGAACTGGTAGACGACATCGCTCGACTGGCCCCAGTTCGCGTCGATCAGGCAGCGGTCGATGCGCACCATCGCTCCGTCGTCGCGGCGCCACTCGCGGCCGAGCGTCGCATCGGTGAGTCGCTCCAGGCCGGCGTAGATCGCGCCCTCGAGCCCGGCTCGCGGCGAGGCGTCCGCGAGCGTGCGGCGGATGTCGCGCAGCGTGAAGTACCCGGCCTTCTGGTCCGGCTCGGTGCCGTAGTCGAGCACGAACCCCGTGAAGTCGTCCTCCCAGGCCGCGACGAGCCAGAAGAGCGCCTTGGCCTGCACGTCGATGAACATCGTCACGTGCGTGGCGCCGATCGGCACCTCACCGCGTCGCAAGCCGTTGACCTTCGCCGCGATCTGGTCGGCGGTGAGCAACTCGTCGTCGGCGTGCTCTTCCGGAAGCGGCTCGTTCTGGTACTCGGCCCAGAACGCGACGTCGCCGCGATTGAGCCGCAGGTTCATCGCGTGCTGCACCGCCGAGAGTTCGTCCGGGTGGTGCCGCTCCGGCCAGGCGATCACCGCGCCCTCGTCCATCGCGGCGCGGTTCGCGCGATAGAACTCGGTCGCCGCGCCGATGCCACGGTCGGCCCGCATCCCCTCGCGCCACACCTCGGCATAGCGCACCCACAGCGCCTCGTTCGCGGGGAACGAGTAGACCATCTTCGTCCGCTCTCCCTGCCACTGCGGGTGCTTCTCGCGGCCAAGAATGCGGTCGGCCAAGTCGTCAGGCCGCACGACGGTCAGCGCCATAAGCCCCGCGATCTTCCGGCCCGGGCCGGCGAGGCCCAGGATCGCGCCGGCCAGGATGCGTTCGCGCGCCGCGCATTGCGACGGGGAGCGGGCTGACTCGTCCGTCTGCGGATCGTCGATGAGCACAAGCGACGGCCGCACGCTTGTGCCGTCCACGCGCTTGTGCTTCATGCCCCGGATTCGGCCGGTGATCCCGGCCACGCAGATGATCGCGCCACTCGCGCGCGAGCCGGGAATCGTCGGCAGGACGATCTCCTTTGCGGTCCAGCCGATGTGCGTCTGCTTGCCCTGGTAGAGCTGGCCCGCCGCCCGCTGGTGGATGCCCTCCAGCGCCCGAATCGGGAAGCAGACCTCCGGGAAGTCGTCGTTCAGCAGGTCATTCGCTTCCAGCTCGACCTTGATGCTGTCGAGCATGTTCTCGGCGTGGTCCTCGTCGCTGCCGATGAGCGCGACGAACTCGCGGTGCCCGAACACCAGCGCCCAGACACAGGCCGTCTCGCACAGTGAGGTCTTCCCGCTGCCACGCGGCATCGCCATCGCGAACAGCCCGCCCTCCAGCACCGCCTGCTCGATCTTGGCGATCACCTTCAGGTGGTCCGGCGACCACGGCAGATGAAACGTCTGCGGGAAGTACTGCTCGCAGAAGAACCGGAAGTCCCGCTCGGCATTCTCCTTGCGCTCGGCGTTCGCGACCGCCGGCAGCTCGCCGATGTCGCGGCCAGCGAGTGACAGGTCGCGGACGCGCTGCGCGGCCCGCTCCTTGTGAGCCTCGTAGCCGGTAAGCCCGTCGGGTTCCGGCCGCGGGCGATGACGTTCGAGCACCAGCCACGCCACGTAGCGGAGCAGATCGACCGTGCGGCCATCGCCGATGCGCAAACCGGTCCGCGCGCGGTGCCGGTACAGCGTTCGCTCACTGGCCACTTCGCCGAGCGGCGTCGAGTTGAGCAACTGCACGAGTTGCGTCGGCTTCAGCTTGCGCGGGTCAATCGGCACTGCTCGCCGCCTCCTTCACCAACCACGCCGCGTAGTGCACCAGGTTGAGCGTGCCGTCGGCGTTCGTCGGCGCGCCCGCCGCGACGTCGGCCTCCAGCATCTCGACCGAGATGCGCTGCCCACCCGCGCCCGACAGCAGCCGGGCCGCGTCGGCCAGCGTCAGCGCCGCCGGGTTCAGCCTGGGATCGGCCTCGGCCATCACGCTGCCTCCCGTCCCGCGCGGCCGGGCCGCCCGGGTACGCCCCACGCCGCCCCACGGCGGCCGTGTGGCCGCGTACGTAACCAGTAGAGAGCCCTGCCCGTCCGGGCGCGAATGAGAGCGCTCTCGCCCCGCATGTCGCCCGTTTGGCCGCAGACTCGGACCTTGCGCGGAGACATGCAAGTAATTCTCGGAATTCTCGCCAAGTCGCCTTGCTTTCTGGCCGCCCGGCTGGACTCATGTGGCTGTACGCACGGCGCGTACGAAGCAACGCGAAGGAGAGAACGATGACGATGAACCACGCGAAACGAAACGCTGCCCAGACCTACGCCGACCGTCGCGCGGACGTGAACTTGCTGATCGGCCGGCTCTGCGACGAACTGGTCAGGTTCGACCGCCGCGCCGCCGCCCAACCGAAGGACTGGGGTTTTCCGGGAACGCTCGACTACGTGCGTACCACGCTGATCGACCTGGTCGAGGGCCTGTCGGGCACCGACCGCGCCGAGATCGAACGCGGCTTGAGCCGCTAGCGACCCGAACGCGAGCGCCCCGCGGGGCGCCAGCGCCCGGGCCGCGATGGGGCGGCCGGAACCAGGAGCACGAGCATGACGAGCACGACGAGCAGATTCGACGGGGCCGTACACGACGAGGCCAACGCTGACATCGGCAGCAACCGCCAGGGCGAGCGGGTCGTCCGGTTGGACCTGACGTACACGCGCGGCACTGCGCCGAGCAGCACCACGATGATCCTCACGCTCGACGCGGCCATCGCGCTGCGCAACCAGCTCGACGGTCTGTTCGACGCCGCGGGCGTCGACGACAGCAGCGGGCTGGTCAACGAGGACGACGCCTGCCCGCGCTGCGGCGAACGCGACCAGGACAGCCTGGTCTGGCAGGACGACGCCACGATCCACTGCACCAACTGCGGCACGCGGTACGACCCCGACGCCAAGGGCGCACCGCCGACGCCTGCGATCCAGGACCTGCTCGAAGCGGCGGCCGCGACGCTGGCGTTGTGGAACAAGCACGGGCTGGGCGATGACGACGCTGAGAGCGAGCCAGTCCACCAGGCGCTCGTGAACGCAATCGCCAAGGCCAAGGGTCTGATCTGACGCCGCCGAAACGCGGGATCGCCCCGCGTCGCCCGGGCGCGTGAGACCCGGGCCTGACGAGGCAACGCGAAGGAGACCTGCATGAAGAAGAACGACGTCGAGACTGGCGCGACGTATGTCGCCAAAGTGTCTGGCAAGCTGGCCCGCGTGCGTATCGACCGCGAATGCCCGTATGGCGGCTGGGACGCGACGAACGTCGATACCGGCCGGCGCGTGCGGATCAAGAGCGCGCAGCGCCTGCGACGCGCGGTAAGCGACGCGAAGCGCGCCAAAGCGATCGCGGTGGCCGACCAGGAGAACGCTCGGCTGCGTGATGAGCGCGAGCGCTCGCCCGACGGCATGACCGCCAGCGAACGCGCGATGGCGCAGAGCGCGACGGTAGGCAGCGCCGATGCGGGCGCTGCGACGCCGCTGGAGGACCTGCCCGACGGCGAGGCCTGCGACGCCGCCTACGACCCCGATGTGTGCGCGACGGTCGGTTGCGATCGGCCGGCGGCGCTGACGTACCTGGGCCGCCCGCGGTGCCAGGAGTGTTACGAGGACGATGTCGCCGATGGCGGCGACGAGACCAGTGCAACCCCCAACCACGAGGAGAATGAGATGGCAACGACGAAGAAGGCGAGCAAGAAGAGCGCGAGCAAGACCACCAAGGCCCCGAAGACGGCCAAGCAGTCCAAGGCCGTGAAGCCGAAGGCGGCCAAGCCCGCCGGCGACGCCAAGCCGAAGCGCGTTAGCGCGCTCGACGCGGCAGCCGAGGTTCTGAAGAAGGCCGGCAAGCCGATGCGGAGCCAGGAGATGATCGCCGCGATGGCCGAGCAGGGGCTGTGGGAGAGCCCGGCGGGCAAGACGCCGCACGCCACGCTCTACGCGGCGATCCTGCGCGAGATCGGCGACAAGGGCGGCGAGGCCCGCTTCCGCAAGACCGACCGCGGGTTGTTCGAGTACGCCGGCTGAAGCGCCACACATCACGCGCCCTCCCCTGAAGCCTCGGCGACAACCGGGGCTTCCTCTTCGGCCTGAGCGTTTCGCGATTCGCCGCCGACGCGCTCCGCCTTCCGCCCCGTGAACTTCTCCCAGCGCTGCACGATGACGTCGCAGTACAACGGGTCGAGCTCCATCAAGACCGCGCGCCGCCCCGTCTGCTCCGCGGCGATCAGCGTCGACCCGCTGCCGCCGAAGAGGTCGAGCACGCTTTCGCCGGGGCGCGACGAGTACTGCATCGCGCGCACCGCTAGCTCGACGGGCTTCTCGGTCAGGTGGATCATCGATTGCGGGTTGACCTTCTTGACGCTCCAGACGTCCGGCACGTTGTTCGGGCCGAGGAAGACGTGCGCGGCTCCCTCGCGCCAGCCATAGAAGCACCACTCGTGGTTGCCCATGAAGTCCTTGCGCGTCAGCACCGGGTGCTCCTTCACCCAGATGACGGCCTGCGAGAAGTACAGCTCGCAGGCCTTCAGAACGGGCGGGTAGTTGCCGCAGTTCGCATACCCTCCCCAGATGTAAAAGCCGCGCCCCGGCAGCAGCACACGGGCGATGTTGCCGAACCACGCGTGCAGCAGCGTGTCGAAGGCCTCGTCGCTGACGAAGTCGTTCGCGAGCGGGCGGTCCTTCGGACGCAGCTTCTTGTGCGTGGGCTGCGCGACGCTCGGCCGGCGGTGCAGGTCGAAGCCCTGGTGGTGCGTCATTCCCGGTTCGCCGAACGACGACAGCCCGGCGGCGATGGCGTTGTTGCTGCGCGGCTCGACGCGCACGTTGTAGGGCGGATCGGTATTCACGAGATGCACGGGCAGCAGCTTCGGCTTGATGTCCGTGCCGGCCGGCAGGTCGAGTACGCTCGCCGGCTCGACCGCGAGCAGCAAATCCACGTCCGCCGCCGCTGCGCTGTCGCCGCAGAGCAGCCGGTGCTCGGTGCCGCTCTCGCTGCGCAGCAGCCACAGGTCGCCGCGCTGCGTGATCGCCTCGTCCGGCGGCGCGGGCACGTCATCGGGATCGGTGAGACCCTGCTTCACGCCAGGATCGAGCAGCTTCGCGAGCTCGTCCTGGTCGAACCCGAGCAACGACCAATCGATGCCGGCGCCCTGCAACTCCGCCATCTCGACCGGCAGCAGTTCCAGGTTCCACTCGGCCAGCTCGTTGGTCTTGTTGTCGGCGATGCGGTACGCGCGAATCTGCTCGGGCGTCAGGTCGCGCGCGACATGGACGGGCACCTGCGCGAGGCCGAGCTTCTGCGCCGCCTTCCAGCGAGTGTGCCCGCAAACGATGACGCCGTGCTCGTCCACGACGATCGGCTGGCGAAAGCCGAAGCGGCGGATCGATTCGGCCACGGCGTTCACCGCCGCGTCGTTGTCGCGCGGGTTCTTCTCGTACGGCTTGATCTCGGCCGGCGGCCGGTACTCAACGTTCAGCTTGTCCATCAGTCAGACCTCCATGTCTCGCGACAACGCGCCGAATGGCGCATTCGTCCGGGCTCACAGCCGTCATCGCGCCGTCGGCGCGTTTGGCGCGTTCCCGTTGCCGCATTCCCGCGCGCCGCCTTCCTCGGGGCGGCTCCAACGCCGTTCGGTTGGCCACGTCGCTGCCACGGGTACGCCACGTCGCCACGGGCGCGGCCGGGTGGTAGCGACGTACCACGCCGCCACGCCGCGTCGCCCACGGCGGCCCCCAACGCGCCCCGTGGCCGCCCGGGCGCGACCTCGGCCGCGCGCAACAAAGCCAGTACGGGACGGCGGCTGTTCCCGCGGGCCTCAGGAAAACGCACGGCCCGGAAGGAACCATGCCGGGTCGGCCCGAGAGCGCTATCAGCGCACTCGGACCTGAGCGCGCACTTCGGACTCTCCGGCGCGAGACCGTTGCGAATCTGCGACTCTGCGAATCTGTTTCCGCCCGTATACAGAATGATTTTTGTATTCCGCAGACCCTTGAAGTTCGCGCGCGAAGGGGGGCGAAAATGATTCGCAGATTCGCAGATTCGCAAGTCACACGCCCGGCTCGACATTTCGAAGCCTCCAGACCATCCCGCCGCGGTGGTACTCATTGGGGTGGAAGTCCAGGTACACGCCCCCGACGACCCGACGCCGGAAATTCCGCAACCTGTTGCTGACCTGGCGTGTGGCCGGCGCTTTCCCAGCCGGGCACCCGACGACGTTCTCCAGAGCCGCCCGCATCGCGATGGACGCATCGTCGTTCGGCGGCGGACCGCCGGACGGGTACAACTGCCGGAGCATGTCGGATACGACCACGCCTTGACCCGACCAGTCGTACTGCCGCCATGCGACGATGAGCTGACCGAGGGCGTCGCCGGTCGTGTCCGCTGATTCGGCGAGGCGCGTCCGCGTCAGGCACGGGTCGGGCAGGCCCACCCATACGACCGCCTCTCGAACGACGTTCGACCAGCCTTCGAAGCTGCCGAATGGTCTGAGGTTTGGCGCCGGCCGGCCGGACCGCAGGTAGGCCGAGAGGATCGTCAGCGCAGCCGACAGCAGCCGCCCGCGATTCCGCTCGATCCAAGCGAGTAGGTTGTCGTGCTTGAACCCCGACCGATCCTCGGGATGCTCGTCGAGCACGTCCAGGCGGACGTGGATGATCCGCCGCAGCGTATCGGCCGCGACCTGGACGTTGTTGCCGGTCGCGTACCAGGCCGGGATCAGCGGTAGCTCGACCTCCTCGCTCTTGCCGAGGATGCGGTCCTTCCAGCGCGTGCTGGTCAGCGCCCGGTCGAGTGCGTCGTTGCCAAAGCTGCCTTCGAGGTTGTCGAAGAGGATCATGCGGTCGCCGGCGATCGCGATGGCGGTGATCTTCTTGCGCATCTCCTCGCTGTCGTGCGCGTAGCTGCTGACCGGCATCTCGCGGCCCAGCGCGACGCGACCGATCGTCTGGGCCAGCAGGCCCTTGCCGGCGCCGCGGACGTTGGCGTCGATCAGGAACAAGGGTGACGGTCCGGCGAACGCGAAGCGTGCCAGCGGCGTGAGCAGCGCCGCCAGCCAGGCGGCCTTGTGCTCTTCCGACTCGAACGGGAAGTCGCAGACGACCTCCAGCAGCGACGTTAGCGCCGCGTCGGCGTCGTCGATATTCACCTCGGGATGGACCGGCGGGAACGCCGCCCCAGGCGACGGCTCGAACAGGACGCCGGTGCGCTCGTCGTAACCCGGCGACTGCCAGATCGACCCATCGGGCCGCAGGATGGGCGTGTCGGAGACACCCATCAGGTGCCGGACGCCGTCCCACTCGGCCCGGGCCTCGACGGCGCTGACCAGCCACGGCGCGGGGTGCGCCGCGACCTCCTCGCCCTTGCGGTTCAGCTTGCTGAACGTGGCGACGCGCGTCATGCGTTCGCGCAAGTTCGCCGCGGGCATCGCCTGGATCGTGGCCGAACCATCGCAGCGCAGGATGCCGTCGCTGGGCTGGCGGTCGCGAATCACGCGCACGAGGATGCCGCCGCGCTGGTAGAGGTCCTGATCGGCCGTCAGCGCGGCGATCGTCTCGCGGACGACGCGATGCTCCTCGGTGTCGATGAAGATGTTCGGGCGCGCCGAGCCGCCGGCCGTCGGCTGGCCCGGAGCGTCCGGAGGAGGCGCATCCCGCGCCGCCTTGACCAGGTCGAGCAGTTCGTCGACCGTCCCGCCGGCGTCAAACCAGTCGCTGGCGTCCTTGCCGGGAGCGGGGAGCTCGAGCACGCGAACCTCGGCCGCGCGGTTTCGCAGCCGCATGGTGACGTCCGCGGCGTGTTCGCGGCCGGCGGCGTCCTTGTCGGCGATGATCACCACGCGCCGGCCGTGGAGCGCCGAGTCGTCGGACAGCTTGCTCCATTTCTTCGCGCCGCCCGGATTGCAGGTCGCGATCAGACCGACGGACGCCAGCCGGTCCACGTCCTTCTCACCCTCGGCGACGAATACCCACTCGTCACGGTTCGAGGCGAGCAGCTCAGGCAAGCGGTACAGCACGCGCGGCGTGCGGCCGAGCTTCCACGACCAGCCGCCGTTACCGTCCGGGCGGCGCTGCTTGAACTGCTTCCCTTCATGCCGCACCACCTGGAAGACCAACTCGCCGGCGGCGTTGCGGTAGTCGTACGTCGCTTCGATGCGCGCGTGCCCGTCGCCGTTGTTGCTGGGCGGGAACAGATCGCCCAGTCGCAGGCCCATCGCCTTGCACACGGCGACGGGCGCGCATCCGGCGTGACAGTGCAGCAGCACGCGCCCGTCGTCGCCCAGCGCGACGCTGAGGCTGGCGTGCTGGTCGTCATGCGCGGGGCAGCGCGCCTCGTGGCCGTCGCCGCACTTGCGAACGCCCGCGAGGCGGCTGAGCACGTTCTGGAGCGGATCATCCCTGATCACGCAGGTAACTCCCGATCGCCTGCCACACGTCCTCGACCGACCGCGCCAGCACGTACACGCCGCCGAAACGCTCGATCATCCGCTGGAAGGCGCGCTGCTCCTCCGTCTGCCGTCCGGCCGCGCCTTTCACCTCGATCTCCAGCCGCAGGCCGCCCGGCAGAATGCCGGTCAGATCGGCCTGGCCGGGCAGGCCGAAGCGCACGATGCGGCCGCCGGCGCCTCGAGGGCCGCCGATGCGCGCGACGCCCACGTTCGCCCGCCACAGGCGCATATCGCGCCGCGTGCCGAACTCGCGCAGAATCGCGTTCTGGACGGCCTTCTCCTTCATCCAGCCCTCGCGACTTCGAGCGGTGGAGGCGGAAGGTCGGGCCGAACGACCGTCGGCTCGTAGAACATCACCTTGGCCTTGGACCTGCCCGGTCCGTGCCGAACCGTGTGGAAGTGCCCGCCGCGGATGTGCTGGTACGTGAGCTCCCGCCCGGTCGGCAGGGAATCGTCACCGGCGCTGCGCGTGACGAGCGAAAGACAGCGGCCACGGCCGATGCGCCAGCCATTCACGCCGCGCCGACGCGACTTTGCCGCCAACTGCTCACGCTCCTCGGTCGTCGCCGCGCGGTCGTAGCGTTCGCGCAGCGCCGCGATCACGTCGTGCTCGACGCAGCGGTGCACGGAGACGGCGAGCAGCGACACAGCGATGGCCAGTCGCAGGCCGGTGGCGATCATTTCGAGCGGGACGTCGCCCGCGCCGGGCGCGTCACGCATGCTCGATTCGATCGATCGCCCGGGCACGAGCTCGATGTGCCCGCCGATGCGCCATTCGGTGCCCGTGTCGATCACCATCGCCAAGCAGGGATTCAGGCGCTTCGCGTGACTGGCAACCGAAACCAGGAGCGACCGGATGGCCATCGACTCCCCGCGCCAGACCTGCTGGAAGAGCTGCGGCGCAACCGGCAGGCAGATCGCGAAGGCGTCGTGCGGCACGTGGAACAAATCCGCGGGGATGTCCAGCGATGTTCTCGACAGCATCAGCGCGTATGCCGGCCACAGCTTGTAGTAGGGCTTTCCGCTCCTGAGCCATTTGTGTTCGGAGACCGCCTCCGTGTCGGCTCCCGCATCAACGCTGTTCGCACGCAGATCGTAAAAGGTGGTGCTGCTGCCATAGGCCGCACGTTGATCACGGTCGAGCCGCTCCCAGACCGCTCGATAAGGATTGAAGGTGATGGTCGCCTCGTTCATGTGCTGGCCCCCGCGAATCGCTCGCGCATCCGAGCGCGGCGCACGTCGGAGACGAACCCGCGTGGCCAGCAGCCGAACATGTCCCGGAAGCGGTACGACGCCCAACCCGGCTTGTAGCCGCGCTGCTCGGCGACCTGCGTCAGGTGTTCGAAGACGGCGCGCTTCTGCTCCAGCGTCGCGTTGTCGGGGTCGATTAGCTCGCCGGCAACTACGACGGGCTTGGTGCCGAAGCGCTCCTCGAAGCGGTAGTAGCTCCAGCCCTCGCGATAGCCCATCGCCTCGCGCTCGGCCTCGATCAGGTTCCAGATCTGCCGTCGGTACTCGAAGCTGGAGTCGTCGAACTCGGCCAGCTCGCCAGCGCCATGTACATCGGGCCGATCGCGGCGCCGTTCCTCGGGCGCGGGCGCCCACCCGCACTCCGGGCAGGCCAGCTCGTGGAGCTCGAAGAGCAGCCCGCACTCCTGGCAGCGCCGCAGTCCCAGCGGCTCGCTGTGACCGACCTTCTCACCGTTCAGCGAGTAATTCAGCCGGCGCGTGACCAGCCCGTGAACGTGATGGTTGCCGGCGTGGTCCAGCACGATCGCGCCGTCCTTGCCGTCGGCGGCGCGCATCACGCGGCCGATCATCTGGAGGTGCAGGTTCAATGACGCGGTGGGCCGGGCGATGATCGCGCATTCGAGCGCGGGCAGATCCCAGCCTTCGGTGAGCACCATGCAGTTGCTAACGACTAGCGTCTCGCCCGACGCCAGGCGCGCCAGGACGGTGTCGCGCTCGTACGTGCGGCCGTCGATGTGCTCGGCCGGCACGCCGGCGGCCACGAAGGCCGCGGCGATGGCCTTCGAGTGCGCCACGTCGACCGCGAACGCGACGGTACGCCTGCCTGCGGCACGTTTCTGCCAGGTCGCCACGATGTCGCCGTTGAGTTCGGCCGTGTTTGTGCGTTGGGCCAGCGCGCCGATGCTGTAATCGCCGGCGATCACCTTCATACCGCGCAGGTCCGGCGACTTCGAGGCCCACACCTTCGGTCGGTGCAGCACGCCGTCATCGCAAAGCTCGTGTGGATATGCCGCGACGATGAGTTCGCCGAACAGGTCGCCCAAGCCGTGGCCGTCGAGCCGAAACGGCGTCGCGGTGAGGCCCACGATGGGCGCCTCTGGGTACGCGTCGAGGATCGATTGGTAGCTGTTCGCGGTCGCGTGATGGCACTCGTCGATGACGATCAGGTCCGCCCGCGGCTTGTCGCGCCGGATCAGCGTCTGCACGGACGCGACCTGCACCTGTGTCAGCGGCATGGGCGCACAGCCGGCCATGATGATGCCGCACACGAGGCCGTGGGCCTCGAGGTGCTTTGCGGCTTGGTCAATCAGCTCCTGGCGGTGGGCCAGCCACAGCGTCTGCACGCCGAGCTGTTCGACCAGCGATGTGGCCATCACCGTCTTGCCGCTACCGGTCGGCGCAACGAGGATCGGGCGCCGGGCCAAGGCGGCGATCACGTTCTGCACGGCGCGCTGCTGGTAGTCGCGGAGGATCACGTGGCGCGCTCCTTGTTCCGCTGCGCGTCGTGTTTCCCCCACTCAAACCTCAGCCTGTCCGCCGCGTGATGGAAGGCGTCTTCGGCCTGACGCACCGCCTTCATGTCGCACGCCTCGCGGGGAACACGCTCGCGCTCGCGAGAAACAAGATCGCTGACGACATTGGCCAGGACGTGGGTCAAACACGGCAAGTCGTACGACGCCATCGCGAGGGCGCCGGTGATCGCGAGCGAGACCAACTCGACGTCGCATGTAGCTTCTTCTTCGGTCTCTGGGCGCTCTTCGTATGTCACGCGGAACTTTGGCCCTGAGATCTGCACGCGATAGAACTTGTCCGCGCCATCGATCATTGGTGTGGCTCCCTTTTTCCCAACCGCGAAATCGACTTCGCACCACAGACCAAAGGCCCCTTCAGCGGGTCAGAAGGGGACTTCATCCGCCGGTGCGTCGGCGGCGAACTTGGTGCCCTCGGCGGCGAAGCGCGACCACTCTTGCAGCGTGAGCTGCTCTGCCTGCTTGCCGGGGAACATCTCGCCCAACCGCCGGAACCACTCGCCCTCGACCTGCTCGGGCGTGTAGCCCTGCGGGCAGGCCTTCGTGAACGCCTCCCACGCCTGCTGCATCGTGAGGCCCTGCGCGGCCGCCGCGGGCGCTGGGCGCGAAGCAGACGGCGTCGCGTCGGGTTTGGGTCTCGGGGGTGCTGGGCGACTGGGCTTGGGCGCCGGCGCCGGCGTCCCGCCGGCATTCGCGCGGAACTTCGCGCCGAGTCGCGTGGCAATCGTGCGGCGCGCCGCGTCGTCCGCCTGCGGGACACCCGAAGGCGCGGCGTCCTCGGCATCGACGTACTGCACCTTCAGGCGCGTCTTGTTGTCGTAGGTCTCGAACGCGAGCTTGACCTGCACGACGAGCTGGCCGAAGTCGGCGTCCTGGAGCCAGAACGGATCGCGGCCGTCCCAGCCGAACGCGGACTTCAGGTGGTCGATCGTGACGCTGTTGAGCGTGCCGTCCCGCTTCTCCAGGTAGAAGTAGCCGGTGATGTCGAGGTCCTCCTCGACCGGCTCCCACTCTCCATTGATCAACTCCTGCGTGAGCTGGAAGCGGCAGACGAACGTGGCCAGCTTGTTCGGCCCGGTCTCGGCCACGCCGTGTTCGAGGAGCGTGGCCTTGAAGCGCCCTTCGCGGTTCGGAAGCATGCGTCGATCTCCTACTTGAGCAGTTGGGTCCACAGGGACGTGTCGAACTTCGTCAGCGGCAGCGGGTCGGCGATCGTGCGGCTCTTGGCCATGCAGTGCGGCAGCTCACACGGGTAGATGGTGCGCGTGCCGGAGCCGGTGCCCTTGCCGTCGCGCACGTCCACGTCGTAGCCGAGGAACAGGACGTGATCCGCCCACTCGCGCACGCGGAGCCGGATTGCGGCCTTGCCGCTGGACGGGCACTGCAAGCGCGGCTCGTAGCGCAGCCAGTCGTCGCCGTGCGGGTTCGGCACGGTGTTGGTGCAGTCGTGGCAGATCAGGACGACGTGCCGGCCGGCGCGGGTGTGCTGGTCGAGGTCGCCCAGCAGCGTCAGGAACGTGTCGTAGACGTGCTGGTAGCCCTTGCCGTACCCGTAGTCTTCGAGCCGGCGGATGACGAACTCGCGCTTGTCGTGCGGAACGGTCGCGATCGTGTGCCCGACCGCCAGCTCCTCGGCGCGCGTCGCCGAGTCCAGCACGATCGTCTTCACGCCGTCCCAGCCCGACGCGTGCAGCGCATCGCGGATGTCCTGCCACGACGCGACGCCATCGATAGGCCGCACGTCGAGGTTCAGGCCGCCCTCGGCGAACGACGCGCGCAGGCGCGGCAGCGAGTCGTCCAGGTCGAAGAACGCGACCGGCCCGGGCGCCGTCGCGGCGAGCGTCGTCTTGCCGATTCCGCCGGGTCCGTACAGGACCACGCGGTGCCCGGTGCCGTCGGCGATCGTGCCGAACGCCACGCGCGCCCGCGGCGCGGGCTCCCCGGCCTGTCGCGGTGATTGCGGCGCTGGATTGCCGTTGCGGGCTGGCACTTCGCCCGGCGCTGGCCGGCTGCGCGGCGGGGGGGCGGGCCTCGTCGGTGCTGAGGTCATTGATCGTCTCCTGCTGAAAGTTCGGGGTGAACGTCGGTCAGAATCTGGAAGCCGGACGGCGCGGCACCGGGCACGACCCGCGCGCCGTTCAGGCAGAGGTCGGCGAACTCGCACGTCCCGCACGTGAACCGGTGGATGTTGCGGAACCAGCGCCCGTGGCGGCGGGCGTCGAGGAGCTGCTTGGCCTGCTGCCAGAGCTCGGCCTGAAACTCGGCCAGTTCGTCGTCGAGACGCGGAACCTCGCGGCGCTGGAAGTAGTAGTCCGGCCGGTCGCCGATGTCCGTGAGCAGCCGGCCGCCGAACTCCTCCGGCGTCTCATCGCATTCGCGCTGCGTGGCGTAGAGGCGCCCGTCCTTCGTGTACTTGCGCTTCTCGGGCGGCGTGGCCCTTAGCGGCGCGATCGTCGGCTTGCGCGTCACGTCGTACAGGACAGTCGCGACGTCGTAGCCGAGCGCCCGGGCTGCGATCACATATAGAGATATTTGCGGGTCGCACCGCAGACGTAGCCAGTAGTCGCTGTCGGGGCCGATGTCCTCGCCGGTGGTCTTGTACTCCAGCACCGCGTGCCGCCCGTCGGCCAGGCGGACGATGGCATCGATCTTGCCTCCCAGAATGAACGCGCGGCTCCATCGTCCCGTAAACGGATTAACGAGTGGCCGTCTGAAGATGCGCTCGACAGCAACGACCTGGATATCATCGTTTTCGTAGCGCCAGAAGTGACCAGCCAGAAGCTCCTGAACGACCTCGCGCTCAACCGCCCACTCGAAGCTGTCCGCCCACTCAGGCACCTGCTGGTACCCAGCGACCGCTTCAGTGATCGCCGTCGCCGGATCGACACCGCGGTTGTGAAGCTCCAGCCCGCGGTGAAACGCAGCCCCCAGGCGCAACGCGTCACTCGTCCGCACGCGCGACAGCCCGAGCTCGTAACGGTAGTAGTGCTGCTTCGGGCACCGGCGCAGCGTCGCCAGGCGCGTGGATGTGAGCAGGTCACGGGCCGCGCCGGCGCTGGGCTGCGCGGCAACCTGCGATGCGTTCGGCTGATCGAGCACGGGCGTCATGATTCGGCGACCTCCTCCAGCGCGCGCTTTAGCACGAGTTCCCGATGCCCCAGCCGGCGCAGCAGGTGCCCGCCGGCCTGCCGAAGCTCGGCCTCGATACGGTTGAAGGCGTCCATCGCGCGCCGCTCGCGGTCCGGGTCGTGGCGTGCGAAAGGGAGTTGCTCGAACCAATCCGCGACGACGACGTAGCGCAGCGCCGCGCCGAGGGCTTCCGCCTCGAGCAGCTTGCTGTCCGGCTTCGACTGCACGGGTCTGTCATTCACGGGGTTCACGCCCAGGTCCTCGGCGTAGTAGTCGCGTCGGTAGTCACCCTGGCCGAGAGAGACGAGCGGCGGTTCCGAGGTGTGCGAGTGCGGCAAGGGCCGATTCATCAGAGGCCCTCCGCGTCAAGCTCGCGGTCGATCTGCTCGAGTTCGCGCTGCCGTCGCTCGTCGATAGCGGGAGTGGGGAGCCGGCGACGTGGTGCGGGGTGCTCTGCGGCGCGCGCGGCTTCGACCGCCGCCTCGCACAGGTCGAAGTACTTCGCGTCGGCGTCGGCAAGCGCACGGCCGAACGCCTCCAGCCAGCGTGCGGTCGTGTAAATCATTCCGCCGATGCGGACGTGCTGGAGCCGCACGCGCTCGCCGCCGCGAGCCTTCACGCCGCGCCGGCACCAGCGCCAGATGCAGTTCGTGGACGGCCGGCCCGGGGCGATCTTGGCCGCCTCGGTGAGCGTGATGTATTCGTCGCTTACGGTTGCTTGCTCGTGCATCGGAACCTCCTCAGGCGTGCGTGCCTTGCGTCCGATGCACGGGGTTCTAAGGCGTGTTCTCGCGCGGTAACTCGGTAACTCCAGTTACCGCGACAGCGACTGGCAGCGTGCGACGTGAAGTTCCAGCCTGCTACGGCACTTGCGAACAAAGCAAAAACTTCAAAGAAAAACGCCGAGTCCCATTTCGGTAACTCGGCGCCGTCTGCGACCACACGGGTGACGCCCGCGAGCCCTACCCCAGCTTTCGCATGATCTCGATCACCTTTGCCCGGTCCCGCTCGGCGTATACGGCATCCGTGATCTGAGCGCTGGCGTGGCCAAGCGCGAGCTGCGCAGCCTCCAGGCCAAACTCACGGCGCAGCAACGTGGCGGCGTTGTGGCGCAGGCGGTTCGGGTGCCAGCGATGCGCGCGTCGCCAGGCGTACAGCTCGTCGAGCAACTCATGCTCCTTCAGCCGCTGAAGCCACACGGCCTTCGTTTCGCCGTCGCGGCGGCTGATATCGCCCGGCGGTGGAAACGCGGCGTCGCAGGCGTACTCAACGGCGCGGTGATACGCGGGCGTCGTATACCGATGGCCGGGCTGCCGGCGCGGTGCCGCTTTGCGGTTCGTGCCCGGACGGTTTCCGCACGACAGCGGCGTGCAGCGCATCTCGTGGAGAGCTGCCCTGCGCTCTGCGTCCGCCTCCGCCGGGCTGAACAGATACGCGTTGGTCGGCCGGCCGGTCAGGAACGGCCGCAGGAGTTCCTGGGCGCGCGGCCCGAAGTAGATCACGCGCTCCTTCTCGCGGTAGGCGTTCTTGTGAATCTCCGGTCTGTACGTCCAGATGCCCGTCCGTTCGTCCATCTCGATGTCGATCGGCCGCAACGCCAGCAGCTCGCCCGGTCGCGCACCTGTCATGAGCTGTAGCTCCACCACGGCGCGTACGGGGCTCGTCATGTGGGGGAGTACCGCGTCCAGCAGCTCCTGCGGGACCGGCTCAACCTTCTTGCTCTCCCGCACGGCCGCGCGGCCTCGCTTCAACGCCTCGAGCGTGCACAGCGACTGATGAACCGACGCGGGCACAAGCTCGCGCGCGGCCGCCCATTTGAACATGTGCCGGATACGACCGACCTGCGCGTTCACGTACTTGCGGCACCAGGGTTTTCGTGGCGGGTCGTCGTTCGCGTCGCCGCGGATCATCGCCTCGCGCAACAGGCGCAGCTTGTTCGGGCCGAAGTCAGTCGCCGGCGTCTCGCCGTAGTACTTGCGGATCAAACGCATCGCACCGCGCAGCGCGTGCAAGTGTTTCTCGCGGTAGTAGCCCTTGGCCCAGCGCCAATACTCCCCGACGATCTCCTTGATCTGTGTACCGCCCGGCGGCTTGGTGACCTGATCCGACTCGAGCCGCGGCCAGCGTCGGCCATTGGCCTCCCACGCGGCGACCACGCGGTGATACATCTCGCGGCTGGCGGCCGACCCATGCGGTCCGAGCCAGTAGTCCTTGCGGCGCTTGGTCGCAGTGTCCGTCAGCGTGACGAGTGCCTGGTTGCGGCCTGGGCGGGTTCGATAGGCGGGAGTCTTCGGCATTGCGCGGCTCCTTCAACGCGGAGCGCGGTCAGTGACCGCGCGTTTTCGCGTCTTAGGCCGCGCTGCCGACCGTCGGCAGGTCGCCCGAAGTCTCGGGGGCGGCGTTGTTTACCACTATAGCGGGCGATGGGATTCGAACCCACGACGTCCAGCTTGGGAATTCACCAGGGCCTGATCGTAACCCGAGTGGCGACAATGCTTAATGATTGCAGCAAAAGGATTTGCGTCACTAACGTTCGACTGTTAGCGGACTAGCGAACGCCTGTTTCTGGACTGGTTCTGACGCAAATTTGACGCAAAAACCGCCCCGCCCGAACCCGCCAGATTCCCGCATCGCTACCCGGCTAGACACCCGCCGGGAGTTTACTAAAATAGAGCTGTTGATTGCGGCGTCAACTTGCCGAGTTCAGTGCAGATGGTTACCGAGGCTGAAATCCTGGATCGCCTGCCCAGCCTGCTTCAGCAGGTTACCGGGCTCAGCGTCAAACGCGCTAGATACGAGGGTCTCGCTGATGCGGGCTTTCGTGCCGGGCCCCATCACTTTGTCATCGACGCGAAAGTCACCTCCCGCGCCGCCAGCGTGGCCCAAGCCGCTCGCAACGCTCACGATGCTGCCAAACGCACTGGGTCTCAAGTGATTCCGCTGGTTGCCGTGCCGTATATGGGCGATGTCGGCGAGCGCGTGTGCCGTGACGCGGGCGTCGGATTCGTTGATCTTTCCGGAAACGCCTATATCGAAGCACCGGGGCTCCGCGTGCACATCGCGGGGCAGCCGAATCGATTCATTCAGCGTGGCCGCCCCTCGTCTGTATTTGCGCCGAAGAGCTCCCGTGTCGCAAGGCTGTTGCTCCTCGATCCTCAGCGCTGGTGGCGACAGCATGAGCTCGCCGAAGAAGGCGCGCTCGGCGCTGGATACGTGAGCCGGATCTGCCACCGGCTGGAGCAGGACCATCTGATTGAGCGCAACCCCGACAACGCCGTGCGCCCGAGAGAGCCGCATCTACTGCTGGAGAGCTGGCGCGCCGCATATGATTTCAAGCGCCATGACGTTCGCGAAGGGCATGTCGCGGTCAAATCCGGTGACGAACTCGCAGAGCGCGCCGCAGCGGCGTGCAGCGAACTTGGGTACAGAAGTGCGCTCACCGGCCTTGCCGCGGCTTGGCTGCTCGCGCCGTTCGCTGGCTATCGTCTCGTAGCGCTTTACGTTGACAAGCCGCTGAATGACCGCCTCGTCAAACGGCTCAAGTGGTTCGAGGAGAAGCGCGGGGCGAATCTCTGGATCGTCCATCCTAACGATGCCGGGGTTTTTCACGGCGCCGAGACGATCGGAGGCTTGCCCTGTGTCAGCCCCGTCCAAGCGTATCTCGACCTGCGGTCCATGCCGGAGCGATCATCCGAAGCCGCCGAGCAACTTCGTAAGGAGCGCATGCAATGGCAGCCAGCCGCGAACCGCGCGTAGCCGCGGACTACGTGCCCGGGTGTAGCACGATCGTCCGGCAGACCTGCCTGGAAATCGCGACACGGCTCGGTGATTTCGGAGATGAACTGCGCGTGGTCGGCGGATTGGTCCCCTCACTCATCATCGATCAAGCCAACCGGGCGGCCGGGGTGGACGCGCATATCGGCACGATTGACCTTGACCTGGGCTTGTCCATCGTCGTCCTCGACGAGCAACTGTATGAGCAGATTGCCAAGCGACTTCACGAGGCCGGGTTCACGCCTGATGAAAACCCCTCCGGAAATCCAACCGCACAACGGTGGCGCTCCGCTCATGGCGCGACGGTGGATTTTCTCATCCCGCCCGCGAGCGCGGCCGACAAAGGCGGGCGCCTGCGCAACCTCGACGATGAGTTCGCGGCGATCATCACCCCCGGTCTGGACCTTGCCTTTGAAGATTCGCAGGCGGTGACCATTCGGGACACTTTGCCCGCCGGCGGAGGAATCGTCGAACGATCCATCCACGTTTGCGGCCCGGGCGCGTACACCGTGCTGAAAGCGCTGGCTTTCAACAACCGCGGGAAGCCCAAGGACGCATACGACCTCTACTACGTGATTCGCAATCACGCCGCCGGAATCGAGCAAATCGCGGCGAAAATCCGGCGGTTCGGCGAACGGCCGGAAGTTCAACAGGCCACGGGGATCCTGAAGCGCGACTTCATGCAGGTGGACTCAATCGGCCCAGTGCGCGTCGCGGAGTTTCTGGGGGCGCCGGACGTGAACCTGCAAGCCGATGTCGCGGGCGAAATCCGCGCATTGCTCGACAACCTACCGAGTTGACGTCCCTGCGCCCGGTACGCTGTCAATCGACGGTGGCGCGGTTGTGCCAGCGACCAGGATGCTAAAATGCCGCGGTGGTCAACGACGCCATTCAACATGACCGGCGCCGCCCGCCTCTATCTGTTGAGCAAATTCTCCAATGGGCGGACGCGCATCGGAAGTCCACCGGCGGATGGCCGAACGTTAACACCGGCCCAGTCTTGACTGCTCCGGGTGAGAACTGGTCCGCAATTTCCGGCGCACTGACCGTCGGATGTCGGGGCCTTTCCGGCGGATCGTCGCTCGCCCAACTGCTCGCTGAGCACCGCGGTACACGCAATCACATGGCGCTGCCGCCATTGACGCGACAGCAGATTCTCGCGTGGGCGGATGCCCATCAACTCGCGAAGGGTGGTTTGCCTTCCTGTGAGTCTGGCGACGTGCGCGGCGCACCCGGAGAGACATGGCGAAAGATCGACGCCGCTCTCAAGCGCGGGTATCGAGGCTTGCCCGGCGGCGACTCCTTGGCGGATTTGCTCCGCCGCGCACGCGGTCATCGACCGCAAAACCGACTGCTGCCCTCGAGTATCCAACAGATACTTCACTGGGCGGATGCTCACTACCGTCGCTTTCGGCAATGGCCGAACACCCAATCCGGACGCATTGTCAACGCAACCCATGAAACGTGGGGCAACGTCGACGCGGCGATGAAGGGCGGGCATCGGGGCCTTCCCCGCGAAAGCTCGCTGGCAGCGCTGCTGGTCGAACACCGCGGGATCCGCGCCCCACACCATCTTCCCCGGCTCAGTGTGACACGCATCCTGGAGTGGGCCGACCGACATTTCGAGTCCACCGGTGATTGGCCGCGCAGCGACTCAGGCGCCGTGCACGAGGCCGACGGCGAAACCTGGCAAGGCATTTCGGACGCCCTGCAGCGTGGTAACCGCGGGTTGCCGGGTGGCTCCTCGCTGGCGAAGTTGCTGGAAGCCAAGCGCGGTCGCCCGCACGCGGGCCATCGGCCGCCCTTGACGATCAAACAGATTCTCGCATGGGCCGACGCCCATCACGCTCGCACCGGCCATTGGCCCAACGCCACCAGCGGTCGAGTTACCGAAGATCAGACGGAAAGCTGGGGCGCGATCAATGCGGCCTTGATACTGGGTTTCCGCGGACTCAAGGCTGGGAGCTCTCTCCCGGATCTGCTGAGCCGACAACGCGGGTACCAGCACGCGTTCAATCGGAGTGACTTCACGGTTCCACGTATCCTGGCTTGGGCCGATGCGCATAAGCGCCGCACGGGAGAGTGGCCCTCGCGCAGGTCGGGCACGATTCCTGGGACGGACAACGATACCTGGCACCAAGTTGACGCGGCCTTGTCCAATGGCAGCCGTGGCTTGCCAGGCGGTTCCTCACTCACAAGGTTGCTCGCCGAGCGCCGCGGTCACCGGATATCGCGGCACTCCCATCGCTCACCGTCGCGCGCATCCTCAAGTGGGCTGATTGCCACAAGGAACGCACGGGCTCTTGGCCCAGCAAAGCGTCCGGTGCAATCGTCGACGCACCGGGCGAGACGTGGGCGGCAATTCAGTCTGCGCTGCGGCTTGGCCGGCGCGGCTTGCCCGAGGGGCTCACGATTGCACACCTGCTCGCGACATATCGCGGAGTTGCGCACCCCGACAACCGTCCTAAGTTGAGCGTACCGAAAATCGTGGCGTGGGCGCGGGCACATCACCAGCGCACCGGCGCGTGGCCCACGTTGAACTCAGGGCCAATCGCTGAATCGCCGGGCGAAAGCTGGCAGAAAGTCGACAACGCTCTGCGCAACGGACTTCGCGGATTGGCCGGTGATTCGTCACTGCCCCGTTTGCTCGCCGAGCAGTGCGGCGCCCCGTATCGCAAGTGCGGGACTCCGATGAACATTGCTTGATTGGCGGCCGCCAAGCGCCGCCGGGCCTTGCCGATTGCACCAGATCCTCCGCGACGCCTTTCAGCACGCCCACCAAGGTGAACCGTTGCTTATTCACGGTCTGGTCGCCCGAAACGTCTAGCGCGACTTCGGCGTGATCTGCGAGCGCGCCGGTGTTGCGAGAATCGCTCACACGCGCTTGCGCCCGACGACATAGAATCTCAGTCGCTTCACCAGCTGGTTCTTCAAGTCGCTTGCAGTTGTATAGAGAATGTGCTTGTAGTCCTTTATGTCGAACGGAATGTCAACCTTGTATCCAGGAGCATTGAGTCGTTGCAGGATCAGCCCCTTCCCCATCGCCAGGGCGATTCCGACCTCGATGTAGCAATTTGGCCTATCTTCGGTCAGATCAGCGATCACGACCGCCGCCTCTTTCAGATTGCTCATTATCCTGTCCGTAATTCGCCCGCTGAACTGATCCACATCAACCCGCCGACACTCGAGGTCGACGCGACGGCACGCGGGCACGACCGCTTCCGCATAGTAGGTTTCAATGACCGGGTTTCCGCTGAACGACATTATCACGAATGCAAATCGTGACGATTCACCTGTGTTTTCTTGCACTGCTTCCGCGAGTTCCAGCGATGATCTATACGGTGTGTCCCGTTCACGCTCCACCTGTTGCGGACTCCGATTTCTTCTTGGCATGATTCACCGTCTGCGTTAGGAACGCTATCGAGCCTGTTGCAGCATCATATGGAACTTCCGGAGAAACCTCTGAGCAGACGCTGCCGTGTCAGTTTTCAAAAAATCAAAACTCTCCTGACGCACGCCGTCGTTGGCGCGAATGTGGGACACGGTGATCTTCTCAAGCGCACCGCCTTTCTTGAATTCGTAGACCGTATCGAGCCGTATTTCGGCAGGCCTGAAACGGCGTAAGCTAATTCGCCTGATGACGATCTCGGCGTGCACCATCGAGTTGCTACAGAGGAAAATTAGGTGAGCTCGCTCGAGTTGCCGGCGACCGCCCCCGACACGAGCGACCGGAATCGTCGTGAATTGCCAGATCCACTGATTCGCGATGAACGGCTCAAGCGCGAAGCGAAGTTCCGACTGTGGAATATCGAAGGCTTGGCAATACTCATCGATGAACTTGCAAGCGAACACGCGTTCATGCGTCTGTTGAATTATCGCAGAGTCGTTACGCCACTCGCGAACGGCCTTCTTTATGAGCTGCGCATCTTGAAGCTCAAAGAGCTTTCCCTTTTCAAGTAGTTGCTGGCACATGTAATCGCAGATCTGCCCAACCGTCACGAGCCCTTCGGCGTCAGCATCCGGAATGGAGAACTGAAATGTCTCCTGAAACTCCGTCACAAGCTCGACGGCATCGAGCGAATCGGCATTGAGATCCCTGATGATGTTCGTGTCATCCGAGAGCTCCTTCTCGTGAACGCCCATCTGCTCGGCAACCAGCACCTGAACGGCCGTGCGCACGTAGGGCTCCATGCATAGACGAGCGTGGTGCCGACAATAGGGCAATTCGCGATGGGGTGCATTTGTACATTCTGCTTGCTGGCACTTCGTCGAAGGGGCTGCCATGCCTCACCTCGGTGGCATCGTGCCGACTGACGCAACTCGTTGACTTGCGCCGAGTTGCGCACGTCGTCTGGCCGGTTCAGACCATTTCTTAGCTGTCCGATTCGTCGGCGTCAAGGTCTGTCGGAGCCGGCGCGGCCGCAAACGCCAACGCGCTTTAGGCGAAGAAGCAGAAGCGCAGCGGGTCGGTCCGCTCATACACATCCACGTAGCGCCCGCAGCCCTGTTTGCGATAATACTTCCTGATCTCCGCACCGAGTCGTTCGAGGTCGTATTACTCGGTGGCAAGTTCGAGGCGCATCCGCATAGTTCAGGGCGTAGTGGTAGCCGCAGTCCTTCCCCATGAACTGGCCGGGCGTGCGCTTGCGCGTGCAGATGTTGATCGTGGACCAGGCTGCGCGACGCTAAGCAGGTTCTGTTCGGCCGCCAATACCGGCTTCCCCGGCCAACCTTATCGCAGCCTTACGACGATCCTCGCGGCATCGTCGCCTCGACCCTTTCGATAATCTGGGCAGCCGGCACGTTTAGGATGCGGCAGATCCGCAGCAGCATATCCACGGTCGGTGACTGCCGATTCCGCTCCAACTGGCTGACGTACTCCCGCGAAATGCGCGCTTTCGCGGCCACCTGCTCCTGCGTGAGCCCGGCCCGGTTCCGCGCCTTCCTGAGTTCGTCACCCAGCATCCGGCGGACGGTACCGACGGCGCTCAACGCGGTCTGTAAACTATGATTTACAAGCCCAATCCGCTAATCATCGAATTCCGCGGGACAGCCGCACCCTGTTCTAAGAGTCCAGCTACAGCCCGTCGGCCCATCACGACGCCGGCCCGCGGAGCGGATCGCCTGTCGAGTGATGGGCGTGAAATCGGGCCGGTTCAGACGAGGTGTCTCCGCCATCCGCGGCGGCTCTTTGGAGACCGCGATGACGCCCGACACCTTCCAACGACTCGTTCAATTGGCCGGCCAGCTCGTCGAGAATCTCATGACGGTGGCGATCTGCGCGGAAGAAATCCGCTCAGTCATTCGTACAGAACACGATCGGCTCGGTGCGATGGGACGCACCGGCGGAGGCCGCGACGGCCACCCAGCGTCCGAGGCGACGCGTCGCCCGATTGTTGACCGATCCACTCTCTCACTGAGTTGGAACGGGCGGAGTTGCACGCTCGGCTACACCGTGCTGTTCCGATTGGCGGATCGCCTCTCGCGCCGCCCCAATCAGTATCTCACAGCCGATCAGCTCCTCCGCGACGTGTGGGAGGGCGGCTGCCGCTCGCCTGACACGATTCGCAGCGCGGTGCGAAACCTGCGGAAACGGTTGATCGAGGCGGGCATGCCGGAGCTGGCCGCCGCCATCCGCGGACGCGCCGGCCACTACGGACTCATCCTCGATAACGGCCTGTGACCAATTGCACGCAAATTGCACGCAAATGCGCCGCGCCGTTGCACGCACGCCGCGCATACTCGTCTGCGCTGGCGCGCGCCGCCGGCGAGATGAGGAGCAGTTACGGCCTATGACCGCAGTTAGTGACACCACTCCGGCGCCTTGGTGGGTATCACCCGAGCCGCCGCAGGACGCGCCGCCCAAATTCCGGGCGGTCGCGTACTACCGCCACTCGGCGCAGGACCGTCAAGAGAATTCAGTCGCCATCCAGCAGGAGCAGGTCCGGCAGTGGGCCCGCGCCAATGGCGTCGAGATCATTGAGGAGTTTGCCGACCGCGGGAAGTCCGGACTCACCGCGGAGGGACGTGACGGCTTCAATGACATGATGGAGAACTGGGTCAAGAAGCGCGGCGACTTTCAGTTCGTTCTGTGCCTCGACGTGAGTCGCTGGGGACGCTTCCAGGACATCGATCTGTCGGCCACGTATAGCGCGGACTGCAAGCGGCACGGCAAGCAGGTCATCTACACCACGCTGGGCAAACCCAAGCCGGACGATCAGCTTTACCAGGTCTACGTGCAGTTCGAGCGCTTTCGCGCTGCTCAATACAGTAAGGAACTGAGCGATAAGGTCTTCCGTGGCTGCGTCAAGATCAGCCAGCAAGGCTATTGGGCCGGTGGCAAACCGCCGTTCGGATTCCAGCGGCTGCTGTTGAGCGAGACGCGCCAGCCGGTCCAAGTGCTTGCCCCAGGGCAGCGAAAGAGCATTCAGAATCAGCGCGTCACACTGACTGAAGGGGACGAAGCACAGGTCCAGGCGGTCAAACGCATCTTCCGCGAGTTCACGCAAACGCTCCGCAACACGAACGAGATCGCGAACGGATTGAATCGGGACGGCGTCCAGTCGCCCGGCGGCGGGCCATGGACCAGTGCGAGCGTGCGCCGCATCCTTCATAACGAACAGTACATGGGGACGCTGGTCTATAACCGGACCACGCAGAAGCTCAAGACGCCCACGCGTAAGAACCCCAAGAGCGACTGGGTTAAGACCGACTCAGCCTTCACGGCCATCATCGACCGCAGTGTATTCGAACGTGCGCAATCGGTGCTCGCACAAGCCCTCCAGCGATACGCACCCGAATTCATGCTCGCACAGCTTGGACGCCTGATCGACGAACACGGCTTCCTGCGGCCATCCTTGGTGGCGCGCGACGAAGCGGCGCCCTCCCCGGCCACGTACGCCAAGCACTTCCGCTCCCTGGATGCGGCCCACCAACACGTGTTCCGGTTACCTCTGGATGACGTCCGTAATCAGGTTGAGTCGCGCCTGCGCGACGCGATCGCACACGTCGAGGCATACGACGATTTCCTGGTGCTGAACCGGCGAATCACGGTCTTGATCCAACCTTCCGTTCCCGTGGCGTACGGATACAACCAATACTGGTACTTCCGCCCCGACCGCCGTGGGGTGGTCGACATCACGCTGGGCGTGCCCGTGTCTGGACCGCGCGGCCCCGAGATTCTCGGCTATCTGGCGCTTCCCCGGCTGCTCGTTCGCAGCCGCGGCATTCGCGTTTTCGGTTCCTCAGAGGCCCGGCTCGACCTGTACGGCTACACCGGCCTTGAAGTCATCGTTCAGCTCGCGAGATCCCCATGAACCACGCCACGATTCGGCTGATGAAAGACCGCCGTCGAGACATGATCCCGATCGACAAGATTCGGGTCCTGAACTCGCGCACCCGCGACGAGCGCCAGTTCGCCCTGAATGTGCAGAGCATCGAGGCCAACGGCCAGCTCAAGGACATTCGCGTCAACGACAAGTTCCTGGCCAAGGACGGCTTCTATGAGCTGATCTGCGGCGAAGGCCGGTTGATAGCCCAGCAACGACTGGGCAAGACGCACATTCGTGCCGAGATCGTCACCTGCACCCGCAAACAGGCCTATCTTGAGTCGCTGGTCGAGAATCTCGCCCGCAGCCGGCCGGGCACGATGGACTTCGCGCGCGAACTCAAGAGCCTGCATGATGAGGGCTGGACCTACGAGCAGATCGCACAGGTGGCTTGCCGCTCGTCCGAATACGTGAAGCAGTACATTCGCCTGGTCGAGAACGGCGAGGAGCGGCTGATCCAAGGGGTCGAGCAAGAGGTCTTTCCGATCTCTTTTGCGATTCTCGTCGCCCAGACGGAGGATGCCAGCATTCAAAACGTCCTCATGGATGCCTTCGATCATGGGATCGTGAACTGCGAGAATTTCGCCAAGGCTCGGGCGATCATCAGCGCCCGCATGGAGCAGCGCAAGCGCCGCGACTCGCCTCCCGATTACACGGTCGCCTCGCTGACCAACGACATCGTCAGCACGACGCAGGCGAAGGACTCCTACGTTCGTGAAGCCCAGAGCAAGGAAGGCCGCCTGTTTCTGCTCCTGGACCATCTAAGCGCGCTCTGGAAAGACGATCAGCTGATGGAGTTGCTACGGGAGGAGGGCTTGGCTGGTCGCCCCGAGCTGGCGGGGGCGTACGCCTATGCCCCGGCCGAAGCTCAACCCGCCACTGCTCAGGGGTAACACAATGGACGAATCGAAGGCCTTGGACGTTCCGATTGCGGCGCTCCGCCCGCTACGCGAGCGCAGAATCACAAAGCGCGAGTACGCCCGCATCCTGGCGAGCATCAAGGCCACGGGCCTGATCGAACCGCTCGTGGTCTATCCGGACGGCGAGGGGTACGTCATCACTGACGGGGTGCAGCGTTTTCGGGCGTTGACGGAGCTTGGGGCAGAACTCGTGCCCTGCCTGATTGGCCGGCAGCGCGAAGCATTCACCGGCAACCGTATGGTCAACCGTGTTTCTCCGGTCCAGGAGAACCGAATGATCGAGCGCTCACTCGACGAGCTGGAAGAGTCCACGATCGCCGCGGCGCTGGGCATTGCAGGCATCTCGCACCGGCTGAAAAAGACGCTCCTCAAGCAGCTCCATCCCGACGTGGCTACCGCGTTCGACGAAGGCAAGCTGTCGCGCGCCTGCGCTAAGGAATTCACGCACGTAAAGGGCGACCGACAAAAGGAGATACTCGCTGCGATGGCGGCCTACAAGGATTACAGCATTGCCTTCGTACGAGCGCTGATCCTCAAGACGCCAACAGACCAGCGTGAATCCCGCAGCCGCAAGCGAGCGCCGTGGAACAAGAATGGCCAGCGGAAGAGCGATCTCCTGAAGAAGCTGGCTGAAGCCGAGCAGAAACACGATTTCTACTCCCGGCTCTACAAACAGTACACGGTCGATCTTCTGCGACTCGCCGTCTACGCGCGCTCGCTCATCAGCAACGCCCGCATTCGAACGTACCTCGATCAACACCACGCGGCCGCCGTGGAGGCGTTCGAGCGGGTCATCGCCGACGCGAGGGAGTGAATCCAGTGGCACGCTGGACGCGCACGGAGATCATCCGCCGCATCCTTCAGCGCGAAGCCGAAGGCATGCCGCTCTCGCTGGGCGGCGAGACTCCGGTCGACCCCGCGCTCTACCAGGCCGCGGGACGCATATTCGGTTCATGGCGGAACGCAGTAACCGCTGCAGGCGTTTCTGAACACCGGACCCGCACCCACATGACTTGGACCCCATCCCGCATTCTAGGGGCCATCCGCGCACTGGCGCGGCGGCGCAACCCGCCACGCCCCAACGAGATGAAGTGCCTCCATGGTCCGTTGATGCGCGCCGCCCGGCGCATCTTCGGTTCCTGGTCCGCCGCCGTGACCGCGGCCGGCGTGGACGCTCACAAGCTCCGCAGTTGCCCGCCCTGGACCCCGGAGCGAATCATTGAGGCCATTCTCGTGCGCGCCCTCCGGAACGAATCACTCCGCAGCCATTCGGTTCATCCAAAATCACTTCCTGCTGCCGGCATTCGCCTCTTCGGAAGCTGGGCCGCCGCGCTGGAGGCGGCAGGGCTGGACCCGGCGCAGCAACTGCATTCCCGCACGGCGGTCGAACGCACCCGGCGATTCGATGCGCGCGCCAAAACGCCGCGCTGCCAACGGCCGTACCCAACAGCGGAGTCGGTGGTTCAAGCCATTCACAAGCGCCTGCAAGAGGGTGCACCGATCAACTCGCGCGCCGTCTATCGCGACGAGCGAGCGCTCTACCGGGCCGCGGAGCGGTTCTTCAAGTGCTGGCGAAACGCGCTCACCGCCGCGGGACTGGAGCCGCGGCAGCATCAGGCGACGCGAGAGCGCTCAACTGGATCCCAAGAACGGGGGAATGAGACTTCCGGAGCAGAATGAAGTGCCGAGTTGACCAGCGGTTACGCGCAGCAGTCTCAAAGTCTCAGGTATTTCCACCTCCCGCGTGCGAGTAGCATAATGGGCCGACGAGCTAGACAACCGGCGATACCGCGCGAAGTCATTCGCCTGACGACCTATGCCCAGCTCGACCTGTACCTCGCGAAGTTCGCTGCCGGGGAGCTTGGCCTTGTGCTTCTGCTGGGGCGCCACGGCACGGGTAAGAGCGAAAGCGTCAAGCGTGCGCTCGGACTCTCGGAGGGCTCGGCCGGCGAACGAGACCGCACTCGGCACGGCGTGCTTTACATCGAGGGCCACATGCAGCCCTTCGGTCTCTACCGCCAACTGTGGGACCAGCGTGATCAGCCAATCGTGCTCGACGATCTGGACAAGCTCTACGCGGACCCGAACTGTGTGCGCTTGCTCAAACCCCTGTGCAACACCGAGCGAACGAAGCATCTCACGTGGCTCAGCAACACCACGCTCACCACGCCCGGCGTCCCCACATCGTTCACCACCGCGAGCATCGTCATCCTCATCGCCAATGAGTGGCGCACGTTGAACCCGAATGTTCGCGCACTGGAAGACCGCGCCATCATCCTGCACTTCGATCCGTCAAAGACCGAAGTCCACCGGCGTGTGGGCGAGTGGTTCAAGGACGACGTGGTGTACGCGTTTATCGGCGACCTCCTGCCGTTGGCCACCGAGGTTTCGATGCGCCACTACTGCAAGGGCTCACAGCTGCGACGCGCAGGGCTACCGGATTGGCGATCGAGCTTGCTGCAAATGGTGCTGCCAGATGCGCGGTTGGCCTGCGTTGTCGCGCTTCAGGACAATCCAGCGCTGCGAACCGAGCAGCAGCGCGTCCAGCGCTTCATTGAGACGACTGGCTGCGGGCGGGCCACGTATTTTCGACTGAAGGCCGAGCTCGTTCGGTTACGCGCCTTTGAGAACTCACGATGACGCCCCGCTCTGGCCGCGCGCGACACAACCGTGCCGAGCCATTCAGACTACGCAACCTAGTTCGCGGGCAATGCTCCGGAGCGTTGTGCAGCCTCCTCAAACACGGCGTTAAAGAACCGTTGAATCTCTTCGTGCTCACCGTGCACGAATGCACTGGCTATTTCAGAAACGCCCAGCGTCGGGCTGTCAGCCAAGCGCAACAGACGACAATCCTCCATCACCAGCGCCAACTCCAAGGAAGTCGTACGATCAAAGCGGTCCAGTCGCACCAACACCCGCCGCCCTCGCGCAAACTGGTGCAACCCAGCGATCTCAACGTGGGGCGCCTTGCCGAGTAGCCTCAGCACCGTGCCGGTATCGGTGGCGCGCTTCACTTGCGCGTGCCGCCAATACCAGTTCAGATACCGACGCAATCGCCTGAGTTGCCATTCCACGACCGGCGCCTGCGGCTCAAACGCCCAGAACGACCTGATTACCAAGTCGATTTGATCAGCAACGAACAACCGCTTTGCATCTTCGGTTTTGACGGTACCGTGGTGATGCAGGTACTGATAGTCGAGCTGGTGGATCAACGCGTATGCATCGGCGGTGTAATCGATGTATTCAAGGCAGTTCGGGAATTTGCCCACCTCCGCGGCCGTGTACTTTGTCAAGCTGTGAAAATCATGCAGATACTCATGAAACAGGAACAGACGAATAATCTGGCGCAGTCGTTCCTCGTCGCCGCCAGCCGCAACATCCAGGCCCGCGAGCAGGCGGTCACTGACTCGCCACAACTTCCGGTCCTTGTCGAAGCCGTACTCCGCGGGGAACGGATCCGGATCAACTTTGGCCCCTTCCGGCAGCAATTGAGCGAAGGCCTTCAGCGACGGAAATGGTCGAGCGCTTTGCAGTCCCTCCCGCGGTTCCAGCCCCGCGTACCAGGGAGGGTTCGGCTGGGCTGAGGATTTGCGATTTGCCGCGTAGCCTTCCAGTCCGACCAAGACGTCGTCCCAAATCTCGCGTACCTCCTTCGCTCGCGCTGTTTGCTCCCGCGACAACGGTATGTCGCGCGTTGCATCATCGCCTCCCCGGAGCACCAGGGCCGACTTGTACGCCGGCTGTCCCTCAACCCGTCTGAAGCGATACGTCTGAATGGGGGGTGAGTTCCTAGGCTTTAGTTCCTGTCCAACCGCGAGGCATACGGAAACTGGTGCAGCTATGAACAGGTGAATAGTATCCAGATTCGGACGTGCAGCCCTCAGCCCCGCCAACGCATCGCGAACGGCCGCGCGAACCTTCATGAGGTCCGCCTCAGACCTGACCTTGCAGATAGCTGGCGTCAACCCTGTCGCCAGCACAACGCGGATGTTCGCCAGGAGATCTTCCCCGACGGCTTCACGAATGTCTTCATCGGATATCGTGGCCGACACCTCGACACGCAGCAGGGCGTCACCTCGCGCGGACACCGCGGGCAGACCCGGCACGCCGTGAGTTTCCATTATCACCATCGACTCACCCTCAGGCCAGGCCCAAGAATTCGAGTCGCGGTCGAACTCATGAATCGCTATGTGTCGCTCGTCGCCCAGGTACGCTCCAAGCGCGAGCACATGAGGGATCTCCGCCAATCCGAAATAGTGCAGCGCCGCATCTCCCCGCTTCTCAGCGATCGACAGGATTGCGGCTGCACGGTTCCGAAGATTTGAGTCCTGGTCGCCCCAGTCCTCCTGCTCGATCTGAGCGGCGAACTCGGTCGTATCAATGTGCTCGTCTATTCGCGGGAGGCCCAGTTCGGAGGGCGGAATGGCCGCCAACACTTCACTGGCGGCAATCGTCCTCAATCCGGAATGCCGGATGATTATCAACTCGTTCGCCATCGATTGCACCTCAATCAAACCGGCCGTCTGGCGGCCGCGAGGGCCCCAGCACCGCACCGAATCACCGTGCCAACCTCTGATACTCCGCACGGAATGCGAGTCGTCCGCAGGACTGCCTCAGCGCATTCACTACTCGATTATGGCACCGACCCAGCCGTCGGCCGCTCCCGCACGGACACGCGTGCCGATTCGCTCTCCTGCGCTGCAGCGCGGTCAGGCGCATGAATTCCAAGCACGCCCGTTCATCCTGAACGCGGAAGACGGCCTTGTAATCGTCGATGACGCCCTGGGTTCCATGTGCGAGCTCGCCAAAGGGGAGCGTGCCGTGCTTTTCGCGGTAACAGACTCCGTATAGGTACGGCACGACGCAACGTTCAACGAACTGCAGGAGCGTCGGCCGCTTCCCGGCAAGAAGATGTAGGCGAAGCGGCGAGCCGAGGCAGAGCGTGCCGTCCCCATTCGTGTGAAATCCTCCCGGGACACGACCGCCCAGCTCGCGGACACAAGGCAACTCACGCGGGAAACCACCGGAGACGTCAATCTGCACCAGAAAGCAGTCGCTGATCTCTTCATAACCGCGGCACTGCGCCCGAAACGCCAGGCGACCCGACAGGACCAACTCCGCGCCGGATCGCGGTCGGATTCTCAGGCCGCTGTATTTGTCCAGCAGGGCTTGCAACCCGAGTTTATCCTGACCGTTCTGGATCTTAATCAATGTGCTTCCAGGGTCTGGGGGCGTCTTTGATTACAACCGATGGCGCCCGCTCGCGTACGCCAGTCTCTGCCCTCTCCAGGCCCAACGACTGCAGTTCATCTACAGCGACGAGCGCGCCAAACACACTTTCGATCGATTCGCGCGTCTCGCCCACCGACGCCAACTCCCGCAGCCGCCTTAGGTCCGTCTGCAATTGAGCGCACCAGTGCTCGAAGTTCCGCTCTAGCTGAGGGTTTTTGGCCCATTTGTCCGCGAAGTCCTCCGCCGGATTCACCGGGTTGGGTACGCGCGGCGGGCGGTCATTGACGAGCCGCGGCATCTGCTCCACGACCGACTTCAGCGTCGCGTAAAGGTCGGTTTCCCCGGCATACGCCCGCGCCGCCAGGGTCGTGATGATGATTGAGATTGGCTTGCAGTCGGGATCGTTCTTGAACATCACATCGCGGTGCCGTTTCAGGAGCTGCACAGCCCGCTGCAGCGGTGTTTTCCATTCGTAGGCTGGAACGTCGTCTACGGACGCGTACACGCGGTTCCGAACAAGGCTCTCCAACACGGCCCGCGCCGCAGGCCTCATCCGATCTTCGAACCAAAGCGCGTATCCCTTCGGATTGCTCAAAAACCAATCCGGTGTGATCACTGCGAATCGCGGGTGCCGGCGGTCGGTGATGCAGATGCTGTGCCCAACGACGGACGCGGGAACGCCCCGCCCACAGAGCACGGCCTTGACTGCCTGGTCCTCTGGAATCGCTGGCAGCACATCCTCATGAAACCGGACGTCATCGGCGTAATCGAGCCGCCAACAGCGATTGCCCTCCGCAACGGGCTCTTTGATTCCGTGTGCGTCGGCGTAACTCTTAACCTCGCCGCCGACGAGTTCCTTCACATGCTTCTGCGTTGCATCGATCTTTGAGAGCGTGATCTCACACACTAAGTCCAAGTCGTACTCTTCGCGCTTCAGGAGCGGGCGAATGACGGTGCCCAACCGAAAGGAGCCCTGTGCGTAAACAGCCGGCGACAGGGCTCCGACCGGTGACCCGTCACGGTGCAGCCACCTGCCCAGCGATTCGTAACGCTCCTTGGCCTTCGCGTAGTGTGACGCGGGGATGTCGAGCAGGTCCACGACCAAGCCCAACAACTGGTTGATTCGGTCTGCGTTCATACGATCCGGCTCCTTTCAGCTGCGTCTCATTCCGTGAACAGGCGTCCGCACGGTACGCTGCGGTGGACCAGCCGTTCGCTATAACGAATATAGCGGCGCGCGGCCGAAGTTCAACTCCAGCGAACAGAATTATTGCCAGGGCGAACCAGAGGGTCTATGCTTGGATTGGGACAAACCCCGCAGCAGGACGATTGCCCGGAGTCGCGATGTCGCTGGCAAAACGAATACGCGAAGAGCGCGAGCGGGTGGGATACACGCTTGATCAACTCGCCGAGAAGTCCGAGGTCTCGAAGACCTATTTGTGGGAGCTGGAGCAGGACAAGGACGGGCAAAAGAAGCCGTCGGCGGATGTGCTGCTTCGTATCGCCCAGGCCCTGTCCACGACGATTGCAGACCTGCTCGCACTTCCGTCGGTTCGAGTCGACCACGGCACTGTCGACCTGAGCCCATCGCTGGTCGAGTTCCGCGAGTTCATGCAGCAGATCGGCGAGCCGCTCGCGGAGAACGATGTGCGGGATCTGGCCGCCATGCGTTTTCGAGGCGGCCAGCCCAAAACCAAGGAGGACTGGCACGACCTGTACCGACTGATGAAACGGGCGACGCGGAGGAAGCCATGACGGCCAGAAGCCGCATCCATCCCCACATCCGGGCCGTGATGGAAGAGACGGGTGAAGACGACCCGCGGACCGCCGTCCGAATCAAGGCGCGGGCCGTGATCGAGCAATTTCGGAATGCGTTTGACGCCAGCCCACCCTTTAATCTCGATGCGCTGGCCAGTTTCCGCGGCCTTCGCCATTCCAACGACGCTCCGAAGTTCAGCAAGGACTCCGAAATCGCACCGCAGGCGGACGGACAGGTCGTCCTGCGCGTTAACCGGGACCGCCCCCTCACGCGGCAGCGCTTCAGCATTGGCCATGAGATCGGCCATACCCTCTTTCCTGAGTACCAGGTTACCGTTCGATGCCGCAAGGCTGCTGACCGTGATTGGGCCGATCCCGAGAACCTGCTCGAAACCCTCTGCGACGTGGCCGCGTCTGAGTTCCTCTTTCCCGAGCCGTGGTTTCATGAGCGCATTGCGGCGATGCACCTCTCTGCGTCCGAAATCCTGCGTCTCGCCAGCGACTATCAGGCATCGCCGGATGCAACGGTGCGCCGCCTGGTCGAAACGCACGCGGCGCCGCTCGCCGCGGTGTTCTTCACGTGGAAGCTCAAGCCGACTGAGATCCGTCAACGTGCCAACGACCGAAGCCAACTTTCGATGTTCGCCGATGACCCGATACCAGAGCCGACGCCGAAGCTCCGCGTTGACTACGCGATCCTAAATGACGCCTTCGCTCGCAGATTCGGGAGCCATATCCCGAAGGACAAGTCGGTCCCGTGTGAGGGGCCGATCTATGCGTCGTCAATGAGTCAGGAACCCTGCGACGGCACGTCATTCCTTGACCTCGGAACGGTCGCCGCCAATGTCACGGTTCACGCCATTCCGGTTTACACGCAGGAGGAACTGGTGGGCCCCTCCGGGGGCGTTTCAGTCGTTGCCGTCGTGCAACCGCTCCAAAGCCGATGAACGAAGGCTCAGACCTCTGGGCACCCGTCCGCAGGGCCAGGCCAGCGTCTCTCCCTATCGGCCGTCGCCAAGCTCGCTTCGCTCGTGCCGGGGGGCGAGCAACGGCCGACAGGGTCCCGAGCCGCAGGCCTTTCGGCGGACCGCGTTCTGAAGAATCCGCGTACGTCGTTATGGAACGCGCCCTTATGCGAGGTCCAGAAGAGCCGGGTGAATCTCGCACGTACTTGGCTCAGGAGCGTTGGTCAGACGGCGAAACTCCCAGGCCTCCACGTCGCACACACGCGCGTAGCGAATCCGGCCGCGTTGCTCGTAAGGGAGCTCCCCGCTGAGCATCGCCGCCAAGACACGCTCGCGCCGCATGCGCTGCTGTTTGCGGATTTGATCGACGGTCATCCATCGATGGAACGTTGGCTCATGCTTGCTCATGGTGATGTCTCTCATGCAATCGGCGCAGGACCCCGCCGCGCGATTTCAAGCTCCCGGCAGCATTCGATAGCAGCGCGTCCGTCAAGCGAGCGGGCGCGGCGACGACGCCAAGCTTGCGCAGGACTGCTTGCACAACGATTCGAGAGGGCGCCGGCGCCGAATTCTCGTCGGGCGGCGCTCCAGGTCGCGCGACGTTCGCGGGGCAGCCCATTCGCAACGAACGCAGTTTCGGGCGGGCCGCGTCCTCGTCCACCGCTGCGATGAACGACCAGAGACCGCGCCGGAGAATGCTGACGAATAGCCCGGCAGGATTCCGGTGACCGACGCGTTTTGCCCGCTCCGCTGCCGCGAAGAACCGCAACTTCGCGGCTTCACTGCCGTCTGTCCACCCGCGCGATTCAGCCTGCACGAAAAGCGCTTCCAATCGAGGCGGGTCGCGGAGATCCGCCAGCGTCACATTGCTCAGCGTGGGCGCCGCCACAGCCCGGCGGCAAGCCCCAGTTCGCGCCGCCGCGGCGGGTTCCTGGTTGATCATTCTCGAAGAGAGTTTCCGGTTTTGTATTAGGGGTGGTGATTGCGGGGGCAAATTGTCGGAGGGGGGTGGCGAAGTGGGGCCGTTCGACACGAGTGGGCGCCACTCCAGATTGAAGCGCACCCGCGGTCCCCAGCGGTTCATCGACAGTTGATCGGTCGGGTCGAGTATCAGCATCGTCGCGTCGACCAGCTCGCGCCGCGCCGCCTTGACGTTGCGAGAATCGACTTCGAACACGCTTGCAACCCAGGAAGCCTTGCAGCGTCCGTCCGGTGCGCATTGCCCCTCGCGGTAGTACATGCAGCGCAGCAGATGACCTATCACCGTCGCGATCAGCACGGGACGCTTCACTGAACACAGGAAGCGCAGCACCCGCCGTGGAACCGGAATTCTGCGGCGCCGGTTCTCGACTTGCTCGAAAGTTCCGCCCAGGTCAACACGTTGTTCGGCCGTCAGCAGATCGGCTTGAACTTGAAGATCAAACGTCGTTTTGGACCGCACCATTAGGCCTGCCCGTTCGAGTCGGCGCAGCGACGCGTTGATGTGTTCATCCGAGGTTCCGACGAGCCCGGCAATCTCATGTTCCACACGAAAAAAAGATCGATTACCCCGAACGACGCAGCGCCGCGCCAGGACCTCGAAAATCGCCAGCCATACCCGGACGTCTACCAGGCCGATGATCCCCCGCTTGTAGGCCCACCACGTCGCGAGAATTGCCATTGCCGGAACGAAGCAGAACCCCCCATCCGGCTTGATTCGTGCGAACGCACTCTTTCGATATGTTCCACGCGATGTTCCACACGCCGCTCGGAACGCTCCCCGGCGCGCACCCGCGCCCTGCACAAAACTCTGTTCCATAATCCCATGAACACTGTTTCAGCGGACTCTTTAGGCGGATGTCCGTGGTGTCCGGAACAGGCCGGTGGGTCGGCGGACACACGACCGCCGATCAGCACAAACGGGATTGACATGCGGCGCAGAGCTGCGCTACGGTGAACTTGCCACAGTTACCGCTGCCGTGCTCGACGTTGATGTCGCCCGTCAGCTGCGAGAATGGCGACCGACCGTCGCCGTTCTTGCCAGACCCTTCCTGCTCAATTCATTTCACTCTCCATTGCGAAAGCGCGGCCGTCTGCTTCAGATGCGGCAGCCGGCGCGTTCGGAGCAAACGTACCGCGTTCGATGATTGGTGCGCAAGCCCTGTTCCGCAGGCCCGTCGGCGGGCTGGCCCGTCCGCCTGTCGGCCGGGGGGAGCAACGTTCATCTTCCGTCTTGCGACGGCCGCGGCGCGCGTGCTATGAAATCAATGCAGGACATCCGGCCCGCCCGCAAGCCCGTCAACCGCGCCAGCGACCGGATGTTTGAAGTGACACATCGAACCTTATGAACAGCAACATTCGCGGCGTGGTCATCGCCGTCGGCAACCAGAAAGGCGGCGTCGGCAAGACGACCAATACGGTTCACCTCGCGGCGGCGCTCGGTCAGGGCGGCTATTCCTCGCTGATTATTGATCTCGATCCCGCCGCCGGCGCGACGCGGCACTTGGGCGTCCCGGAGCAGAGTTTTGCGGGCACGCTGGAGCTGTTGACCAACAGCGATGCACTGGGCGACCTTGTGCTGACCGAGCAGATGCCTCACGGCGTCCATCTGGTCGCGGCGCGGCCCCAGCTAAGCGAGCTCGACGTCCGGCTGTCGAAGTATGCCGACCGCACCAAACTCCTGGAGGCGCCGCTCAGACAGGCGCAACAGATCTACAACTTCATCCTGCTCGATACGCCGCCAATCGCGGGAGCAACCACGACCGTCGCCGCCTATTCGGCGGCGGAGTGGATTGTGCTCTCGGCGTTTCCACACCCGCTCTCCCTGGGAGGGTTGAACGAAGCGTGCAACGACATCGCCGATGTCCGCCGCCAGCGCAATCCACTGCTGGAAGTGCTCGGCGTCGTCTTCACCAACGTGGATGAACGCGTCACACGCATCCGCGCCGAACTGGAGGCGGCGGTCGACAGCGCAATGCCCCGACGTCGGTTCGAAACGCACATTTCGCAGGCCGTGGTTATTCCCGAGGTCTCGGGGCGCGGGACGACGTTGTTTCAGCTTCCCGAGTTCACGCGTCTGCCAGTCGCCCAGCAGTACCTTCGGCTCGCGGCCGAGGTCGAGCACCGCGTTCGCAACCGGAGAGCGTTCCTGCTCGGCACGCTCGCGCCACTCAGCTCGGCGACGGCGTCAACGCCGCGCCCGCTGGAGATCGTTCACGTCAGCGGGGCCAAACCCGCCGCGGAGGGGTAGGCCGAATGCCACGCGCACCGCGTAACCCACCGCCCAGTAGTTCCATCGCGCGCCTGCTCGATCCCCAGACAGCCGGACGAGCGATCGAGCGCGCTGCATCGCCTTCGCCAACCATTGGTTCAGACCGACACGGAATCGAGTCCGTCAGCGCGCCCAATCCGGGGCCGCCGCATGCACCCCCAACAAAACGCGAAGTGCTCCTGTCGCCCGATACGGACGCCACGTTGGAGCGACTCGTGCAGGTGTTGCGTGAAGCTACCGGCGCGCGAGTCACGACGAGCCATGCCGTGCGAGCCTTGCTCCAGGCCGTCGAGGCTGCGCTGCCGAGCATCATCGATGCGCTCTCATCCCTTGGACCCCTGCGGTTGCCGGGAAACGGACCACGCCAGGATCATCATCGCAAGCAGTTCGAGGCGCAACTGGCCAGCCGTCTCGCGGAGGGACTTCGATTGGCTGCGCCGCTTCAGTGGGAAGCGGACGAGCCGCTCAGAATCGGGTCCGACCCGGCAGATGGGGCAGCCGCCCTGCGGCCATCCTCGTCGCGGCCAAGGGCCTGACGGCCTCGACGGGGCGAGCCGCGACGATGACGGCCGAGGACGGCAGGAAAAAGGTAGCGCACACATTTCGTGGGGCTGCCCATAACGCAGGTAGTCAGGAGGCAGCAGCTATGCAGGAAGAAAGCGAGGTTCTCATGAGCGACAACGCACGCAGACCCGTGCACGAAGTCCGCTACGGCAGCATCAAGGCCGTCGTCTGGCAGAACCAGACCCAGAACGGCACGATGCACAACGTCACGGTCGCCCGGATCTACAAGGACGGCGACCAATGGAAGGAGGCGAGCGGATTCGGGACGGACGACCTGCTCGTATTGGCGAAGGTCGTCACTGACGCGTTCAGCTGGATCCACGCGCAGCGCACCCGCAGCGCAACGTAGACGCAAGACGGTTTGTTCGACGGTGTTCGTCGAACCCACAGGAACAGGCCCGCTGCCGCCTGACCTTCTCATCGGCTGATGAATCAGTCGGATGGCGGCCAGGTCGGCGGCGTGATACGGGCACGCGTCCAGATACGCTGGACCCGGGAATGACTTACGCCCAGATGTGCCGCCAAGCTGCGCGTCGTCCAGCGCCGGCCCGAAGAAGGGCGCCGGTTCCGGGTGATGGCGAGAATGCGTGCTTCGTCCGCCTCGGAGTGCAGCCGCGGCCGGCCGGGCCGTTCGCGTTCTCCGTCGACAGCCGGCAATCCTCCCTTCAGAAACCGCAGCCGCCAGCGTGCCACAGTGTGGACGTCGGTTCCCAGTGATTCCGCGATGTACTCGTTTGACCAGCCCTGGGCCGCCAAGAGCAGCATCCGCGCGCGACGCGCGCGGCGAGTGTGGGAGCTATCACGACTCCAGCGGCCGAGCGTGCGCCGCGCTGCGGCGGAAAGCTGAATCATCTGAGCCCTTCGCATAGTCGGTCATCCTGCCGAACAAACGCGGCCAGCGCAAGCACTGCGTGCGTCACGATAGCGGGCTCGTTGGGCGTCGCCGTGACGTGGTACGCGACTTCTCCACAGCGACTCCCCGCTGCGGGACTGGAGGGTCCCTTCGCGGGTCCCCTCTATGGATAAGTCTGCCCCCTCAATAGCGCCGCCGGACGGAGGTTATTCGAGCGTTTTTTCTTTCCGTCGCGCTCACTTAAGGCTTGCTTTCTGAGTCAAATTTATGATACACGAATGAAGTCAGCCGCGGTGCGGCGCGTGCATCCTGATGACGATTGGATTAGACGCGCCGACGCTGCGAACGACCGGCTCGCTCCCGCGGACACGCTCCGCGGGTCATCTCGACCCGAGCCGAACACGCCGCGATGGGAGCAGCGCCGCACATTCTGATGGAGGAGCATGGACCTTGTATGCATCCGCTGCGGCGAGCCCTGGGACCTCGACCATGTACTGCACGAGGCGCCCACGGAGTTCCGCCGCAACGGCGGGCTGATTTGTCACTGTCCGACGTGCCCGGTTGAACGACCGCTGCACGCTGACAGTGAACTCAGCCGGCTGAACCGTATCGCCGCGCTGGCGCAGCTGTACGGTGAGGACCTGGACGGGCTGGCCGCGACGCTCGCGGACAGCGACCTGTTGTAACAAACCGCGGTCGACCGGTGGAAGCCGGCCGGCCGTCTTTATTGGAGACATAACATGAAGAACGAAGAATCAAAAGTGCTTGCGGGGGTTCCGCCCGCAGCACAGTCTGCTTACCCGGTCTTGGCGCCGGTCAACGGGGCAGCCGGAGAAACGCCCCCGAACCTGGCAGACTCGGAATCCGCGGCACGGCGCGTGGCCGCTTCGGCCCAACCGCCGAGCCTCAGGACGTCCCGACCGCTGGACTGGGTCGCGGCTCCGCGCACGTTCCCGGAAGCCGTCGCATACGTCGCCGCATACCTGGAGCGGCATCCGCAGACCTGGTACGTGCAATTCCAGGACGGGCGGGTATGCCATCTGTCGGAAGCGCTCCAGCTGATGAAACGCTGGTTGCGCTGTACGTCCAGTTCGCCGGCGAGGCCGCAGGTGCCCACTGTTCGCGGGGAGGGCTGGAGCTTATGAGCAGACAGGAGACGCGCACCCGTCCGGCAGCCGCCGGAGCCAGGTTTGAACTGGGCCGGACCCTGATCACCCCGGCCGCTCAGAACGGGCTCGACCCCCGTGATGTTCAGGCGTGCCTCACCCGGCACGCCCGGGGAGACTGGGGAGACTGCTGTCCGGAGGATGCGAAGGAGAACGACTTCTCGCTCGCCCGACAGCTGCGGCTCTTCTCGGTCTACCATGACCGCAACCGCACCAAATTCTGGATCATCACGGAGGCCGACCGGTCGGCCACGACGATCCTTCTGCCGGACGATTACTAACCAACCCGGGACCGTCCCGGCAGGCGGTCCCGGCCTTTATCCCGCTCCGAACATCGGACAGCGCCTGGAATTCCACCGGCGTCAGTCCCGGCCTTGAATCGGAAAGCTCACACGTTTAACTGGCTGTAAGGACGCATGTTACGGCTCCGGCCTTGTACCGGTTTCCGTCCTTCCAAGATCACGGGAGAATGTGCGGCACATGGGACGCACGGTCCAGCTAACCACCCGAGACCGCGAGCTTCTGGCCGCACTCGCTCGCGACGTTCGCGTGGCGAGCGTGGCTCAGATTGCCCGCGCCTGGTTCGCCGACTCCCCGGAGCCCGTGCGAAGCGCCGAGCGCCGAATGAGGGACCTCTCAGCCGCCGGCCTGATCGAACGTTTCGCGATGCTGGTCCGGCCGGAACTGGAACTGCACGCCCCGCTCGTGCGCTGGCGCGTAGAGGACCCGGCTCCAGACTTTGCCAGGTTGGCCACCCGGCTGGCTGCCCGATGGTCGGCGCCCCTGGTGCGGACGCCGCTCGTAATTGCGAGCCGAGCCGGAGGCGTGCAGTTTGGAGGCGCCGGGGGTCGGCGACCGCGTCTGAGCGAGGTCAGTCACGACGTGTCGCTCGCCGCCGTATACTTCAAGCGGTTCCTGAAGTTACGCTCTTCATCCGCCGTCTGGTACTCGGAGGCGCGGCTTGCCACGCTTGGGTTTGGCGACCGCAAGCGCTTGCCTGATGCGATGATTGAGGACGGCGCTGTGCGAACGGTGATTGAGCTGGGCGGCACGTACTCCGCCGTGAAACTCGTCGCGTTTCATGCGTTCTGTGAGCGTGAGAAGATGAACTATGAGCTCTGGTAGTCCCGACGAGCGTGGGCTTGCCATTCTGCGACACCTGGCGCGCTACCGCCTGTCGTTTACGGAGGTCATTCGGTTTGTGCCGTGCCAGGGCGGCGACCCGGAGGAGACGATCCGGGCGCTGAAGGCCGGCGGATTCATCGGGACTCGTGAGGGTTACGGCGGCCGCCGTGTGGCGTACGTGCTGACACCGCGTGGCGCGAGCGCGGTAGGCGCAGGACGTCGCTCCGGGGAGGAGGCCGGAGCGGAAGCCGAAGCGCGTCACCTGGCCGTCTTCAGCTTCTGCTACCTGGCGAAGAAGCCGCGTGCGCGGCTGGGCAAAGAGGACCTGCGCGAGTTGTTCGCCGACGCAAAACTCGCCGGGCACGACTACTGCCTGGAGTACGTCGCGAACAGCAAACGCGTCCACGCGATGTACGTGCCCGGCCCCGCCACGCCGCCGAACGAGATCGCCTCCAGTGTGCGGCGGCGATTGCGGGACCTTTGGCAGGAGGAGCCGCTCCGGCCGTGGCTGACGAACGGCGTGCTGACCATTTGCGTGCCGGTGACGAACCGGGAGCGGGCTGCGCAGATCAATGCCCGCCTTGAGACCGAACGATTCGAAGACCGGCCATTGTTCGATTTCGTGGATGTGAACGTTGAAGTGATTCCCGGTCGCGACGAGTTGTCGGAGGCTTTGCGTGTTTTCGCGTAAGAGACCCAAGCGCGTGAGTTTTGCGGACGCCGCGGATCCAGCTGCCCGGATAGCGCAGCCTGATTTCAGCGCGGCAACTGACGGTGGTCCGGCCCGTCCCGTGAGTTTCGCGCGCGCCGATAGCGCTGCGCCGATGACGCCCGAGGAAATGTGGGAGCGACTCGGGAAGACGGCTTGGAACCAAGCGTGGAACCTGCTGGCGAAGAAACGGCTGAAGGACATTCTCCCGACCGACACCACGTCGGAGTGGAAGTGGATCAATGACCTCCGCCAATGCTCGACGGGCGGTCACCAGAACGAAGTGTTTGTCGGCCTGCGCCACCCGACGACGCAGCCGCTCCTTGTGCCGCGCGAGGTCTTTCAGCGGCACGGCTACATCCTCGGCGCCTCCGGATTCGGAAAGACATCGCACGCGCTTGCTCAGCTTCTAATCCAGTTGGCCGAGCCGTACGAATGGAATGGGAAGGCGAAACAGCCGACGGCAGTGATGATCGTTGACCTGAAGCCCGGCGGCGACCCCTTCCTGCGGGCGCTGGCCGAAGAGGTTGCGCGTGAGCAACATCGTAAGTTCCGGTTCTTTTCGACGGATCCGGCGTTTCAGAGCGTGCAGTTTGATCCATTCGCGATGCTGCGCGCCACCCCGTACCTCGTGGAGCGAGCCGAGATGCTGATCAAGGCCTTCTCGCTGGTATACACCGAAGGCTACGGCTCGGACTTCTTCACGGCGGAACAGCGGACGACACTGATCGAGATTATCCACGAGGAGAATCCGGACACGTTCCAGAAGTTGGTGGATTTGGTTGAATCCCGAACGTCCGGCGGATCAGGCAACAAGGATGCGCGCGGCCTCTATAGCGCCATCAGCGGCATGCAATACGCCCTGCATGTCAACGTCGAGTCCAAGCCGGTGGACCCAGAACAGCAAATCGACTTTGACCGGTTCCTGGAGAACGGTGAAGTTCTGTATGTCCATCTGGACTCCCGCGGCAACCATCTGCTCAGCCGCGACATCGGCAAGCTCATGCTCTTCTCCCTGCTTAAGGCAGCGACCGAGCGCCTCAAGCGCCGCGAAACGCGACAGGCGTTCGTGCTGATCGATGAGTTTCAGCGCCTGGCGGCCCGAAACGTGGTCGAAATGCTGGAGGATGCGCGGTCCGCCGGCGTCGGATTCGTTCTGGCGCACCAGTCCTCCAGTGCCTTGAAGACGCGCGACGCTGACCTGTACGGAATGCTCTTCGAGAACTGCAGTTTCAAGCAGTGTCTCACGCTTGAAGATGTGCGCGTGGTTGAGCTCTTCAAGCTTCTGTCGGGTCGAGTAATCGAACGAACGCATGGTGGCGCGACGACGGAGACCAAAGGGCACGAGGAATCCAATGCGACGTCAACCGGCACGTCGACCTCGCGATCAACGATGGCCGGCACCAGCGGAGAAACTGGGTATTTGGCCACTCAATGGAGCGAGGCTCTCAGCAGCGGCGAGACGACGAGTCACGGAACCACCGTCTCGCAAGGGCGATCAAACAGTAAGTCGGAAACCAGCAGCTGGCAGGATCAGTTGGTCGCACGCCTGACGCCCGAGATGATTGTGGATGTCAACGACAAAGACCTGCTCTCACTTGTGCACGTCAAAGGCGGAAGCCGGGGTCTGACCCCGACGGGTGGGATTCCCGTCCTGGTGCAAGGGCTCTATCCGGTACCGGAAAACGCGTACAAGGTCATGAGCGACGCGCCGTGGCCGATGGATCCGGCGCCCGATTATCTCGAACGGGCCCGCCCGGCGCTCCCGGCTGCGAAAGTTGACGAGGTCGTCGCAGCGAAGCCGGATCCTGCCCGCGCGCCGCGGCGCAAGCGTGCCGGCGCGTCGCGCGAGAAACGGAACGAACTGCAGCAGCGGCTAACGCCTGTCTATGAGCGGCTGCGCGACGGCATGCTCGGTGAATTCGTCAGCGTGGAAACGCTTGGCCGGCGGCACGGCGTGTCCGCTGAGCGGATTTTGGAACTGGCGCGAGTTCTCGGCCACCCGGTCAACGGCCGGGGCGACCTACTGCGTCCAGACCATGTCGCTGAGATTGAGCGACTGCTTCGGAGCGTGTAACGGGAACTGCGCGATACGCTGCCGCAAAAAGATAACGGACCCCCGTGGGGATCCGTTACCTAGGCGTGCGACCCATGTTTTCGTGGTCTGGGTTGTCAGCGGGCGGGCAAAACCAGCCATGCGGGGGCGGGGCAAAACCAGCCACTTG